>DASXZV010000045.1:0-107558 GCA_036501715.1 Solirubrobacteraceae bacterium | reverse complement strand
GGCCTCTTGGACCATGCGCACGGCGGTGGCGACGGCCTGCTCGTCGCTGACCTCGTACGAGCCGAACGGCAGGTCGCCGATCAACAGCGGCGTCCGCAGCCCGCGCCGCGCGGCGGCGGCGAGCATCAGCATGTCCTCCAGGCGCACCGGGGTGGTGGCGCTGTAGCCGAGCACTGTCGTCGCGGCCGAGTCGCCGACGAGCACGAGGTCCACGCCGGCGGACTCCGCGGCGCGGGCGCTCGGGTAGTCGTAAGCGGTGACCATCACGATCGGGTCGCCGAGGCGCTTCTTCTCGGCCAGCAGCGGCAGCGTCATCGGCAGCCGGCCGGGGTCGTGGGGGATCTTGACGTTCGGTTGGCTTGACATGGCTTTGGTGTCCTCTCTGCGGTTGACGCCCGAGCCCGCCGCCTAGGCGGGCACCGCGTCGCGCCCTCGCGAGAGGGGCTCGGCGGTGAGTAGGGTCGCCACCGCGTCGTCGACGGTGATGATGCGATTGGTGTTCGCCTCCACGTGCACCACGCGAGGCTCGTAGCGCTCCAGATCGGCCCGCTCGTAGCTGCCGTAGGAGATCACGATGATGGTGTCGCCGCGATGCACCAGGCGCGCGGCGGCGCCGTTGACCTTCATCGCCCCCGAGCCGCGCTCGCCGGCGATCGTGTACGTCTCGAAGCGCGCGCCGTTATCGACGTCCACGACGTGAACCTGCTCGTGCTCGAGGATGTCCGCGGCCTCCAGCAGGTCCGGGTCGATCGTGATCGAGCCGACGTAGTGCAGGTCGCAGTCGGTTACCGACGCGCGGTGGATCTTGGACTTGAGCATCACGCGCTGCATGTGGTTCTCACGAGGCCTTTCTTGGCGGTCTGGGGGTCTTGTGGTTGCTCGCCCGCCGCGACGGCGGCCGGTTCGAGGGTGACGTTGTCGATCAGGCGCACCCCGCCCACCAGGGCCGCGAGTGCCAGCAAGCCCGGCCGGTCGAGCTCGCCGAGTGGCTCGAGCGTGTCGAGGTCGACGAGCTCCAGGTACTCCGGCTCGATGTCCCGCGGCGCGAGCTCCGCGCGCGCCGCGGCCAGTAGCCGCTCCGGGGCGCGCTCGCCGGCGCCGGCGAGCGCCGCCGCGGCTCCGAGCGCGGCGTTCAGAGCCCGCGCGCGGGTCCGCGCCGCGGGCGCCAGGAGCGCGTTGCGGCTGGAGAGCGCCAGCCCGTCGTGGTCGCGCACCGTGGGCTGCACCTCGATCGCGACCGGCAGGTTCAGATCGGCCACCAGGCGGCGGATCACGAGCACCTGCTGCGCGTCCTTCTGGCCGAGGTAGAGCACGTCGGGGCTCGCCATGCAGAGCAGCTTCGTGACGACCGTCGTGACCCCGCGGAAGTGCGAGGCGCCGCGCGCCGCGCCCTCCAGGCGGTCGGTCAAGCCGAGCACTTCCACGGAGGTCGCGAAGCCCGGCGGGTAGACCTCCTCCACCGCCGGCGCGAACAACAGGTCCGCGCCCGCCTCCGCCGCGAGCCCCGCGTCGTCGCGCTCACGGCGCGGATAGTGCTCCAGATCGCTGCGCTCGTTGAACTGCGCCGGGTTGACGAACAGCGAGACCACCACCTGATCGCACTGCTCCCGCGCCCGCGCGATCAGCGCCAGATGGCCCTCGTGCAGAGCTCCCATCGTCGGCACCAGCCCAATCCGCTGCCCCACGCGGCGTGCCGGGGCGAGTGCGACGCGCAGCTCCGCAACTGTGCGCAGCGTCCTCATGCGCGGGACGAGGGTCGGTTTGCGGGGCTCATGGGCTTCGGTCCAGTTCCTTGGGATACCGGCGCGAGACGAAGGTGAACTGCGAACAACGACGAACAAACGGTGCGGCAGGTCCATCCCGTACGCGGTGATGGCCTGGCAAGAATGATACATCCGCCGGCGCCGCCCGCAAGGGGGAGGGGGCTTGTGTGCGCAGCCGCACAGAGGGCGCTCTTTGCCGCCGTCTGGCTGCCTTGGGCAGCGTGTGTTCCGGCGTTGGACTGCGTCCCTACCAGGCGTCGACGTACGGGCGCTTCTTGCCCGAGCGTCGCCACCACTCACCCGTGGACTCCTGGAAGAGCATCGCGATCCAGCGCCGCGAATCGGCCGGGTCGATCACGTCGTCGATCTCGCCGTAGGCCGCCATGTTCAGGCCGCGGCCGTGCTCGTAGGCGGCGGCGACCGTTGCTTGGAAGACCCGCTCGCGCTCGGACTCGTCCTCGATCGCCTCGAGCTCGCGGCGCATGCCGAGGCGCACCGCGCCCTCCAGGCCCATACCGCCGAACTCCGAGGTCGGCCACGCGACGGTGAACAGCGGCGCCTTGAAGCCGCCACCGGCCATCGCCTGCGCGCCGAGCCCGTAGCCCTTGCGCAGCACGATCGTGCCCGCCGGGACCGACAGGTTGGCGCCCGCGAGGAACAGCCGCGCGAAGTGCCGCACGGTGGCGGTGCGCTCGGCGTCGGGGCCAACCATGAACCCGGGCGTGTCGCAGAGGAACAGCAGCGGCAGCTCGAAGGCGTCGCAGAGCCCCATGAAGCGCGCCGCCTTGTCGGCGCCGTCCGCGTCGATCGCGCCGCCGAGATGCGTGGGGTCGTTGGCGACGACTCCCAGCGGCCGGCCGTCGACCTTCGCCAGGGCCGTCAGGATGCCCGCGCCGAAGCCGCGGCGCAGCTCGAGCACGGAGCCCTCGTCGAAGAGGCCCGCGACGATGCGGCGCACGTCGTAGGCGCGCTTGCGCTGCTCGGGGATCAGCTGGCGCAGCAGGCGCTGGTCCGGGACCGCCCCGGGGGCGGTGGCTCCGCGGAAATAGGAGAGGTAGCGCTTGCTCGCCGCGACCGCCGCGCGCTCGTCGGCGACGCGCAGGTCCACGACCCCGTTGGCGTCCTGCACCGCGATCGGGCCGACCTCGCCGGGCTCGTGGACGCCCAGGCCGCCGCCCTCGATCATCGCCGGGCCGCCCATCCCGATACTCGAGTCCTCGGTCGCGATCGTCACATCGCAGCAGCCGAGCAGCGCGGCGTTGCCGGCGAAGCAGTAGCCCGCGGCGATCCCCACGAGCGGCACCAGCCCGCTGAGCTGCGCGAAGAGCGCGAACGCGCGGCAGTCCAGGCCCGCCACGATCGGCCAGTCCACATCGCCCGGCCGTCCGCCGCCGCCCTCGGCGAACAGCACGACCGGCAGCCTGCGCCGCTGCGCGATCTCAAAGAGGCGGTCCTTCTTGAGGTGGTTGCGCATCCCCTGCGTGCCGGCCAGCACGGTGTAGTCGTAGGACATCGCCACGCACGGGCGGCCCTCGACATCCCCGACGCCCGCGACGAGGCCATCCGCGGGGGTGCGCGCAATCAGCTCCTCGCGCGTGCGGCGGCGCTCCTGGGCCGCGAAGATCAGCGGGCCGTACTCGACGTAGGTGCCCTCGTCCACGAGGTCCGCGAGGTTCTCGCGCGCCGTGCGCCGGCCGCGCTCGCGACGACGAGCCACCGCGTCGGGCCGCGCTGCGTCCAGGCCCAGCGCGTGGCGCTCACGGACGGCGTCGAGGTCCGCGCGCGGCGCCTGCGGGTCGAGCGCCGCGGGACCGCTGGCCGCGGCCACGGCCGCGGTCTCGAGCGCGCTCAGCACCACGAGCAACTGGCCCTCCTCGACGAGGTCCCCGACGGCGACCGCGACGCGCCGCACGATCCCAGCGCTCTGCGCGAGCACCTCGTGCTCCATCTTCATCGCCTCGAGCACCACCAACGGAGCTCCGGCCGGCACACTCTCCTCGACGCCGTGCGCCACGGCCACGACAACGCCCGCAAACGGCGCGGCGATGGAGATCTCGGTGGCGGAGGACATCGCGAGATCATTGCGCAGGGTCGCGACGTTGGCGCGGGGACTACCATCCCGCAGCAGTGTCTGCAGAGGAGAGCGAGCTGTCGGCCGCCGCGCGGCGCGAGGCCCTGAAGGAGGTGTTCGAGCAGGCGCAGGGTTGCGTGCGCTGCACCGAGCTGGCCGCCACGCGCAAGACCGTCGTGTTCGGCGCCGGCAACGCCGACGCGGATCTGATGTTCGTGGGGGAGGCCCCCGGAGCCAGTGAGGACGAGCGCGGGCTGCCGTTCGTCGGCCGCGCCGGCAAGCTGCTCGAAACGCTGCTCGGCGAGATCGGGCTGGAGCGCAAAGATACCTTTGTGGCAAATGTGCTCAAGTGCCGCCCCCCCGGCAATCGCGACCCCCAGCCGCTGGAGATCGAGAACTGCCGCGAGTACCTGTACCGGCAGGTCGAGCTGATTCAGCCGCGGGTGATCTGCACGCTCGGCAACTTCTCCACGAAGCTGCTGCGCGACGATCCCACCGGGATCACACGCCTGCATGGCCGCGCGGAGGTCCTCACGATCGGCCGGCGCGCGGTGCGGCTCTACCCGATTTTTCATCCCGCGGCGGCGCTCTATACCCCGCGGATGCTCGAGACCCTGCGCGAGGATTTTGGGCGGCTGCCCGAGTTGCTCGCACAGCCGGCGCCACCGCAGCCGGAGCCGCTCGACATACCGGAGGCGGCTCCCGAGCCGGAGTCCGCGGGGGCCGAGGAGGCCGCCGGGGCCCCCGACGGCATGGCCGCGGGCGGAGAGCCGGAGGCCGAGGTCGATCAGCTCGGGTTGTTCTGAGCGGTCAAGTTTGCGGAACGATGGCCCGGCGGATGCCCAAGCGTTGCGAGACGACGGCCTGGCGGATGCTCAAGCCGCGTGCCGAAAGCGTCGATAGAGACCTGTCTCCATCCTCCCAGTAGTGCGGCCGGCCCACGTCTCCCTCCCAGTGGGCCGGCCGTCTTTTGTAAGTAGGGTGACCCGGTGGGCTCGCTGAAACGGAATCTCCTGCGGAGCCCGCCGCCCTTCTTCGAGGCCGTCGCGGGCGCGGCGATTGGCGCGTTGTTCGCGCTGCCCGACCCCGCGCTGCGAGCGCTGGCGGGTTCGCTGCCCGAGCAGGCCGCTGGCCTCGAGCCGGATGCGTGGATGGTGGCGCGCCTCTCCGAGCTGGTCCGCCTGCCGGCGGGGCAGCGTCCGGTCGCGCAGATGCGCGAGCGCTTCGACCTGATCGCCGCGCCCTTCTCCCCGCGGCAGAAGTTCGATCTCAGGACCGAGGAGCACGTGCTTGCCGGCCTCGACGGCCCGCTGGCGGCGCGTCTATACGTACCGGCCCAGGCGCCCCCGCGCGGTCCGCTGCTCGTCTACTTCCACGGCGGCGGTTGGGTGCTGGGCTCGGTGGCCAGCCACGACCGCGCCTGCCGGCTGCTTGCTCAGCTCGCGGGGGTGCGGATCCTCTCGGTCGAGTATCGACTGGCTCCAGAGCATCGCTTTCCGGCGGCCGCGGACGATGCGCTGGCGGCCTACGCGCAGGCCGCCGAGCGCCATGCCGAGTTTGGAGCGGACCCCGCGCGCCTGGCCGTCGGGGGGGATAGCGCGGGCGGCAACCTCGCGGCCGTGATCGCGCAGGGCGCCCACGCCGAGCAGAGCCTGCCCGACCCGGCCTTCCAGCTGCTGCTGTACCCGGCGCTCGACATGTCGGGCAAGCGCGACTCCAGGCACCTGTTCGGCGAGCGTTTCCTGCTCACCGAGCCAACGATGGCGTGGTACGAAGACCAGTATGTGCCCGATCCCGACCAGCGCGCCGATCCGCGCGTCTCGCCGCTGATCGCCCCCGACCTCACCGGCCTTGCGCCCGCCTACATCGCGACTAGCCTCGCCGATCCCCTGCGCGACGAGGGCGAGTCCTACGCGCGGCGCCTGCGTGAGGCCGGCGTTCGGGTGGCGCTCCAGCGCCACCCGCTGATCCACGGTTTCTTCAACCAGACCGTGACGCGCGGGGCGCGCCGCGCGGTGGCGACGATCGCCGGCGCGCTGCGCCAAGGCCTGGCGTAGCGGTCGATCGCGAGCCGCGTCGGCGGAGTCGTGTCGCCGTTGGGGTTGTGTTCCCGCTCATATCTGATATTCTCGATCTACTTTATGAGGTATTGGGTATAACCGGCCGCTGAATAAACGGCCTTCAGCCACGAGGAGCGCTGCGAGTACCATGCAGATCGACGTTCATCAGCATCTCTGGACCGAGCCACTGCTGGATAGCCTTGCGGCTCGGCGAGCCATGCCCTTCGTGCGGCGCTCGAACGGCCTGACGGTCCTGCACTCGGCCGGCGAGCAGCCTTATCTGATCGACCTGGATGCGGAAGCGCCGCCACGGCGCGCGAACCAGATCGAGCAGGACGGCCTCGATCTTGCACTGATCGCACTATCGAGCCCGATTGGGGTGGAGGCGCTGCCGCGCGAGCAGGCCCGCGAGCTGATCGAGGCATACCTCCAAGGCGCGCTCGCGCTGCCCGCCGGATTCGCGACGTGGGGGCCGGTGGCGCTCGACCGCATGGACCCCGACGACGTAGACCGCCTGCTCGAGCTGGGCTGCGTCGGCGTCTCGCTGCCCGCCGCGGCACTCGCCGGTCCCGACGCGCTGGCCCGGATCGCGCCGCTGCTCGAGCGGATCCAAGCGCGGCGGGCAGTGCTGTTCGTGCATCCCGGCGCCGCGCCGGGCACGCGCCCGCCCGAGAGCTCGCTGAGCGAGCCCCTCTGGTGGCGGCCGCTGACCGACTACGTCGCGCAGATGCAGGCCGCGTGGCTGACGTTCGCGACACTCGGGCGCCGCGAGCATCCATCTCTGCGCGTGCTCTTCGCGATGCTGGCCGGCGGGGCTCCGCTGCTCAGCGAGCGGCTCGGGGCGCGCGGCGGGCCGACGGTTGACCTACGCGATCCGCTCGTCTTCTACGACACCTCGAGCTACGGACCGGCGGCGGTCGAGACGATGGCGCGCCGCGTGGGTCCCGATCAACTCCTCTATGGCTCGGACCGCCCGGTGGTCGAGCCCACGCCGACCGGGCGCGAGACGCTGCTGGCGGCCAACGCGGCGACACTCCTCGGGCACGCGCTACCGAGGCACCGGTTCTCGGAGTACAGACCGCTGAGGGTCGCGGTATGAGCCCGGCACCCGAGACCGCCCTGGCGGCGCTCAGCAGTGCGCACCCGCCCGCCGGCGAGACCGCGAGCGCCGGCAGCCTCACGCCCGAGCAGCTCGAGCGCTTCATCGCGCAGCTGGCCGAGCAGCCCGCGCGCTGGCGGCATCTCGTGCGCCACGAGCGCGACGTGCGCGTCTACGAGCAGATCTTCGGCGATGCGCGTGTCAACGCTTGGCTGATCTGCTGGAGCGGCGGTCAGGACACCGGCTTTCACGACCACGACGAGTCGGCCGGCGCGATCGCGGTGGTCCGCGGACGTGTGCGCGACGAGCGCTTGGCGATCGGTACCGCGCCGCGCGTGCGGGAGTTTGCGGCGGGTCAGCGTTTCAACATCCCGCCGAACGCGATCCACCGCGTGATCCACGAGGGGGAGCAGCCGGCGATCACGCTGCACGCCTACTCGCCACCGCTCATCCGGATGGGCGCCTACACGGTGGGATCGCAGGGCGAGCTCGAGCGCCAGGCGCTCACCTGCGAGCAGGAACTGCGCGCCGAGCGCAGGCTGCTCGACGCCATCCAATAGCCTGGCTAGGGTCTATGTCGAGACGTCTGTCGGGCTTCGCTGCTGCTGCCGCCGCCGCGCGCGCGTGTGTGGGCGGACGCGCGCGCGGCGGCGTGCTGCTGGCGGGCCTGGCGCTCACTCCGCTCGCGGGCTGCGGTACCGCGGGGCGATCGCGGGCCAGCGGCACGAGCGGCACCGAAGCGTCCTACGCCGCGGCTCCATTTACGCGCCAGGAGCGACTCGTCGAGCAGGGCGCGCGCCTCTACGTCGGCGATGGCTGCTCGGCGTGCCACTCGATCGCTACCCGTCGCGGCCGTCTGGGGCCGAGCTTCGCGGTGCTGGCCGGCAATCGCGTCACGCTGAGGAACGGGCGGCAGGTGCTGGTCGACGAACGCTTTCTGCACACCGCGCTCACCGATCCGGCACGCACCGAGGTCCGCGGCTACGCGCCAGCGCCGATGCTCGCCGCGGTCCGTCGCCTGGGACTCGCGCGGCACCCCGCCGCGGTAGCGGCCCTGGCCGCATTCATCGAGCAGATCGGTCCCGAAACGCCCTGATAGGTTCCAAACGTGATCGTTCTCGAGAGCTCGGATCCGACTGAGACCGAGGCGCTGGGAGCCCGCCTGGCGGACAGCCTGCGGGCCGGCGACGTCGTCCTGGTGCAAGGCGAGCTCGGCGCCGGTAAGACCACGCTCGTACGCGGGGCGGCACGCGCTCTTGGGGTGAGCGATCCCGTCACCAGTCCAACCTTCGCGATCGGTCATCGCTACCGCGGCACGGATGTGACGGTCGCGCACCTCGATCTCTACCGGCTTGCGAGCCTCGCCGGCGAGGACCCCGGGCTGCTCGAGGACTACCTGGGCCCCGACAGAATCGCCTTCGTCGAGTGGCCCGAGGCCGGTGCCGGGGAGCTGCCGCCGGCCGCGGTGCGCGTCAGGCTGATCCACGCCGGCGGTGACCGGCGCAGGATCGAGGTCTGCAAGAGCCCGGAGTTCGAGTCGTGATCGTGCTGGGCTTCGATACCGCGACCTCCGCGACCGCGGTTGGGCTGCGGCTTGCAGATGGTGCGACGCTGCGCTCATACGAGGCCCCGGACCAGAGCGCGCGCCCGGGGCACACGACGCGGCTGCTGACGTTGGCGAGCGAGCTCCTGAGGCAGGCGGATCTCGGCTGGAGCGACGTGCAGCGGATCGCGGTGGGTGTTGGGCCGGGCACGTTCACCGGCCTGCGCATCGGGGTCGCAACCGCGCGCGGGCTCGCGCAAGCACTCGAAGTGGACGCCGTTGGCGTCTCGACACTGCAGGTCCTGGCCACGAGCACGATCGGCGATGCGGCTGCGTGGCACGCCGGCGCGGGTGTGCTGGCCGCGATCGATGCCCGTCGCGGCCAAGTCTTCCTGGGGGCCTACGCACAGCAGCCCGACACGCCGAAGGAGGGCGCCGGCGCCGGGCGCCCCCGCGCACAAGAGTTGCTGGCCCCGCGCGCGGTGGCGCCCGCGGACTTGGCGGAGGTTTCCGTCGCGGCCGGTGGCGAGCGGGAATGGCTGGCGGTGGGTGACGGGGCGATACGCTTTCGAGAACATCTTGAGGCGATCGGGATTGTGGTCGCGGCGGAGCAGTCGCCGCTACACCGGGTCGATGCCGGGGTGCTGTGTGAGCTCGCGCTCACCGCGCCGCGCGGTGCGCCGGAGGCGGTTCTGCCCGACTACCGACGCCGGCCGGACGCAGAAATCGCCTTGGAGGATGCCGAACAGTGACAGCACAGTTCGCCGCCGAGATCACCTCCGAGGAGCCGCGCTTGCGGATTCGACGCCTCACCTATCCCGATCTGCCGCAGGTGATCGGGATCGAGCGCCGTGCCTTCCCGACACCGTGGTCATTGGCGATGTTCGTCCTCGAGCTATCCAAGGCCTCCGGTACCTGTCTGGCCGCGGTCAGCGGTGGACGGCTCGTGGGCTATTTGATCTGCTCGAGGTACGAGACGGTCTGGCACGTGATGAACGTGGCGGTGGACCCGGAGCGCCGCCGCGAGGGGGTGGCCTCGGCGTTGCTGGCGGAGCTCTTCGTGCGTGTCGGCGAGGAGCAGGTGCGCTACACGCTGGAGGTGCGCCGCTCCAACCACGGCGCGATCCGCCTCTACGAACGTGAAGGCTTCCGCGCTGCCGGCCTGCGCCGCCGCTACTACCAGGACAACGGCGAGGACGCACTGGTCATGTGGCGCACGCCGGCAACGCTGACCGGGTCCTTGGACGATGTGCCCAACCCCGGCTTCATATGATCCTCGCACTCGAGAGCAGCTGCGACGACACCTGTGCGGCCGTGCTCGACGCGCGTGCGGGCAGCGTTCGTTCGAACGTGATCTCCTCGCAGAGCGTCCACGATCGCTTCGGCGGAGTGGTTCCGGAGATCGCCTCGCGCCAGCATCTGGAGCTCGTGAACCTCGTCGTCAGGCAAGCGCTGGAGCAGGCCGGTGCGACGCTCGCCGATGTCGAGCTGGTGGCTGCCACCCAAGGTCCGGGGCTGGTGGGGGCGTTGCTTGTGGGCTTTGCGACCGCGAAGGCCCTGGCGGCCGCGCGCGAGCTGCCCTTCGCGGCGGTCGACCACCTGCAGGGTCACGTGGCGGCGAACTTCTTGGAGGGTGGCTTCGAGCCGCCGTTCGTGTGCCTGATCGCAAGCGGCGGTCACACGCTGCTGGTGCAAGTGCGCGAGCACGAAGGCTTCGAGGTGCTTGGAGGCACGCTCGACGATGCGGCCGGAGAGGCCTTCGACAAGGGCGCGCGCATGCTCGGCCTGGGGTATCCCGGTGGCGCCGCGCTTGAGCGCCTGGCCGCGGAGGGCGACCCCTCGCTGTATCCGTTCCCGCAGGGCGGCCCGCGCCCCGGGCTCGGCGTGGGCGGGCAAGCATTCGCGCACAGCCTCGACTTCTCCTTCGCGGGTCTGAAGACCGCGCTGTTGTATCGGCTGCGCGAGCTCTCCGAGGCGGAGATCCGGGTGCGGGCCGCGGATCTCGCGGCCTCCTATCAAGCGGCGATCGTCGAGCGGCTGTTGCAGCGCGCCGAGCGCGCTTTGGAAGAGACCGGCCTAACGCGCCTGGCCGTCGGCGGTGGGGTTGCGGCCAACGGCGAGCTACGCCGCCGCCTGGCTGAGATGGGGGCTACGGTGCACGTCCCAGAGCGGGTCCTGTGTACCGACAATGCGGCGATGATCGCCAGCGCGGCCCGCTTCGCCGAGCGCATTCCCTACCCGGACTACCTGGCGCTTGACGTCTACGCCACCGGAGAACGTCGACAGAGAGACGGATGAGGGGGTTCTGAGGATGGGCGTGGCTAGCGTAATCCTCTACACCAAGCCTGACTGCCATCTCTGCCAGCAGGCGCTGACGGTGCTGGAGGATGTTCGTGCGGAGCTCCCATTCGAGCTGGCCGTGCGCGACATCACGCTGGAGGATGCGCTGCACCGTGCCTACTTCGAGCGCATACCGGTGGTCAGCGTCGATGGCGAGGAGCTCTTCGAATACTTCATTGACGCGGAGATCCTGAGGGAGAGGCTAGAGTCACGGCGATGGCCTACAAGGAATTGATCGACCCGGTGGAAGCCGAGCAGGACGGAGACGGCGGCGCTGGCGAGCGCCTCTCGCTGGGGGTCGCGGCGCGCCTGTCGCGCTACCTACAGGTGCTCACCCAAGCCAAGAAGATGGGCAAGGAGACGATCTCTTCGCAGGAACTCTCCGATTACACGCACGTCAACTCGACCCAGATCCGCCGCGACCTCTCGGGCTTCGGCAAGTTCGGCAAGCGCGGGGTCGGCTACAACGTCGAGTCGCTGGTCTCCCAGATCCGCAAGATTCTGCGCACCGCCGGCCAGCACAACATCGCGCTGCTCGGCGCCGGGCACCTGGGCAAGGCGATCGCCTCCTCGGACATCTTCGCCGACCACGGCTTCCGCGTGGTCGCGATCTTCGACGTCGATGCGGACAAGGTTGGAACGCAGGTTGGACCGCAGACCGTGCGCCACACCCAAGAGCTGCGCCAGGTGGTTGAGGACGAGGACATCGTCGTCGGCGTCCTGGCGGTCCCAGGCGCGGCGGCGCAGCAGCTCGCCGACGAGCTCGTGGAGGCCGGCGTGAAGATCATCTTCAACTACTCCGAGTCGCTGCTGGCGGTCCCGCCGGAGGTCACCGTCCACACCTCCAGTCCCGCCGTCGACCTGCTTTACGCGCTGTACTTCTATCTGACCTGAGTCGCGCCTGCGACTGTGGACCCGTACGCCATGAGCAGCCTGAACCTCGATCGAGCAGTGGAGACCTTTGCGCAGGCCACCGACGGGACCGTGGGCCTGGAGGAGGAGTTCTCGCTACTGGCGCCGGGCACGCTGGATCTGACACCCCGCTTCGAGGAGCTGCGCGAAGCGGCTCGCGTGGAGGATCCCCTACTGCATGAGGGCATCACCGGCGAGTTGATCTCCTCGGAGATCGAGATCGTCTCCGGTCCGGGTCGCGATCTAAACGACGCGCTCAAGCGCCAGCGCGAGCGGCGCCGGCGTCTGTTCGCGCTCGCCGAGCGCCACGGCGTGCTGCTCGGCGCGACCGGCACCCACCCCTGGGCGGACTACCGCGAGCAGGCGATCATCGACACCGAGCATTACCGCCGGGTCCAGGACGACCTCAAATACGTGGCGTGGCGCAACAATACGTTCAGCTTGCACGCGCACGTGGGCGTGCGCGACATCGATCGCGCGATACGTGTCTGCGATCGCTTGCGCCCGGTACTGCCGCTGTTGCTGGCGATCTCGGCCAACTCGCCCTATCTGGATGGCCGCGACTCGGGACTGCACTCGGCGCGCACGCAGAGCTTCACCAGGAACTTCCCGCGCTGCGGGGTCCCCGACGCATTCGGTGGCTGGCGGGCCTACCGCGAGTACATCGAGCTGCTCGTGAAGACGCGCTCGATCGTGGAGTTCACGCAGGTGTGGTGGTCGGTGCGCCCGCACTTCGCCTTCGGAACCGTGGAGATCCGCATCTGCGACGCGCAGAGCAGCGCCGCCGAGTCCGAGGCGTTGGCTGCGCTGATCGTCGCCTGCGTCGCGCAGGCGACGCGCGAGGTCGACGAAGGCGTGCCCTTCGTGGACCCCGCGCCGCGGCTCCTCGAGGAGAACATGTGGCGGGCGATCCGCTTCGGCCTCGATGGGCGCCTGATCGACTTTGTCAGTGCCGAGGAGTACCCCGCGCGGCAGGCGATTGCGCGCCTGAGCGACTGGACCGCGCCGGTGCGTCGCGAGCTCGGTATCGAGCTCGTCTTTCCCGAGCGCAACGGGGCCCAGCGCCAGCGCGCGCTGATCGAGGCCGGTGCTAGCAGCGCCGAGGTATTCGCGGCCGCGGCGCGCGAGACCAGGCAAACCTACTCAGAGGAGGTAACCGTATGAATGCCCAGACCGAGACCGGCGGTCAGCCCTCCGAGCGCGCTGGGGAGCCCAGCGAGGAGCAGCTGCGCGCGGCCTACGAAGCTGAACTGAACCGGATCTCGAGCGTCGACATGGTGCTCCAGGCCGCGGCCTCGCTGCTGAACATCGGCGCCCACCGCCTGGGTCTCACCGGCGCCGGAGCGGACGGTCCGCGCGATCTCGGACAGGTCTGCGACGCGATCGACGCCGTCCGTGGTCTGCTGCCGGTGATCGAGCGCAGCGCCCCCGCTGAGTTGCGCCCGCTGCGCGACGCGCTCTCCCAGCTGCAGATGGCCTATTCACGCGAGGTCCAGGCGGCCTCCGCGGCCCAAGCGCCAGCGTCCGAGTCGGCCGCGGGCGGGGAGCAGCCCGTGGCTCCCGCCACACAGCAGGGTGCGCCGGCGAGCGCTCCCGTCGCCGCTCCGGCAGAGCCCTCGCAGCCCGGCGCCCCGGGCACGAAGCCCGCTGCCGGACCGGCGGAGTCCAGCGGCAGGCTGTGGGTGCCCGGACGCTGAACGCCTCCCGCCGGCCGGCACGATAGACTGCGCGCGCCTTTCCGCCGGGTAGGCGATCGAACGAGCGCGATCCGGTCGGGAGAAGTTGTGTGCGCGAAATACTCGCGCGCACGCCAACCTACCGCGGAGGATTTCTGTTGAGCAGCTTCTTGACGAACCATGGGGTCGTCGTCGCCCTTGTATGCGCCGCATGCGCCGTCGTATACGGCCTCTTGACGACGCGCTCTCTGCTTGCGCTCTCGCCCGGCAACGAGCGGATGCAGAGCATTTCGCTGGCTGTCCAGCAAGGCGCGCGCGCCTACCTGAATCGCCAGTACACGACGATCGCCGTCGTCGGCGTCGTGCTGTTCGTGGCGCTGATCTTCGTCCAGAACATCGCGGTGGCCTGTGGCTTTGCGATCGGCGGTCTGCTGTCGGGCTCGACCGGATACATCGGGATGAATGTCTCGGTGCGCTCCAACGCTCGCGTTGCCGAGGCCGCGCGTGGCGGCGTCACGCCCGCGCTGCGAGTGGCCTTCCGCGGCGGCGCGATCACGGGCCTGCTTGTTGTTGGTCTGGCGCTGATCGGAGTGGCGGGCTACTACGGGGCACTGACCTCGTTCTTCAACGACAGCCCCAAGACCGCGGTCGACGCGCTCGTCGGACTGGGCTTCGGTGGCTCGCTGATCTCGGTCTTCGCGCGCCTCGGCGGCGGGATCTTCACCAAGGCCGCCGACGTCGGCGCGGACTTGGTCGGCAAGGTCGAGGCCGGCATTCCCGAGGACGATCCACGTAACCCGGCGACGATTGCCGACAACGTGGGCGACAACGTCGGCGACTGCGCGGGGATGGCCGCTGACCTCTTTGAGACCTACGCCGTGACGGCGGTTGCGGTCATCCTGCTGGGAGTTCTCACGTTCAATCAGTCCACGCGGGTGGCGCTCTACCCGTTGGTGATCGGTGGCGTCGCGATCATCGCGTCGATCATCGGCACCTTCGCGGTGCGCACGAACACCGACAACGTCGAGCGCGCGCTGCTGCAGGGGCTACTCGTCTCGGGCGCGATCGCGGCGGCGGCCTTTGCCCCGATCACCTACTGGCTGATGCGCAACCTGAGCTTCAAAGACGGTTCCTCGGGGGTGCCGAGCTGGGGTCATCTCTACCTCTGCTCGCTGATCGGCATCGCCGTTACCGCCCTACTATTCGGACTAACCGAATATTATACCTCGACGCGGTTCTCACCTGTGAAGAAGACCGCGAAGGCCTCGATCACGGGTCACGCCACGAACATCATCCAGGGCTTCAGCTCCGGGCTCCAGGCCACGGCGCTGCCCGCGTTGGTGATCGTGCTCGGCATCCTTGGCGCCTGGAAGCTCGCCGGCGGGGGAGTGACCGGCATCTACGGGATTGGGGTTGCGGTTGTGGGCCTGCTCTCGCTGACCGGTCTGATCGTGGCGCTCGATGCCTTCGGTCCGATTACCGATAACGCCGGTGGGATCGCCGAGATGGCGGATCTGCCCGAGGAGGTGCGCAAGGTCACCGACCGCCTCGACGCGGTCGGGAACACGACCAAGGCCGTCACCAAGGGCTACGCGATCGGCTCCGCGGTACTCGCGGCCGTCGTGCTGTTCGCCGGCTTCGAGAAAGAACTCGAGGCCAAGGTCGGTCACCTGATCTCCTTTGGGATCAACGAACCGCCGGTCCTGATCGGGCTGCTGCTCGGCGGGCTGATGGTGTGCCTGTTCGCCTCGCTGTCGATCGAGGCCGTCGGCCGCGCCGGCGGTGCGGTCGTCGAGGAGGTGCGCCGCCAGTTCCGCGAGCACCCGGGGATCATGGAGGGCACCGAAGACCCCGACTACGCGACCTGCGTGGACATCGTCACCAAGACCGCTCAGCGCGAGATGATCCTGCCTTCGCTGTTGCCGATCGGTATGACGTTGATCGTTGGTCTGATCGATACGCAGGCGCTCGGCGGTCTCTTGATTGGCGTGATCGTGGTGGGCTTCTTCTTCGCGGTGATGATGACCGCCGGCGGTGGCGCCTGGGACAACGCCAAGAAGCTAATCGAGGATGGCGCCTTTGGCGGCAAGGGCTCCGAAGCCCATGCGGCTTCGGTGACCGGCGACACGGTCGGAGACCCTTTCAAGGACACCGCCGGACCGGCTATCAACCCAATGATCAAGGTCGCGAACATCGTCGCCATCCTGATCATCCCGCTCATCACCTGAGATGCACGAGGGCCGGATCGCTGTGTCCGGCCCTCGCGTACTCGCCAGGGTCCTAAGCTCAGCTGACGATGACCGGTAGACAGATTCACCGCTCAACCGCGATGGTGCTGGCGGCTTTGATGGCGCTCATCGGGGTGGTGCTGCTTGTGGAGGCACTCAGCGGTCAGGGGGGGCTGCTCTCGGCGCGCACGTTGCTTGGGGTGCTGTTCCTGGCGGCCGGGGTGGGCCGCGTGTACGTCGAGCTGCGCAGGGGCGCCGGCCAATGAGCACGCCGCCGGGCGCGGGCCCCCCGGCCGATGAGGGACCTGGATCTTCGGCCTCCGGCCCCGACCCCTCCGAACGCAGAGGTGCCGAACTCTCGGCGTGGTCGATGGCCAAGCTAAATCGCGGCATCGGCTCTCCGATCCTGTTCGCGATCGTCTACACCTCGCTGGCGAGCGCGGTCTTCTTCTCGCTCGGCGTGGTGGCCGATCACGCGCTCGGGCTCACACCGCTGGTGTTCCTGCTCGCGGCGGTGATGTTCGCCCTGACAGCCCTCACCTATGTCGAGGGCGCCTCCCTGCACCAGGAACCTGGCGGTTCGACGGTGTTCGCGCGCTACGCATTCAACGAGCTCGTCAGCTTCATCGCGGGTTGGGCGATCCTGCTGGACTACGTGATCCTGATCGCGGTCACCTCCTACGCGGCGACCCAGTACCTGCGCGTCTTCTGGAACCCGCTGGGAAACCGCGTCGAGGCGCTGGTGCTGGCGCTGGCGATCATCGCGTTCGTGGTAGTCAGCAACGTGCGTGGCTTCAGCGCACGGCGCGGCCTGCGCATCGGGGCGATCGTCGTCGGGGCGCTCGTGCTCGAGCTGTTCGTGATCGTGCTCGGGCTGGCGCAGCTCTTTGACCTACACACGCTGCGTACCTCGATCCATCTCGGCAGCGCTCCGACGTGGTCGGGAGTGATCTTCGCCTTGACGATCACGACGATTGCCTTCACCAGCGTGGAGTCCGCGTCCGGTCTGGCCGGCGAGGTGCGGGCCTCGCGCGGGGCTCTGCGGCGGCTGCTGGGCAGTGGAACGGCGCTGGTGCTGCTGGCGTACGTCGGGATCGCCTTCGTCGCGGTCGCGGCATTCCCGGTGCACGGCACCTACACGGCGCTCGGACACCGCTATCTGAACGACCCGGTGATCGGGATCGTGACGCGCCTGCGCCCGCACGGCCTCGCGGAAGTGCTCAAGTACGCGATGGGAGCGGTGGCGGCGGCGACGCTGATCGCGGCCGCGAACTCGGCGATGCTGGGTCTCTCGCGGTTGGCGTACTCGCTCTCGACCAACCGCCAGATCCCCAGCGGCCTCGGCCGGCTGCACTCCAAGTACTCCACGCCGTACGTGCTGATCGTGCTCGCCGGCCTGCTGGCGGCGGCGCTCGCGGCGCCGGAGAACCTCGACTTTCTGGTGGGTATCTACGCCTTCGGGGCGGTGCTCTCCTTCACGATCGCGCACCTCTCGGTCTGTCGCTTGCGCTACAGCGAGCCCGACCGCCGCCGGCCCTTTCGCACGCCGCTCTCGGTGACGGTGCGCGGCGGTGAACTGCCGCTGCTGGCGGCGCTCGGGGCGCTGCTCAGCGGTGCCGGCTGGGTCGCGCTGATCATCGTGCACCAGCCGGCCCGCTACGTGGGGCTCGGTTGGATGGCGGCCGGGCTCGCGCTGTACGTGCTTTACCGACGCAGCGATGAAAGCTCGCTGCTGCGCCGCGTCACGGTCTCCCCGGAGATGCTGCGCTCCGAGCAGCCGCGCGAGCGCGACTACGGCTCGATCCTCGTGCCGCTGTTCGGGACACGCCTGGACGACGACATCGTGCAGACAGCAGCCCTGCTGGTCGCCGGCGAGCCTACCGACGAGGCCGCGATCGACACCGCGACGATCGAGGCGGTCTGGGTCTTCGAGATGCCGATGGCGCTCCCGCTGCAGGCGCGCCTGCCCGACGCGCAGGTCAAGCGCGCGCGCCAGGCACTCGCGCGCGCGAAGGTCGTGGGGGAGGAGTACACCGGTGTGCACGTCGCGACCGCGACGGTCCGCGCGCGCCGTGCCGGCCACGCGATCGTCGAGGAGGCCCGCCGCCGGGGCGTCGAAGCGATCGTGCTGGGGGCTGAGGAACCCTCTCGCATCCGCGGCGGCGCCCGTCTGGGTGGACGCGGCGGACGGCTCGAGGACTTTGTCGGCGACGTCATCAAGTACGTCGTCGCGAAGGCCGACTGTCGCGTGATCGTGACCGCGCCGCCCACCGATACCCCGCTTGCGCCGGCCGACACGCTCGCGCATCCGGCGGGCGCGGCAGTGCCATGAGCGTGTGGTTGCGCGGAGCTCGGCCGCCCTTTCCACGGATCTATGCCCTAATCTGCGGCTCATGTTCGTTCTGATCGTGGGTGCCGGGCGCGTAGGCGCATCCGTAGCCAAGTCGGCGCTTGGCGCTGGCCACGAGGTCTCGGTGCTCGACGAGGATCCGCTCTCGCACGAGCGCTTGAACGCCGGTCAGCCCACCAGCTGGGAGGACGCCGGCGGCCAGTTCACCGTCGGCACTGCACTGGAGGTCGATGCCCTCATCGACGCGGGTATCGAGCGCGCCGACGTATTCATCGCCTCGACCGACGGCGACAACACGAACCTGATCATCGCCCAGATCGCGCAGAAGCGCTTCGATGTACCGAAGGTGCTCGCGCGTGTGATGGACCCCGCGCGCGCCGGTTGGTATGGCGAGCAGGGTCTGCAGACGATCTCCCCGACCCGGCACGCGATCGAGATGTTCGAGCGCGCCCTGGACATCGAGCACGCGGCCTAGATGTACGCGATCATCGTTGGTGCTGGGAAGGTCGGGCGCAACCTCGCCCGCGAGCTGATCGCCAAGGGCCAGGAGGTCACGCTGATCGAGTCCTCGCGGCCGCGCTACCTCTCGATCGAGGAGGAGTTCGAGCACGCCGCGCAGTACGGCGACGCAACCGAGCTGTGGGTGCTCGAGCGCGCCGGGATCCAGCGCGCCGACCTCGTGATCGCGGTCACCGGCGACGACGAGGACAACATGCTCGTCTGCCAGGTCGCCAAGGAGAAGTACCTCTGCGACCGCATCATCGCGCGCGTCAACAACCCGCGCAACCACGAGCACTTCAGGCTGCTCGGCATCCAGCCGGCGGTATCCGCGACTGACCTGATCCTGCGCCTGATCGAGCACGAGGTTCCGCGCTACGGGCTCGTGCACCTACTGGCGCTCGAAGAGGAGCGCCTGGAGATCATCGAGCTGGAGGTCAGCGCCGACGCGCCTACCGTCGGCGAGCGCGTTGCGGACATCGAGCTGCCGGAAGGCAGCCTGATCATCTCCGTGCTGCGCGCCGGCGGTGGCTTCGTGCCCAAGGCCGACACGGTCATCGAAGCCGGCGACGAGGTCTTGCTGGTGCTCGACCCCGGCCTCGAGGAAGCGATCACCGAGTTCTTCGCGCCCGGCGGTGCGATCGCGCAGGGGTAGTGTGTAGGCGGCCGCGTACGCCGCGCGCGCCCGAGCAGTACGCGCCGGCTTGCCGGTAGGCCCATCGACTATTCTTGGGCTCCCTTTCCGGGATGGTGTAATTGGTAACACGCGTGCCTCTGGAGCACGAATTTGGGGTTCGAGTCCCTGTCCCGGAGTACGCAAAGGCTCGTGTTTGCAGGGTTTTGGAGCTGGTGGGCGGCCCACACTCGGCGATGACGGCGTTTTGGTCGAGTTAAGGTACCTGCACCCGCCGCGAAGCGTAGGGGTAGGCGGCCATCGCCGCGGCGATGGCGCGATCGTCGTCTGATCCCCGCGCGCGGAGGCCGGCGAGGATGCCCTCGTGTTCCTCGACGGCGCACTCCTGGCTGAGCTTGCGCTTGCCCTCCACCGTGTCGATCGTGAGCGTAAACGCGGCGATGTGGGGAAGCAGGCGCTCTACCCGCTCACCGTCGGCCTGATCGAGCGACCAGGGACTCTCGGTGCCCCGCTCGTGCACCTCCGCAAGTTCAGCAAGGTGGGCGAGCGCCGCGTCGCGGTCTCGCAGTGGTCGCGGGCGACCGTGGGCGTGGACCGCGAGGTAGTTGTATGTCGGTAGGCCGCCCTCTGAGCGCCACTGCGGCGAGACGTAGGCGCGCGGTCCCGCGAAGATCGCAAGAGCCTCGCGCCCTTCGCCGAGTACGCGCGCGACCGGGTCGGCGCGCGCGACGTGCGCCACAAGCGTCCCGCACGGACCCTCGTCGCGATTCAGGACAAACGGAATGTGAGCGGCAAGCGGGCGATCCGCGCACAGTACGAGCGTGCCGAAGCGGACAGCCTCGATCATGTCATGCAGGATCGCGAGATCGCGCTCAGCGAAGTGGGGGCTGACGTACATTGGCCTTCAGCGAATGGAGTAGACGGGGGCCGACCAAATCATAGGGCCAGTCGCCTGGGTCCGGGAGGGTACGCGCGTGGTCATCATGGGCCCGATCGGCGGCGCCCGAACTTAGGGGTTTGCGCAGGGGGCAGCAGGCGCAGCGACATCTATAGGCTGCGGCGATGCGCGCACTGCTCCTGGCCGGATCGCTCTTGATGATGATGGCTTGTGCGCAGGTCGCGCACGCGGCGAGTCCGCCGCAGCAGATCGTCTACGCCTCGCAGTCCTCCCCGGAAGGCTTGTGGCAGATGAACCTGGATGGCAGCTCGCCGCGGTCGCTCCTTCCCGGACCTACATGGCCGGACTACTCGGCGGACGGCAGCAAGCTGCTCTACGTGACCGACGGGTCGCCGGTGTGCAACGCAAACGCCCCGGAAGGGCGGATCTATGTCGCCAACGCCGACGGCTCAGACCCCGTGTTCATCGGGTCCGGCTGCGAGCCACGGCTCTCCCCGGATGGCACGAGCGTGCTCTACCTCCAGGTGGGGGGTACGCCCGCGCTGTTCGTGGCGCAGGTGGGCGACCCGGCCGATGCAGTCCAGCTACTCCCGTACAGCGGCTGCACCGAAGACGTCAACAAAGCCAATCCCGCTTACCGCGATGCGGAGTTTGGCAACAACGACCCCGGCCCGCTCGTCTGCGAATTCCCCGAGATCGCCGACTGGGCCGGCAACAACAACATCGTCTTCGGGTCCTTCAACATTGGCGTGTGGGAGCTGCCAGCGGAGGGCGGCATACCCCACCCGCTGATCGCCAGCGGCGGCGCCGAAGTGCAAGACAGCGACTGGTTCGAGGGGCTGGAGGTGAACCCCGCCGGGACGCTGATTGCCGGCGCCGTGCTCGACGGCAGCGGCGATGGCATCGCGACGCTGCCCGTGAGTGGTGGTACGCCGACGATGATCGCTCAGGATCCCGAATCGAGCAGCGAATCCTATGAGTATCCGCAGTGGTCTGGGAATGGAACCCAGTTGGTGCTAACCGATCACGTCAGCAACAGCACCACCTATGTCGCGACGATGTCCGCGGGTGGCGGTGAACTGAAGACACTCAACGCCGCCGACGGCACCGCCCTCTTTCCGACCTTCGCGCCGAACGCGTGCGGGGCCGGCGGCGTCGAAGTCAAGAGTGCCAGCGAGCTGGAGCCCGACCCACACGGAGTTCCAATTGGCACCACGGTTACGCTCGAAGGTCGGGGCTACTGCCCGGGAATGTCAATCGAATTCGGCAACAAGCGGGCGGTGGTCGAACCGAAGAGCACGGATATCGCCCCGGACGGCAAGACGGTTGAGGTCGAGGTGCCGCGTCTCGCGACGACGGGAAAGCTGAGCGTCACAGTCAACGACCAGACGGCGAGCCTGCTACCCATATTTGGCGTCGATTCGTTTCGCAACACCGACGGCTTCAGCTTCCCCAACTCGGCGGGGGTCATTGGGCTAGCGGACTTCGAGCACGTGTTCGGGACGCAGAACACGATGGTCTCCAAGCAGATCAACCCGTGTGGCAAGGCGTCATGCCCAACCACCGTGCTGGTTCCCACCGCGGCTACGCTGCAGGCCTTCTTCGCCGACCGCAAGAACTTCGGCCACGGCGTCTGCTTCGGCTGGGACCTGGCGGCGCAACGGCTCTCAGCGGGCGGTGACACCGCGCTGGCCGGCTTCGACTCCACCGCCGCCGTGCCTTGGGACCTGCAGGAATCAGCGGGCCTGAGCACGTTCATCGTCGACCAGCACCTCACCCAGTTCAGCGACCAGGTGCCTGCAATCCGTCACGCGAGCCAGACGGCCAGCAGCTCTGAGCTTCTGAGCCAGTTGGAGGGAGCGTTGGGCGGCGGCGTCGAGGAGGGCTCCAACGGAGCGATCGTCGAGATCTTCCAATACACCGCCAGCGGCTGGCGTGGCCATGCACTGCTCGCCTACGACGTTGAACAACAGGAAGGTGGCGGATTCCTCATCTACGTCGCCGACCCCAACCACCCGTTTGCGACGCCCGAGAACGAAGACACGACGGGGGCCAAGCATGCGGAGGCCGTCAACACCTCGACGATCAAGGTGAATGCCGAAGGGCTCTGGTACTCAAATGCCCTTGGCTGGGCGGGCGCGCTGCGCACGATCGACGTCATGCCCTACAGCGCGCTGGTCGGCGCTATCGACAAGGGCCTGACCTTCAGTGACCCCGGACCCGGCGCGCTGCGCAGCGATATTGCGCCGGGCACCTCGCTGCAAGCGCTGCAGGACCCGGCCGGGCAACCCGTCGACATCGCCAACCCCGCTCCGGCGAGCGGCGTGGAATTCGAACCGGTGCTCGACGAGAGCGCCTCGCCGGACTACTCCTTCAGCGGGCCCGCCGGCAGCTATGTGCAGACGCTCTCCGGCTCCAACCCCAGCGAGCTCATCGAGGCAAACGGCATCGATGCCTCGATCGATGCCTCCGCGGGCACCGACGTCCTCACCTTCGACCCGACGAATGGCACCGTCTCGCTCGGCGGGAGCGCGGCGAAGAGCGCAAACCTCGCGCATGCATCCAGTGCAAAGGGCGCCGCGCCATCGCATACGGCGACGCTCAGCCTGCTCGCCGGCGTCGGCGCGAACGAGCGGATGGTGAGTGTTACGGGCCCCGCGGCCGCCGGCACCAGCTTGACGTTTGCGGGCTCGCATGGGGCTCTGGTACTCAAGGCGGGCGCCAAAGGCAGTTACTCCCTCACGCTCTCCACGCAGAGTACGGGCGTCGGCGCGCAGGAGTCGAAGGTGACCGTCAAGCTTGGCGCGGGCGAGCGGGCGACCATCACGCCCAGCTGGACCTCCCTGAGTGCCAGGAAGGTGCTCGTCACGCTGCGACCCGCACACGGACACCAGCGGCGCCTGCGGCTAGCCAACGATGCGATCGCGCCGCGCGCGACCATCACCTCGGTGAAGGTCGCCGCGAAGGCGACCAAGGTCGGCCTGCGCATCCCGGGCCTCGCAGGTGGGACCGTCCAGGTGACAGCGAGTGTCCTCGTCCGCGGCCACGAGCTCGAGCAGGCTACGACCGTCATCAACGCTCGTAGCCATGCCTCGCACAGCACAGCCACGGTGACGCTGGCCACGGCGCCGTCTCGCGGCAGCAGGGTAGTCGTGCTCGCCGCCACTGAGAGCGCTACGCCGACTCCCACGTTGGCGACCGCACAGCGCAGTGTGCACGTGCGCTGAGGGTCCGGGAAATTGGGGGTTCGAGCCCCTGGTAGCGCAGCCGGCAACGGGACAACCCGCGGGCAGGCGGTCGCGGTGGTTTCGGCAAACAGCCAGGCGACGCAGCTCTGGGGGGTGACGCCAGTCAGCTAGCTGAGGCGACTGTCAGCTGCTCGAGCTGCAAAGATCGAGCGGTGCTCAGAGCAAGCGTGCTCGGTATCGACTGCGCCTTCGACGCAACCGATCCTGCCGGCTACCGCTCCGCAGTAGCGGACATCGGCAAGGCCGTTGGAGGGAAGGCGCTCGCGACGAAGGTCTACGAGCTTCCGGTAGGCGAGAGCGTCTGCCCGTACCACTACGAGTACGAGGAGGAGTGGCTGCTCGTACTCAGCGGCACTGTTGTCGTGCGAACACCGCATGGCGAGGAGGACTTAGTCGAAGGCGAGCTGGTCTGTTTCCAGCCGGGTCCCGCTGGTGCACACAAGGTCACCAATCGCGGCGACTCGACGGCGCGGGTCGTGATGTTCTCGAGTGCACGAGAGCCCGCCGTCGCGGTCTATCCCGATAGCGACAAGATCGGCGTGTGGCCGGGCAACTCCGATGACGAGGTCATGCTCAGACGTGCGGATGGGAAAGTCGGCTACTGGGATGGTGAGAGTTAGCTAGCGAGAGCGGAAGCATCCAGGTGCGGGCTCCCACGATGCGTCTATCACTTGCGTGGTCGGTTGGGCTCAATGGCCCGGGACGCTCGTCGACCTACGACTACGAAACGAGGATTGCTGATGACAGCGCAGACACTTCCCGGCGGCACGTTCACTATGGCCGCGGACCTGACGGTCACTCGCGTGGGGTATGGCGCGATGCAGCTCGCCGGTCCCGGTGTCTTCGGGCCGCCAAGGGACCGTGACGCTGCGGTAGCCGTGTTGCGCAAGGCAATCGAACTGGGCATCACGCATATCGACACCAGTGACTATTACGGCCCACACGTCACGAACCAGATCATCAAGGAGGCCCTGCACCCCTATCCGGACGAGCTGCATATCGTCACCAAGATCGGGGCGTATCGCGACGCAAAGGGCGGCTGGCCACACGCGCGGTCTCCCGAGCAGCTGCGCCAGGCCGTGCACGACAACCTCATCCACCTCGGCCTCGACGCCCTCGATGTCGTCAATCTGCGCGTCGGGGGGTTCGACAGCCCCGAGCCGGGCTCGATCGCCGAGCCTTTCATCGCGCTCGCGGAGATGCAGCAGGAAGGACTGATCAAGCATCTCGGCGTCAGCACCGTCTCCGCGGAGCAGGCCGCCGAGGCCAAGTCGATCGCGCCGATCGTGTGCGTGCAGAACTTCTACAACCTCGCCCACCGGGTCGATGACGACCTGATCGAGTCCCTCGCCGCACAGGGCATCGCCTACGTGCCCTACTTCCCGCTCGGCGGCTTCACCCCACTTCAGTCCGACACACTCGAATCGGTGGCCACCCGTCTGGAGGCCACACCGATGGCCGTCGCTCTTGCCTGGCTGCTACAGCGCTCTCCCAACGTCCTGCTGATCCCTGGCACCTCATCCGTCGCGCACCTGTGCGACAACATCAAAGGTGCTGCGCTCGCGCTCTCCGAGAACGAGCTTGCCGAGCTAAACAACATTGGCTGATCTCTCGGGCAGCGCGACACCGACGATCCCAAAGTCTCGCCCGTCGATATCGCTCAGGCTCACCTCCCCGAGCGCGAGCCCGCCTACTACGCCGCGGCCTGCACCGACCAGTCGCGATAAAGCTCGAAGTAGCGCCCACCCGCGGCGATCAGCTCGTCATGCGTTCCCTGCTCGACGATGCGCCCGTGCTCGAGCACGACGATGCGCCCCGCCTGGCGGATGGTGGAAAGCCGGTGTGCGATCACGATCGCCGTGCGTCCCGCGAGCAGGCGCCGCAGGCCCGCCTCGATGCGACCCTCGGTGTGCAGGTCGACGTTCGAGGTCGCCTCGTCGAGGATCAGGATGCGCGGGTCCGCGATCAGCGCGCGCGCGAAGGCGATCAGCTGGCGCTGCCCTGCGGAGAGCTGCGCACCGCGCTCGCCGACCTCGGTGTCATAACCCTTTGGCAGCTCCGAGATGAACTCTTCCGCGCCGACCGCCGCCGCGGCGGCCTCGATCTGCTGCTGGTCGGCGTCGGGGCGTCCGAAGGCGATGTTCTCCGCGATCGTGCCGCTGAACAGGAACGCCTCCTGCGGGACGATTCCCATCTGCGAGCGCAGCGAGTGGCTCGTCACCTCGCGTAGATCGCGCCCGTCGACGAGCACGCGGCCTGTCGTGGGGTCGTAGAAGCGCGCGACGAGCTTCGCGATCGTCGACTTGCCCGCGCCCGTCGCGCCGACCAGCGCCACCGTCTGGCCCGGCGGGACCGTCAGCTCGATGTCCTGCAGCACGAGCGCATCGCGCTTGTAGGCGAAGGAGACCTCTTCGAAGGTCACCTCGCCGCGGATCGCGCCGAGCGCGCTCGCGTCCGGGCGGTCCTCGAGTTGGGGCTCGGTGTCGAGCAGCTGGAAGATCTTCTCCAGCGCCGCCATCCCCGACTGGTAGGTCGTGTAGAGCTGCGAGAGCTGCTGGATCGGTTCGAACAGGAACGCCAGCGTCGCGACGAACGCGACGACCGTGCCCGCGGTGATGTGGCCGTTGATCGCCTGGTAGCCGCCGTAGAGCACGATCAGCGCCAGCGCCACCCCCGAGAGCATTTCCACGGCCGGGAAGTACGAAGCGTTGAGGCGCACCGTCACCATGTTCGCGTCCGAGTTCTCCTGGTTGAGCTCCGCAAAGCGCGCCTCGTGGCGCGGCTCCTGGCCGAAGCTGCGCACCACGCGGATGCCCGAGAGCGTCTCCTGCAGGTACGCCGTGATCGCGCCGATCGTCTCGCGCGTGCGGCGGAACGCGCCCGCCGAGACCAGGCGGAACCAGATGCTGAGCCCCGCTACGAACGGCACGATGCAGAACGTCAGCAGCGCCAGGCCCGGATCGAGGTACAGCAGCACCGCGAGCGCCCCCACCAGCGTCAGGCTCGACTGCACAAGCGTCACCACCGAATCCGTCACGAGGCTTTCCAGCGCCTCCACGTCGTTGGTGATGCGCGAGATCAGCACCCCCGCCGGGCGGCTCTCGTAGAAGCCGATCGGCTGGCGCTGCAGATGCGTGAAGATGCGGATGCGCAGGTCCGCCAGCGAGCGCTGCCCGACCCAGCCCACGAGGTACGTCTGCGCGTAGGTCATCAGCCACACCAGCAGCATCGAGGCCAGGAATGCCAGCACCACCAGTACGAGTGTTTTCGTGTCGTGGCGCTCGATGCCGCTGTCGATCGCCTTTCGCGCCAGCAGCGGCGGCGCCAGTGAGGCCGCCGTGCCGACGATCAGCGCGGCCAGCATCGCGGTGACGCGCCGGCGGTAGGGGCGCAGCAGCTGCAGCAGGCCCCGCAGGTTGCGCCCGCGGCTCTCCTTGCTCGCGCGCTCACCCGTCCACTGCGACATGCCGCGCCCGCCGCCCGGGCCCAGGCCGCGCGCCATCGCGCGCCCGCCGCCGACCCCGCCGCCCATGCGCGTGCCGCCGCCGCCGAAGCCGCCCGGGGTCATATGCCGCTGACCTCGCGCTCGCGTGTCTCCTTGGTCAGGAAGATGCTCTCCGGCAGGCCCTTTTCGACGATCTCGCGGTACAGCTCCGACTCCTCCAGCAGTTCCTCGTGATCGCCCTGCGCGACGATGCGGCCGTGGTCGAGCACGACGATCTCATCGGCCAGCGCGATCGTCGAGAGGCGGTGCGCGATCACGAACGTCGTGCGTCCCGCCATCGCCTCCGCGAGCGCCAGCTTGATGCTCTGCTCCGTCGAGGCGTCAACGGACGAGGTCGCATCATCCAGCACCAATACCCGCGGGTTCGCCAGCAGCGCGCGCGCGATCGCGATGCGCTGACGCTGGCCGCCCGAGACGGTCAGGCCACGCTCGCCGATCTCCGTGTCGTAGCCCTCCGGCAGGCGTGTCACGAAGTCGTGCGCCTGCGCCCGCTGCGCCGCCGCTTCGATCTCCTCGCGACTCGCCTCGGGGCGCGCGTAGGCGATGTTCTCCGCGACCGACGCCGAGAACAGGAACGGGTCATCGCTGACCACTGCCACCGCCGCGCGCAGCGAGCCCAGCTCGACCTCGCGCACGTCCGCGCCGTCGAGCAGCACCTCGCCCGCGACCGGGTCGTACAGCCGCGAGATCAGCGCCACCAGGCTCGTCTTGCCCGAGCCCGTCGCGCCCACCAGCGCCACCGTGCGGCCCGCTGGCACGTCGAGGTCGATGTCGCGCAGCACCGCCCGCGCCGTCGTGGTGTCCTCGGTCGCACTGCGCTTTGCCGACTCGCTCATCCCGAGCTCGTCGTGTGGGTCCGCGTAGCGCAGCGTCACCCCACGCAGTTGCACGTGACCGCTGCCCGCCGGCAGCGGCGGCGCGCCCGGCGTGTCGCGCAGGCGTGGTTCGCGGTCGAGCAGCTGGAAGATGCGCGCGCCCGAGGCCGTCGCACGCTGCGCGAGGTTGAGCGTCACACCGAGCGAGCGCATCGGGCTGATCAGCATGTTCAGGTACAGGTAGAAAGAGGTGAACTGGCCGAGGGTGAGGTGCGCATGGATCACTGCCTGCCCGCCCAGCAGCAGGACCGCCGCCAGGCCGAGCTGGGGGAGGAAGCCGATCACCGGGTTGTACGTCGCTTCCAGGCGCGTCGTCACCATCGCCTGCTCGAAGACCCGCCCGCTGCTGCGGCGGAAGCGCTGCAGCTGGCGGGCCTCACGCGCGAACGCCTTCACCACGCGCACGCCCGTGATGTTCTCCTCCGCGTCCGCCGTCAGTTCCGCGATGCGCTGCTGTACCTCGCCGATCGCCGGGCGCGCGCGGCGGCCGTAGCGGTAGGAGATCACGATCACGAACGGCACCGGCGCGAGCGCGATCAGGCCGAGCTTCGGTTCGACCGCGATCATCACCGCGCCCGCCAGCACGATCGTCAGGACCGACTGCAGGATGAACACCAGGCCGTAGCCCAGGAAGAAGCGCACCGCCTGCAGGTCCACCGTCCCGCGCGACATCAGCTGCCCCGTCTGCTGGTGGTCGAAGAAGCCGAGCTCCAGGCGCTGTAGGTGGCCGTAGATCCGCTTGCGCAGGTCGTATTCGACCCCGAGCGAGACCCGTCCGGCGATCATCCGCCGCCAGTAGGTGAAAGCCCAGCGCACCAGCACCGCGGCGAGGATCAGAAGCGCGAGCGTCAGCAGCGTGCTGCGCTCGTGCGTGCGCAGCGCGCCCTCGTGGTGATGGGCCGCGCGGGCGCCCTTGTTGATCGCTTCGACCGCCCGGCCCGTGAGCCAGGGGAGGGCGACGGTCATGACCATCGCGAGGCTCGCGAGGATCCATGAGACGGTCAACCCGCGCCGGTAAGGCCGCAGGAAGCCGAGTAGTCGGTTGAAGGTCGCCATAGTTGCTTGGTCAACTATTATCGCAGGGAGCGAAGCGGCTGGTCGCACACCACTCGCGTCGCTGGCTTGATGCGGGGTTTCGCTGGAGACTAGGCTGCAATGTCATGTCTTCGTCTGGTTCACCGCCGCCGGCGCCCCGTGGCGGCCCAGCTGCAGGGTTGTGTGACACCTGCCGCTTCCAGCAGGAGGTCCGTAACACACGCGGCTCGAGTTTCTCGCTGTGCACGCGCTCACGCGAGGATCCAGCCTATCCGCGCTATCCGCGGCTGCCGGTGTTGAGCTGTGCGGGGTACGCGCGCGCCGCGGGAAGCTGAACGGCTCAGCCGCCGATACCCGGCGGCGCTCGAGCAGCATGACCGCGCCGGCCTGCTGCGTGGAGCGCATGCGGGAGAGGGGATCGCCCGCGTGAGTTAGGGTCACTTTGCTGCGCGACCCGCGCGGCTCGTAACTTCGGACTCGTCAGCCAGCCCTTGCCAAGCCCACCCTCCGACAGCACGGGCGCCCGCGATCGGCCGCGCGGTGGGTCAAGCGACGGTCCAGGGGAGGAGGGGCCGGATGCGACGGTCACGGCGAGCGCACAGCTGCCCGAGCTCGACAAGCGCGCGCTTGCGGCGCTCGGCGAGGTGGGTCGTGACTGGGCGGGGTGTATGCCGGCGCGGCAGGTCTGGGAGCGCGCGCTACCGGTCGATCGCCGCCTCGAGTTCGCCGATCCGCAGCAGTCGCGCGCCGGACGCTTTCTTCATATCCGCAGCGTGGGGCGTGAGGCGGAGGATGACGAGCTCGAAGCGACGGCCGCGGCTGGGGAAGGTGACTCGCGGTCGGGCCGCGTGGCCTACGTAGTGCGGAGGGCGCTGATCGGCCCGGCGCTGCGCAGCACGGCGATCGCCGAGGAGCAAATGGGGCGGCTGCTCGCCCTCGCGGTGCTCTCGCCCGACGCGCTGTCATCGGTGGCCTACGGGCCGGAAGCGATGATGGCGATCCTCGTGCTCGCCGGCTCGGGCGAGCTGAAGCTCTCGCTGCCGATCGGGGCGGCCCTTGCGGTACTAATGCTCTCTGTCGGTCTCGGCTACCGGCAGGTGATCCGGGCTTACCCGCACGGCGGGGGCTCCTACATCGTCGCCAGTGACAGCCTTGGCCGGCAGTGGGGCCTGCTTGCAGGCGCGGGGCTGATCATCGACTACATCCTCACGGTCGCCGTCTCGGTCGCGTCCGGGGTGGAAGCCGTCACCTCCGCGATTCCCTCGCTCGACTCGGCGCGGGTGGTGATCGGCCTGGTCGTGATCGTGCTGCTCGTGGCCGGCAACCTGCGCGGCGCGCGCGACGCCGGCGCCGCCTTCGCCGCACCCACCTACCTGTTCGTGGTCGCGATCGCACTCATCGTGATCGCCGGTCTGATCAAGGCGGGCACCCATGGCTTTCACCCGGCCGCCGCGGCCCCCCACCGGGCAACCGAGGCCGTCGGCGTGTTGTTGCTGCTGCGCGCGTTCGCCTCCGGGGCGACCGCGATGACCGGGATCGAGGTGATCTCAAACGCGGTCCCGGTCTTCCATCCTCCGCAAGCGCGGCACGCCCGCCAGACGCTCTCGGTGATGATCGGGCTCTTGATCGCGATGTTCGTCGGCGTCGTGCTCGTCGCTCATTTCGACGGTGCCGCGCCGGGTGGGAGCCAAACGGTGCTCTCCCAGATCGCTCACGACAGCGTCGGCGGCGGCATTCCCTACGGCTTCGTGCAGGTGGCGACCACGCTCGTGCTGCTGGTCGCCGCCAACTCCGCGTTCAACGGCTTTCCGCGACTGCTGTATTTCATGGCCCGCGACGGCTACGTCCCGCGGCTGTTCCTGCGGATGGGCGATCGTCTGGCATTCAGCAACGGCGTCCTCGTGCTCGCGGTCCCCGCGGCCGTGATCTACGCCGCCTTCGGCGGGCAAACCGCCCCACTGATCCCGCTGTTCGCGATCGGCGTGTTCCTCGCTTTCACGCTCGCCCAAAGCGGGATGGTCGCGCACTGGTGGCGCCACCGCGAGCGGGGATGGCGCGCCGCGCTCGCCACCAATCTGCTCGGCGCAACCCTCTCGGCGCTGGTCGTGCTGATCGCGGCGATCACCAAGCTCACCGAGGGCGCTTGGGTCGTGGTGGTGCTGGTTCCGCTGATCGTCGTGGCGTGCGGGCGCGTGCACGCGCACTACGTGAGCGCCCGCGAGGCGCTCACGCCACGACCCAATGCCCCAGGGCCGGAGGTGGGCGGGCACAGGCGCACGACACGTGTGACGCCGCCGCTCCTGCGCCCAGAGGTCTCCGAGCTCCTGGCCGAGGCGCAGGACGACCCCTCCGAGGTGCACAGCTTCGCCGTCGTCCCCGTCGCGGTGCTCGACCTCGCGGCGCTGCACGCGCTCGCCTACGCGGTCTCGCTCGCCCAGCCGGTGCTCGCGCTGCACATCAGCCCCACCGCGGAGGAGGCCGAGCGCTTCCACCGCGCGTGGCAGGCCTGGGGCGATCATCTGCCGCTCGAGGTCGTCGTATCTCCCTACCGTTCCACGGTCGCGCCGCTGGCCAACTACATCGCCGCCCTGCACCGCCAACGCCCCGACGTGACCCTCACGCTCGTCGTGCCCGAGATCGTCGTCGCCAAGCGCTGGCAGCGGATCCTGCACAACCGCACCGCTACACGCCTGCGCGCGTCCCTTATCGCCTACGAGGGCATCGTCATCACGACGGTTCCGTTTCACCTGCCCCGGTAAGCGGGGGACGCAACGCACATGCGTCCGACGCGACCGTTTCGGGCGGCCCGGGTGGACAGCCCCGCTCCGCGTCGTGGGACAGCAAGCCGTTGTTTGTTGCGGACTGGGAAAGGGATAGCATGGGTAGTCGAGCTGACCCTGCGGGCAGGACTTCAGCCTCAAAAGCCCGAAAGCCGCCGAAGCGCGATCGCGCCGAGGCGCGGAGCTTGAGGCCATGATCGAGACCCCGGGGCCTAGCTCCTTTGATCCACGCGCGCGTTGGGTCTCCTACCCTCTTCCTCTCGCGCGGTACCTCCATGAGGGTCAGGAGGTTCTCGGCAATGCAGACACAGAGCACGCTCCCGCCAGAGTCGACACTCGGCACGCCAGCAGTGGTGCCGCCGCAGCGCTCGACCCGCCGTGCGACGGCGCGTCGCGCCAGCAACCGTCGAGCTACTGCACGTCAGTACAAGGATGACATCGACGGGCGCATCGTTGAATACGTCAAGGAGCACCCGCAGAGCACCACCGGCGATATGGCCAAGGGGCTGAACGCCAACCGCGACACGATCGCCGCAGAGGTTTCGCACATGGTGAGAGCCGGCGAGCTCACCAAGGAGCTGGACTCGCACACACTCTTGGCGAATGAGTGACGTTCGTGGCGCCTAACTAGGCCGCAGCAGGTGGTATGTCCGCTGGCAGCGCAGCGGGCACGTCGGGATATTGGAAGACAACGTTATCCGCTGGCGACGCCGACGGGATCGGGCGCCGGTGTCTGGTTGGCGGCAGGCGGCCCGCCCTCGGATGCGACGAAGTCGCGGCTGCGCACGAGCGCGAACGCGAGCGCGGCGCCGATCAGCGCGATCGCAGCGGCGATGACGAGGATCACGTCGAAGGCTTCGGTGAACCCGGCGCGGTAGGCGTGCGCGAGCGCGGTCTGCGCGGCGTGGGGGAGGGTGTGGATGATCGCCTGCACTTCGCCGGAGACGAGCAGCGTCTTGAGCTGGCCGTGCGCGGCGGATTGAACCGCCGGCAGTTGGCCGGCCGCGGTGAGCTTCGCGGTCGTCGTGTGGGTAATCTCGTGCTCGAAGACCGCGCCGAGGCCGGCGATGCCGGTGACGATGCCGACCTGGCGGAAGGTGCTGTTGATGCCCGAGGCCATGCCGCTGCGCGAGTGGTGCACGACGCCGATCGCGGTAGAGGCGAGCGGCGGGTTGATCATGCCGATGCCGACGCCGGTGAGCAGGAAGCCGGGGATCAACACGGTCCAGGCGGAGCTCGCGTCGACCGCCGTCATCGCGAGCAGGCCGGCACCGACGAGTAGCAGCCCGCCGCCGAGCAGCAGCCGCACGGGTATGCGCACGGACAGGCGCCCGGCGATCGGCGCGGCGACGAATGACAGCAGCGTGATCGGCAGGAAGCGCACGCCGGCCTGCAGGGGGCCGTAGCCGAGCACGTCCTGGATGTAGAGCGTGAGGTAGAGGAACATCGCGAAGATCGACGCGGAGACCGAGAACGCGACGATGCTCGCGCCGGTGAAGGCGGGGCGACGGAAGAGCGAGAGGTCGAGCATCGGCCGGCTCTGGCGTAGCTCGGCGATCAGGAACAGCACGATCAGGACTACCGCTCCGGCGAGGCAGGCGACGATCCGCGTCGAGCCCCAGCCCTGTTCGTTGCCCTGCACGAGCGCGTAGACGAGCAGGAACAGCGACCCCGAGAAGGTCACGAGGCCCGCCCAGTCGACGCCGGTCGCGTTGGGGTCGCGCGACTCGGCGACCTGCGTGAGCGTGATGAAGACCGCCGCCGCGCCGATCGGGGCGTTGACGAAGAAGATCCACTCCCAGCCGACCGCCGAGGTGATCAGGCCGCCGACGACCGGTCCGACCGCGACCGCGGCCCCGGTGACCGCGCCGAAGACGCCGAACGCGGTCCCGCGCTCCTTGCCGTGAAAGGCCTCTGCGAGCAGCGCGAGCGAGGTTGCGAACATCATCGCGCCGCCGACGCCCTGCACGGCGCGAGCGAGGTTGAGCATCAGCGGGGTCGAGGACACGCCGCAGACGACCGAGGAGAGCGTGAAGACGATGAGCCCAAGCGTGAAGATCCGCCGGCGGCCGAGCAGGTCGGCGAGCGCGCCGGCGGTCAGCAGGAACGCGGCGAGCGTCAGCGCGTAGGCGTTTACAACCCATTGCAGGTCCGCGAAGGAGGAGTGCAGCGAGTGCTGGATCGAGGGCAGCGCGACATTCACGACGGTGATGTCGAGCAGCAGCATGAAGATCGCCACCGAAACCGCGATCAGGGTCCACCATTTGCGCTCCACGGCTGTTCTCCTCGCTTCTGGGGTCGGGCTGCGGTCCCCTTCAATGTAGGAGGGCGGGCGAAACCTCCCGCGAGCGTTTGAGAAGGATTAGCGTACGGGCCATCGTGGCACCAGCAGCGTCGGCAGACTCAGAGGAACGGCGATCTTCCGGCGCTTTGCGGTCGCGACGGACGCGGTTGACGGGCTGGGTCGCAGTTATCGGCTTTGTGCAGGCCGCGGTGCTACTCGCGACGAGCACGCGCTACGGATATCACCGCGACGAGCTGTATTTCATCGTCGCCGGTGCGCACCCAGCGTTCGGCTATCCCGACCAACCCCCGCTCGTTCCGCTGTTGTGCTGGGCGCTGAACGCGCTCTCCCCGGGGTCGCTGCTCTTGCTGCGAGCCCCCTCGGCGCTGGCTGCCGCCGCGACGACGATGCTCGCTGCGCTCATCGCGCGCGAGGTCGGCGGGGGCACGCGCGCGCAGATCATCGCCGCGTCCTGCGCCGCCTGCTCGGGCTTCGCGCTTGCCGTGAGCCATCTCGTGAGCACCACGACCTTCGACCTCTTGAGCACGACGCTGCTGGGATGGCTGGCGATTCGCGCGATCGTCCGCGGGAGCGGTGTGTCGATCCTGGCCGCCAGTGTGGTCGTGGGTGTCGGCGTGGAGGCCAAGCCGCAGGTGGGTTTGGTGGCCGCCGTGATGGTTGCGACGTTGATCGTTATCGGTCCGCGATCGCCACTGCGGTCGTGGTGGGCCGCCGGGGGGACCGTGTGCGCCGTGGTGCTCGCCGCCCCGTACGTCATCTGGCAGCAGCGGCACGGTTGGCCACAGCTGACCGTCGCCGGCAACATCGCCGGTAGCCAGGAGGGTGGCCGGGCGGGATTCTTCCCGTTCCAGCTCGTGATGGTCAGCCCTGTGCTCGTGCCGGTTTGGATCGCCGGGCTGTGCGCGCCGTTTCGACGCTCCGGATGGCGCGAGCTGCGCTTCGTGCCTGTCACCTACGCGGTGATGGCCATCCTGTATTTCGTCGGTAACGGACACGCGTACTACCTCGCGAGTCTCTACCCCGTGCTGCTGGGGCTCGGTGCGCTACCCACGGAGGAGTGGATGCTGCGCGTCCTCCGACGCCGATGGCTGCTCGGTGGCGCGATCGCGCTGAGCGCGGTGATCAGCGGCCTCATCGCTCTGCCCCTGCTCCCCGAGCGCGACTTGCAGGGGAGTGTCGTGATGGCGCTCAACCCCGCCCAGGGCGAGACCGTCGGCTGGCCGCGCTTCGTGCAGACGGTAGCCAACGCGTGGCGGCAGATCCCAGCTGACGAACGCCGGCATACAGCGATCTTCACGGGCAACTACGGTGAGGCGGGCGCGATCGACCTCTTCGGGGCGGCACACCGACTGCCGCGCGCCTACAGCGGCCACAACGGGTTCAGCGAATGGGGAATCCCGCCAGCCGCCGACAGCGATGCCCTGCTGCTCGGCTTTGAAAACACGACCGAAGCCGCGCCGTACTTCAAGCAGTGTCAAACACTGGCTACCGTCAACGACGGCGTCGGTCTCGACAACGAAGAGCAGGGTCTCCCGGTCATGCTTTGCCGAACCGCTAACCGCTGGTCCGCGCTCTGGCCGCACCTGAGGCACTACGACTAGCGCCAATCGGAGGAATCGATGCGCAAGGTGATCTACTCGCTGGATGGCTTCATCGCGCGCGTAGGAGAATCGTCCGCGGGTCGTGACATCTGCCACGCAACAGATCCGTACGTGTAGGCTGCCTATCGATGACGGCCGAGATTTCTCCCGCGCTCTACCGCGCCGGGTTCGGCGAGCAGGTCGTACTCCTGCATGGCTTCACCGGTGCGTGGCATCACTGGCGTCCGCTGCTGAGCGCCCTGACGGCTCGCTACGAAGTCATCGCGCCGACGCTCGCCGGTCACGACGGTGGGCCGCCGTTTCCAGAGATCGCAGTGTCGTTCGCCTCCGCGTGCGACTCTGTCGAAAGACACCTCGACGACCTCGGTCTCGGTAGCGCGCACTTCGTGGGCAACTCCCTCGGTGGCGGGCTGGCGCTCGAGCTCGCCAAGCGCGGCAGGGCGCGCTCGGTCGTTGCCCTCGCGCCCGCCGGCGGCTGGTCGGATGGTGACGGCGAGGCGCGGCGTCTGGCGCGCTTCTTCGCGCAGCAGATCAGGGTCACGCGGATGACCGCGCGCGCGGTCCCGACGGTCATGGCGCGTCCTCGGAGCAGGCGCCTCGCGATGCGCGACATCATGCGCCACGGCGAGCGCATGAGCGCCGCGGAGGCGGTCGATCTCGCGCGTGCCTCAGCACGTTGCTCGGTGAGCGAGGCCGCGCTTGCCGCGCTGCGCGCCGACAGCGGACTGGCGTTGCGGGACCTCGACCGCATCTCCTGTCCGGTCCTGCTGGCGTCGCCGGAGTTCGATCGCGTGCTGCCCGCGGAGCGCAACGCGCAGCGCTTTCGGCGCGAGATACCGGGCGTCGAGTGGCGCACGTTGCCCGACTGCGGGCACGTCCCGATGTGGGATGCCCCGGAATCGCTGGTACAGATGATCGGCGAGCTCGTCGATCGCTCAACGACGACCAACGCGACGAACGGTACGGCTGCGATCAGGCCGGATCCCACAGATGGGCCGCGAAGAACGGCACGATCCGCTCCCACAGCAGTGCGGCAGGCTCAGGTCGGTAGCTAGGCCGGTAGTCCGCGAAGAAAGCGTGGCCCGCGCCCTCGTAGACGTCGACTCGCGTCTCGTGCGGCGTGGCCGCCAGCCGTTCGCGCAGGCGCTCCCCCAGCGCGGGCGAGGGGTTCTGGTCTTCCGCGCCGATGGCAACCAGCAGCGGGCAGTGCAGGCGCTCCACGAGATCCAGCGGCGGCATTGGACGCTCCGGTGTCGAGCGCTCCTCGGGGGTCGAGCGGTCGATGAACCCACCCCAGCAGTCCGCCGCCGCGTCGAGACGATCGCTGGCGCAGGCGAACAGCAGTGTCAGGCGCCCGCCCATGCAGAAGCCGACGCAGCCGATCTTGCCTGTCACGTCCCGGCGCGCTCGCAGCAGGTCGGCGGCCCCCTCGAGATCGCCGAGGATGCGCTCGTCGGGCATCGAGAAGAGTCGCTGCATCAGCGCCGGCAGGTCACCCATCGGGGGCGGCCCGCCTTCGCGGGTGTAGAGGTCCACGCTGAGCGCCACATAGCCGAGGTTGGCAAAGCGGCGGGTGACGTCGCGGATGTGATCGCCCAGGCCGCCGGCCTCGTGAATCACGATCATGCCGGGCAGCTGTCCCTCGCCGCTCGCCGGACGGGCGAGGTAGCCGTTGATCGCGGTGCCCCCGGCGCCGGGATAGGTGAGGTCTTCGGTGGCGATCGCCGTGGGGTCGAGCACCGCTCCGGGAACACCCTCGGGGCTCGGGGGAATTGGGGACGTGGACATCTGTGGCTCCTTTGGCGTGAGGGGCGGGCTATGGGTGAGAGAAGTCGCGAACGCCCGGCGGGGAGGGGCTAGGTTGTCGTGAACGCCTCGGCCGGAGCCTTGTCGAGCTCGCGCAGCTTGCCGCGCACGCGCTTGCGGGTCTCGCTGAGCTCCTGCTCGAGCTTGGCCAGTTCGCCGGCGCGGTGCTCGACGAGTTCGAGCTGTCGGTCGATGTGGCCCAGGGCCTCGGTGAGCAGCGCGCGGCGGCGCTCGGGGTGGACATCATCGCGGCGCAACTGGGCGCGCACCACTGCACGCGCCTCCTCGGCGGAGAGCAGCGTCTTGAGCTCCTCCAGCGAGACACCCAGCAGACTCTTCAGGCGCATCACCTCGCGTAGGCGCTCGACCTCGGCCTCGCTGTAGCTGCGGTGCTGGCCCGATGGTCGCGCCGTGGCCTCGGGTAGAAGGCCGATCTCCTCGTAGTAGCGGATCGTGCGCGGGGTCGTGCCGACCAGGCGCGCGACGTCGCCGATGCGCAGCGCGCCGGTCTCGCTCATACCTTGACTCCCTCCTTCAGCACCGCCACCTGCGGCTGGGCGGGGTGAGTGGTCGACTCGAGCTCCCCGAGCGTCGTGCTGTACCGGGGACGCATCAGGCACACGCCGGCCCCAACCAGCGAAGTGGCCGCCAGCACCCACAACGCGGTGTGCATGTTGTCGATGAACGGCGCGAGCTTCTCCGCGGAGAGGCCCTTGGCGAGACCCGAGAAGACCGCGAACAGCGTCGACTTGGGGACTGCGGAGGTGATGATCGCGAGCACGAACGCGATCGAAAGCACCGCGCCGGTGTTCTGCAGCAGCGTGCGCGCGCCCGCCGCGATACCGCGGCGCTGGGCGGGCACGGTGCCCATCATCGCCGCTGTGTTGGGGCTGTTGAACATGCCCGAGCCGACGCCCACGACAAACAGCCACAGCGTGCTCTGCCAGTAGGGCGTGCTGACCTCCAGCGTCGTCATCGCGGCCAGACCCGCGGCGCTGACGAGCATCCCGAGCGCCGCGAGGCCGCGTGAGCCGTGGCGGTCGGCATAGATGCCGGCCAGGGGGGAGGAGATGAGCATCCCCACCGCCAGCGGGATCAGCTTGATGCCGGCCGTGATCGGCGTGTTGCCCTGGGCACCCTGGAAGTAGAAGACGAACAGGAACATCAGCGCGAAGCGCGCCAGTCCGTTGATGAACGCTGCCGCCGTGGCAGCGGCGAAGAGGCGGTTTTTGAATAGCGAGAGGTCGAGCATCGGGGCGCGCGAACGGTTCTCGATCAACACCCACAGCGGCAGCAGCACCACTGCGGCGACGAGGCCAACGATCACGATCGTGTCGTCCCAGCCGCTGATCCCGCCGCGCGAGACGCCAAGCACGAGGCCCGTGAGCCCGAGGATGAAGGTCACGTTGCCGAGCACGTCGTAGCCGCGCACCTGATCGGGTTTGGCGAGCTCACGCAGGATCAGCGCACCCCAGGCCGCCCCGGCGAGACCGAGTGGGACGTTGAACCAGAAGACCCAGTGCCACGAGATTGCGACCAACGCGCCGCCGAGCACCGGACCGATCGCGAGGCCGATCGCAGCGACCATCGTGTTGGTGCCCATCGCCAGGCCGAGCTCCTCGCGCGGGAAGGCGTCGGTAACGAGCGCGGCGGCGTTGGCGAACAGGAAGGCCGAGCCGATGCCCTGCAGCACGCGCCACACGATCAGCACGGTCGCGTCCGAGGAGAAGCCCGCGCCCAGGGAGGCGAGCGCGAAGACGACGAAGCCGCCGATGTAGGCCTGCTTGCGCCCGAACAGGTCCGACAGGCGGCCCGCCATCAGCACGAGCACGGTCGCCGCGATCAGGTACGCGAGGATCACCCACACCAGCGCCAGCAGGCTCGCGTGCAGCGAGCGCTCGAGGTCCGGCAGCGCGATGATCAGCGTCCCCGAGTTGGTCGCCGCGAGCAGCATCCCCAAGCTCGTACAGGAGAGCGCCCACCACTTGTAGTGCTCATGGCCCGCCGCCACACCGAGACGGCGGGAGCGCACTGCTGTGGATCGGCTGGACAAGGCGGTCCTTCCCGGGTGTCGTCTGCGACCTGGACACCCTCTCAAACTTTACGTGAACGTAAGGTGAAGGATAGCAGCGCGGTGGCGGGGCACGGAGGCCCCGCCCGGGCGGGCGCCGCCCACGGGCCGACCCGCGCGGACGATCTCCAATGATTGCTTTTGAGGGCCCGCCGCGCGCGTACACGCGGGCGCACGCGCGCGCGGCGGGGCCGGTCGACGAGGACCTACCTCAGACGCCCTCCGGCGTTGGCCCGCCGACCATCGCGGCCTGCGCGAGGACCTCCTCGATGCGCTCCCTCGCGTCCGCGTCGAGGTGCACCTCCGCGGCCGCGGCGGCGCCCTCGATGTGCGCCGCGTGCCGCGCGCCGACGATCGCGACGTGCACCGCGGGGTTCGCGAGCGTCCACGCGATCGCGAGTTGCGCGACGGTGATGTCGAGCTCCCGCGCGAGCTCCCTCAGGCGCTCGACGATCTCCAGGTTGCGAGTGAAGTTCTCGCCGCTGAAGAGGTCGCTGCCCGCGCGCCACTCGTCTTGCGAGAGCTGCGAGTCGCGCGTGAAGTTGCCGCTCAGCAGGCCGTGCGCGAGCGGGCCGTAGGCGAGCACGCCGATGTCGTGCGCGCGGCAGTACGGCAGGACGGAGTCCTCGATCTCGCGGCGCAGCATGTGGTAGGGCGGCTGCAGCGTGTCCAGGCGCCGCGTCATCGCGAACTCCGCGATCTGCAGCGCGTCGAAGTTCGAGGCCCCGACATAGCGCACCTTGCCCTCCCGCACGAACTGCTCGAGTGCCCCCGCGGTCTCCGCGAACGGGGTGCCCGGGTCGGGCCAGTGGACCTGGTAGATGTCGACGTAGTCCGTGCCCAGGTTGCGCAGGCTCGCTTCCAGGCCCGCGCGCAGCCACGCGGGGCTGGAGTCGCGTAGTAGCTCCTCGCCTTCTTTGCGCAGGCCGCCCTTGGTCGCGAGCACGACCTGCTCGCGGGGGACGTCGCGCAGCGCCTCCGCGAGCAGGCGCTCGGAAACCCCGAAGCCATAGGCCTGCGCGGTGTCGAAGAAGTCGATGCCCAACTCGCGCGCGCGAGCGACCGCCGCGATCGCCTCCCCGTGATCGATCTCGCCCCACTCCCCGCCGAACTGCCACGTGCCAAAGCAGATGCGCGAGACCTCCAGGTCGGTGCCGCCGAGTTTGATCGTCTGCATGCCCGCTCCTCGCGTTTTGGATCCGAATATGGGCGCTCTGCCAGTGGGCTACCCGGATGCGTGTGACGAGATGCACCCGAGCGGGTTCAACAGCGGTCGGAGTGCTAGAACGGGAGAACGATGAGCGAGCCCGAGGTCGTCAAGTCCGAGCAGGAGTGGCGCGAGCAGCTGACGCCCGAGCAGTACGACGTCCTGCGCCGCGCCGGCACCGAGCCGCCCTTCACGGGCGAGTACGTATACAACAAGGACACCGGCAGCTATCGCTGCGCCGCCTGCGGGGCGGAGCTTTTCGACTCCAACACCAAGTTCGAGTCCGGCACCGGCTGGCCGAGCTTCACCGAGCCCGCGGTCGCCGAGGCGGTTGAGCTGCGCCCCGACAACAGCCTCTTCATGCGCCGCACCGAGGTCGTCTGTCGCCGCTGCGGCGGGCATCTCGGCCACGTCTTCGACGATGGGCCCGGGCCGGATGGGCAGCGCTACTGCATCAACTCCGCCGCGCTCGACTTCGCGCCTGCCTCCTCGCAAGACGCCTAGACTGCTCTCGCGATGATCATGATGGACCAGTCCAAGCGGCTCTCCGAGCCCCTGCGCTGGGGCCGGCGCGAGCGCACGGCGGTCGCGGCCGCGCTCGCCTGCCTGCTGCTGGTGCTGGTTGGCCTCGGCGCCTTTGCGCTGACCAGCGGCGCGCCCGCGCGCCGGGACTGCATCACGCTGACCTTCCCCAGCACGCTGGGCGGCGCCGAAGTGCACGAGTGCGGCGCGCAGGCCAGGGCCACGTGCGCCTCGCCGACCGCCTACCCGCACCTGCGTCCGGCGCTGCACGAAGCCTGCCGGCGGGCCGGCCTGCCTTCCAGCTAAAGGCTGCGCGCGCGAGCCCCGCGGCGAGGCCCCGCGGGGCCTTTTCGGAGGGTCCTAGACAAATGTCGAAAGCCGCGGGTCATCTGTTGGGCACGATGGCCCTACCGGGCCGCCCCCCCGCCGGATTTCATACCCGGACTGCTTAGGTGGCGCGCTTGCCGACCCGCATCCGCGGGCCGGCGGCCGTCAGACCAACACTAAGGAACGGAGGCACATGACCTGGGCTGCATATCCATCTTGGCTCTCTCCCGGAGATAACGCTTGGCAGATGACTGCGGCGACGTTCGTCGGGCTGATGAGCCTGCCAGGCCTCGCCGTGCTGTACGGCGGGGTCATGCAGAAGCGGTGGTCGGTGAACAGCATGATGCTCACCTTCGTCGCCTTCTCCCTCGTGCTCGTCGCCTGGTGCCTATGGGCATTCAAGATGGGCTTCGGTACCCCGATCGGAAGCGGCAAAAGCTTCTTCGACACGTTCTGGGGTAGGCCGGGAAGCGTGCTCGGGCATGTCGCTGAGCAGGGACAGGCGTCGATCCCGTCTGTCACCGAAGGTCCACCGTTCCATTTCCCGCAATCCACACTGGTGTATTTCCAGTTCGTGTTCGCCGCGATCACGCCGATCCTGATGCTCGGTTCGGTGCTCGGGCGAATTAGCTTCAAGGCCTGGATTCCGTTCGTGCTCCTGTGGATCACGTTCGTCTACACGATCAACGCCTTCCTCATCTGGGGCGGCGGCTACTTCGCGGCGCACGGCGCACTGGACTACTCCGGTGGGTACGTGATCCACTTGGCGGCCGGTGTCTCGGGCTTCGTCGCGGCGGCGGTGATCGGGCCTCGATTGAAGCGAGATCGAGAGGTCGACGCCCCGAACAACCTGCTGATGGTGGCAGCCGGTGCGGGTCTGCTGTGGCTCGGCTGGAACGGCTTCAACGGAGGGGACTCCTACTACGCCGGCGCGAACGCCTCGGCGGCCGTGCTCAACACGAACCTGGCGACCGCGGTCGCGATGCTCGTGTGGATCGGCTGGGACTACATCTTCCGTGACAAGCCCTCCCTGATCGGGTCGGTGAACGGCATGATCACGGGCCTCGTCGCGATCACTCCATCGGCGGGCTTCATCAACGGCTACGGGGCGATCATCGTCGGTGTCGTGGGCTCCACGATCGTGTGGATGTCGATCCGCTTCCTCAGCCGCGCGCCGATCTTCCGGAACGTGGACGACACGCTGGGGGTGATCTATACCCATGGCATCGCGGGTCTCACCGGAGGCCTGTTGGTGGGGTTGCTTGCCAACACGAACATCATCGAGTACATCGGTGAAAAAGGCGCCGGCAACCTGCCCGACAAAGGCGGCCTGCTGATCAACGGCAGCTGGACGCTCTTGCGCTGGCAGGCCGAGACCGCCCTGTGGGTGATCGTGTTCTCGGCCGTGGGCACGTTCATCCTGCTCAAGTTGGTCGGGATCTTCCTGCCGCTACGGCTCTCCGACGAGGAACTGGAGATCGGCGATCACGCGATCCACGGCAACGAGGTGTACCCCTCAGACGTGCCGACCCTCGGTGGGCCGCACGGCGCTGGGTGGCAGACCACCCCGGTCTCCGGCGAACCGGCGGTGGGCAGCGCGACGTAGGGCAAGGACGCCATCGGCGAGCGCGCTTCTCCTCTAGGCGCGGTCGTCTCGCCAAGGCGACGTACACTGCGGCCCCGCTTCGGCGGGGCCGCAGCTCGTTCGGTTCCGCCGCCGGGGTTTCCGCCGTGCGGGTTTCCGCCGTGCAGGTTTCCGCCGCCGGGGGCGGTCTCAGCCGCCGGCGGTCAAGCCGACCGGGCAGCTGACGCCCGTACCGCCCAGGCCGCAGTAGCCGCCGGGGTTCTTGGCTAGATACTGCTGGTGGTAGGCCTCGGCGTAGTAGAACGGGTGGGCGGGGTCCGCTGCGGCCAGTTCGGTCGTGATCTGGCCGTGTCCGGCTGCCGTGAGGACTTGCTGGTAGGCCTGCAGGGAGGCTTCGGCCTGGGCGCGCTGGGACTCGTCAAGCCAGAGGATCGCCGAGCGGTACTGGGTGCCGACATCGTTGCCCTGGCGCATCCCCTGCGTGGGGTCGTGGCCCTCCCAGAAGATCCTCAAGATCTCCGTGAAGCTCGTCGCGGCGGTGTCGAAGGCGACCAGCACGGCCTCGGTGTGGCCGGTGCGCCCCGAGCAGACCTCCTCGTAGGTCGGATTCGGGGTGTACCCGCCCGCGTAGCCGACGGCTGTCGTGTATACGCCGGGGGCTTCCCAGAAGAGGCGCTCGGCGCCCCAGAAGCAGCCCATGCCGAGAATCGCCTGCTCGACCCCGTCCGGGAACGGCGGGCGCAGCGGCGTTCCGAGCACCTCGTGGCGTGCCGGAACCGTCAGCTCCTGCTCGCGGCCCGGCAGTGCCGTGGAGGCGTCGACCGTCTGGGTCTTGCGTTGGCCGAAAAGCATGCTTCTAGGCTAGCCGATGCCATCGCCCGGTCCGCACGGCCGTCGTCTACTCAGCGCAGTTGCTTCCAATTGTTTGCAACTCGGCCAACTGATGTTTGGTTTTCGGATCTGCGGGCAACACTCGTGTGAGGAGCATCCCTCCCTCATTCCCTCCCTGATCGGCCCGTCTCCCCCGGCGGGCCGATCTTATGAGTGCCCGGTGCTAGCTCTCCTGGTGCACGGAGGAGCCAAACCAGCTCTCGAGCGGCGCGGGGCGGCCGAGGTGGAATCCCTGGGCGTAGTCGACGCCGAGCTCTCCCAGGGTGATGAGCGTGGCCTCGTCGCCGACGAACTCGGCGATCGTGCGCTTGCCCATGCCGCGCGCGAGTTCCACGACGGCGCCGATCACCAACCGGTCGGTGGCATCGGTGGTGCAGTTGCGCACGAACTCGCCGTCGATCTTGATGAAGTCGAAGGGTAGGTGCTTGAGGTAGTAGAAGGAGCCGAAGCCCGCCCCGAAATCATCCAGCGCGAAGCGGCAGCCGAGCTCGCCGAGCTGCTCGGCGAAGGTGCGCGCGGCGACGATGTTGTCGATCGCGGTGGTCTCGGTGACCTCGAAGATCAGCTGCGTGGCGTCCACGCCGCAGCGGTGCAGCTCGCGGCCTATGTGTTCCGCGAGCTCGGGGTCACCCAGCGATTGGCCCGAGATGTTGATCTCGACGGTCGGGCGGCGGCCCGCGGCGCGGTGTTCGCCGAGCATGCGGATCGCGCGCGTGATGACCCAGCGGTCGATCTCCCTGATCAGGCCGAAGCGCTCGGCGATCGGCAGGAAGCTGCCCGGTTGGATCAGGTCGCCGTGCCCATCGAGCATGCGTACGAGCAGCTCGTGCTGGGTCGTGCGCCCCGTGGCGGTCTCGACGACCGGCTGGGCGTGCAGTACGAGACGGTCCTCGTCGAGCGCGGCGCGGATGCGCTCGACCCATTCCAGCCGCGCCTCGATGCGAGCCTGTCCGCGGTTGGAGCCGCCGTAGGTCTCGCTGCGGTCGCGGCCGGCCTCCTTGGCGTCGTACATCGCGAGGTCCGCGTTGATCAGCGCCTCCTCGGCGCTCAGGCCGATCGCACTGGCGAGCGGCGCGACGCCGATGCTCGCGGTGATCGGGCGCGCGCGTCCGCCGGGCCCGCGCGCGGCGCGCTCGCGACGAACGGTCGCCAGTAGTAGCTGTGCGAGCCGCTCGGCCTCGGTGCGCCCACCGGCCGGCGTCAGGATCGCGAACTCGTCGCCGCCGAGACGCGCGAGCGTGTCGCTCTCGCGGATGCGGCCCGCCAGCGCGCCCGCGACGCGCATGATCAGCTCGTCCCCGGCGCTGTGGCCGAGGGTGTCGTTGACCTCCTTGAAGTCGTCCAGGTCGATGACCAGGACGGCGCCCTCGTGGCCGTAACGTTCGCCGCGCTGCAGGTGCTCCTCTAGGCGCCGCTCGTAGGCGCGGCGGTTGAGTAGGCCGGTCAGCGAGTCGTGGTCGGCCATGTGCTGCAGCTGCAGCTCGTAGCGCCGGCGCGCGGTGATGTCCTCGATCTGGGAGAGGAAGTACGCCGGCTGCTCGTGCTCGTCGTGAATCAGGGTTGTGTGGATCGCGACCCAGACGGTGTGTCCGGCTGCGTGCAGGTAGCGCTTCTCGGTGTCATAGATGCGCGTCTCTCCGTCTCGCATCGCCGCGCTCGCGCGGCGATCGGCGCGACGATCGTCGGGGTGGGTGAGCTCGCTGGCGAAGGCCAGCGCGAGTAGTTGCTGCTCGTCGTAGCCGGTGATCTGCGAGAGCGCTCTGTTGACTTGCAGGAAGCGGCCCTCCAACGAGGTGAGGGCCATGCCGATCGGAGCCTCCGCGAAGGCCGTGCGGAAGCGCTCCTCGGCTTGCGCCAGGGCGCGCTCGGCGACCTCGCGCTCGGCCAAACGCCGTGCCACGAGCTCCTGGGCGTAGCGCTCGCGCCTTTTGGCCTGCACCCCGAGCGAACCGACCAGGAGCGTCAGCAGCCCGCCGGCCAGCAGGATCATGATCGGCAGCGAGAGGTCGGGGGAGGGGGAGCCGACGGCCAACGTCCACGAGCGCCCCGCGACCGCGATCCGCGTGCGGATCGGATCCCGCGGGTCGCCCAGCGCGAGCAGCCGGGTGGAGCCATCGCTGATTGAGAAGGCGGTGCCGGCGGGGAGTGTGCGCTGCAGCGCGTGCAACAGCAGGCCGTAGCGGTAGCTCGTTGAGACGAAGCCGAGCAGTGCGCGGGCACGCTGCGCGGCCGTCGCCTGCGGTGCGGATGGTCTGTAGATCGGCGTGTAGAGCGCGGTGCCGGGCACGTTGGCGCTCATCAACCGCACGGGAGGCGTGGCGCGGGGCTGCCCCGAGAGGGCCGCCGCGAGCAGCGCCGGGCGGCGCGTGGGCTCCGCGCCGAGGTCCAGGCCGACGCTGCGGGGCCCGGCTCTGCTCTGCAGGCTGGTCGCGACCACCAGGTAGTTGCGAGCGGCGGGCGCGCGGCGCAGAGCGCCGCTGGGCGTGTGCGCCTCGATGGGCCCGTTGTGACGTTCGAAGCTCGCGCGCTGGGCGGGGGTGATCCGCTCGATCAGGCCCACACCATTGATGCCGGGACTGCGCAGCAGGTCATGAGCCACGCTCGCGAAGATCGCCCGGTGCTCGCGCCAGCCAACGGCGAGTCCCGCGGCCAAGTCCTCGGTGCGCCTAATGGTCGCGTCGACGGTGTCGACGGCCAGCTCCTGGATGCCCCCGGAGAGGTTCGCGCGCCGCGCCCGTGCATCATGGTGGGCCTGTATGTCGGTTGCCGCGACACCGGCCAGGGTGAGCGCGGCGACACCGACGGTGACAAGCGCGGGCAGTGCGCGCACGAGTCGGCCCAGCGGCAAGCCGCGGTTGGCCTGCGCCGCCGTTCCCTGTGGTACTCCCGTGGCCACCTTCACCTATCGGCGTGAGGTCGGCGAAACTGAATATTGAGAACAGTCCCCACCCGGGGGACTCGATCTTGCTTGGAGCATCACCCGCGCGCGACTGAGAAGATTCCGCCATGCAGATCGCACAAGCAACAATGCCCGCCGAGAGGGACGCGGACAGCGCCAACTGGGGCGTCGTCGCGGTCTACGGGCTGCTCGCGGCGGCGACGCAGATGCTGTGGCTGACCTACGCGGCGATCACCACCGAAGCCGCCAAGCGCTACGGGGTCTCGGTTGGCGCGATCGGCTGGCTCGCGGAGATCTTCCCGCTGCTCTACGTCGTGCTCGCGATCCCCGCTGGAGCGCTGCTGGACCGCTCCTTTCGCCCCTCGCTCGCACTGGGCGGGGTGCTGGTGGCGGCGGGCGGCGTGCTGCGCCTCGGCGGCCTGACATTCGCGTGGGCGCTGGCGGGACAGGTGCTCGTGGCGCTCGCGCAGCCGGTCGTGATGAGCGCGATCGGCAAGCTCGCCGGTGAATATCTGCCGGTGCGCGCCCGCGCGACGGGGATCGCGGTGGCCTCGGCCGGCGGTTTCCTGGGGATGCTCGTCGCGCTGCTGCTGGGGCCACTGATCGGCGGCGATCATCTGCAGTTGCTGCTCGCGGTGCAGGCGATCGTCGGTGTGCTGGCGGCGGGTGGGATGCTGATCGCGCTGCGTCGGCCGGGCAGTGGGAGAGGGGAGAGCGCCGCGATCGAGCGCGGCATCGCGCGGACCCTCTGGAGACGGCGCGAGATCCGCATCCTCTCGGGGCTCGCGTTTCTCGGGTTCGGGGTGTTCGTGGCGCTCTCGACCTGGCTGCAGACGCTGCTGCATCCCGCGGGCGTCTCGGAAACCGAAGCCGGCGCGCTGCTGGTCGGGATGGTGATAGCGGGGGTCATAGGTTGTGCGCTGCTGCCGGCCCCGATCATCCGCCGCGGGGCGGAGCGCGGGTTCATGTGGGCGGTGGTGCTCATCGGCGGTCTCGGCTGCGCCGCGCTCGCGTTCGTGCCCGGTATCGCTGGCAGGGCGCTCGTGCTGGTCGTGATGGGGGTGCTGCTGCTGCCGGCGCTGCCGGTGCTGCTCACGGTCGCCGAGGAGCTCGCCGGCTCGGCGGCGGGCACCGCGGGGGCGATCGTGTGGCTGGCCGGCAATCTCGGAGGCCTCGTGGTTGCGGTGGTGGTGCAGATCCTCGTGCACCATCCCACCGCCGCGTTCCTGACGATGGCCGTCGTCGTCGCGCTGGCCGCTCCCCTCGCGGCGCGCATGATCTCGCTCAACGAGCTATCGGCGGAGCGGCTCGATGATGGACGGCGTGAGGAGGCCGTGGCGCTCGAGAGCGTGGTCTAGGGCCGGCTCGTGGGCGCGCTGTCGTCCGCCGCCTGCCGGGCGAGCCACTCCAGGACCTGGGTGGCGTTCTGGTGCGCCGGGAAGATCGGATAGAAGACCTTCTCGATGCGCCGCGCGCGCGCGATGAAGGTGAGGCGCCGGTAGAAGCGCCGCCCCTGCACTTCGAAGGTCGGTAGCCCCAGTAGCTGTGCCAGGCGCAGCTCGGGGTCGCTGAGCAGGGGGTAGGGAATGTGCTCGCGCTGGGCGAACTCGCGCTGCTCGGCGAGGGGCTGGGCGCTGAGCCCGATGACCGAGACGCCGTAGGCGGCGAGCTCCAGCACGTGGTCCCGAAAGGCGCAGCTCTGGGGGGTGCAGCCGCGCGCGCCGGGGATGTCATCCCAGCCCTCCGGCAGTGGCACCCCGGGGACCCCAGTTGCGGGGTACACGTAGACCACTATCGGCCTGATCGTTGCCTCGCCAAGGTCGAAGCGGTCGCCGAGCGTGGAGTTCAGCTGCTCGGCCGGCAGCTCGCGTCCGGGCAGATGATCGGCGGCGCCATCGTCAAGCGGGACGGGCAGGTCGAGCGGTTGCACCCTATAGTCATCATTCATCGCGTCGGGCATTATTCCAAAGGCCAGCGGATGTGTGCATTTCGGGAAAAGCGCACCTTACGTGGCGTATGTCGGTCGTGCAGACCAATTGAATAACCCCAATACGTAGTGCTGGCCATTCGTATCGGCCATTCGTATCGGGCGACGCGCGTAGGCTGCCGCGCCTGGGGCGGCTTACGCGCCGGCCTGCTTGAGGTTTCCTGGAGGTCTCCTGGCCCTAGTGGCCGGTGCTACCGAAGCCGCCGCGGCTGTCGCGCGCGGGATCGTGGGCGCTCCACTCCGCGCGCTCGGTGCGCACGAACACCCCCTGCGCGATCCGGCTGTCCGCCGGTATGTGGACCGCCGCGGCGGTGAAGTTCAGGAGCTGCAGTCGCAGCTCGTCCTCGGGTCCGCAGTAGTCCTCGTCGATCACGCCGATCGCGTGCGGCTGAAGTACACCGAACTTGCGCGGTGTCGAGGAGCGCAGGCTCACGAGCAGGCACCAGCCCGGGGGGGTCGCCACGACCAGGCCCGTGCCGACCAGCGCGATCGCGCCCGGCTCGATGTCCGCCGGTTCGGCGGTGCTCAGGTCGAAGCCCACCGAGCCCGGGGTCGCGTAGGTCGGCTCCCGGGTCGAGGAGGGCAGGCGTAGGAGGGGGACGTCCATGGCGGGGGAGGGAGGCCTCGTGAAGCGGATGAAGGGACTCGAACCCTCGACCTTCTGCATGGCAAGCAGACGCTCTAGCCAACTGAGCTACATCCGCGCGAGCCAGAACTATAGACGGGCTACGTAGCGTCCGGCATCGCCGCGCACCAGCGCTCCGCTGCACTCGAGTCGTGCGAGGCCAATGAGCGTCTCCCGTTCCGCTGTGCCCGCCGCGAGTAGCTTCGCGACGGTGTCGCGACCCGTGGCTACCTCGTCCAGGAGTGCGCGCAAGTCGGGCGTCAACGTCGCGGACCGCGAAACCGGCGAGCGCTGTCGTGCCGCGGCCGATCGCTCTTCGATGCCGTACACCGCGTCCAACACGTCCTGCGCGTCGCGCACGAGGTGCGCGCCGTCGCGCAGCAGCGCGTGTGTCCCGCGCGAGAGCGGCGAGGTGACGCGACCCGGCACCGCCGCGAGGATCGTGTCCGTCTCGCGCGCGAGACGTGCGTGCAACAGTTCGCCGGGACGCTCTCCCGCCTCGACCACGACCACCACATTCGCGAGCGCCACCACGATGCGCGCTCGCGCCGTGTGGCACCAGCTGTGCGGACGCTGCCCGCACGGCAGCTCCGCCAGCGCGCAGCCCCCGGCGCACACACGGCGGTACAGGGCCCTTCGGCTCGCCGGATGGCAGACGTCGACGCCGCCCGCGCTCACCGTCACCGTCGGTCCCCCGACCTCCAGCGCTCCCTCGTGCGCAGCGGTCGCGACACCCTCCGCGAGGCCACTCACAACCGTGATGCCACTCGCCGCCAGGCCCCGCGCGAGGCCATGTGCGGCCTCCATTCCGTAGTCGCTCGCCGCACGCGCCCCCACGATCGCGACGGCCGGCTCGGCCAGCAGCCCGCGCAGGCGCTCGAGGCCACCCGCCACATGCAGCAGACGCGGTGACACTAGCTCTCGCCCGAGCGCTATCGGAAAGCCAGGATCGTGGCGGCAGATCTGTTGCACGTCCCGCGCGAGCGCCATGCGCACCGCGGCGAGTCGCGCGTAGTCTCTTCGCAGTTGCTCGCTTTCGCTACCGCCGACCGCCTCGATCAACCGCTCATCGGAGAGTTCCAACAGCCCCGCTAGCCGGGCCGGACTGCGTCCCACATACTCCAAGCGACCGTTCAGCGCCCCCAGCAGCCAACTCCGACGCCGGCACTGTGCGCACGTACTCATGCCGTGCGCCTCTGCGCCACGCCAGCCTCCAAGCGCAGCGCCAGTGCTGTCGCTACGTCCTGCTCGCGCGTCTGTCGCGAGCCGTCGAGGTCCGCCGCTGTGCGCGCGACACGCAGCAAGCGATGTAGGCCACGCGCGCTCAACGCTTGCCGGTCCTGCACCCCGCGCAGCAATCGCTCTGCGGCCTCGCTGAGGGCGAGGTGTCGACGGAGCATCCGCGTGTCCATGTGTGCATTCACGCTCACCGACTCCTCCCGCAAACGCGCCCGCTGACGCTCGCGCGCCGCGAGGACCAGCTCACGTGCCCCGGCAGAGTCGCTCATCGGTGCTTCGCCCAACTCAGCGCGAGTCGGGCGTCCGAGGTGCACGAGCAGATCGATGCGATCGAGCAGCGGTCCGCTCAAACGCCGCCGATGCCGTACCAGGTCCGTTTCGGTACAGCGGCAGCGCTCGCCCTCGCCGAGGTATCCGCAGGGACACGGGTTGGTCGCCGCGACCAGCGCGAACCGCGCGGGGTAGACCGCCGAATGCTGCGCGCGCACGATCGCCACGCGCCCGTCCTCCAGCGGCTGGCGCAGCGCCTCGAGCGCTGGTCGCGCGAACTCTGAGAGCTCATCTAGAAACAACACGCCTCGATGTGCCAGCACCACCTCGCCCACCCACGCACGCCGTGCACCGCCCACCAGCCCTGCAGTCGTGATGGTGTGATGCGGTGCCCGGAACGGCCGGCTGCGCACAAGTCCCTCGCCTTCGAGTCGGCCGGTGATGCTGTGGATGCGCGTCACCTCGATCGACTCCGCACGGCTCAGCGGCGGCAGGATGCTGGGGAGGCGCTGCGCGAGCATCGTCTTGCCGGTACCCGGCGATCCGCTCAGCAGCAGGTTGTGCTCGCCGGCCGCCGCCAGAAGCAGCGCTTTGACCGCCTCGCGCTGACCGCGCACGTCGCCCAGGTCCGGCCCGGGTACCCGGCGGTCCGCGCTCGGGTTCACCCCATCGGCTCGTTCGGGCATCGGGGGGAGAGCATCGCCCTTGCCGCCGGCGATCACACGCGCGGCGCTGCGCAGGCTCCGTGCGATTGCTATCTCGAGATCCTCGACCAGCGCCGCCTCGCGTGCGCGTGCGGGCGCGAGCACCAGCGCGCGCAGGCCCTGCTCGTATGCAGCCTGTGCGATCGCGAGCGTGCCGTGGCAAGGCCGCACCTCGCCGTCGAGTCCCAACTCGCCGAACAGCGCGTGGCTCGCCAGGCGCTCCACTGGCAGTTGTCCACTGGCGCCGAGCACCGCGCAAGCCAGCGCGAGATCCAGGCCCGGGCCGATCTTCGGCACGTCGCCGGGAGCGAGATTGGCGGTGATCCTGCGCATCGGGAACTCGTAGCCCGAGTTGAGGATCGCCGCGCGCACGCGGTCGCGCGCCTCGCGCACGGCCGCGTCGGCGAGCCCGACGATCGTGAACGCTGGCAGACCAGCGCGGATGTCGACCTCGACGGTCACCGGTCGCGTCTGGAGTCCTTCGATCGTGAACGTGTGTGCCCGAGCGAGCATGATGGCCTTCCTCTGGGTGGTCGCTGCCTGATGGGTGCGGCGGTTCTCTGGGAGACGGCTGTCAGCACGCTAGGAGTCGCTTGAGACGGGACGCTCTCGCGCCATGTCACAAAAACCGGCCTCGATGGAATATCTATGTGATGGCACCGTCTCCCTACGCCGGGCGCTCCGATGCCGATCTGCTGTGGAGTACGGCCGAAGATCCCGAGGCCTTCGGCGCGTTCTACGACCGCTACGAGGGGCTGCTGCTGGCGTTCTTCGTGCGCGCGACCGGGCGCGGCGAGCTCGCCGTCGATCTTGCCGCCGAGACCTTCGCCGCTGCGCTCGAGTCGGTGCAGGGCTTTCGGCCGGCGCTCGGTAGCGCCAAGGGCTGGCTGTTCGGCATTGCCCGCCACCATCTCGCCGACACCTGGCGGCGCGGTGCAGTCGAGGACTCCGCGCGCCGGCGGCTCGGCATGCAGCCCCTGGCGCTGGAGGACGAGGCGTTTGAAGCCATCGAGGAACTCGGCGGTCGCGATGGGGCCGATGCGCTGGCGCTGCTGGGGCAGCTGCCGCTCGACCAGTGCGAGGCGATTCGCGGGCGGGTGCTCGGCGAACGTGACTACGCCGAGCTCGCGCGGGAGCTCGAGTGCTCACAGAGTGTCGCGCGCCAGCGCGTCAGTCGCGGGCTGCGGACGTTGCGAGCGCGGATCGAGGGGGCCTCATGAGAGGCCGTGCGGGCAACCACGTACCGGAGCTCCGCGACGCGCTCGTCTCGGCTGCGACGCGACGGGTTGCGACCGACGCCGCTGCGGGTGCGGTGCCCGTGCGCGCTGCAACACTGCGCGCGCGTCGCACGATTCGCCACGCCCGACGTGTTCCGCTGCTGGCTGCCGTGCTCGCCGTGGCGTTGCTGAGCGCCGCCGTCGCGCTCGCCGCGACTGGACTGATCCAGACCGGCGTGCCGGTCAAGCCGCTGCCCGGCCAGCGCTTCACCCCGACAACGGGCTACGGCATTCCGATCGCGACGAGCGTGCGCCTGCTGCCGATCTCCGTCCCGGATCCCGCCGGCGGCCCGCCGTGGGGCCTGCGCTACCTGCAGACCACGCGCGGCCTGGGCTGCGTGGAAGTCGGTCGCGTGGTCGGCGGCCGACTCGGGGTGCTCGGCCGCGACGGGAGCTTCGGGAACGACGGGCGCTTTCACGAACTTCCCGCCGATGTCTTCGAACCGCTCGACTGCGCTCCGCTCGACGGGCGCCGGCAGGCGTTCATCGCGCTCACCTTCCACGGGCGTCCCGCGAGCGGCGGCGATCGGTTCGGCTGTCTGCCAGCGGGAGGCCCAGAGCAGCGCACTCCCACCTGTCCCCAGGCCGATGAGCGCGTCGTTAGCTTCGGCCTGCTTGGGCCCGACGCGCGCAGCCTGAGCTATCGCGTCGGCGCCACCACACGCACGATCCCTATCGCCGGACCGCTCGGTGCCTACCTCCTCGTACAGCCGCTAACCGCTCCGCGGGGGCAGACACTTGGTTGGGTAACGCCGCTGGCGAGCCCAGGTGCGAGTCCCTTCACCAAGGTTGGCTATGCCGGCGGGCGCGTATGTCACATTCCGCCGGCCGATCGCGTTGGCGGCGCGCACCCGTGCCCCCTGATCGGCTGGGTTGCTCCCTCCGCGGCGCACCTCACGCAGGCGATGGTCGCCGCGCGCGTGCGTGCGCGTCTGAGCCCGCTCGGCTATGGCCGCCACTTGGTCTACCGGCCCAAGCCGCTGCGCGCGCGCCGCCTGCATCTCACGTTCACCGCACGCGCCGGTGTGTCGAGCGCCGAGAGTCGCTATCTGGTCGAGCTGAGCCCGCCGAATACCGGTTCCTGCAGCCGCGATATGCACGCGGCGCGACTCTCGCCGATCGAACGCGACGTGGAGGTCGGGGAAGCGGTGCATGTCGGCCTGTCGCTCGAGCCCGCCTGTCCCGGCCGCTGGAGCGGCAGCGTGATCTATGTCGAGTCGACCGCGTCCGGCGGGCCGGAGCTGTTCGCGACGATGCGCGCGATGCTTGACCTCGGCGGTCGTGTGCCCACGAAGGGATCGCGCGACTGGCCGCTTCTGGTGGGGCACTTCTCGGTTGTCGTTCGCTGAGCACCCCGCCGCGCGCGTATGCGCGCGGGCGCGTGCGCGCGGCGGGGCCTGCGTCATGATGATCTCCGCATGGAGGAACATCGGGGCCTGCCCGTCATCTCGTTCGCGCACGCTGGGGACTGGGAGCGCTGGCTGCAGGAGCACCACGAAGGCGCCTCCGGTCTCTGGCTGAAGCTCGCCAAGAAGGACGCGCAGATTGCGAGCGTCACCTACGCGCAGGCGCTCGAGCTAGCGCTCTGCTTCGGCTGGATCGATGGCCAGAAGGGCGCCTACGACGAGTCCTGGTGGCTGCAGCGCTTCACACCGCGCGGCCCGCGCAGCCGCTGGTCGCGCATCAACCGAGAGAAGGCCCAGGAGCTCGAGCGCACCGGCCGCCTGCGCCCAGCGGGTTTGCGCGAGATCGAGCGTGCCCGTGCGGACGGGCGCTGGGAGGCCGCATATGAGAGCCAGTCCCGCGCCACCGTTCCCGAGGATCTCCAGCGCGAGCTCGACCGTGACCCCGCCGCGCGCGCGTTCTTCGAGTCGCTCGAGAGCCACAACCGCTATGCGATCCTCTACCGCCTTCAGGACGCCAAGCGACCCGCGACTCGCGCACGGCGATTGCAGCAGTTCATGGAGATGTTGCGCGCGGGGGAGAAGCTACATCCCTGAGCGCTTACAACCCGTCGGGGTGGCGCACGACGAAGCCCCCGGTCGGGGCCATGCTGTCCGACCAGCGCGTGCCGTCTTCGGCAAGCGCCACCGTGTCGTAGCGGCGCCCGTCGATCGTCATCCAGGCGTGTTCGGCGTTGGCGTAGATCGTGATGTAGCGCCCGGGGCCAGGTTCGCCGTAGGACTCGAGGCCCGTGGAGTCCTCGGGGGAGCTCAGTAGGCCGCCGCCGTGCAGGGCGTAGGAGACGGAGCCCGAACAGTCGTAGCCCTCGGAGATGAACGAGCCGTGCCCGCCGCCCCAAACGTAGGGGCGCGTGGCGATTTCGTCGGCCGCGGCGATCACGCGCGCGACGACCCCTTCGCCGCCGGAGCTGCTCGAGGAGCCGCCCGAGCCGCCGCCGGCGCTGCTCTGGTTCGGCAGCGCGGAGGGCGGGGGCTTCAGTTCGCGCTCGCCGGAGACACCCAGCGCGGACCAGGTTGCGGGTCCGACGACGCCATCCACTTCGAGGCCGTGTGCGGACTGGAAGTGACGGACAGCGGCCTCGGTCTGGGGGCCGAATTCACCGTCGGCGGAGACGCCAAGCGCTTCCTGTAGGCGCCGCACCGCGCTGGTCTTGCTTTGGCCGTGCCCGCCGCCGCCAGTGCTGTTGGCCGGCTGGACGGCGTCGGCGAGTGCCGCCTGGCCGCCGAGCGCACCGCCGGTCTGGGGTGCTGCGTGGTGGACGCGGTGCGGGTGCAGCGCGGCCGGGGGAGGGGTCAGCTCGGGCTGGTCGTGCGTGCCGAGCACGCGCCAGGTCGAGGCGCCGGCGACGCCGTCCACGGTGAGCCCGTGGCGGGCCTGCAGGCGGCGCACCGCGGCAAGCGTCTGCGGTCCGAATTCGCCGTCGACGGGGAGGTGCAGCGCGGCCTGGAGGTGTTCGATGGCGTGGGTCTTGGCGAGCGCTTCGGCGGCCGCGGTGTGTTCGGCGGCAAGCGCGCTGGCGCGGGCGAGCGCGCCCACTTCGTCGCTTGCCGGGGCCGTCGTGGCGGGGGTCGCCGTGGCTTCGCCTGTCGCGCTTGCGTCGGTCGCGGAGGCCCCGCCAGTGGTGGTCGCTTCGGAGCCTTCGCCGGGGGCGGAGGTCCCGCCCTTGCCTTCGCCGCTGGCGCTGGTGGTGACTTCGCTGCTTTCGGTGGCTTCGGCGGTTTCGCTTTCGCCGGGTGCCTGGGCGCCACCGAAGTCTTCGCCGGGGGCAATTCCGGTTTCGCTGGAGGGCGCGGCGGCTGGGGTGGAGGCTTCGCTGCCTTCGCCCTCGAAGGAGACCTGCGTGGCGACTGTCGGGCCGGCCGTGGCTGCGGGTGCCGAGCTGGTCACGGTTTCCTGGACCTGGCCGGGGACCGTTTCGCGGGCTTCGCCGGTGAGGCTCCTGAGGACCTCGGCGCCGGAGAGCGCGGGCGGTGCGTTGTTGGCGAGCGCGCGGCTGGTGGCGGCGCCGAGCACGCCGTCGGTGGTCAGGCCGCGGCTGGCTTGGAAGCGGCGCACGGCGGCCGCGGTTTCGGGCCCGTAGACGCCGTCGACGTGGAGACCGAGCGCCTGTTGTAGGAGGCGCACCTGGCGTCCTTCACTGCCGCTGCGCAGCGTGATGTAGTGCTGGGTGGTTGTCGTCGGCTCCGGCGAGGAGGCGGCGAAGGCCGAGGTGGGGGCGCCGGCGGAATCCAGCAGAGCGGAGGCCGGGGCGGCGGCGACGGCGATCAGGGCGCCCAGCGAGGCGCGGCGGGCGCGGGTGCTGTTGGGGACGAAGCGCAGTTGGGCGGCGCGGCGACGGGCGCGGGAGCGTCCGAGCGAGAGCTCCCAGGGCTCGCGGTCGGTGAGGTCGCGCGCGGCTTCGCGCCGCGCGTCGATGAGGGCAGCGAGGGATACCGGCGAGACCTTGGCGATCGCGGAGGAGCGCTTGCGTGAGCTGCGCTGGCGGCGGGCACGGGAGCGCTGCAGGGAGGCTTCCCAGGGGTCGATGGCTGCAAGATCGCGGGCGTATCCCGACATGTGCGCAGGCTTCCTTTCTGGCTTTGCATGGGCGCCTACGGGGTTAGCTGTCGGGCTCGCGCACTTGCGCTACGCCACCCATCTCGGTGGCGATTCGCCCCTGCGTCCCTCAGATGTGGGCCGCTTTGGGTCCCCCGCTCCCCCTCCCCGTAAGGAGGAGGATTCGGCACGAACAGGGGCAACGTACCACGCATCGCTGCAATTTGCATCACATGGGAAGGTCTGCAACGGTTCTTGCCGACGGCGCCGCTCGGGACGCCATTTGGCTCAGAGAGGCCGGGGCGCGAGTATCGTTAGCGGAAATGGGCACTCCAGACTTGCAGGACCGCCCCACGGTGGACCCTACAGGAGGCGGTCGGCCATCGGGCCGTGGGCGCCTGGACCGCCGGATGCTGCTGCCGTTGATCGCGATCGTCGTGATCGTGGGCGGCTTCGCGGTACTGCTGGCGAACACGGGCCACCGTTCGCAGTCGCTGCCGGGGGGCGCGCGTAGCGCGAAGTCGGCGAGCTTCAGCGGCAATGAACTGACCCCGCCCAAGTCGGCGCCGGGCGTTGCGCTGCGCAACTACCTGGGGGGCCCGCGAGTGAACATCGGGAGCTTCCGTGGCAAGGCGGTGCTCGTGACCTTCCTCTACACGCATTGCCCCGACGTCTGCCCGCTGATCACGGCGAACCTGGGCGTGGCGCTGCGCCTGCTGGGCGCCAAGGCCTCCGAGGCGCAGGTGATCGCGGTCTCGGTCGATCCGCGCGGGGACACGCGCCAGACGGTCGCGGCGTTCCTGCGTGCACACGGGATGAGCGGGCGCATGCTCTACCTGACGGGCTCGGCCAGGGAACTGGGGCACGTGTGGCAGCAGTGGGGGGTGGGCTCCGAACGCGACGCGCAACAACCGACGTTCATCAACCACTCCGCCGCGGTCTACGGAGTCGACGGCTCGGGGCGGCTGCGCACGATCTACATCGGCAGCGAATGGAAGCCGAGCGAAATCGCCCACGACGTGCCGCTGCTGGCCGCGCAGTAGGCAGATGGCTGTGAGGCGCCGCCGGGCGCTGCTCGTGTGGGCCGCCGTGGCGGTGGTCGCTGGGGCGCTGCTGGTCGTGGGGCTAGCTGGCCACGGAACGGCGTTGGGGCGGCCGGCACCGGCGCTGCCGCGCGTGGCGCTCGTGGGTCCCGCCGTGACGCTGGACACACTGCTCGGCCGGAGGGGCGGGCCAAGTGGAGTGGCTAAGCACGGACACCAGAGGCCCGGCACGAGTGGGAGTGCGGGCGGCGGGCACGCGGCGCTGGTGCTGTTCTGGGCGAGTTGGTGTGAACCGTGCCAGCACGAGGCGCCCGCGGTCGAGCGCTTCGCGCAGAGCGCGGTGGGGCGTGGACGGATCGTCGGCGTGGATTACGGCGAGAGCGACGGCACGGGTCCGCGTGGCTTCCTGCGCAGCTACCGCTGGAGTTTTCCCAACCTAAGCGACCCCGACGCACAGGCGGGGGAGGCCTACGGGGTGACGAACCTGCCGAACATCTTCGTGATCGATGCGCGCGGGCGCATCGCGGCGGTCCTGCGCGGGCCGCAGACCGAGCAGAGCCTCACGCGCGCACTGGCCGCCGCGCGGAGCTAGCCGGGGTCGAGCGTCACGACCGCGGCGCTGCTGGGGTCAAGCTGCACCGCGAGGGCGCCGGCGTGGGCGTAAACCGCGGGCAGCGTGGCCGGTGCCTGCCAGGAACCGCCGGGCGCGACGGCGCGTCCGCCCAGCCTGACGCCGGTGGTAGTGGCAGGAGAGGGGGCGGTGAGCCGCAGGATGTGCCCGCCGCTGTAGGGCCGCGCGAGGCGCAGGCGCACCGCCAGCGGCTGCGAGCCGGGGGGGTCGTAGTCGACGAGCACGATCCGCAGCCGCCCGTCGGCGGCGCGGAAGGCGCTAGCGCTGAGGTCTTCGGCGGTTGCGCCCGTGACGTGTGCGGGCAGGGGCTGGGATCCGGGCAGTTCGCGCGCGGCGAGCAGCGCGTACCACTCGGGCGCCGCGTGTAGCTGCCCGGCGGCGAGCGCGGCAGGGCTGGCCGCGAACAGCGGGCTGTAGGCGTCGGTCTTGGCGAGCAGGTCGTGGAAGTTGATGCCGCTGGCGCCGGCGGCGATCGCGCGTGCGCTGTAGTCGAGCGCCCACAGTGCCGAGGCGAACGTGTCGCTGGTGCCGGGGAAGCCTTCGCAGGAGACGCTGTTGACCTCGTCGAGTCGTAGCGGCGTGGCGGCGGCCCGTGCGATCGCGCCCGCGCCGGCTAGCGCCGCGCTCTCTTTGCTGCGCACGCTGGGGCTCAGCAGTTCGCTGATCGTGGGGCGGTAGCCGCAGCTACTCAGTGGGTAGTAGTGGTCGGTCAGGAGTGCCGGGTGAAGCGCGTGCGCGGCGGCGCCCAGCCAGGCGAGGCTGGGTGTCCCGGTCGAGGGATCGGGGCCCGCGATCTCCACTCCGGGTGCGGCGCGTTGGATCGCGGTGCGGTAGGCGAGGGCCTGCGTGCGGTACTCGGCGAAGTCCCAGCCGGGCGCGCGCAGGTGGCGCCCGACGTAGCGGTCGGGCTCGTTGCCGATCTCGATCCCCAGCAGCCGCGTGCCGAGCGCCGCGTGCGCCGCGGCGGCCTCCTGAGCGGCGGCGGTGGGGTCGTAGTGGCCGAGATCCACCGTCAGCAGTACCCGCCATCCGCTCGCGCGGGCCAGCGCGGCGAGGTTGGTGAGGTCCGCGGTCGTGATCGCGGTGCTCGCCCAGCGCGGGCGCGCGGTGCTGCTCCAAGCGACGTTTTCGTCGGCGCTGATCCCGCCGAAGCGCAGCACTCCCGGCCCGAGCGAGCGCAGCAGCGCGAGGAAATCCGCGCCGCCGGCGGCCGGGGCGCGCGCGTAGCTAGCGATCAGCGGCAGGCTGCGCAGCTCGAAGGAGAGCCCGAGGAAGTCGCTTGGCGCGGGCGCTCCGGAGGGCCGGGCGGCTACTGAAACGCTGACCGGCACGCCCCGCGGTCGCGCCGCTCCCGGTGGCACCGGGCGGGTAGTGCTCGCCGCGGGTGGCCGTGGGGTTGCGCTGGCGCTCTGCGGGTGGCTGACTTGTGGTTGTGGCTGGTCGGTGGGCTGGGCGGGGGGTGCGTCGATGAGGTTCTGCGAGGAGGCACCTTCCCCCTGCGAGTGCAGGATTGCGGCCACGGTGGCGAGGACCGCCACAGCCGCGGCTACGCTCCACAGTCGGCGAGCGGTGAACAGGCGCACCGCGGAACTGTCGCAGGCGCGGCGGAGGCCACGCGGCGCCAGGCGCGCGAGCAGCTCAGCGGCGGCGGATCGGTCCGCTGCTGACGGCTTCGAAGGCCGAGCCCGGTACCTGCTTGAGCTGGTCCAGGTCGGTTTCGTTCCAGCCAGGGTTGGGCGCGCCGGTGATGTACCAGCTGGAACCGTTGTCGGCCACGATCAGCCCGTAGCGCTTCAGCGCGCGCAGGATCACGAGCGCCTGGCCGTGGTAGGGCGCGAGGTCGAAGCCGGCATTCAGGCGCAGGCGCGAGCCCATCGGCGGCAGGCTGGGGTCGGTGCTGGAGGAGGCGTAGTGGGTGGCCGGGTGGATGTAGCCGGCCTGGGTGCGGGGCACGGTGACGCGCAGTGCGTGGTCGATGTGCCCGGCGTGGACTTCCCCGTAGCGGGCCAGCAGCGGGAAGATCGGTAGTCCGGCGGCGTCGGCGGAGGTCCAGCCTTCGGGGCGCAGTGCGTTGCTGCGCAGATTGAAGACGGCGCCGGAGTCTGCCTCCCAGCCGCTGCCGGCGCGGCGGGCGTCGTAGAGCTCATAGAGCTTGCAGGCGCCCTCCTGTAGGACGAGCACGTGGCGGTCGCCTTCTTCGCCGGCTCCCTCGATGGGCGCGTTTGGCGGGATCGGATAAGGGCCGGGGTTGGATTCCGAGCCGTATGCCGTGAAGTCGATTGGCACCTTGGGTTGGCCGGGTCCGACGACTGCATAGGGGATGCCGTAGGTGGGGTTGGCGCCGAAGTCGGCGTGCAGGTGCAGGCTCGCTCCGATGCTGGCGATGTACTGGGCGGAGTTGGGGTCCACGGGCGCGTGGGTGATTTCCTGGTTGATCGGGTTGCTCGCCGGGAAGATCCGGCAGGGTCGCGTGGTGGCGTGGCGACGGGCGCTGCGCGGCGTACGCGCGTGAGACCGCGACGCGGGCTGCGCGTCGGTGCGGGTGGGAGCTGGCCACGCCATCGTCGTGCCAAGCACGGCGAGCAGAGCGAGCGGCTTGAGCATGGGCAGGGGAGCGCTCAGAAGTAAGATCGTCGCAGGTCACTGGCCCGGCGCACTCCGCGCGGGTCTCCGCGACCATTCGCACGATGCTCGCCCGCCGCACGCTCACCAGGCCAGCCGCGATCGCTGCGCTCCTGGCGGCGGTCCTGCTTGCGCTCGTTGGCTGCGGAGGCGGGGGGCGGGTGCAGCGGACGAGCGCGGCGCTGGCGCGCGCCTGCCCCGGCGCGGTTGGCCCCGCGGGCGCGGCGGCGGTGCGCTGCCCGTACCGGAGGGTGAGCTTCATCGGCCGCCGCGGGGAAGGCGTCATGCGCTGCCCCGAGGCGATCGCCTTTGCGCCCGACGGCGATCTCTATGTCGCCGACCAGTTCAGCCACCTCGTGCAGCGCTTCGCCCCGAGCGGGCGCTTCCTCGGGCAGTGGGGTTCCTACGGCTCGGGGCCCGGGCAGCTGGGGGCAGTCGACGGGCTGGCGGTGGATGCGCGTGGCGATGTGTATGTGCTCGACAGCTCCCACGACCGCATCGAGCGTTTCACTCCCGCGGGACGGCTGCTGGGCGAATGGGGTACGCCTGGGCACGCGATCGGGCAGTTGGACTTCGGCTCCGGCGAGGGTCCCGACAAGCCTCCCGGCGGGGGGATCGCGGTCGGCGGGGGCTATGTGTACGTCGCCGACTCGGCCAACAATCGCATCGTTCGCTTCGATCTGGATGGCTCGCATGCGGTGCTCTGGGGGCGGCCCGGCAGCGCGCCCGGGCAGTTCTCGAGCCCGCGTGGGCTGACCGTCTCCGGGAGTGTCGTGTATGTGGCCGACGAGGGCAACCACCGTGTGCAGGCGCTCAGCTTGCAGGGCCGCCCGCTCTATGTCGAGGGCACCTTCGGCAAAGGGCCCGGTCAGTTCGTCAACCCCTTCGGCGTCGCCGTCCACGGGGGGCGGGTGTATGTCGTGGACGACAACAACAACCGCATCGCCGTGCTCACGCGCCGTCTGCGCACCGTCGAAGAATGGAGCGGCGCCGGCACGCGCTACGCGCTCTCCTACATACGCGCCGCAGCGGTAGATCGGGCGGGGCACCTCTACGTGGCGGATACGGGCAACGAACGGATCGTCGTGTTCAGCGGCAGCGGGCGCGGGCTGCGCGCCTTCGGTACGCCCGGGATCACACCGGGGCAGCTGATCACGCCGCTGGCCGTCGCGACCGACGCCGCCGGGAGCGTGCTCGTAGCGGAGACCTACGGCAGCCGCAGCCCGGTCTATCTGTTCGACTCCGCCCTGCGCTACCGAACGCGCTGGGAACGCGGCGGTGGCGCGATCATTGGCAGTCACTGGTTTGGACCCAGCGCGGCGGCCTTCGCCTCCGACGGGTCGGTGTGGATCGCCGACCCGCGTAACGACATCGTCCGTCACCTGAGTGCCCGCGGGGCCTTCCTTGGCGCGGTCGGGAGCGCCGGCGGCGCGGCCGACGATCCAGTCGCCTACGGAGGGCCGAGCGCGGTCGGCGGGACGGGGGCTGGCCCCCGCGGCGTGAGTAGTGGGCCCGGTGCACTCGCGGCCGCCGACCTGCTGACTCCCGAGGGTGTCGCGGTCGCGCCCAGTGGGGATCTCTACGTCGCCGACACCGGTCACGGGCGGATCGCGCGCTTCGCCGGCGACGGACGGCCGCTCGGGACGCTCGGATCGGGCGTGCTGCGCGAACCGCTCGCCGTCGCGATCGCACCCGGCGGGGACCTCTACGTAGCCGACGCCGGCGACGATCACATTGTCGAGCTGAGTCCCACCGGCGCGCGGCTCGGGTTCTGGGGAGGGGTCGGCAATGCGCCGGGGCGCTTTGAGGAACCCGCGGGAATTGCCGTCGATGCCGCCGGACACGTCTTTGTCGCCGATCGCGGCAATGGCCGAGTGCAGAAGTTCGCTGCCGGCGGACGCCTGCTTGCGGCGTGGGGAATGACGGGGGTCGCTCCCGGTGAGCTCAGCCGGCCGACCGGCATCGCGACCGACTGCCGCGGCGCTGTGCTCGTCGCGGATACCCAGAGCAACCGTGTCCAGATCTTCGCGGGGGCCGCAACGCGGAGCGCCTGTGCGACTCCCGCGGGCGTGCAGTGAGGGTTGCCGGCTCCCACAGATAGGAGCTCGACAGCTGGATCGTCGCGCGGCCTCGCCCTTCACGGAACCGCTTTGTAGTCCTTGACAAACATAGATTTAGATGTCTTTCTAACCGTTTTCGAACATGGCGTAATGCAGGCGATGCCTGCGTGGACGGACCGTCTGTAGCGATTCGTGGGCTTCAAAATCCCCAGTATTCAAAGGGTTTCTCGCGATACGAGCGGTCTGCTGTGGGTATGTAGCCGCAAGCGGCTGAGAGCGCTAGGCACCGACTACGGTTGACAGGAAGCCGCTGGTATGAGTATGATGGGTTCGTCTTGGTAGCCACGCGGTTACCAAGTAGACATAGGGTCTGGTTGGGTCTACCCGCTGTGGTCGACCTTGGAAGTGCTTGTAGGGGTTTGGGAGAGGGGCCGGGTCGGTTTTTCGATGAGGGAGCGTCTTAGCGTGGTTTCTGGAGGGAGATACGTGTCGGGGATGTGCGCTGACCTTTTGGCGACAGTGTCTAGATGCCTCAGCAGCTTGCTGATGCATCTCTCTCTCTCTCTCTCTCTCTTCGCCTTGGCAACCAGCCGCTAGTTCTCGCCGCCGGGCACTAACGCGCGATCTGCGCTTCCCGCTAGCGGGGGCCGGGGGCATCGTGCCCCGCCGCCGGGTGGTGGCGTAGTTGGCACGGGCAGCGCGTACGAGCTCTGCGCGACGCACCGACGGAGCAATGAAGGCCCGTACGAGAGCGGGCTCGGTGGGACACGTGGGTGCGCATGCTGCGGCGCTTGAAAGTACGCCCGCTGGACGGCTTTGTGAGATTCAGCGGGCACGGCTGCTGGCAGGCGCGCTGAGCACGATCGAGGAGGTTGGATATTCGGGTGCGACGGTCGCCCAGATAACCTCGCGAGCGCGGGTCTCCAGGCGCACGTTCTACGAACTATTCGATAACCGCGAAGAGTGCCTGCTGGCGCTGATCAAGGACTTCGCAGCGATGCTCGAAGGTGAGATCGCCCGCGCGGACTTGGATGCGCTTCCCTGGCGTGAGCGAGTTCGTACCGGCCTATTGGTGATTCTCTCGGTTCTTGACCGCGTGCCGACGCTCGCGCGGGTGTGTGTGATCCAGTCGCAGTGGGGCGGTCCGCGGGTGCTCGAACTTCGAGAGACGCTCCACACACGCCTGGCCGCGGTACTCGACGAGGGCTGTGAGCATGGCGCGCGTGCGGGCGGCTGCACGTCCCTGACAGCGGAGGGCCTTGTCGGCGCGGCGTTCGGGATCGTCTATGCGCGGCTACTGCGGCGCGACCCAAAGCCACTGACGGGCCTGCTGGGGGAGTTGATGGCGATGATCGTCCTGCCCTACCAGGGGCTGGCCGCAGCGCGTCGCGAGCAGACCCGGGTGGTGGTCCCCCAGGCGGCGCCCGTCGTACCGAGCCAGCCAAGCGCGACGGTGGCCGAGGGCGATCCGCTGTGCGACATTCCGATGCGATTGACCTATCGCACCGCGCGTGTGCTGGAGGGCATCGCGGAGCGGCCGGGTATCAGCAACCGTCAGGTCGCAGATTACGCCGGCGTCTCGGATCCGGGCCAGATCTCAAAGCTCCTCGCGCGCCTTGAACGTCTGGGTCTGGCAGCCAACGGCGGTGATGGGCGGCAGAGGGGCGAGCCGAACGCCTGGAGGCTCACACCTAAGGGTGTGGCCTTGACCCACTCGATTCTTGGGCATGTCGACATCGCTCGTAACGGACGGGCCATATGAGAAATGCGCAAGTAACACAAATGATCCGCACTCGCGCGGGCCACAATAGGGAGGTCGCGTGATGCGCCAGAAGAGAGCAACTATGGGAATGCGCGCGTGTGCGCTCATGGCCTTTCTCGTTGTGTCGGTCATGTCACTCATGGCCGCCTCCGCCCTGGCACTCCCTGAAGGCCGCGCATATGAGATGGTCAGCCCACCTTACAAGGGAGGATATGGCGCACCTCGGATCGAAGCAGTGGCCTCAGACGGCGAAAGCGTCGCGTTCTATTCACCCGGTGTGTTCGCGGGGTCGCCGGCGGGCTTCGGCGCCGGTGTGGGCCTCGACAGTCTCGCCTATCTTGCGCGCCGGAGTCCGTCGGGATGGTCGACAGCCTCGGTAGTACCCCCCGACGTGCTGGCGCCGGTGGTACAGGACCATGATGTGTCTCCGACGTTGAGCGCGGTGCTTGCCTTTGTCAAGGCCGGGCCGAACGATGAAGCCGCGGACGTGGTCGGCACCGAACAGAATTTCCTCTTGCATTCCACCACGATGCCGGATGTCAGCACCAGCTGGGAACTCGCTGGCATGCCGTTGAAGATGCTGGTCGAAGAACCGCTGGTCCTCAGATATAAGGGTGGGAACCCCGATTTCTGTCAGCTGTTGTTCCAAAACACCGAAGCGACCGCGGAAGCGAGCAACGCGCTACTCGAAGAGGCGGTGGGTACCTCAGAACAGCTCTATGAGCTGTCTCGCGGCTGCGGTGGCGAACCGGCTGCGCTACGGCTGGTCGCACTGAACAACGAAGGCGAAGTCATTAGTCCGTCGTGCAAGGTGGACCTCGGCGTTCAGCGCTATGCGACCCAGGAGCAGAGTCTCTTCAACGCGATCTCCGCGGACGGTAGCGAGATCTTCTTCACGACTTGTATCAAGAAGGATCTTTCTCACTCCCAGCTGTTCGTGAGGCTGGGCAGCACGAAGACGCTCGAAGTGTCCAAACCGGTTGGAGAAGCGTGCAGCGAAGTGCCTTGCCTGCCAGGTGCCACGGCCCGCGCGAATGCGAACTTCGTGGGCGCCTCCGAAGACGGGTCGAAAGTGTTCTTCACGACGACCGCGCAGCTCGTGCCCGAAGACAAAGATGCCGGAAATGATCTCTATATGGCGAGGATCGGTTGCCCGGAAAGCAAGCCCGGATGCGAAGTGGCCGAAAAGGAAGTCACCTCGCTTGTCCTGGTCTCACACGCCAAGACCGCCGGCGAAGCCGCGGAAGTGCAGGGCGTGGTGAAGCTCGCGCCTGATGGGCAGCGTGCCTATTTCGTCGCGCACGGGATACTGAGCGACGGGGTCAACGCTGAAGGTAACGCGCCGATGAAGGGTGCAGAGAATCTATACGTATCCGAGCCGGACACTGAAGTCCCTGGCCAGTACAGGACGGTATTCGTCGCAGATCTCTGCTCCGGACCCGAACTGTCAGGTTCAGTTGAAGACTTGCGCTGCCCTAGCAAGACTGGTGTCGATCGAGAACTGTGGTCGAGTACCTCTGGTGGTCAGGCGCAGACTGCCGGTGTGGATGGCGGCTTCTTGGTGTTCGCCAGCTATGGGCAGCTGCTACCGAGCGATACCGACAGCGCACAAGACGTGTATCGCTATGACGCGGTGAGCGGCAAGCTCGACCGCATATCCGCCGGTGAAGCAGGTGCGGACGCGAACGGGAACAACAGCGCCTTTGATGCGACGCTTGCCGCTGGTAATCGCGGCGGGTCCGTGCGATCGCAGTACGAAATGAACAATCGCGCGATTAGCGAAGATGGATCGCGGATCGTGTTCACGACCGCCGAGCCGCTCTCGCCCGATGCGAGCAACGGACTGGCGAACGTGTACGAATGGCACAAGGAGCCCGGCGAAGCCGAAGGCCGGGTCTCGCTAGTCTCGGGTGGCAGCGGCAATGAACCGGTGGAAGACGTCGTGATCTCGCCGGCAGGTGGGGATATCTTCTTCGTGACCTCGCAGGGGCTTCTTCCGCAGGACACCGACGGCGCTCCGGATGTCTATGACGCGCGCCTGGGTGGTGGCTTCCCGGTGTCCTCGGCACCGGCGCGACCGTGCTCGGGAGATGCGTGCCAGGGCCCATTGACCAACCCCGCGCCACTGCTCGTGCCGGGCAGCGGCGTGCAGGCACCGGGCGAAAACATTGTGGCGCCAACCGGCGCTGCCCCTGCGCTGGCCGCTACGCCGAAGAAGGCAGCTCTCAGGTGTCGCAAGGGTAGGGAGCCGCGGCGCGGCAAGTGTGTAAAGGCCAAAGCCAAGAGTAAGAAGAACAAAGCCGGGAAAGCCAGCAACAAGCGGGGGGTCAAGTGATGAGAACCGCAACTCGTTTGAAGCTTGTCGTGCTGGTGGCGATCGCAGCCTTACTCGTGCTACCGATCTCGGCGAGCGCACGAGAAGCGAAGCCGTTTGGGATAGCCAAGTTTACTCTGCAGGCGACCGAACGAACGACGGAAGTAGAGCTCGGCGGAGGAAAAAACCCCGGTAGCGAATTGTATGAATTCACGAACGAGCCGTACCAATCGCCGTTTACCCAGGCGGGCGGTCATCCATGGGCGCTGACGACGGTCGGTGAATTCACGACCGAAAAACTGCAGGGAGAAACGGCCGGTCCGACACGCGATCCCAAGGATATTGTCGTGAATTTGCCTCCCGGGCTGCTGGGTGACCCACAAGCCACTCCGCAGTGCTCGCTGACGGAGGTTACGAGCGTTGGCGCCCAGAGCTGTCCGGCCGATACGCAACTCGGCGTGTACTCGATTCGCATCGAGGGCGGGCATGAGCTGCTCGCGCCGATCGTGAACGTGACGCCAGAAGCGGGGCAGTCCGCGGAGTTCGCGCTGGAGAACACGGTCCCGGTTGACACCCCGTTGTTGACGGCGCATCTAGTGCGTACCGCGCTGGGCGTGTCGGGCTGCGCTCTGGCGCGCGGATGCTATGGCTTCACGGTCGTCAGCAACGAGATTCCACTCCTGACGATCGAAGGCTTCGAATTGACGTTTTGGGGCGTGCCGGCCGATCCGAGCCACGACCCGATGCGGGGCCGGATCTGCCGGCGTTCCAACAGCTCCTCGAATGCGGTGACTTGTGAAGGCGGCGGCGAGTCTGCGGGCCACGAAGAGGTGCCATTCCTTTCGCTACCGACGGATTGCTCGGCGGGCCCCGAGGCGGTGACGATGCGTGCCGACTCGTGGGAGGAACCGGGGAGCGTCCGCGAAGGCCGCTACACGGGCTACGCCGAACAGACCACGACATTGCCCGGGGTGACCGGCTGCAACCTGCTGGCGTTCGATCCGTCGATCGAAGTGCAGCCCGATACGCTGCTGGCGGACGAGCCGGTGGGGCTGGGCGTGAACCTGCAGGTGCCACAGGTCGAGCAGGCGGGGTCCAATGCGACGCCGCATCTGCGCGATGCGATCGTGACCTTGCCCGAGGGATTGTCGATCAGCCCTGGGATCGTCGACGGTATCCAGGCGTGCAATGCATCCGGCCCGGAAGGGATCAATTTCACGGGCCCGGAATCCGAAGAAGAAGGTCCCAACGGGGAATTGCAGCTGGCCGCCGGGCACTGCCCGGATGCGTCGATCGTGGGCACCGCGGAAGCGATCACGCCGCTACTGCCCGAACCGGTCAAGGGCCACGTGTACCTGGCGCGGCCAGGTTGTGGCGCTCCGGAGCAGGAAGCGTGCACGGACAAGGATGCGCTGGACGGGAACCTCTACCAGCTCTACCTGGAACTCGGCGGTGTGGGCAAGCTCGCCAATACGGGGATCGACATCAAGGTGCCAGGGTATGTCGAGGCGAATCCTGCGACGGGGCAGCTCACGACGAAGTTCCTGGAGAACCCACAGGCGCCGTTCAGCGAACTGCACATCGATTTGAATGGCGGTCCGCGTGCGCCGCTCGACAACCCCGCGGTGTGCGGGCCGGCGACGACAACCGCCGATTTCACGCCGTGGAGCGCACCGGGCATCACACCTGAAGGTCTCTCGATGCCGGGCACCTCCGATGCGACGCCCTCGTCGTTCTTCGAAGTGCAGGGTTGCGCAAGCCCTCCGGGTCTGAAGCCGGGCTTCTCAGCGGGCACCGTCAGCTCGCAGGCAGGCGCGTTCAGCGCATTCACGCTGAACCTCTCCCGCCAGGACCGCGAACAGTACGTGAAGGGCATCCAGGTGCACACCCCGCAGGGACTGTTGGGGATGCTCTCGAGCGTTCCGCTCTGCGAAGAACCGCTCGCGGACACGGGCCACTGCCCCGAATCCTCGAAAATCGGGACGACGAGAGTTGCCTCGGGCGCGGGATCGCACCCCTTTGAAATCGGCGGGAACGTGTACTTGACGACCGGGTACCGGGGGGCGCCGTTCGGGTTGAGCATCGTCACCGACGCGGTCGCGGGGCCGTTCAACCTCGGGCTGGTCGTCGTGCGAGCGCGGATCGCCGTAGACCCGGAAACGTCGGCGTTGACGATCACGACCGACGAAACGGGCCCCTATGCGATCCCGCAGATCATCTTCGGCGTCCCGTTGCGCCTGGGGCGCGTGACCGTTGACATCGACCGGCCCGGTTTTATGTTCAACCCAACCAACTGCGATGCGCAGCAGGTGACGGCCGTCGTCTCGGGCTCGGCCGACGCGAGCACGAGCGTTTCCTACCCGTTCGCCGCCGGGGGCTGCAAGAGCCTCGCCTTCAAACCGAAGTTCGCGGTCAGCACGAGCGGGCACACCAGTCGCGTGAACGGGGCGAGCCTCGATGCGAAGCTGTCATTCCCGGCAGGGTCGGTGGGCAGTGAGGCCAACATCGCAAAGGTCAAAGTCGATTTGCCCAAGCAGCTCCCTTCACGCTTGAGCACGTTGCAAAAGGCGTGCCCAGCCGCACAGTTCGACTCAGACCCCGCTGGTTGCCCGGCAGCATCGATCGTGGGTATCGCCAAGGCGAGCACCCCGCTGCTGCCCGTCGGACTGGAGGGTCCTCTGTACTTCGTATCCCACGGCGGGGAAGCGTTCCCGTCGCTGATCGTGGTGCTGCAGGGTGACGGCGTCAGGGTCGATCTGACCGGCGCAACCTTCATCAGCGGGACCGGGATCACGAGCAGTACGTTCAAGACGGTTCCCGACGTCCCGGTATCGACATTTGAGCTGTATCTCCCCGAGGGCCAGTTCTCGGCGCTCGCGGCGATCGGGAACCTCTGTACGTCGGCGGGCAAGCTCGCGATGCCGACCGAATTCGTGGCGCAGAACGGCGCGACGATCCAGGAGAGCACCAAGATGACCGTGACCGGCTGTCCCAAGGCTAGGAAAGCGACCAAATCAAAGCGCAAGCGCAAAGCGAAGCGGGCCAACGGGGACGCCCAGAGGAGGACACACCGATGATCGCCAACCGCATGAAGATGGCTCTCCCGCTCGGGGCCCTGACGGTCGCCATCCTGATCCTCGTCGGCGCAACCGCGGCCCAGGCAGCGGTACCGCCCGTCAAGCTGGTTCCCTCGAGCCATCTCGGCACCGGGGTGGATACGACCACCGGTGGGAATGTCTGTACCGTCGAATCCAAAGACCTGTGCGAGCCAGGTAAAGAAGGCTCGGGTCCCGGCGGCTTCAATTTCCCCGAAAGCGCTGCGGTTGACGAGGATCCGACAAGCCCGGAGTATGGCGATGTGTATGTCGCGGATAGGGGAAATCACCGTGTGCAAGCGCTAGCGCCGAGCGGTGACTTCGTATTGATGTTCGGTAAGGAAGTCAACGAGACGAAGGACCATGCCCCGGGTGCGACGGAAGCCGAAGAGAACGTATGTACAGCTGCCTCCGGCGACGTTTGTAAGGCTGGCGGTGAATCAGCCGCCGCGGGGCAGTTTGGATATCCCCAAAGTGTGACCGTAGATCCCACGAGCGGGGATGTCTACATCGCGGAAGAAGTGATTGTCAGGCAGGGTGGCAACAACATCGGCGGGCAGCGTGTGCAGAAGTTCACGGCGACCGGCCAGTTCGTGCTGGAGTTTGGCAGGGAGGTCAACGAAACCACGAAAGGCAACCTCTGCACGCAGGAAGAAGTAGAAAAAGCTGGCGTGAAATGCACGGGCCCCGCTCAAGCCATTCCAGGCTCCACCGAAGATGGTGCGATTGACTTCGCGGTGAGTGGTGAGGATGGAGACTTGCTGGCCGTGGGCGGTGCGTCTGAACATCTGCTGTACGTCGCTGGTGAAAACCGGATACAGGAGTTTGATTCCGAGGGGCAATGGCAGGGCGAAATACCCGTAAACGGGAGCGTTACCGAGATAGCTGTCGACAGCAAAACCAGCGATGTATACGCCGTCGAGGACAATAGTAATGTCGTAGATAGATACGGTCCCCACGGTGAAGAAATTGGCCACTTTGAAGTAAGCTCCAGCGAACATAGAGGCGTCCGGACAAATGGGCTTGCACTCGACTCCGAGGGTCACCTGGCGGTGGCTGCGGAAGCGGTGGGCGGCAAATCATTTGGCGCGCTCTACGAAGCTGATACCGGCCACCGAATCACCGAATTCACCAGCACATTCCCCGGAGGAAACGGTTTCACGGTTGAAGATCGAGACCTGACATTCGATGCAAATGGCGAAATGTATGCGGTTCTCACGGAGACAGACAACGTAATTGGCGGGACCATCTCGGTCATTCCAGATGAAGTCGTCAGATACATCCCGGTGCCGGTAGCGGAACTGACAACAGGCCCCGCGACGTGTGTCACTGGTGCCGAACACGAAACGTCCGTTGTCTTGGATTGCTCGCTGAACGCCGAAGTGAACCCGGAGGGCGTGTCCGGTACCGAAGCGTGGTTTGCGTGGGGGCGCAGCGAAGCGCTCGGTGAACAGACGCCAAAGCAAAAAGTCGAAGAAGCAAAGCGGGTCGACGCGGTGATCGAAGGACGCCCGAATGAAACCTTCTACTACCAGCTCACGGGTAACGACCAAAGCGTTCAGTTGCCCGAACAGCTGACGGGGGACAGGGTGTCGTTCACGACGCCCGCGGTGCCGCCGGAGATCCTTGGTAAGCCGAACGTGTCGTTTGTGACCTCTTCCTCGACCGTGATGTTCGGCGAACTCAATCCGGAGAATGCAAGCACCGAATACTATTTCGAGTACGCCCCGGCGTCGAGCGCGTGCCCAGGAGCAACGCTCGTGAGTTGTCCCGGGGGAGGGGTCACGGCGATCGGACGCTCAGGGCTATACGGAAGGGCCGGCGCGACTCTGGAAGCAAGGGGGCTGCAGCCGAATACGGCCTACCGCTACCGGCTCGTGGCGAGCAACGCGGGTGGGACGAGCGCTCCCGGCGCGGAAGGCACCTTCACGACCGGGCCCGAGCCCGTACCGCAAGCGACGACGGGCGCACCAAGCGCGATCGGTGCGACCACCGCAACGGTCTCAGGGACGGTGAATCCGGATGGCCAGCCGGCTACATATACGTTTGAACTCGGGGTCTATGCCGGTGCGGCGACCCAGTACGGGATCGTTCTCTCCGGGTCCGCGGGCGCCGGCAGCGTACCGGTCGCAGAGGGACAGGGGCTCAGTGGTTTGCAGCCGGGAACGGAGTATGCCTACCGGATCGCGGTTGCCAGCGGCTACGGGACGGCGACGGGCGAAACGGTGTTGTTCACGACCGAAGGTGTGCCAGCGGTCCTGGTCTCGCCGCCGACGCTGGCATTGCTGACAGTGCCCGGCATCTCATTTCCCAAGCCGGTGGCGGTGCCTGTGAGCAGGAAGCAGAGCAAGGGCAAGAGCAAGAGGTCCAAGCGGGGGACAAGCAAGAAGGTCCACTCGCATAAGCGCAAGCCCGCCAGGGGCAAGAAATGAGAGGAATGAGCGTGATGCTTTCAAGGATACGCAGACATTTCACGTACGCCAATGTGGCGCTGACGATCGCGCTCGTATTCGCAATGAGCGGCGGGGCGTATGCGGCAAGCCGATACGTGATCACCTCGGCGAAGCAGATCAAGCCGAGTGTCTTGAAGTCGCTTCAGGGCAAGGCCGGTGCTACTGGTGCTAGCGGTCCTGCTGGTTTGGCCGGGGCCACCGGCTCGCAGGGTCCGGCCGGTGCGAAAGGCGAAACCGGGGCGACGGGGGCAACTGGGGCGACAGGCGTCGCGGGCAAAACCGGCGAAATCGGTAAAGAAGGTTCTCCTTGGACTGCCGGCGGCACGCTGCCGCCCGGGAAGAGTGAGACCGGCGAGTGGGCGCTCTCGGAGTACATGCCCGCAGAAGAAGTCTCGACGATGGAGGTCGGCCTGTCGTTCCCGATTCCCCTGGCAAAACCGCTCAGTGTCGAACATGTCAGTTATGTCGGGGCGGGCGAAGGTGAAAACGAAGAAGAGTCAAAATGGGCGCCTGGGATCAAAGAAGGCAAGTGCAAGGGAAGCTTCGAAAAGCCGGTGGCGACGAAGGGGAACCTCTGCGTGTTCCTTTCCCACGCGGTGAATTACGGTGCTCTGGCCGTCATCTCTCCGACCTTCGAGATGATAGATGCCGAAAATAACGAAGAAGGCGCAGGTGCCTCGGGGGCTTTGCTATTTGGTCAGTATGCGCCCGCGAAACCCGGCGACACCATTGCCTCAGGCGACTGGGCGGTAACTGCCCCGTAGTCGGCCAGTCTTGTAGTACCACCTCAACCCCGCAGAAAGGTATACATGAAGACCATCAAAATGCTCGGCCTCACGGTCGTGGCGATGCTGGCGCTCGGTGGCCTGTCGGCCTCCGCCGCTACCGCATATGAATGGCAGATCAACGGAGCGGCGCTTGTCAAACCCGCCGCGGCTCACTGGACATCCACGATCAAATTCGAAAACACCGCCGAGGCGTACTCGTTCAGTTGCACCATCGCTCACAAAGGGACCTTGGGCACTGGCGCAAGCGGCGAAATTACGAGCATTACGAGCAGCGGTGGCGCCAAAGCGATCCCGTGCGAATTGACGCATGGCTCGAGCGACTGCACCTCGGCGATGGAAATAGAAGCGCTGGGGTTGCCATGGGCGACCGAACTCGCGACGGTCGGCGGCGAACTACGGAACAAGATTGCCGGGTCTCCCGAATGGAAGGTGCGGTGCAAAGGAGTGGGCGGCGAAGCAAGAACGAACTGGTGCGTCGTCTCACCGAACGCCGGCCCGCATAACGTCACGGGTGGCGTCGAAGAGATCTACGACAGCAATTCGCCCCACACGACGTGTCTCGACGACGGTGGCAACCCGTTCGTTACACGTGGCATCGAATTTCTATCGCCGGAAGGCGGTGGGACGTTGAGTGTCGCGCCTGCGCCGGTGGAGTGGCAGCTTGGTGGAGCGGGGCTTGCTGAACCGCTGGTCGCCGGGTGGAAAGGAAAAATGAAGCTGACGGACGCCGAAGAGACAGTGGAATGCGAAGATACGGCTACAGGTATGGTAGGACTCGCCGGCGCGGGCGAAATCACGAAATGGACGACTGCCAATTGCTCGGGTGGGATCGGCAAAACAGCGTGCGAAACCCCACCGGTCGTCGAAGCCCTGAACCTGCCGTGGCACACCGAACTAGTGACCGTGGCGGGAGTGATCCGCGATGTGATGGTGAACAGCGGCAAAGGCGTCCCTGGATACCAGACGAACTGCAAGTTCCTAGGAATCCACGTGACAGACCAGTGCACAGGCGTAGTTGACTTTGCGACCACTAACGCCGCGAGTGGCGTGACGGCCACCTTCAATGCCAGCGAAAAACTCAATTGCACCAAGAGCGGCGCCGGTAAAGGCGTGCTCGAAGGCGCCCAAACCATCGAAGCCACCGGGGGCGGCAAACTAGAAGTGAAGTAGGACGAGGCGACTGTTGGCGCGGACCCTGCGCTTGGCGGTCTGTATCCGGAGCTGGGTCTGGGCGCGGCGATTAGCCTCGCCCAGACCCGCACGTTGCCTGCCAGGCGGGTCAGTCGGGGCTCGAATGAGCTGTATGCTCGGGGATGGCTTGCCACGGTGCCTCCGAAGCTGTAGCGGATGTCCATGCAGGTCGGCGATTCCCTCGTCAAGCTCGGCGAGGTCCGTGCCGATACGGACACGATGTCCACGGCCGAGCGCAAGCTCCTCGACGGTCTCAGCGCGGGCGAGGTCGCGCTATCGGTGCTGCGCACCCTGCCGGCGTCCTCGGCGCTCGTCTTTGACAGCGACCTGCGCTACGTGATCGCCGGTGGGCACGCGCTCGAGCAGGAGGGGCTGCGTTCCGCCGATCTCGAGGGTCGCCCCGCCGTGGAGGTGCTGATTGGGGAGCGCTGGGAGACCTATGAGCCGCTGTACCGCTCCGCGCTCAATGGCGAGACGCGCTCGCTGGAGGTCTGGTCGGCCGATGACACGCGCTGCTACCAGGTCGAGGTCGGACCGCTGCGCGCTCCCGACGGGACGACGGTCGGCGGGGTCGTCATCTCGCGCGACATCACCCCGCGCAAGCACGCCGAGGAAGCCCGCCGCCACGCGCAGGAGCGCTTTGAGCTTGTCTTCGAGCAGGCGCCGATCGGCATGGCGCTGCTGACGCCCGAGGGTCGCTGGGTGCGCGTCAACCAGGCGCTGCTCGCGATCACGGGCTACACCTCCGAGGAGCTGCTTGCGAAGACCCTCGAGGACGTCACCCACCCGGATGACCTCTCGGCCGACATCGAGCACGTCCGCCAGTTGCTCGCGGGGGAGATCCGCGAGTACCAGATGGAGCGCCGCTACTTCCATGCCCGCGGGCACGTGATCTCGACGATGCTCTCCGTCTCGCTCGTGCGCGACCGCCAGGGCCGCCCGCTGCACTTCATCGCGCAGATCCAGGACATCAGCGAGCGCAAGCTGATGGAGGAGCGCCTGCGTCATCTAGCCGAGCACGACTCGCTCACGGGCTTGCACAACCGCCGCCTACTCGAGCGCGAGCTCGCGATGCAGGTCTCGCGCTGCCGGCGCTACGGCGAGCAGGCCGCGCTGCTCGTGCTGGACCTCGACTCCTTCAAGCAGGTCAACGACACCTACGGCCACCGCGCCGGCGATGAGTTGCTGAAGGCCGTCGCCACTGAGCTTGGGCGCCGCCTGCGCGGCACCGATCTCGTTGCGCGCCTCGGCGGCGATGAGTTCGCGGTCGTGCTGCCGGGCACTGATGCGCAGGCCGGGCGCAAGGTCGCCGCCAACCTCCGCGAGATGGTCGCGGGCTGCGGCGTGGACATGGATGGCCGGCGTGTCTCGGTCACCGTCAGCATCGGCGTCGCCGCAATCGACCGCGAGAGCGTGGGCGGCGAGGCGGTGCTGATGGAGGCCGATCGCGCGATGTACGCCGCCAAGAGCGCTCGCCGGCACTCAGCCATCGGCTGAGTGGATCAGCGGTAGCGCAAGGCTACTGCTCCTCGAGCTCGCTGCTGCGAGCGTGGTCGGCTTCGGCGTTCTCCCCGCCGGTGCTCTCCTCATCCGGCCCGCGGTCGTGGAGGATCGCGTGCGCCGATTGCTGGTCGCCGTGGGAGGAGTGATCGATCAATAAGGCCTCCGTAAGCTCGAAGCCCTCTGCCTCGCCGCCGCCGGCCTCGATGACCGCGCGTTGGGAGGGGTTGAGCTCCTCATCGCCCGCGACGCCACCGATTCCTGCGGCTTCGCTCGCGGCCGCTTCGGTCTCCCGTCGCTCGGCTCTCAGGTCGGGGGTCATTGTCACGCTCCTCGGTCCGTGGAATCCTGCTCTCTATGGCTACCCGTCGTGCCGTTAGTAAAACAGCCCCAGCGGGAAGCGGGAGCGTCTCAGGGCGGCGCGGCGCGGAGAAACGGGTAGAGCCTGGGACCGTGGAGAGCGAGGCCAAGCTGCGTGAGTATCGCGCCAAACGCGCCCCTGAGAGCACGCCCGAGCCGGCCTTGAACTCGGCATCGGCCCCGCGCAAGGTGCGTGCGCGGTCTGGCAAGCGAGCAAACCGACCGGCGGGTCCCGCACAGACCGGCTCCGCTCGTTTCGTGGTGCATGAGCACCACGCGCGGCGGCTGCACTGGGACTTGCGCCTGGAGCGCGAGGGCGTCCTGATGTCGTGGGCTATCCCCAACGGGATCCCGCGCGATCCGCGCGCGAATCGCAAGGCGATACACGTCGAGGATCATCCGCTCTCCTACATCGATTTCGAGGGCGAGATCCCGCAGGGCAGCTACGGGGCGGGGCGCGTTTCGATCTGGGACAGCGGTAGCTACGACTGCGAGAAGTTCACGGACGGAAAGCTCGTCGTGGTCTTCCACGGCGAGCGTCTACGCGGGCGCTACGCCCTGTTTCGCACTGATGAGGAGCGGGACTGGATGATCCATCGCATGGATCCGCCCGAGCCGGCGCGCACGGCGATGCCCGAGCACCTGCCGCCGATGCTCGCTGCCGCGAGCCAGCTGCCAGGCGAGGAAGCGGGGTGGGCCTTTGAGCTGAAGTGGGACGGTGTGCGCGCGATCGCCTATGCGCAGCCCGGGCGCCTGCGGATCGAGAGTCGCAACCTCAACGATGTTGGCTCCCGCTATCCCGAGCTGCACGCGCTCTCCCGCCAGCTGGGCATGCGCGAGGCGGTGCTCGACGGGGAGATCGTCGCCTTCGACGAGCATGGGGCCCCGAGCTTTGAGCTGCTACAGAACCGCATGCATCTGACTTCCGAGCACGCCATCCGCCGGCTCGCACACGAGGCACCCGTCACCTACGTGATCTTTGACTTGCTGTACCTCGACGGGCGCTCCACGCTGGAGCTGCCTTACCACGAGCGCCGCGCGCTGCTCGGCGGGCTCGAGCTCGACGGACCGGCGTGGCAGACGCCGGCCAGCCACAGCGGCGACGCCCGCGGGCTGCTGGCCGCCACCGCCGAGCATGGCCTGGAGGGCCTGATCGCCAAGCAGCTGGAGTCGCCCTACCGGCCCGGCGAGCGCTCGCGGCAGTGGCTGAAGATCAAGAACACCGCCCGCCAGGAGCTCGTGATTGGCGGCTGGCTGCCCGGCAAGGGGCGGCGCAGCGGGCAGCTTGGCGCGCTGCTGATGGGCTACTACGAGGGTCGGGGTCGCCAGCGCGCGCTGCGCTACGCGGGGCGCGTGGGGACCGGCTTTGACGAGCAGGAGCTGGAGCGGCTCGGCGGCGAGCTGCAAGCGCGCAAACGCCGCACGAGCCCATTTGCCAAGCGCGGTGTGCAGCCGCCGCGCGAGAGCCGCTTCGTCAGACCCGAGCTCGTCGCTGAGATCGAGTTCTCGCACTGGACGCGCCAAGGCATCCTGCGCCACTCCGTCTACAGGGGATTGCGCTCGGACAAGCCGGCCCGGGAGGTCGAGCGCGAGCGACCTGCGCGCTCGCGCTCAGCGGCGGCCGCACAGGCGGGCGGCGGCGGAGCGTCGGCCACGCGCCGCTCCGCGCGGCAGGCCCCCGAGCCCGCTGCGGATGGCCAGCAGCGCGATGTTCCCTACCGGGTTCTGCACCAGACCAAGCGCCACACCGAGATCGAGGCGCAGGGCCGCACGCTGCGGCTCTCCAACCGCGAGAAGGTGCTCTATCCGCAGACCGGCTTTACGAAGGGCCAGCTGGTCGACTACTACGCCGCCGTTGCTCCGGTTCTGCTGCCCCACCTGGCCGGACGGCCACTGACGCTCAAGCGCTACCCGGACGGCGTGCGGGGCGAGCACTTCTACGAGAAGCGCTGTCCGACCCACCGGCCGGAGTGGGTACAGACCGCCGCGATCTGGAGTGGCCGCCAGGATGAGCTGATCGACTACTGCCTCGTGGAGGAGCTGCCGACGCTGATCTGGCTCGCGAACCTCGCCGACATCGAGCTGCACACGAGCCTCTCCCGCGCGCACACGATGGACAGGCCGACGGCGCTCGTGTTCGACCTCGACCCCGGTGCTCCGGCCACCCAGAAGCAGTGCTGCCGCGTTGCGCTGTGGATCAAGGAGCTCTTCGACGCGCTGGAGCTGGCGACGCTCGTCAAGACCTCCGGCGCGAAGGGCCTGCAGGTCTACCTGCCGCTGAACACAGCGGTCAGCTATGAGCAGACCAAGCCGCTCGCGCGCGCCGTCGCGCAGCTCTTGGAAAAGCGCCATCCGGAGCTCGTGACGGCACGCATGACCAAGAACCTGCGCCCCGGCAAGGTCTTGATCGACTGGAGTCAGAACGATCCCCACAAGACGACGGTCTGCGTCTACTCACTGCGCGCACAGGAGCGTCCGAATGTTTCCACGCCGCTGCACTGGGAGGAGGTGGCTCGCGCCGCGCGCGCTCGACGCGAGCCGCAACTGAGCGTCGAGCCCGCGCAGCTGCTGGCGCGCGTCGAGCGCGACGGCGACCTGCACGCTGGGCTCGTGACCCTCATCCAAGAGTTGCCCGACTTCGCCCTCGGCGGCTAGGCCGGGCACGTTGTTTGGCTTGCGTGCCCGTCGGGAAGGAGAGAGCCCATGGGTATGGGACGACAGACACCGGCCGCAGCTGAGCTCAACAGGCTCGCACTGGCGGCTAAAGCGCCAGCCGGCAAGATCGATGCGTCGGTAACTCGCCTCCTACCTCACGGCAACGCTCTGGATAAAGGGGAGATCCATGTGTGCAATAGCAGTGGCCGACAACGTGAAGACTTCAAGACCGGCGCCAGTGGCCACATCGCCGCCGCGACGATCACCCGGCCTGGGCGAGGAAGACCTACTGCCACTGTTCAAGCGCTGGCAGCAATACGGTGACCGTCATGCACGCGAGGTACTGCTCGAGCGTTTCATGCCGCTTGCAAGGAGCCTTGCGCGCCGCTATTTGGGCACGCAGGAGCCGATCGAGGATCTCACACAGGTAGCTTGTCTCGGACTCATCAAGTCGATCGATCGCTTCGACGGGGACCGCGGGAATCACTTTGCCGCATATGCGGTTCCGACGATCCTCGGCGAGTTGCGCCGGCATTTCCGCGATACCACTTGGGTCGTGCACGTTCCGCGCTCCGGTCAGGAGCGGGCGCTGGAAGTCGAACGGGCCGGCGAGATACTGAGCACCAAGCGCGGGCACTCGCCGACGGTCACTGAGATCGCGCAGTATCTAGAGTGCGACCAGGAGCAGGTGCTGGATGCGCTGCAGGTGGCGCAGGCACGAAGTGTGGTCTCGCTCGATGCTCCACGCCCGAGCGGCGGTGAGGAGGATATGGAGCCTCGCGGGGCGAGCATTGGCACCGAGGATGAGGGCTACGCCCTCATCGAGGACGGCTCTGCGGTGGCCCAAGCACTGGCCCTGCTGGCCCCCCGTGCGCGCCTCATTCTGCGCCTGCGCTTCCAGCGGGAAATGACGCAGAGCGAGATCGCCGAGGAGGTTGGCCTCTCACAGATGCAGATATCGCGAATTCTGCGTCAGGCGCTCGAGCAGATGCGCGCCGTCACCTCCAGGGCAGCGCCCAGTACCAGAGGTTGAGCGCTATAGACGGACCCCCAGGAGGGCGATGTCGTCGCGCAGCTTGCCCTCGGCGCGTTCGAGCGCTACGCGCTCGATGCGTTGGAGCAGGCCGGCGAGGTCTAGCCCTTGGGTTTGCGCGCACAGCTCCAACAGGCCGGCCTCGCCCAACTGGCGGCCAGAGCGGCCGGCCTCGGGCACGCCGTCGGTGTAGAGCAGCAGCGTCTCGCCGCGACTGAGCTCCGCGTCGCTTTCGAAGATCTTGACGGGGTCTATGACCCCTAGCAGTGTTCCCGGCCGCCCGATCTGGCGCACCTCGCCCTCGCGCGTGATGACGAGCGGTTGATGGTGCCCGGCGAGCGCGACGCTGAGGTGGGCCTTGCCAGCGACCATCGCGAGCGTGACGAGGCAGACCGTGCAGAGGTCGGCTCCGGGGGGCTGACGCTGCAACGCCTGATGCAGGGTGAGGAGCATGCCGGTGGGGGTCTGGCCGTTCATGGCGGCGGCTCGCAGCGTATGGCGCGTCAGTGCCGTTACGCCGGCCGCGCGGGGGCCTTTGCCGCAGACGTCGCCGATCACGAGCATCCAGCTATCGGAGCCGTACTCCAGGACGTCATAGAAGTCGCCCCCGACTTCGTTGAGCTCGCCGGCCGCCGAGTAGAGGACCTCGACCTCCGCACCGGGGATCGCGGGCAGGGACTCCGGCAGCAGGGCCTGCTGCAGCGTCTGGGCGATACGGGTGCGCTCCGTATATAGCCGGGCGTTTTCAACTGTCGTGCCGGCCCGTCGGCCGAGCCGCACGGCGAGCCCCAGATCGAGGCCCGAGAGGCTGCGTGCCGGCCCAGAGGAGGCCAGCGTGATCGCACCGATCGTCTGTCTGGCACCGGCCATCGGCACGATGATCGCCGCCCGCGCGTCGAGGCCCCGAAGCTCGGCTCCGTAGGCACCGGCGCTGAGCTGCTCGGAGTGGATGTCGGTGAAGATGCGTGGTTGCCCGGTGCGGATGACTTCGGCTACGCCAGAACGCTCCTGCAGCGTCGCCGCAGCGCTATCGCGCAGTCGCCGGGAGAGCTCGAGCTTGGCGGGATCGACGTGGTGGGACGCTACGCGCTGAATGCCCTCGCGATCGTCGAGGAGGTCGATCGCGCACCAGTCGGCCAGCTGTGGAACCGCCAAGCGGGCGACGCGGCCCAGGCTCTCGGGGTAGTCCATCGAGGAGGCCAGCACGCTGCTGGCCTCAGCCATGAAGCTCTCCGCGAGTTGTGCGCGCTTGACCTCGGTTACGTCCTCGTAGACGTTGACCGCAAAGCGCACGCGCTGGCTCTCGGGGTCGAGCAGCGGGGCGGGCCTGGCGAGCAGCCAGCGCTCGGCGCCGGTCTCGGGTTCGATGCACCTGAAGAGTCGCGCCCGCGGGCTCTCGCCCTCGAACAGGCCTCGATGCGGTATGTCCTCGGAGTCGAGCCTGTGTCCGTGCTCGTCGAGCAGTAGAAACCGCTCCAGCGTCTGCGCCTGGCGCATGCCGGTGAGCTCGAGCGGCGTGCGCTTGCCGAAGAGCTGCGCGGCTGCCTGGTTGGCGAACACGATGCGATCGTGCTCGTCGGTCAAGGTGATCGCCTCGGCGAGCGCGAAGAGGATCGCCTCCAAGCGCTGCTCGACATCGCGTAGCTCCGAGAACAGACGGGCGTTGTCGATCGCCAAGGCGGCTCGCCGCGCGAGCTCGTAGGCCAGATCGAGGTCGTCCTGCCCGTAGGGCTCGCCCTCTCCCAGCCGCAGGATCGAGAGCGCGCCGAGGGTCCGCCCGCGCGCAAGCAGGGGGGCGACCACCGCGGAGCTGTAGCCGTGATCGATCATGAACCGCGCGTGCTCGGAGCCCTGCGCAAAGGAGCTCAGCAGCGTGTTCGTCATCGCGGCGAGCAGAATGGGTTCTCCACTGCGGATGACCTGCGCGACGGGATGCCCGCCGTGCGGGTCAAGCGGATGCTCGCAGCGGAGTCGCTCGAGCTCCTGCGGAATCTCCTCCCGGGTGGCCGCGACCGCGACTTCCTTGATCGATCCGTCGGGTGCGCACAGATCGATGACACAGAGGTCGGCTAGGCGGGGAATCGTGAGTCGCGCGATCTGCCCCATCGTCGTGGGGGGGTCCAGGGAGATCGCGAGCACGGCCCCGGCCTCGACCAGCAAATCGACCGCGACCTCGCTCACCGGCTTGCCATTGGCTTCGATTTGGCTCCCCCTCATCTGATCCCGCTGATTCCGCTAGAGCATTATCGCGCGCCGGAAAGCGGGCGCAGACCGGCCAACCGGATTGCGCCGCCGCGACCTGGGGGAAGACTTACGCATGTCCTGCCGAGGTTCCTGCCTGAGGGTATGCCACTGCGCTCGGGCCGACGGATTGCGGCTGGTGCGGAGGGGGCCCGAGCGCCTGAAACGTGGAGCAGCTAACGGCCGTACCAGCGACGCCCGCCGCCGCCGCCCACGGGCGCTCCGCCTACGAAGAAGCCGATCAACCACAGTAGGACCGCCACGATCAGCACCAGCCACAGAACGTGCACCGCGAACCCGAGGCCCCCAAAGATCGCCAAGATCAACACAAGCGCGACAAGTGCAACCATGTTCCATCCTCCAGTCCTAGATGTCGGCGCAAGACGCACCGAACGGTGCTCTCTGACTACCCTGGTTAGGCTGAGACCAACCCTTCGGTTGACTCGTCCGGCGGGCGGGTGGCCCCTAGCAGCGCTAATCGCATGAACGACACGATGCTCTCAACGGTGTGCCTACGCGATGCGGAGGGGGAGTTGGAGGCGCGGTTCATGCCGGGTGCTGGCATGCTCTGCTGCTCGCTGCGCCATCGTGGCAAGGAGCTGCTCGCGCAGAACGCGGGTGTGGAGACCTATGTGCGGCGCGGCAAGACGATGGGCATCCCGCTGCTCTACCCCTGGGCGAATCGGCTCGCGGCCTTCAACTACGACGTCGCGGGCCGCGCGGTCGTGGTGCCGCACGATCGCACCCGCGTCGCGCTCGACGGGAACGGCCTGCCGATCCACGGCGTGATCGGCGGCCGACTCGAGTGGGAGCCGGTACGCAGTTCGCCAGTCGCTGCGGACTCGCTCGTGGCGCGGTTGAGCTGGAACGACGCCCGCCCCGAGCTATTCGAGATATTCCCCTTCCGCCACGATCTTGAATATCGTGCAGTTCTTGCCGCGAACCGTCTGACGGTGAGCGTCACCGTGCATGCTTCTGCCGAGGATTACGTTCCGGTGGCGTTTGGCTTTCATCCCTACCTCTCGCTGCCGAGGGTCGCACGTGAGAGCTGGCAGGTACAGTTGCCGGCGATGCGCCATCTGGTGCTCGACGCGCAGCAGATTCCCAGCGGCCCGGAGCGTGTACATGCAGCTCAGAGCTTCGCGCTGGGCGAGCTGGAGCTCGATGATGGCTTCGACCAGGTGGCCCAGGGTGCCCGCTTTGAGGTGACAGCGGGCGGGCGAGTGGTGACGTTGGAGCTCATCGAGGGGTATCCCTGCGCGCAGGTGTTCGCTCGTCGTGGCGGTGAGTTCATCTGCTTCGAGCCAATGACGGCACCCGCCAACGCACTAGTTAGCGGCAGCGGCTTGCGCGTGCTGGCACCCGGCGAGCGCTTGCGTGCCACGTTCGCGGTGTCCGTCCAAGACGGGGGTGGGGAGTAGGGCCTTGGTAGGGGCGTTGCCTGAGCGTGCCCCTGCCGTCCGCCGTCGCGAGGATCATTGACCTATGGCCAGCCCCGAGGCGCAGATCGATGTTCCTGGCAACTCTGCGGGTTGGGCACTCCAGCCGGGCGAGGTGGTTCTGCGCACGCTGTTGCATCAACGCTACGGGGGCAGCAAACAGGGAGGCATTGCGCCGTCGCGCACCTCACCCAATGTAATGATCTTCTCCGAAGCGGCCTCGGGGGAGCAGCACGGTTATTTCGACGGTTGGCGTGATGACGGACGCTTTCACTACACCGGCGAAGGCCAGCGCGGAGACCAGCAAATGAAGGGCGGAAACGCCGCGATCCTGCGCCACCGGACCGCGGGGCGTGCGCTACGGCTGTTCGATGGGGCACGCGCGCGTGTGACCTACGAGGGCGAGTTCGAGCTCGACCCAGAACAGTCCTACTACACGACCGATGCGCCGGAAACCAAAACCGATCAGACGCGCAGTGTCATCGTCTTCCGTCTGCGGCCGCTCGACCGGCCCCCGCAGTCCAGCAACTCCCCACTCGATCGCGTGAATAGGCCCGGCGTTGAGCGTGTTCGGATTGAGCGACAGTTCACGGAGAAGGCATTCGTCGAACCGAACCGTAAGGAGTACGAGGCCGAACGTAGAGAGCAGAGGCTTGTGCTTGCCTTCCAAACCTACCTCGAAGGGCTGGGTCATGATGTTGATCGTCTGAAGATTGTGCCCGGTGGTGAGGCTAAGCCGCTGTTCAGCGATCTCATGGATTGGACCACGAACACACTTTATGAGGCAAAGGGGACGGTCGAGCGTGGAGCCGTTCGTATGGCGATCGGGCAGCTGTTGGACTATTCCCGCTTCGTCGAGCCGCCGCCAACTATGGCCGTACTGCTGCCGTCCGAGCCCCGGTCAGACCTGCGGGAGCTCTTGAGCTTCGCCGGTGTGGGTCTCGTCTGTCGTGAGGGTGAGGGGTTCGTGAGTGTTGGAGGAGGGTTGGGGGGCGCGCTGTGACTGTAATTGGCGATCAGGCGTTTGTAGGGTTATATCGTCGGTCGGCGATTTGGTAGACGCTTGGTTTGTGCGCCGCGGGGTGGCGGACGCCGTAGGCGAAGGCTCGCAAGGCGAACGGTCTGGTGGGGTGGGCAACGGGGAGCAAGACGAGACCGAAGCGTCCGGTTGGCCAGGGGACGTAGGTCTTGATGCAGCCTGCGAGGCGCGTGCCGTCGCGGCCTTCCGCTTCGCAGCCCTTGAGGCGAGAGAGTGACAAGCCGCCGTCGCGCTCGATTTCGCGTCTGAGTAGTTCGAGTGCGCTGCGGGCGTCGGGCGGGTGGTGCGCGAGGTCCACGGTGATTGCGGGCTCGGCAAACTGCACCGGCACGAGCGGCTTGGCCTGGATGTCAGCCATGGGTTAGCCCTCGCCGTCGGTGGGGAGCTGCCCGAAGTTCTGCTCGAACTCCTCGGGGGTCAACCTGCGCTCCCCGTGGCGCGCGAGCATCGCATTCACGCTCAGGTCAGGGCGCAGCAGGAGACGACCGTCGGGACGCTGGTCCTCGACCACGTAGTCGCCCGACAGATCGCCGCTGATCGTGACATGAACTGGCTCCACGGCTAGAAGTGTCGCATGCGTAGGAGATTGATCCAAGTCGGGCGGCTGAGGGACGGCAATGAGGATTGGCTGCACAACGCCGGCGGTCGAGGGGCTGGAAGCGGCGAAACGTCCGGGAAGGCGACGTATAGGATTGTAGCGAGTTGTCTGCATTCAGCCAAGCTATCATGTTCGCGCTCGTCACGCTACCTGTCTCTGGGCTCGCAGTGTGGAGACTGCCGCAGGTCAGTGCTCCGGGAGCGGGCCACGGGTCATGAATCCAAGGCAGTCACCGCCAGCAGCGGCGAAGGTCGCCGACGGTTCCTACAAAGCCGAGCGCGCGCGGCTGCTGCTGGCTTTCGGAGAGAAATTGCGCGCGGAGCGCGAGCGCCGGAACCTTTCGCAGGAGGTGCTGGCGGGGATCGTCAACGTCCACCGCACGCACCTCAGCGCACTCGAGCAGGGGTTGCGGGAACCGGGTTTGGCAATGCTGCTGATCCTCGCAGGGGGGCTGGGCATCCCGCCGCACACTTTGCTCGAGGGTCTGTTCATACCAAGAGAGCGCAAGGCCCCGACGCACTCCAAGAGCGGGCGGCCAGCACCGGCTTCGACCACTGGGGCCGGCGCAGATGACAGCTCACTCTGAGCGTTTGAGCTCAGTGGCGCTCGCCCAACTACGCTTGCCGGCGAAGCTGTCCGGCATTCGACTGGGAGGACCACCGCCATGGACTTCGAGGACATCCGCTATGAGGTCGCCGATCACGTACTGACGATCACGCTGGATCGGCCTGAGCGCCTGAATGCGTTTACGCCGAACATGGCCCGCGAGCTGATCGCGGCCTTCGACCGTTCTGACGCCGACGACGAGGTTCGCGCGGTGATCGTGACCGGCGCGGGCCGCGGGTTCTGCGCGGGGGCCGATCTGGCGGGGGGTGGCAGCACCTTCGACTGGCGTGAGCGTCAGGCCGGCGAGGAGATCCCGCGCGACGGCGGTGGCCAAGTGACGCTGCGCATCTTCAACTCGACCAAGCCGGTGATCGCCGCGATCAACGGCCCGGCGGTCGGCGTGGGCATCACGATGACGCTGCCGATGGACATCCGGCTCGTCGCCGAGGGGTCGCGCATCGGCTTCGTCTTCGCGCGGCGCGGGATCGTGCCGGAGGCGTGCTCGAGCTGGTTCCTGCCGCGGATCGTCGGGATCAGCCAGGCGATGGAGTGGGTGACGAGCGGTCGCGTGTTCGGCACCGAGGAGGCACTTGCCGGTGGTCTGGTGCGCAGCGTGCACCCGCCGGAGGAGTTGCTTGGGGTTGCGCGTGCGCTGGCGGGGGAGATCGTCGAGCATGCCGCGCCGGTCTCGGTGGCGCTGGCGCGCCGCCTGATGTGGACGATGCTGGGTGCCGAGCATCCGATGCTTGCGCACCGCGCCGACTCGCGCGCGATGTTCGCGCGCGGGCAGTCACAGGACGCGCGCGAGGGCGTGACGTCATTCCTGGAGAAGCGCGAGCCGCAGTTCACCGATCGGGTCAGCGACGGGCTGCCCGAGCTGTTCCCGGGGCGCGTCGAGCCCGAGTTCCTCTGAGCCGGTTGCTGTGAGAGCCGGAGGTGCCGGAGGTGTGCTGGTGAGCGCTCCCGGAGACCTCGGGTGCCGGGTGTCTAGACGGCCTCGCCGGTCCTCTCTGCCACGACGAGCGTCAGCTCGGGTTTGGGAAGCGAACCGTCACGTGAAGTCCGCCTGCGGCCTGTGAGTGCACGCTGAGCGTCGCCCCGTGCGCTGTCGCGATCGCGTAGACGATGGATAGTCCGAGGCCGTGTCCGTCGCCGTGGCCGGTACGGTCGGCGCCAAGCCGCTGGAAGGGCTGCTGAAGGCGGTCGAGCTCCTCGGCAGGGATCACTGGACCGTCGTTGGTCACTGACAGGGTCGCCTGCCCCTCTTTGGTCGTGGTGCTGACATCAACGCGACCGCCGGCCGCGTTGTGCTCGATTGCGTTGTCCAGGAGGTTCGCCACGAGCTGCTCTATCAGCTGCCTGTTGCCTTCCAAGCGGGCACTGTCGAGTGTCGCATTGAACTCCAGGTCCCGGTGCTCGATCTCTTGGCGGCGGGCGGCGATCACCTCTTCGGTCACCGCCACCAGGTCGACGGGCTCGCGGTGGTCGAGGGCCCGCTCACTGCTAGCCAGGTTGAGCAGCGCCCCGATCAGCCCCTCGAGTTGTTGCTCTGCGACCAGCACGCGCTCGTGTGTGGCGCGGAGAGACTCGACGCTGGCGTCAGGGTCCGCTAGCGCAACCTGAGCGAGAGTCTTCAATCGGGCGAGCGGCGTGCGCAGCTCATGCGAGGCGTTGGCGACGAACTGGCGTTGGGACTGGAAGGATTGCTCCAGTCTTCCGAGCAGCCCGTCAAAAGTATCACCGAGTTCCTTGAACTCGTCCTCGGGGCCTTCCAAGGCGAGGCGCTGATGCAAGTTAGTCGCCGATATGTCCCGAGCAGCAGTCGTGATCGTCCGCAGCGGGCGTAGCACCCGCCCGGCGATGAGCCATCCGAGCCCCATCGAGAGGGCTGCCATGAGGGCGAGTGCGAGAAGCGAGACGATTGCGAGGACCTGCAGGTCTGCGATGCGCTGGTGGGAGTCAACGACCGAAACCTTGACGCTCCCGATACCTGGCGGCAGCTGAGGTGGCACCGCTTGGGAGGAACTCACGTGGATGAGCGGCGTTGGGAGAACCTGTGAGTATGCGCGGTGGGTATGCGCGACGGCCGCGTAGATGAGCGCCAGAAGTATTGCGCCGGATACGAAGAACACACCGCCGTAGAGCAGCGCGAGACGCAGGCGGATGGTGCGTCGCGGAAGGCGGGCGCGCATGGGCAATCTCAGATCCGGTACCCGGACTTGGCGACGGTGTCGATGATCGGCGGATCGCCGAGCTTTGAGCGCAGGCGGCTGATCGTGATCTTGACCGCATTGGTGAATGGGTCGGCGGCCTCGTCCCACACCCGTGCAAGTAGCTCCTCGGCGGAGACGCTGCGGCCCTGCGCGGCGAGCAACAGCTCCAGCACGCCGAACTCCTTTGGTGCTAGCTCGAGTTCGCGGCCAGCGCGGAAGGCGCGGTGTTGTGCGGTGTCGAGGGCGATGTCGGCGTGGCGGAGAACCGGCGGGATCGCGGGCTGGGCACGTCGCGTCAACGCCCCGATCCGTGCAATCAGAACAGGGAAGTCAAATGGCTTTGACAGATAGTCATCCGCGCCGAGACCAAGCCCATCCACCAGGTCGTCAACCATTGCCGCCGCGGTGAGCATCAGCACCCGACTGCGACACTCGCTGTCCACGAGTCTGGCGCAGATCTCATCGCCGTGCATCCCTGGCAGGTCGCGGTCGAGCACGATCACGTCGTAGTCATTGACGAGCGAGCGCTCAAGGCCGGCCGGGCCGTTGAGCGCGACGTCAACTGCCATGCCGGTCTGGCGCAGGCCGAACGCGATTGCCTGCGCCATCTCCTCGTCATCCTCGATTACAAGCACTCGCATATTCACCAGGCTACTTCCCGGCGGTTTCAGCACGGTTTCGCCAGCGGAGAAGTCCACCGCCTGGGCAGCGATACCTTCGCGAAACCGTCGATGTCGTACAAGCAACCCAGAGCACGATCTCTCGAGCTGCAAAGGAGACGACATGCAAGGCGATGTGCAACGCACTAATGATCGAAGCAGGGCGGCAAGCGGCCTGGTGCAAGTGGTTTCCCTGGCAGCAGCACTGGTTGCCCTCAGCGTACTCGTGACGGGCTGCGGGGGTAACTCGCCGACCGGGGGCGTGGCGAGCCTGGGGTCGCATGCGTCCAAAACGTCCACCACGAGCTCGACGACGGCCGGGTCAAGCGGTGGGTCGGCTAGCTCGGCGTCCCCTGGGAGCCAGGCCGTGGCGTACTCGGCATGCATGCGCGCACACGGAGTGCCCAACTTCCCCGACCCGAAAATCTCCACGCATGGCAATGGGGTGCGCGTGGCGATCGGGGTCACGCCGGCCATCACGGGCAACCCCCATTTCAAGTCGGCGCAGCAGGCCTGCGAGAAGCTGCTGCCGGGCGGTGGCCCGGCCGGAGAAGGCAACCACCAGATGACCCCGCAGGAACAGTCGCAATATTTGAGGGCCGCGGCATGCATACGCACCCATGGCGTGCCGAACTTCCCGGACCCGACGTTCTCCGGTGGCGGCGTGCACATAGAACACCAGGGGCTGAATGAGAGCTCCCCAGCGTTCAAGGCGGCGGTGCATGCCTGCGAATCGCTGATCCCCGGCGGTGTGCACGGCGGCTCCGGCTCCTCGCGCGAAGCAGCGCCGTAAACGCGCGTCCCGTTCTCAGCTTTCTTTCAGGTTGGCCTGTCAGCATCGGCTGATGCGTCTGTTGGTCGTTGACGACGATCCCTCTGTTCGCGAGGCGCTGGAGCTGGTGCTGGACCTCAATGGATTTGTGGTGGCGACGGCCGCGGACGGCAGCGAGGCGATTCGTACGCTCGCGGTGGACCGGCCCGATGCGGTGATCCTCGATGTGCTCATGCCGGGGCTGGATGGCTTGGAGGTGTGCCAGCGGATGCGCGCGATTGGCGATCGCACGCCCGTGTTGATGTTGACTGCGCGTGCTGAGGTGTCAGAGCGGGTGGCGGGGCTTGAGGCCGGGGCGGATGACTATCTGGTCAAGCCGTTCGCGAGCGAGGAGTTGGTAGCTAGACTGCGCGCACTGCTGCGACGCACGGGGTGGGAGGGCAACGAGGAGGTCATGAGCTTCGAGGATCTGGAGCTCGATCCGCTCGCGCACGAGGCGCGCCGCAACGGGCGTCCGCTCGAGCTTACGCGCACCGAGTTCTTGCTACTGGAGCTGCTCATGCGCCATCCCCGTCAGGTGCTTTCACGCACGAAGATCTTTGAGTGCGTGTGGGGCTATGACTTCGGGCCGGCATCGAATTCGTTGGAGGTGTATGTCGGCTATCTGCGGCGCAAGACCGAGGCCGGCGGAGAACCGCGCGTGGTGCACACGGTCCGGGGAGTTGGCTACGTGTTGAGGTCATCGTGAGATGAGCTTTCGCCGGCGTATGGTGCTGCTGGCGGCCGGAGCGGTGGCTGCGGCGATCGTGATCGCGTCGGTCGTGGTGTATGTCGTGACCGGCAACGGGTTGCGTGGGCAGATCGATACGAGCCTGCGCCAGAAGCTGATTCCCGGGCCGCAGGCCGTTCAGATCCGCTCGACCACCCTCTCCTCGGCCGCAGTTGTGAAGCTGAAAAAGGAAGGTAAGTGGCCGCCCGGGGGATTGCCGAGGATCGCCTTCGGCGGGCCAGTGGCGGGGACTCACTCCAGCGGGCGATTGTCGGCGCGCGGCGGTGGGGAAGGTCTCGACCGCGAAAGCGGTGGGGGGAATCTCGCCAAGCTCGTGCTGCCCGCCCCGAAGCTTGGCGGCGCCACGGGAGTCATCCAGCTGTTCCAGTCCAACGGGCAGGTTCTGCGCTCCGAAACCAAGGGATCGCTTGAAACCAAGGGATCCCTGCTCCCGGTCACCACCGCTACTCGCGCCGTGGCTGCGGGCCGCCGTAAGGCGTTCTTCAGCGACGCGACCGTCGGCGGCACGCATGTGCGGATACTGACCGAACGTGCGCCCGAAGGGGGGGTGTGGCAGGTGGCGCTGCCACTGACCGATGTAGACAGCACGCTCACGCACCTGAGGCTGGTGCTGGCACTCGTGTGCTTGGGCGGGATCGCGCTTGCGGCCGCGCTCGGGCTACTCGTCTCACGGGTGGCGCTTGTGCCCATACGGCGCTTGACGGATGCCGCCGAGCGTGTGGCTTGCACGCAGGATCTCGGCCACCGCATCCAGGCCGGCGAGGAGGATGAGCTCGGGCGGCTGGCCGGGAGCTTCAACACGATGCTGGCCGCGCTCGAGCGCTCTCGCCTCGCGCAGCGACAGCTCGTCTCCGACGCCTCGCATGAGCTGCGCACGCCGTTGACAAGCGTGCAGGCCAATCTAGACGTGCTTGCGATGGGCGAGGAGCTGCCCGCACGCGAGCGCGCTCGTATCCTGGCCGCCGCGCAGGCTCAGTTGCGGGAGCTGACGGTGCTGGTCGGCGATCTGGTCGACATGTCCAAGACCGAGATCGAGGAGGTCGAGGTGGAGGACGTACGCCTGGATCTGGCCACCGCCGGGGCGATCGAGCGCGCCCGCCTGCACGCACCGGAGTGCCGCTTCGTTCTCGACGCTGAGCCCTGTCTAGTGCGCGCTTCGCCCGCGCGCCTCGAGCGGGCAATCGCCAACCTGCTCGACAACGCCTGTAAATGGAACCCGCTTACCTCGCCCGCCGGGCGGCCGGGCGATCCAATTGACGTGCGTGTCCGCAGCAGCGGTGTTCTGGAGGTCCGCGACTACGGTCCGGGGATCGCCGCGGAGGATCTACCCCGCGTGTTCGACCGGTTCTACAGGTCTCCTGTGGCTCGGGGGCGACCCGGGTCGGGGCTCGGACTGGCGATCGTCAGGCAGATGGCCGAGGCTCACGGGGGAGCCGTGCATGCAGCCAACGATCCAGATGGCGGCGCCAGGTTGACGCTCGAGCTTCCAGCGCTTCAGATGACCGACGCCGAGCTCGCCGCATCCCAGCGGCATGCTTCCAGCGTCGTTTAGGAAGTTCCTCGCCTTCTTTCAGCCAATTCTCAGGTCGCGTCGCAGATGATGTCGGCATGAGAAGAATGAACCTCGGCGTGGTCGTGCTTGCGAGCGCCGCACTGCTCGTTACCGGTTGCGGCGGCTCAGCGAGCCCGGGCGTCGCGCACCTCTCCAACACGTCGGGCGGCTCGACCGCAAACACAGGGGGCAAGTCCTCCTCGCCGGAAAGCGCTGCGAGCACCCAGCAGAAGATGGTCTCCTACACGCAGTGCATGCGCACCCACGGAGTGCCCGAATTCCCCGAACCGACCGAAGGCCACCTACTCATCCACGGCAGCAACCACAATGGGCAACGGACCGGAGTCAACCCGCAGTCGTCCCAGTTCCAGGCGGCGCAGAAGGTCTGCGGAAAGCTCTTGCCGGAAGGAGGGACCCCGAGCCCGGCGCAACTAGCCAAGGTGCAGGAAGGTGCCCTGAAGTTCTCGCAGTGCATGCGTACCCACGGAGTCCCCAATTTTCCCGATCCATCCTTCTCAGGCGGCGGCGTCAAGATGACGCTGAAGGCAGGCGGCCCGAACGGGATCGACCCCAACTCGCCGCAGTTCAAGGCCGCGCAGAAAGCGTGTCAGTCGTTGAGGCCCGGACCGCATGGAGGGCCGGAGGGTAAAGCGTCTGTAGGGCCGGGGGGTAACGAAGCGAGCTCCAGCGAGGCAATAGCCCCGTGAGCGTGCGGTCGCTCGTGAGGTTGGCGAAACCTTCCCGAAACCGTTGATGCCGTACAAGCGTCATCAATGAGCGATGACCCCGTGTCCGGTGAGGCGGCATCTGTGCCGCAGGTGCTAGGCCTAGCGGGATCCGCTGGCGAGCGATCGAGGGTCGGCCCGCCTGCTGACCGGGCTCGCCGGAGGGTTCTCGCGGGCGTGGGACTCGCGCTGGTCGCGGCTGCGGTGGTGCTCATCGTGATCGACCCGTTCGCCAGTTCGGGGAAGCCCGACGGTGGTGTAACCGATAACGCCAGTGTGACCTCTTTGTATAGCGTTACACGCCAGTCGCTGTCGTCGCAGACGCAGGTGAGCGGGACGCTCGGCTATGCGGGCTCGTCGAGCATCCGCGTGCCATCCGGCACAGCGCCGTCCGCGGTGTCACAGGCAGAGCAGTCGGTCGCGAACGCTGAAGGAATGCTGCAAACAGCTAGAGCGTCCCTGGTGGCTGACAGCGAAGCGCTCGCGGGTCACCAAGCGACCGTGTCAGCTGCCCGCGCGAAGGAGTCGGTCGACTGTGCTGGTGATAACGCAGCGGAAAGCGCGTCCAGCGGCTCCCCTTCGTCAGGCGGCGGTTCGGGTCTGTGTGTGAGCGATGTGCAAGCGGTCTCGACCGCCGAGCAGAGCTCCACAAGCGCTGCGATGAAAGTCAAAGGTGACCAAGCACAGGTATCGTCGGCCGAAAAGTCGCTCGCGAGCGCCGACGCGAGCTTGGCGACGGCGCGGTCATCAGCCGCGCTCTACGGTCAGAACTCCACGTTTACGAAGCTGCCATCGGAGGGCCAGATCCTCACGCGCGGGCAGAGCCTCTACCAGATCAGCGGTCAGTCGGTGGTGCTGCTGTATGGCTCGGTGCTGCCAACGCGAGCGTTCATCGCGGGGATGTCCGCGGGATCGGACGTCGCCGAGCTGAACGCGAACCTCGACGAGCTCGGCTACGGGCAGGGGCTTGTGGGTGACACGTTCAGCGCCGCGACTGCCGCGGCGATACGCGCGCTTCAGTCCGCGCGCGGGTTGACTGTAACTGGCGAGCTGCTGCTGGGATCTGTGGTGTTCGAGCCAGGTCCGGTGCGCGTGACGAGCGTGATGCCGGCGGTCGGCGCGACGGTTATGCCGGGACCGGTGCTCAGTATCACCTCGACTGCTCGCCAGGTCAAGCTCGCGCTCGACGCAGCCCAGCAGGCGAGTGTCAAGAAGGGCGATCAGGTCACGATCACCCTGCCCGACGACCAGACCACGCCGGGGCGAATCACCTATGTCTCGAGCGTCGCGACATCGCCATCAAGCAAAGCCGGCGAAGAAGAAAGCGCGCCCACGATCGAAGTCGATGCCACACCGACAGATCCCGCGGCGACGGGTCGCCTTGACCAGGCACCGGTAAACGTGTCGATTACCACCGAAAGCGTCGAAAACGCGCTCGTGGTCCCCGTCGACGCGCTGCTCGCGCTCGCCGGCGGCGGGTATGCGGTGGAGATCGCCGAAGGCCGTGTGCACCATCTGACAGCTGTCACGCTCGGCCTGTTCGATGACGCCGACGGCCTCGTGCAAGTAAGCGGTCGGGGCTTGTCTGCCGGACAGCGCGTGGTGGTGCCGGCGGCATGAGCAGCGCTCGGGCGGCGCTCGACGCCGTCGATACAGGACCCGGCCGCACGCCCACGGGCGCCGCGAAGATACCGCCTGTGTTGGAGCTCCGCTCGGTGAGCAAGGTCTACGGCGCCGAGCCGCCGGTCTACGCGCTGCGGGACGTCAGCTTCGCGGTGCGGGAGGGCGAGCTCGTGGCGATCGTGGGCCCCTCGGGTTCGGGTAAGACGACGCTGTTGCACGTTGTCGGGACTCTCGAGCGCCCGAGCTCGGGGGTGGTTTCGATCACGGGCCTGGACGCGGCGGGGCTTTCTGACCGCGAGCTCGCCACGCTGCGTGCGACGCGCATCGGGTTTGTCTTTCAGCAGTTCTTTCTGGCCGAGCACTCCACTGCCCTAGAGAACGTCGCCGAAGGATTGCTTTACGCCGGCGTCGCTGTCTCCGAGCGCCGTGAGCGGGCGGCCCAGACGCTCGCCCGAGTGGGGCTCGCCGACCGTGCCCACTTCCGTCCGAGCAAGCTCTCCGGTGGCGAGCGCCAGCGCGTCGCGATCGCACGTGCGCTGGTTGGCCGCCCCGCGATTGTGCTCGCCGATGAGCCCACGGGCAACCTCGACAGCGCGTCCGGTGAAGCGATCCTGGTGCTCCTGGAAGAGCTGAACGCCGAGGGCGCCACGATTCTCGTGATCACCCACGACCACGACCTCGCAGGCCGCCTGCCACGACAGGTGCAGGTGCTCGACGGGCGCATCGTGAACGACACCACCGAAGCAGGAGCAGAGCGCTGATGGCACCGATGACGTGGTTGCGGCGCCGTGTTCGCTGGGTGGGACTCGGCCTGATCCTGACCGCGAGCTTGGGCGTTTTCGGTGGCACGCTCATGGGTGGTCCGGCCGCAGCCTCTGGGGAAATCGGCGGATCGCCCGGCGAAACCGGAACGTCACCCACCGGCACGGGGACGTCGAATTGTCCGTCGTTCAATCCGCCGAACCAGCTGACGCTCGTCGCGGGCACACCACAGACCACAACCCTCCGGAGCGCTTTTGCGAGCGGACTACAGGTCGCGCTCACGAACAACGATGGCTGCGCCGTCACGAGCGCTGCTGCGGGGATCCCCGTCACGTTCAGCGCGCCCGCGAGCGGCGCCAGCGGGGTGTTCTCCGCCAGCGGGTCGAACACCGTCATCGTCGGCAGCGACGCCTCGGGTAGCGTGGCCGCGCCGACGTTCATCGCCAACGACACTCAGGGCAGCTATACCCTCACCGCTAGCTCGCAGTACGGCTCTGTCTCGTTCTCGCTGATCAACACCGCCGCGGGCATACCAGCGAGGATCACCGCGATCCCGTTGAAAAGCAGATCCGCGAGCGTCACTGGACGCTACCCCGAGCCGCTGCAGGTAAAGGTGCTCGACTCGGGCGGCGCCCCAGTGGCGGGGGCGACGGTCACGTTCACACTCGGCTCTGGCGGCTCCAGCACATGCGGCAGGACCTCCAGTGCCAGCGCGAGCTTCACCGGTGGGGGCGCGCAGGCGACCGCGACGACCAGTGCATCCGGTGTGGCGAGCTCGCCGCTCCTCACCGCGAACAGCACGGCCGGCTCGTTCACCGCGACCGCCGCTGTCTCGGGCAAAGAACCCTCAGGAGGGTCCGGTCAAGAAAACTTTGCGGCTTCGGGTAGCGACGCGGCGACACTGGTGAGCTTCTCCCTTTCAAACCTCGCCGGGAAGCCCACCAAGCTCGCCACCGGGGTCGGCTCGACGCAGTCCACCCCGGCGGGAACCCCGTTCCCGATCCGGCTCGCTGTCACCGTCACCGATGCCGAGAAAAACCCGGTTCCGGATGCACAGGTCACGTTCTCGGCACCCACGCGCGGCGCGAGTGGACGCTTCGCTGGCCGATCTTCGATCGGTCATTCTCAGGGTTCCCACCACCATCGCTCCCACGTGTCCCATCCCGACACGGTCAAGGTTAAGGCGAACGCTTGCGGGATCGCCGTCGCACCCGCCTTCACCGCCAACCACCTGCCGGGCGGCTACATCGTCAAGGCATCGGTCACACACTCAAGGCCGGCGGCGTTTGCGCTTGTCAACGAAGTGCCCGGACAGTCGTCGTGACCCCGGCGGGGAACCTCGCCCCCAATCCTGTAAACCTAGCCTCCCAGAAGCTGCGCCCTTCTGATCTCGCGCGCGTCGCGAGCGTGGGCTTGCGCACGCGGCGGATGCGTGCCGGGCTGTCCGCGCTGGGGATCGCGATTGGCGTGGCCGCGATCGTGGCCGTGCTCGGCCTGTCCTCCTCTTCTCAAGCCGGCTTGTTGAGTGAGATCGACCGGTTGGGGACGAACCTACTGACCGTCACCAACGGCCAGAGTTTCGCCGGCAAGACCGCCGAGCTGCCGCTCGCCGCGCCCGCAATGATCGCCCGCATCGACCCCGTCGAAAACGTTGCGGAGACCGGGAAGGTCACAGGCAGTGTCTACCGCTCTCCACTGATCCCCACCGTTGACACGAACGCCATCAGCGTCATGTCGGCGAGCCTTGGCCTGCTGCGTACACTCCACGTCGAAGTCGTGCAGGGCCGCTACCTGAACGCGGCCACTGCGGGAGAGCCAGTAGCGGTGCTCGGCTCCGCGACCGCGCAGCGCCTGGGTATCGACCATATCTATCCCGGCGAGCGGATCTGGGTTGCAAACCAATGGTTCTACCTCGTCGGGATCCTTGGCCCATCGGTGCTCACACCCGAAATCGAAAGCTCAGTGCTCGTCGGCTTCAAGGCCGCGGAACGCTACCTGCAATTCAACGGGCACCCCAACACCGTGTACCTGCGCGCCCAGAGCAGCCAAGTAGCCGCCGTCCAGTCGGTGCTCGCCGCCACCGCGAACCCAGAAGCGCCAAACGAAGTCAACGTTAGCCAGCCCTCCGCCACGCTAACCGCCCGCGCCGACGCCCAAGGTGCCTTCAACGGCCTGTTCCTCGGGCTTGGCGCCGTCGCCCTGCTGGTGGGGGCGGTCGGAGTCGCGAACATCATGGTGATCTCGGTACTCGAACGGCGCTCGGAGATCGGGCTGCGCCGCGCGCTCGGCGCGACCCGCGGACAGATCCGCACCCAGTTTCTCTCTGAGGCGATCCTGCTCGCGTTGGGCGGTGGTGCGGTCGGTGTCGCAGCCGGCGCACTTGCTACCTCGATCTACGCCCAGACCAAGGGCTGGGCGATCGTCGTGCCAGCAGTCGCCTGGGCCGGGGGATTCGGCGCCGCACTCTTGATCGGCGCGGTCGCCGGCCTGGTCCCCGCACTGCGCGCCGCGCGTCTCTCGCCCACCGAAGCGCTGCGAACGGTATGACCAGCCCAGGCACGACGACAGACAGCAGCCGTGTCGCCACGTGGCAACCTGTGCCTCACGAGTCCTCGCTGCTGATCCCGTCGCCTGCTCAGGACGACGAGCATGGGAATCGAGCAGCACTTCGAGTGTCAGCGTCGCCCAAGCAGCCAGTAGATGAGCGAGTTGCCCGGGTTGATCGAGACGAATACTCGCCAGAGGCGCTTGTTGCCGCGAACCTCCTCGTCTGCTCGTCGGTCGAGGTCTCGCCATGCGAGGACCGCCAGCTTGACCTGGATGGGCACAACGATCGCCGCCAGGATCAACTTTCGCTTCTTGGTCATCGTCATCATCAGTCGGGGCTGTGCGCTCCTCATGGCCTCAAAGGCAGCCATAAGGCGCTGCTTTGCGGGCTGTTTGCTCAGAGGCGACGACCGGAATCGAACCGGTGTAGACGGCTTTGCAGGCCGCTGCGTAGCCACTCCGCCACGTCGCCGAGAAGACACCCAAGGGTAGCGGGCCGTTGATAGGCTTGAGATCTTCCCAGGGCGATTAGCTCAGCTGGGAGAGCGCCGCCTCGACAAGGCGGAGGTCACTGGTTCGAGCCCAGTATCGCCCATCGTAGGATTTGGCTCCAGGGCAAGGATTAGCCGGCCAAAGGGGGCTCGTGTGGTAGCAATTTGGTAGCAATCTGCTACGCGGTCTGCGGCGTTGAGAAGCTTGCTAAGTGCTCTGGCTCGGAAGTTCGGCAACGTATTCGGCAGACGGATACGCTCGCTCTTGGCGCGAGCGGCCATCTGTCCCGCCGGTGCCGAGACAGATGGCCGCTCGTCGTCCCGAGTGCTAATGCAGTGTCCGGGCCCGGCTGACGCTCGCATTGCTCGGCGAGCCGGTGTGCGTTGTAAAGACCCTTTCGTCGCTTAGGGGCAATGCGCCGTGCCTGCTCTGTCCTGCGCTACGCAGGTGACGCGCATGGAGCGCGTCCGCACGTTGCTCCGCAGGGTTTTGCAGACCTTCCATGGCCGGCCCTGACCGGCGCGATACTGATGTAGCGATGCAGCGGCAAATTGGTCAGTGGCAGCTCGGCGAGAAGCTAGGCGAAGGCCGCAACGGCAAGGTGTATCGAGTCGAACACATGGAGACCGGCGCGAGCGCTGCCTTGAAGGCGATCAATGCCCGGAAGGTCAGCAAGGAGCCGTACCAGAGATTCATTGTCGAGATCAAGACCCTTCGGCAACTCGGCGACTACCCGGGAATCCTGCCCGTCATTGACGACCACATTCCCGATGCACCGACAGAGAGTGACCAGCCGTGGCTTGTAATGCCGATCGCAAGGCCCTTGCGCGATGCGCTCGCAGACGCCGATCTGCCGGCGATCGTCGCGGCGATCGGTGAGATTGCGATGACCCTTGCCTGCCTGCGCGCTGAGCATCGTCTGGCGCATCGGGACTTGAAGCCAGCGAACCTGTACTCGCTCGACGAGAAAGCCGCCGTCGGCGACTTCGGGCTGGTCGCCCTCCCTGATCGGGTCGGGCTCACGGAGGAAGGGAGGCCGCTTGGCCCGGTCAACTTTATGCCGTTTGAGATGCTGAATGACCCCGGCAATGCCGATGCGTTCGCTGCTGATGTCTATTCGCTGGCGAAGACACTGTGGACGCTTGCGTGCGACGGGAACATCCCGCCTCCGGGCCACCAACCGGCGTCGGCCGCACCGCACCGAATTGCCGACTATAGGCCGCATCCGAAGGCAGCCCTGCTCGACGATCTTGTCGATCGTGCGACCTTGCTCGATCCAGGGAGCCGCCCCTCGATGGAGGAATTGGCGGCTGATCTCGATGTGTGGGCGTCGATCCAGCCAGATCAAGCGGCTTTCGATATGAACGAGGCAGCCTCAGCGGTGCGTTCGGCGCTCAGCAAGGAGATCGGCACGACAGAGCGCATCGAACGATGGAAGGAGGCCGCATACAAGGCCGTGCGAAGGTTTGACGAACTGGCTCGACCGCTCAACGAGGCGATGAAAGCAGCCGACCCGCGGGCGGACATCAACGTCAACGATCGGTTTGTTCAGGAACGGCTGAAACTCATGGGACACATGCGCTCGCCAACCGTGTTGTTCCACTGGACGCGAGCATCGAAGATCGCGTCTGGGTCACCGCTGCCGTATGTGCTGCGCATGGGGCGAGGGATCGAGCTGATCGAGGACGGCACTCTGATCGTCAGAGCAATGCTTGATCTCGGTATGGAACGGCTACAGAGGAGAATCCTATGGACCGACGAACGGCGCGCTCCGGTGGGATCGACGCAGCAGGAGTCCGCATTGCAGAACATCACGGCTGAGTTGGCGGACCAGCTAAAGACCGGGCTTCTCAAGTTTGCCGAAGGTGCCGCCGCCCGCTAAGCCTGCGGTGCAGCGTCTGGCTGACCACAAATCGGACAGTGCACGGGCTGGCCCCACCCTTCGAGAACCTTGACAGGCTCGCTCGGGTGACAGGAGAAGTCAACTCGCCGCATGTCGTCGCTTTCGGAGAGCTGCGGTTCTTCGGTCCGCTCAGCCGGTTTAGACGTGAACTTCACATGGGAGCTGGACGCCCTTTCCAACGACTTCCCGAAGTCGTCGAGCATCGGTTTCACGACCTCATTGTGGATCTTCGCCTCAGCGGCCTCAAGTTGGGCCTTGGTCCACCAGGAATTTGGTGGAGATTGGACGGCGCAGTATGGGCAGAAGTAGCCGCCCTCGGGAGTGGGCGCTCCCTCGTCGCCCTCTGGCGTTGGGTGCCACTTCAGCTCCCGCTCGCAGGTCGGGCACTCGCGGCGAATGAAGCCATCGGAATCGAGCGGAACCGACATCGGTATCTGCACCTCACTCATTGGCACGACGATAGCGCGCACCGAGCGAGTGGGAAGGCAGAACGCTGTCGGCGCCGGTGAGATGTCGAGGTCCCGCTGGGCCAGGCAGACTCGTTGACCATCCCACGAGGCCGGCGCGCGTGCCCGTCCACGCGAGCAGGAACCGGGAGAGTGGCCCGGTAGCCCCGTGGAGCCGCGAGGGCGCCGGTGGCGTGATCGTTAGAAGGTCGGGCGCTATAAAGACGAGGATGGTGGACTCCACACGCGTTCTCAAGCTCCTTGAGGAAGTCAAGCTATTGGCACAGGAGTACTACGACCTCACCGAGCGGCCGCTAGGTGTTACCGATGAGATCGCGGAGTTTGAGGCCGCTCGTCGTCTCGGCGTGCAGCTAGCACGCCCGCGCCAGGAGGGCTACGACGCGATACGCGAGACGCCGGGAGGAAATCAGCGTCTCCAGATCAAGGGACGACGCTTTGCACGCGGTGCAGAGTCAGGCCAAAAGACTGGCAGCATCTCCCTGGAAAAGGAATGGGATCAGCTCGTTCTGGTGCTCTTGGACGAGCGCTACAACCCTACGGCGATGTACGAAGCAGACAGGCCAGCAGTTGAGGCGGCGATTAGGGCTCCTGGCTCGCTCGCACGGAACAAGCGAGGACAGCTCCACGTCAGCAAGGTCAAGGCGATCGGTCGGCAAGTTTGGTCCTGAGATCGCAGGTCGGGAGATCGTGGGTCTCCGTCGGAGCCGGCCTCGCTCAACGAGGCACGCCGGGCGATAGCCGGTTTAAGCCCGCCGACCGATTCAGCGGCGCCCGAGCTTGAGCGTGATGATTGCCCGGGTGGCGGTCGAATGCCCCGAGGGGTGCCAGGCCATCGACTCTGTGGCGCGGGCGTGGCGCCGCGCCTGGACTTGGCCCAGCGTCGCCAATACCGAGGCGACGAACACTGCGAGGGATTGCGCGAGCTGCACCACGACCATGCCTCGATGATCGGGCGTCGCAGTCGGCAGGCGCAACCTTCGTGGCGTGCGGTTTGATGCGGCGAAGGTTGCGGATTCGCAGTGCGCTGTGCTATTGGCGAGTCGCGCTGGCGAATACGTCGCCGAACTTCCGAGCGAAAACACTAAGGCTCGGGCGTCCGGCAAGCGAGCACGTCAGCGTGTGGCGGACATTCAGCGGTGCGTCGGCTGCTCCTGGCATCCTTGGGCGCGATGATCCACGAAACTGAAATCAGGTTGCAGTCGGGGTCCAAGGTTGGACTGCTCCGGCTCGATCCACTCCAGATACGGGTCGATCCCGAAGCATCGCGGCCGACTCTGGTCCTCCCGCTCGGGATCGAGTTGTTCCAGGGCCAGCGTGAGGTCTTTTTGGATCGGCTAGAGGCCGTCCTGACGACGCGCCCGCCAGCCGGGCCAAGAAGACGGTTGGGTCTGGCTGGAACGATCAGCGGCACCGGCGAACAACACGGACTGCTCAAGTCGCAGCCGCAAGGCTTTGGTGCGGTACAGGCACAGCTACGAATCGAGCTTCTCGGCGAGGATTTGTGCTTGCTCGATGAGCTTGTGCAGCGTGCTCCCGGAGCCATTGCCGAACTGTCGCTGGTCTTCAACCTCCGTGTTTGCATGATCCGTGAGACGGTGCAGGACGACTGGCTTGGCACGACGTTGGATGTGCTGCCGCTCGCTCGATCGACTGCGGAAGAACTCCAAATCCAACTGCCCCGCGATCTTTGGGTGCGCGAGTTGGCGCCCGCGCTCGGACACAACCGTTACCGGCTTATCGCGGTGCAACTACCTACGTCCCAAGGACCACTCGGCGATGGGCTCGTGCCCCTGTTTGATGAAGCGAGCCGGGCTTACGATGCGGCTGAATGGCGAGAGAGCATCCAGAAGTGCCGCGATGTGCGCCACTACGTAGAGAAGCACCTTGATCTACAGGAGAAAGAACACGTAGCCCAGGCGATTGCCGCACACCTGAGCGTCGAGCCAGACGATTCGCGGATCAGGTTTCTGGACGCTACGTGGCAGGCGCTCGCTGATCTCACGAGCGAGGCTCACCACCTCGACAGCGTCGGCAGACTCCAGGCAGCTACGGCGCACGCTGCCCTGCTCGTAACGGCGACGATGATCCAGCACGTCGGCGAGCTGGTCGGCCCGCCGTAGCTGAGAGCTGGCCCTAGGCGGTTGTTACTCGCAGCTACAATGGGCGCGATGTCGGAAGCGGGTGAACTTTGCGCTTACTGTCTCACAGACGTCTTGACCGGCGGTGAGAAACCAGAGCATCCGATCCCGGCCAGCTTGGGCGCTTCTCTCACCGTGCCGACTGTCTGCGATCAATGCAACGGATGGGCGGGGCGCGAGATCGACCAGCCCTTTCTAACTGATTCTCTGCTTCAAGCTCACCGGAGTCTGGCGGGGCAACGTGATCCGCGACGGGGCAAGAAGGCGCGTCTCGTACCATCACCGCTGCTACAAGGCTACACCGCTGATGGTGATTTCTTCACCGTTGACCCTGAGACTAATAAGCCAGTCAGACGCTCGCGGATTGTGGACCTGGGCAATGACCGCCAACAGATTCGCGCGAGTAGCCCGGAGGACGCGGCACGTCTGCTTGAGCGAGCACGCAAGCGCGCCGCTGCCGAAGGGAAGGAAATCAAGATCGAGGGGGAAGAACGCGGGGAGGTCCAGCCGGAGATCACCGTCGATTTCACCATGCGTACTGATGTCTGGCGGCGCGAGGCGGCGAAGATTGGCCTCGCGGTCGGCTCACTCGTCTACTCGACATCCTGGCGATCTTCCGAAGACGCTCACCGACTGCGCGAGTGGATGCATAACCGGGGCTCATCCACAGAGGACGGGCAAGCACCGCCGCTCGTACCGGACCACATAGAGCCCGGAACCTTCGTCTTGGAGGGCGATGAACATTTGCTCTATTTCATGCGCCGGGGAGACGATGACACCTTTCTCAATGTCGTCCTCTTTGGTTGCTCCCACTTCGTTGTTCCGGTAGACACGACCGGCATGCCCGTTCCGCAGCAGGCGTGGCGGCTGGACTGGCGCAAGCCGTCAAAGGATGGAGCCACGACCTTGGATGACCTGGTGAGAGCGACGGTCATACGCCGCATCAATACGCAGGCTGCTTTGCCGGCCGATACGTCTGCGGCGTCCCTTCGCTGGCTTCGAACTGGCTGGCGGCTGATTGGACCTCATCGCCCCCTGGGCAGATCACGCTCGACGGGCATACTAAGCCGGGCCGGTGCTGGCATGAGAATGGACCGAAGTCGCAGTGGGTTTCGGCTGGGTTGCCAGCCGACGTCGGCGGCCTCTCGGTAGACGATTGATGGTGTTTGTCCGCGGCTGTGGCTCATGTTTTGGGCGAGTCGTTTGATGCGGTCGGCGTCTTGTCCGTCGTCGCCAAGTTGGTCGCGGGCGATGTACCAGTCGGTGCCGTGGCGGGCGCGTGTGGCCTCGACGTAGGCGGTCTCTTGGCTGGTTTGCCAGCCGCCGGTGAGGACGACGGAGCGCTCGACGGTCGCGCCTTGCTGGCGGTAGACGTGTTGGGCGTAGGCCAGCCGTAGCGAGTCGAGCTGTTCGCTGGCGAGCTGAACTCGTCGCCCTGAGCCGTCGAGAGTGATCGTTACGCCGTGTTCGTGGACGTGGGTGACTTGGCCGCGGGTGCCGTTCTCGATTCTGGGTTGTCCGCGTATATGGTGCTGGGCGTTGAAGGCGATGAGGTCGCCGTCGCGCAGGCCGTAGTGGACGTTGGGGAGGGCGATCCCTTGGTGGCCGAGTTCGCCGCGTTCGGCTCGTAGATGTTGCGCGCGGGCGTTGAGGCGGTTGATCTCCTGGTTTGAGGCGTCCGCGATCAGCGCCACCGAGCGGATGTCGTCGTGTTCGCTGGTGAGCTGCCCCCATGCTTGGACGGCGCTCTCGGCTGCCTGATCGCGGGTGTCTGCGAGGTGGAGCCGTCCGAGGGAGTGGTAGTGCGCCATCGCGCGCTCGGGTTCGCCGGCGCGTAGCGCTCTCCAGGCTTTCTGCTCGCCAGCGTCGCTGGTGCGGTGAATGTCCGCGAGTTCAGCGGTCGGTGCGTGGCCGGTGAGCCGGTCGAACATGCCTCCGGGGCCAATCGATGGGAGCTGCTTGCCGTCACCAACGGCGATCAGCTTCGCCCCTGAGCGCTCGACCAACTCGGTCAGGGCATCGAGGCGAGCGTGATCGACCATCCCGGCCTCGTCCAAGACGATCGTCGTGTCCCGGCCGATCTCGACTATCCTCGTGTTTGCGCGGGCGACGAGCGCGTCGAGGGTGAGCGTCTGCCCCGTGAGGCCTGGGCTGTCAGCTCCTAGGCGCTCGGCTGTAGACCCGGACACAGCGACGCCGATCGTGCGGTGGCCGGCGTGTTGCTCGGCGCGAGCGGCGGCGTCGATCACGACGCCCTTCCCGGTCCCGGCGGGGCCGACGAGGACGGCAAGGCGCTCTGGTCCGGTGAGTACCTCCAAGGCGGCTCTTTGCTCGGCGCTCAATGGTGCGCCGATGCGCTCGGCGACTGCGCGCGATGCGTCGGCGCGTGTTCGCTCGCCAATGTTTCGGCGGGCTGGCTGGGCGAGCAGCTCGGCGCGGCGTTCGATCGCCTGCTCTTGGGCGCGCACGGCGAGCGTAGTCATTCGCCCGCCTTCCAGCGTGAGGACTCGCCGGTCGCGGATCATCCCTCGCGCGACGGCGCGCGCCTGATCGGGCGCCATCTCTCCCGCAGTCTGCTCCAGCGCGACGGCGTGCAGATCGCGTGCGTGGAATACAGCGTGCTGCTCTGTCAGCCGCGCCTCTATGCGGTCCTCGATCGGCCGCTCAACCTTGGGCCGCTCGGGCGCCCCGATCAGGCGCACGGCCTCGTCGGGGCCGAAGTCGTGGCGACGACCAGTCTCGCTCCACACACGTTGCAGGTCGGCGCGCGTGGTCAGCTCCTTCGCCCGGCGGTTCTCGAGCGCGAGATTGCGCAGCTCCCCGCGTTCCGGCGCACGGCCGTAGCGGGCACGAAACCGCTCGGCCGCCCTGGCGACCTCACGGGAGCGGCCAGAGAACTCCTCGATCAGTGTTCGTGGTACGCCCGCGATCTCGAAATAGCGGCCGTCCTTGCCTGTGCCCCGCTCGATCTCATAGCCCTCGCCGGCCAGCTCATCAGCGAGCGCGGAGCGGTAGAACGCGCCCAGCTCGCGGGCTGACCGGAAGATCGGCCGCGATGCCACCGCGACGATCCGTTCGTCCTCCCTTACCGCGCCACTGATGACGACGTGACTGTGCAGCTGGGGGTCGGGTGCCCGCGCCCCGCTGACCCCTCGCGCGGTGGTGTGTCGGTACTCGACGGCGATCATGTCCTTGGCGTGCTCCTCCACGACCTGGCCGTCATAACGACGGCGCACGACCGGGACCTGCTCGCGCAGACACCGCACGGTGCTCTCGACGGCTCTGGCATGCGCGGCCTCGATCTGCTCGCGCTGCCACGGATCACCGAGCGCCCAAACCGTCGAGACGGACTTCGGGGCGCTGAACGTCACATCGATCCCGCCGCCCCTACCGCCGCCTGCGCCCTCCGGACGCAGCCACCTGCCCGTGCCTGGGTGGCGACCATCCATCAGCGCGATGAAGTCCGCACCCTCGACCGGCTCGCCGGCCCGCACCCCCAGCCGAGTCAGCGTCTCCGGGTCCGCGAGCCAACGGCCAGGGGCCTGCGTCATCTCGCCGTCCGGGGTCAGGTAGTAGTCGCCTCGCTCGGGCGCGACTGTCTTGCTCTCCAAGTAGCGCGCGTAGCCGCCACCACCAGCCGCAGGGATGCTCGATGCGGTCATCACATGAGTGATGACCCTGAGCGGCCCAAAACGGCCAACGAATTACACAGCGCTCGCACACCGAGCGCACAGCCGATGCTTCTATGTTTGTCAAGTCACGCTATTTGCGAGTTTTGGCGGTGTGGCTTGGAGTAGCCGGTAGAGGTGGCGTGCGGTGTAGCGCTTGAGGCATCGCTTGATTTCGCGGGTGCTGCGTCCTTCGGCGGTTCGTCGGGCTGTGTAGGCGCGTGTTTGGGGGTCATCGCGCATGCGGCAGAGCACGATCGTGTGGAGCGCTCGGTTGAGCTGACGGTCGCCTGAGCGGTTCAGGCGATGACGCATGGTTTGTCCCGAGGACGCCGGGATCGGCGCGACGCCCGCGAGTGAGGCGAAGGCTGCCTCAGAGCGAATCCGGCCGTGGTGGGAGTAGGCGCAGAGGATCTGCGCTGCGACGATCGCGCCGACGCCCATCTCGGCTAGTAGCCCGGGTGCGAGGTCTGTGACGATTGGCTTGATCTCTGTTTCGAGCTCGAGTGCTTCCTCTTGCAGCGCGAGTGCTCGGCGGGCGCTCGCGCGTATCGCGATCGTCGTGGCGCGCTGTTCGCGGTCTTGCGTGGAGCTGACGCGCAGACGCGCACAGCGCGCGAGCTGCTCGCTCGTAGGCAGAGAGCGCAGCCCTTCACGAAGCGTCGGTGCTGCTGAGACGAGCAGACCCTTCATCAGCGTGATCGCGGCGCGCTTGGAGCGCACGGCGCTGTCGCGCGTGGCCAAGAGCACGCGCAGCGCCTCGCGCTCGCCGCGCTGGCGGGGCCGAGCGAGATGCTCGCGTGTGAGCGCTTCGCGAGCTGCACGGATCGCGTCGAGCTGATCGGACTTGGCGCGGTCGCGGCGCGCGGGTCGAGGAGGACGATCGACCTCGAGCACCAGTTCGCCCTCCCGCTGAAGGAACACCGTCAGTCCCGCGCCATAGCTGCCCGTTCCCTCGACTGCCCAGGCTCGACGGCCTGGGGCACT
>DASXZV010000044.1:0-54073 GCA_036501715.1 Solirubrobacteraceae bacterium | reverse complement strand
CGCCGGCAATCAGGTGACGGTGATCGACGACCTCTCCTCCGGCAGTGCCGCCAAGGTGCCCGCCGGCGCGACGCTGCGCGAGCTCGACATCGTCGATCGTGCGGCCCTCGGCAGCGTGTTTGAGGACATACGCCCCAGCGCCGTCTACCACCTGGCCGCGCAGGCTTCGGTCACTGCCTCGGTCGCCGACCCCGGGCGCGACTGCTCGGTCAATGTGCTTGGCACACTCAACGTAGTTGACGCCGCCACCAAGCTTGGCGCTCCGCTGTCGTTTACTTCCACCGGGGGGGCCTTGTACGGCGATGAGGCGCCTCTGCCCACGCCAGAGGGACGTATTCCCGCGCCTCTGGCTCCTTACGGCGCTTCCAAGTGGGCCGCCGAGGCTTACGTCAACACCTGGTCGCTGTCCGCCGGCGTGCCGCACGCCGTCTGTCGCCTCGGCAATGTCTACGGCCCGCGCCAGAGCCCGCACGGCGAGGCCGGCGTGGTCGCGATCTTCTCCGAGCACCTGCATACAGGCAAGACTCCGAAGATGTTCGGTCACGGCACGCCGACGCGTGACTACGTGCACGTCGCTGACGTCGTGTCGGCGTTGATTGCCGCCAATGGCAAGCGCGGTACTTTCAACGTGGCGACCGGCGTGGAGACCGACGTGCTGACGCTGTGGAACGTGCTCAAGGCTGCCGCCGGCTCGGATATCGAGCCGGAGCTAGCCGAGCTGCGGCCCGGCGAGCTGAAGCGCAGCTGCCTCGACACGAGTCACACCGCAAGCGTGCTGGGCTGGCGCGCGCAGGTCTCGGTCGAGCAGGGCTTGCGCGACACCTACGCCGCGCTTGTGAAGGAATTCGAGCGCGGCGCGCGTTGAGACGGCAGCGGCCTGAGGTCCGCGTTTGGCCTGGGCATCGCGGCCAGAGAGCCGGAGGAATTTGAGCAGTCGCGTATGTCTCGTGGCGTTCATCCCGTCCGGGTGATGCGCTGGCGGTGAGTGGCGGCGAGACTTGGGTCTCGGTCGTTGGTGTGGGGTTTTGTGGTGTCTGTGCAAGGAGGTCGTGTCGTGCCTGACGAGCATGTGGCGCAGGAGGAGGCTCCCGGCCTCGGTCTTCTCAGCCCGCGCAGCCGGCATCTGCTTGAGCTGGAGTTCGGCGACCGCAAGGACTTTGACGATCCGAGCCAGGAGTGGCGGCGGCTGTTCTCTGAGCTACTCGGCACGTTCATGTTGGTGCTCGTCGCCGCTGGTGGCGGGATCCTGCACGGTCAGGGGCAGATCAGCCTGGCGGCGGCTGTGGTCGCGCCGGGGCTGATGGTGATGGCGATCATCCTGTTCATGGGCGCGGTCTCCGGGGCGCACCTGAACCCCGCGGTTTCGCTCGCGTTCGCGCTGCGCGGCGATTTCCCGTGGAAGCGCCTCCCCGGGTACATCATCGTCCAGCTGATCGGCGCGACGCTTGCGTGCCTGTTCTTGCTCGCGGTGTTCGGCAACATCCAGCATCTAGGCGCGACATTGCCGGGCCCGGGGTACACGAACTGGCAGGCGTTGCTGATGGAGATCGTGCTCACGGCGACGCTGGTCAGCGTGATCTTGGGTACCGCTTCCTCAGCGCAGAACGTCGGCGCGATCGCCGCTCTGGGTGTAGGCGGGTACATAGCGCTAGCCGGGTTGTGGTCGGCGCCTGTGAGCGGTACCTCGATGAACCCGGCACGCTCCTTTGGCCCGGCGCTTGTGAGTGGCGACTTCACGAGCTATTGGGTGTATGTAGCGGGGCCGATCGCCGGTGCGTTGATCGCGGTCGGCTGCGCCCATGTACTGCGGGGGCGCGGCGGGGGCAGGTCCGGCTATATCGCCGGCTCCGGCAGACTGGACGAGAACGAGTGGAGCGAGCGAGAGCGCCTCTCACGGCAGGCCGAGCGAAACGCAGCGGGCGCTCCGGCCGTAACCGACACCGACACGCGAAGGAGCGATCTGTGACCGAAATGCTCGCGAGCTGGAGGATGGTCCCGCCAACTTCGGTTTGCTCGTCAACCACGATGACGAGGAGCGCGAGTTCGCCTATACCAACGGTGCGGAGAAGTCGCTGAGCAAGGCGAGGGATCTCGGCTGGACGGTCGTGAGCATGAAGAACGACTGGAGCACTGTCTTCTAGGAAGGCCCAAGCGGCACGCCCCTGGCGTGTTCCCTCCAGGCTGGAAGGAGCGCCAGGGGCGGAACCCCAGAGGTCTAGTGTCTGCTACTTGACGGTGAGGGTGCCTTCCATCCCGGCCATGCGATGTCCGGGAACCGAGCAGAAGAACTTGTAGGTTCCCGGCTTCAGGTTCAAGCTCAGGCTCTTTGAGCCGCCCTGAAAGGTCGGTGTCGCTCCGACCTTTCCACCGGAAGCGGATTCGACCGTGACGTTGTGGCCCTCTGGAGCCATGTTGGTGAAGTCGATCGAGACTTTGCCGGCCTTGGCAGTCAACGATGTCGTGTTGTATTTGAGCTGGCCTTCGGCGTTTGCTTCGAGGCTCAGGTTTTCGGGTGCGCTCGATGTTCCCGAAGATGCTGCCGCCTTCGTGGAGCTCTGGGTTGGCGCGGCCGAGGCGCTCGCGGATGCTGACTGGCCTTCGGCAAGCAGGTTGAGTGTGTTTTCGCCGTCATCCACGAAGTAGATGCCCTTGCCTTCCGGCGCAATGACGAAACCAAACAGCGATCCGGCTCCGGTCTTCTTGTCGGCGGTCTGCACGGCTACCTGCTGGCCGGCGGGTGTGATTTCGACCATGTTGCCGTCGCCACCGTTGCTCGCGATGAGGTTGCCGTTAGGTGCGAGCACCAGGCCGAGCGGTTCCTTGAGGTGGCCGCCTTCGGTGAGGACGGTGCCGCCTTTCGCGGCGGGCGTCGTGCGCGTCATTGCTTCGGAAATGGCGAAGATCTTGTTGCCATCGGTCGAGGCCACATACAGCGTCCCGTTGGAGGCGAGCGCGAGTCCGGTCGGGCCGAGCACGAGGGCTTCTGCTGAATCAACCCAGGGAATGCCGTTCGCGATCACCGTTTCGCTGATGACCTTCGGCGGCTGCCCTTCGCCCGATTCGAGGACTATCCGCACGACGTTCGAGTTGTCGACTGTGTGAATTCCCTTCGCGGCGCCGCCGTTGAGCGCATTGCTGACGAACAGCGTGGTCTTGGAGCCTTCGCTGACGGCGGTCGAGTCCCACGGCCCCTGAATGTTCGCTCCCGAGATCGTGCTCACGGGCTTGCCGCTTGAGTCGAGCACGATCAGGCAGCCGTACTTCGCGGTCGCCGACTTGCCGTTGGTCGTCGGCAGGCTGCCCACGACGACGTAGCCACCCGGCAGGGTGTTCAACGCCGTCGTCAGCCCGACGCCGCCGGGGCATGGGCCGGGGAGCGTCTTGGCATCGATCGCCGCAAACGGCGAGACCTTCCCGGCGGCCGAGATCTGCACGATCGTCGTGCCGGTGCCCTGACCGTTCTCCTTCGCGCTTTCCTTGGCGTTGAAGTTGCTGATCAGCATCTGGCCCGCCTGGAGCTTGCCCACGCTGGTGGGAACGAGCACGATGCCGTACGGGTTGATGTCGCCGTTGGCCGGGACCGTCGAGGCAACCTTGCTGACGCTCGTGAACTTGGCCAGGAACGGGCCAGAGCTTGGCGTCGATTCAGCAGGCGTGCTGGCGCTCGCTGCGGAGTTGGTGCTGGACGAGCTGCTGGAGTTGCTGGAGCTGCCGCAACCAGCGATAACGAGTGCTACGCCTGCGAGGGCGAGGGCGAGGATGGACGATCTAGGCACCGGTAACTACTCCTGTCGTTCGAGATCTGGGAAGACGGCTTGCAGAGCAGGGGCCAGCGCATAGCCATCGAGCGCTATCCCCTATTGACTCCGGCACCACGGGATTCCTTCCCGGCGAGTTCCCTGCGTGGCTCGGCGCGAGGCGTAGGTTCGCATGACCAGCAACGCCAGTTTCGCTGGTGAACGGCGGAGAGACTGCTGAAGCGGGGCCGATCTCGTGCTGGCGCCTGGGTAAGTCCATCATCGGACACTCCCATGGGTTCCTGCGCGCCGTCAGCGCACCTGCGCTAACAGCTGCTGTCGGGCGAGTCTTCGGCGGTGGCGGCGGTGCACTCGACGACGTGGCTCGTCGTCGCTTGCGCGAGCAGTTGGTAGAACGTCTCGCGTTGCCCGGCATCGAGCGCACTGAGGACGGCGTCCTCGGCGTCGGCAAGTGCGGCTTCGGCTTCGGCTAGGCGCTGGGTCCCCTCGTCGGTCAGCTCGACGAAGTGCCGGCGGCGGTCCTCGGTAGAGCGGCGACGCAGGATCAGGCCATCGGTCTCGAGTTCGTTGAGCAGCCCGATCAGGTTCGTGCGGTCGGTCTGTAGCGCGGCTGCGAGCGCCTGCTGCGTGGGGCTCCCGTGATCGCGCAGGACTGTGAGCGCTACGAGATGTCGCGGACGCAAGCCGATCGGCTCGAGTGCGGACTCCGCGCGCAAGCGCATCAAGCGCGCCAGGTGGTCGAGGAGCGCAGCAGAGCGGTGGCGTGTCTGCAAAGAAGCCATTCCTTCAAGTCTACGACACACCACAAGTTAGTTGTGTGCTACAACACGGTTGTCATCAACAATCGAGTTGTAAAGGACAACGAGATATGGCTCATCTACTTCACATCGACTCGAGCATCCAGGGCGAGCAGTCGATCAGCCGCGCGCTCACGGCACGCGCAGCCAAGGTATGGCTCGCCGCAAATCCAGACGGCACGATCACCTACCGCGACCTCGGAGCCGAGCCGCTTCCGCACTTCACCCACGAGACCGGCCGCGCGCGGATGGTGCCCGCGGAGCAGCGCACGCCGGCGGAGGCCGCCTCATGGGCGTTGACCGAGCAGGTGGTGGGCGAGGTGCTCGACGCCGACACGATCATCTTCGGCCTTCCGATCTACAACTTCGGTCCTCCGAGCAGCGTGAAGTCGTGGGTCGACCATCTGATCGCGCCCGGACTCTCGATCGATGCCGAGACCCGCGCCGGATTGCTCGACGGCCGCGACATGCTCGTGCTGGCGTCGAAAGGCGGCGGCTACCAGCCCGGCACGCCGCGCGAGGGCTGGGACCACGCCGCACCCTGGCTACCGCACGGACTGAGCTTGACCGGTCTGGAGCCGCGCTTCATCACCGTCGAACTGACGCTCGCCGAGACCAACCCGCAAATGGCCGAGCTAAAGCCGCTAGCGGCCGAGAGCCTCGCGGCAGCCGAGCGCGAGATCGACGCACAATGGGCCCCAGTCGCAGCGTGAGCACACCTAACACCGAAAGGTCCTGACATGAACGCCCAATCCATTGATCCGCCCGACGCAGTCAGCGGTCTTGCCACCGGCACGTGGCGCCTTGACCCAGCGCGATCGAGCGTCGAGTTCCACGTGCCCCACTTCTACGGCCTAATGACCGTCAAGGGCCACTTCGACAGCTACCACGGCAGCCTGGACCTATCGGCCCAACCGACAGTCGAGCTCGTGATCGACGCCGACAGCCTCAACACCAAACAGAAGCAGCGCGACAAGCACCTGCGCTCCAGCCACTTCTTCGACGTCGCCAACCACCCACAGGTCCGCTTCGAGGCCGACACAGCCACCCTGGACGACAAGACGCTCGAGGCCAGCGGGCGGCTGCACGCCGCCGGCAAGCACATCCCGCTACACGTCGATGCGACCATCACCCCCCTCGACGGTGAGTTCGAGATCGAGGCCACCGCACTCGCCGACCAGCGCGAGCTCGGAATGACCTGGAGCCCACTAGGCATCACACGCACGCCCAGCAAACTGATCATCCGCGGTCGCCTCATCCGCACCGAGAAGCAGAGATGAAAGCCGTCACTTGGGGAAAGATGCTGTGCCATCTTCTCCCCATGGTAGGCTGCCTTTTGCTCGGGTTTGCAGGCATTTTGTGCATGGGCCCGGCTGGACTCGAACCAGCGACCTACCGATTATGAGTCGGCAGCTCTAACCAACTGAGCTACGGGCCCTCCCCACGCGCGCACGCGCGATGCGAAGACGCTACCAGCGGGAGCCGGCAACGCGAGCCCAGCGACCGGATGCTTTGATTCGCTCCGTCCACCACCACGAAAGAGGGCGCAGATGGCAGAGCGGGCAGCGATCGTCACGGGGGCCTCGAGCGGGATCGGGCTCGCAATCGCGCGGGTACTCGCCGAGGAGGGTTACGGCATCACGATGGTCGCACGGCGCGCGGAGAAGCTGGAGGGTGCCGTCGCGGGGCTCGCCGCCGACGGGTTCGACGTGCACGGCGTGCCAGCCAACGTCTCCGATGAGGCCGAGATCCAGAAGGTCGTGGCGGCGCATGGCGAGCGCTACGGGCGCCTGGACGTGCTCGTCAACAATGCCGGCGTCGGTATCGGGGCGCCGCTGGGAGACATCCAGACCAAGCATCTGGACATGCAGCTTGGCGTAAACGTGCGCTCGATCGTGATCTTCTACCGAGAGTGCCTCGACCTGCTGAAGGAGGCCGGCGCGGAGCACTCGAATGCGCTCGTCGTCAACACCTCCTCGATCTCGGGGAAGCGCGCCGAGGCGTGGCTGTCGGTCTACTCGGCCTCCAAGCACGCGGTGGTCGGCTGGACGGAAGCCATGAACAAGGAGCTGGGCACGCAGGGCATCAAGTCCACCGCCCTCTGCCCGGCTTTCGTGGACACCCCGATGACGGACTTCGTCAAGGGCCAGGTCAAAGCCGAGGAGATGATCCGCGCGGAGGACGTCGCCGAGTCGGTGCGCTACCTGCTGAGGACCTCGCCGGCCTGCGTGGTCCCCGAGATCATGTTCACGCGCCCCGGCGAAGCGCTGTAGCGCTCGCGCAGGCGGCGCGGCGAGAGACGCCGCGCGCGGATCTCGCCGCGCGGGTCAAGCAGCTCCGAGAGCGAGCGGCGCGCGCGGCGGCGCTCCTGCGATGCACGGTGCTCGGTGATCGCACGGGCCAGGTCGGGTGCCGCGTCCTCGAGCAGACTCGCCTCGAGGTGCGCAACCAGTACCCCCAGCTCGCGCCCGGATGCTCGGCGCGGGCGCCGACCGGCGCCTGTGAACCGGTCCCAGGCGCGCGCGAAGGCCAGGAAGTCGGTGCGTCCACCGCGACGGTGCGCCGCGAGCATCGGGCAGACCCCGCCCTCGCCGTCGACGTAGGCGCCCACGATGATCGGCTGCTCGGCGCGCACGCCCGCCAGCATCGCCTCGCGCGTGCGGACCGGCAGGCAGTCGATCGCGCGCCGCAGGTCCCCGATCAGGGCTCCACGGCCGCGGGTGCGATGGGCATGAGGTGGGCGCAGTCGCATAAGCTATGACCCGGCGGAAGCCTCCTTGCTTCCGCCGACACCGATCGAAGACCGGCTGCGGCCAAGCCTAGGGCACGCATTCGCACCCGGCAACAGATCCCCTCCCGATGAAAGGCAAATTGCACAAACCATGAAGCTCGGAGTCCACATCGGCTACTGGGGCCTCGGTCTCAGCTCACAGGATCAGCTCGGGATCGTCCAGGAGGCCGAGCGGCTGGGATACGACTCGGTCTGGACCGCGGAGGCCTACGGCTCGGATTCGGCAACCGTGCTCGGCTGGCTCGCGGGGCAAACCTCCAAGATCCGCCTCGGCTCGGGCATCTTCCAGATGCCGGGCCGCTCGGCCGCGATGACCGCGATGACGGCCGCCACGATCGACCAGCTCTCCGATGGACGCATGATTTTGGGGATTGGGTCCTCCGGACCCCAGGTCGCCGAGGGCTGGCACGGGCAGCGCTTCGGCAAGCAGTTGCAGCGCACGCGGGAGTACGTCGCCGTCGTGCGCATGGCGCTCGCGCGCGAGCGCGTGGAGTTCCACGGCGAGACGCTGGAGCTACCGCTACCCGAGGGCCCCGGCAAGGCTCTGAAGCTGACGATCTCCACCGTCCAGGAGCGCATCCCGGTCTACCTCGCCGCGATCGGCCCCAAGAACACCGCGCTGGCCGGCGAGATCGCCGACGGCTGGATCCCCACGCTGTTTTCCCCCGAGCACGTCTCCGAGCTGCGCCCGCTGCTCGAGGAGGGCGCCGCGCGCTCCGGGAAATCCCTGGAGGGCTTCGACATCGCGCCAACGGTGAACGTGTTCATCACCGACGACCTCCAGGCCGCACGCGACGCGACGCGGCCCTTCATCGCGCTCTACGTCGGCGGGATGGGCTCGCGCAAGCAGAACTTCTACAACAACCTCGTCCAGCGCTACGGCTTCGAGGCCCAGGCCAAGACGATCCAGGACCTCTACCTGGAAGGCAAGCGCGAGGAGGCCATGGCCGCGATCCCCGATGCCCTGATCGATGCCGTCTCGCTGTGCGGACCCAAGGACTTCGTACGCGAGCGCCTGGCGATCTACCGCGACGCCGGCGTCGGCACGCTCGGGATCACGCCGCTGGCGTTTGACGCCGAGGGCCGCCTGAACCAGATGCGCCTGCTCGCCGAGCTCGCCGCCGCCTGAAGCGCCCCTTCGATGTCAAAGCGGCGCTTCTTCCTCGGCGCCTTCGGGGACCCAGGACACGCCTTCCCGATGATCGCGCTCGCGCGCGGACTGGCCGCGCGCGGTCACGACGTCACCGTGCAGACCTGGGAGCGCTGGCGCGCCGCGATCGAGGCGGAGGGCCTGCGCTTCGCCGCGGCCCCCGAATACCACGTGTTCCCCAATGGGCCGGAACCACTGGACTTCTATGAGGCAGTCGTGCACGCGACCCGCGACACCGTGCCGCTGGTGCGCGAACTGCAACCGGACGCGGTCGTCGCGGACATCCTCACGCTCGCCCCCGCGCTGTCGGCCGAGTCGCTGGGCATCCCCTACGCGACGCTCATCCCACACGTCAATCCCCACCCGCCGCACGGCGCCCCGATCTACTCGATCGGCGCGCGCCTGCCCCGCACCGCGCTCGGCCGCGCCTTCTGGGCGCGCGCGACCCGTCCGGTCGAGCACGGACTGGAGCGCGGCCGCCGCGAGCTCAACGATGTGCGCGCCCGTCTCGATCTACCCCCGCTCGCGCACGTTCACAACGGCACCAGCCGCGAGCTCGCGCTCATCGCTACCTTCCCGCAACTCGAATACTCCCGTGTCCAGCCACCGGCCCACGAGCACGTCGTGGGCCCGCTGCTGTGGGAGCCCCCCACCGCCGCCGTCGAGCTGCCGCCCGGGGACGATCCGCTGGTGCTGATCGCACCCTCCACCTCGCAGGACCCCGAGCACCGGCTGCTGCACGCCGCGCTGCGCGGCCTCGCCGGCGCCCCCGTGCGCGTGCTCGCGACCTGGAACCGCCGTCTCCCCTCCCGCCCACTGCCCGTGCCAGCGAATACCCGGCTCGTCGAGTGGGTCTCCTACGCGCAGACAATGCCCCACTGCGACGTCGTCGTCTGCCACGCCGGGCACGGGACGCTCGCCCGCGCGCTCAGCAGCGGCTGCGCCGTCGTCGCATGTCCCGTCGCCGGGGACATGAGCGAGAACGCCGCCCGCGTCGACTGGGCCGGCGCCGGGGTGCGACTGCCGCGACGCTTCATCTCCGCACGCCCGCTGCGACTCGCCGTCGAGCGTGCCCTGGAGAAGCCCTCGATTCGGGCGCGCGCGCGGGAGCTGGCGGCGTGGTCGGAGGAACACGACGCCGCTAACGCGGGTGCAAGACTTGTGGAGGGGTTGACCCACTACTCACGCAGCGACGCGCCGATCCCAGTCTCCTCCCCACCGCATGTCAACCGGCCTTGAAGCTCCGGGGGTGGGACTCGAACCCACAACTTCGAAGTTAACAGCTTCGCACTCTGCCAATTGAGTTACCCCGGACCGTCACTGTGCTACCCCGGAGGGTGCCTAGCTAGCGTTTCAGCAGGGACGGATACGATCCCGTCCTCAACCTCAGCATGGCAATTAGAGCACAGAAGCACGCACTTCTGCGCCTCGACCCGCAACTCATCTAGAGCGACGGCAACTCCCTTGGCGTTGATCTCGCGGCGCTTCTGCGACGGATCCACATGATGGAAGTGCAGCGCACGCATGTTGCGGTTGTATCCACATATGCGGCAGCAGCCGCCCGCCTCCTTCACAAGGATTGTCTTTACCTTCCGGCGTCTGCGCACAACTGCTGCGGATCGGCATAGCTTGCAGCGATAGTAGCCACGCCCGTCGAGCCAGAAGTCCGTCTCTCCGTGGCGATCGCAGTGCATTGTCACGGCAGCGAGTCCCAACTGCTTGGCAGCCTTCGTCTGCTCCGATGATCGTCGCCCAACACCATGGTGCGTCTTCAACCCGTACCGGATCAGCCAATGTCTCACCGTGGCCTTACTGCGACCGATTGCCAGGGCAATCTGCGCGATCGACAGACCCATCCTCCACCAGAGTCTCCAAATCCCGCCGCAAGATGCCACCGCGGGCTGCGTGCTTATCCCCGTTCGCTGCTTGCAATCCATGCTTTTTGACCCAGTAGCCGACGGTCGCTTCGTGCCGATCAAAGCGCCGCCCAATCTCAGCGAGCGAGAGTCCCCGCCCTAGTAGCAGCTCCAAAGAATCGCGATCCATGCACCCCATTGTCTACGACGACCCGGACGGGAAAAACGAACGCTTGTTCGCAGACTGACGGCCCGCACATCGTCCTGCACCAACGGCCCCTACCCCCCGGTCTGCTCCAGCGCGCGCTCGTAGGCCTGCTCGAACGCGCGCTTGACCTCGGCGCGCCGGTGCGCGAGCTCGCTGACCTCGCCGCTGCCCTCGGCGCTGGCGCCGCGGATGCGGCGATCCAGGCGCGCGAGCTCGAGCTGCATGCGCTGCACTTCGAGCATCGCGGGCACCGGAAACTCGCGGCCGGCCTGCACGACGAGCTCGGCGAGGACGCTCGTGAGCTCGGGGTCCTGCTCGTCGATGCCCGCCATCGGTTCCGGTAGGCGCCCGCCGCGTAGGTGCGCCGCGGCGCGGCGCAGGCGCTCGCTGGTGAAGTGCTCCTCGGGATCGAGCGCCTCGAGCGCGCGCGCTCCGTCGTCGGGCGAGGCAATGCACAGCGCCAGGAAGGTTCGCTCGGTCTCTTCCCGCCGCGAGAGCGCACTCGGGGCGCGACCTGCCGAGGAGCCCCTCCCCTGCTCTCCGCCCTGCCCACGCGCCGCTCCCGCCGTCGCAGGCCCGCCACTGGCGGGCCCAGCGACCACGCGCTGCCCTGCTGCGGCAGCGCGTGGTGCCCCGCCGCCACCCCCTTGCCCTGCTCCCGCACCGGGGCCCGCGACTTCGGCGAGCACGGTCTCGGCGAGGCTCTCCGGCAACTCCAGGCGCCCGGCGACCAGCCGCGTCAGGTCCAACCGCATCGCGCTCGGCGCGAGCGTCGCGAAGATCGGCCGCAGCTCCTCGAGCATGCGGTCGCGGCCCTCGGGACTGGAGTGGTCGCCCGCCGCGAGCACGCGCTCGACGCGGAAGCGCACGAATGGCACCGCCGCGGCGACCGCGGCGTTGACGGCGTCGACCCCCTCGCGCTGCACGAGCTCCGCGGGGTCCATGCCGCCGGGCAGCGTCACGACGCGCAGCTCCAGGCGTCGGCTCGCCGCGAGTCGCGCCGCGCGCAGCATCGCCTCCTGGCCAGCGCTGTCGGCGTCGAGCGCCAGCAGCACCGTCTGCGCCATGCGCGCCAGTTCGCCCACCTGCTCGCCGGTCAGCGCGGTGCCCATCAACCCCACCGTGTTCGCCAGCCCCGCCTGGCGCAGCGCGATCACATCGGTGTAGCCCTCGCACAGGATCACCTCGCCGGCCCGCGCCGCCTGCGCGCGGGCCAGGTCCGCGCCGTAGAGGTGCAGGCCCTTGTGGTAGATCTGGTTGTCCGCCGTGTTCAGGTACTTCGGCGAGCGCCCGCCGGTCCGTTCTTTGGCGGCCTGCGGCTGCTCCTCGCGCATCGCGCGCGCGCCGAAACCCAGCACGCGCCCGCGGACGTCGGCCAGCGGGAACATGATGCGCCCGCGGAAGCGGTCATAGGGGCGGCCGTTCTCCTGCGAGCGCTGCGCGAGCCCCGTCTCGTACAGCTCGGCCTCGGAGAACCCGCCGCGCCGTGAGGCCAGCAGCACGCTGTCCCACGCGCTCGGGGCGTAACCGACGCGGAACTCGCGCAGGACCTCCTCGCGCAGGCCACGGCCCTCCAGGTACTCGCGCGCGCGGCGCGCCTCGGTCGACTCCCACAGGTAGCGCTGGTAGTAGGTCGCCGTGCGCGCGAGCAGTTCCAGCAGCCGCGCGCGGCGGCGGCGGCGCTCGACTTCGCGGGGGTCCTCCTGCTGGCGCTGCAGCTCGATCCCGCAGCGTTCGGCCAGCAGCTCCAGGGCGCCTTTGAAGTCGAGACCTTCGGTCTCCTGCACGAACGTGAACACGTCACCGGAGGCCTGGCAGCCGAAGCAGTAGTAGACCTTCTTGACCGGGTCGATCCCAAACGACGGCGTGCGCTCGTCGTGGAACGGGCACAGGCCCTCGTAGCTGTTGGGCCCCGCGCGGCGCAGCTCGGTGCGCGCCGAGACCAGCTCGATCATGTCGACCGCGTCGCGTACGCGGTCCTTGGACTCGTCGGTGTAGAGCGCCATCGTGGCTACGCTAGCCGGCCTTTAGCGCGCGAACGCGCGCGGCACCTGTAGCTCGGTGTACTCGCGTATGCAGTAGCGGTCGGTCATCCCCGCGAGATAGTCCGTCACGCGCTGCGCGAGAGCATCCTCGCGCTCCTCGCCGGCCGCGCCCTCGCCCGTCGCTGTCTCCGCTACGGGCAGCAGCTCGGGGTGCTCGACGTAGTGCTCGAAGAGCCGGCGCACGACCTCCGCGATGCGGGCGCGCTCTGCGAGCACCTCCGGCCCGAGGTAGATCCGCTCGAACATGAAGTCGCGCAGCGCCCCCATCGCGGCGGCGGCCTCCGCACCCTGAACGATCTGCTCCGAGCGCGCCGAGCATTCGACCATGTCGTGCACGAGCGCATCGATGCGCTGCGAGCCGCTCGCGCCCAGCACCGCGATCGGCTCCGCTGGCAGGTCGCGCTCGTGCAGCAGCCCCGCGCGCACGGCGTCGTCGATGTCGTGATTGATGTACGCCACGCGATCCATGACGCGCACGATCCGGCCCTCCAGGGTCTGCGGCTCCGGCGCGCGGCTGGAATGGCGCAGGATGCCGTCGCGCACCTGCTCGGTGAGGTTCAAGCCCGCACCGTCGCGCTCGAGATGCTCCACGACGCGCAGCGAGTGCTCGTAGTGGCGAAAACCCCTGCCGAAGTGCTCGCGCAGGCAGGCGTCGAGCACCTCCTCGCCGATGTGCCCGAAGGGCGGGTGCCCGAGGTCGTGGCCCATGCCGATCGCCTCCACCAGATCCTCGTTGAGGCGCAGCGCCCGCGCGACTGTGCGCGAGATCCCGGTCACCTCGATCGTGTGCGTGAGGCGCGTGCGATAGTGGTCGCCCATCGGCGCGACGAACACCTGGGTCTTGTGTTTAAGCCGGCGAAACGCCTTGCAGTGCACGATTCGGTCGCGGTCGCGCTGGTAGGGCGTGCGCAGCGCGCAGTCCGGCTCCGCGCGCGCACGCCGCGCGGGGTAGGAGCGCGCGGCGCGCGGTGCCAGCGTCCGCTCCTCCAGCTCGGCACGATCGGTCGCGAAGGTGGCCGCGACGGCCTCGATGTCGTGGACTGCGCTCATACCCCCGATTGTGGCAGCGTCCACCGCGATCCGGCTGGCCGCTCAGCGTGGACGCGCACCGCGGGTGAGCGCCAAGCGGCAGCGCGCGCCGGCACCGCCGCGGATGTACAGCTCAGGTCTCGTGATGCCAGTCGTTGCGGCCGGTGAGGCGATGCACCCAGTGGCGCCACTTCTCCTGCTGGTCGGGACTCTCGTCGTAGACGGGCGCATTGTGCTCGGGACCGGGAAGCCCCATGGCCGTTGTCGAGTCGATCCGCAGGTCGACTCCCTGTTCGTGCAGCGAGCCAATCGAGTCGGCCGGGACGAAGCGCACGCCTCCGTGCGGCGTGTCGATCAGGAGGCCGTGGAAGACGTCCTCCTCGGGGGCGCTCAGCACGCTGAGCACGGTGCCCACCTGCTCGCCGCCGGAGGCGAGCACGGGCACGCCCTTGTCGAGCAGCTGATAGGCGATCGGCAGTCCCTCGTCCACAGCCTGCACGATACCTGCCGGCAGAGCCACACGCGGCGCCGGACACCCTGCCGGACCGCTCAGCGGGCGCGCGCGACGGCGGGCATCAGGCGCACGTGCGCGTGGTGCTCGAGGGTCTCCGACAGCGCCCGCTCCACCTGGCCCAGCGCCTGCTCGGAAGCGCTCGGCATCTCGGCCAGGGAGCGCCCGAGGGCCCCCGTCATGAAGTCGTGAGCGGCCTCCCCGAGCGGGAATGAACCCGCCTCGCAGGCGCCGCACACCACGCCGCCGGAGGCACCCGAGAAGCCCACCAGGTGCTCGCGCTCCCCGCAGCCCGCGCAGGCGCCGAGCTGCGGAGCCAAACCTGCGGCGTGCAGCAGCTTCAGGCGGAACTGCAGCGCGGCCGCACGGCCGGCCGGCGAGCTCGCAGGATCCGCCGCGCCGTGCTCGTCGAGCAGGCTCAGCCGGCGGCAGAGCAGGTTGAAGACCCCCGGGTGGGGCTCGGGGGTCTCAAAGAGGCGCCCGACCGCATCGCAGGCGCGCGCCGCCGCATCCAGCGCGCGGGCATCTTCGCGTAGGCGCGGATAGCCCTCGACGGTATGCGCACCGGTGACGGTCGGGATCTCCCCGCGTCCCTCGTGCAGCTCCATGTGCAGGCGAAAGAACGGCTCCAGGCGCCCTCCGAAGCGGCTGCGCGCGCGCCGCACGCCCTTGGCGATCGCGCTGACCCGCCCCCGCTGCGGGGTGTAGATGTGCAGAATGCGATCGGCCTCCCCGTAGCGCATCGAGCGCAGCACGACCGCCTCGGTCTTGACCGGTCCCGGCATGATTCGAGTCTATGATCATGCGCGGCGGACGCGACCGCCCACGGGCGCTGTACTTGCGGCTCGCGCGTGGGTCGAGCGCAATTGAAAAAAATGCCTCCCACCGCTATACTTTATGAAGTAATGAGCAAGATAACCGTTTACACGACCGATCCCTGCCCCTACTGCGCCCAGGTCAAGGGTCTGCTGCGCTCACGCGGGCTGGAGTTCGCCGAAATCAACCTCTCCAAGGACCCCGAGGGGCGCGCCGAGCTGGCGCGCAAAACAGGCATGATGACCTTCCCGCAGGTCCTGATCGAGGACCGGCTCCTCGGCGGCTTCGCGGAGACCCAGAGCGCCGCCCGCAGCGGGCGCCTGGACGAGTTGCTCGCCGCTTAGGCGGCGCGCCCCAAGCACCCCCACGAGGCACGCACCCGCCGCCTCGCTCCTAGCTCCGTTGCCTCCGCGTGCGTCTCCGCCGGGGGCGCGGTTGGCAGTTCTCACAGACGTAGGTCCCACGCCCCGCGACGGTCATCTTGACGATCTCCGTCCCACACTCCGGGCACGGCAAGCCGGCGCGGCGGTGCACCAGGAAGCGGTCCTGAAAGGAGCCGCGCACCCCGTCGACGTGGCGGAAGTCGTCGATCGTGGCGCCGCGCGCGTCGATGCCTTCCAGCAGCGCCGCGACGACGGCATCGCGCAGGCGAGCGTGCTGCTCGAGCGTGAGGCGTCCAGCAGGGCGCAACGGGTGGATGCGCGCGCGGAAGAGCGCCTCATCGGCGTAGATGTTGCCGACGCCCGCGATGCGGCGCTGGTCGAGTAGGAAGGCCTTGATCGGAGCCGTGCGTCCGCGCGCCAGGGCGCGCAGGTGCTCCGCGGTGAAGCCCTCCGCCAGCGGCTCCAAGCCGAGACGCGCCGCGAAGAACTCCTCCAGGGCGCTCGCTCCGAGCAGCAGCTCGCCGGTCCCAAAGCGGCGCGGGTCCACGATCACCAGGCGCCGGCGCGGGCTCAGCTCGATCCGCACGCGCACGTGGTCGGGCTCGGGCTTGGGCTCGCTGAGCACCGCACCGGTCATGCGCAGATGCTGGACGAGGTAGACCTCCTCGGCGAGCTCCCAGAGGAGGTACTTGCCGCGCCTGCTCAACCGCTCGATGCGCCGCCCAGCCAGCGCATCGGCCAGTTCGCTGGGTTCCAGCGGACGACACCAGCGGGCGTCGAGGATCTCGACGCTGCGCACGCGCCGGCCTTCGACCAGCGGGGCCAGCTGGCGCCTGATCGTCTCGACCTCCGGGAGCTCGGGCAAGGCCGCCCAGCTTAGGCACTCTCAGCTGCAGGCGCGGGGGTGGGCGCTGTAATAGACCTCCTTGAGGGTCTCCGCCGAGAGGTGCGTGTAGACCTGGGTGGTCGAGAGGTCCGCGTGGCCGAGCATCTCCTGCAGCGAGCGCAGGTCACAACCGCCCGCGAGCAGATGCGTCGCGAAGCTGTGGCGCAGCGTGTGCGGGCTCATGCGGTCCTGCAGGCCCGCGCGGCGCGCGTAGCCCTGGACGATCTTGTAGAGCCCCTGACGGGTCAGGGGCCGCCCGCGGCGATTGACGAACAGAGTGCTCTGCGCGCGCGTCGTGGAAAGCCCCCCAATCAGCACCGGGCGACCGCTCGCGACCCACATCCGCAGCGCCGCGACCGCGTGGCGGCCGACGGGGATCAGGCGTTCCTTTGAGCCCTTACCGCGCGCCCGCAGTAGCCCCTCCTCCAGGTCGACGTCCTGTAGCTCGAGCGTGATCGCCTCCGTGGCGCGCAGGCCGCACGCATACATGACCTCCAGCAGCGCGCGGTCGCGCAGCGCGAGCGGCTCGCTGCCGTGGGGTTGACTGAGCAGCGCCGCGACCTCCTCGCGGCTCAGGACCGCCGGCAGGCGCTGCGTGCGGCGCGGACCGCGCAGGTCCGCGGTCGGATCGCGGTCGAGCAGCCCCTCGCGGCGCAGGTGGCGGTAGAAGGAGCGCAGGCACGCCACCTTGCGCTGCAGCGTCGCCGCCGCCACCGGCGGATGCTCCTCATCGCCGGCGGCCAGCGCGGCGAGAAACGCCGCGAGCTCGCTGTGTCCGGCCTGCAGGACGCCGACGCCGCGCGGCGCGAGGAACTCGCCCAGCTGGCGCAAGTCCGCCCGGTAGGCCTCCAGCGTGTTGCGCGACAGGCCCCGCTCGAGCTCGAGGTAGGCCAGGAAATCGAGCGTCAGGCCCGCGTCCTTCAGGTCGGTAGCAGCGGTCGGCGACACTCCTGAGAGCTTCGCGCGCGGCGCGCCCGCCACCTGCGCGTGCAACCGCGCGTTCAGGCCAACGCGCCCTCGCTGTCCTGATGGTGCTCGTGCAACTCGTGCAGTTCGTGAGGCTCGTGGCGCTCGGCGGGGCGGCGCCCGCGGCACTCCGCCGCGAGCTCCGCGAGTGCGGCCCCCGCCGCAAGCGCGGTGCCCACGAACAGCGGGTCCTCGGTCGGAGCGGGCCCAGCGGCGTGCGCGGGCAGGCCCCCGGCGGCGAAACCCGGCAGGTCCACCGGCGCACGGCGCCAGTCGTGGCGGGCGACCCGCGCCGGGCGCGCGACATCGAGCTCGAGCTGCGCCGGGGCGCTGCGCGTGGCACCGAAGACAGCCCCCAGACCGGCGCGCAGGTCAGCTCCGACAGGCGAGCGCAGGCCAGCCGGCAGCGCGACCGTAACGGGCACGAGCAGCAGGTCCAGCACGGTCAGCGTGTCGCGGGAGATGCCGCGCTGGCGCGCGTGCGAGCCGCCCGAGGACATCCTCGGCACGAGCAGCGTCGGGCAGCCCAGCGCAAGCGCCGTATGCGCCGAGTCCAGCGCCGCCAGGCCGCCGTGGCCGAGCTGCGAGCCGTGCGCCGCCGCTCCGGGGCCGGGCCCGCAGACCGCGGCGTCCCAACCCAACGCGCGCAGCCCGTGGTAGAGCGCCCCCGCCGTCGTCAGCGCCTCGCCCTCCCCCCCGAAGGTCGACCCCGCCGTGATGTGTCCGGCCAGCAGTCCCTGCGCGCGCAGGGCGCGCACCTCCTGTGAGCGTCCGCCGGCCAACGCCCCGCCGGCTGTCTGCACGTATCCCAGGCGCGCGCCGGGAGCGGCCTGGGCGAAGGCCCACGCGAGCGCGGGCAGCTGGCCGTGGAGGGCCAGCACCGCCACCACTCCCCCGAAGGGCAGCGTCAGCTGCCATCCCTCCTGCTCCTCGACCGGCTGCCCACCCGCGTCGGCGGGAGCGGCCCCGGCCGGATCGCCCGGCCTGACCTCCATTTGCTGCTCGGCGCCGTCGGCGGGGTCGGCCTTCAAGACTGTCGCGCGGCGCGGCTGCAACATCGGCCCCGGACGCTACAGAGTGGCGGGCGAGCCCGCGGCGGATGACGTGGCCAGGACGGAGGCCGTAGCTGCCGGCAGCGCCAGCGCGACGTCCAGCATCCCCTCGAGCGCCGCGACTGCGACACGCTCGCCTGGCTCGTGGTTACGTTCAGTGCCGTTCGCGAGGTTCACGACCGGCAGCCCGCGTGTGAGCAGCGCGTTCGCATCGGAGGCGCCGCCGCTGTCCACGCGCAGCGGCTCGTGGCCACACGCGCGCAGTGCGCTCTCCGCGGCGCGCACCGCTGGGATCCCCGGCGCCACGCGGTAGCCCTCGAAGGTGCGCTGCACGTCGACGTCCACGTCGCATTCGCACTCCGGCAGGTTGGCGGCCTCGTGCACGCAGTCCACGAGCTCCGCGACGAGCTCCTCCGCGCGCGCGTCCTCGCGGCTGCGGACCTCCGCAACGATCGTGCAGCGCTCCGGAACGACGTTGATCGCGCTGCCCCCCGCGATCGTCCCCACATTGGCCGTGCTCTGCTCATCGACACGCCCCAGACGCATGTCGGCCACGGCGCGCGCCGCCGCGAGGATCGCGCTGCGCCCCTGCTCGGGGCGCACCCCGGCGTGCGCCGCCGCACCCACGAAGGTCGCCTGCAGGCGGTAGTGGCTGGGCGAGGACAGCACCACCTCCCCGATCGGCGAGGAGTGGTCGAAGACGTAGCCGAAGCGACTGCGCAGGCGCCCCACGTCAAACGCGCGCGCGCCCGCCAGCGAGCGCTCCTCGCCGACGGTGAACAGCAGCTCGAGGTCGACCGGGGCACCTTCGCGGTGCACGCGCCGCGCTAGCGCCAGCAGCACCGCGACGGCCGCCTTGTTGTCCGCGCCTACGATCCCCGCGTTGGCGTTTTCCCAGTACCCCTCCCGCACGACCGGCTCGACGGGTGCTTGCAGCGGGACGGTATCCAGGTGCGCGCACAGCAGCAGACAGGGCAGCTCCTGCGCGCCGCCCGCAATGCGCGCGAACAGGTTGCCGCTGTCCGAGTCCGCGGCCGGTCCCGCGTCGTCTTCCTCGACCTCGATCCCGAGCGCCCGCAACTCCTCGGCCACGCGCTGTGCGCAGGCCCGCTCACGACCGGAGGGGCTCTCGATCCGACAGAGCTCCGCGAAGATATCCCCCAGGTAGCGCCGCTCCAGCTCGTCGGCCCCGCCGGGGGCGCTCACTGGCCGCCGGCGAGCGTCTGCCGGCCGGTCTCCAATCGCTCGCGCTGCGCGCCACCACTCTGCGCGGCGCGCGTGAGCGCGGCCGCGATGAAGTCCCGGAACAGCGGCGCCGGGCGCTCGGGGCGCGACTTGAACTCGGGGTGGAACTGGGAGGCCACGAAGAACGGGTGCTCCGCCAGCTCCACCACCTCGACGAGGCGCTCATCGGGTGAAGTACCCGAGATGCACAGCCCCGCGCTTTGCAGGCGCTTGCGCAGCAGGTTGTTGACCTCGTAGCGATGACGGTGGCGCTCGTAGACGACGGCTTCGCCGTAGACCTCGCGTGCGCGCGAGCCCTCGTGGAGCTTGATTGGATCGGCCCCCAGGCGCATCGTCCCGCCGAGGTCCGCGACCTCCTTCTGCTCGGGGAGCAGGTCGATCACCGGGTAGGGCGTCTCGAGGTCGAACTCGGTCGAGTTCGCGCCCTCCATCCCCGCCACGTTGCGCGCGAACTCGGCCACCGCGATCTGCATGCCCAGACAGATCCCCAGATAGGGGATCTGCTGCTCGCGCGCGACCTGCGCCGCCGCGATCTTGCCCTCGATCCCGCGCCCCCCGAAGCCACCCGGGATCAGGATGCCGTCGGCCGCCGCCAGCAGCTCGAGTGCCGCTGCGCCGGCTTGCTCGGCGGGCGCATCCGCCTCGAGCGACGCGCTCGCCTGCTCGCCGTCCTGTGCGTCCGGCGGGCGCAGGTCTTCCCGGCGTGTTCCCTCGAGCGCTTCGGAGTCGACCCAGTCGATCTCCACGCGCGCGTCCTGCAGCGAGGCCGCGTGGCGCAGCGCTTCGGAAACCGACAGGTAGGCGTCCTCGAGCTGCACGTACTTGCCGACCAGCGCGATCCGCACAGTGCGCGTCGCCCGCTCGGCGCGCTCGATCGGCTCCTTCCAGCGCTCCAGATCCGGCGCCGGGGCCTGCACCGCGAAGTGGTCGAGGATGAAGTCATCGACGCCCTGCTCGTTGAAGGTCAGGGGGACCTTGTAGATGTTGTCCACGTCGCACGCCGAGACGATCGCGCTCGGCGGCAAACTCGCGAACAGCGCGATCTTCTTGCGGATCTCCTGCGAGAGCAGACCCTCCGAGCGGCACATCAGCATGTCCGGCGCGATCCCGATGCGGCGCAGCTCATTGACCGAGTGCTGCGTCGGCTTGGTCTTCAGCTCGCCGGCGTGCCCGATGTAGGGGACGAGCGTGAGGTGGATGAACATGCAGCGCCGCCGCCCCACGTCGACCGGGAACTGGCGGATCGCCTCCAGGAACGGCAACGACTCGATGTCCCCCACGGTCCCGCCGATCTCGGTGATCACGAAGTCCACGTCGCTGAACTGCGCGATCAGCGCGATGCGCTGCTTGATCTCGTCCGTGATGTGCGGCACGACCTGGACCGTGCCCCCCAGGTAGTCCCCGCGGCGCTCGCGGCGGATCACCGTGTCGTAGACCCCGCCCGCCGTGACGTTGGAGGCGCGGCCGGTGTTGGAGTCGGTGAAGCGCTCGTAGTGGCCGAGGTCGAGGTCGGTCTCCGCGCCGTCCTCGGTCACGAACACCTCGCCGTGCTGGTAGGGCGACATCGTGCCGGGGTCGACGTTGATGTAAGGGTCGAACTTCTGCAGCCCCACCGACAGCCCCCGCGCCACCAGCAGGCGCCCAAGCGAGGCCGCCGCGATGCCCTTGCCGAGGGAGGAGACGACGCCACCGGTAATGAAGATGAACCGGGTCTTGGAGGGGGCGTCCGCCGGACGGTCGGGAAGATTGAGGGTCATCGAGGCCTGTCCTGAGAGTCTAGTCGGGGCGGCCCCGGAAGCTTTTCTCAAGCCGCCTTGCGCAGCTCGCGGGCGTGGCGGCGGGCCGAGACGTCGTCCTCCGGGGCGCCAAGCATCCGCACAAGCTCGGCCACCACATCGCGCTCGCCCAGGCGCAACACCTCCGTGCGCGTCGGTTTGGCGGTGGTGTCCTTGACGACCGAGAAGTGCCGGTCCGCCAACGAGGCGATCTGGGGCAGGTGCGTGATGCACAGCACCTGCCGGCCACTCGCCAGCTCGTGCAGGCGCTCGCCCACAACCCGCGCGGTGTGCCCGCCGATGCCCGCGTCGACCTCGTCAAAGACCAGCGTCGCCTGGCTCGCCGCTTGCTTGGCGGTAGTCCGCCGACCTCGCGCCGCCGGTGCGCGCGCAGTGCTCGCGAAGTCGGATACGGTCGTGAGGGCAAGCATGATGCGCGAGAGCTCCCCACCGGAGGCGATCTCGCGCAGCGGTCCGGGTGCGACGCCGGGATTGGCCGCAATCAACAGCTCGACGCCCTCGGCGCCGCTGGGGCCCGGCTCGCGCGGCGTGAGCTTGACCTCGAAGCTCGCATCCGGCATCGCCAGCGCCGCCAGTTGCTCGCACACGGCGCGCGCCAGGCGCGGCGCGGCGCTCGCGCGCGCGGCGTGCAGCGCCTCGACGTGGGTGTCGAGCGCGGCCTGCGCGGTGGCGAGCGCGGCGCTGCCGCGCTCCAAAGCCACGGCGACCCCGAGTAGTTGTGCGCGGCGGGCACGCGCCTGCTCGGCGTGCTCCAGTACCGCCTCGAGCGTGCCCCCGTACTTGCGTAGCAAGCGCTCGAGTGTCGCCAACCTCTCTTCCACGGACTCGAGGGCGCCCTCCTCGGCTTCGAGTCCTTCGCCGTAGCGCCCCAGCTCGCCGGCGACGTCGTCGGCCTCGATCTGCAGCGCGCGGCAGCGGGCCGCGAGCGCGTCGAGTTCGGGGTCCACGCCCGCGATGACATCCAGGCGCGCAGCCGCGCCGGCCAGCAGCGCGGTGGCACCGAGCGCGTCGGGCGTATCGGGCGCGAGTGCCTGCACCCCGAGCCCAGCGGCAGCGCGCAGGGCATCGAGGCTGCGCAGCCGCTCGCGATCGGCCTGCAGCCGCTCGAGCTCACCTTCCCCGGGGGCAGCGTCCTCGATCTCGGCCAACTCGTGCTCCAGCAAATCAAGCTCCCGCTCACGCGCCGCTGCGAGCTCGCGCAGCTCCTCTAGCTCCGCGCGCAGAACCTGCAGCTCGTGGTAGGCCGCCGCACAGGCGCGCCGGCGCACGGCCTGCTCGTGCCCGCAGAAGCGATCCAAGATCTCCAGCTGTGCGGCGGCCAGCGTGAGCTTGCGGTGCTCGTGCTGGCCGTAGAAGGCGAGCAGGCTCTCTCCCAGCCGGCGCAGGTCCGCGACGGCGGCCGAGCGACCGTTGACGTAGGCACGGGTGCGTCCGTCGGCGCTCACACGGCGCGCGAGCACGATCTCCTCGGCGTCGGCGGCCAGCAGCTCGCCGCGCTCGGTGTACAACTGCGGGGGCAGCTCGAAGGACCCCTCGACGTAGGCCTCAGCCGCCCCGGGACGCACGATCCCGCCGCGCGCACGCCCGCCGAGCAGCAGATCGAGTGCGTGCGCGAGCACGGTCTTGCCGGCGCCCGTCTCGCCCGTGAGGACGTTGAGGCCGGGACCCAGCTCGAGCTCGGCGCGCTCGATCAGCAGGAGGTTCTCGACACGCAGCTCTTGCAGCACGCCCGCAGGTCTATCAGCGAGTGCCGACGGATCGATCGCCACGCGCGGCGGGCGCTCGCGGTGGCCGGCGGCGCGAGGGCGACCCCTAGACTTCCGTTTATCGGGTGCCATCTCCACGCTGCCACCCCCATCCAACCCACCCGCAGGCATGGCCGCCGACGACGACCGCGATAGCTCCCCTGCCCCCCCAGAGGGCGCGATCGAGTACCTCTCGGCGCTCGCCCTGGAGGAGCGCATGCGCGAGGAGGTCAACCGCGCGGGCCGCCACGGCACGGCGCTCTGCTGTCTGCTGCTCGACATCGAGGACCTACGCGAGATCGAACGGGTGCACGGCGCCGAGCTCGCGGAGCGGACATTGGCCTACGCCGGTCTCGCGCTGCGCCGCGAGCTGCGCCGCTTCGACCGCGTCGGACGCCCGCGCGACGGCGAGCTGCTGGTGCTGCTGCCCGGCGCCGACGGGCCGCGCGGAGAGATCGTGGCCCGCCGCATCCTCGAACGACTGCGCGCGATCAAGCTCGAGGTGGGCGGCGAGCGGCGTGCGCTGCGCATGGCCGTCGGCCTGGCGGCGTGGCGCGCCGGGATGAGCGCCGAGGGACTCCTGGAAGAGGCACGCGCGGCCGCGGGCCGCGAGCGGCTAGGTTTCCGGGATGCTCTCCGGCTCTGAGCTCTGGCTGCTGCGCCTGATGGCCGACCGCGGCCTGGCGCTGCTCGACGCGACCACGCTGCTGATGGTGATCGAGGAGCGCCGCGAGCTGCGCGTCGCGGCCTCCAGCGGCGAGGGCTCCGTGCGCCTGCGCGTACTGCCCGTCGAGGGCAGCGCGCTGGGCGCCCTGTACCTGGCGGGGCAGCCGGTCGCGATCGACCGCCCGCGCGGCCGCGAGGCGGCGTGGCTGCACGAACTGGGCATCGAGGCGCGGGCCGCGCTGGTCGAGCCGCTGAGCATGGAGGGCCAGGGCGGGGGCCTCGTGATCGCGCTGCGCAGCGACGGCGGCTTCCGCGACCCCGACCGGCGCGCGCTGGCGGCCTTCGCGGCGAGCGTCGCGCAGCGGCTGGCCGCCGAGCGCTCCGTCGAGATCGAGCGGCTGCGCTACGGGATGGAGGCCAGCGAGCGCGAGCGCACGCGCTGGGCACGCGAGATCCACGACGAGACCGTCCAGGGCCTCGGAGCCCTGCGCCTAAAACTCGCCAACGCACGCGACCAGCACGACGAGGTCGCACTGAGCGGCGCCGTCGATGACGTCCTGGAGGGCCTCGGTACCGAGATCGACGGTCTACGCCACCTGATCACCGAGCTCCGGCCCGCCGCGCTGGACGACCTCGGCCTGGTGCCCGCGCTCGAAGCGCTCGCCCGCCGCGCGCAGGCAATCGACGGGCTGGACGTACAGACCGAGATCGCGCTCGACCCCGAGCGCGAGCGCATGGACGCCGAGCTCGAGAGCACGATCTACCGCGTCGTCCAGGAGGCCCTGACCAATGTCAGCCGCCACGCCCAGGCCACGCGCGCGGTCGTCAGCGTCGCGACCGCCCGCGAAGGCTCCGCGGTGCGAGTCGCGGTGACCGACGACGGGCGCGGCCTGCCGGCCGGCGGCGCACCCTCCGGGCCACGCGGAGACGGTCTGAAGGGCGGCTTCGGACTCTCCGGCATGCGCGAGCGCGCGGAGCTCGTCGGCGGCGAGCTGGAGCTGGTCCCCGCGCCGGCGCAGGGCACGACGGTACGGCTCACGATCCCGCTCGCCGGACGCCCCGCCGCGGTCTGAGCCCGCCGCGCGCGCGTGCGCGTGTGCGCGGGCGCGGCGGGGCCGACGGAGCATCGATACCGCTGCGCCGCGCCCGCCGGGGCGAGCCGCGGTCGTGCCGTCGCTCAGTCCACCAGCCCGAGCCGCCGCGCGTAGGCGGTGATCTCGGCGCGCGAGGAGAAACCCAGCTTCTCGATCGCGCGGGCGCGATAGGTCTTGACGGTGCGCTCCGCGACGTGCAGCTGCTCGGCAATCTGCGGGTTGGTGTGGCCGAGCGCGATCAGGCGCACCACCTCGCGCTCGCGCTCGCTGAGCGCGATTCCATCCTGGGAGGACTCCCCGCCGGTGACCATCAGCGCGCCCAGACGCGGATGCAGGTAGTTGCCGCCGGCGACCGCGAGTCGGAAGGCCTGCAGCAGCTCGGCCGGCTCGGCCTCCTTCAGGACGTAGCTGCGGGCACCCGCGCGCAGCGCCTGGCGCGCATACTCGGGGTCCTCGCGCATCGTGAGGATCGCGACCGCCAGCGTTGGGTGCGCGACGAAGCACTGCGGCAGCGCGGCGAGACTCGAACCGCCCGGCATCGAGAGGTCCAGCGTCAACAGATCGGGCTTGTGGGCGCGGACTTCGCGGATCGTCGCGGGCACGTCCGCAGCCTCGGCGACCACGCGGAACTCATCCGCTTCGCGCTCGAGCACCATGCGAATGCCGTCGCGCACGACAGTGTGGTCGTCAGCGATGATCACGTCGATCGGCCGGTCGACGCCGGGTGTGCCGTCTTGCATGGCGCACACCGTAGCGGGCTGGCAAGCGGGAAGGCCTGCGGGCAGCAAGCGACCTGCGCCCCCGCAAGCGATAGGCACAAGCGACGCTACTACGTCTCGGCTGGAACATATCAACGCAGTTGGACATTTGGGCCAAACGTGACGGCGTCAGGACGTCGCGAGGGTGGCCTGCCGGCCCCGCCAGCCGCTAAAGGACCCTCTGGGACGACACCAATCGGCACCATTGGGACGACACGATCAGCACCCCCCGGACGACAGACAAACGGCTCCTGAGGGCGCATCATGTCGTCTTGCAGGGAACAATCAGTCGGCCCCGCTCCTGGCAGACCCTAGATCTTCCGGGAGCGGACCGGCCGGCACAGCGCCAAGGGCAAGGAGCCCACCGACATGAAGATCCTACGGACAGGACCGGCAGCTACAGGGAGTGAGCAACGATGAGCTTCGCGGGCGTGGTACTCGCCAGCTGGCTGGCGATCGCCGCCGCAGCGTTCTTCGCGCTTTCGGCACTCGGACGCATCACGGGCAGCGGGGACGCGGAAGCAGATCTGGGAATCGTCGGGGAGACTGAGCTGAGAATGCTCGTCGGCACACGCGAGGAGGAGCACCTTCCACTCGAAGCGCGGCTGGCCTCGCTTGGCATACCGAGCGGCCATCCCGGCTGGATGAGCCACGACAGCGCCGGCGCTGCCCGCGCGAGCTACACGACATGAACCTCCTGAGCACATCCCCCAGCCGCCGCGGCGGTACGCACCGCCCACCCCTGCGCCTGCTGCGCGGAGGCACCCGCCCCGCCGCCCTCGCGCGCGAGCTCGATGCGCCCGCGGTCATCGGGCCTGCGACCCTCAAGCGCAGGGCCTCGCCGCACGCGCGCATCCTCATCGCCGGTGCCGACGCCGAGCAGCGCGCGGCCGTGCTGCGCGACTTGAGCGAGTCGCTGCCCGCCGATACCCCCTTCGGCGAGGCCGGCGCAGCCTGGGAGGTGCTCGAGCAGGCTCCCTCCAGCGGCGTCGTGATGCTCGCCGGAGATCTCGACGAAGTCACCGCCGAGTCGCTGATGCATGTCCTTGGACATCGCCACCCAAGCCTCCCCGTCGTCGCGCTGGGCCTCTGCACGAGCCGCGGACCGATCGGCAGCGGGCAGATTCCGAGCGCGGCGTACGCCGCAGGGTGAGGTCCTGCGGCCGCAGTCGCGTCCCGAGCGGTCCTGGCCGGCGCCCGACGGGCGTCTTGCGCAAGCGTTAGCGTGGCGGCGTGTCCGCGCTGCCCTCCTCGCCCCGGCTGCGACGGATCCTGGCTGCTTACACGATCAACCAGCTCGGGACCTGGTTCGGCACCGTCGCGCTATCGGTCGCGGTCTACGACCACACCCACAGCGCAATCGCGGTCACCGCGCTGTTCATCGCGCGCTTCCTGCCCGCAATCGCGGTACCGGCGCTGGTCGCCCGCGTGGAGGCCTCCCCCCGCCGCGGACGACTCAGCGCGATCTATGCGCTCGAGGCTGCCTGCGCCGCGGCACTCGCGGGGGTGATCTGGCAATTCTGGCTGCCCGCGATCCTCGCGCTGGTGGCACTCGACGGCGCCGGCGCGCTCGCGGCGAGCGCCCTGCTGCGCACCGAGGCCGCCCGCCCGGAACCCGGAGATGTACCGGTTGCGCAACTTGCCGGCGCGTCCCCCCCAGCGGCTCCCGAGGCGCTGCTGGGCGAGGGCGGCGGCAAGGGCGAGCCCGAGCCGACTGCCGGCAGTGGACACCAGGCCAACGCGGCCCTCAACCTCGCGCTGTCGGTCTCGGTCGTAATCGGCCCCCTGCTCGCGGCCACGACCGTCAAAGCCCTCGGTGTACCGCTCGCGCTGCTGATCGACGCCGCCTCCTTCCTGGTGTGCGGCGCGCTGCTGATCGACCTCTCTCCCTATGTCGAGGAACGCACCGGCACCTCGGTGCGCGCGCGGCTCGGGGCGGCCTGGGAGTACCTGCGCGAAACGCCCTCGCTACGAGCGCTGCTGCTCACCCAGGCCGCGGCGCTCGTGTTCTTCGAGACGGGAGCCCCCGCGGAGGTGCTCTACGCGAAGAGCACGCTGAACGCGGGCGATCTCGGCTACGGCACGCTCTTGAGCGCGTGGGGCGTCGGGATGGTACTCGGCAGCCTGTTCTTCGCCCGCTCCTCCAAACGCCCGCTCGGAGCGATGTTGACCGGGGGCACCCTCGCGGTGGGGCTCGCCTACCTCGGCTTCGCCGCCGCGCCCTCGCTCGCGCTCGCCGCGCTCGCAGCCCTCCTGGGCGGAGTCGGCAATGGTGTGCAGTGGGCCTCCCTGATCGGAACCGTGCAGCAGCTAACGCCGCGGCGGCTGCACGGGCGCCTGATGGGTACCGTCGAATCGATCGGCGCGCTGTGCCCCCTGATCGGCCTGCCGTTGAGCGGTCTCGTGCTCGAGATCGGCTCGCCGCGGATCGCGTTCCTCGTGTTTGGCCTCGCCGCTGTGGCGGCCACCGCTGGCTTCCTGCGGCTGTGGATGGGGTGGCGACTCTCGATCGAGGACGAGCACCCGCGCGCCACATCCGGTGGCGGCCTTTAAGTACCACGCCCGATCGGCCGTTAAGGACGACAGAGGTACGCCGAAGATGCCTGCGTCCACACTGACCAGAAGACTGTTCATGCTCGCCGAGGTGCTGGCGTTCGCGGGCGCGGTTGGCGTTGCCGCGCTGACCTCGCGCGCCCAGGACTGGACGCCACTCACGCTCGTGGCGCTGCTCCTGGGGCTTGCCGTGCTCGGCCAGCGACTCACCGTCGAAATCCGCGGGCAGCGACTGACAGCGGCGTTCGTAGCGTGGGTCTTGGCCATGAGCCTGCTGGGGCCCGCACCCGCCGCCCTCTTCGGGATCGTCATCACCGCGATCACCTCGGCGCCGCGGCGTCTGCCCCTGACCTCGTGGCTGAACAACCTCTCGACGGTCGCGGTCTTCCCAGTCGTCGGCGGCCTGATGGTGCGTGCGATCGTGGGCGACGTCCACGATCCCGCCAACCTCCAGGAAATCCAGAGCGTCACGTTCGGGCTGGTCGTCTTCGCCGTGTTCATGGTCACCAATGGCCTCAACTTCACGATGGTCGCGCTCGACAACCGCGTCATCTACGGCCGCAAGCTGCTCGGCCAACTGCGCGACCTCTTTGTGCCGCTGCTTCCGGGGCAGATCGCGACGGGCGCGCTGGCCGCGATCCTCGCGGTGGCCTACACCAACCTCGGTTTCCCGGCACTGCTGGGCTCGGTGATCGTGCTGCTGGTCTTCCAGTCCCTCGCCGTCGCGCTGCTGCGCTCGGAGGATCGCGCCGACCAGCTGGAGGCGCGCTCGATGCACCTCGCGTCGCTGCAACTCGGCGTGCTGGTGACGCTCGTCGAGACCCTCGCCCTGCGCGACCGCATGACCGCGCGCCACGCCGCCGCCGTGGCGCGCTACGCGCGCGCGCTGGCCCGCGAGGCCGACTGCGACGAGGCCGAACAGGACATCGCGCACACCGCGGGCCTGCTGCACGACATCGGCAAGTTCGCCCTGCCCGACCGCATCCTGAACGCCGAGATCCTCTCCGACGAGGACTGGGCGCTGATCCGCCGCCACCCCCAGGACGGCGCGACGCTCGTGGGGCGCCTCGACGGGTACGGCCCGATCGCCGACGCGATCCTCTACCACCACGAGCACGTCGACGGCAGCGGCTATCCGGCCGGCCTGATCGGCAATGAGATCCCGCTGATCTCGCGCATCCTGGCCGTCTGCAGCGCCTACGACACGATGACCTCGCGTGACTCCTACCGCTCGCCGAAGACCCCGCAGGATGCGATGGCCGAGCTGCGCCGCACCGCTGGGCGCCAGTTCGACGGCGAGCTCGTGAGCAGCTTCATCGCGATGCTCGAGCGCGATGGTCCGGTGACGGCCGCCCAGGGCGACGACGCCGACTTCGAGGCCGAGCTCGCTTTCGAGCGCCGCGCTCGCGCGATCGCGCAGCCGACCCCGAACTAAAGCCACACCCGACTCCTTTAATGCGAAAAGCGCCGCTGAAACAGCGACGCCCCGCAGCCGGATTCCGATTTAGATCCGGCGGGCAGTCTGTTGGCACTGCCCCTGCAGCTGTGAACTTATTTCTGCCAGTGCATTCTGCTCTCCTTCGCTCGGGCCAAGCGGGCCTTCGGAGGTGCGCGGCCCCTGGCTCCGATCCTCCCAGGAAAACCGCACTTATGAGTAGGTTTGAAGAGGATAGCTCAGATTGGGCGCGAGTTGTCCGCTTTGCACAACGATCTGCAAGTTTGCTTGCAGATAGAGGGCTTTTATAAGCACTGGCGTCGCATGAGGATCTAACTGGCGGAATGTGCGCCCGATTCTCGACGAAACGTCCACAAACGTGCGCCGCGCTCAACTTCCGGCGCCATCCGGCCGAATCTCGACGTATAGGGGCCTCCTCGGAGGACCCGTTCCCTCGAGCCGCGCCCTCGGGCCGCGGCATCCGCCGAAAACAACCACGAGAGGAAGTCCTCCACGACATGTCCTTCCCCCCCGCCCTCGCCCACGGCGATCGCCAGCTCGTCTTTACGAGCTCGCAGGCCGCGCGCTACCTAGGCGTCTCGCTCGCCACGATCCGTCGCTGGGCCGACGCCGGCCATCTGGGCTGCTACCGCACGCCCGGCGGGCAGCGGCGCTTCTCGCGCGAGCAGCTCGATAGCTTCGTCGACTCGCTGCCACGTAGCAGCGACCTCGGGGCGCACGTCACGCAGGCCGCCTGAGCCCGCGCTCCTCAGCGCGCGAGACGTCCGAACTTCTCGCGCAGCCTGCGGTAGAAGGATGAGCCCGGTAGCTGCGCGATCGTCCCCACCGCGTCGACGAAACGCGCGCTGATCGCCCCGCCCGCCTCCAAGTTGCAGACCGGGCGGCCGTCGAGGGCGACCTCGAGTGCCTCGCGCGAGCGGTTGTGAATCGTGATCCTGTCGCCCGGCGCCGCAACCAGTGCGCGTGCGGTGATCGAGTGCGGGGCGATGAACGACACCACAAAACCCTCCACACCCCAGGCCATCACCGGCCCTCCATTCGCGAGGTTGTAGCCGGTCGAGCCCGCCGGGGTCGCGATCACCAGGCCATCGCAGCGCACGCTGCCGACCTCCTCGCCGTCGAGCGCGTAGGCCAGCTGCGCGACGCGCTCCCCCGCGCGCCGGTGAATCGCTACGTCGTTGATCGCCGTCTCCTCCCCCTGCGGGGTCTCGAGCACGATCGCCGGCAGCCGCAGCAGCTCGAAGTCGCCCTCCAGCGCCCGGCGGATGCCATCCTCCAGTTCCTCCGGCTCCACCGTCGCCAGGAACCCGATCTCGCCGAAGTTGATCGCGAACACCGGGACATCCATGCCCGCGTAGCGCCGCAGCGCCCGCAGGATCGTGCCGTCGCCGCCAAGCACGACGCACAAGGACTCCTCGACATCCGCAGCGCCGCTAGCCGGCTCGGGCGGAACGGGAGCGATCTCGACGCCCTCCCCCGCCGTCAGCCCGTGCTTGCGGGCCTCTTCGGCGTCGAAGCGCAGCGTGACCCCCGCCGCTCGCGCCAACTGCAGCAGCCGCGCCAGCGCCGCGCCGGTCTCCTCCGCGCGTCCGTGGGTGAGCACCGCTATGCAGCGCACCAAGGCACCGCGCTCGGCGGTAGCGCCGCTGGCCACCGTGGGCCCGCGCGTAGCCTCGCTCTCGCTCACGGCTCCACCTCCAGTGCCATCCGCTGCACCTCCGCCGCGTCCCGCGCCCCGGTAGCGCCAGCGGACCCTATCCCGGCCAGCCACAGGAACGTCTCGCGGTTGCCCTTCGGCCCCGGCAGCCCCGACGAGCAGAATCCCAGCACCGCGGGACCCAGCTCGAGCGCCGCCACCCCCACCGCGGTGAGCGCCGCGCGGCGATCGGCCGCCTCGCGTACGACCCCGCCGCTGCCGATGCGCCCGCGGCCAACCTCGAACTGCGGCTTGACCAGCGCCAGCACCTCGTAGACCTCCGCCAGGCAGCCCAGCACCGCCGGCAGCACCTTCGTCAGCGAAATGAACGACACGTCGACCACCGCCAGGTCCGGTAGCCGCCGCGCGTCGGGGCTAGGGGCGCCGCCTGCCGCGTCCTCAGGCTCCTCACTCCTCGCCCTCGAGGCATCCACCCCGAGTGCTCCTCGCACCAGCTCCGGCGTCAAGCTACGCGCGTTGGTGCGCTCCAAGATCCTGACCCGCGGATCGGTACGCAGGCCGTACGCAAGCTCGCCGTAGCCCACGTCGACCGCCACGACCTCGCGCGCACCGTTTTGCAGCAGGCAGTCCGTGAAGCCTCCCGTGGAGGCCCCCACGTCCAGGGCGCGTCGGCCGGCAACCGCCACTCCGGTTCCCGCGAGGGCGTTCTCCAGCTTGATCCCCCCGCGCGAGACGAAGCGCGCCCGCTCCGCCACGCTCAGCGCCGCATCCACCGCCACGAGCTCCCCCGGCTTCTGCGCCCGCCGGCGCCCCGGCCCCACGCACACCTCCCCAGCCATCACCGAAGCCGCCGCGCGGCTGCGGGAGGAAAACAGGCCGCGCTCGGCCAGGAGAATGTCAAGACGCTGCTTGCGCATCGGACCGCCGCCCGGAACGGTACCCGCTTCCCGCCGCGACTCCGTCCTCTGGCATGTCCCGCCCATTTCGCGCTCGGCGCTTGGGCGAGGGGCGGTCTGTAGGACTACTGGGTTGATCAGAGCCGCGCGGGCGATTAAAAAGAAACGGCCCGCTGGGGAAGCGGGCCGTTTCGAGGGAGGAGGGATGCTGCTGTACTTCGGGTCGAGTGGAATATTGAGGCATGCGCGCGGCCGTGTGTGTGAGTGTGATCACATATGTACCTTCCGTGTATAAACTCACTGCCGTATGGCAAGCAGACCTGCCCCTTGGGGTGTGGGGTGGTTCGGCGTGTGTACCATCTAGGGCGTTACCCGGATCGTAGGAGGCAGCGAGTAGAACCGTTTGATGTCCTCGGAACGACGAGACGTGTCTTTCGGACGTCCTTGTGCTCACGTCCCGCCATCCCGAGGCGTCGGCTCCAGTTCGCGTCATCCATGTGCGAACGAGCAGATCGTACCCCTAGCTTTCGCGCTTTGGTAGTGGCGAAAGGTGGGTAATTGTGGCCGCAGCATGGGCAGCCCCCCGAGGTCTTTGATGAGTTGCTAGCTCGCCTCGGGGGGCTGTTGGCTGCCTTCTCGGCAGCCTGGCCGAGTGGCGCTAGCATTCTAGGCGTGGCTGACGATCCTGAGCCCCGTCCGACGCAGCTAACGCGGCCGCGGAAGGGCAAGCCTGTTGAGATTCCTGTGCCGAGCGAGCGGGATGTGATGGGGCTGCTTGAGAAGGTCGCTCGTGCGCCTGCTGAGGCCGGCGAGAAGTAGCTAGCCGGGTTGGGCGAGGAGCCCGTCGAGTAGCGCGTCGGGGGGCACGTCGAGGCTGTCGAGTAGCCGGATGAGGGTTGTGAGGCGGATCTCTCGCTTGCCGCGCTCGATGCGTGAGATTTGAACGACGGCGAGGCCGCTTTCGCCTGCGAGGTCTTCTTGTGTCCAGCCGCGGTCCTGGCGTGCTCGGCGGACGTTCTCACCGAAGCGGTTGAGGGTGCTGTCCATGCGGGTCGATGATCGACGCGCGAGACCAAACAGGCCATGACCAACCCGGTAAGCTACGGGTCTCTTTCCTACAGAGTGCCCCCGGCAGCGCAAGCACTCCGGGGGCTGACACCGAAGGGTTCAGCTTCGATGCCACGCAAGACTATCGCTGCCGTAGCATTCTGCATGCTCCTCGTGAGCGCCCCGAGCGCCTCCGGCGCGTCTTGGGACTCTGCGCACGAGCCGGCGGTGCTCGCCAATCCCGCTATTAGCGCCCAGGAATACGGCTACAGCTTCCGCGTAAGCGTCTCCTTTGCGGCACTGACACCAGCCGTCCAGCATGCGGTGCCCGTAACGGTGACGTTCTCCGACCCTTCGGGGGCATCCTCGACCTCAGTAAGCCCTTCCGCAAACGAACCGTGCCTGTCTCACGTCACCGTAGAAGACCACGAAAAAGGCGAAGGCTCCTGCTCTCTGGCTAGCTGGACCGCGCCCGTGAGCAGCGGCACCCCCGACTTCGCCGTATCCACCTTCGCCGCAGATAGCCTTCGCAGCTTCGGTAGCGGACTCGCAGAACGCTCCGCTGTCGATCTGATGCACGTAGAACTAGCTTTCGCTCCGAGCACCGTATACGTCGAACGTCCCTTCCTCTACGAAGTCTCCGACCCTGAAGGCGTGATCGCTCGCGGGGCACTCACTGCGACGCAGTACCCCGCTGAAACCGTCCGTGGCCATGTCCTCAGCCCGTGCCTCAACAGCGGACATGGCCTTCGTTCCGAAGGCGGAGAACTAAGCTGCGAACAGACTCTTGGCGGGGTGACCTCCTATCAAGCTGGCTGGCCCGCTCCCCCTGCTGGGAAACCCGCGCCGAGCCTAACGGCTGCCGATGCCCGGTCTTATCTCCGCATGGCCTTGGAAAACAAGGCGGCGGGAACGCATCGGCGGCTTGGGGTTCTGCGTGCGTTCGTGGGGCGGTGCCGACGGGTGTCAAGCACGCGCTTTCGGTGTTCCCCGAGTTTCACGGCGCGCGATATCCGCTGGAGCGGCACCGCGCAGATTTGGCTCCCTGAAGAAGTCGAATGGGATTACTCGCTGGCGCTGCGGGGGCGACCGTCCGGCTGCCGGGGAAGCTCCTGCGTCAAGACGCTGATCGTGCATTGAGGCGGAAGAGGTAGGGGTAGATCCTACCGGCGCTTACTCAAAGCCTGGAGATACGCGACCTGTGCCGCGATGCGGGCTTGCAGAGCGGGTTGCTGCTGCGCGATCTCAGCGAAGCCCTCCGCGACTTTTAGACCCCACCCGTCGCGTAGACGCTCATAGTTCGCGTCGTTCCATTCAACCCACGCCTCGGGAATCACGGCGTGACGCTGCATCCGTGTAAGGGCTTCCCCGTCAGTGATCGCACGCTCGATCGCGGCTTGATGCTGGTCGCTGCCTTCGAGGACGAGACGCGCTGCATGCTCGTCCCTAGCCGTCCAAGCGAAGCTGACGACGAGCAGGATCAGCGCGGCGATCGTGAGCCACGCCCACGGCAACCCCGCGGTAGCCGCGAACGTCACGACGCCTACAAGCGTGGCGAGGAACCCCATCAGGGCAACCCACCTGTGCAGCGTCCCTCCGAGCCACCCCATCGCGGCCCGCAATGATCGCATGAAGGCATAGACCGGAGGTTAGCCCCGGCTCGCGATCCTCGCTAAGCCTCCGCAGAGGCCCCTTCTAGATCACTGCGGCGCGCAACAGGAGCTGGTCGAACATCGATTCGGGCTTCAGCCGTGCGTTGCGTCGCCATGTGAACTCGTTGAGGTAGCCCTGTAGCCACTTGTGCGAGACGCGGCGGTAGGTGCCTCGGATCGACGGCTTTAGATGGCCGAAGAACCCCTCGATCGTGTTCGTGTAGGTGTCTCCTTCGACGTATATGCCGGCGAGTGGTTGATCCGACTATGAGCGATGAAATGCTGGTCCAGGCCGTTGTAGGCGGGCCACTCGTCGGTGATGACGATGGATTCGGGCTCAACCCACTCGATCACCTGCTTTTTGAGCTGGGGGCCATGCCGGGAAGCTAGGACGGTCGCCTTGATCCGTCCGCCGCGCTCTACAGCAGCGAACACGGTGGCTCTACTACGTTCCCGGCGTTTCGCTGCCTCCGAGCGGCGTGAGGGGCCGATAGCGATCTGTGGATGCTGGCCCTGCTGTTTGCGTGGCTTGCCGTCAACGGACGCCTCATCGATCTCTACGTCGCCGGATAGCGGTCCTGAGTCGTCGGCCATCGCGATGTTGCGTATCCGGTTGAAGATGCGCCATGCCGTCTTGTATGTGACGCCAAGCTCGCGCTCTAGCTGCTTGGCGGAGATCCCGCAGCGAGTGCTAGCCATCAGGTACATCGCGTAGAACCAGAGGTGTAGGGAGGTCGCGGACCCCTCGAAGATCGTGCCGGCGGTCGGCTGGAGATGATGCCCGCAGCCTGTGCAGGTCCATGATTGGCGGCGCTGCTTAGTGGCGTAGCGCTTGAAGAGGCGTTCTTGGTCGCACTTTGGGCAGTGGGCGTGTTCGCCGTCTTGTGAGCATCGGGTGCGCCATAGCCACTCTAGGCATGCGGCGTCGTCGGGGAACCGTTGCATGAACTCCATGAGGGAGTGCGTTGACTCCGAGGACTTGGAGCGCACGGGGTTGTTGCGATCGACTTTCGGCATAGAACAGACCATATACTTCTACACGGACGGTATATATGTGAGTGTGATCACATAGGCTCGATCTCCGTAGAAGCCGGGCCGTACCATGACCCGCATCTCGGCTCAGTTCAACAGAGAGGGCGCGATGACAGACGCGAGCGACGCAGGGGAAGCAGGCAGCAACGAGGTGGAGCCCGAGCCGCGGGCCAAGCTCGGCGAAGAAGTGGCCGCCCAGATGGACGCGATCGAAGCGGACTTCGGCGATGACTACAAGATCGGCAACATCGTGACCGTCGTCGAAGTGATCCGGCCCGAGGGCGCCTCGCTGCGCGTGCGCTGCAATCAGCAGCCCTGGATCGGGGTCGGAATGCTGCGGCTTGCCGAGCGGAGCCTGGAAGGTCAGGGTCAGGGCGGCGACTGACGCCTTGCTCGTGGCCGATAGGGTTCCCCGGCGCGGAAGACTCGCCTCTTGCGCGCCGCGGCCCCCGGCAGCTCACCGCTGCGCGGGGGCCAATTCCCTGCCCACTCGCAGCATTGGGGCTTCCGTGCCTTACGCCCCGACGGTCGCGGAGTCCCGGTCGAGGATCGCCGCGGCGACGCGCTCCGCGATCCGCGCGCCCGTGAAGCCGATCTCCTCGTGCAGTAACGCGGGCTTGCCATGCGTCACGTAGCGATCCGGGAGACCCACGCGCATGATGCGCGGAGTCGTGGTGCCGGTCTCGCTCAGGGTCTCCCACACGGCTGAGCCGAAGCCTCCCGCGAGCACGCCCTCCTCGACGGTCACCAACAGGTCGTGCTCGGCCGCGAGCTGCGCCATCAGGCCGGTGTCGATCGGCTTGGCAAAGCGCGCGTCCGCGACTGTCACCGACAGGTCGCGCTGCGCCAGCAGATCCGCCGCCTCCAGCGCCTTGCCGACGCCGCTGCCGTAGCCGATCAGCGCCACGCGCCGTCCACGGGGCGGGCGGGTATTTGAATTCGCGCCGCCTTCGCGCAGGATCTCCCCGGTCCCGATTGCCAGCGCACACGGCTCTGCCGGTAGCACCACGCCGGTGCCCTCCCCACGCGGGTAACGCAGCGCGATCGGCCCGTCGTAGGTCAGCGCGGTGCGCAGCATGTGCACCAGCATCGCCTCGTCGCGCGGCGCCATCAGCACCATGTTCGGCAGGCAACGCAGGTAGGCGATGTCGAACGCCCCGTGGTGCGTCGGGCCGTCGTCGCCCACGAGGCCCGCGCGGTCCATCGCGAACACCACGTTCAGCTTCTGCAGGCACACGTCGTGCACGATCTGGTCGTACGCGCGCTGCAGGAACGTCGAGTAGATCGCCGCCACCGGCTTGACGCCCTCCAGGGCGAGCCCTGCCGCGAACAGGATCGCCTGCTGCTCGGCGATGCCCACGTCGAAGTAGCGCTCCGGCAGCGCCTTCTGCAAGATGTTCAGGCCCGTCCCCGAGTTCATCGCGGCCGTGATCCCCACGACCCGTGCATCGCGTTCGCATTCCTTGACGAGTGCTTCCCCGAAGACCTGCGTGTACTGCGGCGCCGGCGCGCGCGCCGCATCCGCCGCGGGCGCCGGGGAGGCCTTCGTCGGGGAGCCGTTGAGGATCGACTTCGGCTTCGCCGCGTGCCACTTCTCCATGCCCTCCAGGCCGCCATCCTCGGCCGGCGCGAAGCCCTTGCCCTTGACGGTCGCGATGTGCACCACCACGGGGCGCTCCGCCGCGAGCGCCTCGCGCAGCGCCTTGCGCAGCGCGCGCACGTCGTGGCCGTCGATCACGCCCATGTAGGCCCAGTCGAGCTCCTCCCACCACAGGCCCGGCGCCCAGAAGGCCTTGATCGACTCCTTCAGCTGCGGCCCCAGCCGCTCGAGGGCCGAGCCGATGCCGCCCGGCAGGCGTGCCAGGCCGCCCTCGACACCCTCGCGCACGTGCCACAGCTTCGGGTTCAGGCGCACGCGGTTGAAGTACTGCGACAGCGCCCCCACGTTCGGCGCGATCGACATGCCGTTGTCGTTGAGCACCACCACGATCGGCGTCCCCAGGCCGCCCGCCTGGCCGATCGCCTCGAACGCCACCCCGCCCGTCATCGCACCGTCGCCGATCACCGCCACGACCTTGCCTTCGCGGGCACCCGGGTCGCTCTCCTGCGTCTGCTGGCCGATCTCCGACCGGTTGACTTCCTCGGCCGTTGGCCAGCGCGCGGCGCCGCGCATGTGGCGCATCCCCTCCTTGATGCCCACCGCATACCCCACCGAAGTCGAGGCGTGGCCCGCCCCGATGATGTCGTGCCGCGACTCCTCCCGCGAGCAGAACGGCGCAAGACCTCCGTACTGGCGGATCGTGTGCAGCTCATCGCGGCGACCGGTCAGGATCTTGTGCGGATAGGCCTGGTGGCCGACGTCCCACAGGATCTTGTCGCGCGGCGAGTCCAGCAGCGAGTGCAGCGCGACCGCCAGCTCGCACGTCCCGAGGTTCGCGCCAAAGTGCCCGCCGATCTCCCCGACGGTCTCGATGATGTGCTCGCGTACCTCCTGCGCCAGCTTCTGCAGCTCCTCCTCGGAGAGCCCGCGCAGATCCTCCGGGTCGTCTATGCCATCGATCAGTGTCGTCATGAAGTCCGCGTGTAGATGAAGTCCGCGATCCGCTCCAACTCGCCCGTCTCACGCGGCGAACCGGCCCCCGCGTGCGCGGCCTCGTCAAGCGCCTGCAGGGCCATCCGGTGCGACTCACCGGCGAGACCCTTTGCTTGATCGATTCCGAACTCGCTCACGTACGTGCGCTTGCCGTGTCGCTCATCGCTTCCCCGCGGCTTGCCGAGCGCGTCCTCCGTGCCCGTCACGTCGAGTATGTCGTCGACGATTTGGAACAGCACGCCCAACTCCGCCGCGAAGCGGCTGAACGCCATTGTCGCAGGTTCGTCCACTCCGCCCAGCGCCAGCACGCACAAAACCGACGCCCCGATCAGCCGGCCCGTCTTGAGCTCGTGCAGGCGCCGCAAACCGGCGGCGTCGCGCGGCGCGGTGTCGCGCACGTCCGCGTACTGGCCGCCCACCATCCCCCCCGCCCCCGTCGCCGCCGCCAGCTCGGCCGCCGCCGCCAGCACCCGCTCCGGCGCTGAGCGCTGATGCGTCAACAAATGGCGGAACGCTTCCGCGTAGAGCCCGTCGCCCGCCAGAATCGCGACGTCCTCGCCGAAGGCCACATGACACGTCGGCTGCCCGCGCCGCAGCGGATCGTCATCCATCGCCGGCAGGTCGTCGTGGATCAGCGAGTAGGTGTGGATCAGCTCGATCGCCCCCGCCAGCGGCAGCACGTCCCGCGGCGCCAGGCCCACCGCGCCCGCCGTCGCCAGCGCCAACACCGGACGGATCCGCTTGCCGCCGGCCAGCAGCGAGTAGCGCATCGCCTCGTCCAGCCCCGCCGTCAGCCCCTCCTCGGAGAAGCGCATCCCCTCCAGGTAGCGCTCGACTTCCGCCCGCAGGTGCTCCGGATAGGACGCTCCCGGCGCCTGCACCCCATCCACTACAGCAGCGAGCCCTGCCCGCGCGCCGGCGCGTGCACGCGGCGCTCGAGCTCCGCGCCCGCGCGGTTCGCCAGCACCGCGCACTCCTCCACCAGCGTCGCCGCCGCATCCGTCGAGAGATCGCCCGAGCGCAACTGTTCCGCCGCCGCTTCGAGGCGGCTGATCAGCTCATCCAGCTGGTCCGCCGCCTGTGGATTGCGCTCCGCCGAAGCGGGGATCGGAAGGTCCGCCAGGGGTGGATCGGTCTCCTCGGGTTGCATCGCGTCGCTCATGAGATCGATGAATTCTCGCGCACCTCGCGCAAGACCGCCGCCAGCACCCCGTTCACGAACGCCGGCGCGTCCGCCCCGCAGAACACCTTCGCGCTCTCCACCGCTTCCTCGATCGCCCCCTCCGGGGGGATCTCGCGGTCGGCCGGCGCCGCATCGGGGTGCAGCATCTCGATCAGCGCCACCCGCAGGATGCTGCGCTCCAGCGGCTGGATCCGCTGCACCGACCAGCCATGCGCGTGACGGTCGATCACTTCGTCCAATTCCTCTGCGCGGTCCGCCGCCGCGTGCGCCAGCGCCCGCGCAAACAGCGATGCCGAGGGGCCCAGTGTCTCGCCCAGCTCGCGACCCGTCAGATCGTGCTGGTAGAGCGCGAACACCGCCGCCCGGCGCTGCTCGGAGCGGCGCACCTGCTCAGCGCCCCCCGCCGTGCGCGCGTACGCGTGTACGCGCACACGCGCGGCGGGGCCGACCCTCGAGCACGCCCTCAAGCACGCGAGACATATTCACCCGAGCGCGTATCGACCCGCACGCGCTCTCCCACGCCCACGAACAGCGGCACGTGGACAATCGCGCCCGTCTCGAGCGTCGCCGGCTTCGTTCCGCCGCCCGAGGCCGTGTCGCCCCGCAGGCCCGGCTCGGTGTCGGTCACCTCGAGGTCCACGCCGCTCGGTAGCTGCACGTCGGAGGGTTGGTCGTCGATGAACAGTACGTCCACCTCGCTGGATGGCTTGATCCAGCGCAGCGCCTCCCGGAAGCTGCTCTCCGGCACCGCCAGCTGCTCGAAGGACTCCGTGTCCATGAAGTGCGCGTCGGTCCCGTCCGCGTACAGGAACTGCATCTTGCGTGCCTCGGTGCGCACCGCGCGGAACTTCTCCCCCGCCCGAAACGTCCGGTCGATCACGTTGCCGTCCGTCGCCCGCCGCAGTTTGGTTCGCACGAACGCCCCGCCCTTGCCGGGCTTGACGTGCTGGAACTCGAGGATCTTGAAGACCGTGCCCTCGACCTCGATGTGGTTGCCGTTCTTGAACTGGTTGGTCGAAATGCTCATTTTCCCTGCAAATCAATAGTTTTTGACGTTCGTCCCGGCCTTCGCACCGCACACCGATTGGCAGCCCCGTCTCGCATCAATCCGCTTGGCCAAGCCAAATCTCAACCTAATGTGGTTGCCGTTCTAGTGTATGCGACCGTCACGGCCAACCGCCTGACACTCCTACAGCGAGCTTCTTTGAGCCGAGGCGTGCCAGCTATGGCACCGTTGGAGCGTCGCCGGCGTAGGAACGCGACCTACTACTGCTCGGTTAGATCTTGCTCCCACGGGTCTGTTGTCTCACGCCGGTTCGCCTCGGAGCGGCGGAACAAGTAGTAGCCGACCGTCGCCCCCTTGGTCGCCACGTTTTGACCCGACGACGCGAACTTGTCGCGGCTCTCTTGGCCCTCCTCGACGAACACGAACGAGCCCGTGACCAGCTCCCACCCCTCGTTATTGACCGAGTTGAGAACCGCAGAGGGGTCGGTGGTCTTCTTAGAGGTGTTGGCACCTACCATCGCGACAACGATCGCCTTCTGGTTCATCACGTCGATCGAGAACTGCAACAGCTCATCTCCACTCTCAAACGCTAGTCGTGCTCGACCAGCGGGCGTTGCGAAGAAGGCCTGACGGATCTTCTCACGACGCTCGGCGCGCTCTCGCGTCACTTTTTCGGCTGCCGCCTGTGCCTGCTGCCGCTCCCTAGTTTCGCGGTCCTGTTCCTTGATCCCCGCCTCGATAGCCTTCTGCTCCGGGGTCTTTTTCGGGATCAGCGCCATTACGGTTCCTGGTTCAGCACAAGCCGACTTGGCGGGCGCCGTATTCCGCTTGTGCCACGGTGAATTGGCTCCCGGCTTCGGAAGAGAGTTGTTCGATGAGCCCCTCGCATGAGAACGATGATGTCTTGAGGTAGCTTTCAGCCTCTTTCACGGCCTGTTCGTTCCAGTTCACATGTAGGTGTTCCACAGCCCAGACAGCGTCCGCGTGCGGGAATTGGCTACCGGCTTCGGAAGAGAGCTGTTCGATCAGCCCCGCTTCTGAGAATGATGACGTGTTGAGGTAGCTTTCGGCCTCTTTGAGCGCATTCTGCTGAGACACGGTGGCGTTTTCTATTTCGTTCTGTTCTCGTTCTTCGGCTTCCTTTTCTCGCTGCTCTCGTTCTTCTCGTTCTTTCTGTTCTTTTCTCGCTTGAGCTTTTGCTTCTAGTTCGGCTTGAGTGTGGTGGCGGGTGACAGCAATCGATTGGGTAGTCGATTCATGCCCCGAGAGGGTCGCTTCAACGGTCATAGGGTTTGAGCCGATTTCTAACGCAACGGTCTTGCTCCAATGGGTCCCGTGAACGTGTACCTGGTTGCCTTCGACCATGACGGAGGCACCCTTGGTCACAGAGCCGTGAAGCGTCGTATGCGAGCTGGTGACCGAGTAGTCGCCGGTGTCGAGCTTGAGCACCGTCGGTGGAGCTGGGGGCGCAGAGGGAGTGCTAGTAGTCGCGACGCTGGCCGATTCGGTTGTCATTTTCTTTTTGCTTCCGTTGCCAGCCGCCACCCCAATGATGATAAGCAGCCCGATGATCGCGGCCACAATGATGGTGATACGGGCGCCTTTCGGTATTTCTCTCCACCGATCTCGGTAACTCGGTTGACCCTGGGGCGGGGTCCCCGAGGTAGCTGCGGCGGTAGGTGCCGTTGCGGATGCCTGGACGTCGGATAGACTCGCGGGCACCGGCTGCGGCGGCGGAGAGTCCCGATATTCGAGGGTCCACCGCTTTCCGTCCCAATAGCGCGCCTGACCTTGACCCAGTGGGTCCGGGTACCACCCCGCCGGCACCCACGACGGAAGCGGCCGAACCACGTTCGGTTTACCCGCGTCCGTCATCGCGTACCGCCTCGCTCGTCAGAAAGCTGGAAAGCCGCCGAATGGCGGACGACTGTATACATGACTGATTGTTGGAATGATCCTCCCCCTATGCGCTGGAAGACTAGCGGATGGGCATCACGGCACGCAAGAGGTCCGACCCGCGAGTCAGCTTGGTGCCCTGCTCGAGGTCGCGTTGCTCGTGTCTGAGGACCTGTAGGCCGAGGGTCTCTCGGTGATCTCGATCATCAGCGAGGCAGGCCGCTCTTTCAGGGCTCGCGGTCGAGCGTCTTGGCGATCTCAGTGGTCAGCAGGTAGAGGTCCGAGCACTCTTCTTCGTCAGGTTCGAACGGCTGAAATCCGAGGTGCTCCCACCAGCGGCGCGCGTTGGGATTGATCGCGTTTACGACCACCGCGCGAGCAGCGGCGTGCGTGTTGAGCTCCACTGCGGTCGCGAGCACGTGTGCGACAAGTGCTGTGCCCACCCCGCGTCCGCTGTGGTGGCGATCGACGGCCAGGCGCCCGAGCAGTAGCGCCGGCACCGGATCGGGTGCCTGTTTGGCCAGGCCCGTCGGTGCGGCGGAGCGGTCGATGCCAGTCATGGCGATGCTCGCGTATGCGGCTACCCGATCGTTTGCGTCGGCGATGACCCATGTTGCTGCTGTGTCGCGCCGCCGGTTCTGTCCGGCGTAGCGACGTAGCCATTCGTCGAGCGTCGGCTCGCCGCAGTCGAACTGCGAGCGATCATGCTGGCGCGGATCGAGCGGTGCCGGGCGGCGTAGCTCAGTCAAGCCAGGTGAATGTGCGTGTCCGTTTGAGGGCCTGCGCCAAGCGCTCATTGACCTGGGCTGGCTGCTCCAGCGCCTGGTTGAACGCCTTGGCTGTTGATGCGCTGAGCACAATGCTGGGACGTTCCGCGAGGACCTCCTCAGCTCTCGCCGCCGCGGCCTGCAAAACGAACGCCGACACGTTCAGATGCGCGGCGGCGGCCGCCCGCTCCAGCAGAGACTTGTCCTTCCGGTCCACGCGGATCTGAAGTCGCTGCACCTTCGCCGTTGCCGTCATACACTCACAATGGCAGTACAACCCGCGATTGTCAAGTCCCCAGTTCAATACGTTCTACACACGTTCTTCAACTGGTTGGTGTTGATCACGACCAGGAGGGTAGCGGGAGCGAGTCGGCCGAGCCGAGCGCCGGAAAGCGATGAGCCCCCACCGCGCGCGCTGAGCGCGCACACCGCTCAAGCCGCGCCCCCGCGCGGCCGATGCAAGTGCATGAGCCGGATGGCGCTGCGTGCGAACGCCCTGTGCGTGCTCGCGGCCGCCGCGGGGACCGCGACGCTCGCGTGGCTCGGCCTGACGGGCTTCGTGTGGAGCGACTACGAACTGGAGGTGCTGCCGGCCTTCACCGCGCTCGTGCACGGGCACGTGGCGCAGTTCCTGCGCCTGACCCCGGCGTATGGCGGCTCGCTGGTGCTGCGCGCGCCGTTCGCATTGCTGCCGGGCCTGTGGGGTGGCGGCCAGGTGGCGGTCTATCGGACGGTCGCGCTGCCCTGCCTGCTAGCGGCGGCGGCGTTGGGCGTGTGGCTGGTCGCGGACATGCGCCGGCGCGGGCTTCCGGGACTCGCGCGGGGGGTGGTGCTGGCGCTGTGCGTCGCCAACCCGTTGACGCTGAGCGCACTTGAAGTGGGCCACCCGGAGGAGCTGCTGGGCGGCGCGCTGTGCGTCGCCGCGGTGCTGCTCGCCGCGCGCGGGCGAACGCTGTGGGCGGCGCTGCTGCTGGGCGCGGCGATCGCGAACAAGGAGTGGGCACTGCTGGCGCTCGCCCCGGTGCTGCTCGCGCTGCCGCAGCGGCGCACGCTGTGCGCACTGGCCACCGCGGGCGTGGCCGGCGCGATCCTGGCCCCGCCGCTGCTGGTCCACGCGGGCAGCTTCCTCGCGGCGACGCGCGCAACGGGGACCCCTTCCAGCGCGATCTTCCAGCCCTGGCAGGTCTGGTGGTTCCTGGGTCACCACGGCGCGGTCGTGCGCGGGACCTTCGGGCGCATCAAACCGGGCTACCGCACGGGGCCTGCGTGGACGGGCCTGGTGAGCCATCCGCTGGTGCTCGCCACGATGCTCCCGCTCGGCGCACTGCTGTGGCGCCGCCAGCGTTCCGCGCCGGCCTCGGCGCGCGCGGCGCTGCTGCTGCTGGCGCTGCTGATGCTGCTGCGCTGCGCGCTGGACACGTGGGATACGGCCTACTACACGCTCCCCTTCCTGCTGGCCCTGACCGCCTGGGAGTCTCAGGGCCCGCGTGGCCTGCCGGCGCTCGCGCTGGCGAGCACGGCGTTGGTGTGGGTCGACTTCGAATGGCTGCGCTACCACGCGAGCCCCGACGTGCAGGCGGCCTGCTTCCTGCTGTGGACGCTGCCGCTGGCGGCAGCGCTGGCGCTCGAGCTGTACGCGCCGGGCGCGCTGCGGACCCGCGCGCGCTCGCTCGGCGCGACGCTCGCAGCGCTCAGGAGACGACCGTCAGCTCCTTGGGCAGCCCGTTGAGCACTTCGTGACCGTCCGCGGTGACGGCCACTAGATCCTCGATGCGCACGCCCACTTGCCCGGGGACGTAGACGCCAGGCTCGACGGTAACGACGTGCCCGGCGCGCAGCGGCTGCTCGGCGGCGGTGCGCGAGAGGCGCGGCGCCTCGTGGACCTCCAGGCCCACGCCGTGGCCGAGCCCGTGGCCGAAGTGCTCGCCGTGCCCGGCGCTCTCGATGACCGCGCGCGCGGCGGCGTCGACCTCGCGGCCACTGGGGCCGGGGCGCACGGCGTCCAGTCCGGCGAGCTGGGCGCGCAGAACGAGCGCGTAGATCTCGCGCTCCTGCTCCCCGAGCCGCTCGCCGGTGGCGAACGTGCGCGTGCAGTCCGAGCAGTAGCCCTCGTGTTCGGCACCCCAGTCGATCGTGACGAGCGTGTCGCGCGGAATCTCGACGTCTCGGGCCTCGGCGTGCGGCAGCGCGGAGTGCGAACCGGCGGCCACGATCGAGGAGAAGCTCGGAGCGCTCGCTCCGAGGCGACGCATGCGCAGCTCGAGGTCGATCGCGACGTCGCGCTCGGTGCGCCCGGCCAGGCCGCCTTCGAGCATCCCGCGCAGCGCCTCGTCGGCGAGCTGCGCGGCCGCACGGATGCGCTCCAGCTCAGCGGCGTCCTTGAGCTCGCGCAGGCCCTCCACGAGGCCCGCGGCGCCAACGAGCTCCCACTCCTCATCCAGCAGCTCGCGTAGCCGGCGGTGCTGCTTGACGCTCAGCGCGGCCTCGTCGAAACCCAAGCGCCCGCCGCCGCCCTGCTCGGCGAGCAGGCGGGCAGCGGTCTCGAGCAGATCGAGCTGCACGATCTCGCGGTCGTAGAGCGCGGGAAGCTGCTCGGCGCTCTGGGTCGCGTAGCGGAAGTCCGTAAAAAAGCGCGGCCGTACGTCCGGCTCGGCGGCGAGCAGCGCGAGCCCGTTGGAGCCCGTGAAGCCGGTCAGGTAGCGCAGGTTCACGGGCTCGGAGACGAGCAGCAGGTCCAGGTCGCGCTCGCGTTGCAGCGCCGCGAGTCGCAGCGTGCGCGCGGCCTGCACGGAGTCCTCGGCGGCAAGCATCAGCTACTGGGCTCCTGCAGTGCTGCGCGCAGGCGCTCCAGGGCGAGGCGGTAGCCCTCGGGCCCTTTCCCGCTGACGCTCGCGATGCAGAGGTCTTCGATCACCGAGACCCGGCGCCAGGGCTCGCGGGCCTTGATGTCGGAGAGGTGCACTTCGACGGTCGGCAGCGCCGCGATCTCCAAAGCGTCGCGGATCGCCCAGGCGTAGTGGGTCCAGGCACCGGGGTTCAGGACGATCCCGTCGGCCTCCGCGCGCACGCGGTGCAGTTGCTCGATCAGCTCGCCTTCGAAGTTGGTCTGGGAGAAGCGCACGCGCAGCCCCCCCAGCTCGACCGCATACTCTTCGATGCGCACCTGCAGCTCGGGCAGCGTTAGCGTGCCGTAGATCGCGGGGTCGCGGTGGCCGAGCATGTCGAGGTTGACCCCGTGCATGATCTCGATGCGGTAGGCGGCGTCAGCCATCGGGCAGAGCGTATCTAGTCATCTCTCGGACTTTTTCCCGCGCTCGTCTCTGGAAAACCCTCAGCGGCGCGTGCGGGCGCCGGGCAGCAGCTCGCCGACGGCCGCGCGTAGGTCGGCCTCGGCGACCTCGCAGCCGATGCGGGCTGCGCCGGGGGCATCCAGCAACACAAAAGGGACGTGTGCGGCGAGTCGCTTCTTGTCGTGTCCGACGGCAGCCAGGACCGCCTCGAGGTCGATCCCGCCGCCCGCAGCGGGCGGCGTGCCGGCATCCGCATCGGTGCCGGGACCGACATCGCGGTGGGCGTCGGCGTCGGCAGTGGCGTCGGCGTCGAGCGTGACGGGCAGCTCGTGGGCGAGCAGCAGCTCGCGTACCTGCGCGCGCAGCTGCTCCTGTCCGGAGAGCCGCAGCGCGGCGAGCAGGCCGAGCCCGACGGCCTCGCCGTGGCGGTAGCGGGAGTAGCTCGTGGCGGTCTCGATCGCGTGACCGACGGTGTGTCCGAGGTTGAGCACCTGGCGGCGCCCGCCGTCGCGCTCGTCGGCGGCGACGACTTCGAGCTTCAGGCGCGCACAGGCGAGGATCGTGCGCTCGTCGACGGACTCGTCGGCGGCGAGGCGCTCCCACAGCTCGCCACCGGCGATCAGCGCGGTCTTCAGGACCTCGACCCAGCCGGCGTTCAGCTCGGCGGCGGGCAGCGTGTGCAGCGCGTCGGGGTCGACGATCACGGCGGCGGGCTGGTGGTAGGCGCCGACGTAGTTCTTGGCCGCGGGCAGGTCAACGCCGGTCTTGCCGCCGTAGGCGGAGTCGACCTGCGCGAGGAGCGTGGTCGGCGCCTGCAGCACGGGCACGCCGCGCTGGTAGGTCGCGGCGCAGAAGCCGGCGAGGTCGCCGACGACGCCGCCGCCGAGCGCGACGAGGTGATCGGCGCGCGTCATGCCGGCGGCGGCGAGCGCGCGCCAGACTCCTTCGGCGCTGGCGAGCGTCTTGTGGGCCTCGCCCGGCTGGATCGCGATCGGCGCGTGCGGCGCGCGTAGCGGCGGCGTGTAGAGCGCCGCGACGTGCTCGTCGGTGACGCAGAAGGCCCGCGAGGAGGACTCTGCCGGCGCGGAGCCGCCGGCCCCGAGCTCCCACACCGCGGGTGGCCCATCGGCGTCGAGCAGCCCGCGGCCGACAAGTACGGGGTACTGACCCGAGGCGGCCGCGGCCCACAGCAGCCGCACGGTGGGCCTCTGCGCGGAGGCACCGGCACGCTGTTCACCATCACCCTGACGCTCGCCCGCGCACTCTTGCGCGGCGGCGAGCGCGCGCAGCGCGGGCAGCGCGCGAGTAGCGACACCCCGCGGGTGGGCCGGCAGGATCGCGTCGGCCAGCGCCTCGTAGAGGGGGCGGCGTGCAGCGTGCAGCTCGGCGAGGGCGGCGGGGTCGCGCGCCAGGGGCCGTCCGGCCCCCCGCACGCGCTCCCAGGCGAGCGCGGGGTCGACGTCCAGCAGCACGACGAGGTGTGGGGCCAGCGCGGCGCGAACGCGCGTGGAGAGCACGGCGCCGCCGCCGAGCGCGATCACTACCGAAGGGACCCCGCCGCGCGCGCCCGTACGCGCACGCACGCGCGCGGCGGGGTCGAGCAACTCACACACGACCTGCTCCTCCCGCTCGCGAAAGGCCGCCTCACCGCGAAGCTCGAACTCGCGGGCGATCGTGTGCCCGAAGCGCTCCTCCAGGAGCCGATCGGAGTCGAGTGCGGGCACGCCCAACTCGGCGGCGACTTCGGCGGCGGCGGTCGACTTGCCGGCGCCCATGAAGCCGATGAAGACCAGCGCGCGGTCTAGCGTCGCCAGTGGATCCGCTCCTCGTAGGCGCGCACCGCCGCGAGGACGTCGTCGATGTGATCGCCCCCGAACTTGCGCCGGTAGGCGTCGGCGAGCACGAGCGCGACCATCGCCTCGCCGACGACGCCGGCGGCGGGGACGGTGCAGGAGTCGGTGCGCTCGCGCAGCGCTTCAGCGGGGGCGTGCGTGGCGATGTCGACCGAGCGCAGCGGCTTGGTGAGGGTCGGCAGCGGCTTCATCGCACCGCGCACGATCAGCGGCTCGCCGGTGGTCATACCGCCCTCGAGACCGCCGGCGCGGTTGGTTTCGCGGAAGTAGCCGTGCTCCTCGGAGTAGAAGATCTCGTCGTGGGCCTCGGAGCCGGGCACGCCCGCGATCTGGAAGGCCTCGCCGATCGAGACGCCCTTCATGGCTTGGATCGACAGGACGGCCATCGCCAGGCGCCCGTCGAGGCGTTCTTCCCAGGAGATGTGCGAGCCGAGGCCGGGGGTCAGCCCGAAGGCCTGCACCTCGAACACGCCGCCGAGTGACTCGTTGGCCTTGCGCAGAGTGTTGATCTCGGCGACCATCGCACGCGAGGTCTCGGCGTCAAGGCAGCGCACGGGCGACTCGTCGACGGCGTCGAAGTCGCCGAGCGCGAGCGCGGCGCCCGCGGCGGGCGCGCGCACGGAGGCGATCTGCACGACGTGCGAGCGGACCTCGACGCCGAGCGCACGCAGGAAGGCCTTGGCGAGCGCGCCGCCGGCGACGCGCGCGGCGGTCTCGCGGGCGGAGGCGCGCTCGAGGATGTTGCGCACGTCGCTCTGCTTGTACTTCCAGGTGCCCACGAGGTCGGCGTGCCCGGGGCGCGGTAGATGGACCTCGGGGATCTCCTCGGCGACGGGCCAGGGGTTCATGCGCTCTTCCCAGTTGGAGTAATCGCGATTGGCGACCTGCAGCGCGATCGGCCCGCCGAGTGTGCGCCCGTGGCGCACACCGGCCGTCACCGCGGCGGTGTCGCGCTCGATCTTCATGCGCCCGCCGCGGCCGTGGCCGAGCTGGCGCCGCGCCATGTCGGCGTCGATCTCCTCGGGGCGCAGCTCCAGGCCCGCGGGCAGGCCCTCGACGATCGCGGTGAGGCCGGGCCCGTGGGACTCGCCGGCGGTTATGAGGCGCAGGAGCATGCTTGGAATTTATTGATCGGGCCGGCTTGGGGCCGGCCCCCGGGGGGCTGGCATGCCCGCACAGCAGACTCTATCCGCGTGGCGGGGGCGCCCGGGGTGGTGAGGAACGCGCCGCCGGGGTGCCCGGCGCAGGATGCTTGGCGGCGAACCTGCCGCCGCGGCAGGCCCTCAGCGGCGGTGACGGTGGGCGGCGTAGAGGAGCACGCCCTTGGCGGAGGAGAAGTGCAGGTGGTCGAGCACGGCCGGCGCGAGCTGACGCAGGAGCGCGGCGCCGGCGCGATCGCGGCGGCCCAGGCGCGCCGCGCGAGCGATGGAGGCCTCGCGCTTGGAGATGCTCACGATCTTCAGCTCGTAGGTCACGGCCTGCCCGGCACCTTCGATGTATTCGAATTCCTCGGTCTCCCCGACGGTGAGATCGACAGCTTCGCACTGGGTCGCGCTCGGCATGCAGGCACCTTCGCCTTTGATGATCGCTTCGCCGACGTTCGTGAAGATCGCGCCCTTGCCCGAGGAGCCCACGCCGGCGAAGACGATCCGGGGATCGCTCGCGGAGGGCAGCGGCTCCAGGCGCTTGAGGGCGGCGTAGGGCGTGAGCTGGGAGAGCTGGCCGGGAGTGGTCGGCGCGAGGCCGTAGAGGACGTCGACGAGGTAGACGGGCTCGGTCTTCTTCTGCTTGGGAGCCGGCGCTTCAACGGGTTTGGTGGGCGTCGCGCCGCCGGTGGAGCCGCCGGTCGGCGTGGACCCGGTCGACGAGCCGCTGGTGGTGCTCGTAGCGGAGGAGCTCTTGCTCAGGCTCGCGGAGGCGCCGGTGGACGCACTGGAAGTGGTTGAGGACTTCGGCGAGGGCAGCGGGGTAAAGGGATTGCGCGTGCCGCGCTGATGCTGGAAGCGCGTGCCGTCGGTCGTCTCTGCGATCGCGGCGTTGGGGTTGCTCTGCGCCTGGCTCACCGACAGCGACTTGCCGTCGGCGGCGTGGTTTACCGGGGGCAGCGCCGCGACGGGCGCCGAGCCAGCACCGCCACCGAGTACGGCGTAGGCGATAGCGGCGGCCAGCGCGAGCGCCAGCAGCCCGAGGATCGGCAGCATCCTGCGGTCGAGCAGATCGGACTTCAGCGAGTTCAAGAGATCGTTCACGGTCGCCCCTGGATGACGGCCGGACTTGCCGGCGAGCTGGAGGAAGAGGCCGCGGCGCTCGACGCCGCGGCACCTGCGCCGGCGGGACCGGTAGCGGTGGCGCCCCCGGTGAGCCCCTGGCTGGCGGGCAGCACGTAGGCGGTTGCGGTGATCGTCGCGGTGAGCTTGCCGCTATTGCTTGCTTTGCCTGCGGCTGAGGCTCCTTCGCTGTCGGGGGCGAGCGTTACGCCCTGGATCGTCAACAGCCGGCCGTCGACCTCGACGCCGTTGGGGGTGGTCGCGCTCGTGCCGGTGGAGGTCGTGCGGGCGAAGCCGTCGACCTGCCCGAGCAGGTGGGCGAGCTGGAAGAAGCTACCGGTGAAGACGAACGTGAATGGCATTTGGGTGAAAGCTGCCGGTGCCGTCGCCGCGGCGGCGGCAGACCCGCTCGTAGCGGAGCTCGCCGCGGTGGCCCCGGAGGTGATCGACTGGAAATCGATGCTGCGCTGGTTGGTGGCTTGGCCGAGTTCGTAGACCAGCGAGGGGACTTCCTCCTGGGGCGGCACGGCTTTGCCGAGCTTGACGACCGACACGTAAGCCGCGGCGTAGCCGGCCTCGGCGCTGCGCTCACTGGCCGCCTGCGCCTGGGCACTCTGCAGCTGCTGGCGCGCGCTTTCGATCTGGGTCTGCGCGCTGGCGGCCTGCTTGCGCTCGGGCGAGACGAGCAGCAGCCAGCCGCCGCCCAGCACGGCGAGCACGATCACGCTCATCAGCACGATGCGGTCGCGGCCGGTCATCGCTTTGCTCCGCTCGCCAGTGCGGCCGCCGTGTGTTTGGTGCCCTGCGCCTGTGCGCTCGCGGTCAACACCTGGATACTGGGCGTGGAGGCTGTGGGCAGCGGTTCGAAGGAGACCTGAACCGCAAAGGTGGGGTCGTTCGCGGGACACGTGCCGCTGCTCGCGGCGCCGCTGGTGCTGGAGCCGCCGCCACCGGACTTGGTGGAGCTTTGCAGCGCGACATCGGTGACGCCGTTTACGAGGCGCAGGCGCACGAGCATCTGGGCGACGGTGGCCTGACTTGCCGCGCAGCCGTTGAGCGTGAGCGCGGGCGTCGCGCCGGGCGGGGTCGCGGAGCTGACCGCGCCAGCCGTCGCCGCAGCGCTACTCGATGCAGCGCTGCTCGGCGCTCCGACCGTGCCCTGCATGGAGTTCAGCGAGACATTGCTGGGCAGGACGCGACTCAGTTCGTTCATGACGGCGGGCCAGTCGAAGCGGCCACCGATTAGCTGTGCGATCGAGTGCAGGCGCTGTTCGCGTAGCGTCATGAAAGCGGCGTAGGGCGCGAGCTGAGCGGCTTGGGCCTGTACCTGCTGGGCACGCGCGGTGAGCGTCGCGGCTTCCGCGCGACGGCTCTGCAGCTCGCTGTGGGAGCGGCCGTAGAGCAGCGCGAGCACGGCCAGGCCGCCGAGCAGTCCCAGTACCAGGAACGCGGCGCCACCGGAGCGTGCGCCCACGGTTCCACCGGAGCGTTGCTCGGAGGGGATCAGGTTGACGGCCCTCATTGGGGCGCCTCCTCCGCTGCAAGTCCGGTTGCGATCGCAAGCCTGTCCGCGGAGACCGCGGCGAATACACCGCCGTTGACGCCGCCCACCGACTGGCGGCGCACGGGCATCGCCAAATCTGCCTCCAGCGCCTCGGCAAAACCGGCCATCTCGAGCGCCGGTCCGCTGAGGACGACGCTCGCGACCTCGCCGCCGCCCTCCTGGGAGCGGTGGAAGTCAAGCGAGTTGCGCACCTCTCCGACGATCTCGCGGATGCCGTTCTCGAGCACCATGCGCAGCTCGGCGTCCGGCGCGCCGGCGGAGTGCGCTACGGCCGCGACCGGTTGGGAAGTCGGCTGCGGCGCCTGCGGCTGGACCGGGCCGGGATCGGCGTCGGCGAGCGGCGTGCCGCTGGGGTCTTGGGCGAGCGCCCAGGTCTCGACGGCTGGCGGAGGCGGAGGCACGGCCTCCTCGGAGTCGCCGGGTGCGGCACCTTCCGCGGGAGCTGCTTCCTCGGGGACCTCAACGGCGACGGGCGCCACGACAGGTGCCGGTGGCGGAGCTGACGGTGCGGGTCGGTTGAGGCTGTAGGCGGCCAGCAAGGCGCGTGCGTCGACGAGCGGAATCCCGCGGCGCTCGGCGATCTCGGCGGCCATCGCCTCGAGTCCTCCGCCGACGACGCGGGTAAAGCGGCAGACCGGGCCCTCGGCAATCGCCATGTTCGTGAGGCCGCCGATGTTCAGATAGAGCACCCGCTCGAGACCCGCCCCCTCCGCGCTCGGCGCACTGGGACGATAGAGCGAGCGGATCAGCGCGAACGCCGAGAGGTCGACGCCCTCGGGACGCAGGCCGGCGTGGCGCACGGCGCGCAGCAGGCGTTCGACCATCTCGCGCTGGGCCGCCACGACGATTACGCGCTGACGCGGTCCGTTGGGCGTATCGAAGACTCCGAGTGAGTGAAAGTCGAGGACGGCGTTGGCAAGTGGCATCGGCACCTGGTCCTCGGCCTGGAAACGCACGGCGGCGGCGAGCTCCTTGCGGTCGGTGACGGGCGGCAGCTCGAGTGTGCGCAGCACGGTGCGCTGGTTGGCCAAGCCGATACGCACGCGCTTGCCCAGCGGAGCCCCGTCGAAGAGCTCGCGTAGCGCGTCGCTGAGGGTGCGCTCGTCGAGCACCTCACCCTCGCGGATCGCGTCGGGCGGAAGTGCGGCTCCGGCGGCGTGCTGCACGGTGATCCCACCGTTTATGTGCGCCTGCACGGCGGCAACGTAGCCGGGCTGGATGTCCAGGCCGACCAGACCGCCGCCGCGGCGTCCACCGAGGCGGAGATTGAGGTTTGGTTTGAGCGCGATGGTGGGCATGTCGGGGTCTAGAGGCTTATCGGTGTCGGCGAGTCGTCGGTCGTATGTGCGTCGGGGCAGAAAATGCCGTGGTGCTGCTCGTAGGAGATGCCGTCGTGCTCCTGTGCCCGGACACGGCGGGTCATCGACTGGCTCCCGACCGCGCTGAAGGGGCGCCGTACCCGACTGACCATTCGTCCAGACACCGCGCTGCGCCCGCTGGCAGGTGAGCCGCAGCGCTGCACGGCGCGGCCCCTCGCGGCTGAGATGGCGCTCTCCATACTGGGGAGATCGGCCGCGAGGGCGCTGGGCTTGAGCGCTGGGATCGCCGGCGCAGCGGAGAGTCCGACTATGAGGACCAGGAGCCTTTCACGCAACCACCGTGCGTCGTTTCGGCGGTTTTGTTGCAGGTGCGTTCCAATTCGCCTTCCGCGGTCCTCTTGATCGTGAACGTAGCGCCATTGGGAGCCGTCGTTTCGACCAGGTAAGTACTCGCGGTGCCTTCCGCTTTGCTGACGTAGGCTTCAGTCGT
>DASXZV010000043.1:0-185769 GCA_036501715.1 Solirubrobacteraceae bacterium | reverse complement strand
CGCGAAGTTGCGGATCGACTCGCGCAGCTGTTCGTGCTCGTCGGTGAACAGGAAGTGTTTGCGCTTCGCGTCGAAGTCGGGCTTCAGGACCTTGCTCTCGGCGGTCGCCATCGGGCGGCTCCTTCTCTGGGCTGGTTGTCTAGCCAGAAACTAGCGCTTTGGCCAGCGAAAGGAAAGCGCGATCGGCCCTCGCCACGCCGCCGGTATCCTTTGGCCGACGCGCGCGTAGCGGGGAATCGAATCGAGGGGGCCAAAGGTGAAGAGGACGTGTGTGCTGCTTTTGGTTGTGCTGGGCGGGGGCAGCGTGGTGCCAGCGGCACGCGCCGCCGATGCTCCTCAGGCGCCGCCCGCGCTGGCCGCGTCCGCGCCGACCCCGGCGGTCGTCCCACCGGCGCTGCAGGCGCTCGAGCAGAAGCTGGCGCAGATCCGCTTCAACTCACTCCGCTACTCCACGCGGCTGGATCTCGGAATTCAGGACTCCGCGCACTCGAACGGCATCTCGATCTCCACTGCTGCCAGCACCCGCCATGTCGTCATCTCCACAAGCGGTGTCCTCGGCCTCTCGCCGCTGCTGCTTTCGAGCACGAGCACCAGCGAAGGGGTCGCCCGCGGCGAAGCGCTCGGCGGGGTCGCCGTAAAAGAACGCCGGATCGGCAGGACCACCTACGTCTACGATCCCTCGGTGACTCGCCACGACGGCGGACGCCCCTGGATTCGCAGCGTACGCTCGCGCAGTGAGGAAAGGCTTGCCGCCAAGCTCGTCCCGCTCACCGCCGCGCTCGATCCTGTCCTTGCCGGATTGGAGATCCCCGCGGCGGCCTCGACCGGGCCGTTCGGCCCGCTGCTCGAAGTACTTGGCGCGGCGCTCAGCATTCAGGAAACCGGCCCGGCCACGGTCGACGGTCAGCAGACCCTCGCGTTCACAGCCACGCTCTCCTCCGCGCGTCTGCTCGAACGGATCCTCTCCGCCAAGGAACGGCGGCGCGTGGCCAAAGGCAAGCAACTGCCCGACACGCACTTCACATTGGAGGTATGGCTCGCGCCGAGTGGCCTACCGGTGCGAACTGTGACGACGAACGACAAGCGTGACGAAGAATTCAGTTCACAGGAGGACATCCTCGCCCTCGAAGTCCCCGTGGTGGTGCACGCACCGCCCGTGCGCCAGACGATCGGCCAAACGCACTGGCTGAAGATCGAAAAGCAGCGCGCAAGAGCGATCGGCCGCTGCGTGCGTCGCCACCCCCGCCGCGCGCAGTCCTGCATCAAGCGCGGGGCGGGTTGAATTGAGGCAGCGGCGACCACACGGCGTCGGGTGCGTCACGATTGCGCTGCTGAAGCGTGCCCAGGTGCCGTTTCTAGCGGTACTAATCACGGGCTACGCGGTTACCGCGGCGTTTGCCGCCGAAGGGCCGCCGACGCAGGCGCCCGCGGTCCTTCCCCCGACTCTGCAGGTGCTCCAGCAGAAGATGGCCGAGATCCACTTCAACACCGCGCGCGTTTCAGTCCGCACCGTGCTCGGCGATTTCAATCCCGTCGTCGGCGGCGAACTGGCGGTCGGGGGCCGCGACTCCAACCGCTTGATCACCACCACCAGCACCGCGCTCAGCTACTTGCCGCGTGCATTCGCCTCTACGAGCACGCTCAATAGCGCGTTTGGCCAGCACACACTGCACAGGAAGTTCACGGAGCGGTTGATCGGTAGGAGCCTCTTCGTCGACATTCCCTCCCTCGCGCGCACCGACGGCGGACGTCCATGGGTTCGCAGCGAGGAGCGGTTCGTCGCAAAGCCCCAAGGCGGTGGCGATGGCGAACCGCTCGCCGCGGTCTTCGCCGCGCTCAGCCCGGCGCTCGCGCCCGTCCCGCAGCCTGGTGCACACGGGACGTTCGCCGGCCTGAGCGAAGATCTCAGCTTTGCCCAGAGCATCCACGAAGTCGCCTCCCTGACTCCCCTCACGGTGGATGGCCAGCCGGTCAGCGGGTTCACCGCCTCCATCCCCGTAGCGAGTCTGCTCGCCCACCAGGTGTCTCCCAAGCAGCTCAGGCAGCTGCTCGCCGCCGCACGGCCCGATGAAAAGACCGTCGCGCTCGAAGTGTTCATCGCGCCCAGCGGCCTGCCGGTACGAACCACCGTCGAGCTCGGTGCCGGCGAGGAAGGCACCGCGATCCAGGAGGACGTGCTGGGGCTCGAAGTCCCCGTCCACGTCGCGCCCCCGCCCGCCGACCGCACGATCACCCAGGCGCGGTTGGACAAGCTGGAAAGTAAACGCCCGCTCGAACGCCGCCGCCCCACGTAGGGCCGGCACGAGCGACCGCATGCAAGCTGACGGTCGGCATATCCACACCGTCGTCGCGCTTGCTGGCTATGCTCGCCCCAAGATGTTGCGATCGATCGAATTGAGCGCGTCGTGAGGAGTGCGTATGTATTCGCACTGCTTGCCCTCATAGCGCTTGGCGTCGCGGGTCCGATTGCGCCCGCGAGTGCATTGAGTTCTGCTCCATCCGCTCCCGTGCCGACGCTTACGCCGGTGCCGGCGATCGTGCCGCCGACGTTGCCCCCACTCGAGCAGAAAATGGGAGAACTGCAGGTCACGAGTCTGCGCTTCTCCACGCGGACAGCCATCGCCTTGCCACCGCGCGAGGGCAAGCTGCGACGCCTCCTGCAGTTGTTCGGCTTGGGCACGAGCTTCTCGGGTGAAGTAGCTCTTTCGCCGCCGACCGCGAACGTGACGATCAACCTGTTCGGGCACCCGCTCCAGTTGCGCTTGGTCGGCAAGACCATATACATGTACCTGCATGAGCTAGCCGCGCACGACCATGGGCGGCCTTGGGTGAGGCTTGGACCCAGCGGCTTCGCTGAACTCATCACCGTCAACGGCAAACACGTGCGACCGAACACGCAGCACACGACGCCGCCGAGCTTCGAGCCCACGCTGGTGAAGCCGCCGTTTGCGGCACTGCAAAAGCTGCTCGAAGGGGCGCGGGAAGTGCGAGAAGTCGGAGTCGCCACGCTCTACGGACAGACAGCCACGCGCTTTCTGGCGGTCGTGGAACCCAAGCAGCTGTCGAGCGCATCGGCGGCCTCCGTTGCGCCACGGCCGCACGCGGTTGTGCCGATGGCTATCACGCCGACAGCGACGCTCGAAGTATGGCTGGCGCAGAACGGCTTGCCGCTGCGCACCGTCAGCTCTTTGCAAAGCAAGGAAACGACCGCAACCACGACGTTGGACATCCCGGCCGTCAACTTTCCGCTATCGATCCAAGCGCCCCCGGCGGACGAGACGATCGGCGTCGCGCAGCTGAAGGTGCTCGAACGTCACATGCGTCGGGCGAAGGCCAAGCGATAGGCGGAGAGCGCTGACTGGCCGGCCGACCAGGAGTCGAGCCCGACGGGTCGTGGAGGGTTAGGATGCCGGGCGTGTCCGAGCAGTCGACTTCTGAGCAGGCCGCCGCGGCTCAGATCGTGCTCTATGGAGTCGCTGACGGCGTCGCCACGCTCACGCTGAACGATCCCGCCACCCGCAACTCGCTTTCGGCGGAGCTGATCGGCGGTCTACTCGACGGGCTCCGCCGCGCGCGCGAGGACGACGCCGTGCGCTGCGTCGTGCTGGCCTCCTCGCACGAGAAGGTCTTCTCCTCCGGCGCCAACCTCGGCGGCTTCTCCGGCGAGGTGCCGCTCGTGCACAAGTACTTCGCCACCGACGGGCTGCTGGGGCTGTTGAAGCTGATCGGAGCATTCCCCAAGCCCACGATCTGCGCTGCGCGCGGGCACGTGCTCGCCGGCGCGCTCGGCGTCGCGCTCGCCTGCGACCTCGTCGTCGCCTCCGAGCAGGCCACGTTCGGGACGCCCGAGATCAACGTCGGCGTGTTCCCCTTCATGATCATGGCGCTCATCTACCGCAACGTCCCGCGCAAGAAGGTCAACGAGCTGCTGCTGCTCGGCGAGCGCCAGAGCGCCGAGCAGGCGCTTGCCACGGGGATCGTCAACAAGGTTGTCCCGGATACCGAGTTCGATGCCGCCGTCGCGGACTGGGCCGGCAAGCTCGCCGCCAAGTCCCCGCTGATCATGCGCCTCGGCAAGGAAGCGATGCGCCGCCAGCTCGACATGCCGCTCGACGACGCCCTTGACTACCTGCGCTCCCAGCTCTCGCTCGCGCTCTCCACCGAGGATGTCGTCGAGGGCGTCAGCGCGTTCTTCGAAAAGCGCGAGCCGCAGTGGAAAGGACGCTAGGGATCGATGACCGACAGCGAGACACCGGTGTCCGGGAAGGCCGCGACGCCTGAATCGACCTCCCTGCTGCGCCCGCTCGTCGAGGACCTGCAGGCCCGTCGCGCCAAGGCGCAGCTCGGCGGTGGCGAGGAGAAGATCGCCAAGCAGCACGAGCGCGGCAAGCTCACCGCGCGCGAGCGCATCGCGCTGCTGATCGACGCTGACCCCGCGACCGGCCAGAGCACCTTCACCGAGCTCGGCATCCACGGCCGCCCGCACTTCGCCCAGCGCGCGATGGACGGCGTCGAGGCGCCCGCCGATGGCGTCATCACCGGCTACGGCAAGATCGACGGGCGCCTCGCTGCGGTCTGCGCGTACGACTTCACCGTGATGGCCGGCTCGATGGGGATGACCGGCGAGATCAAGGTCACGCGCCTGCGCGAGCTCGCGCTGACCAAGCGCATCCCGTTCGTCTGGCTGCTCGACTCCGCCGGCGCGCGCGTGCAGGAGGCCGCCGGCGCGATGTTCGCCGGCTCCGGGCATCTCTTCCGCGAGGAGGTCGTGATGAGCGGCGTGATCCCGCAGGTCGCCGCGCTGATGGGGCCCTGCGCCGCCGGCACCGCCTACATCCCCGGCCTCGCCGACTTCGTGCCGATGGTCAAGGGCCGCGGCTCGATGGCGCTCGCCGGCCCGCACCTCGTGCGCGCCGCGATCGGCGAGGACGTCACCCAGGAGGAACTGGGTGGCTCGCGCGTGCACTGCCGCAAGTCCGGGGTCGGGGACATCGAGGTCGCCGACGACGAGGAGTGCATCGCGCGCATCAAGGAGTACCTCTCCTACATGCCCCAGAACTGCGAGCAGCGCCCGCCCGTCCGGCCAGTGAGCGACCCGATCGAGCGCGCCGAGGACGCGCTGCTCGACGTGCTTCCCGAGTCCAACCGCAAGCCCTACGACATGTACGACGTCATCAGGCTGATCGTCGACGACGGCGACTACCTCGACATCAAGCGCCAGTGGGCCAAGACGATCATCACCTGCTTCGCGCGCTTCGGCGGGCGGCCCGTCGGGATCGTCGCCAACCAGCCCAAGCAGCTCGGCGGGATCCTGGACAACGACTCCGCCGACAAGGCCGCGCGCTTCGTCAACCTCTGCAACGCCTTCGCGATCCCGCTCGTCTTCATCCAAGACGTCCCCGGCTTCATGGTCGGCACCAAGGTTGAGGCCGAAGGCATCATCCGCCACGGCGCCAAGATGCTCTACGCCGTCGCCAACGCCACTGTCCCCAAGCTCACCGTGATCACGCGCAAGGCCTACGGCGCCGGCTACTACGTGATGAACGGGCGCGCCTACGAACCCGACCTGATCGTCGCCTGGCCGAGCGCCGAGATCTCCGTGATGGGGGCCGAGGGCGTCGTCGAGATTGCGTTTCGCAAGGTCGTCGACGAGGCCGAGGACCCAGCCGCCAAGAAGGCCGAACTGGTCGAGAACTTCCGCAAGATGTTCGACGTCTACATCGCCGCCGGCAACGACCTGGTCGACGACGTCATCGACCCGCGCGAGACGCGCGCCACGATTTGTCGGGGGCTGGAGATGGCGGAGGGCAAGCGCGTCGAGCGGCCGTGGAAGCGGCACGGAGTGGTGCCGGTCTGAGCGGCCGCTCGTATCCAGTCAACGCGAGCGTGTAGGTGCGCGGTCCAGTTCTAGCGATCGTAGGCTCGCCCGCGCGGCAGACCCAGCGGGCGCTCAAGTGAGCTCGTGACGGATCGCATCGAGGGGCACGCCTTCGCCGCGCCGGTACTCCTGGCGTGAGCGATTCAGCGCAGCCTCATCCTCGGGCGTCAACGGCTCGTCGTCCTCGGGCGCATTGCGGAAAGCTCTGAGTACGGGATCGTCGCGCTCTCCTTCCACGAGATCGATGGCTCGCTGAGCCTCGACCTCCGAGAGCCCGTCGACGATCCGGTGCAGGCGTTCCTTGTGAGTCACGACAGCCATTCTAATTGCCCTGTCCTCTTGCTCCGACCAGGACGTGTCTAGCGGGACAGGCAACTCAGCCCAACTGAGCGAGCTGAGTTGCCGGTCGCTGCCGGCCATCGACTGGGATACTTCTCACCATGAGCATCGATGACCCCGTAGTAATCACCTGCGCCATCTCCGGCGTGCTCGCCAACCGCGAGCAGTGCCCCGCGATCCCCTACACCCCCGCCGAGTACGCCGCCGAGGCGCGGCGGATCGTCGACGAGGGCGGGACGATGATCCACATCCACGCGCGCAAACCCGACGGCTCGCCGAGCTTCGAGATCGAGGACTACAAGGCGATCGGCGACGCGATCCGCGCTGAGGTCGGCGATGGCGCGATCATCAACTTCTCGACCGGCGCCGTCGGCGTCTCCGTGGAGAAGCGCGTCGCCTACCTGCGCGAGTGCCGCCCCGAAGTCGCCGCGCTGAACATGGGCTCGATGAACTACGCCAAGTACTCGCGCTCGCGCAAAGACTTCGTCTTCAAGATGGTCTTCCAGAACCCCTTCGAGGAGATCATCGAGCTCTTGCGCGCGATGAACGAGCTCGGCATCAAACCCGAGCACGAGTGCTTCGACCTCGGCCACGTCGGCAGCCTCGAGCCGTTGATCGACATGGGCGTGCTCAAACCGCCGCTGCACGTCGACTGCATCATGGGCGTTACCGGCGGCATTCCGCCTGGCGCGCGCAATCTCGCCGCGATGGTCGCCAACATCCCCGGCGTCGAGGGCGGGCCGAGTGCTGGCGTCCATGCCCGCTCGCACTGGGCCGTGATCGGCATTTCGCACAAGCAGTGGGAGCTCGTCGCTGCCGCGCTCACACTTGGCGGCTCGATCCGCGTCGGCCTGGAGGACAACCTCTACCTGCCCAACGGCGAGATGGCGCGCTCCAACGGCGAGCTGATCGCCAAGGCGCGCCAGATGACCGAAGACATCGGCCGCCGGCCCGCGACGGTGGGGGAGGCGCGGCGGTTGCTCGGGATCGCCGGGGGTACCGTCAGTGCGCTCGCGGCAACCGATCTCGCTCCTCGTGAGAGTGCACGGCGCTGATGCACAAGTCGGGTGCGTAAGCCAGTGAGTCTGCCCCTCGCCAGCATCCGCGTCCTCGACCTCTCGCGCCTTTTGCCCGGCGGCTTCTGCTCGCTACTGCTCGCGGACCTCGGCGCGGAGGTCCTGAAGGTCGAGGACACGGGCATGGGCGACTACATCCGCCTCTCCCCGCCCTATGTCGAGGGCGCGCAGGACAGCGCCAAGTCCGCGCTGTTCCTCGCGCTCAACCGCAACAAGCGCTCGATCCGCATCGACCTCAAGCACGAGCGCGGGCGCGAGGCGCTGCTGGCGCTGGTCCGCGAATACGACGTCGTGCTGGAGTCCTTCCGCCCCGGTGTCCTCGACCGCCTTGGCGTCGGCTACGAGCGCATGCGCGAGGTCAATCCCGGGATCGTGTACTGCGCGATCTCCGGCTACGGCCAGACCGGCCCCAAGCGCGAGGCCGCGGGGCACGACATGAACTACCTCGGCCTCGTGGGACTGCTGGGTCTGACCGGCGAGCGCGGCGGCGAGCCGGTGCAGGCGGCCGGCCAGATCGCGGACCTCGGCGGCGGCGCGCTGATGGGCGCCTTCGGCATCCTCGCCGCGCTGCGCGAGCGCGATGGCGCGCCGGGGCGGCCGGGGTCGGGCGAGGGCCAGGTCGTGGACGTCTCGATGGCCGACGGCGCGCTCGCGTGGCTGGCGATGGTCGCGGGTGCGTATTTCGCCGACGGGAGTGCTCCGCACCGCGGCGATTTGCCGCTGGCCGGCTCGCTGATCTGCTACCGCCCCTACGAGTGCGCCGATGGCTGGGTCACGCTCGGGGCGCTGGAGCCGAAGTTCTGGCAAGCCTGGTGCCGTGGCGTCGGCCGCGAGGACCTGATCGAGCGGCAGTTCGAAGGGCCCGGCTCGGAGGGCCACCTCCAGGTCGTGGAGATATTCAAGGCGCGTACCCGCGCGCAATGGCAAGCGTTCGCGAGCGAGCACGACTGCTGCCTGGAGCCTGTCCTGGAGCTCGAGGAGGCCCTTGACTCCGAGCTCGTGCGCGCCCGCGAGATGGTCGTCACGCTCGCGCAGCCCGGTGTGCAGAGCGGTGTGCGCCAGCTCGGCATTCCCGTCAAGCTGACGCGCACTCCCGGGGAGCACAACCGCTTGCCGGGGCCCGCGCTGGGCGAGCACACCGAGCAGGTGCTCGCCGAGGCCGGCTACTCGCCGGCGGAGATCGCGGAGTTACTGGATGCAGGCGCTGTTGCAACCGCGACGCCAGGTGCGGGTCGTGGCGCTACTTTCAAGGCATGAGCTCTGCGCGGGAGATGAGCGGGGTACAGGGCGACAGCCCTCACGAGGGTGCGGTCAGGCCGGCGGTGCGTATCGATATAGGTGCCCCGCACAGCGCCGCCGCGGACGCCCTGGTGCGGCGGAGCGAGCGCGCGACGATCGAGCTCCTGCTTGTCGAGGACGACGAGGGCGATGCGATCCTCGTCGAGGACCAGCTGGCCGAAGACCTGCCGCATGCACGAGTCACCCGCAGTCGCACGCTGGCTGAGGCGCTCGCGGGCTTGACCGCGGAGCTCGACTGCGTACTGCTCGATCTGAGGCTGCCCGACGCGGCCGGCATGGACGCAGTCGGAAACATCCGCGCCCGCGCGCCCTCGGTGCCACTGATCGTGCTGACGGGTCTTGATAACGAGGCCGCGGGTGTGGCTGCCGTCGAAGCCGGTGCGCAGGACTATCTGGTGAAGGGCACGGTGGGCGGCGGTGGGCTGGCCCGCTCGATCCGCTACGCGATCGGCAGGCATCAGACCGAGGAAGCCGAGCGCCAGCTGCTACTCGCGCGCTCCCAGGCGCAGGAAGTCTCGCGCCTGGAACGCGGCCTGGCGCCGCGGCCCCTGATCGTGAGCCGCGCGACGTGGGTCGCCTCCCGCTACCGCGCCGGCCGCAGCCGCGCGCTGCTCGGCGGCGACTTCTACGACGCGGTCGAGACGTCCGCTGGCCGCCTGCGCCTGGTGGTTGGAGATGTCTGCGGTCACGGCGCCGACGAAGCCGCCATCGGGGTCTGCCTGCGCAGTGCCTGGCGCGCGCTGGCCCTCGCGGGGGAGCAGCCGGCGCAGATCCTGAGCACGTTGCAGCGCGTCTTCGAGCACGAACGGCACATGCCGAGCCTGTTTGCGACGCTTTGCATGCTCGAGATCGATCCGGCCGAGCGTACGGCGACGGTGCTGCAGGCCGGCCATCCTCCGCCGGTGCTGATCGCGGGCGATTCGGTCTCCACGCTGCTGGAAACTCGAGGCGAGCCCCCGATCGGCCTCGGCGACGGACACTGGTCGGCTCAGACGCTCGAGCTACCCCCCGACTGGGCGATCTTGCTCTACACGGACGGCATCATCGAGGGTCGCATCGGTGCGGGTTCCGAGCGTCTCGGCGAGCGGGGCCTGCAGCAGCTGCTCGGCCGCTACATCGAGGAGCATGCCACCTGGCGCGAGCAGCCCGCGGCGTTGCTGGACGAGCTGATCCGGCGCGCCGAGCAGCTCAACGGCAGGGCGCTCGTCGACGACATCGCGATGGTCCTCGTGGGCGCGCCGGCGGCACCCGTCCTCGCGCAGTGAGCCCCGCGGAGGCCGCACGCAAGCAGTTCCCGCGCATCGCGCGCATGCGCGTCGGCCAGTCGCTGGCGGTGACGATCGGCCTGCTGCTCCTATTCGCGATCGTCGGGATCGGTTTGGCGCTGCTGGCCAGCGCCCAGCTCAACAACCGCCGCCAGCTCCTGCTGGAAGAGATCGGACCCTCTCTGCGCTCGGCGATCAAGCTGGAAGATGCGCTCGTCAACGAGGAGACCGGGGTGCGTGGCTACGTCATCACCGCCCAGCCGAGCTCCCTGGAACCGTACCGGCGCGGTGTCGCGGACGAGTTGGGCGCGTATCGCGAACTGCACCTGCGCGAGCATGCGACGGGTCCGCTGGTGGCGTCCGAGGTCGAGGCCGTCAGGGCCGCCGCGCAGGCGTGGCGCAAGCAGTACGTATATCCGATCCTGCGCGACCCACAGCGGACTCGGCGTGGCTCGACCCGGGCGGGAATTCGCGGCAAGCGGCTGTTCGACGCGGTCCGGCATCCGCTGGAACACCTGCAGTCCGATCTCATGAGCAGGGATGCCCAGACGCGCAGCCAGCTCAACCACGCCGCCGTCCTGCTGCAGCTCGCGCTGCTCGTCGCGGCCGCGCTGATCATCGGCAGCCTGCTGGGAGCGGGCCTGTTTCTGCGTCAAATGGTCACGCGGCCGCTCGCGCGGCTCGGGGCCGAAGCCCGACGAGTCGCGGGCGGCGACTTCACGACCCCGCTCGAGACAGCCGGCGGTCCGCGCGAGATCGCTGACATGGCGAGCGAGATCGAGGGGATGCGGGAGCGCATCGTGCAGGAGCTCGCCACGGTGCAGGAGGGCCAACGCCAGCTCGCCAGGCAGGCCGAGGAGCTGACCCGCTCCAACGCCGAGCTCGAGCAGTTCGCCTACGTGGCCTCGCACGACCTGCAGGAGCCGCTACGCAAGGTCGCGAGCTTCTGCCAGGCGCTGCAGCTGCGCTACCACGGACAGCTCGACGAGCGCGCCGACCAGTACATCGACTTCGCGGTCGACGGCGCCAAGCGCATGCAGGTGCTGATCAACGCGCTGTTGGCGCTCTCGCGTGTCGGCCGCGGGCGCGAGCGGCGCGAGCGCGTCGAGCTCGCGGCCGTCATCGCCGCGGCCGAGAGCTCACTCGCGGCAGAGATCCAGGCCACGGGAGCGCGCGTGCTGGCCGAGCCGCTGCCAGCCCTCCTTGGCGACCAGGCGCTGCTGATCTCGCTCTTTCAGAACCTGATCGGCAACGCGATCAAGTTCAAGGGCGCCGATCCGCCCGAGGTGCGCATCGCCTGCGAGCGCCACGAGCACGAGTGGCAGTTGTCCATCGCCGACAACGGGATCGGGATCGAGCCCGAGTATGCCGAGCGCATCTTTCAGATCTTTCAGCGTTTGCATACCAGGGATGCCTATGAGGGCACCGGGATCGGGCTGGCGCTGGCGCGCAAGATCGTCGAATATCACGGCGGGCACATCTGGTTCGATCCCGAGCACGCCGGCGGAGCCTGTTTTCGACTGACGCTGCCAATCGCCAAGGAGACACATGACCAACGCTGAACTCGCCTCGATCCTGCTCGTCGAGGACGACCCCGGAGACGTGCTGCTGATCCGCGAGGCGCTCGCGGAACACAAGGTGGCCAACGCGCTCTCGGTAGTCAGCGACGGGGTCGAGGCGATGGAGTTCCTACGGCGCGAAGGCGAGCACGCCGGCGCCGAGCGTCCCGGGCTCGTGCTGCTCGACTTGAATCTTCCGCGCAAGAGTGGCGCCGAGGTACTGGCCGAGGTCAAGGGCGATCCCGGCCTGTCCACGATTCCGGTGGTCGTGCTGACGACCTCCGAAGCCGAGGAGGACGTGCTGCGCTCCTATCAGCAGCACGCCAACGCCTATGTCACCAAGCCGGTCGACTTCGAGCGCTTCAAGCAGATCGTGCGCCAGATCGACGAGTTCTTCATCGGCATCGTCAAGCTCCCGCCGCGCCCGCGTTAGCCCGGCCGCAGACGCTGACTTGCTACCAGCGCGCGCGGTGGTGCTCCACCACCCCCAACCCGCGCGTCAGCGCGATCCCACCCGGCAGGGTGCCGCTGAAGCTTCCAAACGGCGCGCGGTACTCGCTGCGCACGAGCAGCAGGTTCTCACGCCGGCTGCGCTGGGCCTCGGCCGCGAAGCGCAGCGCGCTGCCGTCCGCCCCCGTGATCTGCGATAGGTCCGCCGCGAACGCGACCGGTCCGACCTCCCGCGGCTGACCGGCGATCCACACCGCACGCTCGCTGCCGCGCGGCGGGTCGTTGACGCCCTGCACGAGGTTGAAGGCAAGCGGTGCTCCCGCGGGGTCGACTCCTACGCCGGCCGCCCAGCGCCACTCGGTGACGCGCGCGTGGTAGCCGGCGGTGTCGTCGACGATCGCTAGCGCCTCGATTACGCGCGGCGGGCCGCCGTCGATTGCGATCGCGCCGTGCGCGGCGATGCCAGCCTGCTTGCGGGTCCAGACGTAGGCATCGCCGTGGGGGCAGACCGTTGCGTTGCCGGCGTCTTCCTCCAGTGCGAAGTCGAGCGAGACCTGTGGCTCGCGTATCTGCAGCCGTCCCGGACCGAGCTCGAGGGCCCCGCGTCGCGGTAGCAGGCGGGTGCGCTGCAGCAGTCGCGGACTCGTGCCGCGCAGGAGGACCGCCCAGAAGCTCTGGCGCGCCGGTCCGACGTGCACGATCGCGGCACACGCCATGAACTCCTCGCAGAAGAGCGCCACGTAGCGCCAGCGCTTGAGCGGGCGCGTACCACGCAGTAGCGGCATCGGAGCGGGCGGGACGGGTCCCGGCGCTATGCTTGCGGCTGTTGACTGACTAGTCAATCTACTGTGTGAAGGGACGCCCACGGGAGGAAATGCGCTTTTGAGGGTCGCGGCAGTCCAGCTCAACTCCACCGCCGATACGACCGCGAACATGGCGGCCGCAGATCGCCTTACGCGCGCCGCAGCCGCGGACGGCGCACATCTGATCGTACTCCCGGAGAAGTGGACCGTGCTCGGCCGCGAGCAGGATCTGCGCGCCGGTGCGCAGGCGCTCGACGGGCCGGCGATCTCCTGGGCACGGGAGCTGGCGCGCGAGTTGCACGTCGACCTCATCGCGGGCTCGATCGTGGAGCGGCGAGCGGACGGCCGCGGCGCGGACGGCCAGCAACTGGCCAATCTCTCGGTGCACATCGATCCTGCGGGAGAGCTGCGCGCGGCCTACCGCAAGCTGCACATGTTCGACGTCGAGGTCGAAGGGCGCACCTACAACGAGTCCGCCGTCACCGAGCCGGGGGATGAGATTGTGCTGAGCGCCACCGCCGAGGGCGTCGAGCTGGGCATGGCGATTTGCTACGACCTGCGCTTTGCGGCGCTCTTCGGGGCGCTCGCCGCGCGCGGCGCGCGGATCGTCGTGCTGCCCTCGGCCTTCACGCTGCCCACGACCCGCGATCACTGGGAGATCCTGCTGCGCGCACGCGCGATCGAGAACGAGGTCTTCGTGATTGCCGCCAACCAGGTTGGTGCGCACCCCGGGGGGCAGCGTTCCGGTGGACGCTCGATGATCGTCGACCCCTGGGGCGTCGTGCTGGCGAGCGCCACCGACGGGGAGGGCTGGATCGCCGCCGAGCTCGATCTCGAGCGCCAGTTGGAGATTCGCGCGCAACTACCCGTGCTCGCGCATCGCCGCACAGACGTCTACGGCTCGCTCGCGGAGCGACGGACGTGAGGCACTTCGGGGGACGAACATGAGGCACTCGCCAACGAGACCGGGGGAGGATCGATGAGCTCCAGGCGCCCAACCACCGCGCGCGCGAAGGGCGGTCCGGACAAGCGGCGCATGATCCTCGACGCCGCCGTGCGCGTGTTCGCCAGCCAGGGCTTCCACGCCTGCCGCGTCTCGGACATCGCCGATGAGGCCGGCGTCGCGTACGGCCTCGTCTACCACTACTTCGCCTCCAAGGACGAGGTGCTCGACACGCTCTTCCTGGAGCGCTGGAACGTGATGCTGCTGATGATTCGCGAGGTCGACTCACAGTCCCTGCCGGCACGCGCGAAGCTGCAGGCGATCGCGTCGTTCATCGTCGACAGCTACAGCCACGACCCGGAGCTGATGAAGGTCATCATTGTGGAGGTCACGCGCGCCGCCAACTCCTTCGGCCAGACCCACCTGGCGCAGATCCGCGAGGCCTACGATCTGATCGCCGCGATCGTCACCGCGGCCCAAGCCGAAGGCGCCTTCAAGGGTGAAATCGACGCCGAGTTCGCGGCGATGGCCTTCTATGGCGCGATCGAGCAGATGCTGACGGGCTGGATCTTCGGTCTGCTGCCGCGCGGGGAGGAGCACTACGAGCGCGCCAAGTGGCTGGTCGTGGAGACCGTCTGCGGCGGATTGGAGACGACCACCGAGAGCAATACACTCAGCGAATGATCGAGAACGAGATGGTCAAGCGATTGGTGTGGTCGGGGCTGCTTACGGCTCTGGGCGCGCTTGCGAGCATTGCCACCCAACGTAGTGCGGCGCTCATCTGGCGGAAGCTCTTCGACGAGGAGCCGCCGGAGTGAGCGAGGCGCCCCTCAATGGGCGCGGGGGCGATCAGCGCGCGGGCGCCCCGCAGAACATCGCCACAGCGATAACCGACGTCTCCGAGCGCTTCACGGTCCTGGTCCGTGAGGAGATCGAGCTCGCCAAGGCCGAGGTCAGCGAGAAGGCGACCAAGCTCGCCAAGGGCGCCGTCGTCGCCGTGGCCGCGGGCGTCTTCCTCGTCACCGCGCTGTTCTTCGTGCTGATTGGCCTGGCGCTGCTGCTCTACTACGTGCTGCCCGTCAACGCCTTCGCGTACTTCTGGGGCTTCTTCGCGATGGCCCTGATCCTGATCGTGCTCGGCGCGATCGCCGGTCTGATCGCCGCGAAAGTCGTCAAACGTGGAGCGCCGCCGATGCCCAACATGGCGATCGACGAGGCCCGCAAGATCCGGCAAAGCGTCAGCGCCCCGGCGGGACCGGGACCGGGACCGGGACCGGGGGAGGGGAGCTAGGCATGGCGCAACGCTCTCCGGCCGAGATCCGCGACTCGATCGAGTCCAACCGCATGGAGCTCGAGGTCTCGCTGCAGCGACTGCGCGGCGAAGTTGCCGAGCTCACCGACTGGCGCGCGCACGTCGCGCGTCACCGCCGCGAGATCATGATTGGGGCGGCGGTCGTCGGCTTCATGATCGGCGCACGCGGGCTGCGCCGGCGACGCCGGCGCTGAGCTCGGACTCCCAGTAGGCCAGCGCTCTCCTAGGAGGCGGGCCGTCTGCGCTGGGCGCTGGGGCGGTGCGCTTGACCTCAGCTCAGCAGGGAGCGCGGGATTCCGCCGACACCGATCAGGCCGGGCCCGACGTAGGTGCCGATGACGGGCCCGACCTCCGAGGCGAACAGCGGCTCGGAGCCGTAAATCTCCCGGCCGCGCTCGATCAGGCGCTGGGCCTGCTCGGTGGCCTGGATGTGCTGCACGACCCAGGCGTCGGAGCCGGCCTCGCGCAGCTCGTGCATGTACTGCACCATGCGCTCGAACGCGCGTCCCGCGGTGCGCACGCGCTCGACCGGCGTGATCTCGTACTCGAGCGAGAGGATCGGCTTGATCTTGAGTGTGCCGCCGAGCCACGCCTGAGCGCGCCCGACGCGCCCACCGCGGCGCAGGTACTCGAGCGTGTCGATGCAGAACCAGATCTTCAGCGCCTTGCGCGCCTCGCGCACGCGGGCCGCGACCTCGTCCTTGCTCGCGCCGGCGCGAGCCGCGGCGGCGCCGGCGAGCAGCAGCATGCCCAAACCGCCGCAGGCGGTTTCGCTGTCGATGACCTCGATGCGCCCCCCGAGGCCGCGCTCGACGAGCAGGGCGTGCGCCTGACGGGCCGCCTCGCAGGTTCCCGAGATGCCGCCGGCGAGATGCACCGAGACGATGTCCGATCCCGCCTCCAAGAGCGGCTCCCAGACCGCGAGGAAGTCGCCGATCGAGGGCTGAGAGGTCGTGGGTGTCTGGCGTGTGGAGCGCAGACGCTCGTAGAACTCGTCGAAGCTCGTCAGCTCGATCTCGCGCTGCAAGCCGGTCTCCGAGCCGTCGCGATCCCAGCTGAAGTACAGGCTGACCTGGTGGATGCCCTGGCTGTCCGCAAGGGTGCGCGGCAGATAGTGCGTGGTGTCGGTGACGATCGCGACGGATTGCATGGCGCGCGGACCCTACAGCAAGGCTAGCGCTGGGTGGTGTCGCACCGGCTTCTACACTGCGCGCGATGGCCAAGACCCTCTTGACTGGCGGAGCGGGCATGGTTGGCTCGCGTGTGGCGCGCCTGCTCGTGCAGCGGGGCGATGAGCTGCGCCTGACGGTCCGCGCGAGCACCCGTTTGGACAACCTCGACTTCGAGTATGAGACCGTGCGCTGCGACATCCTCGACCGTCAGTCCGTGCGGCGCGCGCTGCGCGGCGTGGAGCGCGTCTTTCACGTGGCGGGCCTCACGAGCATGCGCGCGCCCGTGGGGGAGCTCCTCAGGGTCAACGCCGAGGGCACGAGGATCGTGATGGAGGAGGCGCTGCGCGCTGGGGTACAGCGCGTCGTGCATACCTCCTCGATCGCCGCCATCGGACCGGCGCCGCGGGGGGCGGTTGCGGACGAGCGCCAACTGTTCCCAGCGGGCGGGCACTCGATTCCCTACGCCCAGGCCAAGCGCGAGGCGGAGGTGCAAGTCTTGCGCCTTGTTGCACGCGGGCTGCCCGCGGTGATCGTCAATCCGGCGTTCGTGATGGGGGCGGGCGACTACAGTCGTTCCGCGACCGAGCTCGTGCGGCGCTTCCTGCGGCGCGAGATCCCGGCATACGTGGATGGCGCACTCAACATCGTCGACGTCGGCGACGTCGCGCAGGGGCACCTGCTCGCCGACGAGTACGGCCAGGTCGGAGAGCGCTACATCCTCGGCAACCGCAACTTCACGCTCGACCGCCTATTCGCCGACCTCGGCCGGCTCTCGGGAGTGCAACCGCCCACTATCAAGCTGCCGCTGTCGGCGGCGCTGGTGTTGGCCAAGGTCTTAGAAGACCTGCCGGGCAGGCCGCCGTTTACACGGAACGAGGTGTGCGCGAGCGCGCAGTGGTGGGCGTTCAGCAGCGCGAAGGCCAAACGCGAACTGGGTTATGACCCCGGCCACCACGAGGATCCGTTGGCCAGCACGATCGCGTGGTACCGAGCGCACGATGCTCGGCTCCCGGCTGCGGGCGCACGCCAGGCACTGCCGCTGCGGCTTGCGGGCTTCGCGCTGCGCCAGTCCGGTGGCGCGCTGCGGGGGTTGGGGCTCTAGCCGGGGTTTGGGGCTCTAGCTCAACCGGTTCTCGATCTGCAGGCCGCCGGCACTTGCCGTCTCGACCTGCAGGTCCTCGGCCGGTCCGGAGCCCTCGACGCCGAGTACCTGTGCGAGCTCGCCGGACTCGTACATCTCGGTCACGATGTCGCAGCCCCCGATCAACTCGCCGCCGACGAACAGCTGCGGGATCGTCGGCCAGTTCGAGAGCGCCGAGAGCTCCTGGCGGATGCGCGGGTCGGGCAGGATGTCGACCGCTGCGAAGCGCGCGTCGAGCGCTTGCAGCGCGCCGACCGTCGCGCGTGAGAAGCCGCACGCGGGGGCCTCGGGGGTGCCCTTCATGAACAGGATCACGCGGTTCTCCGCGATCGCCTGCTCGATCGCGGAGCGGATCGGGTTGGAGGCCTCTGAGGGGGCGGTGATCGGATCGATGCTGTGCATGGGAAGGCTCCTTGGGTTCTGGCGGGGCGTGTGGGCTGCTCAGCCGGCTTCGGTCTTCAGGGACAGCGCGTGGATCGGGCCGCCGATCTCCGCGCCGAAGACCTCGTAGACGAGCCGGTGCTGCTCGATGCGACTGCGGCCCGCGAACGCCTGCGCGGTAACAGTCGCGCGGAAGTGATCGCCGCCGCCGGTGTAGTCCTCGACCTCGGCGCGGGCGCCTGGGATCGCGGCTTCGATGCGCTGCTCGAGTTCCTCGGGGGTGGGCATGTAAGCCCCAGGATAGCCGCGCCTGGACCGGCGCCGATTGCTCGCTACACTTTCGATAGTGATGATCTCATTCAGCGACAAGGGTGCCGAGAAGGTCCGCGAGTTCCTATCCGCCCAGGACGCCGATGTGGCCCTCGCCGGGTTGCGCGTCGGAGTGCGCGGAGGCGGCTGCTCAGGCTTTCAGTACCAACTGGCCTTCGATGAGCAGCGCGATAGTGATGCCGTCTTTGAGAGCCACGGGCTGAAGCTCTTGGTCGACAACGAGAGCCTGCCCTACGTGCGCGGAGCGATCATCGACTACGAGGAAAGCCTCCAGGGCGCGGGCTTCAAAGTCAACAATCCCAACGTCGTCGCCGCCTGCGGCTGCGGCTCCTCGTTCAGAGTTGCCGAGGAGGAGCAGGTCTCAGCCGTTTGACGATGCGGCGTCCGCCCTGGTGGGCGCCGTCCCGTTTGTTGCGAGCGGAGCCGGAATGCAGGGCGGCGATCGCGTCGCGCTGCGGACCATCTTGGTGTGCGGTTAGCGTACGCATCGTGCGTATCGCGACGTGGAACGTCAACTCGGTCAAACAGCGGTTCCCCGCTTGCTCCCCTGGCTCGACGAGCGCCGGCCCGACGTCGTCTGCCTGCAGGAGACGAAGCTCACCGACGACGCATTCGACGAGCTGCTCGGCGAGGAGCTCACGGCTCGCGGATACGCGGTGGCGCGCCACGGCGAGGCGGCGTGGAACGGCGTCGCAATCCTTTCCCGCGTGGGCCTCGAGGATGTCCTAGCCGGGGTTCCAGGCGCGCCGGGCTTCCCGCAGGAGGAGGCGCGCGCGGTATCGGCGACGTGCGGCGGGGTCCAGGTGGTCTCGGTATATGTGCCGAATGGGCGGGCGCCGGACTCCGAGCACTATCGCTACAAGCTCGCGTGGCTGGCCGCGCTGCAGGCGATGCTCGGCGAGGTATCTCGGGAGGTGGTCGTGTGCGGCGACATGAACATCGCGCCGAGCGACATCGACGTGTTCGATCCCAAGGCCTACGTCGGCCAGACACACGTAACACCCCCGGAGCGCGCGGCGCTCGCCGAGCTCCAGTCAGGGCTGGGCCTGCGCGACGCGGTGCGCGAGCACTGGCCGACCGAGCGGGTGTTCACCTATTGGGACTACCGCGCTGGGATGTTCCACCGCGACCTCGGGATGCGCATCGATTTGGTGCTGGCCACGCCGGCGGTGGCCGGCAGAGTCCGTGCGGCGTGGGTAGATCGGCAGGCACGCAAGGACAAGGGACCCAGCGATCACGCCCCGGTGATCGTCGATCTGGACACGGCGCCGGACGGGGACATCGGACCGGTCGTCCCGCCGCCCTCTGCTCCGGCCGCAGCCAAACGCGGCTCGCTGGAGCTCTCTCAGCCACCGTCCTGACGCGGTGTGACCTCGCCGGTCACGTTGAGGAGCTTGCCGCGGGCTAGGTCGGCTCGTTGTCCAGCGAGCGCCACAGATAGCGGCAGGCCAGCGTGCGGTGTGGGCGCCAGGGCGCGGCGATCCGCTCCATCGTGGCGGGATCGGGCAGCTCATCCAGCGAGTAGGAGATTTCGATCGCGCGGCGGATGCCGAGGTCGCCGACGGGCAGCACGTCGGGGCGCTGGAGGTGGAACATCAAGAACATGTGCGCGCTCCAGACACCGATGCCCTTGACGGCGACGAGCTCGGAGATGACCTGCTCGTCGGGCAGCTCCTCCAGGCGCTCGAGCTCCAGTTCCCCGGAGAGCGCGTGCTCGGCCAGTGAGCGCAGGTAGCTGACCTTCGCGCGCGAGAGGCCGGCGGCGGCGCGCAGCTCTTCGGGCTCGTCGGCGAGGACCTCCTGCGGGGTGGGGGTGCGGCCGTCGAAGCGCTCGGTGAGACGCAGGTAGATGCTGCGCGCGGCCTTGGTTGAGAGCTGCTGGCCGACGATCGCGCGCAGCAGTGCGCCGTAGTGATCGTTTGGGCGTCCGTCGCGCGCGTCCCCGAGTTTGGGGCCGACGGCCTCGATCACGGCGGCGAGCACCGGATCGGAGCGGCGCAGGTGGGCGAGTCCCTTAGGCAGAGGGCAGCGCGGTAGCGGTCTCGAGCGCGACGGGCTCGCCGTCAAGCGCATTCAGCGCGCGGCCCAGCGGGGCGGCGAGGCAGGTGAAGCTGGGCGTGTCGCGCACGGTGTAGCGCGAGGCCTCGGTCGTGCGCAGGCGCTGGACGAGATCCAGGAACGTGCCGACATCGTCGGTGTCGAAGGCGACGACGAACTCCTGGTCGTCCAGGCCGAAGGAGTAGGTCGTGTGGTTGTCGACCCCGGGGTATTCGCGTCCGACGGTGATGTGGCCCTGCATGATCCGCCAGCGCTCCTCGGCGGGCAGCGCGTACCACTCGCGCGACTTGACGAAGGGATAGACGAATACGTACTTGCCGCGGAAGCCGCGCGGGGTCGTGCGGAGGTCATCGGAGTACTCCGAGCTCTTGCGCATTCCCAGGAACGAGTAGGGGGTCTGCGCCCAGCGCATCAGGCCGCTCTGGGCGAGCACGACGTGGAACTCGTGGATGCGGTCGAGGTTCTCGGCCTCGGAGATCAGCAGCAGCTCGGCGTCGCCGCGGGTACCGACGAGTGAAAAGGACTGCAGCAGATGCCCATCGGCGAAGTCCTCGCAAGCGGCGAGGAACTCGCGCTTGTCCTGTGCGCGCTGCTCGGGCGCGGTGCGTCGCCACGCGGACTCGAGCTTCAGGAAGGTGTACTTGACGAAGTGGCGCTCGCTCACACCGACAGGCTACAAGCTCGCGCCGAGGGTCCAGCCGGGCGGCCTAAAGCGGCCAGTGTGCCGGCAGCGTCGGGGCGAGTGCCTCCCAAGGTAGTCCGTGCGGCGGAGCGGCTAGAGTTTGCTCGTGCGGATCGCGCTCGTCTCGCCGTACTCTTGGACCTACCCCGGTGGGGTGACACGTCACATCGAGGCGCTTGCGGACGAGCTCCAGGCGGCCGGCCACGAAGCGCGCATCCTGGCGCCGTCGGATCCGGACGACGCGCTCTCACGCCGTCTACACCGCGGCGCTCGCCCGCAACGGATCGAGCCGCCCCGGCGGCTCGTGCCGACGGGGCGCACGATGGGGTTTCCCGCAAACGGGGCGATCTCGAACCTCGCGGCCACGCCGGACAATGTCCTGGCCCTGTGGCGGGAGCTGCGCGGCGGGGGCTATGACCTCGTGCACATCCACGAGCCGATCGTGCCGCTGGTCGGCTGGTACGGGCTGAGCTGCGCGCAGGACATACCGCTGGTGGGGACCTTTCATAGCTTCTCCGAGAACGCGCTGACCAACGGCATCGGGATCGGACTCGGGGCGCGGCGGCGCATGAACCGCCTGCACGCGCGCATCGCGGTCTCCGAGGCGGCGGCGTGGACGGCGCAGCGCTTCTTCGGCGGGCGCTACACGATCGTGCCAAACGGGGTGCAGCTGCTGCCCGCGGGCTCCCTCGAGTCCGCCGCTTCGAGGGAGGAGCACGAGCCAGCTGAGCCGCAGCCGCTGCGCATCTTGTTCATCGGCCAGGCGGTGGAGCGCAAGGGGCTGCCGGTGTTGCTGCGCGCCTTCGAGGCGTTGCGCGAGCACGTGCCCGCGACGCTCACGCTGGTCGGCGCTGGCCCGCAGGACGTGGCGCCGCTGCTGCTCGACGACCGCGGCGTGCAGGCCCTGGGCAAGGTCTCGGAGGAGCGCAAGGCCGCGGAGCTCGCGCGCGCACAGGTGCTTTGCGCGCCGTCGCTCGGCGGGGAGAGCTTTGGCATGGTCCTGACGGAGGCATTCGCGGCGGGCACGCCGGTCGTGGCATCGGACATCGCGGGCTACCGCGACGTGGTGCGCGACGGCCTCGACGGGCTGCTCACCCCGCGTGGGGACGCGCGCGCGCTCGCGGAGGCGCTGCGCGAGCTGGCGCTGCAACCGCGACGGCGCGCGGCGATGGCGGTGGCGGCGCGCGAGCGCGCGGAGCGCTTCGCGTGGCCGCGCGTGGCGGCGGAGGTCCTCGAGGTCTATGAGCAGGCACTCGCCGTGGGGCGCGCCCCGACGCGGCTCGGCCGGCTGGCGGCGCACCATGGGCTGATGCCGGCCGATCTGCTGCCGCCGCTGCCGGCGCAGCGTCTGCCGAGCCTCGAGCCGGCACTCGCGGTGGCGCCGGCGCGGCGGGCACTGCGGGTCGCTCGCCGCGGGGCGCTCGCGGCGATCTCGCTCGGCGCCCTGCTGCTGGCGCTGCTCGCGCTGCAGCGCATCGGGGTGGGACCGGTGATCGCGAGCGTGGTGGCTTCGAGCCCTGGCCTGGTCGCGGCGGGCCTCGGCGTGATGTGCCTCTCGATGTTCGTGCGCGGTCTGGCGTGGCACGCGATCCTGCGCGCCGCGCCCACCTGGCGGCCGGCGCGGCGGCGAGACGTGATGCAGGGGACGTTCATCGGGGTGCTGATGTCCGCGACGCTCCCCGCGCGCCTGGGGGAGCCCTCGCGCGCGCTGATCGTCGCGCGGCGCATCGGTCGCGCGCGCGAGACGCTGCCGGTGGTGCTCGGGACGATGGTCTCCCAGACATTGTTGAACCTGCTCGCGCTGGCGCTGCTGGGGCTGGCGATGCTTTGCGGAGTGCCGCTGCTACATGGGCACGGCAGGGCGCTGCTGGTGCCGGCGCTGGTGCCGCTCGGTGCGCTGATGCTGGTGTTGCTGGTACCGATGCTCGTGCCGCGCACAGCGGACCGACCGCGGCCCGCTCAGCACCCGCTGCGCATCGCCGCGCTGGTATCGGGCCTGCGTCGTGCGCTGCTGCTCGTACGCGAGGGTCTGCGCATCTTTCGTTACCCGCGCCAGGCGGCGCTGGCGACCGCGGTACAGCTGGCTGCGTGGGCCCTGCAGTGCGTCTCGTGCTGGCTGCTGCTGATGGCGCTCGGCCTCGATGGCCAGGTTGGGTTGGCCGGCGCGGCGGGCGTGCTGTTTGCGGTCAACGTCACCGCCGCGATCCCGGCGACGCCCGCGAACATCGGCGTCTTCCAGGCGGCGTGCGTTGCGGTGCTGGTCGGCGCTTACCACGTCTCGACCCCCGAAGCGATCGCCTACGGGATCATCCTGCAGACCGTCGAGATCGCGACCGCGGTCCTGATGGGAATGCCAGCGTTGCTGAAGGAGGGCCTCTCCTGGAAGGAGGTCCGCTTGCGCACCCTGCACGCGGCGCCGGTGAAGTTGCCGGCGCTGCCCGAGCAGCAGCGGGGCGTGCTGTCGGAGTCCTAGAGCGGTTCGTATGGCACGCTGCTCGAGCGCTGAGTAAGCGCGAGCTCACGCAAACTAAGCGGGCGCTGGGCTGCGGAGCAGTCCGCAGACTTCAGCGATCTGCCGGGCTTCCGTTTCGATCAGCTTTTCGCCGAGCTCGCGCAGTCCCTGGATATTGGCGGGGCTCACGTCGTCGAGGGCGTCACTGACGCCTTCGAGCACGGTCTGGAAGCGGAAGTGGCGTTTGCCGCCGAGCAACTGGTCGAGCTGATAGTCAATCGCGCGGCTGGAGCCGTCCATGATGACTCCGAGCAGTGGCCGAGCCCACTCGATGAGGCCCCAGTCGCGTGCCTGCGCGAAGGGAATCGACTCGGTGAGTCGCCCCGTACCGAGCGAGACGACAAGGACGTCGGCGCCGGGATGGTTGCGCATCGCCTCCGCGTAGGCGCACATCGCGGGGTTGTTGGCGAACGTGCCGCCGTCGACGAGCGCATAGTCGCGCGGTTCCCCCGGCGCGTGCACCGGCGGGATTGCGTGCTCGGGCTCGAAGTAGGTGGGAGCCGCTGAGGTGGCGCGGGCGACGACGGGCATCGGGTAGTTCAGCTCGGGCCGTTCGCGCGCCTGGAGGCTCTTGAAGAAGAATGGTTCGTGGCCCTGGATGTCGTAGGAAGTGATGAGGACGTCGGCGAGCGCTTCGGAGAGCGTGGCGTTGTCCACGTACTTGCTCAACACCGCTTCCAGTCCGCTGGCGGAGTACTTCTCCTCCAAGAGGCCGTCGACCGTCTCGATCGTGCGCAGCAGCGAGCGGTGGAAGATCTTTGCGCCTTCCTGGGCGAAGAGATCCACGATCTCCGCTGCGCTGTGGCGGGGCCTGCCGCCTTTCGCGGGCACGGTCACCCCGAGCGCAATGATGCCCCCGGCGGAGGTGCCGGCGATCAGGTCGAAGAGCTCGCACGCGGGCGTGCGCGTCTGGCGCTCGATCTCGGCGAGCACGAGGGCGGGGATGATCCCGCGGATGCCGCCTCCGTCGATCGAGAGGATCTTTACCAAAGTTCGGTCTGCCACGATTGGTCGATCATATGGGCATAGTGAATTTGATGCGCGACGCGCAGGCTTGCGAGCTGGTGGGTCGTATTGGTCTGGTAGCTCGTGACTGACGCCTGGGTTTACATGCTGCGCTGCCGCGATGGCTCGCTTTACACGGGTTGGACGACCGATCTAGAGCGACGGCTGGCGCGCCACCGTGCCGGCAAAGCCAGTCGCTATACCGCCAGCCGGCTGCCCGTCGAGCTCGCGCTGGCGCTAGCGATGCCCGATCGCACCGCAGCGCGGCGCGAGGAGGCGCGGATCAAGCGACTCGACCGCGTCGGCAAGCTGGCACTGCTTCAGTCTGACGTTCCCCGAGGTTGATCTAGGCGGCGATGAAACCGGTCTCGTGGTGCGGATCGGGTACCAGCTCGCCGATCTCGCGCATGGCTTCGATGTGCATCGGGACTGCTTCGCGCATCAACTCTTCGGTCTTTGCCTTGGTGTCTCCACACGCGACGCAGCCGGGCAGATCGGGGGAGTAGGCTCCCCAACCACCGTTCTCCGCTGGCTCATAGATGACGAGATACTTGGTCATCGTAATTCCTCGATTCTGGATTTGCGTCTGATGCTTGTCAACTGGCCGGTTGTCATCGTAGCGCTTCGCTTGCCGGTGACGGTGACGACAAAGGGCTGCACAGGGTGCCTGAACTGACGGTGACTTCCGCGCTGACGCGCCTGTCTCCAGCCGTGTGCTTCGAGGATCGCGATCGCCTCATGGACCTTCTTTGCCATACCCCTTCATCCGACCGCCGGTCATGAGGGGGACAGCGGGTCTTTAGCCGGTCATCGCCGGCTCGCCTGCGCCCCCCTGCGGGGTGTCCTCATCTTCCACCGCGCCCTCGGGCGGGTCCTCGTCGCCGAGCGCGGGACCGTCGCTGCCCTGGTTGAACAGGGAGGGATCGCGGTAGGACCCCTTGATGAGGTCATCGGGCGAGCCGTTCTCTAGCAGCCGCCCCTGGCGCGTGCCGAAGTAGATCGCCTGCGGGTGGTGCGCGATCAGCGCGAGTGTGGACTGCTCGGGTTCGGGCGCGTAGCCGTCGGTGATGCGCATGCCGATGTCGCCCAGGCCGAGCAGCTTCTCGACCTTGAGGTGCTCGGACTGCTCGGGTACGGCGGGGTAACCCCAGGAGTAGCGCCGGCCCTGGGCGGCGGGGATGCCGAGCATCGCGCGGGCCTCGGCGTGCAGCCATTCGGCGAGGCCCTCAGCGGTCTGCACGCCGAGACCGTGCACGAACAGCTGCTCGGCGAACTCGCCGTCCGCCTCGAGCTTGGCCATTAACTCGGTGACCTCCGACCCGACGGTCACCGCCTGCACGGCGATCACGTCCAGTTCGTCCGGTGGCGAGCCGTCCTCCTTCGCGGGGCGGAAGAAGTCCGCAAGACAGATACGGTCGCCCTTGGGCTGGCGCGGGCACACGAAGCGCGTGAGCTCGGCCGCGGGACCGGCAGGGTCGAGTGCTCCCTCGACATTGGGGTCGAGTGTTCCGTCGGCGGCCCCGCCGCGCGTACGTGCGTGCGCGCGCACACGCGCGGCGGGGTCCAAAACGACGATGTCGTTCCCCTGCGCGTAGCACGGGAAGAACCCCAGCAGCGCGCGCGGGTGTAGATAGTCCTGCTCGCGCCACATGCGCTCCAGGCGCGGCTGGAAGTCCTCGTCGAGCAGCTTGCGCCAGGCCTCGCCTTTGACGCCGCGTCCGCCCCAGTGCAGCTTGAAAAGCACGTGCGTGTCGAGATGCGAGTAGACCGCGTCGAGGTCGACGGGGATCTCGCGCACGCCCCAGAAGGGGGGCGTGGGGACCGGTGCGTCGGTGCGCGCGGCGGAGCGCACGGAGTCATCGGCGAAGTTCAGATCCTCGACGGGCGCCTCGCCTTTGGCGCGAAACGCGGTGGCGTCGGCGCGCAGCTTCTCCACAAGTGCCGCGTGGGCGTCGGAGTCGACGAGCTGGTCCATCACGGAGAGCCCCTCGAAGGCGTCCTTGCAGTAGAAGACGCCCGGCGCGTAGACCTCCTCGGATTCCTTGCCCCCGGGGTAGAGCGCGCGGAAGCTGAAGGCGCGGTTGATCGCGGCGCCGCCGATCAGTACGGGGTAATCGAGCTGCTTGGCGTGCAGCTCCTGGATGCAGGCGGGCATCTGCTTGGAGGTCGAGACCAGCAGCGCGCTCAGCCCGATCGCGGTCGCCTCGTGCTCGACGGCGGCGTCGAGGATCGTCTGGATCGGGACCTGCTTGCCGAGGTCCACGACGGTGTAGCCGTTGTTGGTGAGGATCGTGTTGACGAGCGACTTGCCGATGTCGTGGACGTCGCCGAAGACCGTGGCGAGGACGACGGTGCCCTTGGTGTAGCCCTCGATCTTGTCGAGGTATTTCTCCAGCTGCGCGACGGCGCGCTTCATGACCTCGGCGGATTGCAGCACGAAGGGCAGGATCAGCTCGCCGGCGCCGAACTTGTCGCCGACCTCTTTCATCGCGGGCAGCAGCACGTCGTTGAGCGTCGGCACGGCGCCGATCTTCTCGACGGAGCGGTCGATCCAGTCCTCGACGCCCTCCTTGCGGCGGCGCAGGATGTGGAAGTGCAGCGCCTCCTCGGGCTGCATGCCCTCGGTGGGGTCGGCGGCGCCCTGCGGTCCGTCCTCCTCACCCTTGGACTCGAAGTGCTCGATGAAGCGCTCCAGGGCGTCCTCGCGGCGGTTGTAGACGAGATCGTCGGCCAATTCCCTCTCGTTCTCCGGGATCTCGGAGTAGGGCTTGATGTGATTGGGGTTGACCATCGCGAGGTCGAGACCCGCGTCCACGCAGTGGTGCAGGAAGACCGAGTTGAGGACCGCGCGCGCGCTGAGACCCACGCCGAAGGAGACGTTGGAGACCCCCAGTGAGGTCTTCACGTGCGGGACCTCGGCCTTGATGCGTTTGATCCCCTCGATCGTCTCCACCGCGGAGGGTCGCCACTCCTCATCGCCGGTCGTGAGCGTGAACGTGAGGCAGTCGAAGATCAAGAGCTCGGGGTCGAGACCGTGCTCGTCGCAGCAGAGGTCGCGGATGCGCTGCGCGATCTCGACCTTGCGCTGCGCGGTCTTGGCCATCCCGACCTCGTCGATCGTGAGCGCGATCAGCGCGGCGCCGTGCGCGAGCGCGAGCGGCACGACGCGGTCGAGCTTGGCGCGCCCGGCCTCGAGGTTCACGGAGTTGACGATCGCGCGTCCGGGGATCTGCTCCAGGGCGGTCTCGATCACCTCGGGCTCGGTCGAGTCGATCTGGATCGGCGCGGGCTGCGTGAGCGAGATCTTCTTGACGACCTGGCGCATCTGCTCGTCCTCGTCGGAGCGCTCGGTCAGCGCGACGCAGACGTCGAGCACGTGTGCGCCGCCGGAGACCTGGTCCTCGGCGATCTGCACGAGCCCGTCGTAGTCGTCGGCCAGTAGTAGCTCCTTGGCCTTGCGCGAACCCTGCGAGTTCACGCGCTCGCCGACCATCGTCGGGCGCGGCTCCTGCACGAGCGGGGTGGCCGTCATCATCGATGAGAGCAGGGGGGTTCGCGTGGCCGCATCCGCCGCGGCGTGGTCCACCGGGTTGGGCTTCACTGCACCGACGCGCTTTACGATCGCGGCGATGTGCTCGGGGGTGGTGCCGCAGCAGCCGCCGACGATGCGCACGCCGTAGCGCTCGACGAACTCGCCCAGGGCGCTGGCGAGCGGCTCGGGCTTCTCGGGGAAGATCGTCTCCCCGTCGGGTCCCTGCAGCGGCAGGCCGGCGTTGGGGATGCAGGCGACCGGCACGCGGCTGTGCTCGCCGAGATACCGAATTGCATCGCGCATATCCTCCGGTCCGGTCGAGCAGTTCAGCCCGATCACGTCGACCTTGAGCGCTTCGAGGGTCGTGAGCACCGCGGCGATGTCGGTGCCGAGCAGCATCTTGCCGCCGTTGGGCAGCAGCGAGACCGAGGTGTGAATCGGCAGCGTGCGCCCGCTGCTCTTGAAGGCGGCGCGCGCGCCGAAGATCGCGGCCTTGACCTCGAGGATGTCCTGGGCGGTCTCGATGATGATCAGGTCGGCGCCGCCGTCGATCAGGCCGGCGGCCTGCTCCTCGAAGACCTCGACGAGGTCGCGGAAGCGGATCTGCCCGAGCGTTGGATCGTCGGAGGCCGGCAGGTAGCCGGTGGGTCCGATCGAGCCGGCCACGAAGCGATCCTCGCCGGCTGCTTTGCGCGCGATTTCGGCGGCCTTGGTGTTGATCTCGACGGTGTAGTCCGCCAGGCCCCACTCTTCGAGCTTGATGCGCGAGGCCTGAAAGGTGTCGGTCTCCAGCACCTGCGCGCCGGCCTCGAGCATCGAGGCGTGCACGCCCTCGATCACGTCGGGGCGGTTGAGGACGAGCGCCTCGTGGCACTTGCCGGCGAGCCCGCCGTAGTCCTCGGCAGTCAGCTCGAACTGCTCGAGGGTGGCGCCCATGCCGCCGTCGTAGACCACGACGCCGCTGGCGAGCGCCTGCTGGAAATCTCGCATCGCCTGGATGCTAGCAACGGATCGACCAACCTTGACATGCTCATGTAAAGGTTTACGACTATTCACAGCGGTGGCTGCTTGGTGCTACGTGCGCTGCCCGCTTCGGGCAGCGCTGCCGGTCATTAGGTACGACGTGCGTGTAGTCCTGTTTGGGACCGGCTTACATCAATCGTCCAGTGGGCGTGAAAGGTCCCTCCCAAGCATCCATCCTGCACGGCCACGACCGCCGCACGAGGTGTTCGGCGCGGGAAGGCAAGGCGCAATTTGCGGACCCGCGATCGACCGCCTGACATTGACACGCCAGGACGAAAACGTCGAGTCAGGAGACCTATCGCCATGCCTATTTCATCCCGGGATCGGGGGACCCCATGACCCCGCAGCTCGCCGTGCAGGGCGCGTCCCAGAGCGCGCCGTCCCAGAGCGCGCCTCAGAGCACGCCACCCCAGAGCACGCCCGCGACGACCAAGCCGCCCCGCCGTAGCACCCGCCGTGCCAAGCAGACCGGCCACACCGTCGTGGCGGTCGTGGGACTCGGCTACGTGGGCCTGCCGACCGCGATCGCGCTACGCAACGCGGGTTGCCGGATCATTGGGATCGACATCTCGGGTGCCCGTCTGAACACGATTCGCGACGGTGGGGCCGAGCTGCTGGAGTCCGAGCAGCGCGATCTCGCGGGGCACCTGCAGGGGGACGGGTTCGTGTTGACCAACCGCATAAAGGCGCTCGACGCGGCGGATTTGGTGCTCATCTGCGTGCCGACTCCCGTGGACGAGCAACTGCGTCCCGATCTGCAGATCCTGCGCGACGCCTGCGCCGAGGTCGTGCGCCACGCGCGCCCCGGGCAGACCCTGGTGTTGACCTCGACGACTTATGTGGGCACGACGCGCGAGCTGCTTGTGCAGCCGCTCGGCGAGCGCGGCATGCAGGTCGGGGAGGACGTGTTCGTGGCCTTCGCGCCCGAGCGCATCGATCCGGGTGTCACCGACCACGAGCAACTGAAGACCCCGCGTGTGCTCGGCGGCAGCACGCCGGCGTGCAGCGAGCGCGCGGCGGCGGTGCTGCGCCACACCTGCAAGCACCTGCATCACGTCTCCTCGCCGGAGGCCGCCGAGCTGGTCAAGCTCTACGAGAACACCTTCCGCGCCGTCAACATCGCGCTCGCCTTCGAGCTCGCCGAAGCGTGCGGGACGCATGGCCTGGACCCGATCGAGGTGACGGAGGGCGCGGCGAGCAAGCCCTACGGCTTTCTCGCGCACTACCCCTCCGCGGGTGTCGGGGGGCACTGCATCGCGGTCGACCCCTACTACCTGCTGCACGATCTGCGCGAGCGCGGACGTCCGGCGACGATGGCCGAGGAGGCGCTGCGCAAGGTCTCCGGTCGCCCGCGCCACATCGCGTGGCGCGCGCACGAAGCGCTCGTCGAGCTCGGCTGCCCGCTGCCGGAGGCGCGCGTGCTGCTCGTCGGCGCCTCCTACAAGCCCGGTGTGGGCGACACCCGCGAGGCGCCGGCGCTGGAGATCATCGCCCGCCTGCGCGCCGAAGGCGCGCACGTGGACTACCACGACCCGCTCGTGCCGACGCTCGCGGTCAAGGGCGAGGTGCTGCGTGGGGTGCAGCCGGCGCCCGAGGACTACGACCTGGCGATCCTCGCGACGCTGCACCCGGGGCACGACTACGAGTGGCTCGCGCGCTGCCCGGCCGTGCTGGACTGCACCTACCGTCGCTCCGACGCCGGCCAGCGGCGCTTTCTCCCGTGAGCGTGGAGCGCGAGGTGAGTCGATGCCGATCCGCGGCCTGAACGTCAACCGCATTCTGAAGGTGCTCGCGGGCCTGTACCTGATCCTGCTGCTCGCGGCGGTGATGGCCTACAAGGCGGCCTTCGCGGGGCTGCTGTTCTCGAACGTGTTCTTCGGCGTCTACAGCATCGCCGTCGCGACCTACATCGTCTCGCGCTTCGTGTTCAGCCTCTTCTACCGGCCGCGGCGCGACGCGGGCCTGGAGCCGCGGATCGCGATCGTGATGCCGGGCTTCAACGAGGAGGAGGCGATCGCGCAGTCGCTGCGCTCGCTGCTGGCGCTGAACTACCCCGAGGAGAAGCTCGAGCTGGTCGCCGTCAACGACGGCTCGACCGACAACACGCTCGTGGAGATGCAGCGCGTCGCCGCCGCCTGCGAGGGGCGCGTGAGCGTCATCAACTTCCCCCAGAACCGCGGCAAGCGCGCGGCGATGGCGGCCGGCATCCGCGCGACCTCCGCGGAGGTGGTCGTGTTCGTGGACTCCGACTCCTCGGTCGAGCCCGATGCGCTCAAACTGCTCGTGCAGCCGCTGGCCGACCCCCGCGTGGGGGCGGTCTGCGGCCACGCCGACGTGCTCAACGTGCGCGAGAGTTGGATCACGCGCATGCAGGCCGTGCGCTACTTCGTCGCCTTCCGCGTCGTGAAGGCCGCGGAATCGGTCTTCGGTGCGGTGACCTGCTGCTCGGGTTGCTTCTCGGCCTACCGCCGCGAGGCGATCCTGCCGCGCCTGGAGTGGTGGGAGAGCCAGACGTTCCTCGGCATCGAGTCGACCTTCGGCGATGACCGCTCGCTGACCAACTGCGTGCTGCGCGACTGGCGCGTGCTCTACGAACGGCGCGCGGTCTCGCACACGATCGTGCCGAGCACGCTGCGCGCGTTCATCATCCAGCAGACCCGCTGGAAGCGCTCGTGGACGCGCGAGTCGCTGCTCGTCTCGAAGTTCATCTGGCGCAAGCACCCGATCGCGGCCTTCTTCACGTACATGAGCATCCTGCTGCCGCTGCTCGCGCCGATCGCGGCGCTGCACTCGCTGGTGTGGGCGCCGCTCATGCACCACGGGGTGCTGCCGCTCACCTACCTCGCGGGGATCTACGCGCTGGCGCTCGTCTACTCCTTCTACTTCCTGCTCTTCCAGGACCGCTACAACGTGCTCTGGCTGTACGGGATCCTGTTCGTGTTCTTCTACCTCGGCTTCATGCTGTGGCAGACCTACTACGCGATCTTCACCTGCCGCACCGCCGCCTGGGGAACCAGGCCCGCGACCGCCGGCACCGGCACCGGCATCGACGGGGGCGGACCGTGAGCCTGCAGTTCCCGTTCCGGCGCGCGCTCAACGTGCTGCTGCTGCCGGCATCGCTGATCCCGGTGCTGCTGCTCGCGCCCTCGCTCGTGCGCGCCCCCGCGACGCTGTGGCGGCACACCGCGCACGCGCTGGCGCCGGCGCACGCCAAGCCGCACCGCCCGCCGCGCAGCGGCCCGAGTTACTACCTGGTCGGGCCCGCGCGCCTGGAGATCGAGGTCCTCGAAGGCTCCGCCGGCGCGCTCACGCCGAAGGTCGGCGTCTCGCCCTTTGCCGAACCCGCGTGGGTCGCACAGGCCGCCGTCGCCGGCAACGCCCAGCGCGGCGCACCGGTTCTCCTACTGCGCCCCGAAGCCGGAACATGATCCGCTCACGAACCCTCTCCGCCGCGATCGCGATCGCGGCCTGCATCGCCGCGCTGCTCGCACTTGCGGTGGGCGCGAGCGCGAGTACGCCGGCCGCGGTCGGTCCGCTGGCGCGGGGGCTGCCGCTCAGCGCGCTGCCCTCCCCGACGCCGACGCCCTCCCCGACGCCGACACCGACTTCGACCCTGCCGCGCGCGCGCGCGGCGAGCGTGAACCTGGGTCGCGCGCGCGCGGCGAGCGCGGGCTGCGCGAGTCATGCCCCCCGGTCCGTGCGCCTCGCGCGACTGCACGGGCCACACGTGCGCCTGAGCTGGCGCGCGCCGAGCGCGGCGCCGGCGCCGGTGGGCTACCGCGTGCTGCGCGCGGGGCGCACCGTGGGGCAGACGACGGGGACCTCGATGGTGCTCGCCGTAGTGCTCGGGCGACGCACGGTGTTCGCGGTCCAGGCGCGCTACGCGCAGGCGCCGAAGGTCTGTGCCGCGCAGATCCACAGCCGCCTCGCGCTGCGTCCCCCGGGGCGCGTGGCGGGGCTGCGGATCCTCGCCGGCAGCGCGACCGGCGTGCGCATCGCCTGGCGCAAGGCCAAGCCGGGAGATGCCCCGCTCGCCGGCTACCGCGTGATCCGCGACGGCGCCGTCGTGGGGCAGACCCACGCGCGCAGCTTCACGGTCAAGTTGAGCGGTGGGCACTCGCATAAGGTCGCCGTCGCCGCCGTCGACACCCGCGGGCACGTCGGTCCGCTGAGCCGCGCGCTCACGATCGCCGGCCGCGGCGGCGCGAGCGCCGGCAGCGTGCCGCCCGGCGCGCCCAGCGGGCTCAGCGTCTCGGAAGTCAGCGAAGCGGGCGCCACCGTCTGGTGGGTGCCGGCCACGGCCGGCTCGCAGCGGATCATCGGCTACCGCGTCTACCGCGACGGGGCGCTGCTCGGACAGACCACCGGGACCTCGCTGCGCCTCACCCACCTCTCCCCGACGCACACCTATCTGGTGACCGTCGCCGCGGTCGACGCCGGCCACCGCGAAGGGCCGCGCACCCCCGCGCTGAGCCTCAGCACCACCCACGTGCCGCCGGGAGGTCCCGCGCTGATCTCGGCGCTGCACGTGACCGACACCTCGGCCACGCTCTCCTGGCAGGAAGGGAGCGCCAACGGCGCGCGGATCGTCGGCTACCTGCTCTTCCAGGACGGCCAGCCCAAGCGCGTCGTGGACGGCCAGAGCACGACGGTGACGCTCGCGTCCAACCGCCACTACACGTTCACGGTGCGCACGCTGGACTCCTACGGGTACCTCAGCGTGCCGGCCCCCGACCTCACGGTGCTGACCACGCACACGCCGCCCTCGACGCCGAGCGACCTCAGCGCGAGCGAAGTGACGGCGAGCTCGGCCGTGCTCAGCTGGTCGCCGAGCACGCCCGTCAGCGGGACGATCGTCGGCTACCGCGTGTTTCGCAACGAAATCCCGGTTGGCCAGACCGCCACGCCCTCGATGACGCTCACGAGCCTCGCGCCCTCGAGCGGCTACAAGATCGCCGTCGAGGCCGTCGACTCGCTCGGCGCGATCAGCGCACTGACGGCGCCGCTGTCGATCCAGACGGCCGACCCGACGCCAACGCACGGGCACGTGCAGGCCTTCCTGCTGGCCTCGACCGATCAGAGCTTCGACGACCTGCAGGCCCACTACCAGCAGATCGGGGTCGTCTACCCGACCTACTTCGACTGCGGCCGGGGCGGCCTCGTCACCGGCAACGACGATCCGCTGGTCAGCGGCTGGGCGGAGGCGCGCCAAATCGCGGTGATGCCGCGCCTGAACTGCCAGAACCCGGCCGACGAGGATGAAATCCTCAACGAACCGGCGGTCCGCGAAAAGCTGATCGCAGAGCTCGCGGCGCTCTGCGCGAGCGACGGCTACCAGGGCATCCAGGTCGACTTCGAGGGTGCCCAGCCGACCGAGCGCAACCCCTTCACCGCTTTCATCACGGCCCTCGCGGAAAAGCTGCACTCCCAGGGCGACAAGCTCTCCACGGTCGTTACGGCCAAGTACTACAACATCATGAGCGGTCGCGCCGCGATGTATGACGACGCCGCGCTCTCGGTTCCCTCGGACTACATGTTCGTGCTCGACTGGGGCCTGCACTGGACGACTTCCGCGCCCGGCGGGATGGACGAACTGCCGTGGTTCAAGCGCGTCGCGGAATACACCGCGACGCTGCCCAACAAGAGCAAGTACGTGATCGGTATGCCGATGTACGGGATCGACTGGCCCAACGGCGGTGGCTCCGCCAACCCCGGCACGCCGCTGGAGTTCAACGACATCATGGCGCTCGCGAGCCTCTACGGGGCCACGCCCGAATGGGAACCCACGGCCGCCGATCCGCACTTCTCCTACGTCGACCCCGGCGGCGTGCACCACGACGTGTGGTACTCCGACCAGCAGTCGATCGCCACGCGCGTCGCGCTCGCCGAATCGCTCGGCCTGGGGGTCGGCCTGTGGCACCTGGGCAGCGAGGACCAGAGCATCTGGGAACTGCCCGGGCTCGGCGGCAGCGGCTGAGCGTTGGCCGGTGCTGGCGGGTGTTGGCCGGTGCGTTGCCCGCTGCGGCTGCTTCAGAGCGGGCGCGGCGGTCGCGCGCGCCACTAACCTGCGCGGCGTGAGGCTCCTCCGCTCGCTCAGTCGCCGGGGTGCGCTTCCTGCGTGTGCCGCCGCGCTCTGTCTCACCCTGGGGGCGCCGGCGGCCGTGTCGGCCCGTCCCAGCTCGTCCGCCATCCCGGCCGCCCCCGACAGGGGGGCGGCGATCCAAGCCCAACCCGAGGGTGCACTGCAGGCCTTCGTGCTCACGAGCTCCCCCGACTCGTTCGCCGACCTGCAGGCGCACGCGGGCGCGCTCGGCGTGATCTACCCGACCTACTTCCAGTGCGCGCTGCCCACGGGTCTCGTCGAAGGCGCCCTGGACCCCGCGCTCGACGCCTACGCCGCCGCGCGCGGGCTCGCGGAGCTGCCGCGCTTCAGCTGCCAGGACGGCGCGACCGTGCACGAGATCCTGACCGCCCCGAGCGTGCGCGCGCGCACGCTCGCGCGACTGACCGCGCTCGCCGCCGCCCCGGACTACCGGGGGCTGGACCTCGACCTCGAGAACGACGGCGCCCGCGACCGCGGCGCCCTGAGCGCGTTTGTCGCCGCGCTCGCCGCGCGCCTGCACGCGGAGGGGCGCGAACTAGCCGTCGACGTCGACGGGGTCGAACGCGAAGACCCGCGACGCGCGACCTACCTCTACGACGATCGCGCTATCGCCGCGGCCGCCGACACCGTGTTCGTGATGGCGTGGGGCGTGCACTGGGAACGCTCCGCGCCCGGGCCGCTCGCGCCGCTGCCCTACGTGCGCGCCGTCGCGCGGCGGCTCGCCGCGCTGCCGCACGCGCGGCGCTTCGTGCTGGGCGTGCCGCTGTACGGGCTCGACTGGGCCGGCCGCGGCGGCCGCGCCGATCCCGCGACCGCGCTGCAGTACGCCGGCGTGCTCGCGCTCGCGCGCTCCGTCGCCGCCGCGCCCGCGCGCGCGGCGGGTTCCGGAGAAATGACCTTCGCCTACCGGCGCGCCGGGGTCGTGCATCACGTCTGGTACCTGGACGCAACCGCGGTTGCGCAGCGGATCGCGCTCGCGCGCCGCTACGGGCTCGGTGCCGGACTGTGGCGGCTGGGGGAAGAGGACCAGGGGATTTGGGGCGCGCCCGGGGTGGGGTGAGCGAGCGGACGCTGCGGCGTTGATCGCGCTCGGGCTGCTTCCCTACGGTCGGCTCCCAGGAGGCCACTACAGGCTCTTGCGAGAGACTTAGCGGAGTTCCTTGCGCGGCACAGAAAACAAAGAGACGCGATACACACCGAACACTCCCCTCATCGGTTGTCTTGGTGGGGGCAGGGGATTGTTGTTTGGGTTTGTGTGTGGGTGTTGTCGGCGAAGGTGAGGTTTGCGGCGAAGGGGAATCCGTGGTGGGGGCATTGTTGGGGGAGGAGGATGCCTGTGGGTTGGTAGGCGATTTTGCGGTGTCTGGCGTATTCGTAGTAGGTGATGCCGCTTGGGCCGAGCGTCATGTTGAGGTTGAGGATCGCGACGTTGGGTGCTTCCGGGACGCTTGCGATTAGGGGGATGGTGGTTGCGAGTTCTCCGCCGAAGGGTGCTGTTGCGGGCAGGACGACGGCAGGAAAGACGAGTTGTGCGGAGACGGGGCTTTCGCCGTCGACGAAGAGCAATAGGCTGATGTTGCCTTGTTGGAGGGGTGCCATGAAGATCGTCGCGCGGGCGTTCTCGTAGAGGGTCTCTGAGCCGAAGGGCACCTCGACGGTCGCTTGGCCGTAGCCCACGACGGAGTCTGTGGGACAGCCCGGTGGCCCGTTGGCTTGGAGGTCGGCTGCGTTGCAGTTCGCGGTTCCGAGACCGCTTCTAGCGATCCCGAGGTTCGTCGGGTAGCGCAGGTCCATTTCGAGTAGCGCTGGGGGGAACTGGCCGGTGGGTGGTGTGATCTTCAGCCCGAATCTGATTGTCGTGCCGTGTCCTAGGTGCTCTGGGGTCAAGGCCGCGCGCAGCGCGACCGACGGTGCGGCTGAGGCTGCTTGGCACGGCCAGAGGGTGAGTGCTAGGAGCGCGAGTGCTATCGGTGTCCGCTTTGAAAGCCACATGGGGGCGGGATCCTCTAGTAGGTGAGTCGGCCGGTTGTCTGGATGACGAGTGCGTCGTTGTGACGGTTTACTTCCCGTAGAAGCCACCATGGCCGTGTGCGTGGGCGCGGCGTCCGGTGCCGTAGTTGATGTACATCGATCCGCCGAAACTAGCGTGGGTGTTGGTCGAGTGAAGCAATGCAGACCCGTGGCCGCTGATCGACCCGCCGCCGCGTGGGTAGATCGTGGAGGTTCAGTACGACAGCTCGCCCGTTGTTTGAATAACGAGTGCCTGGTTGTGGCGATTGAAGGTGCCGTAGAAGTCGCCGTGTCCGTGGATGTGGGCGTAGCGGCCGGTGCCGTGGTTGACTACTGTTGAGCCGCCGAAACTGGCGTAAGTTCCTGTCGAGCGTAGTCGTGCTGTCCCCTGGCCGCTGATGGAGCCGCCGCCGCGAGGGTAGATCGTAAAGGTGCCTGAGACGCTCGAGCCGATGCGGAAGCGGACGCGGACGGTGCCGGGCATTGCTCCAGTGGCTGGGCCTTCCTCCTCCAGCAGTTCGCCGTCAGTGTGGGTGACATGCAAATGTGCTTCATCGGTGACGTTGAGCGTGCGTGCTGCTCGTGCTACTGGCCACGCTGAAGATGCTTGCGTGGCTACGGTGCCGCACAGTCCGACTGTGAGCACGACCATCATCTGCGCCAGCCAAGCGCGGTGAGGGTGCAAATGGGTACCTTTGGATGATGTCCGCATGATCGAATAACCTAACAGTTGGGCGTTTACGCGAGTAGCTAGGATACCGGGTTCGTCTAGGGATCGAAAAGGTCGAGAGTGGGAAACGCTGCTGTGGGGGCGCTGGCACTTGCGGTAGTGTCTGGTACGTTCGGACAAGCTGGGCTGCTGGACTTTATGGGCCAAGAGAGAGAGCAAGAGAAAAGGCAAGGCCCGTCGTCGTTGACGACGGCCGTGTTGGCTGCTGTCGTTGCGCAGTCAAATCATGGCTGGGAGTTAGCGGCGTGGCTCAATAGGCGGATGGCGCCGATGTGGCAGTTCGATCGGCGCCGGGTATACGAGGTGCTGAGCAGCCTGGAGGCGGACGGCTTGGTGTGGTCTGAGGTCGTGCGGGATGACACTGCACCTGGTGGCCACAAACGTGTCTTTCATGCCACGTTGCGCGGGATTGAGACGTGCTCTGCCTGGCTACAGGAAGGCGGGCTCGAGCTTGAGCCGATGCGCGGCGATATCCATGCATGGCTGTTGCTCTCGCGTTTTGAGGAAGCTCCTGAGCTTCTGGCTAAGTTGGCCGAGCTCGAGCAGGACTGCATGGAAAAGGCCGAGGCCATCAAGGAGCCGCCCGGGTCCTCGGTAGGCTGGGGTGAGAGGATGTTCAGACAGCATCTAGCGGCGATTCGGGAGCAATACCTATGCGAGTTGCGGTGCATCGGCCGTGCCCGCCGGGAGATCGAGGAGTACCTGGCCGACCAAACGTGACGCTGCTCGACCTCAAGAGCGTGCGCAAGACCTTCCTCGATGGTGCGAGCGAGGTCGTGGTCTTGGACGACGTATCGGTCGAATTCGATGCCAGAGAATTGGTCGGCATCTACGGCGCTCGGCGGTCGGGCAAGAGCACGCTGCTCCAGATCGCGGCCGGTCTGGAGATGCCGGACCGAGGTAGCCGGGTCAGCTTTCGGGGGCAGGACATGACGATGCTCTCGTTTGGCGAGTGCGCGCAGTTGCGCCGTTGCCATGGCCTGGTGTTCGTTGGTGGCAGCTGGTGGCCGAACCGTGCGAGTGACCCGGCAATCGAGCATGTTGCGATGACGCTTACCAACGAAGGGGTGACTCTGGCGGAGGGCGAAGTGGCTGCTCGCGCGGCGCTGAACCGCTTTGATGTGATGCGCTGGGCGCACGTCCCGACTGACGAGCTCTCGGCGAGCGAACGTATCCGGGTGGAGCTGGCCCGCGCGGTGGTACGCGAACCGGCCGTGCTGCTGGTCGATGAGCCGGCTGTCCTGTCCAGCCCGAGCGAAAGTCGTGACCTATACGGACTGCTGCATTCGCTGTCCAAGGAGATGACTGTGATTATCGCCAGTGAAGATATGGAGGCGATCAGTGGCGTCGATCGGTTTATGACGCTCGACGACGGCAGGCTGCGCACAACCGACTCGCGCAAACGGGTCTACGACGCGACCGAGCGTTTCCGCCAAGGCCAATCGTCGTGACGGGGTTGGAGCTGCGCGAGGTCGTCAAGCACTACGCCAGCGGCGACGGCGAGATAGTGCGGGCGGTCGATGGCGTCTCGTTGGCGATCAAGCCGGGCGAACTGGTGGCACTCTATGGCCCTAGCGGATCGGGCAAGACGACGCTACTGCTGTTGGCCGCTGGCTTGATGGCGCCCGATGCGGGGAGCATCCTTTTTGACGGCCGCCAGATTGGCAACCTCTCGTCTCGTGAGAGCACCCTATACCGGCGCCACAAGGTGGGGCTGATCTTCCAATCCTTTCATCTGACACCTGGTGCGAGCGCGGTGGAAAATGCTGGGCTCAAGTTGCAGGCTGACGGTTGGACGATGGCCGAGGCATGCGATGCGGCCCGGCCGTGGCTTGAGCGAGTTGGGCTGATCGAGCGAGCTGACTATCTCGTTGATCGGCTCTCAATGGGCGAGTGTCAGCGCGTAGCAATCGCCCGTGCGCTGGTGAACGGGCCGCGGCTGGTGCTGGCCGACGAGCCGACGGGCAACCTGGATTCCAAGCGCAGCCGCGAAACGCTCGGGTTGCTCGCTGAGCTGTGCCACGAGCATGAGCTGGCGGTGCTGCTCGTCACCCACGATCCACAGGCGACCGGCTTCGTCGATCGGGTCTACACACTACGTGACGGTCAGCTCAGCGACGGTTTGGACGTCGATCTGGCGGCCGTCGTCAACACATGAGTGAGCACCGTCTGCCCACGAAGCTGCCACGGCACCCGTTCAACCCGAGGGTCGCGAACCTACGCCTGAGCGTGCTCAAGGACCACTACCGTGCCCGGCTGCGTAAGCATCTAGTCGCCGAGTTGCTGGCCGGTGCTGGCATCGCGGTCGGCGTCGCGCTGGTCTTCGGCGTCCTGGTCGCAAGCGGCAGCATCACGGGCACCACCGCAGCGCTGATCCGCGCCGTGAATGGCTCGGCCACACTGCAACTGGCGGCGCGCTCGTCGGGGGGCTTCAGCGAGCAGCTAGCTAACCGAGCCGGCGAATTGCCAGGTGTCAAGAACGCCGCCGACGTGTTGCGCGAGGATGCCACCATCGTCGGACCGCGCGGGCGTCAGTCGATCCAAATGGTAGGCGTGACCGCCAACATTGTCGCGCTCGGCGGATCGGCAACGCAGAATCTCGGCGCCGGCGCCGAACTGCTCAAGGGCGGCATCGGTCTTCCGTCGCGACTAGCCGGCGTGATCGGTGCACAGGCAAGACAAGATGTCACGCTGCTAACCGACGGCGAAACGCGCCATGTACTTGTACGGGCGATCCTCAACAGCGGCACGATCGGGCTTGTTGCCGAAAGCCCGATCGTGGTCGGCCTCCTGCCAACCATACAGACTCTGGCCAACGAGCCCGGGCGCGTCACGCAACTACTCATCGAACCAGAGCGCGGCAAGGAAGCGCTCGTCCTCGCAGAGCTGCGGCGCCTGGCCGCTGGCCGCGTCGAAGTTGAGCCCGCAAGTCACGAACTCGGCGTGCTCAACCAGACCGCTAAGCCGCTGAGCCAATCGACTGCGCTGTTCGCCGCGATCAGCGCGATGGTCGGGTTTCTGCTTGCCATCAACGCAATGCTGCTCACGCTACCCGACCGGAGACGGTTCGTGCTCGGCCTGTTTCGCGACGGGTTTGACCTTACGCAAATCATTGTGCTGATGTTGTTTCAAGCGCTTGCGCTCGGCCTATTGGCGTCCATTGCAGGGATCGCGTTTGGCGACATACTCGCCCACACGCTCTTTCACCAAACACCGGTCTACCTGGCCGCAGCGTTCCCCATCACAATTCACCAATCGATCCAACTCTACGTCGTGCTGCTGGCCGTTGCTGGCGGCCTGCTTGCCAGCGTGTTGGCTTCACTACCTCCCATTCTAGAGCTGCGCAAAGACAGGCAACCATCGAGCGCTCGTCGGTTATCCCCCACGGCGCGCAACGGCGCGCAAACACTTGGACTCATTGGCGTAGCGCTTGTCGTCATTGTGACTGTACTCGTGCTGGTTGAACCGGCGCTGACAATCCTTGGTGGTGTCTTGCTCGCGCTGGCGGTGCCCTGTTTTATACCAATGCTGTTTCAGATAGTGACAGTTGCTGTCAAGCGCTGGAGCCGCTACCACAGCCGCCGCAGTATGCTCACCCTCGCCACAGTCGAGCTAAGAGCTGCGGCTACCCGCTCGATCGCGCTCATCGGCGTGACCGCGCTTGCGATCTACGGGAGCGTCGCCATCCAAGGCACACGCCATGATCTGACACGTGGCCTCGACCAGGCAACCATTGAATATCTAGATACTGCCGACGTGTGGGTCGCGCCAAACAATAACTTCCTGACAATCGACGGCTTTCGCGCCGGCCATTTGATCTCGGCCATTCGGCAGGCTCCCGGCGTCGCCGAAGTACGAACCTACCAGGGTAGCCTGCTCGACATCGGCACGCGGCGAATGTGGATACGAGCCCGGCCTGCAAACGACCATCCCTTGCTTCAAGCGTCGCAGTTGCAGGAGGGTAACCTCACCCTCGCCACGAAGCAGCTACAGCATGGTGGCTGGGCTGCAGTATCTGGGGGGTTCGCCAGCGAACGGCACCTACATATCGGCAGTCCATTCGTGTTGCCGACGCCAGCGGGTGCAGCGCAATTTCGAGTCGCTGCGATCACGACCAACATTGGATGGTCACCTGGTGCTATCACCATCAACACGAGTGACTTCCAGCGCTACTGGCGCGCGAGCGAGCCAACAGCTTTGGAGGTCAATCTCCGGCCTGGGGTAAGCCAGGCTGCCGGAAGGCTGGCCGTTGAACACGCGATCGGCTACCAGCCGGCGTTGCGTGTCGAGACTACCGACGAAAGGACAGCAATTTTTGAGGCCACAGCCAGCGAAGGTCTGCGCAGCCTGGGCCAGATTTCCACGCTTCTGCTCGTTAGCGCCGCGCTCGCGGTCGCTGCTGTGTTGAGCGCTGCGATTTGGCAGCGCCGTGGCCGTTTGGCGTCGCTCAAGGCTGACGGCTTCGCTGACTTCCAGCTCTGGCGTGCTCTCATGTTGGAGAGCCTGATGGCTGTCGCGATCGGTTGCATCGATGGTCTGGTCCTCGGCTTCTACGGACACGCGCTCGCCAGTCGCTGGCTGGCGCTGACCACGGGTTTCCCGGCGCCGTTTTCGCTCGGCAACGTCCAGGTGCTGTTCTCGCTCGTACTTGTCATTCTCATTACGGTTCTGACGGTCGCCGTGCCGGGATTCTCTGCAGCCCGGGTGCCGCCTCGAGTGAGCTTTCAGGAATAGGAATATGAGTGCAAGTGAAGGGCAGCGCCGGGAGAACGTTTGTCCGCAGGTTCCACCTCGGCTCGGCGTTCGGTCGCGCCGCACTCGTCTACTGGCTCCAGATCTTCCCGCAGGTCGCTAGCGAGGTTCATCATTGGCAGCGCCGTGCGCGCACCATTCCCGACGAGAGTCTGCGCAACGTTGCGTTGACGGTGCAGCGGACTAAGCGCGGCAATCTTGAGGGCGCAGCGGCCTTCGCCGCCTTCGCGCCGCGCAAGCATCGACCGAGCGTCATTCGCGCCCAGGTGGGCCTACAAGGCATTTACGACTACGCCGACACGCTCGCGGAGCAGCCAGGCCACGGTAGTGTCAGCAATAGTTACCAGCTGCACCAAGCGCTGTGCCGAGCCCTCGAACCAACGATGCCCCAGCCCGACTACTACGCTCGCCAAACGGTGCGCGAAGATGGCCGGTATCTCGTGGCCAGAGTCGAAACCTGCAGGGGAGCGCTTGCCGACTTGCCGTCGCGTCTCGGTGTGGCAGCAGTCAGCAGCCGCTTCGCCGGGCGTATCGTCGACTATCAGGCATTCAATGTGCCTCCGACGGATAACGAGGACCGACTTAAGGCATGGGCCACGCCCCAGACGCCTATCCATTTGGATGTGCGCTGGTGGGAGACGGCGGCATCGACTGGGTCATCGCTCGGCCTTTTTGCGTTGGTGGCTTGCGCCGCCGACCCTAACATCACGCCGTCGGAAATCGAGATGATCGAGCGCGCATATTTTCCGTGGATCGGCGCACTGCACTCCCTGCTAGACCACCTAATCGATATGCAAGAAGACACGAGCGATGGACAGCGTAACTTGATGAAGCTCTACAGCTCCCCACAGGAGGCCGCGGTACGGCTGCGGATGCTGACAATCAAGTCGGTTGAACATATCGAACTGTTGCCAAACGCCGTACCGCACCGACTTGTGCTGGCGGGTATGGTCAGCTCGTACCTCTCGGCACACGAAGCGTACGAGCCGGGTGTTCGGTTGGCGACCAGCTACGTTCTCGGTGCTTCAGGCGCCCTCGCGCGCGTAGCACTCTGCATGCACCGGGCACGTAGGGCGGTCGGCTGGCTCATGTCGCTCCCTCAGCAGTCGGGGGCGGGACGTCGCGGCATAGTCCGCCAACGGACTAGTCCGGAAACGCGCTAATCCGAAAACGCACCTCTTTTCAAATCAATGGGTCTGCTGACATGATGCGGAACAATGGCCGCAAAACGAACAGGCGAAGGACGCGCCGCCCCTGGAGCGGAGGCCAATGTCCCGCGCAGCGGCGCCACCAGTTTCACAGCAGCTGGCACCACTTCTCGCGCCGTCACCGCCTGGCGGGCCGGGCGCCACCCTTTCTCGCCCGGCCCGTCGCGGCAGACCGGCGAGTGCGCTGATCTGACGGACCTGCAGCAGACGCTCTACGTCAAGATCGTGCAGGAGTGGGTCCAGACGCTTACCGGTCCGTTCGACTGGGCTAACTGGCCCCTCGATCGCTATGTTTTCAGCGAAACCTTCCACCAGCACCTCAAGCGTCAAAAAGACCTCGACAACGCAGCCTGGGTTTGCGCGATGGTTGCTTGCGGGTTAGCACACGAGTTCTGTGAACTGGAGCTAAAGCCGAGACCAGCCGGACCCGGCGGACGGCCCGTTCGGGAAGACGGAGCTGAAGGCTACCGCTGCACGATCGTCTCCGGGCGCGGCGCCGGCTCTCGCCTGGACTTCTGGCGCCTACCGTCAGGCGTCATCGAGTTTGCAACCTTCACGGCTATACGCCTGGTGTGCCCTCCGACCATTACGGAGTCAGAGCAAGCCGCATGCTGATCGCGGAACGCGAGCTCGCGACCGTGACCAAACAGGCGCTTCAATCAATAAAGCCCGAGATCATCACTAGAAGATCGTGCCCGCGCGTCCCGCCGACATGCCTGCCGCCGCGAACATAAAAGCGCAGAAGGCAAACGGGGTCCTCATTGAGCTTACCGAGGCCCAGGCCCAAGCGGTCGCGGCAACTATCGTGCGTCGCCTGCGGTCGGCAAGTCATCCGCCCGCACTCGAACCTGCCCACCGAATTCTCGTTGATGCTGCCTCTAGTTCACCTCGTCAAGCGGCCAAGCCCGCAGGAGCGCTAGCACGCATTCTTGCGGTTCTGGCGGCCTTCTCTCCAGATCAACCTCGTGGAGTCACTGAGGTTTCGCGGAAACTAGGCTATTCCAAAACGACAGTGCATCGGTGCGTTCGCGAACTAACCGAGCAGGGTCTCATGATTCAAGACCCCGATACTCGCCGCTATTACAGAGCTCGGGAGAATTTCCGGTCCTTGTAACGGACTAGATAGTCCGTATAACAGACTTTTCTGGACAGTTAGGCATCGTTCGGATAGCTTTCTCGGGTCCCGATAAGCGGGTTGCGATGCACTTGTTGACCCGCAAACCTGAAATAACTCCTTGTATGAAGGGATGTTCATATGATAGAAGCAGTAAAACTAAGAGAGTTACGCGGCGTGAGGAGCACAACGCCGAACCGAGGTCGGTTGGCGATGGCTGGGCTATTGCTGGTTTTGGTGGCGCTTGTCTGTGGGGTGGCTGCGCAGGCGGCGTTTGCGTTGCCTTCGATTGAAGAAGTGACACCCGTGGAAGGCCCCGCGGCCGGTGGTACTGAGGTCACGATTTATGGTAGTGGTTTTACAGCCGTCACAAGTGTCTCTTTTGGTACTACCAATGCGATTAAATATACCGTTGAATCTTCTGTTGAAATAGTTGCGGAGGCGCCAACTCATGCGGATGGCGTCGTTGACATAGTCGTGAAAACGAGTGGAGGCGAAAGCAGTAAAAGCTCTGCGGATCACTACACCTTCACTGGGGCGCTGCCAAAAGCGCCAGTTAACGTTACGCTACCCACGATCACACCCGAAAAACCTGTGGAGAATGCGGTGGAGTCGGCAAGTACCGGGACGTGGACGAACCTTCCAAACGCATACAAGTATCAATGGCTGCATTGCCTAAAAACTTGTGAAGAAGTAAAAGGCGCTACGAGTTCCACCTTCTATCCTTCGTACAAGTATCTCGGTGAAACTCTCGAGGTTGCGGTTAAAGCCGAAAATGCGGGTGGTGTGACACAGGCTACATCGCTGCCAACTAAAGCTGTGGCTTCGAATGGGGTGGTTGAATATCATACTGGTTTGAGTCGTTTGAAGGGGATTGCATCGGGTCCTGAAGAACATCTGTGGTTTACTGCGGCGACGGGTGGGCTTGGATTGATGACTACGGCTGGTGGTGTTCTCAAAGAATATACGGTGTCGGAAAGTTTCCCTGAAGCGATCGCTGAAGGCTCGGATCATAATCTGTGGTTCACGGAGTGGGGTAAGAGTAAGATTGGGAAGATTACCCCGACGGGTACGATCACTGAATATGCGCTGCCTGCAGGTAGGGAGCCATATGACATTGTTAAGGGCCCGGATGGGAACATGTGGTTCACCGAGCAGGGCCAGGGGACTAGCTGGGGTAAGATCGGGAAGATCACGACCGCTGGTGTTATTACGGAATACGCGCTGCCGGAAGAAGCTAGTTGGCCGGTGCCGGTCGATATCACCTCGGGGCCGGAAGAAAGCCTGTGGTTCACACTGGAATATTTGAAGACGACCGGCACGGACAAAGTCGATAAGATCACGACTGCCGGTAAACTGACTGAATACGCGCCGCCGAAATGCACACCTGGTGAACTGGGTGGGATTACGGCTACGGGCGGTAATCTTTGGTTTATCGAGGTGGCATGTGACAAAGTTGTTAAGATGACAACCGCGGGCGTTTTCACGGAATATAAAGCTGGACCGGATTATCCGAGGGATATGACTACGGGCCCGGAAGGGAACTTGTGGTACACCTCGTGGTGGGATGGTAACAGTCATGTCACGAAGATGAGTACCGCGGGTGCGATCAGCACGGAATACGCGCTGCCACCTAATAGCGATCCCGCGGGAATCACAGTTGGCCCCAATAAAAACATGTGGGTCGCGGCCGGCTCAGAAGTCGCGACTATCGAACCATAACCTGTAAGACCAGCAGGCCCGGGAGCCCTCTTTCCCGTGCGGAACGATCCGTACGGGGAGGGGGGTGCCCTCCGGGTCCTTGCGGGCTGCCGGCTGGATAGGTGCCTTGACAGGATGCGTGAGGCTGGTCAAAATAGTTCTGTGCGCCGGAATGCTGCAGAGAGAATCGCCGGTGTACGGCGAACGACTGGCCGGGGATCACTCTGCTGGCTGATCGTAGTAGGAGCGCTGCTAGCGACGGTATTTGGCGGGGCAGCGCCGGCTGTATCTGCCGGGTTGGCAGGTGCTCGTGAAGTGGGCCCGGCTACGTCGCGGGCATCCGGGCATAGCGTCGCTGCCGAGCGTGGCGCGTCGGTAGCCGGTACGGAGGATGCGGTCAGTCGGCCTGACCGCGTGTTCGTGCGCTTCGCGGGGGGTGTGTCTGGTGCGAGGCGCGCGCGGTTTCGTAGTTCGATCGGGGCAAGAGTCCTACACGCGTATGGGTTGGTGCCGGGTCTGCAGCTACTCGAAGTGCCCGCGGGCCGAGCCGGTATGGGCAGCGCGGTATCGCGTGCTCGCGCGCTCGCGCGCTCGCAGCGCTCCACCATCGACTATGCGATGCCGGATGTCGCCTACCAAGTCCAGGCGATACCCGATGACCCGCTCTATGGCGAACAGTGGGGGATGGCGAGTATCGGCGCGCCCGAAGCGTGGGAGCACTCCACCGGCAGCAAAAGCATCGTAGTCGCCGTGCTGGACACCGGCATCGACCTAGATCACCCCGACTTGCAGGCGAATATCTGGACGAACCCTCACCCAGGCCAGGATGGTTATACGGATGACGTTCATGGCTGGAACTTCGTCTCAAACGACAACGATCCCAACGATGACTACGGGCACGGGACACACGTAGCGGGGATCATCGGCGCGGTCGGCGATAACGGGATCGGCGTATCGGGTGTGAACTGGTCGGTCAGCCTAATGCCGCTAAAGATCTGCGGCGCGACGGGTCTTTGTGAAGCGAGCGCTGAGATCGCGGCCCTTGAATACGCTGTTGAGCACGGCGCGAAAATCGCGAACGCTAGCTTCGGTGCGCCCGATAGCGGCTACCCGCCCGAGGAAGAAGCGATCAAGGCCGCGGGCAAAGCGGGCCTGTTGTTCGTCGCGGGCGCCGGTAACCAGGAAAGCAATAACGACGGCGAACCCTTCTATCCGGCTAGCTACCCGCTAGAAAACATTATTTCCGTCACCGCGAGCACGCCCTCAGAAACACTCGCCAGCTTCGCTAACTTCGGTGCCCAGAGCGTCGGCCTGGCTGCACCGGGTGAAAACATTCTCTCCACCCTCCCACAGTCGGGTGGTGTATTCACTTCGCCTACGGGTTATGGGTTCCTTAGCGGTACTTCGATGGCTGCGCCGCAGGTCACGGGTGCTGCCGCGTTGCTGTGGAGTATGCATCCGTCGTGGTCGATGCAGCAGGTCCGTGCGCGGATTCTACGCAGCGCGCGTGCGGTCCCGGCGCTGTTTGGCGAGGTATCAAGCTGTGGCGAGCTTGATATCGGCGCCGCGAGTGACCTCGAAGTCCCCGAACTCGCCTCGCTATGCGTAACGCGAAGCGGCTCAGGCTCGGGGTCAGTCAGCTCCTCACCGGCCGGCCTGCAATGCGGCTCAAACTGCACGGAGAAGGTCACGCCTGGCGCTAAGCAGACTCTGACCGCCATGCCCGTGGCGGGCTCGACATTCGCGGGCTGGACAGGCGCCTGCACCGGCACAGCCACCTGTGTCATAGCGCCCTCCCTCGGCGCTTCAGTAACCGCGAGATTCAACGCGGCCGGAGTACCAGTCGGCTGGGAAGAGCACACTCTCACACCACCAAACGAACGCGAACCATACCTCTCAGGATCACACGTACCTTTTACGTTCTACGATGTTGCGCTTTCCGCGGATGGCAGCGTGCGCGCGAAGACGATCTACGACGTCTACGAAAATGAATGCAGCGATGCCGCGAGTGACAGCGGCGGGGTCTTTATGGAACGCGACACGCCCACGGGGTGGGTCTCTGAAGGGCGGCTCACCGCGCCGGCGCTGGGTAGCGATGAAGCAGCACGCTGGGCTAACTGCTCAGACTACGGGGCACTCACCAAGCTCTCAGGCGACGGGTCCACACTACTCCTCGCACCGAAGATGGATCAGGTCGCCGCAGGCAGCGGCGGTTTTCGCTGCGCGGCGTTTGTCTACCGCCACGAAACGGGCGGGTGGAAGCTCGACGGCACGCTATTCCCTCCAGGAGTCGGCGTGGAGGGTTCGCCTGACCTGCAGGGTTGTGACTATTTCGGTGTAGCAGGCGCAATCTCCAACGATGGTGACACCCTCGCTATACGCAAGGCTTCAAGCGTAGACGTCTTCACACGCACGTCCGGTTCCGGCTGGACACTAGCACAACAGATCGCGTTGCCCGCTGGACCCGGCTGCCAGGAATCGATCGGCCCGAAGCAGCTCGCAATGTCCAGCGACGGCGCGAGCATGCTTGTCGGTGATCCCAGCTGCGCTGGCAGCGGGCCGCAGTCAGTCGGCCGGGTCTACGCCTATACCCGGACCGGCGGCAGCTGGTCGCTAGCGCAGATAATGGACTCGCCCGAACAACAACTCCAGAACAGTTTCGGGAGCGCGGTCGCGATCTCCGGTGACGGCGATACGGCCACTGTGCACGCAGGTCCAAATGCGACTGGTCTGAGTAGAGGAGCTGATGCTGCATGGGTATTTGAACGGGTCGGCGAACGCTGGCAGGTCGAGCAACGATTGACCGCTCCTGTCGATGAAGAAGAAGCGACCCTGGAATGCCCATCGATCATCGAAAACGGTCTACGTATCGTCTGCGTTGCGATCGACACCGTGGGCCTGGACAGTAAACAGGGAGTCTTGTACTTCTTTGAACGTCCGTCTGCGGGGTGGGGCGTACCCGCGAGTGCGCCGGTGCGCATGTTCGCTACCGAAGGCGCTGCCGGCGACCAATTGGGTCACGCTGGCTCCCTGGGTTGGGCGAGCCTCGCGGTCACAGCTGACGGTAGCCTGGTCGATGCGACGATCTCACCTGTGAATCTTGCGGATAAGCTCTACCCGGAGGATCGCATCGGCTACGAATTCCTAGCGCCAATGCTGCCGGCGCCGACGATCTCCGGGCTTTCGGCTACTGCGGGGACCGTCGCTAGCCAGGTGAGGATCACAGGTACGAACTTGCGCGGAGTGACACAGGTCAGCTTTGGTAGTGGGGAAGCTAGCCAGTACAGGATCGACTCGGCCACCGAAATCACAGCGACGGTACCCGAAGACGCCCAGACAGGCCCAATCTCTGTGAGGACGCGGGCGGGCAGCGCTACCAGTAGCCAGCAGTTCACGGTGCTCGCCTCGCTCTCCACGACCGCGTCTCCGTCGGTAGCGGCGGGAGAAGCGATCGGGGACTCCGCGTCCCTGTTGGGTGGCTCCTCGCCGGGCGGGAGGATCACCTTCGAGCTCTATACGGCCGGGGACAGCGAATGCCACGATCCGCTGCTCGCAGAACCGTTGAGCGTGAACGTCACCGGCGACGGTGTCTATACCTCCCCGGTGCTCTCCTCGGATACGCCCGGGGTCTATGAGTGGGTCGCCAGCTACTCCGGTGACGCGCATAACGCGCCAGCCCAAGACGCCTGCCAGGAGCCAAGCGAGCAAGTCGTAATCAAGGCTCGACCCTCCCTCACACAAACGTCGTCACCTGGCGCCACGGCAGGCGAAGCGATCCACGACTCGGTATCGCTCGCGGACGGGTCCTCCCCAACGGGCACGATCGGCTTCCAGCTCTACGCTCTCAGCGACACCAGTTGCGCCCAGCCACTGCTACCAGAACCCCTAAGCGTGAGCGTCACCGGTAACGGCCCCTACGCCTCGCCCCCGCTGCTGCAGGGCACGCCGGGTGCCTACCAGTGGGTCGCAAGCTACGCCGGTGATACCTACAACGCGCCCGCTAAAAGCGCCTGCGAGGAACCCGACGCGCGAATCCTCATCAAAGAAGTACCACCGGCGCCGAAGATACTTACCGAGTCGGCCTCCCAACCAACCCCGACTGGTGTGTTGCTCTCCGCCGCGATAGACCCCGGCAGCCAGCTCGCCGCCTACACTTTTGAATACGGCCTCACCCCAAGCTACGGATCAAGCACGCCCGAAACACAACTCCCCGCCGGAGGAACCGAAGTCACCGCCGGCCCAGCCACGATCCAAGGACTGCAACCCGGAAGCACCTACCACTACAGGCTAATCCTCAAAAGCGCCACCGGCACCACGACCTTCGGACCCGATGAGACCTTCACCACCCCCAACGACACGCTAGTACCAGAAGCACCAGGCCTCGTCGTTGAGCCGCCTATCCCCGGTCCACCGAACACAACCCTCACACCAATCCCCAGCCGCCTATCACTCCACGCTGAATGCAACCCCCGACAGCTGGTACTCCAGCTGACGGTGAACGTGGACGGCTCCAAGGTCGCGGTGAAGGCCACTGCGCCCTCCTCGACAGACGAGCACTCCAAGCATCACGTGATCAAACCGATGGTAGTCGCGCGCCTAGTCCGCCTCGACGTGGACGCCGGAACACTCAAGCTCAACATACCCCTGAACGCAAACGCAGAGCGCGCCCTACAAAACAAGACAAACCTAAAAGTAACCGTAGGGGTTACCACGACGGCACCCAACGGCAAACCAGAGATAGCAGTTGGTGTGATTACGCTAAAGAATGCGCGCCGCGCAAAACCTCACCAGGGCTGCTACCGGAGCGCCCTTTCCTCTCGCAAAGACTGAGGGTGGAGGGTGGAGATGCTGGTCTAGGCTTGAGCTACTCTTCTTGGTTGGCTCTTTCATATTCATATCCACGTACCCAATCCACAGTCTCGTTGAGTACGAAGTGATCTACGTCGGCATCCCCGGGCGAGACACGCTCGGCCACCGTGAGCGCTTGCTCTTCGGTGGTGAAAACGCCGACGATGGCCTGGTCGGCAGTTTCGGGGCTTATGATGGCGACCCAAACATCCATACCGTGACAAGCCTAGCATTCGGAATAGCGGAGCGACGAGCCGCCTCTCGACGCGGCTAGCTCGGGGAGCTGCCCTCCTGCGCCAGCGCGTCGCAGGGCGGCGTGGAGATATCTAGCGCCCCAGCCGCCATTATGTGAGCCGCGAGCCAAGCGCCGGCCTCCCAAGTGGCCGTGCTCGTAATTCTCACTCGCTCCACAACGCCTGCAGCGGCAGCGCCCAGAGGTTCTCCCCGAACGGCAGCGTGCGCTCGCCTGTATAGAGCACCACGCCGCTTCGCAGTCGCCCTCCGATGCGCTCGCGTAGATGCCGCAGGCCGCGGAAGTCCTGCGGGCGGACGGTTGCGCTCGCCTTCACCTTGACCGCGATGATCTCGCCCGAGGGACGCTCCGCGATGACATCGACCTCGCGGTCCCCATCGCGGTAGTGCCAGAAGCTCAACGGCTCGGGGTGCCACGAGGCGTGGCGCTCGAGCTCGGTCGCGACGAACGTCTCCATGAGTGCGCCCGCGAAGCCCGCATCCTCGTGCACACGCGCTCGTCGGCGTCCACCAGCGCCGCCAGCAGTCCCGGGTCGGTGACGAGAGCTTGGGCGCCTTGACCTGCCGCTGACCGAGATTCACATGCCACGGCGCGCGCACGCGCACGAGGAACAGGCGCTCCAGCACGCCGAGGTGGGGGCGCTCCAGCACGCCGAGGTGGGCCTTCGCGGTCTTGCCGTCGATGCCCACCTCGCGCGCCAGCGCGTCGTAGCGCGCCAGCGAGCCCGACCGGGCCGCGACGAGACGCAGGAGCGTCCCCACCGGCGTCGGGTCGAGCACACGCGAAGTGTCAGCCACATCGCGCTCGACGATCGACGTCACGTAGCTCTCGAAGAACCGCCGCCGCGCCGCCGCGCCGCGCGCACGCGCCTCCGGGAAGCCGCCCGCCAGCAGCCTCTCCGCGTACTCCCGGCGGCCCACCGGCGCATCCCTGATCGCCGGGATCTCCCGATCGAAGAGTCGCCCGAGGAAGTCCTCTGGGCGCCCCTCCACCTCGCCTTGGGTCAGCGGCCAGAGCGTCAGGTAGTCGGCGCGCCCCGGCAGCGCATCCGCCACCGTCGGGATGCGCCGCAAGTTCGCTGAGCCCGTCAGCAGGAACTGGCCCGGCGCGCCGTCCCGATCCACGCGCGACTTAATCGCAAGCAGCAACTCCGGCGTACGCTGGATCTCGTCGATGATCGTCCGCCTGCCAAGCCCCGACACGAACCCCGCCGGGTCGCCCGCCGCGAGCGCGCGCGTCGGCGCGTCGTCAAGCGTCAAATAGTCCGCGGGCAGCCGCTCCGCGGCGAGCATTCGCGCGAGTGTGCTCTTCCCCGCCTGCCGCGGGCCGAGCAGAGCGACGACTCGCGCATCGCTCATTGCCTCCACGACACCGGCGGCCAGACCTCGATCGATGAGTTTCATGGGCCGATCCTCCTCCGCCAACTTGGAGATTGGGGCTGCTAACTCGGAGAGCTATGGCTGCCAACTCGGAGAGCTACGGCTGCTAACTCGGAGAGTAGGCAGTTGCGCTCGCGCGAATCGACCTACGCCGCACGGCCATAGGAGGCGCGAGGATCGCTGGTCGCAGGGCGGCGTGCAGATACCTCGCGCCCAACCGCCATCATGTGAGCCGCGGGCCGTGCACCGCCGTCCCGCAAGCCCATGCCAAAGACCCCCCCGCCGCCAAAGACGCCCCCGCGGATGTTCGAGACCCGCAGCCACGCCTGGCGCGAGGCCGGCCTGCTGCACCAGATCAGCCCGCGCGCGATCAAGCGCGCGCGTCTGGAGGCGCTGCTGCTGGTGCCGCTGTTCGTGGCCGTCGTCGTCGTGCACGCCCAACGCCAGGATTTGCTCGGTGTGGACACCGCGCACAGCGCCTCCGAAGTCAACGCGCTCGTCAACGTCGCCACCGCAATCGCGCTCCTGATCCTCGGTTGGGCGATCGCACGCGACGTCGGCCGCGCACTGGGTCCCGCGCTCTTCCGGCGCCTGGACCCCGCCACGGCCGGAACCGTCGGCTTCCTGATCCGCCTGATGACCGTCGGGATCGCGCTGCTCGTCGCGCTGCGCGTGGCCGGTATCGAAGCGCGCACCCTGGCCCTCGGGGGAGCCTTCACGGCGGTCATCCTCGGCCTCGCGGCGCAGCAGACGCTCGGCAACCTGTTCGCCGGCACCGTGCTGCTGAGCGCGCGGCCGTTTCGCGTCGGCGAGCGCGTGCGCCTGCAGGGCGGACCGCTGGCCGGCCAGATCGAGGGTGTCGTGAGCTCGCTCGGGCTGCTCTACACGACCTTCGCGAGCGGGGACGACTCGATCATGGTTCCCAACAGCGTCGTGCTGAACGTCGCCGTGCTGCCCCTCAAGGAGCCCGAGGCGGTCAACCTGCGTGCGCGCCTGCGCCCCGGTGTCACGCCCAGCGACCTGCAGGAGCTCCTGGAGCAGTCGCTGAGCACGCCGCTACGCAGCCCGCCGCGCATCACCCTGGAGGAGCTCGACGGCGACGAGGTCGTGGTACGCATCGCCGCGACCCCGCGGCTGACAAGCGAAGGCCGCGACCTCGCGAGCGAGCTGCTGGAGATCGTCTCCCGCGAGACCCGCTCGGCCGAGGAGGCCCGTCAGGTGGCAGACGAGCGCAGCGCCGCGCCGGCCGCCGCGCAGGAGTCCTAGGGGCTGCGATGCCCGTGGGGGCTCCGGCGCCCCGCGCGCTAAACGCTCCGGCGCCCGCGCGGTGGGCATCTGGGGGTCGGAAACACGGGTCTCCACGTGCCTCCCGGGAGAGCCCGAGTATTGCAACAACTTGAGAACACGCGGGGCGCTGTACGTGCTACCGTCGTGCCTGTATGGCCGGCTACAAAGTCGGTGAAAAGCAGTGCAAGCTCTCGCAGGTCGAAGCTCTTCGCAGCATCCTCCGCGCAGCAGCACGCACGAATCGTGGAGGAAATATCACATGCCTACCGGCACAGTGAAGTGGTTCAGCGACGACAAGGGGTTCGGCTTCATCACCCCCGATGACGGGGACAAGGATCTATTCGTCCACCACACGGGGATCAACGGCGACGGCTACCGCTCGCTGCAGGAGGGCACCAAAGTCTCCTATGACGCCGAGGAGGGCGACAAGGGCCCCAAGGCGGTCAACGTCAGCGCAATCTAAGCGCAATCTAGTCCCAGTACCCTTTGAGGGCCCGGCCTGGCCGGGTCCCCAAAGGTATATGTCGAGCGACGCGACCACACTCCCTCTCCGGGACCACCTGCTGGGTGAGCCCGAGGCCGCTGCCCGACGTAGACTCGTCTCGCCGGAGCGGCGCACCGCTCGCCGCGACGAGCTGGCGGTGTCGGGGCGCGAGCGCCGGCAGACCGCGATCGCCGCCGCGGTGCTGGCGATCATCATCCTCTGCGCCGCCGTGATCGTGCTCGGCGCCGCCGACCGCCCGAGCTTCCTCTCCGCGCCAAGCCACACTGGCTTCTTCCCGCATTGGCTCGCCGGTCCGCTCGGCGGTCTGTGGCCCAGTTTCACGCGCAGCCCCCAGATGCTCAAGGCGCTCTTCACGGGCGCGATGGTGGTGATGTACGTGGCCTACCTGCTCGGCCTGAAGTACGTGCCGATGCTGCGCGCACGCTGGGCGATCGCGACCGTGATCGCCGCGCACCTGATCCTCTTCCTCTCGCCCCCGCTGGCGCTGACCGACGTCTTCAACTACATCAACTACGGGCGCATGGGGGTCCTCGACCACCTCAACCCCTACGCGACCATCCCCGTGCTCGAGCCGCACACCAATCCGAGCTTCGACCTCAGCAACTGGCACAACCTGCTGAGCCCCTACGGGCCCACGTTCACGCTGATCACCTACGCCGTCGTGCCGCTCGGGCTCGCCGGCTCGCTGTGGAGCCTCAAGCTGCTGATGCTGAGCGCGAGCCTCGCGACGATCCTGCTCGTGTGGAAGTGCGCGCGCCTGCTCGGCCGCGACCCCGTGCAGGCGATCGTCCTGGTCGGCCTCAATCCGCTCGTGCTGCTGTGGGGCCTCGGCGGGGTCCACAACGACTTCCTCACCGTCTTCTTCATCGTGCTCGGCTTCTACCTGCTGCTGCGCGGCGGCACCGACGGGGTCGTGGCCGGCGCCCCCGCTGCGGAGACCGCCGTCCCCCGCGTGGACGCCGCCGTCCTCGCCGTCCGCGCCGGGGCCGGCCCCGGCGTGGACGCCGCCGTTGTGCCTGCCGCCGCCGTGCCCACCGCGCGGCCGCGCCTTGGGGTCGCAGCCGGCGAGGCCCGCCGCGCGCGACGCGCACGCGGGTGGGTGGGCCAGCTGGCGCCCCTGGATCTCGGCGCCGGTGCGGCGCTCGTCACAGCGACGTCGCTGAAGGCCTCGGCGGGCATCCTGATCCCGGTCGTGCTCGCCGGCCTGCTGCGCACGCCGCGGCGGCTGCTCGCCGTCGTCCTGGGAATCGCCGCCGCGGGCGTCGTGCTCGGGCTCGCCAGCCTGCTCGCGTTCGGGGCGCACCTGCCTGATCTCGGCACCCAGGGGCGACTCGTGATCGCTGTCAGCCTGCCGAACCTGCTGGGCCTAGTGCTCGGACAGGGAGGCGAGACGGACACGCTGCGCATGCTGCTCAGCGCGGCCCTCGTCGGGTCGGTACTCGCCAGCGGGGTGCTCGCGTGGCGCTGGCGCGACTCGCTCACGGCGTCGGGCTGGGCGACGATCGCGCTGCTCACGATGCTCAGCTGGGTGCTGCCCTGGTACGTGCTGTGGGTGCTGCCGATGGCGGCGCTGTCGGCCTCACGCAAGCTGCGCGTCGCGGCGCTGGCGCTGGGGGCCTACCTGATCCTCACCTGGGTGCCGCTGGCGACCGCGATGGACAACGCGCTTGGCTTTCACCCCAGCAAGACCCCGCTGGGTCAGCTGCACCAGCGCTACGTCAAAGAGCTGCTGAACTAATCCTCGCTCGCGGGCGGGCGGCGGTCGAGCTTGCGCTGACCCGCGCGCCGCTTGGCCTCCAGGCGCCGCGTGCGCGAGGCCGCCGTCGGGCGCGTGGGCCGGCGCTGGCGGCGCACCGCCAGGGCACGCTCCAGGCGCTCCGCGAGGCGCCGCAGGGCCAACTCGCGGTTGCGTGCCTGCGAGCGCTCGTCTTGCGCGACCGCGATCACCCGCGCGCCCGCGCGCGCCAGGATGCGCTCGCGCTGGCGTTCGCTCAGCGCCTGCGAGGCGCACACGTCGAAGCTCGCTTCGATGCGGGACGCGGTGACATTCGCGTGCTGCCCACCCGGGCCCGAGGAGCGGCTCGCCCGCAGCGTGATCTCAGCCAGGGGAATCGCTAGCTCGCGGGTCACGCGCAGCAGCTTCGGCGAGTCCGCGCCCGTTGGCAGCGACGCTGGCGACGGGCGCTCGCGCCTCGGCTCGCCGTCAGCGCTCGTGCTTGATTGGCCCGACACGCTGCTCTCCCTCGGGGACGCGCCCGTCGCGACCGACATAGCCGTCCTTGCCGCCGACGCACAGGTAGATCCCATCGATGTCGCCCACGTTGCGGATCTTGCGCGGCATGGGCGCGTCGACGCGCACGAAGGCACCCTCCTCCAGGGGCTGCACCGAGCCGTCGCCAAACTCCATCTCGAGCGTCCCGCGGTGCACGAAGTACAGCTCCTCCTGGGTTTCGTGAAAGTGAAAGCCGCTCTCGATGCCCGGCGGGATCACGATCGCATTGACGCCGAATGCCGTCACTCCCAGCCCCTTGCGGACCTTGCGAAAACCCGGGCCCTCGCCCAGGTCCGTGAGCGTGCCGACGGCATAGCCCTCGCCGCTCCTGACCTGCGGGTACTCCGACGCTGCCGATGCCTCCATCTGCCTCAGCTCCTCTGATCCGTGGTGGTCAATGGTCGGCGACCTGTCCGCCCTGCGGCGCCAGGGGACGGCCCTCCTGGGCCCAGCGCACGAGGCCGCCGCTCAGCGAGTGGGCCTGCAGGCCCGAGGCCCTGAACGCCTGCGCGGCCATCGCCGAGCGCGCGCCGACGCGGCAGTAGAAGACCACCGGTCGCTCGCCCCCGAGCTCGCCGGCGCGGGCGGGTAGCTCGGCGAGCGCGATGTGCAGGCTGCCCGCGATGTGGCCCGCCTCACGCTCGTAGGGCTCGCGCACGTCGACGAGCAGCAGCTCGGGCTCGCGCGCCATCCACTCCGCGACCTGGGCGGGCTCGACCTCCAGCTGCGCGGGATCGACCTCGACGCTCATCGCTTGCAGCGTAGCCGCCGCGCGCGCCGGAGGGGCCTCGATCGAGCGCCAATCAGAGCACTTCACATCCCGTCTCCTCCTCGGCGCGCGCGGCCCACTAGGATCTCCTCATGACTATGGAGGCCCTCGGCGACGTCTACACAATTCCCCAGGAGCACCTCGACTTCTGCGCCACGATCCGCCAGATCGCCCAGGAGCAGATCGCGCCGCGCTCGGCCGAGATCGACGAGCGCGCCGAGTATCCCTGGGACATCCGCAAGCTGCTAGGCGAGCAGGACATCCTCGGCCTGCCCTTCCCGACCGAGTACGGGGGCACCGGCACCGGCACCCTGATGCTCAACATGGCGGTCGAGGAGATCGCCAAGGTCGACGCCGCCTGCGCCCTGATCCTGATGGTCCAGGAGCTCGGCACGCTGCCGATCCAGCTGTTCGGCTCCGAGGAGCTCAAGGAGCGCTTCCTGCCCAAGTGCGCCAGCGGCGAGTGGACGCCCGCGTTTGCGCTCTCCGAGCCCGAGGCCGGCTCGGACCCCGCCGGAATGAAAACCACCGCGGTGCTCGACGGCGATGAGTGGGTGATCAACGGGACCAAGAACTGGATCACGAACCTCGGCGTCGCGGACTTCTACATCTGCTTCGCGGTCACCGACCGCGAGACCCGTCGGATCACGGCGTTCGTCGTGGAGGCCGACCGGCCCGGTTTCAGCGTCGGCAAGCTCGAGCACAAGCTCGGGATCCGCGCCTCGCCGACGGGCCAGCCGATCTTCGAGGATGTGCGGGTACCCCCGGAGAACGTGATCGGCGAGGTCGGGCGCGGCCTCTCGGTGGCGCTCGGGACCCTGGAGCGCACGCGCCTCGGCGCCGCCGCGCAGGCCGTCGGCATCGCGCAGGGCGCGACCGACTACGCGGTCGGCTACGCGCGCGAGCGTGTCCAATTCGGCAAGCCGATCATCGACCACCAGGCGATCCAGTTCAAGCTGGCCGATATGGAAACACACACGGCCGCTGCGCGCGAGCTGCTCTACAAGGCCTGCGCGATGGCCGATCGCGGCGATCCGCAGCGCGCGAAGTACTCCTCGATGGCCAAGGTCTTCTGCTCGGACACCGCGATGGCCGTCACAGTCGAGGCCGTGCAGGTCCTGGGCGGCTACGGTTACGTCAAGGAGTACCCGGTGGAGCGCATGATGCGAGACGCGAAGATCACCCAGATCTACGAGGGCACGAACGAGATTCAGCGGCTCGTGATCGCCCGCACGCTCAAGAAGTAGGGGAGAGGGGCGAGGCGATCGTGCGCTCGTCGAAATCGCAGCGCGCCTCCGGCCAGCTCAGGCGGATAGGCCTGGCGGCTTTGATCGCGCTGTCGCTGGGACTCGTAGTAATCGTCGTGGGGGAGGGCTTCAGCACCGACGGCGCCGTGCACGCCGTCGAGGATCTCGTGCTCGGGATCGCCGCGATCGCGATCCTGACCGCGATTGCCGCTTCGATCGCGGTGCGCCTCGCCGGCTGGCACAACCCCGAGTCCGAGGAGGACTTCGAAGCGATCGTGCGCCGCGCCGAGCAGCTCGCGCGCGACGGGCTCGCCGTGGACCCCGAGGAAGCCGAGTTCATGGAGCTCGACCCGCTCGACGACGACGACTTCGAGGAGCTCGTGCGCGACGCCCTCGACGACCTGCCCGACCTGCTGCGCAACGCCCTGCGGCACGTCGCGGTCGTGATCTCCGACAAGGGCCGCCGCGCGGGCGCGTACGGGATGTACGAAGGCGATGGGGCCACCCGCGACAACTACCACGATCGCATCATGATCTTCCGCGACACGCTGCGACGCGACTTCGGGCACGACCCCGAGCTGCTGCGCGACCAGGTCGTGCGAACCGTGCGCCACGAGCTCGCCCATCACGTCGGCTTCGACGAGCTCGGGGTCAGCCGGCTCGATCTCTAGGCCGAGCTCGAAGGCCGGCTTGGCCCACGTGGCATAAGATGCTTGGCCGAGGGGAGCGTAGGGGCCGCAGCCTAGGGGCCAAACAAAACCAAGGAGACGAGCTTTAGATGCCTGACGCCGTAATCGTCGACGCCGTACGCACGCCCATCGGGCGCGCCGTCAAGGGGTCGCTCAAATCCGTTCGCGCCGACGACCTCGCGGCGGTGCCGCTGAAGGCGCTGCTCGATCGCAACCCGCAATTGGACTCGAGCTCGATCGTCGACGTGATGATGGGCTGCGGCTTCGCCGAGGGCGAGTCCGGCTACAACATCGGTCGCAACGCCGCGCTGCTCGCCGGCATCGACCACCACGTACCCGGCACCACCGTCAACCGCTTCTGCGCCTCCTCGCTGCAGACCACGCGCATGGCCTTCCACGCGATCAAGGCCGGCGAGGGCGACACCTACATCGCCAGCGGCGTCGAGGCCGTCTCGCGCGCCACACAGGGCGGGGCGTTCGAATTCCACCCCAAGCTCGACGGCTCCGAGGGCTCGCTCTACAACGTCTACATCCCCATGGGCCTCACCGCGGAGAACGTCGCCGAGAAGTGCGGCGTCAGCCGCCAGGCTCAGGACGAATGGGCCGTGACCTCCCAGAGCCGCGCCGTGGCCTCCCAGGAATCGGGGCACTTCGACGTTGAGATCGTCCCCGTGACGGCCCCCGCGCACAAGGACAAGGACCGCGAAGGCAACGAGATCGACATTCCCGAGCAGATCGTCACCAAGGACGACGGGCCGCGCGCCGGCACCACGCTGGAGAAGCTCTCCCAGCTCAAGCCCGCGTTCAAGCCCGACGGCACCGTGACGGCTGGCAACGCCTGCCCGCTCAACGATGGCGCCGCCGCCCTGCTGGTCACCTCCGAGGAGCGCGCCAAGGAGCTCGGGATCAAGCCCAAAGTCAAGATCCTCGCCTCCACCGTCGTCGCGATCCGCCCCGAGATCATGGGGCTCGGACCCGTGCCCGCGATCGAGCTGCTGCTCAAGAACACCGGCATGTCGATGAGCGACATCGACGTCGTCGAGATCAACGAGGCCTTCGCCGCCCAGATCGTGCCCTGCAAAGAGCGCCTCGGGATCGACGACGAGAAGCTCAACCCCTTCGGTGGGGCGATCGCGCTCGGTCACCCCTTCGGGATGACCGGCGCGCGCATCATGACCACGCTGATCAACGGCCTGCAGACACTCGACGGGACCTACGGGATCGAGTCCATGTGCGTCGCCGGCGGCATGGGCATGGCGATGCTGGTCGAGCGACTGAGCTGAGGTAGTGAGCCCGGTCTCGTGCGCCGCCCGCGCTGGGTGGCGCACGAGGTCAGCTGTCGAGGCCCGGGATTGGCTCGAGGGGGAGCTCGCCGTGGACCTCGGCCAGGCCGAGTAGGTCGTTGCGGGCGCGGGCTCCGATCATCGCTACGACGGCGACGTCGAGTTCAGGGTCCAGGGGGGACATTGGCAGCTCGCTCGACCGCTCGCAGCAGTTTGGCCGCCTGGGCCGAGAGGTGCTGCCCGCGCCTGAGCAGCTCGCCGACGGGCGTGTCGGCTGGCGGGGTGAGTGCTCGACGCTTCTCCTCGTTGAGCGTGGCCCACTCGTCTTCATGACCGGACTCCAGCAAGGTGCGGGATGACGCCTTCAGAGGGCCCAATGCTAGCGGATCGCAGACACAGATGAATCCTATTGTCTGCGAGTGGCTTTTGTGGTTCGTATGCCGCTTCTTCCGTTTCGCCGGGTTGTGCGGTTGTTCAAACTCCGGCGTCTAGCTCAACGTTCCGATAGCAGCTCGTGTTTCGCTAGGCGAGCTAGAGACATTTCACCTAAAGTAGTTTCCGAGGATGGGCCTGTTCGCCTGATGCGAACAAATGTTTGCTGGTGCGCTGCCCTGACTTGATGTACTCTGGCGCGACCCGAACCTATTGAGGTGTCTCTATGTCCTTTGGAGCCAGGAAGCTGCGGGTGCAGTTGCCCTGCGGCACGGATGGGTCTGTGATCGATGAGGGTGGTGGGGAAGGCGTCGACTGCGATTGGCCCTCGGTGAGATGTGAAGTCTTTACGTGCGCTTGGGGTACCGAATGCCCGCCGTTCCAGACGCAGACCATCAACTGTCAGGTGGGAACGGGTCCGTGGACTGGTCCATGGACGTGTTCATGGGCGTCGTGCCAGTTTGGGATGGGTACCTGTTGGGCTGATACCTGTCCGAATGGGAGCTGTGGCATTCCTTCACGCTACTGTCGATTCGGTACGACGGTGGTGCCCTGTGAGGGGCAGAGCCGCCCCGTCGAGGAGCGGACAGTGATTCTCGACGCCGAGCAGCTCCCGCTACTGAGAGAGCGACTGGAGGCGCAGCTGCGGGAGATCGAGAAAGCGCAGAAGGCGCTCGAGGAGCGGCGCGAGAGCGAGAAGTGAGTTTCGTCAACGGGACGTTTCGCGCCAATCCGGTGTATGAGCTCGTCCTGCTGGACCGACTTTCGGGAGCCGAGCGAAAGCTGCTCGACGCGCTGGATGTCGAGGACCTCTACGGTGTGCTGCGGCCACGAGCAGGAGCAGACGCCGAGCCGCGGGCCGCTACAGCTGAGACCGCGCTTCTGTTCCTCACGCTGAGCGAGTCCGCGTCGCTGCCCGCCTATGTCCAGAAACGCCTGGGCGAGGACCTGGAACGCACGATCGCGCGTCTGGTCGCCGACGAAGTGCTCGAGATCGAGCACGAAGGGCGCTATCTCTGTGGCAGCGAGGCCGGAGGGCTCGTCCTGGCTGGGAGCTCACGTGGCGGGCGTGGCCGCATCGGCGAACTGTCAGTGGCCGCCCTGCGCTACGGCCAAGCCCTCGCCGAACTGCCCCTGCCCGCGGCGCAGCTCACGCTGCGGCTCTACGGCTATGGGCGCCAACCGCTCTCGCCGGCGCTCGCGTCGAGGCTGCCCGATGTCGCTGCCATCGAGGGCTATCTTGGGCTTCAGCCGGGTCGGAGCGCCCAGATCGCGCTGGAGGCGGGCTGGATGGAGACGACCCCCGCGGGAGATGCGCGCACGTACTGGCGCAGCTGGCGTGCGCGTCGGGCGCGGCCGGCGAGCGGCGAAGCCGAGACGGGCTACAAGCTCTACGTGAGTCCGGCGCTGGACGCGCTTCCAGCTGCAGTCGAGGCCGTCGCTGGCTCACTCGTCGCAGGGCGTGGCGTGAAGGCGTTCAAGGTCGGCGTGGGCATCGGCGGCCTCTGCCGGCCGGACAAGCTCGTCGTCTACTTCGAGCGCCTCGACGACTTGCAGGACGCCGCAAGCAAGCTGCAGGAGCGTCTGTCCGGCTGTCCCGCTCACGGGGTTCCGTTCACGGCCGCGGTCACATCCGACGGCCTGCTCTCCTGGGGCGCGGATCCACCGACGCTGGGTGCCGATGCCGGCGGAATGACGAGCTGGAGGCTCTGGGTGTCCGCCCGCCTCGCCCAGTACCTCACGTCTGGTGCCGTTCACGGCACCAGTGCGCTGGAGCCGTGGCGGTTCGCGCTCGAGCGCCTGAGGCTGACGGGAATCGACTCCGACACATGGGTGCCCGCGAACGGTATGTGGGAGGAGGCGCACGCAAACGCCTAGGAATGACGAGTCTCGACCCCTTCATCCTCCCCGCCGACGTCGTCATCGCGCCGCTGGCGCAGCTCGCGCCCGAACTGCGCGAGCAGATCGGCCAGCCGGACAGCGACTACACGGTCACGCGCCCACGCTCGCGCACGTCGTCGAGCGTCGTCGATGCAAGGACGGCTGCGCTACTGGAGAGGTTTCGCTCGCCGACGACGATCGTCGACGCGGTGATCGCGTTTGGCGCAGCCGAGGGCGTCGATCCCCGCGAGTTGCTCGACGATGCGTTTTCGGTCCTGGGGGGCTTCGTCAACGAGGGCGTGCTCGTGTCCGCCGACTCCGAGCTTGCGCAGGTGATCGCCAGCACGCTCCTCGCGGGTGAGAGGATCGGTTGCGTCGAGGTTCTCGAAGCGGTTCACGTGATCGTCGACACGGAGGTCTACCTCGCGCGGGCAGCCGATGGCTCGGCTGCCGCGCTGAAGGTCGCCCGCGCCGGCGCCGGTGAACGCATGCACCAGACATTTGCGCATGAGGCCGCGATCCTGGAGAGCCTCGACGGGCGCGTGAACCCGCGGCTGCTCGAGTGCGGGGTGCACGAGGAGCGACCGTTCCTCGCGATGTCGTGGTGCGCCGGGATCGACGTATACGAGGCGGCCGCCGACGCGCGGCGGCTTGCCGACCGCGACGGCGCCTTGCTCCTACTGGAGCTCGGCGAGCGGCTGATCGAGGCCTACGCACACCTACATGCCCAGGGAGTCATCCACGGAGACGTCCATCCACGCAATGCGTTCGTCGACGGGAGCGGCGCGGTCACCATCATCGACTACGGGCTTGCGGGCAGGCCGCTCGCGGCGAATATGCCGGTGGCCCCTTGGCGAGGCGGGGTCGACTTCTTCATGGAACCCGAGATCGCCTCCGCGCGCCTGACCGGCGATCGTGACCCGCTGCTGTCCTTTCAGGGTGAGCAGTACTCGCTGGGCGCGCTGCTCTACCTACTGCTGACCGGAGCGCACACGCACGCATTTTCGCTCGAACACGAGGAGATGCTGCGTCAGCTGCTCGAGCAGTCGCCACTACCGTTTGCCCGTCACGGCGCGCGCGATCTTCCCGCGATCGAGCGCACGCTGGCGCGCGCACTAAACAAGGATCCCGCCAAGCGCTATCGGTCGAGTGGTTACCTTCTGCGCGCCTTTCGCGCCGCCGCCACCCGCGATCGCCGGCGCACACAGATCGCAACGCTCGCGCGCACCGAGCCGGGCCCCGGAGAGCGACTGCTAGAGGAGGTGCTTGCGCGCCTGGCGCTCGGCGGCGAGCTGTTCACCGGCAAGCTCGCCCCACCGACGGCCTCTGCCATGAACGGCGGTGCCGGGTTCGCCTACGCGCTCCTTCGAATCGCGGCGCTGCGCGACGACGAAGACCTGCTGTCGCTGGCGGATCTGTGGTCCACGCGGGCAGCGTTCGCCGCGGGTTCGCACGATGCCTTCTGGAACGAGGAGCTCGAGATCGTTCCGGAGACCTTCGGCGAAAACTCTTTCTACCATCACGCCGCAGGGGTGCACGGCGTTCTTGCGCTGGTTGCGCATGCGCGTTGCGATGAAGTCGCACAGCAAGCCGCCCTGGATGAGTTCGTGGCCGTTACGGGCGATCCGGGCCCGCACGTGGACGTGGCCTTCGGCCGAGCGGGGCTGCTGCTCGGTTGCTCGCTGCTGCTCGAGGCGTCGAGCGCGCTGCTCGAAACCGGCGCGCTGCGGTTGCGTGGGGCGGAGCTGCGCCGCGGTCTCTGGGACCGGCTGGAAGGTCAGCCCGCGTTGGCGGAGTGCACCGAGCTGCGCTCACTCGGGGCCGCTCATGGCTGGGCGGGGTATCTCTTCGCCCTCTTGCGCTGGAGCGAGGCGTCCCGCACGCGGCTCCCGGATGGAATCGAGGAGCGCCTGCAGCAGCTTGCCGCATTGGGCTGCCCCGCCGGCCGAGGCACGCGCTGGCCGCAGCAGTCCGGAGGTGCCATCCTGGACTCGCCGCTCGGAGCGAGCTGGTGCAATGGCGCCGCCGGGCTCGTCCACCTGTGGGTACTCGCTCATCGCCTGCTCGGCGACGAGCGCTTCGCGCAGCTGGCACAACAGGCCGGCTGGAGCGCCTACGAAGGCGTACCGTCCGGGGGTGACCTCTGCTGCGGGTTCGCCGGGCGCGCCCACGCATTGCTGTGTCTCTACCAGCACACCGGGGAAGCGCAGTGGCTCCTCCGCGCGCGTGTGCTGGCCGACCACGCGGCGGCGAGCGTTCAAGCCACATCGCTGCGCCGCGACAGCCTCTACAAGGGAGAGGTCGGCGCGGCGCTGCTGAGCGCTGAACTCAGCGCACCCGAGCACGCCTGCATGCCGCTGTTCGCGGGTGAGCACTGGCGCTCCCACACCGCGTGAGGCAGTCGAGGACCGCGGCTTCTGTCGTGGGCGGCGTCCGCTCGGGCAGCGGGCGCCGTCGGCGGTGAAAGGCTGTCGCGGAGTTAGGGCACATCACGGCGTGTCCTTGTGATATTCATCCGGAGAGATGGAACTTCGGGGGGCGGAGCAGCCAGTCTCGCCAGAGACTCAGCACGCGGACGTCGAGGGCGACGATCCTCAGAACACGTCGGTGGTTGTCAAAGAAGTAATCGCCGGCGTCGTTGATTTCGGTCGGCAGCTCGGTGAGCTGACATTCGCGAACGTGGCTGCCCTCTCGGCACTCACCGCGACAGTGCTCTACGTCATCGGCTTGGTGCGCCGCATTGGGCAACTCCATGCCGAAGACGTTTCGACAACCCGCGGTCTCGGATTGTCATCGCTGCAGGACTATCTGCTAGAAGGGCTCGCCGTTATCGTGAATCCGACGATCGCGTTCCGGCTCGCGGTCGTGGCGGTTCTTGCGGCCGCGGCCTTTGTGGGCGCGAAACTGGCCTCGACGCCAGCAGCGGATCGGATCGCGCGTTGGTGGGGGGGCGGGGAGACGTCGCTGGAGGCCGGTGCGGAGGCGGATGGCACGCTGAGTGCGGCCGCTGCGGGGTCGGACGACAGTGCCAACGGCTCCAATAGCCGGCTCATAAGGGGCGTGTGGGGGTTAGGCGCTGCCGGCCTGACGTTGCTGATACCCGTCGCCGAGTGGGGGCCGCCGATCGCGGTGGCTGTGGCGGCTGCCGCGCTCGTGTACTTCAACCTGCGCTTCGAACTGCTCACCATCAACGGTTGGCGCACTTGGTCGGTGAACCATGCCCGCGCGAGCGTCTTGACGGCCGTCGTGATGCTGAGCGCCTTGGCCGCGCTCTACGCCTACTTCGATCCTCCGCCGCTAGATCAGGCCACGATTTACACCAGTAACGATCAAGTAATAAAGGGCAAGCTGCTCGCGGAGTCCAACGGCCTCGTGTATCTCGTCGGTACGCGCGACCGTGACCACCAGGCTGGAATCCTGGCGATCCCGTTGACCAGCGTCGCCCGGATGCGCGTGAGCGTGGGGGAGCCACGCTTCTACAAGACCATTCCCGAACTGCTCGAGCTTCCCAAGGAACTCGGTGTGCCTTTCTGGCGAGTGGAACTGAACGGCAGTCAGCTCCCGCGATTCTCGCGAACCGGCACGCACGCGCATCCGGAATAGTCAACCTCAGCGCGGCGGCATCCGCAAAGCCCCGTCGAGCCGGATGACCTCGCCGTTGAGCATCCGGTTCTCGACGATCTGCACAGCTAGCTGCGCGTACTCCTCGGGGCGACCAAGGCGTGGGGGGTAGGGGACGCCCGCGCCGAGCTTCACGCGGGCCTCCTCCGGAAGCGCCGCGAGCAACGGCGTATCGAACAGGCCGGGGGCGATCGTGCACACGCGGATCGCGTACTGCGCGAGGTCGCGCGCGGCGGGGAGTGTCATCCCAACGACCCCGCCCTTCGATGCCGAGTACGCGATTTGGCCGATCTGACCATCGTAGGCTGCGATCGAGGCCGTGTTGAGGCAGACCCCGCGCTCGCCATCCTCACCGCGGGGCTCGTTGGCGATCATCGCGCCGGCGGCGAAGCGCAGCACGTTGAAGGTGCCGATCAGGTTGATCTGCAGGATCGTCTCGAACGGCAGCAACGGATGCGGACCCTTGGAGCCCGCGACCTTCTGCGCCCAGCCGGTGCCCGCACAGCAGACCGCGATGCGCAGACCGCCCGCGACAGCGGCCGCGCGCCCCACCGCCTCCTGCACCTGCGTCTCCTCGCGCACGTCGCACGCGCAGAGCTCGACCCCGAGCTCCGCGGCGAGGGCCTCGCCGCGCTCGGTGTTGACGTCGGCGATCGTCACGATCGCGCCGCGCGCGTGCAACTCCCGGACGGTCGCCGCGCCGAGGCCCGAGGCCCCGCCGACGACAATCGCTGAACTGCCCTCGATCTGCACGGCTGGGAGAGTACTTCACCGGCGATCGCCCTCACGCAGACAGCTGTCTGAGGCGCGGTCTATCGTTGTTGACCGCCCTGGTCACCAATCCCAAGCCGAAAGCAAACTTTCAGATCGTCCGCCGCTCGTGGAGCCGATCGCTAGCCTTCGTGGCATGACCGCGCATGCGCTTGCAAACACGACAGCCGAGGAACTGTGGACATTGCCCGACGACGGGCAGCGACGCGAGCTTATTGGGGGGGAGTTGCGCGTGATGACGCCGGCCGGAGCCGAGCATGGTCGTGTCGCATCGACGGCTGACCGCCTGTTGGGTGTACACGTCTCGAGCGGAATCGGTGTCACTTTTGGCGCCGAGACGGGCTTCGTCTTGGCAACTGATCCCGATACGGTGCGCGCGCCCGATGCCGCATTCGTCACGTGCGCGCATGCCGACGCGGTGGGCCGCACCGAGAAGTACTGGCCGCGGGCGCCCGACTTCGCGATTGAGGTCGTCTCACCGGGTGACAGCTTCCGTGATGTCGAGGCCAAGGCGCTCGCTTGGCTCGGAGCTGGCACCGCCGCTGTACTCGTACTCGACCCGGCCCGGCGTTCCGCGACCGTTTATCGTCCCAGCGGCGACGTTCGGATCCACGGCGAGGGCGATGAGCTAGACCTGAGTGACGCCGTGCCCGGATGGCGGGTCGCGGTCGCCGACTTCTTCGTCTGATCCGTCAAAGGCCTTCGTCTGGCGCGCCTCGGTAGCGCCGGCTCAGCTGGCTGGCCGCGAGAGCGTCAGCGCGAAGAGATCGTCGGGATCGGTGAACCAGCGCACGAGCTCCAGGCCCGCCGCGTCGAGGTCGCCCTCCAGGCGCCGCGGCGTGAACTTCGCGCTGATCTCCGTGCGCATCTCCTCGCCCGCGTCGAAGTGCACCGGCAGCTCCAGCGCGCGCACCATCACCGTGTGGTCGCGTCGTGCACGCAGGCGCATCTCGACCCACTCGTGGCGGTCGTCGAAGAGCGCGACGTGCTCGAAGTCCGCGGGGTCGAAGTCCGCGTCGAGCTCCCGATTGAGGACATGCAGGAGGTTGCGATTGAACTCCGCCGTCACGCCCTCCGGGTCGTCATAGGCGGCCTCCAGCACCTGCGGGTCCTTGACCAGGTCGGTACCCATCAGCAGGTGGTCGTTCCTTGCGAGCAGGCCGCCGATCTGACGCAGGAAGCGCCGGCGGCTGCCCGGTGGGAAGTTGCCGATGGTGCCGCCAAGGAACACGACCAGACGTGGGCCATCGGGAGCGGGAACGTGGTCGAGGTGGCGCTCGAAGTCGCCGATCACGCCGTGCACTCTCAGGCCCGGGTACTCGAGCGTGAGCTCCTCCGCGCAGTCGCGCACCATGCTCTCCGTGACGTCGACGGGCACGTAGCGCGCGAGCGTGCCCGCCTCGTGCAGCGCATCGAGCAGCACGCGCGTCTTGGCGGCCGTGCCCGAGCCGAGCTCGACCAGCTCGACGGCGCCGGTGAGTGCCGCGACGTCGGCTGCCGCGGCATCGAGGATCGCGCGCTCGGTGCGCGTCGGGTAGTACACCGGCAGCTCGCAGATACGGTCGAACAGCTCCGCGCCGCGCGCGTCGTAGAAGTGCTTGGGTGGCAGCTCCTTGAACGGCCGCGTGAGCCCGTCGAGCACATCCTCGGCGAGTGAGCGCTCCTCGGCCCCGCCGAGGTGCGAGTCGATCTGAATTGCGACCGCGTTGGCCGGGTCCTGGACGGGCTCCATCACGCCGCCTCCCTCTGTGTCGCTGTCGTCGTCATTACGCCGCCTCTCTCGCCAGTCGCACGCCAGCGAAGATCTGGCGGCGCTGCGGATAGTCCCAGTTGCGAAACGTCGCACTCGCGACGCGCCGGTTAGTGGCCCACGACCCGCCGCGCAGAACCAGGTAATCCCCGCCAAAGAAGACCTCGGAGTACTCGCGATAGGGATACGCGACGAACCCCGGATAACCGTCGAAGTGGCTGCTCGTCCACTCCCACACCTGACGTGTCCCGGCCAGCTGGTCCGAGGTCGCCGCCCGCTCCCACTCCGCCTCAGTGGGCAGTCTCGCATCGTACGCACGGGCGAAGGCGTCGGCCTCGAACCAGCTGACGTGGCAGGCCGGCGCCCGCGGATCGCCGGCGGCCACCGCCGGGTGATGCGTGATGTCGTACTCCTCCTTCCACGCCCAGCCCTCATCGCTCCACCACTCGCGCCGCTCATAGCCGCCGCCCTCGCTGAAACTCAGCCAGCTCGCGTTGCTGACCGGGTGGCGCGCGATCTGAAAGGTCGGCACTCGCGCGGTGTGTCGCGGACGCTCGTTGTCGTAGGCGAAGCCCTCCGGCGGCGCGCCCATCGCGAAGCTCACACCCGGCAGCTCAATCCAGCTCGACGCCGCCTCCGGCTCGCCCGTGATCGCTTCGCCGTCGCCGACCAGCTGCGGCTCGCCCGGGGGCAGGATGCCGGCAAGCGCCATCGTCTGGCGCATCGTCTCGGTGTGCTGGAGCTCGTGGCGCAGGACCAGCTCGCAGAGCACGCCGTCGCCGATCCCCGTCCGCGTGAGCGCCGCGAGGACGCGCTCGCGGACGTCCCGCAGGTAGGCGCGCGCCGCCGGCGCGTCCAGCAGGTCGATCTCGCCGCGCACCGCGCGCGGCGTCTCGAAGGCGTCGTACAGCGCCGCCAGGTCCGGGCGCAGCAGCGGCAGGCCCGCGAGGCGGTGCGCCAGCCACAGATCCTCGTAGGCCGCGATGTGCGCCAGGTCCCAGACGAGCGGACTCATGATCGGCGAGAGCGGGCGCTGCAGCGTCGCGTCGTCGAGGTGCGCGACCAGCGCGTGCGTCGCCTCGCGAACCTCGCTCAGGTCGCTCAGGGTCGCGGCGACGTCGGCTGGGGGTGCGGCGGTGTCTTGAGGGATGGAAAGAGCCATGGCTCCAGACGCTGCTGAATCAATGTACGACGTTTTCGCCACATCGGCTCACTCGGTCTCTCGATGTCACGGCGCTAGCCGCGCCGCGGCCGCGAGCGCTGGGGTGTAGGTCGGGTCGCGCAGCAGCGCCTGACGGATGCCCTCGCCGAGAATGCCGGCCTCACCGCGCGAGGCGCCCAGAATCGTCCATTCTCGCTCCCTACCCCGCGGGTCGCGGCTATATGCGTGCAGGCCGCCGGCGCCACGATCCAGGCGCAGCGTACGACCCGACGCTGTCTCCAGCGCCAGGCCCGCCAGGCCGCGCACCTGCAGCTCGGGTGCCGCCTGCAGACGCAGCGCGACCGCTTGGGGCTCGCCGCCGTCCGCGCCGCCGGCGTGCGCCTTGCCGACGAGCTCGTGGCCGTCGGCTCGCAGCGGGCGCACCTCCCATCCCAGGCGCGACGCCAGCCAGCCGACCAGCAGCATCGCCGCGATCGCCGACTCCGGGTGGTGGCGGATCGCGACCCCGGTCATGGCACGCAGCTCGCGGCGCATTGCGGCGGAGTCGAACGCGGTGGCGATGCGCTCGCGCCACGGTGTCGAGCGCAGCCAAGCCAGGTCCACCACATAAGCGCGCTCGGAGAGCGATCGAGCATGCTCGATCGCGGCGCAGAAGTCGGGCTCGTCGACGGAGTCGAGCAGCACCGCCTGTGCGAGCCCCAGGAGTCCGTCGATGATCTCGCGGTGGCCGTGCGGAGACCACAGCAGCGTCGGTAGGTCGGTGACCACGAGCGGGTCGGCGATAGTGGCCAGATCGTCCAGGTGGCGATCGCCGAGCTCGACGATCACGGTCTCGCGCAACAGGCTCAGCTCGCCCGGCTTGGGGTCCCCGTCGGAGGCAACCGTCGCGCGCGCGTCCAGCCGCTCGCGGCCAGCCTCGTAGGAGAGCACGACCAGGCGCGAGGCGTGGTAACGCCCAACGCCGCGCAGGCGGTTGGCGATCTCGCCACTCCACTCGCGATCGACGAACGCGATCATGTTCAGCGTTCGCGCCGGTACGAAGCCGCCGTTCTCGGCATGGCGCTCGGCCAGCAGCGAGCGCAGGGCCGCTTCGATCTTGTCGGGCGTCGTGCCCTGCTCGCTCCAGACCGCGTCGCTGACGGTCGGCATCAGATCGCGCGCCAGCTGTGGCCTTCGCGCAGGATGCTGGCCGCCTCGGGCGGGCCCTGCGAGCCGGCTTCGTACTGCGGCAACGGACCGGGGGCAGCTTCCCAGGCGCTGACGATCGGGTCGCAGATCTGCCACTGCGCCTCGACCTCGTCGTTGCGGGTGAACAGTGTCGGGTCGCCACGCATCGCGTCCATGATCAGGCGCTCGTAGGCCTCCGGGGACTGCGAGAGAAACGCCGTCCCGTACAGGAACTCCATGTTCACCGGGCGAATGATCATGCGGGTCCCCGGGATCTTGGCGCCGAGCTGCAGCGAGACCCCCTCGTTGGGCTGCAGCGTGAGAATCAGCTGGTTGGGTCTGATCCCTAGCGATCCTTCCTGGTTGAAAGCGAGATGGGGGACAGGCTTGAGCGTGATCGCGATCTCGGTGATCTTGCGCGTCAGGCGCTTGCCGGCACGCAGGTAGAAGGGCACGCCGGCCCAACGCCAGTTGTCGACTTCCAGGCGCAGCGCCGCGAAGGTCTCGGTGTTGGAGTGTTCGCGCACGCCCTCCTCTTCCAGATAGCCGCTGACGTCCTCGCCGCCGGCGTGGCCGGCGCTGTATTGGGCGCGAACGGACATGTCGGCGATGTCCTGCGCGCTGGGCGCGTGGATCGCCTGCAGGATCTTCACCTTCTCGTTGCGCACCTCCTCGGAGGTGAAGTTCACCGGCGGCTCCATCGCGACGTGGCAGAGCAGCTGCAGCATGTGATTTTGGATCAGGTCGCGCAGCGCCCCGGAGTGGTCGTAGTAGCCGGCGCGGCTGCCGATGCCGATGTCCTCGGCCGCGGTGATCTGCACGTGTTCGATGTAGTTGCGGTTCCACAGCGGCTCGAACATGCCGTTGGCGAAGCGGAACGCCAGCATGTTCTGCACGGTCTCCTTGCCCAGGTAGTGGTCGATGCGGAATACCTGGGACTCCTCGAACACCGCCAGTACCTGGCGGTTGAGCGCGGTGGCCTCGGCGAGCGAGGTGCCGAACGGCTTCTCGATGATGACCCGCACGTCGGCTTGCTCGCGTTGGGCCAGCCCCTGGTTGCCGAGCGCCTCCACGATCACGGGGAAGAAGTTCGGCGCGGTCGAGAGGTAGAAGGCGCGCGCGAGTCGCTCCCCGTCTTGCACCTCGAAGCCGTCGAGGATCTCCTGGAGCTCCTCATAGACCGACGCTTCGTCGAAGGTGCCCGCGACATACCTGACGTCCGCCAGCAGTCCCGCCAGCACGTCCTCGTCGGGCGTGCGCCGCGAGAAGCTGCGAATCGCCTGTTCGCAGTCGGCGCGGTAGTCCTCGTGCTCCTTCTCTTTGCGCGAGACCCCCACGAGGTGAAAGCGCTCGGGCAGCGCGCCCTCGTGGGCGAGGTTGTAGATGGCCGGCAGTAGCTTGCGCCGCGCGAGGTCGCCGGTGGCGCCGAAGATCACGAGCGTCGTCGGGCTGACCGGCAGCCGCTCCAGGCCCTCGACCAGTGGGTTCTCAGGCTCCTCGGCCAGTGCCGTGGTCGCTTCACTCATAGACCCCGCCCTCCCGCTGGTGTAGGTTTCGCGCGCACGGCGCAAACAAAGGTACCCGCTTGAGCTCTGACAGCACCCCCCAGCTTCCCGACCGCAACCTGGCCCTCGAGTTGGTGCGCGTCACCGAGGCCGCGGCGCTCGCCGCGGCGCCACTTGTCGGCAAAGGCGACAAGGAGGCCGCCGACCAGGCCGCCGTGGATGGCATGCGCTACGCCCTGCACTCCGTGCAGATGGATGGCCTGGTCGTGATCGGCGAGGGCGAGAAGGACGAGGCGCCGATGCTCTACAACGGCGAGCGCATCGGCGACGGCTCCCCGCCGGAGGTCGATATCGCCGTCGATCCCCTGGAGGGCACGACGCTCGCCGCGCACGGCATGCCCAGTGCGCTGGCGGTGATCGCACTCTCGGCGCGCGGCACGATGTTCGATCCGGGGCCCTGCGTCTACATGGAAAAGATGGCCGGCTCGCCGGAGATCGCCGACCTGCTCGATCTCGACCGTCCGCTGCCCGAGACGCTGGCGCTGATCGCCAAGCGCAAGGACTGCGCAATTGGGGATGTGATGGTCGTCGTGCTCGACCGTCCCCGCCACGCCGAGCGGATCAAGGCGATCCGCGAGGCCGGCGCGCGCGTGCGCCTGATCGCCCACGGCGATGTCTCCGCCTCGCTGCTCGCCGTCACCGAGCGCTCGCCCGTAGACCTCCTGTGGGGGATCGGCGGGACGCCGGAGGGCGTCATCTCCGCGGCCGCCATCAAGTGCCTCGGCGGCCAGCTCCTCGGGCGTCTGTGGCCGCGCGACGAGCACGAGCGCTCCGCGGCGCTCGACGCCGGCTACGACCTGCAGCGCGTGCTCGACCGCGATGACCTCGTGGCGGGCGAAGACGTCTTCTTCTCGGCGACCGGGATCACCGACGGGGATGTGCTGCAGGGCGTGCGCTATCCCAGCGCCGGTGGAGCCACGACGGAATCGCTGGTCATGCGCACCCGCTCTGGCACGGTGCGCCGCGTCAGCGCCCGCCACGATCGCGCCAAGCTGCGCGCGCTCTACGGCGACACGCGGTTCGGCTAGTCAGGCCGGACGCGGGGGGCGGTGGGCTCCTCCGCGACAGCGTGCACCTGCGACGGCGGGGTCGTCTGGCTGGCCTCGGCCTCCGCGAAGTGCCCGACTCGCGACGGCGCGAGGTCCAAGCGCGCCAGGGAGCGCAGGAAGCCGTGCGTGACGAGGACGTGGATGTGGGATTGGGTGACGTTGTAGAGCCAGCGGCTCAGTCCGAGGGAGATCGCGGGGTAGAAGTTCGCGACCTCGACCTCCACGTGTAGGCACGCGCGCGCGGCCGCGGGATTGGGTAGGCGGCGCACATCGATCTGGAGATGTCCGTCGCCGTCGCGCCCCGCGCGCGCGACGAGCAGGCCGCGCTCGATGCGCCAGCGCACCATCCCGTGGTCAGGCTCCAGCAGGTACTCGGGCGCCTTGAACGTCAACAACTTCAGCGGCTTGAACAGCAGCACCACGAAGCGCTCGCGCTCGGTGTAGCGCACGCGCACCAGTCCCAGCGTGACGCGCGTCAGGAAGCGCCAATAGGTCCGTGCCAGACGCTCCATGTAGAGCGGCGACCAGATCGCCGCGAGACGCTCCTCGCTGAGCAGCAGGTCCGCGGTCTGCACCGAGCGCACCGCGCCCGTCTCGAGGTCCACGGAGGTCGCGTCGCGCAGGTTCGTGATCGACGCCTCGCGCATAGCCCACCCAGGCTATCCCCGCGAGAGCCGCCTCAGCTTGCCGCGGCGGCGCCGCCGGTGCTCGCGGTCGCGGCGGCGGGAGCGCTCGCGGCCGGCGGGCTCGCTTCGGCCGGTTCGCCGAGCGTGGGGGAGTTCGGCACGAGGCCGACGATCGCGGTCGTGATCCGCACCGTTTCCTTGATATTCAGCGCGCGCGCCGTGCCTGCCGTGAGGTCCCACATCGCGCCGATATGACCGTAGGGGCCACGGTCGACGACGGGCACCGTGAGGTGGTGGCCGCGGTAGCCGATCTGCACGAGCGTTCCGCACGCGAGCGTGCGCGAGGCGACGCCGACGAGCGCGGGGCTCATCGTCTGGCCGCACGCCGTCTTGTTGCCGTAGAAGCCCGGACCGAACCACGTCGCGAGCGCGCGCTTGGGCGTCGTGGAGGTTTCCTCCGGCGCCGCGCCGCCGGTCGTGCCGGTGGCGGAGCTCGGTGTGCCGCTCGTCGTCGAGCTACCGCTCGATCCCGGTTCGACCGCTGCCGTTTTCGCAGCCGCGCCGCCGGTCGCGCTTGCGCTCGCGGGGAGCGCAAGGGCTGCCCCGAGGCCCAATAGGGCGACGCGCAGCGCGTGCGAGCGAAGGTTGGCACGTCGAGCGTGCTTGGCGAAAGCGTTCTCCATGTGAATCTGATCGCCTACGGGGTGAGCTGACGGGCTCGCGCCTACTTGGCGCTACGGTCCAGAGCGGACCGATTCGCCCCAGTGCGCCGATCTACTCGGCTCACATTTGGGTCCCCCGTCTCCCGCGATCTGGATCGCAGGAGCTCGGCGTGCGGGGCAGTATACAGGTCCCACGGACGGCGGTTGCCGGGGCGATCAGATGCCCGGCAGCCGGCCCAGGGCGTCCCTGAGCAGGCGTCCACCTCTCGCGATGCCCGTCTGTGCGAGCTCTCCGACGAGCTCCGCTAGGGCGCCCGCTACCTCCGGGCGGCTGGGAGGGTGGACCGGCGTGCCCAGCTCGATCTCGTCCTCCGTCTCGAAGCCCTGGGGGGGGACGGGCGGCGCGGGCGGCGGTTTGGGGGCGCTACCGCGGCCCTTGGTCGGGACCGGCTCAGGGCGTTTGGCGGTTTCCCCGCGCTTGGGCTGTTTGGCGGTGGCCCGCTTGGCGGCGGCACGTCGCGCGCTGGGTCGCTGGGGGCGGGTGCTCGGCAGGTTCGAGAGAATCCCGCGCTCGCCGGGGTCCTTGGGCCGCTTGCTGTCGTCTGTGGGAGTCACGCGCGCGCATCATCGCGCATAAGGAAGATGGGCGACGAAGCGTTAGCATAGGGTCGACGTTGAGTTGTAATGTCGGGCGGGCTTCGGCCACGCTCGGTTGCGGTTGGGCGGGGCAGGTCCTAGCCGCATCCGGCGGGACGCTCTAGCTCGGGTGCCCCCAGAAGATCTCCATCTACGGAAACGGAAGACATCGATGTCAGTAGTCGAATTGCAGGAGCTCGATGAGATAAAGGGCCTGTTGGCCAAGGGCCAGCAGGTGGGGGTGCTGACTTTCGCGGAGATATCCACCGCGACTTCCGAGCTGGATCTGGACGAGACCGACGTCGAGGAGCTGCACGGCTTCCTCGAGAAATCGGAGATCGAGCTCGTAGAGGACATCGACCCGGCGACGGCGGCCGCGCTGCAAGTGGAGCGCGCCCCGGACAAGCGCGGCCGGCGCAAAGCGAAAGCGACGCTCGACCTCAAGCCGGACATGACCACGGACTCGCTGCAGCTGTTCCTCAAGGACATCGGCAAGGTGCGGCTGCTCACGGCGCAGGAGGAGGTCGATCTCGCCAAGCGCATCGAGCGCGGCGACCTCGACGCCAAGCAGAAGATGGTCGAGTCCAACCTCCGCCTGGTGGTCTCGATCGCCAAGAACTACCGCAACCAGGGCCTGCCCTTCCTCGACCTGATTCAGGAGGGCACGCTCGGCCTGGTGCGCGCCGCGGAGAAGTTCGACTACCGCAAGGGCTTCAAGTTCTCCACCTACGCCACCTGGTGGATCCGCCAGGCGATCGCGCGGGCGCTGGCCGACAAGGCGCGCACGATCCGCATCCCGGTGCACGTCGTGGAGAAGCTCAACAAGATCGGCAGAGCCGAGAGGAAGTTGGTCACCGAGCTCGGTCGCGAACCGACCGCCGACGAGATCGCGGAGGTCACCGGGATCGACCCCGAAGAGGTCGACTCGATCAAGCGCTCCGCGCAGGCACCGGTCTCGCTGGAGAAGCCGGTCGGCGACGAGGAGGAGTCCGAGTTCGGGCAGTTCATCGCCGACGAGCGCGCCGAGTCCCCCTACGAGCGCGCCGCGGAAATTCTCACCAAGGAGGCGCTACGCGAGGCGCTGGAGAACCTCTCCTACCGCGAACGCCGCGTGCTCGAGTTGCGCTACGGCCTCGGCGGCGAGCACCCGCGCACGCTGGACGAGGTCGGCCGCACGTTCAACGTCACGCGCGAGCGCATCCGCCAGATCGAGAACCAGTCGCTGAAGAAGCTGCAGAGCCTTGCGGAGGCACAGAAGCTGCGCGACGTGGCCTGAGCGCTGGCGCTGCCCTAGCACGAATACACCAGAGTCACTCCCGGGAGCTACACTGATGTCGTGCCAAGCAAGCATCCCAGAATCGCAGTCACGGCCGACCAGGAGCTCGGGCTGGCGTTGGAGCGGGTGCGCGCCGCAACGGGTACTGCTGAGGGCGACGCAACCCTGGTGCGTCGACTGGCGGTAGTCGGCGCGGACGTTGAGTTGCGTGCCGGGCACGATCGTCGCCGTGCCGCCGAGATGCTGTTCGCTGCTATGGATCGTGGCCGATTTGATCTGGATCTCGACGCCGTCGACAGGCTGAATTCGCCGACGCCTCCTGAATGCCCATAGACCTCTGGGACGGCGAGGGTGGCCCCGTCATCGCCGACACCTCTGCATGGATGGTGGCACGGCGCGATGATCGCGCGCGCAAACTCCTGCTCGCCGCGGTGGAGCGCGGCGACGTTGCGTGGTGTTGGCCGGTCCGCTACGAGCTGATGGTCGACGCTCGCGAAGCGGAGGGGATGCTCGCCGTCGATCGCCTGTTGGATGGGCTGCGCGAGCTAGCAGTCGATCGCGCGGTCCAGCGAGGCGTGCTCTCAACAATGCGCGAGCTTGCCGACAACGAGTCCCACGGAGCCCACCGCCTGCCGCTGACCGATCTGACCGTTGCAGTAGCGGCGCAGCGCGCGGGTATCGACGTGCTACATCACGACCATCACTTCGAGCGTCTCGGCGAGCATCTCGGCGTGCGCACGATCTGGATCGCTGAACCCGCCTAAAGGGACCGCGTGTCCACACGGTCCTGCGGCATTCAAGCCCGCCCCGCCGTGTGCCGATGCGCTGAGCATGTTCGACGTGCAGTCAGCTCTGCGCGAGTTGGTCAGCCGCAAGGGCTCGGACCTGCATCTCAAGGTCGACTCGGCGCCGCTGTTCCGCGTGCATGGGATCCTCGCGAAGGACGAGAGGACCGAGCCGCTGAGCGCGGAGGACACCGAGCGGGCGCTGCACGACCTGCTGCACGACCCGCACAAGCTGAGCGAGTTCGCCGAGGACCACGAGGTGGACTTCTCCTTTGAGATCTCCGGCGTCGCGCGCTTCCGCATCAACGCCTTCCGCCAGCGCGGGGTCATCTCACTTGCCTGCCGCGCGATCCCGCACAAGATCAGCACGGTCGAGGAGCTATCGCTGCCGGAGGTGATCCGCGAGTTGGCCGAGGAGGAGCGCGGGATCGTGCTCCTGACGGGTACCACCGGCTCGGGCAAGTCGACGACGCTCGCGGCGATGATCGACCACATGAATGAGACGATGAGCAAGCACATCGTCACGATCGAGGACCCGATCGAGTTCGTGCACAGAGACAAGCGCTCGGTGATCAACCAGCGCGAGGTCGGCATGGACACGGCCTCTTTCAAGCGCGCCCTGCGGCGTGTACTGCGCCAGGACCCCGACGTGATCCTGGTGGGAGAGATGCGCGACGAGGAGACCGTCCAGACCGCGCTCTCCGCGGCGGAGACCGGCCACTTGGTGCTCTCGACGATTCACACGGTCGACGCGATGGAGTCGATCAACCGCATGCTCGACTTCTTTCCCCCGCATCAGCACGATCAGGCGCGCTCGATGATCGCGGGCACCGTCAAGGGCGTGATCTCCCAGCGACTCGTGCCGGGTGCCAACGGGGGCCGCGTCGCGGTCTGCGAGATCCTGCGGATGACGGGCCGTGCGCGCGACATGATCGCCGACCCCTCCCAGACGGGCAAGCTGAGGGAAGTGATCGAGTCCGGGGGCTACTACGGCATGCAGACCTTCGATCAGGCGCTCTTCGGTCACCTCAAGGCCGGGCGCGTGACCTTCGACGACGCGATGCACGTCGCGTCGAGCCCGCACGACTTCAAGCTGCTGGTGCAGGCCGACGGCCGCAAGGGCACGACGATGGAGGACGTCGCATCGGCGCAGGCGCAGCGGGACGGTGTGCCGGCTGACGGCGCGCCGCCGAACGGGTTGGCGCCGGCGGCCCCGCCGCGGCCGCCGCTGACGGTCTCCTGAGCCGCCCGGCAGCCCATCCCCCTGGGCGTGCAAAACTTCATTTGGTAAAGTAAGGGGATGGCAGTCGGTGAAACGTGTCCGGTATGCCGCACCGCGGAGATCGTGTGCGGTAAGTGGACGCTGCTGCTGATTCGCGATCTCGCCGATGGCCGCTCGCGTTTCTGCGAGCTGGAGCGCTCACTGGAGGGGATCAGTCCGCGCACGCTCTCGCTGCGGCTGCGCGCGCTCGAGGAGGAGGGGGTCGTTGAGCGCCACACGTTCCCCGAGGTGCCCCCGCGTGTGGAGTACGCGCTGACCGAAAAGGGCCTCGCGTTGTTGCCGATCGTGGAGGACATGCGCGCCTATGGCGAACACTGGTTGAGTGTGGAGGGTGACGAGGGCCGGGTCGCTGAAGCGCTTGGCGTCGGCATGAGCATGTAGTTAGGCGCTTATGCGCGGCAGCGTGACGCGCAGCTTCTCGCCGTTGACTGTGAGTGTTTTACGTGGGCCTGCGAGCGGGGGTGGGCCGCGGACAGTGTTGATGATCGGCGTGATGTGATCGAGATCGCCGCGATCATCGCACCGCCGTATGCCGAGAGCGGGATGAACCCGCCATCCGCTGGACTGATACTAGGTGACGCTGATGTACGCAACTGCTCGCAGAGACGCCGCGCGCGTGCAGGCGTGGGTATCCGTGACGCTCCTATTCGCCTCGCGGTCAGCCTACAATCTCCTGGATTTAAGCGGGTTTGCGGCCGCAGCGACGAGCTGTTGGTCTCCTCAGGTGCCCACGTCGTCCCCGCTAGCAGGCGAAAGGGATTGACAGTTGCGTGACAGTGCGTTACCCTGCGTAGTGATCTGGTTCCCGCGGTGGAGAATCGGGCAAACATAGATTCCTGTTGTGGTCATCCCTTTCACGGTTGACTTCAAGCGCGCGTCGTGTATAGGGTAGGAGAGGGATTGGGGTCGTTTCGATGAGGGAGCATGTCTGATCGTGGTTTCTGTAGGGAAATACGTTGCAGGTATGTGCGTCGCTAGTGAGGCGGCGGATACTAGATGCGTCAGCTTGACGCTGACGCATCTCTCTCTCTCTCTCTCTCTCTTCGCCTTGGGCTCTAGCAGCTAGCCGGGGCCTTGCGGCGCGAGCGCGCCGCTTCTTAGTCCGTCGGCCGCAGGCGTATGGTAGGCGGCGGCGTCGGGCGGTGGTGCAGTGATGGCGCGGCGTGTCCGCGCACACACGGCTGAGGCGGCGCCTTCGCCGCCGCCGAGCCTGCGGCGGCGCCCGGGCGGGCTGGAGCTAGGCACGCGGATTCCCACGCCTAGCGGCTTGCCGCGCGACCAGGTATCCGAGATTCAGCGCTTCAGATTGCTGGCGGGTGCGGTTGGCGCGATCGAGGAGTACGGATACGCGGGGGTAACGGTGGCGCACATCACCCAGCGCGCACGGGTCTCACGGCGGACGTTCTACGAGTTGTTCGAGGACCGTGAAGCGTGTCTGCTGGCGCTGCTGGAGGACGTGCTGGCGCTGCTGGAGGACGAGGTGAAGCAGGCCGGGCTCGGCGACTTACCGTGGTGTGAGCGGGTGCGGGGCGGGCTGCTCGTGATTCTGGGTTTCTTCGACCGGGAGCCGGCGTTGGCGCGAGTGTGTGTAGTGCAGGCGCTGCGCAGTGGCCCGCGCGCGCTCGAGCGTCGAGAGGCGATCCTCGCGCGTTTGGCTGGGGTGATCAACGAGGGCCGCAAGGAGGGAGAGCGGGCAGCGGACTGTACCCCGATGACGGCGGAGGGCCTGGTCGGCGCGGCGTTCGCGATCATGTACGCGCGGTTGCTGCGCGGTGAGCGCAAACCACTGGCGGGGTTGCTGGGCGAGTTGATGGGGATGATCGTGTTGCCCTATCTCGGCCCTGACGCGGCGCGCGCAGAGCGCACGCGACCGGCGCCGCGTGCTAGGCCCGGTGTGCCTGCACCGGTGCCCTCCGCGTTGGGTCTTCTCGAGTCTGACCCGCTGCGGATGCTGCCGATGCGTGTGACGTATCGCACCTCGAGGGTGCTGGAGTGCGTCGAGCACAGACCGGGGATCAGCAATCGCGAGATCGCCGACGCGGCGGGCATCAAAGACCAGGGGCAGATTTCAAAGCTCCTCGCGCGCCTGGAGCGCCTTGGCCTGCTCGAGAACACGGGGCAGGGCACTCACCACAAGGGCGAGCCCAACGCCTGGCAACTCACCCCACTCGGCTGCCGGGTGGCGCAACGCTTGCGGATTGGCCCTAGCTATGTGAGCGAGGCCGCGTAATGAGCATGTCCATGAACCACCTGCGCTCACGCGCACAACAACCGGGAGGTCGCGCCGTGATGCGTGTGAAAAAAATCGATGTCGGGACACCTCTGGGTGCTCTGACAGCGCTCGTTGTCCTGTGCGGCCTGGCGCTAACGGCCACATCGGCGTTTGCGCTGAACCCAGAACGCCACTATGAGCAGGTGAGCCCGGCGTACAAGGGGGGGTTCGGTGTCGGAGCTGAGGGCGCGATTCAGGCCGTCGCCCAGAACGGTGAAGGTGTGGCGTGGTACGCGCCGGCGGCCTTTTCCGGAGCGCCCGCTGGTCTTTCTGAGAGACTGGACTTCTTGGATTATGTATCGCGTCGCAGCTCGACGGGCTGGTCGACAGAACCCATGATGCCGCCAGATACGGTGTTGCCCGACGCGAGTTCGGGAATTGGTGGAGAAGGCAATGCGGACATCTCAACCGACCTGGGAGTGACGCTAGCTCTCAATCAGCTCGGACCAAGTGTTGAAGCGGCGACTGCTAACGGATCGGAAGGTGCATTCTTTCTACATGCCACCAACTCACCGGACGTGGACGCTGATTGGGGTATCGCTGGTCCGGTGCTATCCAGAGTCGACCATAAAGCGCCTGTAGGGCTCGAATACCTAGGCGGCGACGCAGATTTTTGCCATCTGTTCTTGGATGAAGGTATCGATATTTCGCTTACATCCGGGCCCGAAGTATTGCTTGAACAAGCGGAGAATGGGGCTAGGCAGCTATATGAAGTCACACGCGGCTGCGACGGAGAATCGGCCGCGCTACGCCTCGTGGCTCTCGACAATCGCGGCGCGCTAATCAGCCCGTTGTGTCGAGCGGATCTCGGCCTCGAACATTTCGCCGGGGTCAACAAAGAAATCAAAGATGCGTTTAACGCCGTTGCGGCAGATGGTCAGATGGCGTTTTTCACGACCTGTATAGATAATGACGAAAATGATCACCAGTTGTTCGTGCGCCTAGGAGGCTCGCGAACGCTTGAAGTGTCCAGGCCGCTCGGCGAAGGGTGCAGCGAAGTACCATGTGGCAGCGCCGCGACGCGCGCCAGCGCAAATTTTGTGGGCGCCTCCGAAGACGGTTCGAAGGTGTTCTTCACGACGACAGCACCGCTTGAACCTGGGACCGATAAAGACACTGGCGAGGACCTGTATCTGGCGAGCATTGGCTGCCCGGCAACTATCACCGAGTGCAGTGCCTCTGAACGAAAAGTAACGTCATTGACACAGGTGTCGCATAGTCCGCTCGCTGGTGAAGTAGCCGAAGTGCAGGGCGCAGTACGGGTCGCTCCTGATGGGGAGCGTGCGTACTTCGTTGCGCGAGGTGTCCTCAGCGAAGGCGTGAACGCCGAAGGTCACACGCCGGTGAAGGGCGCGGACAACCTTTACGTCTATGACAGCGTCTCGCGACAGGTGACGTTCATCGCGGACCTCTGCTCAGCGCACGATACCTCCGGCGTGATCGAAGATCGGCGCTGTCCAGCGCAAAGCGCAGAAATAGAATTCCGTGAAAAGCAACTGTGGCTGCCGGTCAATGGTGATGCCTCCTTCGCCCAGACGGCTGGCATTGACGGCAGCTATCTTGTGTTCTCTTCATTTGGCCAGCTGACGAGTGATGACACAGATACTGCGCGCGATGTCTATCGGTTTGACGCGGTCACCGACACACTCGAGCGGGTCTCCAGCGGCGAAAATGGCTACGACAGCAACGGCAATGCCGGGGAATTCGATGCGACCATCAGGCCGGGCCATTTCGGTGGGACCGTTCTAAACCAGTACGAAATGAACAATCGCTCAATGAGCGAAGACGGCTCGCGAATTGTCTTTACGACGGCTGCGCCGCTGTCGTCTGCGGCGACGAATGGCCTGGTGAATGCGTATGAATGGCACGAAAACTCTGCCGGGGGCGGCAGTGTCTCGTTGTTGTCGGGAGGTAACGGCAGCGCGCCAGTCGAAGATGTAGTGATCTCTCCTGGGGGCGGCGATGTGTACTTTGCGGCTACTGAAGGACTCGTGCCTCAGGACGTTGACGGCGAGGCCGATGTGTATGACGCGCGCTTGGGTAGCGGCTTCGCGTCTGTCGTCGCGTCGGCGGAACCGTGCTCGGGCGATGCGTGCCAGGGTCCGCTTACGAATCCCGCGCCACTGCTCGTGCCGGGCAGCGCCGTGCAGGCCCCGGGCGACAACTTTCCTATGGCGATGGCGGTCAAGACCACCATTTCGACAAAGGCGGTAAAGAAGTGCGCAAAGCGTGAGCATATGGTGCGCCAGAAGTGCGTCAAGAAGAAGCAGCCAAAGTCTGCAAAGAGGCGCAAAACGACAAGCCGGAGGGCAGGCCGATGATCACCCGACAAGCCCAAGTCAGTGTCAGGAAGTTGCTCCATAAAAGCCTCGGCCCCATCGTTGCGCTCGCATTGGGAAGCCTTGCGTTCTCGGCCTCCGCAATTGCAGCGAATGAAGTCAAGCCGTTTGGTATCGCTTCGTTCTCGCTCCAACTTACCGAACGAACTGAAGAAAACCAATCCGAAGGTGAAGAACATTACGAATTTATAAATGTCCCCTATCGCACGCCGTTTACGCAGGCGGGTGGGCATCCGTGGGCTCTGACGGTCAAGGGCGAATTCAGTGGGGAACAGGTGCCGATCGAACATGAACCCGGTATCGAGACGATCCCGACGCGTGATCCAAAGGATTTTGTGACGAGCCTTCCACCCGGCTTGCTGGGTGATCCGATGGCTGTGCCTACCTGCCCATTGACATATGTAACGAGTAGCTCAGAACTGTGCCCGGCAGATACCCAGATTGGCTGGTACGTCGTGCACCTCGAGGGCACCAGTCGGCTGCTTGCGCCGATCGTGAACGTGGCCCCCGAAGCGGGTCAGTCAGCCGAGTTTGCGCTAGAGAACACAACCAAAATTGACACGCCGCTCCTGACCGCGCACCTGGTGCACACGGCTGAGGGGTATAGCTTTACTGTCGTATCCAACAATATTCCCCAGCTGTCTATCGATAGTCTCGAAGCGACGTTTTGGGGTGTACCTGCAGATCCGAGCCACGATGCGATGCGCAATCGAGTTTGCAGGAGCACGACCGCCACTGGTCCGCTTACTTGTGAAAATGGGTATATGCGGCCAGGGATCGTGCCGGTGCCGTTTTTGACGATGCCGACGGACTGTGCGGCTGGGCCGCAGAGCACGGTACTGCGCGCGGACTCCTGGGAGGAACCCGGGAGTGTCAGCAACGGGGAATACAACGGTTACGCCAAGGCGGAATCCACGTTCCCAGCAGTGACGGGGTGTAATCAGCTGCGGTTCGATCCGTCGATCCAAGTGCATCCGAATACGCTTATCGCAGATGAGCCGGTGGAACTAGGAGTCGATTTGCAGGTGCCGTTGAGTGAAACGCCGGAATCGACGGCGACACCGCAGCTGGAGGATACGACGTTGACGTTGCCGGAGGGGATGTCGATATCGCCGGGGATTGTTGATGGGATCCAGGCATGTAATGAATTTGGTCCGGAAGGGATCAATATCACCGGGCCCGAATCCGAAGAAGTCGGTTTGAGCGGCGAACTGCAGCTCGCAGCGGGGCATTGCCCCGACGCTTCGACGATTGGCACAGCGGAAGCAATCACGCCGTTCCTACCAGTCCCTGTCAAGGGGCACGTCTATCTTGCTAGGCCCACGTGTGGAGCGGCGGGACAGCCTGCCTGCATAGAAGAAGACGCCAGAGACGGAAAGCTCTACCGCTTGTACCTCGAACTCGGCGGGACGGGTGAGCTTGCGCAGACCGGTATCCATTTCAAGGTCCCGCTGGAAACGCATGTCAACACCGCGACAGGTCAGTTGACGACGACGACGTTGGGTACGCCGCAGGCGCCGTTTAGCGAATTGAAGATCCACCTTATTGGTGGTCCACGCGCGCCAATCGATAACCCCTCAACATGCGGACCCGCCCTCACGACGGCTGATCTGACACCGTGGAGCGCACCGGGCGCTACGCCGCAGGGCTTGTCGATGCCGGGCACGCCGGATGCGACACCATCCTCGTTCTTCAACGTTGAAGGGTGCGCGAGCCCGCCGAAGCTGGCCCCAGGGTTCGCTGCGGGAACGGTCAGTCCACAGGCGGGAGCGTTCAGCGCGTTTACGTTGAACTTTACGCGCCAGGATCGTGAACAAGACCTCGCGGGGATCCAGGTCCATACGCCCCCAGGATTGTTGGGAATGCTCTCGAGCGTACCGCTATGCCGGGAACCGCAGGCCGCGCAGGGGACGTGCTCGGAGGCGTCGAAGATCGGCACAACGCACGTCGCCTCTGGTGCCGGCTCGCACCCATTTGAAATCGGCGGGAGTGTCTACTTGACCACGGGCTACGGGGGTGCGCCGTTCGGCCTGTCGATCGTCACGAATGTCGTCGCCGGCCCGTTCAATCTCGGGCTGGTCGTGGTGCGGGCACGGATCAACGTCGACCCGGTCACCTCCGCGCTGACGGTCACGAGTGACCCGCTGCCGCAGATCGTCTTCGGGGTGCCGTTGCGCTTGAAAGAGGTCACGGTCAACATCGACCGGCCCGGCTTTATGTTTAACCCCACGAACTGCAGTGCACAGCAGATCACAGCCGTGATCTCTGGTGCGCAGGGAGCCAATACGACGGTCGCAAGCCCGTTTGCGGTCACGGGCTGTAGGAGCCTGGCATTCAAACCGACGTTCAAGGTCTCAACGAACGGGCACACCAGCCGCTTGAATGGCGCTAGCCTCGACGCCAAGCTCGCCTACCCGCCGGGGTCGGTCGGTAGCGAGGCAGACATCGCGAGCGTCAAGGTGTCGCTGCCGAAGGCACTGCCCTCGCGGCTACCGACGCTGCAGAAGGCGTGCATCGCCTCTCAGTTCGAGAAGGACCCCGCCGGCTGTCCAGCGGCTTCGGTGGTGGGGATTGTGCGCGCTTCGACACCGCTGCTTCCGGTTGGCCTGGAAGGCCCCGTGTATTTCGTCTCGCACGGGGGGGAAGAATTTCCTAGTCTGATCGCGGTGCTCCAGGGCGACGGCGTGCGGGTCGACCTGACGGGAGCGACGTTCATCAGTAATTCAGGTGTGACGTCGAGCACGTTTAAGGCGGTGCCGGACGTGCCCGTCAACACATTTGAGATCTATCTTCCCGAGGGGAGGTACTCCGCTCTGGCGGCGAATCTTCCCGAAAAGGACAAGGGCAGCCTCTGCGGGCAGAGCCTTACGATGCCAACGACGTTCCTCGGACAGAACGGCGCTGAAATACGGGAGAACACAAAGATTGCCGTGACGGGTTGCGGGAAGGTGAAGACCAGGAGAGGCAAGCGGAAAACGCCGGGGAAGCACAAGAGCAACGCACAGAAGTCCGCCAATAGGGGCCACGGGAGGGCACGCTGATGACTAGTCATCGCACGGGATCAAGGCTTACGCTTGCACTGCTGGCGAGCATCCTCGCAGTACTCGCCACGACGAGCGGTGCGCAAGCTGCCGAAGCGCCGGTCAAGGAGATCTTCGCGAGCCACATCGGCTGGGACGTGAACAAAGTCAAGCTAGAAGCCGGCGCTCCACAGTCAGAGCGCAACGTTTGCACGGTGATCTCCAAAGAAGCATGTCAACTTGGAACTGAAAGCACAGTGGCGGGTGGCTTTTCCTATCCGGGAGGTGTTGCCGTGAACAACGACCCTGCGAGTCCCGAGTACGGTGACCTGTACGTCGCCGACGCGGGCAATTCGCGCGTTGACGTGGTGACCTCGACCGGCGGCTTTGTGTTGATGTTCGGCGCGCACGTCAATGGGAAAACCGGCGGCGATATCTGCGCGGCGTCCGAAGAAAGCTCATGTCAGGCCGCTGCTGCAGGCGGGGAAGCGGGGGCTCTCAGTGGTCCGAGCGGCATCACGGTCGACGCGAGCACCGGGAATGTGTACGTCGAGGACCACTCGAACTGGCGGGTGGACGAGTACGCTGCGGGTGGCCAGTTCATCGCGATGTTCGGCCGCGAAGTCAACGAAACCAGCGACGACACGCCAGCGTCAAGCCAGGCGGAAAAGAACATCTGCACAGCCGTATCCAAAGATGTCTGCAAGGCTGGCGAACAAGGTACGCCCGGCGCCGGTGAACAGGACGCGTTCAACTTTGCGGCGCACGGTGATGTCCTCACCGTCGCGGGATCCGAAGGTCTCTTGTACGTTGGCGAAGAAGGCAACGTACAAGAGCTAAAGGCCGATGGAGCATGGGTGAACAACGTCCCCATGGCAGGCAACGTCAGCGCGCTTGCGGTGGACGGTAAAACCAACACGCTGTATGTGGTCGATAACGAAGAACCCCTCATTCATGAGTTCGATCTAGCCACTGGGCAAGAACTCGAGGCGACGATCAAGGTGCCTAATGCGATCTTGCTCAGGGGCGCGGCGATCGACTTCGGTGGAGGCCTCGCCGTTTCGATCTATAGCGAAGGTGAAAACGGGAGGACTGAACTGCACGGCGACCTGTATGAAGCATCCAGCGGGACGCTGATAAGCAGCATTGCCGTGCCGGCTCTATCGGACGTTTCGGGTGCGAGTTTCACCGGGCTTGGCTTAAGTGAAAATGGTGACTTGTATGGCGTCAATGCCGGTGATCAGGAAGTCTTGGGCTACGATCTGCTGCCGGTGGCGCAGGCTACGACGGGGACTGGGGTGTGCAGTACGGGTGCGGAGCACGAAACGGCGGCGACGTTCGATTGTGTATTGCATGGGGAAGTCAACCCATATCAGGTACCTAGTACCGAAGCGGGCTTCGAATGGGGCAAGACTTGCGCGTTTGGGTCGAGCACGGCGAAGCAGGGGTTTGGGACGGTAGAAGCAGATGAATCGTTCACGGCGACGCTTGATGGTGTGCGGCCAAACGAAACGCTTTGCTTCCGCGCGGTGAGCGAAGACGAGAATGCGCGGGCGCCGGAAGTCGTGGCAGGAGAACTCGCGATGCTCACGACGCCCCCGGTCTTACCGAAGATCGTTACTACCAGCGCGTCGTTTGCCACGACTTCTTCGGTGGTGTTGTTCGCGGAATTGAACCCGGAGAACGCATCAACCGAATACTATTTCGAACTTGCGGCTGAACCGGAAGGCGAAGCGAAGCTCGCGGCTTGCCGTAATGCCAAGGAAAGCGACTGTGCCGGTGTGATCACGACCCAGACGGGTGAATCCAGCGTATATGGGATCGTCGGCGCGACGATCGAAGCTGCCCAGCTACAGCCCGCCACGACCTACCACTATCGACTGAATGCTAAGAATGACCAGGATACGCAGGCGGAACTGCGAGCGGTGAGCGGGCAGGGAACGTTTAGGACCGTCGGTGCCCCGGTCGTTGAAGCGGTGACGGGCTCTGTGAGTGGGGTGACGCAGACGAGTGCGCATGTGGAAGGGGCGGTTAACCCCGACGGCGCGCAAGCTACGTACACGTTTGAACTCGGCGTGGAGGAAGGTACCCAGACGCAGTACGACATTGTTGCCTCAGGTAGCACCGGCGCTGGCACGACCCCTGAAGCGGAGTTCTTCACGCTGAGTGGCCTGCGGCCCGGTGTTACGTACGCGTACCGCATTGCGATACACAGCGGGTACGGCAGCGCGCAGGGCGCCTCCGGGACGTTTACAACAGCGGGGGTGCCCGTCGCGCTCACGGCGCCTATTACGAGCCCGCTGCTCGCGACCCCTGCGATCGCGTTCCCCACGCAAGCAAAAGGCGCTGTGGCAACTACGACGAAGAGGTTGACGAGAGCACAGAAGCTCGCCAAGGCACTAAGGGTATGCAAGCGCAGGAAGGCGAAGGGAGGGCGTATGGCGTGCGAAAGAGTGGCCCGTAAGCGCTGGGGTCGGGTAGGGAAAAAGGCTGTGCGTTAGCGGATGAGCAGTCGCGCTGAGGTCGTTGTCGGGGGGCTGCGCGCGCGGCGCATGGAGATCGAGGAGTCGATCTTCGCGCGGGTATGCGATGCCGTGCCCGATCAGGCGGGTGATCGGGATATCGAGTACGCCACGGGCCTGCGCGACGCGATCACGGGTGCGCTTGAGTTCGTTCTCACTGGCATCGAGCACGGCAGACACAGCCCGGCGGTGATTCCACCGGCAACCGTTGCCCAGGCGCAGCGCGCGGTCCGCAATGGTGTGAGCCTGGGCACAGTGCTGAGACGCTACACCGCCGGTTACGCGTTGCTTGGGGATTTCGTGTTGGAGGAGGCCCAGAGCAGCAACCACGAGGCTGGGTTACGCGAGCTGCTAGGAGCACAGGCATCCTCCTTTGAACGCCTCACAGCGACAATAGCCGAGGAGTATGGCCGCGAGCTCAAGCGCACAGCGCGCTCGCCCGCAAGACACCGCATAGAGCTCGTGCAACGGTTGCTCGCAGGCGAGGCGTCCCCCGAGCTGACCCACGAGCTCGGCTATGACCTCGATGGGTGGCATCTCGCCGCGATCGCCACCGGCCCCGACCCCATAGATGCGCTTGAGGGACTTCGCGCGGCGCTACACGCCCGGATGCTGAGCGTCACCGCCAGCGAGCAGATCACGTGGGCGTGGCTCGCCAGTGGCCACCGCAAGATTGAGCCGCCCGAGATCGAGCGGTTTGTAACGGCAGAGGGGTGGAGTAAGGACGTCTCACTCGCGGCCGGGGAGCCCGGCCGGCAGCTGGCGGGCTGGCGGACCACCCATCAGCAAGCTCAGGCTGCACATATGGTCCTCAGGCGCAGCCAGCGACGCTTCGCGCGCTACGGCGATGTCGCGCTGCTCGCGGCAGTACTCAAAGACCAAGCATTGGTACGCGCTCTCCTAGATACCTATCTTGTACCCCTACAAGACTCCCGCGAGGGCCACTCAGTCCTCCAAGAAACGCTACGCGCCTACTGCGTCGCTGGCCGCAACATCTCCGCCACCGCGACCACGCTGAACGTCGCGCGTAGCACCATCGAAAGTCGCCTACGAACCATCGAAGAGCGACTCGGCCGGACGCTGCATCCCTACCCTCCCGAGCTCGAGATAGCCCTACATCTCGATAAGCTCACGCAATGAGCACCACATACCTTTCACCTGTGAAAAAACGCGCCCAAAAAAGTTCAAAAAACTTGGTGCAACACTGCACTATGCCCAAAGTCACACCATAATCGGCGGCATATTGTTGTAGCGCGAAAAGTCAAGAACGAGTATCAATATTGAGTCTCACCGTTATAAAGCGAGTGTGACTTGTGGGCTCGAGGACTGATGCGCCTGGCGCGTCTCGGTTCTGTAGTGGGGAGCCCCTCGAGGTGTCAAGCAAATCATAGGATGGTGTTCATGAAGACGATCAAGATGTTGTCTGGGGCGTGCGCTCTCGTGTGCGCGCTCACGGCGTTGTCGGCGTCGGTTGCCACTGCGCACGAATGGCTACAGAGTGGTATACCGCTGGGAAAAAGCGTCAACGTCACCCAGAAAGCTAGCTACAAGTTTGGGATCGGAGGGTTCAGCTACATAAGATTCGGGTGTGAATTTGAAGTGAAAGGAACCGTCGGCGTCGGCGGGAAAGGTGAAGTCACCAGCGTCAAAGAGGTCAAATGCTACGAAAACAACGCTTGCCAAGCTGGGGCATCCCAGACTGTCGAAGCTGTGCATCTACCCTGGCACACCGAACTCGTCACATTCGAAGGTGGGCTGGGAAATAAGATTACGACCGCGGAACCCGAGTGGAAGGTCAAATGCAAACTAGCGAGCGGCGAAAATTTGACAGAAACCTGTGAAATCTACTCGACCGCGAGTCTCAAAAACCTATCCTTCTCGGTCGAAGAAACTCTGAAGGACTACAGCAAAACCCGCTGCCTCAATCACAGTGACTTCGAACTGGAAGGCGGCGGCATACTCGAAGAAAAACTCAACGGAATCCAGGCGAAATAGCAGGCGGCGACACTGTGTAGTCCGGGCTCTCGACTGCGCCGCGCCGCAGGATAGGCTCGGTAAACGGCCACAGTCGGGCGGGGCCATGTGGGCCCCGCCCGCATCTCTGCAACGCTACGTGCATCGGCAGGAGTGCCGAGGGCTCTCACCGAAAGCAGCACCATGCGTTCCCGCCAGCTCGAGACGGCCCTCGCGGTCTTCGCCAAGGAGACCGCGGCGCGTCTGCAGGCGGACATCGACGCCGGCGCCGAAGTCCCGTTCGAGCTCGCCGGGCGCTCCGCGCGTGGGCACGGACCGCGGCTCTACTGCTACCAGCCGCAGACCGAGGCGTTCATCCGCGAGCGCTGGGCGCCGCTGCGGCGCCTGCCGAGTTACGGCACGGCGGTGGCGCTGCTGGAGAGCTTTGACGGTCTCGAGCGCTACTTGCTCAGCCGTGAGGCGCCGGTGGGTGCGCGCGCTCGCGAGCAACGTCGGCGCGCCGGTGGTCCGCGCGCCGAGGCGGCGCTGCGGGCTCTGATCGAGGACGTCTTCGCCGAGCAGAGCTCTTTCGAGGTGCGCGAGGAGCGGTTGCACGTAGCGCTCGAGCGCTTGGAGCGCAGCGCGCACTCCAACCCGGCCGAGGTCACGCTGCTGGCGAGCCTGCACGGTCTCACGATCGCCTCGCCCGAACTCGCTCTGGCCCCGGGGCTGACGATCGCGCAGCCCGACGCGCTGCGGGATGTGCCCGCGGAGGCGCTTGCGCCGGCGCTCGACGAGGGCTGCGAGGAGAGCGGCCGTCTGCTGGTCGTGTTCACCGCCGACGATGCCGACGTGCTGGGAGCGCTCGCGCGGGGCCGCGCGGTGCTCGGCGAGTTGCTGCGCGCACTGCGTCTCTTCGGCGACGGCCGTGTGACGCTCGGCCGACTCGCGTGGGCGCGGGTCGGCGATGGCGGCTGGGGTGCGCGGGCACTCGGCTGGGGTGGCAGACCGCACGGGATGCTGCTCGTGAGCGCCGAGCAGGAGGACGAGCTGCGCGCGTTCTGCAACCTCATCTCGCGGCGCACGCCGCGCGAGGGGCAGCTCGCGTGGGCGCTGGCGCGCTTTGAGATGGGCTGCGAGCGGCCCACCGGCGAGGAGGCGCTCAGTGACTACCTGCTCGCCCTGCGCGTTCTGCTCGAGCCCGAGGGTCCCGCCGACGGGCTGCTCGCCGAACGGCTCTCCGCGCTGTGCGCGCTGCCCGCCGAGCGCCTCGCGCTCGCCCATCGGGTCGAGCGGGCCGTGGCGTTGGAGCGTGCGGTGATCGCCGGCAGCGCTCGCGAGCAGCGGGGCGCGGAGGCGTTGGTGCGCGAGCTCGCCAGCCATCTGCGGGCACTCCTGCGCGACGTTATCTGCGGCCACCTCGAGTCCGATCTCGCGGGCATCGCGGATGAGCTGCTCGAGCGCGAGGAGCGCTCAGGCGAAGAGATGCTCGGCGACGCGGGCGAGACCGGCGAGATCGTAGACGTCACGATCTAGGTGCGGCACGAGGATCGGGTCGGGCTCGTCGAGCGCCCGCTGCAGGCGTGCGACGCTGTCGCGGTCGCGCTGCACGAGCACGTCGAAGTCGGCCAGGTTGCCGGCCACTCGCGCCGCGAGTCGTTCGCCTAGCTCCTCGCTCAGCAGCGCCTGCACCTGCTCGCGCGTGTGTCCCTCCAGGCCATCGCGGTGGACGCGATTGACGATCAGCGCCGCGCGCTCCATCGTCGCGCTGCTGAGCTGCTCGGCGAAGAACAGCGCCTCGCGCACCTGCTCGGGCTCCGCCGAGGTGACCAGCAGGAAGGCCGTGGTGGGGTCGCGCAGCAGGTCCTCGACGGTGTGGGCGCGCTCGCGGAAGCCGTCGACCATGCCGGCGAGCGAGCCGAAGAAGGCCGACAGGTCCGTCAGCAGATCGACCCCGGTGAAGCGCGAGAACACCGAGAGGACCAGTCCGGTTCCGCGTCCCAAGACACGGGCAGCCAGGCCGCTTGGTACGAGGAACATCTTCAGCGCGCGACCCTCCAGGAACTGCGCCATGCGCGTGGGGGCATCCAGGAAATCCAGCGCGTTGCGGGCGGGCGGCGTGTCGAGCACGATCGTGTCGAAGCTCCCCTCGCGGTGCAGTTCGTAGAGCTTGGCGATCGCGCTGAACTCCTGGGTGCCGGCGACGGACGAGGAGACCTCTTGATAGATGCGGTTGGAGAGCGCCTCCTCGCGGGCGCGCTCATCGGGGGCCAGGTTGCTGATCAGTGCATCGAAGGTGAGCTTCGCGTCGAGCATCGTCGCCCACAGCTCTCCGGGGGGCGCGACGCCGTGTGCGGCGAGCAGGTCGGGGTCCACGCGGCGCGGCTCGTTGTCCAGGCCCTCGACGCCCAGTGCTCCCGCTAGGCGCCGTGCGGGGTCGATCGTGATGACGACCACCCGCTGGCCGCGCTGCGCCAGTCCCAGCGCGAGCGCCGCGGCGGTCGTGGTCTTGCCGACTCCGCCCGGGCCCGCGCACACGCAGATGCTCTTGCCGTCCAGCCGCTGCGCCAGTGGCCGCCGCGCTGGTCGTCTTCCGCTCGCACTCGACTTGGCCCGCGACGACGGCTTGATGCGATCCTTGGGCACGGAAGGATCGTAGTCGTGCAGGAATCCTCAGCCGGCGTGCGAATACCCACGACGACGGCTTTCCCCGTAATCGACCATCGGAGCCTCCCGTGCAAGGAAGGGCCAAGGTCATCGCATTCGCCAATCAGAAGGGCGGCGTGGCCAAGACGACGACGACGTTGAATCTTGCTGCGGCCTTCGCGGAGGAGGGCCACCGGGTGCTGTGCGTGGACATGGACCCGCAGGGCAACCTCACGATGTCCCAGGGCATCGATCCGGACACTCTCGAGAAATCGATGTACGACGTGCTGGTCCACAAAACCTCGATCCGCGAGGTCGTGCGTCGGCGCGAGGTAGACGTCGCCTGTGCCTCGATCGACCTCGCCGGTGCGGAGATCGCGATGTCGACGATGATCGGCCGCGAGCGCTCGCTGCAGAAGGCCTTTGAGCCGATCCGCGAGGACTACGACTTCATCTGCATCGACACCCCGCCGAGCCTCGGGCTGCTGACGATCAACGCGCTCACCGCGGCCGACAAGGTGATCGTCCCCGTGCAGTGCGAGTATTTGTCGATGCGCGGCTTGATCCAGCTGCAGAACACGCTCGCGATGATCCGCGAGAACCTGAATCCCGAGGTCGACATCGAGGGTATCCTTCCCACGTTGGTGGATTCGCGCACGATCCACGCCAAGGAGGCGATCGAGATCCTCGAGGAGAACTTCGGCGACCGCGTCTTCGCCTCGCGCATTCGCAAGACGGTGCGCTTCGCCGAGGCCCCGGTAAAGGGCATGTCGGTGCTCCGCTACGAGCCCGACGGGGTGGCCGCGCAGTCCTATCGCCAGCTCGCACAGGAGGTTCTCGCGCATGGCTCAGAATAAGCGCGCCAGCATGCGCGAAGGGCCGCTCGCGGCTCTCTTTCGCAAGACCGAGGAGGATGACGCCGCCGCTGCCGCGCAGGGCGAGGCGGACGCCCAGTCCGAGGCTCAGACACCGGCCGCGAGTGCCCGCACATCGGAGCGCGAGCGCCCGGCCGCAGCGGCCCAGGAGCAGCTCGACACCGAGTCTCAGCTGAGCTCTCCACAGGAGACTGAGCGCGAGCCCGCCGCTACGCCCACGCCGAAGGCCGCGGCCAAGCGAGCGGCGCGTAACGAGCGGCGCGAGGCCGAGCGCGGCGAGCAGGCACCCGCCTCGACGCGCATCGAGGCCGAGGCCGAGGCAGAGGTCGAGCTCGACGCGCCCGCGGTCAGGCGGCCTGAGAGTGAGCTCGACGAGGATGCGGCGCGTATTCCCAGCCCGCGCGAGCGCCTGCGCAACGTCTTCTCCTCTGAGATCCCGGCCAACGTGATGGAGCCGCCGGTCGCGGAGAGCGCCGCGCGCGCGCCGCGCGCCCCGGCGCGGGAGCCGGTCGCCGAACAGGGCCCGCCCCCGATCGACGTCTACGCCCGCGAGGAGCCGCGCGCGTTCGGCACCGCGGCGCCGGTCGCGCACCCGGTGATTCGTGTCGTCGGCGTCGGTGGTGCCGGCGTGAACGCGGTCAACCGCATGGTCGAGGCCGAGGTAGCGGGCGTGGAGTTCCTTGCGATCAACACCGACCTGCAGTCGCTGCAGCAGTCCACGGCCGACATCACGCTGCACATCGGCGCGGAGCTGACCCGTGGCTTGGGCTCGGGCTCGGACACCAACTTGGGTCGCCAGGCCGCGATGGACGACTATGACCGCGCGAAGGCCCTGCTGAAGGGCTCGGACATGATCTTCATCACCGCGGGCGCCGGCGGCGGCACCGGCACGGGCGCGGCGCCGATAATCGCGCGCATCGCACGCGAAGTCGGAGCGCTCGCGGTCGCGATCGTGACCAAGCCGTTCGGCTTCGAGGGCTCGCGCCGCGCCGAGCAGGCCGATCTGGGTGTGAAGGCGCTGGCGGAGGAGGTCGACACGCTGATCGTCGTCCCCAACAACCGGCTGCTGACGGTGCTCGACAAGCAGACCTCGATGGTCGACGCCTTCCGTGTCGCCGACGATGTCTTGCGCCAGGGCGTGCAGGGCATCTCCGATCTCGTCACGCTCCCGGGTCTCATCAACCTCGACTTCGCGGACGTGCGCACGATCATGAGCGGCGCCGGGAACGCGCTGCTCGGGATCGGCATGGGCGCCGGCGGTGAGCACCGCGCGACGGAGGCCGCGATGCAGGCCGTCTCCTCGCCGTTGCTGGAAACCTCGATGGAGGGCGCGCACTCGATCCTGCTGTCGATCACCGGCGGGCGCGACCTCTCGCTGTGGGAGGTCAACGAGGCCGCGAAGGCGGTCTCCGAGGCGGCCCACCCCGACGCGAACATCATCTTCGGCGCGATGGTCGACGAGAAGCTCGAGGACCAGGTATGGGTCACCGTCGTCGCTACCGGCTATGACAAGCAGGACGCGCGCGTCAGCGGGCGCGGGCGCCTGCAGGAGCCCGCCGGTGAGCCGCGGGTGCAGCGCGGCGCGGGCAGCGGCTCGCGTCAGGGACGCCGCGGCGGGCTGGCCGTCGACGAGCTGGACGTGCCCGAGTTCCTCCCGCGCGTCTGAGGCGCTTTTAGCGGCTGCCCGTATGGTGCTCAGCGGTTGAGGGCTGCGCGAGCGGTTGCGATCTTCATCGCTAGTCGGCGTGAGCCTTTGATCGGTTGGAAGTCGTGGTGGCGGTAGAAGCGGTGTGCGGCGTCATCGAGGGCGTCCACGGCAATCAGGCGTCCGCCGGCGTTTGTCGCGGCAGCGACGATCCGCTCTAGTGCGTCGAGTAGCAGCTGCGTGCCCAGGCCTTGCCCGTGCAGGGCTTGGCTGAGCACGAGCCGCGCGATGAGGTAACCGGGGATTGTGCTGTAGCCGGCGCTGAATGAGCGCGATGGCAAGTCGGTGCGCATGAATTGGGTCGGAGCGATCGTGTAGAACGCGACGACGACCGGATCGTCGGGTCTGGTCCAAACGGTGGTGTGGGCGGTACCGGCCGCCTGTGCACGCGGTGCCTCGTGGAGCAGCCATCGATCAAGCTCATCGGGACCGCAGTCCAGCTGCGCTAGGTCGTGATGCTCGCCGAGCGGCTGGGAGGTCCAATCGCTCACGCGCGCCGGTATCGGCGCGGGCTGCGAGCGGCTTGTTCCAAACGGGGGGCCGGATCGCTCTGGTCAAGCGCAGCGACCAGAGCGTCGAACTGAACGGCCGGGATCAGTGTCTGGTCAGCCCGGCCGAGCACGCGATCGGCCTCACGCGCGTCGCCGCTGCCAAGACAAACGCTGAGACCGAGAGATCTCGTGCCCGGGCTGCGCGCGAGATCCGCTCCTCGCTCGCTGGGTCAGTGCGCATCTCGATTCGTCTAGTCCGGGTCGCCATAGCCCTATCGTACGGTACTTGTACGGTGCTTACAGTACCGGGGAGGCAGTGGCTGGAGGGCGCAAACACGGGGCGTAGCGCCGCTCGTGGGCGGTTTCGTGGGCGGGCTAGGCGAGAGACGTCGCTCGATCGACCTCGTACATCGCCAACAGAGTCTGGAATACGAGACGGCGCGAGTCTTCCTCGCTCGGAGACTCACGCTCCCGCAAGCCTGCGTGCTCCTGCCGCTGAGCTAGATCACTCACCGACCGCCAGTAGCCCAATAGAGAGTTGAGGAATCGTCGCTCAGTCGAGCTTGTGGTACACGTCGCGAACACGGCCCGAAGCTTGTCCACGGTTCCTCCGTCGTGCTCCAAGACAGCCTGGTGGCTGCGGACAAGCTCATTAGCTAGCGCGGCCAATGCCTCCCGACAGTTGTGCCCGATCTGCGTCGCATACCGCTTCGGGTCCGCCGCGAAAAAGACTCTGGCATCAGCCCACTTCTCGTAAGCCCTCGGATGTCTCGAACGAAACCCGTCCACGTCCACATATCTCTCAAGCTGATGCTCAACCGAAGGCTGGGCATCGCCGTTCAAGATCCGCTGAACGACCTAGCTCGGATAGCTTGCCGCGTAGGTAGGACGGGCTTACCGGCTGCCCGAGACTGTCCGCGGTTGCCGTGCAGAAAAGGGGCGCGAACGGCCGTATACCCAGAGCCTTTCGCGCCACCATCCAGCGATCGAGCATGTCGACCGTCATGGAGTCGAGCGAGATGACGAATTGCGCACACCTTGCTGTGGGCGGCACCTCGAGCTCGCGGCGGTTGGGGTCGTAGCCGCTGGTGTCGATAGCGATCAGCTGGACACACTTGAGTCCGTGACGATAGGCGAGCCACAGGAGCGCCTTGTCGCGTACGTCTACGGCACGGGTGGCGCGAAACGCATCAAACAGAGCGCTGATTTCCTCCCGCGTGAGAATCGGGGGTAGGCAGGCTTCGGCCCTTGTTCGGAGGAACGCGGCCCGCGTGGTAGCCAGGCTGTGTGACCGGCCCACGACCTGAGCGCCGACGGGTCGGCTTACTCTTTTCGGGTATGCGCTTTTGGGTACTCATGCGGCGAAAGCGACACCCTATGGCACGACTGGACGCCAATGGATCGCACCAACTCGATGCCGTTGATACCGAAGGTGATCGGCGCTCCAAGCACACGAGTCTTTGTCCGGCCTCTTAAGGTCCGACAGCCATGCCGACTATTGTCTTCAGAATGCCGCCACCCTGTCCGCTCTCGTTGCTTGTCGAACGCCTCTCCCGAGTGATCCACCCCTCCTACCTACCTGTCTGGCTCAGCGAGTCAAATCCCGTGCTCGACGGCGACAAGCCGATCGATCGCATCGCTCAGGGCGATCACCGCTCGGTTGCCCGCCTGATCTCAGGTCTCGAGGACCCAGGCGCAAGCTGACACGGGTCAGCGAGCCGCGACAAGAATCGACCCACCGGCGTACACATGAGCTTGCGCGTCCTTGAAGGACTTGCGGACAAGGGTAGGCTCGCGGCCAACTGGGACAACATCAAACGCAAACTCGATGCCGGTCGTCGCTGCGATTTTCACCAGCGTCTCGATCTGCGGGTTCTTCTCACCGGACTCAAGCTCCACAACGCGCGGCTGACTCACGCCGAGACGCTTAGCCAGTTCGCGCTGCGAGAGCCCGTTCTCGGAGCGGTAGGCGATCAGCCGTGCAGCAACCATGCGTGCGAGCGCCAAGCGCTCCCACTCGGCGGCGAACTCCGGGTCGGCGTCAAGCGCGGCGGCGAGCACCTCGTCGGCGGTCTTGATGCCCTTCGGCCAGTGGCTTGGAATCTCGGTCATGACTGCATGATAGGTCATGGCTTATCGGAACTCAATTGCCGATCGTAACGCTCAGTGCGAGCCTGGGCGCGTTCAATCAGGCTCGCGAAGCTCTTGTGCCGGTCGATGGCGAGGATCGCGTAGAAGTCGCCAGCTCGGCGATAGATCGCTCGCCAATCGCTTTGCCCCTGCCGCGGACGCAGCTCGCGTAGCGTGGCGGCGCGATCCCCCTTCAGCGGCTTCATGTGCGGCGGGCCGAGCTGCTCGCCGAGTTCGCCCAGCTTCCGTACGGCGTTGAACAGCGCGCGGTGCTCCTCCTTGGACTTCATTGCCAGCAGCTCCACGACCGCGTCGGGGTCGTAGATGACGCTGTGTCGCATGGCGCTCGATCGCGTCATCGCGGAACCGTACCCGCGTCTTGCGACGTTATTCCAACGTCGACGCCGAGCTGCATCTGCGTGAAGCTCGCCGTCCGCTCGTAGGCAGCGGCGACTCGATCAAGCGCACGGTCGCGGTCGCGGTCCCGGTGCCCATAGAGCCGGCGGACGAGCTCTCAGCCACCATGCGATCGACCGTCGCGACACTCACGCCCATCAGCCGCGCAAGCTCGCAGCGCGACACGTAAGGCTCGATCGCCTTCGGCGGCAGCCGCTTCCGAGCTGACGCAGAAATCGGGATGGGTTTGGCGCTGTCCACACGGCTATAGACCCCAAGTGGCGCAAACCGGCCATCGACTTTGCTTGTCTCGACAAACGAGGCTGCGTGAGACTGACGCAGCCGGCATCCGTGCCGGAGTAGCCGCGTCGATCACGCCGAGCACCAGCGTCCCGACCACTCACTACAACGCGAGCTGCTCCGCTCGCACCGCCGCTCGTGTGGCGAAGACAAACTCGCCACAGCGATGGCTCAGCCCAGCGCGGTGCAGCGCGCCCAGCCCGTCGGCCGTCTCGATGTGATCGCCGATCTCCAGCTCGACCTCGTGCACCGACCAAGAGCGCTGCTCGCCTGCGACGAGCAGCATCGCCAAGATCGCCCGCTCGACTTGCCCTGCCACCTCGCCCGGCGTACCACTACGCTCCTGCTGCATGGGAAGGTCCTTCCTTTCCGTGTCGGGCCCCGGGGCCTGAACCGGGGGTACTACGGCGACATCGAGCGCGGCGAGCGGAACGTCTCGCTCGCCAACATCCTCAAGGTCGCCGACGCGCTCGAAGTTCCGGCATCGGCCATCCACGCCCGGGCCGAGAAGCTGCTCAGCGAGCGGCACTAACCAAGCCGGCCGTCCAGCATCCGCGAGAAGCTACGATCGCCGCTGTCGGCCTCAAACGAGCCTGTTGCTCCTATGTCAAGGTGGAATCGCTCCTATGTCAAGGTGGAATCGTTATTTGCGAGGTTCTGGCCGGTCGTCTTTGGTCGTCGTGAAGCTGAAGTGCTGTGCCTGGAGTTGTGGTTTGGGATCGCCGATAATGGTGTGAGGTATGCCTGACCTTGAGATTCGGACAGCCGCGAGCGCGCCGGGCGGGAGCCGGTGGCTTCGGCTGCGCGTGCTGGGGTTGGTAGTTCTCGGGGGTGTCCTGTTGCTCGTGATCAGTCTGCCCGGGTTGGCTAACGAGGATCAGCAGTCGCGCCCAGGGCTGGGCGTGTACGTGGTCTTGGCTTTGGTGCTCGCGGGCGTGACATCGCGCACCTATGTAGTCGTTCGTCGTTCGGGTGTTGCCAAGCTACGCGCCCTGCTGGTTGCTATCGCTGTAGTCCCGGGCTCTTATTGCGTGGCCGTCCTGATTTTTTTCCTCATCGTGTACCTCTTCTCGTCGTAGTTGCGATCCGGAATGCTGCTGGCGCAGCGGCGAGCGTCGAGGGGTTGGGAGAGCAAACGGTGGTAGCGGCGTGCGAGGAGGCGCTTGAGGCATCTGAGGGCCTCGATGCGGCTCTTGCCTTCGGCTTCCTTGCGTTGCAGGTATTCGCGGGTGGCGGGGTCGCGGCGTCCACGTGTGATCGCGATGACATGCAGCGCCCGATTGATCTGTCGGTTTCCACCGCGATCGAGGCGATGACGGTCGTTGCGCCCGGATGAGACGGGGATCGGTGCGACACCCGCCATTCGTGCGAAGTGCGCGTCGCTGTGGAAGCGCTCGGCGCCCGCGGTCTGACCGATCAGGATCGCAGCGGTCAAGGGGCCGCACCCGGTCTCGGCGAGCAGCTCGGGGCGATGGGCGGCTACGAGGTCTTGCAGTTCGCGCTTTAGCTCCTCCGCTTCGCGCGTGAGTACCCCGATCCTCTTGACTTGCTCGCGGGCGACTCGTACCCGCGCGGTCTGCGGCATCCCTCGCAAACGGCGTGTGACACGCTGACGCTGGCCTGGATAGTCCAACTTGCGCGACGGAATCGACGCCTCCAACTCGGGGTCGACCACCTGCCTGTCGCTCCCGACCACATCACCCCGCAACCCCATCCCCAGAGCCAAATCCTGCCCTCTCAGGCCGCCCCCAGCCCCTCCCAGCATCGAACCGCACTTCTATCGGGCGGATGCAGCTTGAGGCAGAGTACAGCGGGATACTTGGCGCAGTTGACCCTCCCGCAGGCAGTAGCTCAATGCGAGCGCCGTGTCGCGCTTCTACGCGCGTTGCACGTGAGCTCGGCCAGTCGGGCCGACACTGTGGCGGCTGGCTTGATCGCCTGATAGTAAGCGACGGTGTTGTACTTGACTGGGCTGATGTCTTGGGCGTGTTGGGGCTATGAGGGTCTTTTAGGGACGCTAGCCCCGAGTCAGGTGTGCCTCTGATCGTCAGTATTCATGCACGTTTAGCCTGGTCGTCGAGTCGCGGGCACTGGACGTGCTGTGCTCTTGTTCGGGTCTTGCAGTGGTGGGGGATTGACAGTTGTGTGGTGATGCGTTACGCTGCGTAGCAATCCGGTTCCTCACTTGGCGGGGACGCGGGTAGACATAGATTCTTGTTTGGGTCAATCTTGCTTTGTGGTTGACTTCGGGCGCCGGCTGTGTGTAGGTCTGGGGAGAGGGACTTGGGTCGTTTCGATGAGGGAGCTTGTGTAATCGTGGTTTCTGCAGGGAGATCCGTTTCAGGAATGTGCGCCGCCGCTGGCGGGGCTGAAGCTAGATGCGTCAGCACGCTGACGCATCTCTCTCTCTCTCTCTCTCTCTTCGCCTCGGCGGCTAGCAGCTAGCCAGAGGCGCTCGGCGCGCAAGCGCCGTTTTCTTGTCTGCGGTGTGCGGGCGGGGCGCACTGCGCCCCTGAGTCTTGGGTGTCCGCGCGGTGCGCGCGGCCGGGCGTGTGCGCACGCGGTAGCTGAGTGCGTCTGGGTGTGGGGGGCTGGGTCGTGATGCGCCGCCGCCCGGGCTTGGAACCTATGGTTGCTGGCCGGCGGACCGGGTCACGTAGCGCGGCGGGCAAGCCGGGCACCGCGCAAGGGATCCCGTCGCGTAGCGGGCTGCAGCGCGAGCAGGTGACCGAGATGCAGCGCTCGCGGCTGTTGCTGGGTGCTGTCGGTGCGATCGAGGAGCATGGGTATGCGGGGACGACCGTTGCGCATATCACGCAGCGTGCAAGGGTTTCGCGGCGTACGTTCTACGAGCTTTTTGAGGACCGCGAGGCATGCCTCGCGGCGCTGATCGAGGACGTCCTCGCCCTCCTGGAAGACGAGCTCGCACAGGCAGGCTTGGAGAGGTTGCCGTGGCGTGAGCGCGTACGCGGCGGCCTGGTCGTGATCCTTGGTTTCTTCGATCGTGAGCCGGCGCTGGCGCGGGTGTGTGTGGTGCAGACCCTGAGCAGCGGGCCGAGCGTGCTCGAGTGGCGCGAGACGATCCTCACGCGCCTGGCCGGCGTGTTGGATGAGGGCCGCACCGAGAGCCAGCGTGCCAGCGACTGCACCACATTGACGGCGGAGGGCTTGGTTGGCGCGGCGTTTGGGATCGTGCATGCACGCCTACTGCGCGGTGAGCGCAGGGCGTTGCTGGGGCTAGTGGGAGAGCTAATGGGGATGATCGTCCTCCCCTACATGGGTCCGGCCGCAGCACGCCGCGAGCAGGCAATGCCCACCCCGAAAGCGCCGGCGCCTCCGCAGAGCGGGCTGCTGGCACGGATGGTGTCTTCTGGGGATCCGCTGCACGGCCTGCAGATGCGTTGGACCTATCGCACCGCCCGCGTGATCCAGGGCATCTCTGAGCTACCGGGTGCCAGCAACCGCGAGGTTGCCGACTACGCCGGGATCCATGACCAGGGCCAGGTCTCAAAGCTCCTAGCGCGGTTGCAGCGTCTCGGTCTGATCGCGAACACCGGCGATGGGCACGCCAAAGGCGAACCAAACGCATGGAGTCTTACACCACTCGGCGAGCAAGTCGCACAGCGCCTACGTGTGAGCACATCCGCCGCCGAGAAGGCGGCCTAGCGCGAAATGCTCCAGCCAACCTTGACACAGAGACGAGCAAGCACCAGACACCGGGAGGCAGTTTCATGACTAGTCAATTTTCGCGATCGGGGGTTCGCTGGGGCATTTTCACGCTCTGCGTGTGCGCGGCGGTGGTGCTGTGCATGTTGGTTGGTGTGCTTGTTTTTGTGAGTTCGCCGGCATTGGCCGTGGGTGCTGGAGGTGAAGGGGGTTGTCCGAATGAAGCGTTTCGGCAGGGTCCCTCCGCGCGTCTGCCGGATTGCCGGGCGTATGAGATGGCAAGTCCTGTCTACAAGGGTGGATACGGCGCGTACGGGATCGAAGGGGTTGCGCAGAACGGTGAAAGCGTGGCGTTTTATTCGCCGGGCGCGTTCGCGGGTGCGCCGGCGGGGCTCGCGGAAGGGGTCGACACTGTCGCGTATATGACGCGGCGCAGCGCGACGGGTTGGTCGACGGTGCCGTTGATGCCGCCGGACGCGCTGTCGAAAACTTCGATCGGTGCAGCTGATGTCTCACCGACATTGGACTCGGAGATCGAGCCAGTTCGCTTTGACAATCTTGAAGATCCGTCGCTGGCTCAGAATCGCATGGAGTTCGGCTTGCACTCCACCGAAACACCGGATCTCAGCGCCAATTGGGAACCGTTTGGAGGGACCATGCTGGAAGCGACTGTCGCCGGATCGCCAGGCGGGCTGGTCCTTGAGTATCTTGGTGCGAGCGTCGATTTTTGTCACATAATTTTTGAAAATCCGTATGCGAACGGCTCAGAACTTCCGCTACAAGCGCTGCTCCCGGCGGCAAAAGGTGCGGAGCAGCCCCTTTATGAGCTTGACCGTGGTTGTCATGGTGAACCAGCTGAACTACGGCTTGTCGCGGTCAATAACGAAGGCAAAGCGCTCAGCCCCTCATGCTCTCCACGTCTGGGTGTCGAACATACCGGCGCCAGCAGCGCATTTAATGCGGTCGCAGGTGGGGGTAGCGAGATCTTCTTTACAACATGCATTGACAACCTACAGGGTGATAGGCAGTTGTTTGTGAGGTTAGGTGGTGGGCGGACACTTGAAGTGTCCAAGCCCATCGAGGAAGCGTGCGCGAAGGTGCCGTGTGGGGGAGCCGCCAGTCGTGCAAGCGCTGTCTTTGCGGGTGCTGACGAATCCGGGTCGAAGGTATTCTTTACGACGACCGCGCCGCTCAGTGAAGAAGATAAAGATTCGGGCAACGATCTGTATATGGCGAGCATCGGCTGTCCGGAAGGCAGCGGTGAATGTGAAGCCACCGAACGGGTGGTGACATCGCTTGTGCAGATATCGCACGATCCGGTCGCCGGCGAACCAGCGGAAGTGCAAGGAGTGATGAGGGTCGCGCCGGATGGGTCGCGTGTGTACTTCGTCGCGCGGGGTGTGCTCGGCAAAGCGGCGAATGCGCAGGGCACGGCACCGGTGAAGGGCGCGGACAACTTGTATGTGTATGAGCAGGACGCGCTCTACCCGAGCGGCCATATCGCGTTCATCGGGGATCTCTGCTCGGGGTCGGAAGCATCTGGTGAGGCGGAAGATCTTCGCTGCCCGAGCAAGACAGGGGTCGACACCGCATTGTGGGAAGCGACACCTGAAGCGCAGACCGCGGGCGCGGACGGGAGGTATCTGGTGTTCTCGACATACGCGCAGCTGCTCCCGGGTGACGCAGATACGGCTAAGGATGTCTATCGGTATGACGCGCAGAGCGGTGCACTTGCGCGGGTGTCGACCGGCGAAGCCGGCTATGACGCGAATGGGAACGGCGCGTTCAACGCAACGATCGCCAATGCTCAAAGCGGCGGAGCTGTGAAGCAACACTATGAAATGAATAGTCGAGCAGTCAGCGAAGATGGTTCGCGGATCGTATTCTCGACGAACGAGCCACTTTCGCCTCGCGCCATCAATGGCCTCGAGAACGTGTATGAATGGCATGAAGCGTCGGCCGGGAGTGAAGGGAGTGTGTCGTTGCTGTCGAGTGGCAGCGCGGAAACGGCGGTCGAACGCCCAGTGATCTCGCCGGGCGGTAATGACGTGTTCTTCGTCACGACGCAGGGGTTGGTGCCGCAGGATACAGACGGCGCCCCGGATATCTATGACGCGCGCGCCGACGGCGGCTTTCCGCCGGCCGCGGCGCCGCGGCAGCAGTGTTCGAGTGATGCCTGCCAGGGTCCCTTGACGAATCCCGCGCCGTTGCTGGTGCCGGGCAGCGTTTCCCAGGTGCCGGGCGGGAATTTCGCGGCGTCCGCGGCCGCTCCTGTGGCGACGGTCAAGTCGAAACCGAGATCCAAGCCCGCGAAGTGCAAGAGGGGTTTTGTAAAGAAAAAGGGCAAATGCGTGAGGAAACCCAAAGCCAAGAAGGCCGGCGAGAGTGGGAGGAGCAAGTAATGAACCTCAAAGGAATCCTCACCCTGCTCCTGGCTTTTGGTGCCTTGCTGGCGGCGGCGTCTTCGGCGAGTGCACTCGAAGCGCAACCGCTTACGATCACAAAGTTCACGATTGAACCGACAGAACAGACTGTTATCAAGGGCACAAGGGAAAATATCGAAATCATCAACGAGCCCTACAAGACGCCGTTTACGCAGGCGGGTGGGCATCCTTGGGCGCTGACGACGACAGGCGAATTCGCGACCCGGGAAATTCAAGTGCAGCACGAACCGCAGATCCTGCCGACGCAGGATCCGAAGGATATTGTGACGAATCTGCCGCCGGGGCTACTGGGCGATCCGATGGCTGTGCCGCGTTGCTCGCTGGCGCAGGTCGTTAGCGCTAAAGAACTGTGTCCCGCGGACACGCAGGTTGGCGTGTATCTACTCCACCGCAGCGGTGGAGTGAAGTACCTAGCGCCGATCGTGAACGTGACGCCCGAAGTGGGCCAGTCCGCCGAGTTCGCGCTGGAGAACACCTTGGGGGGGATCGATACACCGCTGTTGACGGGGCATCTTGTGCGCACGAGGCAGGGCTATGGTTTCACGGTTGTCAGCAACGAGATCCCGGCGGTCGGCCTGTTCGGCTTCGAACTCACGTTCTGGGGTGTTCCGGGCGACCCCAGCCATGACGCTTTGCGGGGACTTGTCTGCCACACCACGACCGTCGGGTCACCGCTCGGATGCGGTGAACAAGGTGGTGGCGAGCACTTCGGATATTCGCCGGTGGTGCCGTTCTTGACGCTGGGAACGGACTGCTCTGCAGGATCTGAGCGCGCGACGATGCGTGCCGACTCATGGGAGGAACCGGGCAGCGTGGGTCCGGGCGGCCAGTACAGCGAACAGTGGCGCGAAGCGTCCTCGACGATGCCCGCCTTGACGGGTTGTAACCGGCTGTCGTTCGACCCGTCTGTCGGGGTCGAACCGGATACGTTGCTGCCGGACGAACCGGTCGGGTTGGGTGTGAACGTCGGTGTGCCGTTGAATGAAAATCCCGAATCGACGGCGACGCCGCAGCTGCGCGATACGACGTTGACGTTGCCGGAGGGGATGTCTGTGAGTCCCGGTGTGGTGGATGGCATCAGGGCGTGTGAAGCGGAAGGTCCCGAAGGGATCGATATCGAAGGCCCCGAATCCGAAGAACCCGGGCTCAACGGCGAACTAGAGTTAGCGGCCGGCCATTGTCCCGACGCCTCGGTCGTGGGCACCGCGGAAGCGATCACGCCGCTGTTGGCAGTACCCGTAAAGGGGCATGTCTATCTCGCCAAGCCGGGTTGTGGTGGCGCGGGACAGAATCCCTGCACCGAACAGGATGCGCTCGACGGGAATCTCTACCGTCTATATCTGGAGCTCGGGGGCACGGGCGAACTTGCACAGACGGGTGTGCATTTCAAGGTCGCGCTTGCGACCGCGGCCAATCCCGCGACGGGTCAGCTGACGACGAGGGTGTTGGGTACGCCGCAGGCGCCGTTCAGCGAACTGAAGATTCATTTGAATGGGGGTCCGCGGGCGCCGATCGCGAATCCTGCGGCGTGTGGGCCGGCGGTCACGACGGCCGATTTCACGCCGTGGAGCGCTCCCGGCCAGACCCCGGCTCCCGAAAGCCTGTTTACAGCCGGTACGCCCGATGCGACGCCGAGCTCGTTCTTCGACGTCGAAGGGTGCGCGGGCACGCCGTCGCTTGCCCCGGGGTTCACGGCGGGGACAGTCATACCGCAAGCGGGGCAGTTCAGTGCGTTCACGCTGGACCTCTCCCGTCAGGATCGCGAACAGTATGTGAAGGGCATCCAGGTGCATACGCCGCCGGGGTTGTTGGGGATGCTCTCCAGTGTCCCGCTCTGTGAAGAATCTGCAGCGGAGGATGGCCACTGCTCTGAAGCTTCGAAGATTGGGACGACGAGGGTCGCCTCCGGCGCTGGGTCGCACCCCTTTGAAATCGAAGGGAATGTCTATCTGACGAAGGGCTACGGGGGTGCGCCATTCGGGTTGAGCATCGTCACGCATGCGGTCGCGGGGCCGTTCAACCTCGGTCTGGTGGTAGTGCGCGCACGGATCGCGGTGGACCCGGAAACGAGTGCGTTGACGATCACGACCGACGAAACGGGCGCCTACGCGATTCCGCAGATCCTCGATGGTGTCCCGCTGCGCCTACAGCGGGTCACGGTCAACATCGATCGCTCCAACTTCATGTTCAACCCGACGAATTGCGGCGCGCCGGGGCAGCCCGGGGTGCAGCGGGTGACCGCCGTGGTCTCTGGTGCCGAAGACGCAAAGGCGACCGTTGCCAGCCAGTTCGCGGTCGGCGGTTGCAAGAGCCTCGCATTCAAACCCAGCTTTACGGTCTTCACGTCGGGCAAAACATCCAAGGTGGACGGTGCGAGTCTCGACGCAAAGCTCTCCTACCCGGCGGGGTCGGTTGGTAGCGAGGCGAACATCGCGCGTGTCAAAGTCGACCTCCCCAGGCAGCTGCCCTCACGCCTGACGACGCTGCAGAAGGCGTGTGCCGCGCAGACGTTCGAAGCAAACCCGGCGAACTGTCCCACCGCGTCGATCGTTGGTGTCGTCAGGGCCGGTACGCCGTTGTTGCCCGTCGGGCTCTCCGGCCCCGTGTACTTCGTTTCCCATGGCGGCGAAGCATTCCCATCACTGATCGTCGTGCTGCAGGGCGACGGCGTGCGGGTCGATCTGACTGGCGCGACGTTCATCAGCAAAACGGGGATCACGAGCAGCACATTCAAGACCGTCCCCGATGTCCCCGTCAACACATTCGAGATCTACCTCCCCGAGGGCAAGTACTCGGCGCTAGCAGCGAACGGGAACCTCTGCAAGCTACAGAGCGGCTTGAAGATGCCGACGGAACTCGTCGCGCAGAACGGCGCGGTGCTGCACCAGATCACCAAGGTGACCGTCACTGGCTGTCCCAAGGCCAAGAAGGCAGCCAAACCAAGAAAGAAGCATGTCAAAGCGAAGAAAGTCAACGATGCGGGTCACGGGAGGACACGCTAATGAGCACTAAACGCGTCAAAAGAATCCTCCCGCTTGCGGCCATAGCGGTCACGACGGTGCTGCTAGCCGGCCTGAGTAGTGCTCAGGCAGCACCGGTGAAGCTGATCCACACAGGCCAGTTCGGGCTGGGCGCCGCAAGCTCACTCCCGGGTGGTTTCGATGAACCCGAAGGCGTTGCGGCCGCGCCGAACGGAAACATCTACATCGCGGACAGGCAGAATCACCGGATGCAGGAGCTTACCTCGACCGGCGCGTTCGTGTTGATGTTCGGCAAGGAAGTCAACGAAACGACTGGCGGCGACCTCTGCACTGAGACAGAAATCAAAGCTTCCAGCGTGAAATGCAAGGCTGGTGTCGAAGGCTCTGCCCCCGGACAGTTCGGCGAAGTGCCTTCCAGTGTGGCTATTGATCCGAGCGGCGATGTCTACGTCGCGGAACGCATAGGTCACGGGGTTGGTGAGCGGGTGCAGAAGTTCACCGCTGAAGGCAAATTTCTCTTGGAGATCGGCAGGGAAGTTAACGAAAAGACAAAAGGCAATCTCTGCACTGTGCAGGAAGTCAACGAAAGTACGGGAGTGAAATGCGCTGGCCCCGTAGAATCCATTGTTGGCTCGACTGAACACGGCGCGTTCAACCTTGCGGGCCAGGAGGGGAACGTGCTGGCTGTGGGTGGCCCTGAAGACCTTGTTTATGTTGGCGATGAACACCGTGTGCAGGAGTTCGAAACAGACGGAGCATGGAAGGACGAAATCCCGCTCACATCGATCTCATCTGCGCCGGAAGAGCGTGTCCAGGCTCTAGCGGTCGACAAAGCAACCGGCGACGTATACCTCGATTATGCAGATAACGGGGTCAACAATGTAGTCCGTGAGGTCAGCCCTGCAGGTACCGACCTCAAAGAGCTCGAAGTGGCTCCCAGGGAAGCAAACCATCCGGTCGCAATCTCGTCAATGGCGCTGGACTCCGAAGGCCATCTCGCCGTGGCGGCAATCGAAATAGAAGGCGGCAGTGAACGTTCTGGTCTTCCGCTTGGTTCACTTTATAGCGGTGCCAGTGGCAGTTTGATCACGGAATTCAGTATTCCGAACGGCACTATTCTTAAGGGTCTCGGTTTCAGCGGTGAAAACAAGCTCTATGGCGCCGGGGGATCTGGTTTTAGTGGTGGCGTAGTAGCTGGTCAGGCGGTGCAGGTTTACGCGCCTGTACCCGTGGCGGAACTCGTGGCCGCGCCGACGTCGTGTAAAGCGGAAGCGGATCAGGAAACAAATGCCACTTTCGAATGTGTTCTCGAGGGCGAAGTAAACCCCTACGATGTCGCAAGCACGGATGTTTGGTTTCAGTGGGGTAGGACACCGGGGTTGGGTTCGGAAACGCCAAAGCAACCCTTCCCGCAGGTCGAAGTGCTCGAACCGGCGAGGGCGACGCTCAGCGGTCTGCGACCAAACGAACAATTCTTCTACCAGCTGGCGGGTGAAGACGAAAACGTTCGCTCTCCGGAACAGCTCGTGAGCGGGCGGTTGTCGCTGAACACGCCCGCGGTGCCGCCCCGGCCCGTCGGTGAGCCGAGCGCGTCGTTTGTGACGTCAGCCTCGGCGGTGCTCTCCGGCGAAATCAACCCGGAGAATGCACCAAGCGAATACTTCTTTGAATACGGGTCCCCACAGGCGCTGTCTTCGTGCGGTGGGGTCAGGAAGCCGGCGGGATGTGCGGGCGTGGGGAGCACGGCGGTGTTGGAATCCTCGGTGTACGGCAGGATCAGCGTGATCCTTGAAGTCAGCGGCCTGCAAGCCGCCAGCACCTACGCCTACCGTCTCGCGGCGACCGGCGAGGGCGGCGAAAGCACCCCGGGTGCGCAGGGCACATTCGCGACCGCTCCCGCGAGCGAACCCACGGCGGAAACACGCCCAGCGAGCACGGTCACAGCGACCAGTGCGCTTGCATCGGGGTTCGTGAATTCCGCGGGCCAGTCGGCTACGTATGCGTTCGAACTGGGGGTGTACGCGGGCGCTGGCACGCAGTATGGGGTCGTGTTCTCCGGGCCCGCGGGCGCGGAAGAGATTGCGCTTGAAGAGGCTTTTGCTGTGAGCGGCTTGCAGCCGGGTACGACATACGCCTATCGGGTGGCGGTCTCAGACGGCTATGTGCGAAGCGCATCGCACACCGTGTATGGCTCGCCGGTGCTGTTCACGACCGCGGGGCTTCCCTCGGTGCTCCTCTCGCCCCCATCCCTGGCGCTGCTCGCGGTTCCGAACATAGCCTTCCCGACATCGGCTACTCCACTTACGACGAAAACACCGGCGAAAAAGGCGAAGAAGAGGAAGACAAGCAGGAAGAAGTCAAAGAAGCACTCGGGTAAGAGAAGCAGCGCACATAAACGTAAGCCCTAAGGTTAGAAACGAGAGGAAAGCTGATGTTTTCGAGGATACGCAAGCGCTTCACCTACGCCAACCTCGCGCTGACGATCGCACTCGTGTTCGCGATGACCGGCGGCGCCTACGCAGCCGGCAAATACGTGATTACTTCGACTAAGCAGATCAGTCCCAAGGTGCTCAAGTCTCTGAAAGGCGCAAACGGCAGGATCGGAGCCTCCGGCCCAGCCGGCGCGCAAGGCGCACAGGGAGTGCCGGGCGTCAAAGGCGAAACCGGCGCGCCCGGCTCGGCGGGTGCCGAAGGCAAAGTGGGCGCTAATGGCGAAAGCGTCACGGCAAAGACGCTGAAAGTCGGCGAAACGGCGTGCGGGAGACTCGGCGGCAGCGAATTCAAGGTCGGCGGTGCCACTCCGGCATTCGCGTGCAACGGGTCGCCCTGGGCTGTCGGCGGGCTGCCAAAGGGCGCTTTCGAGCGAGGAACGTGGACGATTTCCGGAGACTACGAAGCAGGGAATGACGTGCTCGCGCCGATCTCGTTCTCAGTCCCGCTGCCCACGGCGCTGGAAGGTGAAGACGTGCACTTCCTCAAGTCGGGCGAAGGTCAGGGCGAACCAAATGAAGGCGAAGCCATCACGAACGGCGACTGCACCGGCACCTACAGCGAACCGGGAGCGGCCAGTGGCCAGCTCTGCGTGTTCCAGTCAATCGACGGGTCGCTGGCCGGCCTAGGCGGGCTATCCACGTCAACGGCTACATCCATTTCTAATCCGGAAACCCGATCCAACGGGGCAGGTATCTCGGGCGCTGTCATCTTTGGCCACGCCAGCTTCACCGCGCCCGCCACCGAAGGTGACGTCCTCGCCTACGGCGACTGGGTAGTAGGCGGCTGAATCACACAGCCTGAAAGCTACTCGGAACAAGCCCACGAGCGCCATCAGCCCGGACGGTCCGCAAGACCGTGCGGGCTGGCGCCCACATACTGCTGTGCTGCATGTGTACGCACAGTTTCGACAAACAACCTCACCCAAGGAGGAATACATGCACCAATGGAAGCATAGTCGCGGATCGCAGGGACGGTTCAGACAGGAGGCGGGCGCGCGAGGTGCTGCGCAGGCGATCTCGCGGGTCACCCCTGCGGTGGTGCTGGCGGGGCTGTTGGCGCTCTTGGTGGCCGTGCTCGCGTTTGCTGTTGGGCCCGCCAGGGCTCTCGCGTCGCCTCCGGAATGGCGTCTCGACGGGGCGGTGCTCGGCGAAACCGTGATCACGCCGTGGAAGGGAAAAGTAAAGCTGAGCAACAAAGAACTTGGCACTTCAGTTGAATGCGAAGAGAACGCTGAAGGATTGGTCAAGCTGGGCTATGAAGGTAAGGTCGAAACAATGACTATGTCCAAATGTGTCGGGCTTAAAACATGCGAAAGCGGTTCGACCCTGACGGCATTGGGCCTTCCATGGCGCACCGAACTAGCTGTAGTTGAAGGGGTTACTCGGGATGTCGTGAAGAACGCCCTTGAACACCCAGTGGGATATAGCATTTCGTGCAATACGGCGCTTGGTAAACTCACAGAAGAATGTACCGCGACGGAACTCGATACGACGACGGCAAACGGCGCCGGTGGTGTGACGGCGACGTTCCTCGCCAGCCAAAAATTGAAGTGTGGCACGAGAGTTGGTGCAGGCGTACTTGAAGGGGCCCAGGCCGTCGGCGCCTCTGAAGGTGGCAAACTGAGCGCCGTCAACGCAGCAGAAGTGGCCAAACTTTCAGAACCGGAATGGCGTCATCTCGGCAGTCCGCTTCTGGGATCCGAAGGAGTAGTAGGGTTTAATGGGAAAGTAAAGCTAAGCAATTCGGAACTAGGCACTACTGTGGAATGTGCAGAAAGTACCTTTGAAGGCTCGGTCGTTCCGCGCGATACGGGTAAATTCACGCTGGTGAACCCGGCGAGGTGCGTCGGTGTAGGCAGCGTATGCAGTGGCAGCGCGGTTGCTACGGCAGTCCACTTGCCGTGGAATGGGGAACTCATATCCCTAGAAGGGTCGACCCACTATGTCATCACAAATGGCGGCGGAGGCGAGCCCGGATACGCGTTTAGTTGCAAAACGACTGCCGGCGAAGTCAAAGAGGAATGCTTCCGCCCAGCCCTCAACACAACGACTACAGAGCGCGGCGGCGTCGAAGTGATAGCAACATTCGCTGGAGACGAAAAAATGAGATGCAATGGTAGGCTCGGCGTCGGTACGCTCGAAGGTAGCCAGGGATTTCAGTTGCGTGGGGGAGGCCAGCTGGAAACGTGATGTAGAGAGGTAGCAGAGCAGTCACGAACTGTTAAGGCGAGGCGGGGTCTGACGAAGGCCTCGCCTCGCTGGGTGTGCGACAAAATGCCTTAGCCGTCGAGTACCGCGGCGATGGTCTGCTCGAAGCGATCGCGACGCGGGTCCTCTGCTCCGACGAGCCGGTCCAGATAGGCGCGGATGTCGGGGAGGTCGAGGTCCTCTACGCAGACCAGGACCTGCTCGATGTCCAGCCAGTCCTTGGGGCGGTCGAAGACGATCTTGCAGACCACGAGGTGCTCGGGTGCGAGCACCGGTAGGCGGTCCTCGCCGAAGGGCAGGTTGCGCGCCTCGCGGCGCATCGCGTCATGGATCTCGTCGTAGGCGAAGAAGAGGTCGATCGGAGTGCTGCCCCACCAGGTGCGGCACTGTCCGTCGCGCTCGGCGATGACCGGGTCCAGGCCTCCAACCCCCAAGGGCCTCAGTGCACTCTGGACCTGCGCATGTGCGGCGGGCGCCACGAATACGTTGATATCGATGTCGATGGTGGCGCGCGGCTCGGCGTAGTAGGCGAGCGCGAGGGCGCCGCCGAAGGCATGCGCGATCCTGGCGCGTGCGAGGTTCTCGTGTACCGCGACGACCTTGTCGGGTAGCGCGGGCTCGCTCACGGCGAGGCCGGGCCCAGCGGCGGGAAACTCAGCTGTGCGGGCCGGCGCCGGCGCGGCAGACGATCAGTGAGCAGCAGCAGATCGCGCAGAGCGTCGCCGCGTTGCTGTGGTGTGGCGCTGATCCAGCCGGCCGCTGCCCGCGCGCTGTCGGAGGAGCCACCCCGCTGACCCCGAAGGACATCGAGTAGTAGTCGCTGCAGCAGCGGTCGCGGTTGCCGGCCGGCCGCGAGCTCCACCAGTAGCTCGCCTGCGATGCGGTCGGCGGGGCTGGAGGCGATCGGCGCGCCGGCGCGCACCGCGGCATTGCGCAGTTCCTCTGGATCCAGAGGCTTGGACGCTCGCTCCTGCGCTCGCTGCAGGACCGCGGCTGTGAGAGTTCGGAAGGAGGCGAGAGTGCGGCTGCGCGGTCCCGCGCCGGTCGCGTGGGACTCACGTATCTCCCACGTGCCTCCCCGATGGGCGACCACGAAAGCCATAGTGGGTAGAATAGCCCACTATGGGAGGGATTGGAGGTAGGGCAGGAAAACGCCCCTCCCCATACCCTTCGCACATGGAGCGCTCCCAACGAGGTACCCGGGGTGTCGTCGCCGCGGGTCACCCGCTGACCGCTGAGGCCGGTGCACGGGTCCTGCGCGAGGGAGGCAACGCCGTTGACGCGGCGGTGGCGGCCGTGCTGACTTCGTTCGTCGCGGAGCCGCTGCTGACGGGCCTCGGGGCCGGTGGGTATCTGATGGTGGCCGGCGAGGGCTGGGAACCGGCGCTGCTGGACTTCTTCGTCGAGGCTCCGGCTCGGGCGAGTGACGGCTCGGCGGCGGAGCTGCAGGCGATCGACGTGTCCTTCGGGGATGCCGCGCAGGTCTTTCACATCGGGCCGGCGTCGTGCGGGGTATTCGGCGCGCCGGCGGGCGTGTGCGAGGCGGTCGCGCGCTGGGGCACTGTGCCGCTCGCCGAGCTGGCGGCCCCCGCGGCGCAGCTTGCGCGCGCGGGGGTGCAGCTGAACGCGGGACAGGCGTATGTGGCCGAGATCCTCGCGCAGCTGCTGGTCTCGAGTGCCGAGTGCGCGGCGCTGTGGGCGCCGGCGGGCCGGGTACTACGCGAGGGCGAGGTGCTGCGCAACCCGGAACTGGCGGACGCGCTGGAGCGCTTGGGTCGCGAGGGGGCGGAGCCCTTCTACCGCGGCGATCTCGCGGCTGCGGTGAGCGACTGGTTGCAGGAGCGTGGCGGCTCGGTGACGCGCATGGAGCTCGCTGGCTATCGGGCCGTGTTGCGCGAGCCGGTGCGGATGGCCTACCGCGACCGGGTGCTGCTGACGAACCCGCCGCCGTCGGCGGGGGGCACGCTGCTGGCATACACCCTGGCACTGCTCGATCGCCATCCCGCGCCGCCCTCGCTCCGGGAGATCGTGGCGGCGATGGAGGCGGCTCAGGCGGAGCGCACGGCGGAGTTCGTGGAGGGCCTCGGCGAGGAGGGCTTTCTGGAGCGATTCCTCGGCGAGCGCCTGGGCGGTGCGAGCGGATCGGGGTCCGCGGGCCACCTTGGTGCGACGACTCACATCTCGGTTCTCGACGGTGAGGGCCGGGCGTGCAGCGTGACGTGCACGAACGGAGAGGGCTCGGGGGTGGTGGTGCCGGGCACCGGTATCCACGTCAACAACATCATGGGCGAGCAGGACCTGAACCCGCTGGGTTTCCACCGGCATCCCGCGGGGCGCCGGATGCCCAGCATGATGGCGCCGTCGGTGCTGATGCGCGCGGGCGAGGTCGAGCTGGTGCTGGGCAGCGCGGGCTCCAACCGCATTCGCTCGGCGCTACTGCAGACGATCGTCGGGGTGGTGGACCGCGACTTGGATGCCGCGCAGGCCGTGAGCGCGCCACGGGCGCACTTCGAGGACGGGGTCGTCTACGCGGAGCCGGGGCTCGACGTGGGCGCGCTCGGGCACGACGGGCGACGGGTCGTCGCCTTCCACGACCTCAACCTCTTCTTCGGAGGCGTGCAGGCCGTGCAGCGCCGCGACGGCGAGCTGCTCGGCGCCGGCGATCCGCGCCGGGGCGGCGTGGCGGTGGTGGCATGAGACGCGCGGCGCTGGGGCTGTTGTTGGCGACGACGACGCTCGTGGTGCTGGCGGGCTGCGGTGAGAGCGTCGAACTCCCGGATCTCTTCGTGGTGCAGCGCTCGGGCGGCCCGGCGAAGCTGACGCTGGTCGTCAACGAAGGCGGTGGGGTGCGCTGCAACGGAGGTCCCACGCGCCAGCTCAGCGACCCGCAGCTAGTGCTGGCGCGGGGTCTGCAGGAAGAACTGCTGAGCTCCTCGGCCACGCACCTCGCGCTGCCGCCGCGGCCGGGATCGGTCTACACCTACGAGCTGCGCGATGAAAAGGGCACGGTGCGCTTCAGCGACAACTCCGCGGGTCAGCCGGCGGCGCTACGCCACCTGGCGTATCTCGTGCTGGAAATCGCGCAGAAGGTCTGCCACCTGCCGCAGTAGGTCTACCCGAACCGCACCTTGCCGTTGGAGCGCGCGCGGGTCTGGGCGCGCTCGACGAGCTCCATGCGCTTGAGCGCGGCGCGGAAGAGCATCGTGAGCAGGTGCAGGCGGGCGGTCTCGGAGCGCAGCTCCAGTAGCTCTTGCTTGGCGTCCACGCCGAACTCGACGGTGGCTGCCATTCGGTATGCGTCGAGCGCCTGGAGTTCCTCGGCGGAGAGGGGCTTGTCGGTGGCCTGCTCGACGAGCTCCGCGTAGAGCTCGCGGGTGACGCGGGCGACCTCGGGGTCGGCCTCGTCGTCGTGCTCGTCGAGGAACTCGACGACTCCCGCCGGATAGGGGAGGTCCTCCTGGCGCTCGAGTAGGCGGAAGGGGCGCGTGCCGCGCGCGAGGATGTTCATGCGCCCGTCCTCGGTGCGCTCGAGCACCTTGTCGATCGCGCAGGCGCAGCCGATCGGCTTGAGTTCGTCTTCGGCTAGCCACACGATCCCGAACTCGCGCTCGTCCTGCAGGCAGTTCTCGATCATGGTCCGGTAGCGGTCCTCGAAGATGTGCAGCGGCACGCTCTCGGTGGGCAGCGCGACTATCCCGAGCGGGAAGAGCGGGAAGCCCTTCAGGAGTCGGTCTGACATGTGGAACAGTCTACGGGGCTCGCGCGTATGCGAGCGAGGCCCGTAGAGTCGCGCTCAGGACTCCTTGCGCGCGGAGAGCATCAGGTTGTAGAAGATCGCCGCCGGCAGTCGCGGCTCCAGCAGTCGGCGGTCGAGCCCCTGGAAGAGTAGATAGCCGCGGTAGGCGTACTGGCGCCACGCCCACGGCACGTCCGCGGGGTCGGCGCTGGCCTCCAGCGTGCGGTTGGTCCAGCCAAACCAGTTGGCGATCAGCTCCTCGCCGCCGACGTGCACCTGCTGCAGGCCCGCGCCCCGCGCGAGCTCGCGCAGTTCGGCGGGCGCGAAGGCGTGCACGTCCACGACGCCCTCCAGCGCGGCGTCGGGCGCGCCGCCCTCGGCCGGCGGGGCGGGACGCGCGCGTAACGCGCGGCGCCACAGCGGAGCGACGCTGCCGGCGAAGCGCTTGGGCACGCCGGCGAGGCGGTCGCCGTAGCGCGAGGGCTCACCGGCGAACAGCAGCGTGCCGCCCGGTGCCAGCACGCGCGCGAACTCGCCGAAGGCGGTGGCGAGGTCGGGGATGTGGTGCAGCACGGCGTGGCCGAGCACGAGGTCGAAGCTCTCATCGGCAAACGGCAGGCGCTCGGCGTCGGCGCTGTGCGTCTCGACCTCGAGACCCAGGCGCTGCGCGTTGGCGCTCAGCGTGGCGAGCATGCCCGGGGAGATGTCGGTGCAGGTCGCGCGCTCGATCATGCCGGCGCGCATCATGTTCAGGGTGAAGTAGCCCGTTCCGGCGCCGATCTCCAGCGAACGCGCGTAGTTGCCGGGCTTGCCGCCGAGCGCCTTGCGCACCTTGGCGCCGACTTGCTCGAGGCCGATGTCGCCGAAGTCGATTCCCCACTTCGCGTCGTAGTGTCCGGCGGCGACGTCGTGGTAGCGCGTGTTGACGTCGCGTATCTCCTCGGCTGTCAGCGGGGGTGGCATCGCCACGGGACCATATACTCGCGCGCGGTGTCGGCGTCTCCTTACGTACAGCGCGACCAGCCCGCCGAGGTGCCGCCGCTGGCGCTGACGGGCGAGCGCACGCTCCCGGATGTCCCCGAGGAGAACTACTGGTTCCGCCGCCATCTGGTCGTCTACCGCTGGATTGCGGCGCGAATAACGGGCCTGCGCGCAATCGACATGGCCTGCGGCGAGGGGTACGGCTCGGATGTGCTGGCGGCCTCCGCGGCGAGCGTCGTCGGGGTCGACGCCAACCCGGAGGCTCACGAGCACGCGCGCCTGCGCTACCGGCGTTCGAACCTGCGCTTCGAGCGCGACCTGATCGAAACCTTCTCCGAGCCGGCCGACGCGGTGGTGTTCCTGCAGACGATCGAGCACCTGCAGGACCCCGGCGCGGCGCTCGCGCACTTCAGCGAGCTCCTCAGCCCGGGCGGCGTGGTGTTCCTCTCGACCCCGAACGTCCTGACGCTGGCCCCGAAGGGGGCGCCGCGCTCGGACAATCCGTGGCACGTGCACGAGTACCGCGCGGCCGAGTTCGAGGAGCTCTGCCGCGAACATTTCTCCTCGGTGGCGCTGTTCGGCCTCTTCCACGCGCGCATGCTGCGCGTGCACGAGCTCGCGCTGCGCGTGGGCTGGGATGCGGTGCACGCGCGGCTGGGCGTGACCGAGCGCTTCTACAACTGGTTCACGCCGGCGATCTCCACGCGCGACTTCGCGCTGCGCCCGCGGGGGCAGGCGGACCTCGATCGGGCGCTGGACTTCGTGGCGGTGTGCCGGCCGTGAGGAGCAGCGCGCACCGCGGCGCGCGCGTGTGAGCGGCGCCGGCCGCGGGCCCGGCCCCGGCGGGGGGCGTGCCGAGGGGGCGCTGGCGATCGTCCTGCACACGCACATGCCCTACGTCGAGGGCTTTGGGACGTGGCCGTTTGGGGAGGAGTGGCTGTGGGAGGCGATGGCGAGCTGCTACCTGCCGCTGCTGGACCTGCTGGAGCGGGGGGCGCCGCTGACGCTGTCGCTGACGCCGGTGCTGTGCGACCAGCTGCAGGCGCCGGGTATCGGCGAGCGCTTCGAGCGGTTCGTGCGCGAGGTGCGCAGTCATACGCACGCCGAGGACGCGCGCGGCCTGCGCGCCGGCGGCCACGAGCGGTTGGCCTGCGAGGTGGAGCGCTCCTGGAGCGACTACGAGCGGGCCCTGGAGCGCTTTGCGCAGTGTGGGGGCGACCTGCTGGGGGCGCTCGCGCCCTACGCGCAGTGGACCTCTTCGGCGACGCACGCGGTGCTGCCGCTGCTGGCAAGCGAGGCCGCCCTGCGCCTGCAGGTGCGCAGCGGCGTCGACTCCCACCGCGCCCGCTTTGGAGATGCCTGGAGGGGGGGCTTCTGGCTACCGGAGTGCGCGCACGTGCCGGCGCTTGAGCCGGCGCTCGCCGACGCGGGGGTCCACGCGACCTGCGTCGAGCTGACCGGCCGGCTCGGCCTCGGGGCTCCCGCTCACCTGCGCCCGCTGGTGGGAGAGGCGGGCGTGGTGCTCGCGCCGATCGACCGCGCGAGCATCGCGCTGGTGTGGAGCGACGGCGGCTACCCCGCGAACGGCGGCTACCGCGACTACCACCGCCACACGATCCACCACCACAACCCCTGGGCCAACGACGGCGACGCCTACGACCACGAGCGCGCGCTGGCGCTCGCGCGCGGGCACGCCGCCGACTTCGTGGCCCGCGTGCGCGAGCGGCTGCGTCGCGACGGCGGCGAGCATCCCGGGGGTGGGCTGGTGCTCTGCGCGCTGGACACAGAGCTGCTCGGGCACTGGTGGTACGAGGGGCTGCACTGGCTGGCGGCGGTCGTCGAGGAGTGCGAGCGCCAGGGCCTGCAGCTGATGCGCCTCGACGACGCCCTGCGGCGTCACGAGCCGCTGGACGCGCGCGCGGCCGCGCGCGGCGACGGCGACGCGGACGCCGGCACCGCGGAGATGAGCGCCGCCGCCGGTCCACCGTCACGCGAGCGCGATTGGGGGGCGAGTACCTGGGGCGCCGGGGGAGACCTCTCTACCTGGTCGGGCCCCGCGGTCGCCGAGATCGCCTTCGGCACGCGCGCCGCGGAGCTCGAGGTCATGCGCGCGGGCACCGCCGCGGGCGAGGCCGCGGTGCGGGAGCTTTTGGCGCTGCAGTCCAGCGACTGGGCCTTCATGGTCGCGCGCGAGCTGGCGGTCCCTTACGCGCGCGAGCGCTTCGCGCACCACCGCGCGGCGCTCACGCGGGCGCTGGAGGAGGGCGCGGCGGCTGACACCGCGGCTCTGCGCAATCTCGCCGTGTACGCGGACCGCGCGGCGCTACTCGCGCCCTGAGGATCGCGCGTTTGGTGAGCATCGCGTGTCCTCACACGCGCGCGTAGGCGCGCGCGGCGGGGTCACTCCCAGCGCATCGAGCGCGGCGCCTCGCGCATGCGGATCACGCGCGCCGGAACCCCGCCGACGACGGCGTTGGCGGCCACGTCGCGGGTGACGACCGAGCTGGTGCCCACGATGCTGTTCTCGCCGATGCTCACGCCGCGCAGGATGCAGGCGCCGTAGCCGATCCACACGTTGTGGCCGACGCGCACGTCGCGCTTGTAGATGCCCTGCAACCGGATCGGGCGCTCGACCTCGACGACGCCGTGGTCGAAGTCGATCAGCATGACGCGGTCGGCGACGATGCACTCGCGTCCGATCGAGACGTGCTGATAGGCCGACACCGTGCACTCCTGTCCCATCACGGTCTTGGCGCCAATGCTGACTTCACCCTCGTGCACGCGGATCTTCGTGCCGTGCCCGATCCAGGCCCAGCGCCCGATGCGCAGCGTCGCGTGGGGCCCGATCTCGAGCTGCACATCCGGGCAGATGAAGCACAGGCCATCGGTGCGCAGACGCCCGCGGTGGCGCAGCTTGAGCAGCAGCAGGCGCACCAGCATTCGCGCGTAGGCGCGCGAGAGCATGTTGTTGGCGCGCATGAAGCGCAGCAGCGCCAGCGGCCCCCCACTCAGGGGTGCCGGTTGTGTGCGCAGCTCGATCGGCGGGCCGGCGGGGGATCGGTTGGAGGGTTTGGGGGATGGTTCGCGCGGTGGCGCACTCGCGGAGGGCTCGCTCAGGAGGTCTCGCTGTCGCATCGACGGGGAATCGTATTGGCCTGCGATGATTGCGCCCGCGATGGGCGAGTCGGGAACATTGGCGAAGCGACTGCTGGCGGGAGACCGCCGTGCGCTGGCGCGTGCGATCTCGCTGGTGGAGGACGACCGGCCGGAGGGATGGGAGCTGGTGCGGGAGGTCTACCCGCACACCGGCAAGGCCGCCATCGTCGGCTTTACCGGACCGCCCGGCGCGGGCAAGTCGACGTTGATCGGGGCGCTCACGCGGGCGCGGCGCGCGGCGGGGCGCACGGTGGGCGTGCTCTCGATCGACCCCTCCTCGCCGTTCACGCAGGGCGCGCTGCTGGGGGATCGCATCCGCCTGGGCGAGCACTTCCTGGACCCCGGGGTCTTCATCCGCTCGATGGCCAACCGCGGCGCTCTCGGAGGGCTCTCCGAGGCGGCGCTGCAGGCCGCGCTGCTGATCGACGCGGCGGGCCGCGACGACGTATTCGTCGAGACCGTGGGCGTCGGGCAGGCCGAGGTCGACATCATCGACCACGCCGACACCGTGGTGTTGGTTTTGATGCCGGGCTCGGGCGACTCGATCCAGGCGCTGAAGGCTGGAATTATGGAGATCCCTGACGTAATCGTGGTCAACAAGGCCGATCATCCGCTGACGGACACGATGGTGCGGGAGATTCGCGGCGTGCTCTCGCTGGCAAACCTCGACCGCGCGCACGAGCGGGGGGGTGGCTGGCGCGTGCCCATCGTCAAGACCGAGGCCGAGCGCGGAGTGGGTGTACCCGAACTAGTCGAACGTCTCTCCGAGCACCGTGCACAGATCCTCGCCGAAGGCCAGCTCGCGGAGCGCCGGCGGCGCAATCTGAGCAACGAGGTCCTCGCGCTGGCCAGCGCGAGGATGCGGCGCCGGCTGGAACAGGAGCTCCAGGGCGATGCTGAGTTTCAGCACCTGCTCGACGAGGTCGTACAGCGGCGCCTGGACCCGGCCAGCGCCGCCGCCGCGCTGTTGGAGCGCACCCGCGCCGACAGCTGAGGCGACCGCGGCCTAGGGCATTTGCCCGACGCGCGCGGGTGACTCTGTGCACTAGTTTGAGAGCTTCCTCTCCGCGGAGCATCGACATCGTCGCGCGCGGATGGAGCGTACGTGACGGTTTATTTGAACAATTCTTAAATTAGCCGCAGCTTCGTATGGTTTGCTGTACCTTTGATTGAGGTGAGGTAGGAGAAGCGAGACTGGGGCACTGGACGCCGCGAGGTGGCCGCTCGGTCTGATGGAGACAGGCGAACTGGATATATGCGAACAGTTCGAGGTTAGAGAATCGCTTTCTCCGGGCACAATCACAGCGACGCGCTAAAGCGTTTTGACAAACGATCCAAGAATTAGTCATGGCCAAGCCTTTAGATCCAGAACATCCGGGTAGGTTCTCCTCTTCGCTGTGCGCAGGTCTGGCGATGCTGACCTGCTTTACACCCGAGCATCCCGTGCGTGGTATCGCCGACATGGCCGATGTCCTTGACTTGGGGCGCTCCACTACACATCGCTATGCGACCACCCTGGTGACGCTCGGATATCTGGAGCAGGGGCCCTCGCGCAAGTACCGGCTCTCTTCACGTGTTTCGGACTTCGGCCTCTCGCTGCTGGGCTCGATGGTGGTGAGGCGTCTAGCGCGCGAGTACCTGCGCGAGTTGCGGGCAAGCACGGGGCACACCGTGGCGTTGGCGATACTCGATGACGGTGAGGTCTCCTACGTCGATCGCCGTCAAGGTGTGCGCCGCGGGCAGTACGCGATCGACCTCGGGGTTGGGCTGGGCTCGCGTCTGCCCGTGCACTGCTCCGCCGCCGGCAAGGCTCTCCTAGGGTGTATGCCCGAGGCCGGGCAGCGCGAGGCGATCGCCAAGCTGCGTCTCACGCGGCGCACCGCCAACACGATTGTGACGAAGACTGCGCTGCGCGCCGAGCTGCAGCGGATCGCCTCCACGGAGGCGGGCTTGGCGGTCGAGGACGAGGAGCTGCTCATCGGCCGCCGTGCGCTCGCCGCGCCGGTCTTCGACGAGCAGGGCCTGGCGCTAGCGGCTGTCGAGCTCGCTGCTCCCACCGAGGCCTACACGCGCAAGCAGCTCGTGGAGCAGCTCGGTCCGGCGGTCAGCAAGACCGCAGCGCGGATCACCGACGCGCTCAGCTAGAGCGCTTGAGGCCGACGCTCGACTAGATCGCTCCGTGCTGGCCGCACTAGACGGCTCCGTGCTGGCGCCGCCGACGCGCTCGGTGCCTACGCCCCGAGGGCGCGGGCGATCACCATCTGTTGCACCTCGTCGGTGCCCTCGCCAATCGTGAGGATCTTGGCGTCGCGGTAGAAGCGGCAGACCGGGTACTCCTCGATGAAGCCGTACCCACCGTGGATCTGCACGGCCTCCTCGCTGCAGCGCACCGCCAGGCGGCCCGTCTTGAGCTTGGCCTGCGCGGCGGTCAGCGTGAAGTTGCGCCCCGCGTCCTTCTCGCGCGCGGCCTTGTAGACGAGTAGGCGCGCCGCCGCGATCTCGGTCGACATGTCCGCGAGCTTGCCCTGGATCGCCTGAAACTTCGAGATTGGCTTGCCGAAGGCGCGGCGCTCCTTGGCGTACTTCAGGGCCTCGTCCAGCGCGCCCTGCGCAAGGCCCACGCCCATCGCCGCGACGCCGATGCGCCCGATGTCGAGGATGTGCAGGAATTGCTTGAAGCCCGCGCCTCGCGGCCCCAGCAGGTTCTCCGCCGGCACGCGGCAGTCGCTGAACGTCAGTGGGCGCGTGTCCGAGGCGTTCCAGCCCATCTTGCGGTAGGGCTCGCCCTGCTCGTAGCCCGCGGCGCCGTTGGGGACGATGATGTTCGAGATCTCCTTGGTGCCATCCGCGCCCTCGCCGGTGACCGCGGTGATGCAGACCATGCCCGAGATGCGCGTGCCGGCATTGGTGATGAACTGCTTGGCCCCGTCGATTACCCATTCGTCGTCCTGCAGGTGCGCGCGTGTGCGCGTGTTGCCGGCATCAGAGCCGGCCTCCGGCTCGGTCAACCCGAAGGCGCCGAGCTTCGCACCGGCGCAGAGCTGGGGCAGCCACTCGCGCTTCTGCTGCTCGGAGCCGAACAAATAGATCGGTTGGGTGCCGAGCGAGGTGTGTGCACAGAGCGTGATCGCCACTGAGGAGTCCACGCGCGTGAGTTCCTCGACCGCCAGCGCATACGCCAACGTGTCCGCGCCGGCCCCACCGTACTCCTGCGGGAACGGGATCCCCATCAGGTTGAGCTTGCCCAGCTGCGCGACGATGTCATACGGAAACGCCTTCGTGCGGTCGAGCTCCTCGGCGACGGGGGCGACCTCGCCCTCGGCGAATTCCCTGACCGTGCGCCTGATCAGCTCATGGTCGGGGGAGAGATCGAAGTCCATGTCGGCGCCGGCTCTAGGTGTAGGAGCGTGCCAACTCGACGAGTAGGCGCACGCCGTAGCCCGAGGCGCTCTTGGGGGCGTAGGCGCGGCCGAGGTCCCACGCCGAGCCCGCGATGTCGAGGTGCGCCCAGGGCGTCTCCTCGACGAAGTTGGAGAGGAACGCGGCGCCGACGATCGTGCCGGCCTTGCGCTCCTCGGGCGCGTTGTTGAGATCGCCGTAGCGGCCCTTGATCAGCTCGTCGTACTCCGCGTGCAGCGGCAGCCGCCAGACGATCTCGCCGCTGCGCTCCCCAGCCGCCGCGACACGCTCGGCGAACTCGTCGTCGCTGGAGAGCAGGCCGGCGTAGGTCGAGCCGAGCGCAACGATCACCGCGCCCGTGAGCGTCGCTAGGTCCACCACCCGCTCCGCCCCCAGCGAGACCGCGTGGTGCAGGCAGTCCGCCAGTACCAGGCGGCCCTCGGCATCGGTGTTGTTGACCTCGATCGTCTTGCCGCTGGCGGCGGTCACGATGTCTCCCGGCTTGACCGCGCGGCCGCTCGGCAGGTTCTCGGTGGCTCCCACGACGCCCACCAGCTTCACCGGCAAGCCCAGGCGTGCGATTGCGCCGATCGCCTCGATCACCGCTGCGCCCCCGGACATGTCGAACTTCATCTCCGACATCTTCGCCCCCGGCTTCAATGAGATGCCGCCGCTGTCGAACGTCACCGCCTTGCCCACCAGGCCGAGCAGTGGGCCACGCGCCTCGGGGTGCTCGTAGCGCAGCGTGATCAGCGCCGGCTCCTGCTCGGAGCCCTGCGCGACAGCGGCGAAGGCGCCCATGCCGCGCGCGAGCAGCCCCTCGCGGCCCTCGCTTTCAACCGACAGGCCGTCGATCTCCTCGGCCAGCGCATGCGCGTGTGCGACCAGTGCGGTCGGCGTCAGGTCGTTGGCGGGGCGGTTTTGCAAGTCACGCGCCGCGTTGACCGCGCCGGCCACGATGGCGGCCTCGGAGACATGCCGCTCGAGCTGTGCGCTGTCCGCCACTGGAGCCGAGACGATCAGGGCTTCGAGTTGCTTGGGGGCAGAGTCGCCGGCCTCCACGGGGGCCGACTTGTGGCGCTCGAAGCGATAGTCCGTCAGCACCGTGCCCTCGACGAGGGCCGCGCAGATCGCAAGATCCTCGCCCGCCGGGCTCTCCCAGCAGAGTGTGCGTGTCCCGATCTCCAAGGCGCGTGCGTGTGCCGTCGCGGCAGCCACGCGCGCGCGCTCGGGCGTGAAGTCGGCGCGCTCGCCGAGCCCCACCAGTAGCCAGCGCTTGCCGTCCGCGTGTGCGAGCGCGAGCGCCTTGAAGCTCGCCCGCGCCTCGCCCGCGGCGAGCAGCTCGGCTGCCGCCTGCGGCAACCCGTCGGCGCCGGCGCTTGCCGGCGGGCTGCCTGCGAACAGGCCGACTGCGACTGTGTCGGCAGCGCTCGCCGCGCTGGGTTCTGTGATTGCTGAGACGCGCACGATCAGCGCCACCTTATCCACTCGGCGGGGCGGGGCCGGTGGGGGCCAATACACTTGCCTTTAGTCAGTCCCCGACCCAGGAGAGTTGCATCCGATGCCCAAGACCGTGATCCTCGGCGCTGCGCGCACCCCCATCGGCAAGATGGGCGGCGGATTGTCCACGCTCGACGCCACCGAGCTCGGCGCCGTCGCGATCGAGGCCGCGCTGCAGCGCGCCGGGGTCGAGCCCGAGCAGGTCGAACATGTCGTGATGGGTCAGGTGCTGCAGGCCGGGCAGGGGCAGATCCCCTCGCGCCAGGCCCAGATCAAGGCCGGCATTCCCAAGGAGATCTCCTCCGAGACGATCAACAAGGTCTGCGCCTCCGGGCTGCGCGCCTCGGTGATCATCGACCAGGCGATCCGCGCCGGCGACCTGCAGGTGGGCGTCGGCGGTGGCATGGAGTCGATGTCCAAGGCCCCCTATCTGCTCCCCGGTGCACGCTTTGGCTTTCGCATGGGCGACGTCAAGGCGCTCGACGCGATGGTCCACGACGGTCTCACCAACCCCTTCTCCGGCAAGCAGATGTTCGTGGAGGCCACCGAAGTCGGCGAGGAGCTCGAGATCACGCGCGCCGACCTCGACCGCTGGGCGCTGCGCTCGCACGAGCTCGCGCTGAAGGCCACCGACGAGGGCCGGCTGCCCGAAGAGATCGTCTCCGTCACCGTCAAGGGCCGCAAGGGCGACACCGTCGTCGAGATCGACGAGGGCCCGCGCCGCGACACCTCCCTGGAGCGCCTCGCCGCGCTGCCCGGGCTCGTCGGCAAGGAGGGCTCGCACACCGCCGGCAACTCGCCCGGCGTCAACGACGGCGGCGGCGCGCTCGTGCTCTCCTCCGATGAGTGGGCCACTGCCAACGGCAAGGAGGCGCTCGCCGAGATCGTCGCCCACGCCCAGAGTGCCACCGACTTCGCCTACCTCGCCAAGACGCCCGCCACCGCCGCCCAGAAGGCGCTGGAGAAGGCCGGCCTGCAGCCCGGCGACATCGACGTCTGGGAGATCAACGAGGCCTTCGCCTCGGTCACGCTCAACTCGATCCGGATGCTCGGCATCGACGAGGACCGCGTCAACGTCAACGGCGGCGCCGTCGCGCTCGGCCACCCGATCGGCGCTTCCGGTGCGCGCATCATCGGCAGCCTCGTGCTGGAGCTGCGCCGCCGCGGCGGCGGCCTCGGCTGCGCCGCGATCTGCTCCGGTGGCGGCCAAGGCGACGCGCTGATCGTGCGCGTCTAACCGAGCCGGATTGCCGTGGACGGGCAGAATGGCGAGTGGCGCGGCGCGGCCTTCTTTGACCTCGACCGCACGCTGATGGCCGGCTCCTCGGGGATCTTCTTCGCGCGGGCGGCCTTTGAGACCGGGATGATCACGCGCGGGCAGCTGCTGTGGGATCTCTACCAGAACCTGCGCTTTCGGCTGCGCGGCTCCACCGACGATTGGGCCGACGCCGTGCGCCGGCGCGTGGGGGAGATGCTCGCCGGCGTGCCGGTGCGTGATCTGCAGCGCATGTCCCCGCGCGTGCTCGCCGGTGTGCTCCCGCGCCTGTACCCGCAGATGCTCGAGCGCGCCTACCGCCATCAGGACGCCGGCGAGCCCGTCTACATCGTGACCGCCGCCTCCCAGGAGATGGCCGATCTGCTCGCTTACGTGCTGGCCTTCGACGGCGGCGTCGGCTCGCGCCTGGAGGTCGCCGACGGTCGCTATACCGGGCGCGCCGCGGGGCCCTTCAACTACCGCGAGGGCAAGGTCGCCTCGCTGCGCGAGCTCGCCGCGCGCGAGCGGATCGACCTGGCCGCCTCCTATGCCTACTCGGACTCCGAGTCCGACCTGCCGATGCTGCGCGCGGTCGGAAACCCCGTTGTCGTAAACCCCGACCCCGAGCTCGGGCGCACAGCCGTCCACGAGGGCTGGGAGATCGTGCGCCTGGACCGACTTGGGCGTCGTCTGAAGATCGCTGTGGCGCTTAGCGCCGCCGCGACACTCGGCGGTTTGGGGCGTGTCGTGCACGGACGTGCAGGCGAGCGCGGGCGGGCGGGGTTCTAAAACGTCATAATCCCTCGCGAGTGTCCTCCGCCAGCACCCCCACGCATGGCAAGATTCGCGTCGTCGTCGCCAAGCCCGGCCTCGACGGGCACGACCGCGGCGCCAAGATCATCGCACGCGCCCTGCGCGACGCCGGCATGGAGGTCATCTACACCGGCCTGCACCAGACGCCCGAGCAGATCGTCGAGACCGTCATCCAGGAGGACGCCGACGCCGTCGGGCTCTCGATCCTCTCCGGCGCGCACATGACGCTCGTCCCGCGCGTCGTCGCGCTGCTGCGCGAGCAGGGCGTCGATGACGTGCTGGTGACCGTCGGGGGCACGATTCCCGCCGATGACATTCCCGAGCTCAAGAGCCTGGGGGTCGCGGAGGTCTTCACGCCCGGCGCCCCCACGCAGGCGATCGTCGACTTCATTCGCGCCGGGGCCGCCGCGCGCGCGTGACCGGCGCGGGGGCTGGCCGACTGTCGGGCCGGTCGTGAGGATTGGTTTGGGTTTGGAGGGTGCGCTTGTGGTTTTGGTTTTGGGGCCCCGCCGCGCGCGTGCGTGCGCGTGTACGCGCACGCGGCGGGGCCCCAAAGTCGAGAGTCCGGTTGGGAGACCCGCTCGTTGGATGCCAGCCAACTCCGCCACACCTTGACTGACTCGTCAGTCAACCGCCGAACCCGGTAAGATCGGCAAGTCCAGATCGTCAAGGAGATTGCCTTTAATGAAGATATGCGTCTTGGTCAAGGAGGTTCCTGACGCCGCCGTCGAGAAGCGCATCGACTCATCGACGGGGCGCATGGATCGCAGCGGAGAGAAGAACCTCAACCCGTATGACACCCACGCCATCGAGGCCGCCATGCAGATCAAAGAGGGCGGCGCCGTGCCCGTTGAGGAGATCGTCGCCGTCACGATGGGGCCCGATAGCGCGGTCCGCGCGCTGCACAAGGCCGTCTCGCTCGGCGCCGATCGCTCCGTGCACCTGTCCGACCCCGCGGTCGCCGGCTCCGACGTCGCCGCCACCGGCTACGCCCTCGCGCAGACGCTGCAGCGCGAGAACCCCGACCTCGTGCTGCTCGGTCAGCAGTCCGACGACGGCGAGTGCTACACGATCGGCGCGGTTGTCGCCGAGCATCTCGGCATGCCTTCGCTGACCCAGGTCATCAAGATGGATGTAGAGGACGGCGCGCTGCGCTGCGAGCGCCAGGCCGAGTACGGCTACGACACCGTTCAGGTCCAGTTGCCCGCCGTGATCTCCGTTGGAGATGCCATCAACGAGCCGCGCTACCCCTCGCTGAAGGCGATCATGGGTGCCAAGAAGAAGCCGCTCGACGCCGTCGGGATTGCTGACGTCGGGATCGACGCCGCCAAAGTCGGTGGCGATAACTCCGCCGCCCAGTGGGTCGCCGCCAAGGCGCCGCCGGCCAAGGCCTCGGGGGAGATCATCGAGGACGAGGACACCGCCGAGACGGTCGAAAAGATCGTCGCCTGGCTCGACGAGCGCAAGCTTATTTAAGGAGACTGAAATGGCGAACATCCTGGTCTACGCGCTGCACTACGACGGCGCGATCAACAAGAACTCGCTCGGTGCCGTCTCCGAGGGCGCCAAGCTCGCCGCCGAACTCGGCGGCGAGGCGCACGCGATCCTGCTCGGCGAGAACGTCCCGCAGGAGCTGGCCGCCTCACTCGGCAACTACGGCGCCAAGAAGGTGCTCGTCGCCGAGGGGCCCGAGGGCCTCGCACAGCCCCTGGTCGACGCGATGGCCAAGGCGATCGCCGACGGCGGCTACAAGTACGCGCTGTTCGGCGGCGGTCTGTTGGGCTTTGAGATCGGGGCCGGCCTGGCCGCGCGCCTCGGCGCGGGCGTCGCGATGGAGGTCACCGGCGTACGCGCCGAGGGTGGTGAGCTCATCGCCGAGCGTCCGATCCTCGGCGACTCCGCGATCTCCGAGATCAAGTACCGCTCCGAGGTCGGCATCATCATCGGCCGCCTCAACGCATTCGAGATCAAGGAGACCGGTGCCGGCGACGCGCCGGTCGAGCAGCTCTCCTTCGAGCTGAGCGCCCATGCCTCGCAGGCCAAGATGCTCACGCGCGGCGAACAGCGCGGCGCCGACGTCGACATCGAGGGCGCCTCGATTCTCGTCGCCGGTGGGCGCGGGCTCGGCAAGGCCGAGGGCTTCGAGCTCTGCGAACAGCTCGCGCAGGCGTTCGGCGGCAACACCGCTGTCGCCGCCACGCGCGCCGTGGTCGACGCCGGCTGGTACCCCTACGCCGCGCAGATCGGACAGACCGGCAAGACCGTCGCGCCCAAGCTGTACCTCGCCGCCGGGATCTCCGGGGCGATCCAGCACAAGGTCGGAATGCAGGCCTCCGAGAACATCGTCGCGATCAACAAGGACTCCAACGCGCCGATCTTCGAATTCTCCGATCTCGGCATCGTGGGCGATCTCAACAAGATCCTGCCCAAGCTGACTGAGGCCGTGAAGGCCAAGAAGGCGGGCTAGCGAAAATGGCCGGCGGCCGCGGAAAGGAGCACTGAGCATGTCCAGTCACAACGGCTCCAGCAATGGCAAGGTTGTACCGGCGGCGTTCCCGCCGCCGGTCGATTCCCAGAAGGAGTTCGTCAAGCGCGGCCTCGACGCCGAGGACGAGCTGATCGAGGTCGGCGTCGCGATCGTCGGCGGCGGCACCGCTGGGCTGGCCTGCGCGAACCGCCTGCTGCAGCTGCTCGGCGACGACCCCGAGGCGCTGGAGCGCCTCGGCGAAGTGCCCGTGGCGGTCATCGAGAAGGCCAAGACCTGCGGCGGGCACAATCTCTCCGGCGCGGTCATGCGGCCGGGACCGCTGCAGGAGCTCTTCCCGGAAATGACCCGCGAGGACTGGCGCAAGGAGGGCTTCGCCTTCGGCGAGGTCACCAAGGAGGCGGTCTACGCCACGCCGACCGCCAAGCTAGCGCTGCGCATTCCGACGCCGCCGCCGTTCAAGAACCACGGCAACGAGATCATCTCCGTCTCGGCGCTCGCGCGCTACCAGCAGCGCCAGGCCGAGGAGGCCGGCGCCTACATCCTCACCGAGACCTCCGCCACGCAACTGGTCGTCGATGAGGGCCGCGTCGTCGGCGTGCGCTCCGGCGACAAGGGCCGCGGCAAGGAGGGCGAGCCGCTTGGCAACTTCGAGCCCGGCACCGACATCAAGGCGCAGGCCACCGTGCTCGCCGAGGGCTGCTGGGGCCACATCACCGGCGCCGCGATCAAGGAGTTTGGCCTCGCCGAGGGGCGCGAGCCGCAGGTCTGGGAGCTCGGCGTCAAGGAGGTCTGGAAGGTCCCCAAGCCGCTCAACCGCCTGATCCACACGATGGGTCCCTGGCCGCTGAAGATCTCCACCAAGTACGGCCACATCGGCGGTACCTGGATCTACCCGATGAAGAACGAGAAGACCGGCGAGGACCTTGTCTCGATCGGCTTCGTCGTCGAGCTCGAGTACGCCGACGCCACGACCTCCGCGCACGACCTGCTGCAGACGTTCAAGATGCACCCGCTCGTCCGCAAGATCCTCGACGGCGGTGAGCGCGTCGCCTGGGGCGCCAAGGCGCTGCCGGGTGGTGGCTACTGGTCGATGCCCAAGCTCTCGATGCCCGGCGCCGTGCTCGTCGGCGACGCCGGCGGCATGGTCGACACGATGGCGCTCAAGGGCGTGCATCACTGCATCAAGTCGGGCATGCTCGCGGCCGAGTCGATCTACGCCGCGCTCAAGCGCGGCAGCCACGACTTCTCCGCCTACGAGCAGGTGATCGAGGAGTCCTCCGTCGGCAAAGAGCTATGGGAGGTGCGCAACGCGCGCCAGCCGCTGCAGAAGGGCCTCCTGCTCGGCGCGCCGCTCAGCGGCATCCAGCAGATCACCAAGGGCAAGCTCCCCGGTCGCGCTCCCTGGCACCGCAACGACGCCAAGCCGATGTTCATCGGCAAGACCAAGGACGTCTACCCCAAGCCCGACGGCAAATACACCTTCGACAAGCTCTCCTCGGTCTTCATCACCGGCAACGCCACCCGCGACGACGCGCCCAACCACATCCGCATCCAGAAGCACGTGCCGCGCGAGATCGCCGAGACCTGGCGCTGGATGTGCCCCGCCGGGGTGTACGAGATCCCCGAGGACGCGCCCGAGCACGGCAACGTCGACGTGATCGTCAACTACACCAACTGCGTGCAGTGCGGCGCGATCACCGCCAAGGGCGGACGTCTCACGACGCCCGAGGGCGGCGATGGTCCCCTGTACCAGATTCTCTGAGGTCGCCGGGGCAGGCACACTCCCAAACTCGCCACCGGCTGCGCAACCGGGGCGGACATGGCGTGTTAGGAAGACAGTGCAGTTCGCAGCTTTCATGCGGGGTCACTCCCGACCCCAGCGACTAGGCGCCACGCTCTGCGTGCTCGCCGGCGCGGCGGCCTGCCTGCTTGACCCGCTGCTCGCCGGACAGGCCCAGGCGCAGGAAGGCACGGCTCAGAGCGCCCCGGCGCTCAGCGCGACCGTCCAAGCGTGCACCGTGGCGAGCGCCGCCACCGGGCGCGCGGTCACCTTCGCGGGCCAGATGGAAACAGTCCCCGGCGCGCACCGCATGGCGATGCAGATCGTGGTGCAGGAGCACACCCCCGGCGAAGTCGGCTTCCACACGCTCACCGCCGATGGCCTCGGCAGCTGGCAGCGCTCCGAAGTCGGAGTCAAGATCTACAAGTACGTGAGGCAGGTCACCAACCTCCCCTCGCCGGCTGCGTTTCGCGCGGTCGTCGAGTACCGCTGGTTGAACGAAAAGGGGCACGTCATCAGGAGCGACGAGCGCCGCACCCCGATCTGCCGGCAGCCGGACGATCGCTCCAAGCCACCGAGCTCACCGGCACCCACGACTACGCCCCCCACGAGTACGACCCCGGCAGCGAGCGCCGCGCCCGCTACCGAAACGACGTAGCTCGCTACAATGCCCAGAGCATGAAGGCTTCGATCCACCCAGACTACGTGCAGGCCCATGTGCGCTGCACATGCGGCAACGAGTTCACGACCCGCGCGACGCAGGAGGAGATCCACGTCGAGGTGTGCTCGAACTGCCATCCCTTCTACACCGGCCGTCAGAAGCTGGTCGATACCGGCGGTCGCGTCGAGCGCTTCCAGCGCCGGATGGCCAAAGGGCGCCTGCGTCAGGCGCAGGCCGGTAACGCCAAGCCCGCCGGTGCCCAGTCAGCCGCTGGCACGCTCGCCGGCGGTTCACAGAGCCAGACACAGTCGGAGTAGGCGATGGCAGCGCCAGCCGTGGCTCCCGACACGGTGGCGACTCCTGCGGCGTTAGAGGATGGGCAGCTCGTCGCTCAGCGCGACGCTCCGCTCGGCGGTCAGGCGGTGCTCGAGGGAGTGATGATGCGCGGGGTCTCCAACTGGGCCGTCGCCGTGCGCAAGCCGAGCCCCGAGCAGCTCAGCCACGGGGGCCTGGAGTCCGAGGAAGCAGCGCTCGGCGAGATCGAGGTCTCGAGCTTTCAGATCAGCTCGCCGATGCGCCGCCACCGCGCGCTGCGCCTGCCGATCGTACGCGGTGTCGTGGCGCTCGGAGAATCGCTGGCGATCGGTTTCCGTGCCCTGGGGATCTCGGCCAACGCACAGCTGCCGGCGGGCGAGGCCGAGGAGGAGCCACAGGAGATCTCGAGCGGCGTCTGGATCGGCACGGTGGTCGTGGCGATGGTCTTCGCGATCGGCCTGTTCTTCCTGATCCCCGTCGGGATCACCAGCCTGATCAAGGGTCAGCTGCACTCCTCGCTGCTCTTCTGGCTGATCGAGGGCCTGGTGCGCACCGCGATCTTCCTCGGCTACATGCTGCTGCTCTCGCGACTGCGCGACCTGCGCCGCGTGTTCGAGTACCACGGCGCCGAGCACAAGACGATCTCCTGCTTCGAGGCGCAGCTTCCGTTGACGCCGCAGAACGCGCAGCGCTTCTCGCGCCTGCACCCGCGCTGCGGCACGAGCTTCCTGCTGTTGGTCATGATCGTCGCGATCTTCGTCTTCGCGCCGATCGGCCTGCCGGCCTGGTACTGGCTCGTGGCGACGCGCATCCTCGGCGTGCCCGTGATTGCGGGCATCTCCTTCGAGTTGATCAAGTTCGCCGGGCGCAACCGCCGCCGGCCGTGGGTGCGCGCGCTGATGTGGCCCGGGCTGAAGCTCCAGTTGCTCACCACACGCGAGCCCGACCTGGAGCAGCTCGCCGTCGCGATCGCGGCTCTGGAGGCGGTGCTCGCGGTCGAGACGCCCGGCGAGGCCTCCGCGGCGGATCTGCTCGGGGTCGAGGTCGTCGCGTAGGAGACCGTGGTGCCCGAGCGGCCGATCGCGTCCGCTCTCACTCGCGCCGGCGGCGCGCTACCTCCAGGGATTCGAGGTCGACCAGATCCTGCGGCCGACCCGCCGCGCGCTTCATCGCGATCAGGTCCTCGACTGACGCCACCGCCACGGTGATGCCGTCGAGGTCCATGCGATCGGCTTTCATTCGCAGAGCGGCGTAGTCTGGCGATCCGAGCGGGTCCACGAGCAGATTGAGGTCGCCTTCACGGGTCGTGAGAGTCAATATTTGTGCGTGCCGCAACGCACGCGCGTCGGGGACGAATGGCAGATCCTCCTCAACGCCGCGTAGCCGCGCGCCGATCGCGACGAGCACCTCGCCTAGGCGTCGCAGATTGTCGGGCTCGGTGGCGTAACAGATGTCGAGGTCTCTGGTAAGGCGCGGGCTCGCTTGCAGGACGACCGCCACGCCGCCCACGACTACAAAGTCCATACCCGCCTCCGTCAGGAGGCGGAGCAAGCTCCCAAGTCTGAACGTGGGCTGGTCAAGAGGGGATTCAGACACGCCCACCACGGCTCCGCGCGCCCGCTCGAGCGAGCGCGCGTGCCGTCGTATACATCTCTTCCAGTCCGCGCAGTCGCTCCGCGGGCGAAAGTTCGAGCTGCTTGCGGATGAGACTCTCATCCACACCGCCCCCGCGCGCCGGAGCCTGGAGCTCCAAGCGATGGCCGGTAGCCCAGAGCGCTCCGGCGAGGGTCTCGAACGTCGGATTCGCGCCCGCGCGCTCCAGCTTCGCAACCGCGGCCTGGGTCACTCCGAGACGGAGTGCGAGTTGTCTCTGCGTGAGCCCCGCGCGGTGTCGCGAGTCCCTCAGCAATACCGCAGGATCGGACATATAGCTATGATAACTCAAAGGTTATGTCACAAGATTCGATGATCGAAGACCTCGTCAAGCAGATCGAGACGCGCTTCGCCGAGCTCGGGCAGCTGCTGACCGATCCTGCGGTGATCGGCGACCGCGAACGCTACGCCGAGGTTGGCCGCGCCTACAGCCAGCTCGAGCCCGCCGCGAAGCTCGCCGCGCAGTGGCGCCACGCGCAGGACGACGCGGCAGGCGCGGAGGAGATGCTCGCGGAGGGCGACGAGGACGCCGAGCTGCGCGAGCTGCTGCGCGACGCGCGCGAGCGGATCGAGCAGGTCGAGGAGGAGATCCGCCTCGCGATGGTCGAGCGCGACCCCAACGACGAGAAGAACGTGATCGTCGAGATCCAGGGTGGCGCAGGTGGGGAGGAGGCCGGGATCTGGGCAGGTGACCTCTTCCGCATGCTGACCCGCTACGCCGAGCGCCGCGGCCTGCAGAGCGAGTCGCTGGAGGTCGGCGACGGCAAGTACACGTTCGCGGTCAAGGGCGAGGGCGTCTACTCGGTGTTCAAGTTCGAGGGTGGCACGCACCGCGTCCAGCGCGTGCCGCAGACTGAGTCCCAGGGGCGCATCCACACCTCCACGGCGACCGTCGCGGTGCTGCCCGAGGCCGAGGAGGTCGACGTCGAGATCGACCCGAACGACCTGCAGATCGACGTCTACCGCTCGACCGGGCCCGGCGGGCAATCGGTCAACACGACGGACTCCGCGGTGCGCATCACGCACAAGCCATCCGGCGTGGTGGTCGCGATGCAGGACGAGAAGTCCCAACTGCAGAATCGCGACAAGGCGCTGCGGGTGCTGCGCGCTCGCCTCTACGAGCGCGCGCTGGCCGAACAGCAGGCCGAGCTCGCCGCCGACCGCCGCGCGCAGGTCGGGACCGGCGACCGCGCCGAGAAGATCCGCACCTACAACTACGGCGAGCGCCGCGTCACCGACCACCGCATCAAGCTCACCACGCACAACCTCGATCAAATCCTCGAAGGCGAGCTCGAGGAGTTCACCGAGGCGCTGCAGTCCGACGAGAAGCGCCGGCGGCTGGAGGCGCAGGCGGAGGGGTGAGCGGTGCTGTACCGGGTGCTACACTCGGGACGTGCCCACGCGCCTTCCACGTCACTCGATCACCGAGACGCCGCCGGTGCGCGACGCGCTCGATGAGCTACGCCGCCACGGAGAGCGGGTGCGACTCGGTGAGCTCGTGATCCGCGGCGCCCACGAGCGGCTGCGTGAGCTGGAGGCCGAGCATGACGACGAGGCGCGCAAGCGGGAGCTGCGCCTCCAACTGGTCAAGCGACTGCGCACGGGCGAGGGACTCGACGTGGATGCGGCGTACGAGGTCCGCGAGCGCGGCTGGACACATTGACCGGCTACGGTCGGCCTCTGCTGCTCGACAACTCGGTGTGGGCGCGGCTGCTCGATGGCCGCCTCACTGGCGCCGCGCATAGGACTTTCGACACAGCACTTGCCGCCGGCGAGTTGTGGACGTGTCCGCCCACGCTGCTGGAGATGCGCTACAGCGCGCGCGATGAGAGTCACTTTGCTGCCCTCGCCACGGAACTCGACGCGCTGCCGCATGCGCCTCTGAGCGCCGAGGCCGCCGCGGCCGCCGTCAGCGCCCAGGCAGAGCTGGCCGCCGCTGCCGGGGTCTCGTACCGTGTCAAGCCCGTCGATCTGCTGATCGCGTCGATCGCCGGCACCGAGGGCCTCGGGGTGCTGCACCACGATCACGACTACGACACGATCGCTCGGCACACCTCGCTCGTCTTCGACAGCGTCTGGGCCGGACGTCGCGGAAGCCTTGGCTGAGACGGGCGATCGGTGGGCGCGCTCATCAATTCGGGTACCTCAGTTCGAGATGCGCTCGACGGTGCGGCGACCGCGATCGGGGCCGCCGGTTGCGAAACACCGCGGCTCGACGCCGAAGTGCTGCTCGCCGCTGTCCTTGGCGTCGATCGCGCGCGGCTGCTGACTGATCGTGAGCTCACCGTCGCTGGGCCCGCCGTGCGCGCCTTCCAGGACGCTGTGCGCCGGCGCGCGGTCATGCGTGAGCCCGTTGCCTACATCACCGGGCGCCGCGGTTTTCGCCATATCGAGCTGAGCGTCGACCCGCGCGCGTTGATTCCGCGGCCCGAGACCGAGCTGCTCGTCGAAGTCGCGCTCACGCTACCGCCGCACGCGCGCGTGCTTGATGTGGGGACAGGTAGTGGCGCGGTTGCGCTCGCGCTCGCGAACGAGCGGCCCGATCTCGAGGTCACCGGCAGCGACATCAGCGAACCCGCGCTCGAACTCGCGCGCGCCAACGGTCAGCGGCTCGGGCTGCCCGTGCGGTGGTTGCGCGCCGACCTGCTCGACGGCGTGCCCGACGAGTTTGACGCGGTGCTCAGCAACCCGCCATACGTTGCCGAGGGCGAGCGGTCGGTGCTCGCTCCCGAGATTCTGCGCCACGAGCCGTCCCGTGCGCTGTTCGCCGGGGCCGACGGGCTTGACGCGATTCGGGTACTGCTCGCCGAGCTCGCCGCGCGCGCGTGCGTGCGCCTGGCCGCGCTGGAGATCGGCGCCGGGCAGGGGGAAGCCGTGGCGGCGCTCATGGGCGATGCCGGCTTCACGGCAGTCCGCCGCGAGCGCGATCTCGCTGGGATCGAGCGCGTCGTCGTGGGGGAGCGGGCGGCGTGACTGCGGGAGAGGACGATCGCGCGCGGCTCTCCGCCGAGCAGGTCGAACGCTTCGAAGAGTGCATTGCCGGCGGCGGAGTCGCGCTGTTTCCCGCCGACACCGTCTATGGCCTGGCGTGCGATCCGCTGCAGCCCCGGGCGGTTGAGCGCCTGTACGAGCTGAAGGGTAGGCCGCCCGCACGCCCAGCGGCGGTGATGTTCTTCGCGCTCGCCCCCGCGCTGGACGCGCTCCCCGAGCTCCGCGTCCGCGAGCGTCGTGCCCTCGAAGCGCTGCTACCCGGCCCGCTGACGGTGCTGCTGCCCAACTCCGCCCGGCGCTTCCCGCTTGCCGCGGCCGGGTCTCCCGGCGTCCTGGGCCTCCGCGTGCCGCTGCTGCCCGCGGCCCTCCAGCCGCTGGCCGAGCTGCAACGGCCGGTAATGCAGTCCAGCGCCAACATCTCTGGTGAGCACGACGCGCAGCGCCTCGCCGATGTCACACCCGCACTGCTCGAGGAAGTCGATCTGGTGCTGGACGGCGGCGAGCTGCCCGGCATCGCCTCTACCGTTCTCGACCTGCTCGACTATGAGCACAAGGGCCAATGGCGCGTCGTGCGCGAGGGGCCCGTGCGAGAGGCCGAGCTGAAGCACGTGCTCACCTCCTGCTAGCCTCGAAGGCGGTCCTCGCGACTGGCGCCGGACGAGGTGCAGTGTGGCCTCGGACGAAGGTGGAGCACCACCGGGGAGCGAGTGGCCGCAGCACGCCGCGCGCCTGGGCATCTACACGTCTTCGTCCACCGCCGAGGAGCGCGCCATGCCCGAGCTGAGCCCCGACTACTTCAACCGTCCCCTCGCCGAGGTCGACCCCGAGGTCGCCGCCGCGCTGAGTGGCGAGCTGCATCGCCAGCAGGACACGCTGGAGATGATCGCCTCCGAGAACTTCGTGCCGCGCGCGGTGCTCGAATGTCAGGGCTCGGTGCTCACCAACAAGTACGCGGAGGGCTACCCCGGCCGGCGCTACTACGGTGGCTGCGAGTGGGTCGACGTCTCCGAGCAGCTCGCGATCGACCGCGCCAAGGAGCTGTTTGGTGCCGAGCACGCCAACGTCCAGCCGCACGCCGGCGCGCAGGCCAACACCGCCGCTTACCACGCCCTGCTGGCGCCCGGCGACACGATCATGGGGCTCTCGCTGGCGCACGGCGGGCACCTCTCGCACGGCATGAAGATCAACGTCTCCGGCCGTCTCTACGACATCGCGGCCTACGAGGTCGACCGCGAGAGCAGCCGCATCGACATGGACGAGGTCGCGCGCATCGCCCGCGAGCGCCGACCCAAGCTGCTGCTCGCCGGCTGGTCGGCCTATCCGCGCCAGCTCGACTTCGCTCGCTTCCGCGAAATCGCCGACGAGGTCGGCGCGCTGCTGATGGTCGACATGGCCCACTTCGCCGGGCTCGTCGCTGCCGGGCTGCACCCCAACCCGCTCGAGTTCGGCGCCGACGTCGTCACCACCACCACGCACAAGACGATCGGCGGGCCCCGCGCCGGGCTGATCCTCTGCAAGGAGGAGTACGCGAAAAAGATTGACTCCGCCGTCTTCCCCGGCCAGCAGGGCGGGCCACTCGAGCACGTCATCGCGGCCAAGGCCGTCGCGCTGCGGATCGCAGGAAGCGAGCTGTTCCGCGAGCGTCAGCAGCGGACCATCGAGGGCGCCAAGGCGCTCGCCGAGCAGCTGCTGGGTGCCGGCCACGGCGTCAACGTGCTCACCGGGGGCACCGATGTGCACCTGGCGCTCGTCGACCTGCGCGAGGCGCGCCCCGAGCTGAGCGGCAAGCAGGCCGAGGACCGTCTGCACGAGATCGGGATCACCGTCAACCGCAATGCCGTGCCCTTCGACCCGCGGCCGCCGATGGAGGCCTCGGGGCTGCGCATCGGTACGCCGGCGCTCGCCACGCGCGGGCTGCAGCACGAGGACTTCGTCGAGGTCGGGCAGATCATCGCCGCCGCGCTCACGCCGGGTTTCGAGGGGCGCGCCGGCGAGCTCTCCGAGCGCGTATGCACGATCGTCGAGCGCTACCCACTCTACGCGGAGCTCTCCGGGCCCGTGCCCGCGTAGCGGCTTCGCGAGAGAGGCTCGCCCCGAAGGCGGGCGCTGCAATCGCGCAACCCGCACCTGGGGTGCCTTCACATACGACCCTCGCGCCTGCGATGCTGTGGGCGCGCCGATGCATCCGACCGAGTTAGACGCGCTATACGCCTTTCTGGCGGCCGCCACGGTGACGGCGTTGCTGACGCCGCTGACGATGCGCCTCGCACGAACCGTGGGGGCGATGGATCAGCCGCGCGAGCGCGGTCTCGCCAATCGGCCCACGCCCTTGCTAGGGGGTCTCGCGATCTTTGCGGGCGTGCTGCTCGCGGGTCTCATCTGGTTGCCCGACGAAAGCATCTGGCACGGCGTGCTGATCGCCGCTGCCGCGATCACGCTGGTGGGGGCACTCGACGACCGCTTCGACCTGCCGCCGGTCGCCAAGCTTGCGGGCCAGGTGCTCGCTGCCCTGATCGTCGTGCATTATGGGGTGCTCGTCGAACGGATCCGGCTGCCGTTCCTCGGGCTGCTCACCTTTCCGCATGCGGGCAGCGCGATCACCGTCATCGGCTTGGTGGCGATCATGAACGTCGTCAACTTCTCCGACGGCATCGACGGTCTCGCGGCCGGGGTCTGTGCGATCATCGCCGCGACGCTCGCCGTGATTGCCTTCAGCCTCGACCGCGGGGCGCCGGGTGTGCTCGCCGCGCTCATCGCCGGGGCTTCGCTCGGTTTCCTGCTGCACAACTTCCCACCGGCCTCGAGCTTCATGGGCGACTGCGGTGCCAACCTGCTCGGCCTGCTGATGGGTTGCCTGGCGGTCGACGGGGCGGTCAAGACCGAAGTCGTGCTCTCGTTCGTGCTGCCGCTGATCCTGCTCGCCGTGCCGTTTCTGGACACGACGTTCGTCGTGCTCAAGCGGCTGAAGTACCGGCGCCCGATCTACGCCTCCGACAGCGAGCATTTCCATCACCGCATGGCTCGCATCGGGTTCTCCCGCAGGCGCACGATTGCCTACCTCTACGCCTGGACGCTGATGCTCGCCGGCTTCGCGCTGGCGCTGCGCTTTGTCCCCTACAGCGACCACAAAGGCCACTACTTCCTGGGCTGGACGTTGCTGATGGCCGCGATCGGGCTCGTCGCGGCCGCCGCTAGCCTCTACCTCGTGTACGTCCTCGAGATCCTCAAGTTCCGCCGCCTGGACTCGATCCGTCTACGCCGGCTGCGCCCCGAGGCCTCAGCCGTCGAGATCGAGCAAAACGTCACCGATGACCTCGAGACCGGCGAGTTCCAGACGATCTCCTGATGAGGCGGCTCTTTACACGCGCGGCTCGTGTCCTGGCGCTGGCACTACTCCTGCCGGCGCTCGCGCTCCCCGCGGGGGCGGGCGCGCTGGTCATCGGGATCGGCGATCAGGGTCCCTACATGTTCCACGAACCCCGCTTTCAGGCGCTCGGTATTCGCTACGCGCGCCTGGCGATCGCCTGGAATGTGCTGCAGAATCGCTCGCAGACGAGGGCGCTTGCGACTTGGCTTGGCGCTGCGCGCGCCGACCGCGTGCGGCCGCTGCTCACCTTCGAACAGTCCCACCTGCGCGGGGGGCACAAGCAGCTCCCAACCCCGGCCCAGCTCGGACACCAGTTCCGCATACTGCGCGCGCGTTACCCCTGGGTCACCGACTTCGCGACCTGGAACGAGGCTGACTACTGCGGCCAGCCGACCTGTCACCACCCCGCGCTCGTGGCGGCCTACTACCGAGAGATGCGCGACAGCTGCCGGCAATGCGACGTGCTGGGCGCGGAACTGCTCGACGAGCCGAACATGGTTCGCTGGGTGCGAAGCTTCCAGGGAGCCCTTCACGGCGAACCGGCGATCTGGGGGCTGCACAACTACATCGGCGCCAATCGCCTGCAGACGGCCTCCACGCTCGCGCTGCTGCGCGCCACGCACGCTCAGATCTGGTTCACCGAGACGGCGGGGCTCGTCGCGCGCCACAACCACAGCGCCCACTCATTTCCCGAATCCGCCAGTCACGCGGCGAAGGTCACGAGCTTCGTGTTCGACCGCCTCGCCCGGCTGAGTGGCCGCATCACCCGCGTCTACCTGTATGAGTGGCAGGCGGGCACCAACCGTCATGCGCCCTGGGATTCCGCGCTGATCGCGGCCAACGGCACGCCGCGACCGGCGTTTGGCGTGCTCGTGCGCGAGCTCGGCGGGCTCGGGCAACTGCCCAAGACGCCCGCCGCGAGCGCACTGCTGGCTGCGGCCCGCTAGCAAGCCGGCTGCTGGCCTCACACACCGCGGGCCGGCGCCTGCAGTGTTGGGATCGCGTTAGCGTCGCGTTTTGTCATCCGACGACGGTGCAAATGTTGCACGGTCCCAATACCCTATGCACGCGGCGCGCCGTAGCGGTGTCGCGTAGCCGGGCCCATGGGTGCGTTTGAAATTGCAGTGTCCCCAGCGACGGCCGGCCTTCGAGGCAATATGCGACGCAGCCACCGCAAACCCACACCGCCCGCCGAGGCGTCCGATCGTGGTGGCCATCGAGTTCTGATTCTCTCGGCCGACGTAGGGGAGGGTCACGCTGCCGCCGCGCGCGCACTGGCCCAGCAGATCGAGAACTCCGAGCAGCACGCCGAGGTCTTCGTGATCGACGGCCTCGCCGCGATGGGGCGCGTCCTGCGCCAGGTCGTGCAGGACGGCTACCGCGTGCAACTGCGCTTCTTCCCCTGGAGCTACACGCTGGTGTACTGGCTGCTCGAGCACGTCCCGCCGGTCCGCTGGCTGACTCGCTGGCAGCTCTGCCTGTTCGGTGCGCGCAAGCTCGCTCGCACCATCGCCGAGTACGACCCCGACGTGATCGTCTCGACCTATCCCGCCGTGACCGTCGTGCTCGCGCGCCTGCGTCGCCGCGGTGTAGTCGTCTGCCCGACGGTCGCCACGATCACCGATCTCACCGGTCTGTTCTTCTGGGCGCAGCCCGGGATCGACATGCACCTGGTGATGTACGGCGAGTCGATGCCCTCCGTCGAGCGCATCGCCGGACGCGGCAGCGCGCAGCTGGTACGGCCCCTGATATCGGCCGAGTTCCTGCAGCCACGCTGCCCCTTGCAGGCGCGCCGGGCGCTGGGCCTACCCGAGCAGGGTCGCCTCGTCGTCGTCTCCGGCGGCGGCTGGGGGGTCGGCGACGTGGAGGGCGCCGTGCGCGAGCTCTGCCGGGTCGCGGAGGTCAGCAGCATCGTCTGCCTGGCCGGTCGCAACGAGCAGCTGCACGAGCGGCTGAGCAGCTCCTTCGCAAAGGAGTCGCGGGTGCACGTGTACGGGTTCACCGACCAGATGCCCCAACTGCTCGCCGCCGCCGACGCGCTGGTGCACTCCACCGGCGGCGTGACCTGCCTGGAGGCCAAGGCGACGGGGACACCGGTCGTCTCCTACGGCCTGCCGGTCGGCCATGCGCGCCTGAATACCCGCGCGATGGCCGACCTTGAGCTGCTGCTGCTTGCTAACGACACAAAGGAGCTGCGCGAGCACGTGCAGGCGAGCTTCGCCGCCGATGGCGGCGAACGGATTGCTCTCGGCTCTGATGCGCAGCGCGCGGCACCATCCTTCACAGCGGTCGCCTCCGCGCTCCTCGCGCCGCCGGCAACGACTGCCGAGGGGCACCCCGACGCGGTCGACGTCGTGCTCAAGGCGCCCAGGCGCGTACACGCGATTCCCGCGTGGCGCTTGAAGCTGACGGCGGTGGCCGCGCAGCTATTGCTGCTATTCGGAGTCGGCGCGTGGACGATGTCGACCGACGAGGTGAGCGCGCTCGCGGCGATCATCCTGCACGTCCATCCGCTCGTGCAGGTCGATACCAGTCAGCGTGCCGTCGGCCTGGTCATCCGCACCCCGGCCCGCGACGTCACCAGGGTGGCGCGCGCGCTGGCGGCACGCGGGATCCACGGCTCCTTCGCCGACGGCGGCGCCGACGCACGCTCCACGATCGTAGTTCTGCGCTCGCTGCACGACGAACTGCTGCCCGAAGTGCCTCCGGGGAAGAGCATCTTGCGCTGGGTGCGCACCCGTGGCGCCTTGCGTTCCCAGGCGCACGCGCTCGGGCTGCGGCACGGCTTCTACTTCCTGGAACCCAGCGGCGGCTTGACGGTCGGTCAGATGGTCGAGGCGCGCACCACCGGTGCTACGCCCGTGCGCGGCGCGCTGCGCTTGAGCTCGACCGCTGCGCTGCCTCAGCGCCAGGTGCGCGATGGCGACGTGCTCGTCGTCACCGTCGCCGGATCGCTCGCCTCGGTCGGAGGGGTCGAGCGCGTTGCCTCGGCGCTGCGTGGCAAGCGGCTCTCGGCAGAGCCACTGGCATCGCTGACGAGCTCTGGCTGAAGCTTGCGCTCCGCCGCCGCGGACTCGCCTTCCAGGAGGGCCACCAGTAGCGGCGAGCGCGCGAGCACGGCGGCGCCGGCGATCAGCACGGCCAGCGACGTTGCCAGTGCCGCACCGCTGAGCGGGGTGTCGGTGAAGCGCTCCCCGAACAGGATCGGCGCCAGCGCGACCGGTATTGCCGTTTGAATCACGAACACGACCGGCGCGACCTGGATCGCCGGGCGCGACTGCAACGCGCTCATCTCGCTCAGCGCCGCGACCGCGGAGGCCGCGGCTGTCGCCACGCCCCAGGCGAGGGCGATCAGCAGGAACCCATACGCGAGGTTGTCGGATGCGAGCTTGGTGGCGACCCCGCTCCAGCCGTAAGCTAGACCCGCTGCCCCCATCGCGATTGCGGCCGGCGGCCGGCGGCCGAGGCGCAGTATGAGGTACGGCAGCAGGCTCGCCAGGCCCAAGACGCACAGCACGATCGCGATCACATCGTCGGGCGACTGGGTCGTCGTGTTTGGCGGTGCGCACAGCGCCGCGCCGATGACCCCCAACACGATCGCGCTCACCGCGAGGTGCTCGCGGCGCCCGGCGCGCTCACCCAGCAGCCGCTCGCCGACCAGCAGCAACACGAGCAGGCCGGCTGCCATCGACGGTTGGACCACGACCAGCGGCGCCAGCGAGAGGGCCAGCAGTTGCAGCGGCCAGCCGAGCAGCGAGAGGCCCGTGCCGAGCAGCCAGCGGCGGCGTTTGAGCAGGTTGCGCGCGAGGCCGACGCGCAGGTATTCGTCGTGCGGAGTCTGCCGGGCATCCAGCGCTTGCAGCGCGACCCCTAGGCTGTAGAGCGTCGAAGCGCCGATCGCGGCCGCGATTCCCAGGACCAGTTCAACCATGCTTGCCCCCGATGATCGCAGTACCCCAACCGCTCCGCTCGCGCGGGCGGCCATCGCGGCCGCCACGATCGGCCACATGCTGCCGGGGATCGCGTTCTACTTGCGCCCGCTGCGCGGGCCGCTGGGGATCGAGGATCGCACGGCTAGCGGCGCTGGCTATGCGCTCACGTTCGACGACGGACCCCATCCGCAGGGGACTCCGGCCGTGCTCGAGATCCTCGCCGCCGCCGGGATGCGAGCGACCTTCTTCCTGGTCGGCGAGCAGGTCCAGCGCAACCCCGGGCTGGCCGCGGAGATCGTGGCGGCTGGCCATGGGATCGGACTGCACTGCCACCGCCACCGCAACCTGCTGCGCCTGGCGCCGTGGCAGGCGCGCGAGGACATTACGCGCGCGCAGGCGATCATCGAGGATGCGAGCGGTCGCGCGACGACGCTCTACCGCCCGCCCTACGGGGCGCTCAGCGGCGCCGCGCTCGCGATCGCCCGTCATCGGGGCTGGCGCACGCTGCTGTGGAGTCACTGGGGTCGCGACTGGGAGGCACGCGCGACAGCGCAGTCGATCGCGGCGCGCATCTGCGACGGCGCCGGGCCGGGCTCGGTGCTGCTGCTGCACGACGCCGACGACTACAGCTCGCCGAGTTCGTGGCGACGGACCGCGGCGGCACTTCCGCTGGTGCTCGAGACACTGCGCCAGCGCGGCCTGCCCGCGGTTATGCCGTAGGTCCGCGGGCTAGGATTGCCCGATGTCCTCTCCCGCCGAGACGGAGGCTGCGCCGCGTCCGTGGGCGCTAGCGCCCGTCGCAGTACGCCCACGCTGGTGGCTGGACGCTCTGGTGATCGCCTGGCTGTGCTGGGTCTACGACGCCATCACGAACCTCGCCCCGCTGCGTCAGCAGCTTGCGCTCGGTCACGCTATGGGCGTGCTGCGCCTGGAGCGCGCGCTGCATCTCGACCCGGAGCTGGCTCTGAATCGCTGGCTGACACCCCATCACACGCTCGCGGCGGTGCTCTCCTACTACTACGACAACGCGCACTTCGTCGTCACCCTGGGCCTGCTGGGGTGGCTGTGGTGGCGGCGCGCGGACATCTACCGGCCGCTGCGCAACACGCTGGTGCTCATCAACGTCATCGGTCTCGCCGTGTTTTGGTTGTACCCGGTGGCGCCGCCGCGGATGCTGCCGGGCTTTAGCGACGTGGTCGCCGCGAGTCACACCTTCGGCTCCTGGCACACCGGCGCGCTCGCCTCCGCGGCCAACCAGCTGGCGGCGATGCCCTCGTTGCACCTGGCCTGGGCGGGGTGGTGCGTGATGGCGGTCTGGCGGCTATCGGCGCGTACGTGGGTGCGGGGCCTGGCGCTGCTGTACCCGTGTATCACCGGCGTTGCGGTGATGGCGACGGGCAACCACTACCTGCTGGACGTTCTCGCCGGCTTGGCAACGGCCGCGCTCGCAGCGCTGCTCGCGCAGGCCATACCAGTGGTAGGTAGCGCCTGTCACAAACTTGTTACGAAGTCCCAAATCGGGTAGACTGCGCTCAGCCGCCACGCCCCGATGGCGGCGCCAAAAAGCAAGTCCGCGGCGAAACAGCGCGCGGGCTTTCGCGTCTGTAGGGTCCCGACACGTGTCCATAACAATCTTGCGTTACCTCGACGTCTGTCTAGTGCTGGCCACCGCGCCGTTCGTGATCGCCGGCGGGATGCCGCTGCTCGGCTATCTAATCGGTGCCTGCGCGTGGCTGCTGACCCGCTTGGGGGCCGCCGCGATGTATGCGCAGGCGCTGCGCGCGCGCGACGTGCGTACCCGTGCGGGGCTGCAGGTGGGCACGATGATGATGCGCGTCTGGATCATCGTCGCGGCCGTGATCCTGGCTCGCTACGCCGGCGGGCGCAACGACGGGATCATGGCGGCGGCGGTTGTGCTGGCTGCCTTCACCGTGTACTTCGTTCTCAACGTCGTCACGCGCGGGGGGCAGCTGCAAGGAAAGCCCAGCCCGTCATGAGCGCGGTCGCAAATCCAGCCGATCCGGCGCTCGGAGAGCGGGGTACCGGTACCGGTAGCGGTGACGGACCGGCGCCGAGCAAGTGGAGCACGAAGCGCAAGCTGCTGGTGTTGCTCGGCGTCTACATCGTCGGCCTGATCGTGATCGTTGCGCTCACCGGAGCGCACGGCACGCGCAACGAAGCCTTCAAGCCGCAGAACGAGTTCAAACTCGAAACCTGGGTCAATCTCGGGGTCTTCTCGATCAACAAGGCCGTCATGTACCTGGTGATCGCGGCGACGCTGACGTGCGCGAGCATGATCTACATCGCGCGCCGCATGCAGGATCGGCCCAATCGCGTGCAGACCGCGGTCGAGATGCTCTACCAGCTGATGCGCGACAACATCGCGGGGGGCAACATGAGCGAGAAGATGCTCGCGCGCTGGTTTCCGTTCATCGGCACGCTCTTCCTATTCATCCTCTTCTCGAACCTGATCGGTTACATCCCGCTGCCGACCAGCACCGATCGTGCGGTCGATATCGCAGGGTTTCACCTACCGGCGTTCTCGCTGTATGCCGCGACCGCGAACCTCTCGATTCCGCTGGTGCTCGCGCTGGTCGTGTTCGTGTCGTACACCGTCGAAGGCGTGCGCGCCAAGGGCCCGATCGGCTACCTCAAAGGCCTCATTCCCGGTGGCGTGACCGGCGCGATGGCTGGCGCCATCTTCGTGCTGGAGCTGATCTCGAACTTCATGCGCCTGATGTCGCTCTCGATTCGTTTGTTCGCCAACATCCTCGCCGGCCACTTGATCATCCTGTTCATGGCCGGTGCGCTGGCCGTGATCCTGGGCGTGGCGTGGCTGGCCTGGCTCACGCTGCCGCTTGGCGTGCTGCTGTTCGCCTTCGAGGTCGGCCTGGTGGCCGCGCTGCAGGCGTTCATCTTCGCCACCCTCACCGCTATCTACCTCGGCGGCGCCGTCGCCGACAACCACTAAAGGAGCTATTCACCGTGCACCTAGCACTCATCACCGTCTTCGCGGTGACCGAAGAAATCGCGAAGGCCGGCAAGTCGATCGGCCTCGGGGTCGGCGGTGGTCTCGGCGCCGTGGGCGCCGGCGTCGGCATCGGCATCATCTTCGGGAAGGTGATCGAGGCGATCACTCGCCAGCCGGAGATGCGCGACGAGATCACGCAGATCCAGTGGCTGGGCTTCGCGCTGACGGAGGCCTGCTTCTTCTACGGACTAGTGGCCGGTCTGCTGGCCGCGTTCATCGTCTAGCGATGATCCCGCTAGCGGCCTCCAGCGGCAGCTTCCTGGTCAAGCCCGGTGTGGGCTTGATGATCTGGACGCTGCTCGTCTTCGGTCTCACGATGGTGCTGCTCGGACGCCTGGCGTTTCCGCGCATCTCCGCGGCACTGGAACGGCGCCAGAAGATGATCGAAGAATCGATCGACAGCGCCGCACACACGCGCGCGGAGGCTGACCGGATCCTGGCCGAATACCGCGAGCGCCTGAAGGAGGCGCGCACGCAGTCCGAGGAGATCGTGCAGCGCGCGCGTCAGACCGCTGAGGCGCACGAGCGCGAATCCAAGGAGCAGGCGCGCGAGACCGCCGCCGAGGCCTCCAAGCGCGCCCAGCGCGACATCGAGTCGGCGACGCAGCGCGCGCTGCAGGACCTCCGCAAGGAGGTCGCGGATCTCACGATCCTCGCGACCGAGAGGGTCACGCGCAAGGTGCTCGACGACTCCGATCAGAAGCGGCTCGTGGAGGAGGCGCTCGGCGAGCTGGACTTCTCCGGCATCTCGGGCGCCAGCCAGAACTGACATGGAGGAGCTCGCCCGCGTATACGCCCGCTCGCTGTTCGACGTCGCTCGCGAGCACGGCAAGCTGGATGAGCTGCGCGAGCAGCTGCGCCAGTTCGCCGACGCCGTGGACCAGAGCCACGAGCTGCAGGTGTTCTTCTTCTCGCCCTACTTCTCCAGTCAGGAGAAGCAGGATGCGCTGCGGCGCATGCTGGATGGCGCCGAGCCGGAGCTCATGAACTTCCTCGAGCTGTTGGTCGAGAAACACCGCATGCCCGTGGTCTTCCGCATCGCTCGCGAGTACGAGCGGCTCTGGGAACAGGAGAACAAGATGCTCCCGGTGGAGATCACGAGTGCCGTCGAGCTCGACGAGAGGACCACCAGCGGCGTCGCGCAGCGCATCGGCGAGAGCACCGGGCGCAAGGTCACGCTCACGACACACGTCGACCCCGGAATCCTCGGGGGCCTCGTGGTGCGCGTCGGGAACTCGATCCTCGACGCCTCAATCCGCAACCGACTGGAGCAGCTGCGCAAGCAGGTTGCCCAAGGAGCCTTCTAGAGGGTGGCGCAGCCGGCCGTAGGCCGGCTAGCCGGGCCCCTCTTTTTCGATCAGGAGACGACATGCAGATCAACCCAGACGAGATAACAAGCATCCTCAAGAGTCGCATCGAGGGGCTCGACGCCGGGCAGTCCGAGCTCACCGAGGTCGGCACCGTTCTCTCCGTCGCAGACGGCATCGCGCGCCTGCACGGACTGGAGAACTGCATGTCCTTCGAGATGCTCGAGTTGCCCCACGGTGTCACCGGGCTCGCGTTGAACCTCGAGTCCGACAACGTCGGCGCGGTGCTGTTCGGCGAGTGGGAGCACGTCTCCGAGGGCGACACCGTCAAGCGCACCGGGCGCTTGCTGGAGATTCCCGTCGGCGAGGCGCTGCTGGGGCGCATCGTCGATCCGCTCGGCCGGCCGCTCGACGGCAAGGGCTCGATCGCCACCACTGAGACGCGCCCCACCGAGTTCAAGGCCCCCGGAGTCGTCCAGCGCCAGCCGGTGACCGAACCGATGCAGACCGGCCTGAAGGCGATCGACGCGATGATCCCGATCGGGCGCGGCCAGCGAGAGCTGATCATCGGCGACCGCCAGACCGGCAAGACTGCGATCGCGATCGACACGATTATCAACAACAAGGACACCGGTGTCGTATCGGTCTACGTGGCGATCGGCCAGCGGATGGCCACGGTCGTCGCGCTCGCGCAGATCCTCGACGACAACGGAGCGCTCGAGAACACGATCATCGTGGCCGCTCCCGCCGACGAGGCCGCGCCGATCAAGTTCATGGCTCCTTACGCCGGTTGTGCGATGGCCGAGCACTTCCTCTACAACGGCAAACACGCCCTGTGCGTCTATGACGACTTGACCAAGCACGCCTACGCCTACCGGCAGATGTCGCTGCTGCTGCGTCGCCCGCCCGGCCGCGAGGCCTACCCGGGCGACGTCTTCTACCTGCACTCGCGTCTGCTGGAGCGCGCGGTGAAGCTCAACGACGAGCTCGGCGGGGGCTCGCTGACGGCGCTGCCGGTAATCGAGACGCAGGCCGGCGACGTCTCGGCTTACATCCCGACCAACGTGATCTCGATCACCGACGGGCAGATCTTCCTGGAGCCCAAGCTGTTCAACTCCGGGGTGCGCCCGGCGATCAACGTCGGTATCTCGGTCTCGCGCGTCGGTGGGAACGCCCAGATCGGACCGATGAAGAAGGTCGCGGGTCGCATCAAGCTCGAGCTCTCCCAGTACCGCGACCTCGAGGCGTTCGCGCAGTTCGGCTCGGACCTCGACGCCGACACCCAGCGCACGCTCGCGCGCGGGGAGCGTCTGGTCAAGACGCTCAACCAGAACGAGCGCGCGCCGCTACCGGTGCAGGACCAGGTGGTGCAGATCTACGCCGCCACCAACGGTTTCCTGGACCGCTTGAACGTCGAGCGTGTGCCTGAGTTCTTGATGGAGCTGGCCGAACGCATACACGCCCAGCACGAGGAGGTGCGCACGAAGATCGCCGGCGGGGACTGGTCGAAGGAGACCCAGAGTGCCCTGCACGATGCTGTCGCGGCGTTCGCCGCGGACTTCGGCTATGACCTCGACGAGGAGGGCCTGCCGCTGGAGGATGACGACGCACCCGCGCAGAGCGGATCCGGCGAGCGCGCCCCCGAGCCGGAGGCGCAGGCGGCATAGCCATGGCTTCGCAGCGCGACGTCAAGAACCGGATCTCCTCGGTGAAGAACATCCAGAAGATCACGCGTGCCATGGAGATGGTCGCCGCGGCGCGTCTGCGCCGCGCCGAGCAGCGGATCGTCGCCCTGCGGCCCTACGCGCAGGCGCTGCGGCGCATGACCCGTCAGGCCGCGCTTGCGGCCGGGGCGGAGGCGACGCGCCTGCCGCTGCTGACCGAGCGCGAGCATCCCAAGAACGTCGGGCTGCTGCTCGTCACGGGTGACCGCGGGCTGGCTGGAGGCTTCAACTCGCAGGTGATCCGTGCCGGGGTGCGCGCCGGCAGCGAGCTCTCCGAACAGGGCCTGCAGACGATCTGGTTCGCCGCCGGGCGGCGCGGAGTCTCCTCGCTCAGCTTCCGCGGGCGCGAGCTCAGCGGGGGCTACACGGGCTTTGCCGACCGTCCCGCCTACGCCGATGCGCGCACGATCGCCGAGGACCTCATCAGCGACTACGTCGACGGCCAGCTCGACCGCGTGGACATCATCTACAACTCCTACGTCTCCCCGCTCAGCCAGACCGTCACGCGCGAGACGCTGCTGCCGCTCTCCAAGGCCACGATCACCCAGGAGGATCCCGAGGAGGAGGCGCAGCGGAGCGGTCCGCAGCCGCTCGTGGAGTACGAGCCCGACCCCGAGCAGCTGCTCAAGCGGCTCGTCCCGGACTACGTCGAGATTTCGATCTACCGGGCGCTGATCGAGTCCACCGCCGGCTTCTTCGGTGCGCAGATGACCGCGATGCGCAGCGCCTCGGACAACGCCGGGGAAATCATCACCGACCTCACCCTCCAGATGAACCGCGCCCGCCAGGCGGAGATCACGCAGGAGATCATGGAGGTAGTGGCAGGCGCCGAGGGCCTGACCTGACGCGGAGCCGTTTATCTTCAACGCACGACCGATCTTCAAAGCACGACCGATATAGAGAGATAGGAGACCCGAGGACCCATGCCAACCACAGCCCCCAAGCCGACAAGCTCTCCCGAGGGCTCCGCGGATGCGCCGAGCGAGCGCAACGTCGGGCGCATCGAGGAGATACAGGGCGTTGTGATCGAGGCCGTCTTCCCCGGGCGGCTGCCGGAGATCAACCACGCCATCACCGTCGCGCGCCCCGCGGCCGCTGACGCGGAGGAGGCCGAGGGAGTCAGCGCGAGCGCGGGCGAGGGCGTGCTGGTCTGCGAGGTCCAGCAGCACCTGGGCGACGACCGCGTGCGCGCGGTCGCGATGGACACCACCGACGGTGTGGCACGCGGAGCTGAGGTGATCGATACCGGTGCCCCGATCACGGTGCCGGTCGGCGAGGTCACGCTGGGGCGTATATTCAACGTGCTCGGCGAGGTCATCGACCTCGGCGCGGAGCTGCCCAAGGACATCGAGCGCCGCAGCATCCACCAGCCGGCCCCGCGCGCGGAGGACCTGACCCCGACGACGGAGATGTTCGAGACGGGCATCAAGGTCATCGACCTGCTGGCGCCCTACGCGAAAGGCGGCAAGGTCGGCCTCTTCGGCGGCGCGGGCGTCGGCAAGACGGTGCTGATCCAGGAGCTCATCCACAACCTCGCCAAAGAGCACGGCGGGCTGTCGGCCTTCTGCGGCGTGGGGGAGCGCTCGCGCGAGGGCAACGACCTGTGGCTGGAGATGAAGGAGTCGGGCGTCCTCGACAAGACGATGCTCGTCTTCGGCCAGATGAACGAGCCGCCCGGAGCGCGTATGCGCGTGGCGCTCACGGGTCTGACGATGGCCGAATACTTCCGCGACCAGGGCCAGGACGTGCTGCTGTTCGTCGACAACATCTTCCGCTTCGTACAGGCCGGCTCGGAGGTCTCGGCGCTGCTCGGGCGCATGCCCTCCCAGGTCGGCTACCAGCCGACGCTGGAGACCGAGATGGGTGGGCTGCAGGAGCGGATCACCTCCACACGCGAGGGCTCTGTGACCTCGGTGCAGGCGATCTACGTGCCGGCCGACGATTTCACCGATCCGGCTCCGGCCTCGGTGTTCGCGCACCTGAACGCGACCACGGCGCTCTCGCGGTCGATCTCCGAAAAAGGCATCTACCCTGCGGTGGACCCGCTGGACTCGACCTCGACGATCCTCAAGGCGGACATCCTCGGCGAGGATCACTTCCGCGTGGCCAACCGCGTCAAGGAAGTCTTGCAGCGCTACAAGGAGCTGCAGGACATCATCGCGATCCTCGGCATCGACGAGCTCTCCGATGAGGACCGTGTGACCGTCGGGCGCGCGCGGCGGATCGAGCGCTTCCTCTCCCAGCCGTTCTTCGTGGCCGAACAGTTCACCGGCACACCCGGCGCCTACGTGCCGATCGCCGAGACGATCAGGGGCTTTGAGGAGATCCTCGAGGGCAAGCACGACGAGGTCCCCGAGAGCGCCTTCTTCCTGAAGGGAACGATCGACCAGGTAGTCGAGGCGGCGAAGGAGTAGTGGCGCGCGCGAAGTTCCCCGTGGAAGTCCTCACGCCGGAGGGCGAGGTCTTCTCAGAGGAGATCGAGATGCTCTCCACGCGCACCTCCGTCGGATCGATCGGCATCCTCGCCGGCCACGAGCCGGTGCTGGCGATGCTCGAACCGGCGGAGCTGCGCCTCTACCGCACGGAGTCGGAGATCGTGCGCTTCGCGCAGGCCGAGGGCTATCTGCAGTTCGCCGAGAACCGCGCGCTGGTGCTGGTCGAGGAGGCGATTGCGCCGGGGGCGCTGGACCGCGCTACCTACCAGACGCGGCTGAGCGAGGCGCGTACCGCCGCCCAACACGCCGAGGATGGCAGCGAGGCGCAGGCGCGGGCGCTGCGCGATGTCAAGCGCTACGAGGCGTTCCTCGCGGTCGAAGAGTAGGCTCGGGCCGGTGGAGAGGCAAAGCTCCGCCACCGCTCACTTCGAGCGCAAGCGGCCCGGTTGGTTTACGAGTCGCGTCTTCAACCCGCTCGTCGCGGCCCTCACCCGCCGCGGCGTCAGCCTGTTCGGTTCGCGCGTGCTGGAGGTCAAGGGCCGCACCTCGGGGCAGCCCCGGCGGACCCCCGTGAACCTGCTGACTTTCGAGGGTCAGCGCTACTTGGTCGCGCCGCGCGGGGACACGCAGTGGGTGCGCAATCTGCGAGCGAGCGGCGAGGGACGACTGCTGGTCGGCTCGCGAAGCGAGTCCTTCACAGCCGCGGAGCTCGGGGACGAGGAGAAGGCGCCCGTGCTGCGCGCGTACCTCAAGCGCTGGAAGTTCGAGGTCGGCGTCTTCTTCGATGGCGTCGGGCCGGACTCCTCCGAGGAGCAGCTGCGCGACGCGGCGCCCAGGCATCCCGTGTTCCGGCTCGGGTAGCGACGCCTTCGACCGGTGCGCGCTGGGAGGTACTCACCAGCTAGCCTTCCCGGCTGGATGGGTACTGAGCGCGAGCCAATTGGGGTGATCGGCACCGGCTACGTGGGGTTGGTCACCGCGGCCGGCTTTGCCGAGCTCGGCAGCGAGGTCTGGTGCGTGGACATCGATGTCGAGAAGATCGAGCGGCTGCGCCGTGGCGAGGTACCGATCTACGAGCCGGGCCTCGAGGAGCTGCTGCGACGGCACGCAGGGCGCCTGCACTTCACGACCGAGCTCGCGCCGGCGCTCGAGCACGTGCGCTTGCTGTTCGTCGCCGTGGGGACCCCACCGACGTACTCCGGCGACGCCGACCTCTCCGCGGTGCACGCCGTCGTCGAGGCGATTCCCGCCTCGGATCGCCATGCGCTCGTGATGAAGTCGACGGTGCCTTGCGGCACGGGCAGCTCGATCCAGCGCGTCTTCGGCGAGCAGGACAAGGCGGGGCTGCGCTACGTCTCCTGCCCGGAGTTCCTCAAGGAGGGCTCGGCGGTGCAGGATTTCCTGAACCCCGACCGCGTCGTCGTCGGCGACATCGGCGACTGGGCGGGGGACGCGGTCGTCGAGCTCTATCGCCCGCTGCTCGAGGCCGAGCACGGCGGCGCGGGCGCCGGTGCACTGGTGCGCACCGATATCGCCAGCGCCGAGATGGTCAAGCTGGCCTCCAACGCCTTCCTGGCGACGAAGATCTCGTTCATCAACGAGATCGCCAACGTCTGCGAGGAGACCGGCGCCGACGTCGTGGAGGTCGCGCGCGGGATGGGGCTCGACGCGCGGATCGGGCCGAAGTTCCTGCAGGCGGGGATTGGCTACGGCGGCTCGTGCTTCGCTCCGGGGGAGACTGTCCTGACCCGTCAACACGGTCGCACGGCCCTGATGACATACGAGCAGCTGTGGGATTGTCAACAGGACTGTGGCAACGAGGTGGACCCCACCGAGGCAACGTGTGCCTATGGGGCCGGCGTCAACACGGATGTGCTCGAGCCTGACGGGCTCGAAGTGCTCTCCTGGGTCAAAGGTGATGAGCAGGCGCGGTTCCTGCCAGTGATGGCACTGACGCGCAGACCCTACGCGGGGGAAACGCTCGAAGTGCACACGAAGATGGGCCGCCGCGTGCGCACGACGCTCGACCATCCCTGGATCGTCGGTGACGGCGAGAGCGGGGAGGGAGAGGTGAAGCTGGCTTTCGAGTTGACCGAGCAAGACTGGGTGCCGCTCGCTGGCTTGCGCGAGGAGCAGCGGGAGGCATCTGGTGTGCGCTATCCGCTGGACGCCGCGATCGAAGCTTCCGGCTTGGTCGCGAGCGACATCATCGTGCGCCCCGGACGCGAGGTCGTGGACGAGCTTGTCGCTCGGCCACTCGAGGAGCGCCAACTCGTGTTCGCGCATGCCCGGGGGACAGCCGCGCGGACGAGCGACGTTCGGCGCAGTGGGGCGCTACGCCTGGACGAGGCGGTGCGTGCCGATCTGCCGTGGCGAGAGGGAGTGCTCGGCACGGCTAGGAATGGGGCCTACCTCTCCAGCGCTATCGAGATGGATAGCGCGTTCTGGCGGGTTGTCGGGCTGTATCTCGCCGAGGGCAACACGTCCTTCGAAGAGCGCAACACCGCCAAGGTCTTTTGGTCGTTTCATCCGACTAAGGAGCAGCATCTCGTCGACGAGGTGCTCGCGTTTTGGGAGAAGCACGGTGTACGCGCGAGAGCACGGCGCTCGCCGACAGCGCATCAGGTGATCGCACAAGCTCGCTTGATCGGAGCGTTCTGGCACGAAGTGCTTGGCCTGGGTCGCAACAGTTACGAGCAGCGCCTGCCCGACCTGATCTGGGACTTCCCAGCCGAGGACAAGTGGTCGCTGCTCTCGGGCCTGTGGGAGGGCGATGGCTCCTGGTCGCTGGTCAACAGAGGTCCCAGCGTCGTCCTGGAGCTCGGCACGGTTTCAGACGAGCTCGCCGACGGAGTTTTGCGTCTACTCGGAGACCTCGGGGTTGTCGCATCGCGCAGAATTGGGCGCACCGCGCGGTCCACGAAGGACACACACTGGATACGCGTCAGTGGCGCCCAGCAGGTCGAGGCATCGATTGCACTTGTACCCGAGCGCGATCGACCCGGAGTGCGCGCCGCGACCGCACGGCAAGGCAAGCGCATCGCGCCGACCGGCTATCGCCGTTTGGACGGAGGCCCAGCGTGGGCCAGGATCTCAAGCCTCCGACGCGAGCCCTACGTCGGATACGTCTATTCGCTCGAGGTGCCCTACTCGCACACAGTGGTCACAAGCGGCGGGGTCATCACCTCCAACTGTTTTCCCAAGGATGTCGACGCCCTCAAACAATTGGCGGGCAACTCCGGCTACCACTTCCAACTGCTGACGGCGGTGATCGAGGTCAACGAGCTGCAGAAGCGGCGTGTGATCGGCAAGCTGCACAAGCACCTGGGCAGCCTCGTGGGCAAGCGCATCGCGCTGCTGGGGCTGGCGTTCAAGCCGAACACCGACGACATGCGCGAGGCCTCCTCGCTGGTGCTCGCGGCACGCCTGAACGCCGACGGGGCGAGCGTCAGCGCCTACGACCCGGTCGCCGAGCACGAGGCGCGCAAGCTGCTCTCCGGCTTGCAGCTTGCGGACACCGCACTGGAGGCGGTCCAGGAGGCCGATGCGGTGGTGCTCGTGACGGAGTGGCCGGAGTGCACGGGCCTGGACTGGAGCGAGGTTGCCGAGGCGATGAAGGGGCGCGTGATCATCGACGGGCGCAACGCGCTCGACCGCGAAGCGGTGCGCGCGGCGGGGCTGCTCTACGAGGGCATCGGTCGCAGCAGGGTGCCGGAGCCGCTGATGGGGCGCCGACAGGAGGACCGGGTCTGATGCAGGCGGTGATCCTTGTTGGCGGAGAGGGCACGCGCCTGCGGCCGTTGACCTCGACTGTCCCCAAGCCGGTGGTCCCGCTGGTGGACCGACCGTTCATAACGTTCATGCTCGAATGGCTGCGCAAGCACGGGATCGAGGACGTGATCATGTCCTGCGGCTTCCTCGCGACCAGCGTGCGCAACGTCTTGGGCGACGGGTCGGGCCTGGGAATCCGCTTGCGCTTCGTCGAGGAGCCCGACCCGCGTGGCACGGCGGGCGCGCTGAAGTTCGCGGAGTCGATGCTCGACGAGCGCTTCCTGATGCTCAACGGGGACGTGTTGACCGACATCGACATCACCGCGCAGATCGCCCAGCACGAGCGCAGCGGCGCGCGCGCGACGCTGGCGTTGGTCCCCGTCGAGGACCCCACGGCGTACGGCCTGGTGCACCTCGCCGAGGATCGCTCGGTTAGCGATTTTGTGGAGAAGCCGAGCTCCGACCAGATTGACACGAACCTGATCAGCGCGGGGGCGTATGTGCTGGAGCGCGAGGTGCTGGAGTTGGTGCCGGCGCAGCGCAACGTTTCGATCGAGCGCGAGGTGTGGCCGCTGCTGATTGGCAACGGGCTCTACGGGTACCCCTCGGAGAGCTACTGGCTCGACATCGGCACTCCCGAGCGTTACTTGAAGGGGACCTTCGACATCATCGAGGGCAACGTGCGGACCGCCGTGGCGGAGCGCCTGGGGGGCGGCTTTCTGGCGATCGACCCCGACTGTCGGGTCGAGGGACGTGTGATCCCGCCGGCGGTGCTCGAGCGTGGTGTGCATATCGGCGAGGGCGCCCACGTCGGCAGTCTCGTGGTGCTCGGCGAAGGCGTGCAGATCGGTGCTGGCAGCACGGTCGAGCGCGCGGTGATCATGAACGGCGCGGAGATCGGCGCGGGTTGCGTGCTGCGCGACTGCATCGTCGCCGCCGGCGCGCGTGTCGCCGATGGGAGCCAGATAACCGACGGCGCGGTGCTCGGCGAGGGTGTCACGATCGGTGCGCACAACACGGTGACCCGCGGTGCGCGTATCTTCCCGGGCGTGACCTTGCCCGACGAAGCGCTCAAGTTCTGATGGCCGAGGAGGTACTCATGGACGCGCTCTCGCGCGAGGCAATAGCCCAAGTCGACCTCTCCGACCAGCTGGGGGCGATACTCACGTTGCCGGAGCATCTGCGCGATGCGCTGTGGCGCGTGGAGTCGGCGATCATGAACGAGTGGGACACGCCCGGCGGGCTCGTCGTCGCCGGCATGGGCGGCTCGGCGATCGGTGGGGCGCTCGCGCGCGCGGCGCTCGGCGACCACGCCTCGCGGCCGATCTTCGTGACGCGCGCCTACGGGTTGCCGCCGTGGACGACTCCCGAGACGACGGTGCTGTGCGCAAGCTACTCGGGTAACACCGAGGAGACGCTGGCCTGCTACGAGTCGGCCGCGGCGCTCGGCGCGCAGCGCGTGGTGGTGACTACGGGCGGTCGCCTGGCGGAGCTGGCGCGCGCGGATCGCGTGCCGGTGATCCCGTTGCCGGGTGGCTTCCAGCCGCGCGCGGCGGTCGCCTACATGACGGTCGCCGCACTCGAGGTGGCGGCGCTCTGCGGAGCTGGACCGCGCCTCACCTCGGAGATCGACGTCGCGGCCTCGCACGCCGAGCAACTGGTCGCGGAGTGGGGCCCGGATGCGCCGGATGACTCGCTGGCGAAGGAGGTCGCGCGCGCGCTGCTGGGCAGCGCCCCGGTGATCGCCGGTGCCGGTTTGACGGTCCCGATCGCGTATCGCTGGAAGACGCAGATCAACGAGAACGCGAAGCTGCCGTGCTTTGCGCACGAACTGCCCGAGCTCGACCACAACGAGCTCGTCGGCTGGGAGGGCGCAACCGATGTGGGGCGCTTCGCGGCGGTCTTCCTCGACGACAGCGACGCGCATCCGCGTGTGAAGGCGCGCATGGAGCTGACCAAGCAGCTGATCGCGGAGAACGCGACGGCGTGCCTGCATCTGGAGACGCGCGGGCAGACGACGATCGAGCGTGTGATCTCACTGGTGCTGCTGGGCGATCTGGTTTCGCTCTACCTCGCGGTGCTGCGCGGCGTGGACCCGGGGCCGGTCGCGGTCATCGAGCAGTTGAAGGCCGAGCTCGCAAAAGGTTGACACGCTCGTGCTAAGGTTGGGCCGATGCAGGCTCAGCCCCTGGACGCGCTGACGATCAACGAGGCCGCCGAGACGACGGGCTGGTCGGCGCGGATGCTGCGCTACGTCGAGCGCATCGGGCTGGTGCGCTCCACGCGCTCCCCCTCGGGCTATCGCCTGTACGGTCCGGCGGAGCTGCAGCGGCTGCGCACACTGCGCGAGCTGCTGGACGGTTTTGAGGTGGGGCTCGCGGAGATCGGCTTCGCCCTGCGCTTACGCCGCGAGCCGCGCCTGCGTGCCGCGGTCGAGGATTGGCTGTCGGCTGAGCCTGCACGACCGGAGCACGTAGCGGCGGCCGACTGGCTGCGCTTCGAGCAGGAGAAGCACCAGCAGCTGTTGGCTGTCGCCACACCACTTCCCCGAACGATGGAGGCCGCATGACACCCACCGCCACTCTCACCGACACGGACTTCAAGGTCGCGGACCTCGCGCTCGCGGAGTTCGGGCGCAAGGAGATCCGCCTGGCCGAGCATGAGATGCCGGGTCTGATGTCGATCCGCAAGGAGTTCGCGGCGGCGCAGCCGCTGAAGGGCGCGCGCATCACGGGCTCGCTGCACATGACGATCCAGACGGCGGTGCTGATCGAGACGCTGACGGCGCTCGGCGCGGAGGTGCGCTGGTGCAGTTGCAACATCTTCTCGACCCAGGATCACGCGGCGGCGGCGATTGCGGTCGGTCCCGACGGCACGCCGGAGGACTCCAAGGGCGTCCCGGTCTATGCATGGAAGGGCGAGACGCTCGAGGAGTACTGGTGGTGCACCGACCAGGTCCTGCGCTGGCCCGGCGAGGATGGGACACCGGGCGCCGCGGGCCCCAACATGATTCTCGACGACGGCGGCGACGCGACGCTGCTGGTGCACAAGGGCACCGAGTACGAGGCGGCCGGCGCGGTGCCGGACCCAGCCGGTGCGGACTCCGAGGAGTTCCAGGTGATCCTCTCGCTGCTGACGCGCTCGCTGGGCGAGGACCCGCAGCGCTGGACGAAGATCGGCCAGGGCATCAAAGGCGTGACGGAGGAGACCACGACGGGCGTGCACCGGCTCTACGAGATGACCCAGGACGGCACGCTGCTGTTCCCGGCGATCAACGTGAACGACTCGGTGACGAAGTCCAAGTTCGACAACCTCTACGGCTGCCGGCACTCGCTGGTGGACGGCATCAACCGCGCGACCGACGTGATGATCGCGGGCAAGCTCGCGGTGATCTGCGGCTTCGGCGACGTCGGCAAGGGCTGCGCGGAATCGCTGCGCGGCCAGGGCGCGCGCGTGGTGGTCACCGAGGTCGACCCGATCTGCGCGCTGCAGGCGGCGATGCAGGGTTACGCGGTGCGGACCCTGGAGGACGTGATTGGCGAGGGCGACATCTTCGTGACTTGCACCGGCAACCGCGACATCATCCGCGCGGAGCACATGGCGGCGATGAAGCACCAGGCGATCGTCGGGAACATCGGGCACTTCGACAACGAGATCGACATTGCCGGCCTGACGAAGATCGCCGGCATCGAGCGCATCAACATCAAGCCGCAGGTCGACGAGTGGGTCTTCCCGGACGGCCACGCGATCATCCTGCTCTCCGAGGGGCGCCTGCTGAACCTCGGCAACGCTACGGGTCACCCGAGCTTCGTGATGAGCAACTCGTTCACCAACCAGACGATCGCGCAGATCGAGCTCTTCACCAAGAACGAGGAGTATGAGAAGCGCGTGTACGTGCTGCCCAAGCACCTCGATGAGAAGGTCGCGCGGCTGCACCTGAACGCGCTCGGGGTGCGGCTGACGAAGCTCAGCGACGACCAGGCCTCTTACATCGGGGTGCCCGTCGAGGGCCCCTACAAGCCCGACCACTACCGCTACTAAGAGCGAGAGCGGGTGAAGGCGGGGGAGGGCGCGCGGCCGGTGGCACCGACGGGCGGCGCGCCCGACTCCGCCGAGGCGGGCTGGGCGCGCATCGCGTGGGCTGCGACCCAGATGCCGGTGCTGGCGCAGGTGCGCGAGCGCTACGTGCGGGAGCGGCCGCTCGAGGGTGTGCGGGTCGCGGCCTGCCTGCACGTGACTGCGGAGACGGCGAACCTGGTCGATGTGTTGATCGCGGGCGGCGCGGAGGTGGGGCTGTGCGCCGCGAACCCGCTCTCCACGCAGGATGACGTCGTGGCGGCGCTGCGCGGACACGAGGGCGCGCGCGTGCAGGCGCGCTGGGGTGAGAGCGCGCAGGAATACGCGGCGCACGTCGACGCCCTGGTAGAGCTCGCGCCGCAGGTGACGATTGACGACGGGGCCGATCTGATCGGACGCATCCACGAGACCGACCCGCAAAGCGCGGCGGCGATGCTGGGTGGCACCGAGGAGACGACCGCGGGCCTGCTGCGGGTGCGCGCCCTGGAGGCGCGCGGGGCGCTAGCGTGCCCGGTGCTGGCGGTCAACGAGTCGCGCACCGAGCGGGCCTTCAACGACCGCTTCGGCACGGGGCAGTCGACGGTCGATGGCATCCTGCGGGCCACGAACCTGCTGCTCGCCGGGCGTACGGCGGTGATCCTGGGATATGGCTGGACAGGTAGGGGGATCGCGCTGCGCGCGCGGGGGGCGGGCGCGTCGGTGATCGTCTGCGAGGTCGATCCTCTGCGGGCGCTGGAGGCTCGGATGGAGGGCTACGAGGTGCTGCCCGCGCTGGCGGCGGCTGAGCGGGGCGACGTGTTCGTGACGGTCACCGGCGGGCGCGACGTGCTGCGCGCCGAGCACTTCGAGCGGATGAAGGACGGGGCGGTGTTGGCAAACGCGGGGCATTTCGACGTCGAGATCAAGCTCGACGATCTGCGCGCGCTGGCGGTGGGGGGCCGCCAGGAGGTGCTGCCGCTGGTGGAGCAGCACACGCTGGCCGACGGGCGCCGCCTGCATCTCCTGGCGGAGGGCCGCGTCGTGAACCTCGCCGCTGGCGAAGGCCACCCGGCATCGGTGATGGACGTCTCCTTCGCGGCGCAGGCGCTGTGTGTGGAGCACCTCGTCGCGCACGCCGGCGCGCTCGAGGCGCGCGTGCTGCAGGTCCCGGAGGCGATCGACAGCGAGGTCGCGCGCCTGAAGCTCGACTCGCTGGGAGTGCGGATCGATGAGCTGACCGACGAGCAGCGCGTCTATCGCAGCGTGTGGGAGCAGCGAGGGTAGGTCGCGCGGCGGTGCGGCCTGTGCGGAGGGTGTGCCGCTGGCGACCCCGCCGCGCGCGTACGCACGCACGCACGCGCGCGGCGGGGTCGGCAAATGTTCCGCTCGTGTACCGTGGCGCGCCATGAAGGCAATGGTTTTGGCGGCGGGCCTCGGTACGCGCCTGCGCCCCATCACGTACGAGATCCCCAAGCCGATGGTGCCGGTGCTGGACCGGCCGGTGATGGCGCACATCCTCGACCTGCTGCAGCGGCATGGCTTCGAGCAGGTGATCGCCAACCTGCACTACTTCCCGGATTCGATCCGCGCGTACTTCGGCGAGGGCGGTGGGCTCTCCTACCGCTACGAGCCGGAGCTGCTCGGCACAGCCGGAGGAGTGCGCGGCTGCGCGGAGTTCTTCGGCGAGGAGTCCTTCGTGGTGATCTCCGGAGATGCGCTGACCGACATCGACCTCACCGCGCTGGCGGCGCGCCACCACGAGGCCGGTGGGATCGCGACACTTGCGGTCAAGCAGGTGTCCGACACGCGCGAGTACGGCGTCGTGCTGCACGATCGCGACGGGCGAGTCACCGGCTTCCAGGAGAAGCCCGAGCCGCAGGAGGCGCTGTCGAGCCTTGGCAACTGCGGCATCTACGTGTTCAGCCCCGCGATCTTCGACTACTTCCCCGAGGGGCCCTTTGCGGATTGGGCGCAGGACGTGTTCCCGGCGCTGCTCGAGCGCGACGTCCCGTTTTACATCCACGAGGTCGGCGACTACTGGAACGACGTCGGCTCGCTGGCTGAGTTGCGCCAGGGGACCTTCGACGCCCTAGGCGGCGAGCTGCGTCTCCAGATCGCCGGGCGGGAGGTCGCTCCGGGTGTGGTCCTCGCGGGCGCTGAGGGGGCGCTGCCGGAGGATCTCCAGGTCGAAGGTCCGGTGTGGATCGGAGACGATGTGGAGATTGGAGCGGGGGTGCGCTTGAAGGGGCCTGTGGTGCTGGGCGATGGTGCGCGCGTCGGTGCCGGTGCGCAGCTGCGCGAGAGCATCGTCTTCCCCGGAACCGAGATCGCTGCCGGGGCGATCCTGATCGGTGCGATTACGGGACACGCGGGGATCGTGTCCAGCCTGCGTCCACGGTCCTAGACAACCGCCGCCGGCGGGCGTAGCATCACTAGAAACACACAGTCTCCCCCGGATTGAATGGAGGCATGATGCAGATCGAGATGAAGGGCCGCAACATTCCGGTTCCCGACGATTTGCGCAAGCACGCCGAGCGGCGCTTGCGGAAGGTCTCGCGCCAGGTCTCGCGCTTCGCACGCCTGGAGATCGAGCTCCTGCGGGAGCGCAACCCGCGCGTGGCCGATCGTGAGGTGGTCGAGGCGACGCTCTACCTGAAGGGCATCACGCTGCGCGCCCGGGATGCCTCACCCCAGATGCTGCACTCGCTCAACCTGGTCGTCGAGGAGCTCTCGCGCCAGGTCAAGCGCCACCGCGACCTGCGCCGCCGTCGACGCGCTACCCGCGCGGCGCTTGCGCGGCGCGCGCTGGCCGCCTCCGAGCCCAGGCGGGCCGCGGACGGCGGCTTTCCAGCGGTTCCATAGGGGTCCTCCGCACCCTCACCGCGGGACGCCCCCAGGCGCTACCCTGGGGGCGTGTCAATCCTCGATCGCGCCCTCAACGTCGGCGAGGGCAAGAAGTTCAAACAGTACGAGAAGCGTGTCGAGCTGATCGGGGCGTTTGAGCCCGAGCTCGAACACGACAGCGACGCCGAACTGCGCGCGCGCATGGACGAGCTGCGCCAGCGCGCGGCGGAGGGCGAGACCTTGGAGTCGCTGCTCCCGGAGTGCTTCGCGGTGGTGCGCGAGACCGGCAAGCGCACGATGGGCATGCGCCACTTCGATGTGCAGCTGATCGGCGGGATGGCGCTGAACGAGGGCTGTATCGCGGAGATGAAGACCGGCGAGGGCAAGACGCTGACCGCGACGCTCGCGGTGGTGCTGAACTCGTTGGCCGTCAGGGAGGGAAGCTCGAGTAACGGTGGCCCGCCGGAACGCAAGGGCGTGCATGTGGTCACCGTCAACGACTACCTCGCGCGCCGCGATGCGGAATGGATGAGCCCGATCTACGAGGCGCTGGGGGTCACGGTGGGAGTGCTGCAAAACATGCAGCCCTACGAGGAGAAGCACCACGCCTACGCCTGCGACGTGGTCTACGGGACCAACTCCGAGCTCGGCTTCGACTACCTGCGCGACAACATGGCCAAGGACCTCTCCGAAAAGGTCCAGCGCGCGCACCCGTTTGCGATCGTGGACGAGGTCGACAACATCCTGATCGACGAGGCGCGCACCCCGCTGATCATCTCCGGCGCCCCCGAACAGGCCGCCGACCTGTATGCGAAGTTCGCGCGACTCGCGCCGCGGTTGAAGGCGGGCAAGACACCCGAAGGCATGGACCCGCGCTCCAGGAAGGAGTTCATCGCCGACTTCGACTACGAGTTCGAAGAGAAGCACAAGACCGTCTCGATCAGCGAGCAGGGAGTTGCCAAGGCTGAGCGCTTCCTCGGCATCGACCATCTCTACCGCGCCGAGAACGGTCACCTCGTCAACCACTTGATCCAGGCGCTGCGCGCTGAGTCGCTCTACAAGCGCGACGTGGACTATGCGGTGATCGATAACGAGGTCAAGATCATCGACGAGTTCACCGGGCGCATCCTCGACGGCCGGCGCTGGTCGGAAGGCCTACACCAGGCGGTGGAGGCGAAGGAGAACGTGCGTGTCCAGGAGGAGAACCAGACGCTCGCGACGATCACCTACCAGAACTTCTTCCGCCTCTACGACAAGCTCTCCGGCATGACCGGCACGGCGCTGACGGAGGCGACGGAGTTCATGAAGATCTACGAGCTGCCGGTCGTGCAGATCCCGACGAACGTAAAAATGCTGCGCGAGGATCGCAACGACCAGGTCTACAAGACCAAGGAGGGCAAGTGGAGCGCGGTCGTGCGGGAGATCGCGGCGCGCCACGAGAACGGGCAGCCGGTGCTCGTGGGCACGATCTCGGTGGAGGTCTCGGAGTTGCTCGGCGAGCGCCTCAAGCAGCGCGGGGTCAAGCACACGGTGCTCAACGCCAAGCCCGAGCACGCCGCGCGCGAGGCCGAGATCGTTGCGGAGGCCGGCCAGCCGGGCGCGGTCACGATTGCGACCAACATGGCCGGCCGTGGCGTGGATATCAAGCTGGGTGGCAACCCCGAGCACCTCACGCGCCTGGAACTCGCGAAGGAGGGCGTGGAGGTCGGCAGTGAGGAGTACGAGCGGCGCTTCGCGGAGTTACTGCCCGGTGTCGAGGAGCGCGTTGCGGGCAACCGCGAGCGCGTGATGGCGGCCGGCGGCCTTTACATCTGCGGTACCGAGCGCCACGAGTCGCGGCGCATCGACAACCAGCTGCGCGGGCGCTCCGGGCGTCAGGGCGACCCTGGCGAATCGCGCTTCTTCCTCTCCGCTGAGGACGACCTCGTGCGGCTGTTCGCGGGTGACCGCATCTACCGCATCCTGGACAAACTGGGTGGGGTCGACGAGGAGGGCAACGAGGAACCGATCGAAGCGGGGATGCTCTCCAAGCAGATCGAGAAAGCGCAGAAGAAGGTCGAGGAACAGAACTTCCTGATCCGCAAACGCGTGCTCGAGTACGACGACGTGATGAACGAGCAGCGGCGTGTGATCTACGCCTACCGCGACCAGGTGCTCGAGGGCGAGGCGATGGGCGAGCAGGCGCGCACCGAAATCGCGCGCGTGATCGAGCGCACGATCGAGGAGTACACCGAGGGCGACTATCTGGAGGACTGGGACCTCGACGGCCTCTTGAACGCGCTCTCGCAGTTCTTCCCGCTGGAGCTCGGACCGCAGGACATCAACCCCGAGGCTATCGATCAAAGCGCTCTCGGCGAACGTATCCTGCAGGTCGCGATGGAGCGCTACGACGCGCGCGAGCAGGAGCTCGGCGAGGAGCTGATGGGGCAGCTAGAGCGCTACCTGTTGCTGCAAACGATCGACGAACGCTGGCGTGAGCACCTCTACGACATGGACTACCTGCGCGAAGGCATCGGCCTGCGCGGCATCGCGCAGATCGACCCGCTGATCGCCTACAAGAACGAGGCGTACGACCTCTTCGGGGATCTCGTCAACAGCATCTGGACCGACTACGCGCGCCAGATCTTCAACGTGCAGGTCGTCATCGAGGGTCAGAACGGCGGGGGCGCTCCGCCGGCGCCGGCGTTCGCGGCGGCCGGCAACGCGACGCGCCCCGGCCGGGTCTCCTACTCCGGCGGCGGCGCCCCCATGGGCGCTGGTGCGATGGCGGCGGCCGCGGCGGCGGCAGGCCCTGCGGGAGCCGCCCAGGCGTATGCGGGCGGCGGCGAGGAGGACGTCGAGGCGATGCCCGTCGTCGAGCAGCGCGTCGTGGATACCGAGCACCAGGTCGGACGCAACGACCCCTGCTGGTGCGGTAGTGGTAAGAAGTTCAAGAAGTGCCACGGCTCGTAGGAGCGGCCGTGCACACTGATAGCGTGGGGCCATGGCTACTACTGACGCTCCCACTGAGTCCACGCCCCAGCGCCTTGCTGCGATTCGCGATCAGCTGAAGCTGCTCGCGGACTATCTTTGACCCGGCTGGGCTGAGTGAGCGTGCGACGGCGCTCACGCGGGAGATGGAAGCTCCCGGCTTCTGGGATGACTCTGATGGTGCCGCGAAGGTCTCGGCCGAGCAGGCGCGCGTATCCAGGCGTCTTGACATGTTCCAGACGTTGGAGCACGACGTGGGCGATCTCGACGGGTTGGTTGAGATGGCCGCCGAGGACGCCTCTCTGCAGCAGGAAATCGACGAGCAGTTCGCGGGCGTGGAGGAGCGCTTGGCGGCGCTCGAGGAGCAGCGGCTGTTCTCCGGGCCCTACGACGTGGGTGATGCGCTGGTCGGCGTCAACGCGGGGGCGGGCGGCACCGATGCGCAGGACTGGGCCGAGATGGTGCTGCGCATGGAGATGCGCTGGGCGGAATCGCGGGGCTTTAAGGTCGAGCTGCTGGAGGCGAGCGCGGGCGAGGAAGCGGGCATCAAGTCGGCGACCTTCCGCGCCTCCGGAGAGAACGCCTATGGCCTGTTCGGCGCCGAGCGCGGTGTGCACCGGCTCGTGCGCCTCTCGCCGTTTGACTCCGCGCACCGCCGCCAGACGAGCTTCGCCGGGCTGGAGGTGGCGCCCGTCGTGCAGGAGACCGGCGAGATCGAGATCTCCGACGATGACCTGCAGGTCGACACCTACCGCGCTTCGGGGGCCGGCGGCCAGCACGTGAACAAGACCGACTCGGCGGTGCGCATCACGCACCGGCCGACCGGAATCGTGGTGCAGTGCCAGAACGAGCGCTCGCAGTCCTCAAACCGCGCGACCGCGATGGCGATGCTGCGTGCCAAGCTGCTCGAGCGCGTCGAGCGCGAACGTCAGGAAGAGATTGCCCGCGAGAAGGGCGAGGCTCAGGACGTCAACTTCGGCTCGCAGATCCGCTCCTACGTCCTGCACCCCTATACGCTCGTCAAGGACCACCGCACGGGGGAGGAGATGGGCGACGTGCAGCGGGTGCTGGATGGAGACCTCGATGGGTTCGTCAGGGCTTATCTGTTGCAGGCGGCTTCGAGCTGAGCGCGTTGACTGTCCGGGACCAGGAGGAGTTGCTCGCTCTCATCCGCCACGCGCTGGAAGAGGACGTCGGCGCGGGCGATGTCACGACGAACGCGACGGTTGCCGCCGACGCGCGTGCGCGAGCCACAATCACCCAGAAGGCCCCTGGTGTTATCTATGGCCTCGAGGCCGCGGAGGGGGTCTTCGAGCAGCTCGATCCGGCGGCGCGTTGTGAGCGCCTGGTCGAGGAGGGTCTGTGGCGCGAGCACGGCGGGCCGGTACTCGCCGTTGAGAGCCTCGCACGCGCGCTGCTCACGGGAGAGCGCACAGCGCTGAACTTCCTGGGACACCTCTCCGGTGTCGCGACGAGCGCCGCGCGGGCAGCGCACGCGGTCGGGGGGACGAGGGCGCAAGTGCTCGATACCCGCAAGACGACCCCTGGCCTGCGTGCTCTGGAGAAGGCCGCAGTTGCAGCCGGCGGCGCACGGAACCATCGCGCTGGTCTCTACGACGCGATCTTGATCAAGGAGAACCACATCGCTGCCGCGGGCGGGATCGCGCAGGCGATCGCGTGCGCACGCGCGGCGGCCCCCGAATTGGCCGACACGCTCGAGGTCGAGGTGCGCGACGCCGAGGAGATCGAGCAGGCACTCGCCGCGGGCGCGCCGCGGCTGTTGCTCGACAACATGGACAACGCCGAGCTTCGTGCCGCGGTCGCACAGGTCGCGGGCCGCGCGCAGCTCGAGGCCAGCGGTGGGGTCACGCTGGACACGCTCCGGGCGTGCGCCGAGACGGGGGTAGAATGGATCTCGATGGGCGCCATCACGCATTCGGCGCCCGCCCTGGACCTCTCCCTGATCCTCTGGAGGCTCTGACATGACCCTCTCCCTGCCGCTGGCGCCCTCGCAGGCGCCACCCGTACAGCTCACTCCCGAGGAGATCGCCGCGATGCAGGCAGAAGTACGCGCGCTTGCCGCCGAGCGCGGCGCGGTGATCCTGGCCCACAACTACCAGGTGCCCGAGGTCCAGGAAGTCGCCGACTACGTTGGAGACTCGCTCGGGCTCTCGCGCCAGGCCGCCGCCGCGGACGGCGAGGCGATCGTCTTCTGCGGCGTGCACTTCATGGCGGAGACCGCCTCGATCTTGTGTCCTGAGAAGACGGTCCTGATCCCCGATCTCGATGCCGGCTGCTCGCTGGCGGCCTCGATCGACGCCGCGCAGCTGGCGGCGTGGAAGGCGGAACATCCGGAAGGCGTGGTCGTGATGTACGTCAACACGACGGCCGAGGTCAAGGCGCTGACCGACTACTGCTGCACGTCGGCCAACGCGGAGCAGGTGGTGCGCCACATCTACGAGACCCACGGAGCGGATACCGAGATCCTGTTCGGACCCGACATGTGGCTCGGTGCGTACGTCGAGAAGCGCACGGGCCGACGCATGCACGTGTGGGACGGCGAGTGCCACGTGCACGCCGGGATCCGGCCCACTGACATCGAGGCGACGCGCGCCGCGCACCCCGACGCGGACTTCCTGGTGCATCCCGAGTGCGGGTGCACGACGAGCGTCATGGAGTACGTTGCCGCCGGCGACGTCTCCGCCGAGGGCGTTCACATGCTCTCGACCGGCGGGATGCTCAAATATGCCGAGCAGGCCGCGCACGAGCTCGCGGCGGGGGGAGGGCAGGGGCAGGGCGCGGCGGCAGTCAAGCGTCAGGCGATTGTGGCTACGGAGATCGGCATGCTCCACCCGCTGCAGATGGCCGCCCCAGAGGTCGAGTTCATCCCGGCCAACACGGAGGCGAGCTGCGTCTATATGAAGATGATCACGCTCCCCAAGCTGCGCGACGCGCTGCGGGAGATGAAGTACGAGGTCCGCGTGTCCGTGGAGATCGCCGCGCGCGCGCGGATGCCGATCGACCGGATGGTCGCGATCGGCTGAGGCCGATATGCTGCCTGGAGCAGACCAGGTTAACCAGGTCTGATAGAGTATGGGTATGTCGAAGGCTGTAACGGTGACCGAGGCAAAAACTCAGCTCTCGAGCCTGATCGAGCGCGTTGTGGAGGGTGAGGAGATCGTGATTCGCCGGGGTCAACAGCCGGTGGCCAAGTTGATTCGCTACGACGCCCCGCCGATCCGTCGTCGACTGGGTGGGCTACGCGGCCAGATCTGGATGAGCGATGACTTCGACGAGCCCGACGAGGATCTCGAGCGCCTGTTCGGCACACGCGATTGAATCCGTTGCTACTCGATACGCACACGCTCCTATGGAGCGTTGGCGACGAACAACAACTATCACCCACTGTTCATGAGCTCTTGAGCGATGGCGCGGTAGCGGCATATGTCAGCGCCGCGTGCATCTGGGAGATTGCCATCAAGCAAGCCGCTGGCAAGCTCGCCGCTCCAGAGAACTTGTTGGATGAGATCGCGGGGGCGAACTTCATCGAACTCGGCATCACCTTTGAGCACGCCCGCGTAGCCGGGGCGCTGCCGCCACATCACCGCGACCCCTTCGACCGGATGATCGTCGCCCAGGCTCAAAGCGAAGGATTCACCGTGATCACGCGCGACGAGCGGATCGCGGCTTACGACGTGCCAGTCCTCTGGTAGAGGATGCTCAGAATTCCTCGGCCGTGTGGGGACCGACGCAGGCGATGGCCAAATCGTCCTCGACCCCGGCTGCGATCTCGCGCACCTGCTCGTAGGTGACCGCGTCGAGGGCCGCGATCGCTGCGTCGGGATCGATCGGCTCGCCGAAGACGATCGACTGGCCGGCGGCGTGGCGTGCGACGGCATTTGTGTTCTCAAAGGCCAGCACCACACGACCCGCGGCGTAGGCGCGCGCACGGGCGACCTCCTCCTCGGTCGGGCCGTCCTGGCGCAGCTCGGAGACGATCTCGCGCATGCGGGTATAGGCCTCGATGCACTTGCTCGAATCGAGGCCCGAGCCGAGCTGCAGAATCGGGACATCCGCGAAAGAGTGATCCAGCGCGTACACCGAGTAGCAGAGGCCCCGTTTCTCGCGGATCTCGTCGAACAGGCGTGAGCCCATCGAGCCGCCGAGCAGCGTCGAGTAGATGCCAAGCGCGGCGCGCTGCGAGCGCTCCGAGACGTCGATCTGGGGGCGGTAGATCATGCGCAGGTGCGACTGGTTGGTGTCGCGCTGCTCGACCATGCGCTGCGGCGCGAACGCCGGCGCCGGCACGTAGGGCTCGGGCGCGGCGAGCGCGGGAAAGCGTCCGAACAGCTCGTGCAGCTCGGCCTCGGCGGGCAGGTGCTCGAGATTGCCGACCAGGAAGGCGCCGCCGCGCGCACCCGACCAGCGGCGCTCGCGAAACGCGACGATCGCCTCGCGCGTGAAGCTGCGCAGGTTCTCCTCGGGGCCCAGCACGGTCCGTCCCAGCGGGTGCTCTCCGAAGGCGGCGCGGTCGATCAGGTACTCCGCGATCGTCGAGGGCTGGTCGTGGGCGCGATTGATCTCCTGGATCACGACGCCGCGCTCGCGGTCGAGCTCCTCGCCGTCGATCCGTGGGCGCCCGACGAAGTCGCTGAGCAGGTCGATCGCCTGTGGCGCGGACTCGGCGCGGATCGTGATGTGGAAGGCGACGAGGTCGTGGCTGGTGTAGGCGTTGAGCACGCCGCCGAGGCGCTCGGCGGTCTCGTTGACATCGGTATAGGTCGGGTACTTCTCGCCGCCCTTGAACACGAGGTGCTCGAGGAAGTGCGCCATCCCGTTCTCCTCGAGGCGCTCGGTCCGCGCACCGGCGTCGAATGCGACGAGCGCGGTCAGCGCGCGGGTGCCCGGCAGCGCAATGCGGTGGACCGGCAGTCCATTCGTCGCGACAGTGCTTGTGGATACATCGGTCATGCGCCTCACCTTATTGCAACCCCGTAGGCTGGGGGCCTTGACGCCGCACTCCCGACAGCCTCTGACTGCTGTGCTCGGCCTGCTGCTGCCGGTGCTGCTGATCGCCGGCATCTGGCTTGGAGGACACCCCGAAGACCTGCCGAGCTTCGCGCGTGGCCCATTCGTGGCGAACAACAACACGCGCGTCGTCAACGAAGCGCTGGGGAGGATGACCAAGGACTACTACCGTCCCCTGAGCGAAGCGCAGCTCGCAAACGCCTCGATAGCGGGCGCCGTGGCGAGTCTTGGGGACCGTTTCTCGCACTATCTGAGCTCCGCCGAATACCACTCGTTCGGCGAGCCCGTGAGCTTCAGCGGTATCGGCGTGGAGATCGCTCCGGACCCGCGCGGGTTGAAGATCGTGCACGTCTTCAACGCCTCCCCGGCCGCACGCGCTGGTCTACAGGCCGAAGACGTGATCGTCGCCGTGAACGGGCGCAGCCTCACTGGCGTTGCGGAGAACACCGCGGCGGGACTCATCAAAGGCCGCGCGGACACCAACGTGACGCTGCGCGTGCGCCAGCGCCGCGGCGGCCGTGTGCGCACGCCCACGGTGACGCTCACGCGCGCGACGATCTCCGAGCCGGTCGTCGCTTCGCTGACACGCACCGTGCACGGCATCAGGCTGGGCGTCGTCGCGCTCGCCACGTTCAGCGCCGGCGCGCACGCCGAAGTGCGCGAAGCGGTCGAACAGGAGCTGCACAACGCACACGCGCGCGGGATCGTCTTCGACCTGCGCAGCAACGGCGGTGGGCTCGTCGAAGAGGCGCGCCTGATCGCGAGCATCTTCCTGCCCCGCGGCGCGGTCGTCGTGACCACGCGCGGGCGTACCCAACCGACCCAGACATTGCGAGCCGCCGGTGACCCAATCCCGGCCTCGGTGCCGGTGGTGGTGCTCGTCGACCGCAACACGGCCTCGGCCTCGGAGATCGTGACCGCGGCTCTCCAGGATCACCGGCGCGCGACCGTCGTCGGCACACACACCTTCGGCAAGGGCGTCTTCCAGGAGGAGCAGCCGCTTTCCAACGGCGGTGCTCTGGACATCACCGTCGGCGAGTACTTCACCCCCAACGGCCGCAACCTCGGCGGCGGTGGAGTTCGCGAGGGCGCGGGCATCACTCCCGAAGTGGCAGTCCCGCGGGGTGTCGACAGCCCCCACGGTCTGGCGGTCGCGCTGCAGACGCTCGCCGCCAAAGTCCGGTGAAGACCCCCAGCGCTCCGGCCGGGATCGTCGCGGTGCTGGAGAAGCGCGGTCGCTTCTGGGCGGCCGAGCCGCTGTTCGGGATGCCGCAAGACGCACAGGGCGGCCCGCCGCGGCGACGCGCCGGTCGGATCGCGCTCGGCGCGCGCCTCGCCGGCGAGGGGGCGGCCAGAGCGCGCGTCGGCGACCTCGTGCTCGTGGGCCCCGCTCGCAGCGCGCGTGGCGGACGCGGCGATGCCCGACGTCCCGGCCGCGGCGGGCATCCCGGCGCGGCGACGATCTTGCGCGTCATCGGGCGCCCCGACGTCGCCCGCGACACGATCGAGGGGCTGATGCTCCACCGCGGGCTCGCGCGCCGTTTCGACCCCGCCATCGAGCACGAAGCGCGCAGCGCCGCCCGTGAGCGAGGGCTGGGGCAGCGGGGCCGCGACGCCGCTCCGCCGCGGCGCGATCTGCGGGAGCTCGCGACGTTCACGATCGACCCGCCTTCGGCCCGCGACTTCGACGACGCGATCTCCGCCGAGCGGATCGGCGAGGAGGGCCGCATCCGCATTTGGGTTCACATCGCCGACGTCAGCGCATATGTGCTCGCCGGGTCGCCGCTTGACCGCGAGGCGCGCCGCCGTGGGACCAGCGTGTACGTGCCGGGTGCCGTCGAGCCGATGCTGCCGCAGGCGCTCTCCGGCGACGCCTGCTCGCTCGTGCCCGGTCAGGACCGCGCGGCCGTGACGGTCGAGCTCGAGCTCGACGGCGCGCAGATCCAGCGGGTCGCCTTTCACCGCTCGGTGATCCGCTCCGACGAACGCCTCGACTACGAGCGCGTCGACCGCATCTTCGCCGGGCGCGAGCGCGCCGCCGAGCCGTGGGCGCAGCCGCTGCAGCTAGCGCGCGAGGCCGCGCGCTCGCTCGGCGAGGCCCGCGCGAGGCGCTCCGGAGCGCTCACGCTCGAGAGCTCCGAGCCCGAGTTCCGCTTCGACGCTGAGGGACACGTTCTCGAGGTAGGCGCCGGTGCCGTCCAGACAGAGTCCCACCGCCTGATCGAGCACCTCATGATCGCCGCCAACGAGGCTGTCGCGCAGGCACTCGAGCGCCAGGGTGCGCCGTGCCTGTATCGCGTGCACGAGCGCCCGCAGCCCGCGCGCGTCGAGCGTCTGCTCGACCAGCTCGTCTCGCTCGGAGTGCCCACGCCGCCGCTGCCCGAAGGGATGTCGAGCACCCAGGCCGCCGAGCTCATGGGGCAGATCTCGAAGCGCCTCGACGAGCACCTGCGGCGTGCCACGCAGCGCGCCGGCGATGGGTCCGCGGTGGGGGCGAGTGAGACGCGCGAAGCTGCGCCCGCCGGCGGGCGCAGAGCACTCACATCGCTGGTGCTGCGCGCGCTCCAGCAGGCCTACTACTCGCCCAGCAACCTCGGTCACGCCGGGCTCGGCTCGCTGAGCTACTGCCACTTCACCTCTCCGATTCGCCGCTACCCCGATCTCGTCTGCCACCGTGCGTTACTTGCGCTCATCGGCGCCGGCGAGGCCGCCCCGCGCGCCGCCGACCTCGCCGAGCTGGGGGCTTGGAGCTCCGAACGCGAGCGCGCGGCAATGGAGATCGAGCGCGATGCCGACGACGTCGCGCGCTGCTTCGGACTCGAGCGCGTGCTCTACGAGCGCGGCTGGCGCGAGACATTTGACGGCGAGGTCGTCGGATTGATCCCAGCCGGCGCCTTCGTCGCGTTCGGAGAGGAAGGCCGCTACGAGGGAATGCTGCCGGTTAGACGCCTTGCTGGCGCGCGTCGCGAGGAGGGCCGCGATTGGTGGGATCTAAACGAGCAGGGCACGATCCTGCGCGCCGAGCGCTCCGGCGACGTGCTGCGACTCGGGGATCCGATCGCCGTGCAGGTGGCGCGCGTCGAGACCGCGCGTGGCCGCGTCGACTTAGTCCCGGCCGAGCGCGACGGACCGTCCGCTGGGGCACCGTCGCGGAACAGGACCGCCAGGTCGCGGCGGTCCTGACCGTGGAGCCCTGGCGTCGGCGATCGCGCACGGGCAGCTAGGCTCGATAGATGGCCAAGTCCAAGGGCGCCAAGCGCAAGATCGGAGCTGGGGATGTCGCGAGCAATCGCTACGCCTCCTACCGCTACGAGCTGCTCGAGCGCCTGGAGTGCGGGGTCGCGCTGACCGGGACCGAGGTCAAGGCGCTGCGCGCTTCGGGCGCGCAGCTCAAAGAGGGGTACGTCGCGATCCACGCGGGCGAGCTGTGGCTGCACGGCGTCCACATTCCTCCCTATGCCCCCGCGGCCCGCGAGAACCATGAGCCCGAGCGCGACCGCAAGCTACTGGCGCATCACGTTGAGATCGAGCGGCTCGCCGCGCGCGTCAGCGAGCGCGGCCTGACGCTCGTGCCGACCCGGATCTACTTCAAGGAGAGCCGCGCCAAGGTCGAGATCGCGCTTGCGCGCGGCAAGGACCTCTACGACAAACGCAACACGATCCGTGAGCGCGAGGTCAAGCGCGACATGGAACGCGCAATGAACGTCCGGCGCTAGAGCCGTCCGAAGTTGTGCCCGCCGGCGCTGGTCAGGATGTGCGTTTCGGACATCCCAAAGGCCAGCGCGGCGGCCAGGCCGATGTAAACGGCGCCGACCAGCAGGCGGTGGTGGGGGGCGACGCGGTAGTAAGCCGCCTGCGCCAATGAGCCGCTTTTGCGTAGCTGCCAGCGGCGGTAGAGCTCGAAGCCGCCGAACAGCACGATGATCAGCAGAACCGGGTTGGGGGGTAGGACGAATAGCAGTACCAGCAGCGCTCCGAAGCCGAGGAACCACATCCACGGCGCCATTGCCGCCATCGCGCGGCCGCCGTCGAGCGGTACGACGGGCAGTAGGTTGAAGAGGTTGATGAGGAAGCCCACGTAGGCCAGCGCGATCAGCATTTCGCTGCCGCTGAGCTTGCCCACGACCGCCACGGCCGCCGCGCCGAGGCTGCCGAGGATCGGGCCGGCGAGGCCGACGCGGGCCTCCGCGAGGGCGTTGTCGCCAAGTGACCGGGAGGTGATCAGCGCACCCATGAAGGGGATGAACATCGGTGCGCTGGCCTTGATGCCCTCGCGGCGCAGCTGAATCACGTGGCCCATCTCGTGCACGAAGATCAGCACGACGAAGCCCGCCGCGAACGTCCAGCCCCAGAAGAGGCTGTAGGCGGCCACCGAGACCAGAGCCGTGCCGGCCGTGATGAAGATTTTTGCGTTCGGCAGCGCCACCAGCAGCCCCTTGAGCACCGTCCCGAACTTGGCCGCCAGCGCTGCCAGCCCGGCGAGCGCGCTGCCGATGCGCTTGCGCAGCCCGCGGCGCTCAGTGCCGAAGGGCTGGCCGTCGATCGTGGCGGAGGTGTGAGCGACCGATTGGCCGCTGCCGGCACCCAGGATCTCCGTGGCTGGTCCGCTGAGGATGCCGCTCTGATGGGGCACCACCTCGCCCTGCGGGCCGCCGGGTAGCGCACTCGTGCGGTGCGTCGGATACGAGCCCGGGACTGACCCAACGGCGGGCGCGATCGGCTTGTCATCCATAGTGCTCTCCATTGTGGCAGCCGCGCTAAGCCACGCCTAAGGGAGGGTCGCGGAGGTGCCCCGTAGATGACCTCGCGGCCTTTTTATCGGTGGATGCGGAAAGCGGCCCAAAAGGGCTTGCAACTCGGCAGGGATGGGCGTATGGTCATGTATGACGCGGTACCGAGCCGCAAAGAGCGAGGCCACGAGGTGTGAGGCCGCGCCACCCCAACCGGATGGCTCTAGGGCCGGAAGGGGAGGGGTTCCTCAAAGTGGCCCGGGACCGCGTCGCTTTCGTTGCAGCCGCGCTGCCCGGCTACACTGGATGGCAGAACATCCCCGGGGACGACAGGCTTCGACGCGGTCGGTTCGTGGGGGTGGTTGCGAGCCGAGGTCCCGGGAGGCCTCGTAAAACACCCGGGAAAACCATAAGTGCGGACTCACACGAGTACGCCCTCGCGGCCTGATTAGAAACCAGGCATGAGGTCTCGGCCCCCGTTAGCCTGCGGCGGGGATTCCCGGGATCAGATAGCAGGCTCACCCGGCAAGGTCCGCTTCCGCCGAACCGGGGACACCTTTAGGGAGCTGGTCCCCCGCAACCCCGCCGGCGAGGCGAGCGGAGGATGAGATCAGAGCGCCGGATACGCTCGTAGACGCCGCCCTTTCACGCGATTGCGGACGTGGGTTCGACTCCCACCGTCTCCACTGACACTGTCTGCGAGCCTCGGCTTGCGGATGCAGGCTCACGGGCGAGGTCGGCCAGCGTTGCCGATCGTGAGTCCCGTGGCAGTCCATGGCTACGGTCATGTTCATGCCGTTGCTTCTATGCAAGCGATTCTCGCTCGTTGCGAGGTTCGTGGGACTGGCGTTGCGGCTGCAACTAGGCTGGCAGGGAGGTATGGTCGATCGATCGTGATCGCCTGGATTGGACCCACGACTTGGCACGCCCTGTCGACTCGCCGGACACGCGGCGTCATCTTTGCCTCGCTGGTGTTTGTGCTCCTTGTCTGCGCGCCGGCTGGGGCTACCTCGATCACGGTCAATAGCGGCGAAGATCCGGTCTCGCCGAAGGCTGGTGTTTGCTCGTTGCGGGAGGCGGTTCTCGCGAGCGATACCAGTAGTTCGGTTGGTGGGTGCCCGGCGGGTAGTGGCTCGGACTCGATCGTACTCGCGGTCCCGCGGATTGGGCTGACGATCACTGGTGCGGGGGAGGACAAAGACGCTACGGGCGATCTCGATCTGACTGGGACGGTCTCGATCAAGGGGCAGCAGGGCGGCACCGTGATCGATGGTTCGCAGCTCGGCGATCGTGTCTTGGATGTCCAGGCTGGCGCGAACGTCACGCTCGCGGACTTGACGATCACCGGCGGTCGTTCCCCGTCGGGTGCTCGAGGTGAGCCTGGCGAAGACGGTGGCGGTATCCGCAATGCGGGCGCGCTGGTGATGCGCGCGGTGACGGTCATCAAGAACGCTGCGGGTGATGGTGGTGCGCCGATGTCGGGGAGGGATGGGGCGCAGGGTGGCAACGGCGGCGGCGTCGCGTCTGACGGCGGGACGCTCTCGATGAGCGAATGCGTCGTGAGCGAAAACACGAGCGGTGGCGGTGGCGCGGGCGCTGAAGCAAACGGCGAAGGCGAGCCTGGAGGCAGCGGTGGGTTGGGTGGTGGTGTTTACAGCACGGGCGTCACGACGATCTCTGGTACCACGATTTCTGGCAACGACACCGGTGGTGGCGGCGAAGGAGGCATTGGGGAAGGCTCTGCGGGGGAACATGAAGCCGATGACGGCCGCGATGCCACGGGCGGCTACGGCGGTGGTGGTGGCGCGGGCGGCGGGGTGGCGCTTGGCTACGGGGGCAAACTGACGCTCACGGGCAGCCTGCTGATGGGCAATCTCACGGGGCCTGGCGGCGTTGGCGGTATCGGGCTCGGCGGCTATGGCGGGATCGGCGCAGTCGCTGGGAGCGGCGGGACCGGGTTCGGAGGGGCAGGCGGCTCTGGCGGCGGGGGCGGTGGTATCTACGTGCACTTCGACGCACGTGCGATCGTCGCCTCGGACACGATCACCGAAAACGCGACCGGCGCAGGTGGGCCAGGCGGGACCGCGTACGGGGGGAAGTCGGGGACCGGCAGCAATGACGAAGACCGCACCGGTAACGGCGGCGCGGGGGTTGGCGGCAACGACGGCGGAGATGGTTGGGGCGCTGGTGGCTTCGGGTTCGACGCGGACGCGGTAAGCGAAAAAGAAGGCGTGCAGTTCATCGCCGACACCGTGACGGATAACAAGGCCTCAGAAGCTTTCGTTGCGTCTGTCGTGGGCACCGGCGGAGAATCGCTAGCGCACAACAAAGCGGGCAGAAGCGAATTCGGCAAAGAAGCACCCTTCGGCCAGATCGGTGGCCTCGGTGACGGCGAAGTGCTCGACTCGATCATCGCCTTCAACACACCCGACCAGTGCAGCTCGCTCGTGCCAGCCGTGGGCTTGCCCGCAGTCAACATCTCCTACCCCGAAGGCGGCTGCGAAGGCGTCATCGCCAACCCCGAACTCGGGCCACTCGCCGACAACGGCGGCCCGACCAAGACCTTCGAGCCGGCAGCCTCCAGCCGCGCGATCAACGAGGTTCCGGCCACCGGGGCTATATGCCCCACGACCGACCAGCGCGGCGTCACGCGCCCCCAGGGTGGCGCCTGTGACGCCGGCGCCTACGAGCGCGCCGCACCCGACATTCTCACCGAGGAAGCCACGATCGCGGGGACGATCGCGACACTCACCGGCTCGGTCAACCCCAACCAGCGACAGGCCACCGTCAGCTTCTCCTGGTCCGCGCAGGGACATCCGGCAACCGCCACCACCCAGCAGACGCTGCCCGCCGGCAACACCGCGAGCACCGTGACCGCGACCCTGACCGGCCTGACCCCCGGTGTCACCTACACCTACGCGCTAAGCGCGACCAACGCTGACGGCACGACGATCGGCGAACAGCGAACCTTCACAATCCCGGCACCCAACGGTAAAGGTGCACCACCGGGATCGACCAACCCAATCACTACCGTCCCGATCTCGACGCCCGCGCCTCCGCCGGTGGTCTACCAGCTCGAGCTGCGGCCCGCTTCTTTCCGCGCGCGCACTGGCCGCGAGGAGCGCGGCGGCACCGTGATCTCATGGTTTGACTCCCAGCCAGCTACCACCACGTTCACGTTCGCACGCCAGGCGCCTGGCGTAAACAAGGGGAAGGCGTGCGTGGCGCCACCCCGCCGCCCGGCTGTCGGCAAGCACCCCAAACGCTGCACGCGCTATGTCTCGGTGAAGGGCAGCCTGAGCCACGAGGATCGCGCGGGCGCGAACTCGCTGGCATGGAACGGATCATTGGTAGGCAGAGCGCTCGCCCCCGGCGTTTACCGCTTGCAGGCCCATGCGACGTTGAACGACAATACCGGCGCGCCCTCCGGGCGCCTCTTCACGATCAAGCGGGGCTGAGATATAGCTTGGCAGTGGTTCGCGGGTGCAGCTTGCGCGTTTTTGCTGGCGCTCGTGACGAGACTGGCCGGCGTGTCGGGTGCGGTCCTGCTGCTACCTGTACAAATCACACGGCCGGAACCGTCGCTGCCTGATAGGGCGCATTCGGTGAGGCGTCTACGCCAAAGACAGACACACAGCGCGCACTACAAAAGGGGTTTTGCGCAATGTAGCTAGGACAATCACGCTATTCTAGCCTGATGGTCGTCGCGACGATTACCGAAGCAAAGAACGGGCTCAGTGCGCTGATCGATCAGGTGCGTGCTGGCGAGTCGGTGCTGATCATGGACCGTGGCACGCCAGTCGCGCGGTTGGAGTCTGCGATTAGCGCTGCTCCTGACGCTGAGGGAAGGATCGCACGACTGGAGCGTGCCGGAGCAGTCCGGGCGGCTCGCAAGCCACCCGTGACGGAGCTGCTGAGTACGAGCCCGCCGAGTCTGAGGGCTCCAGCAAGCGCTGTTGCGGCACTGATCGAGGAGAGGCGCGAGGGCCGTTGAGGTTCTGGGACAGCTCGGCGATCGTGCCGCTGATTGTCACCGAGGCCGACACGGACGGGTTGATGGCGAGCGCCGCGCGGGATCCGGTTATGTGCGTGTGGTGGGCAACTGAAGTCGAGTGTGTGTCCGCCCTGTCCAGGCTGGAGCGGGAAAGAGTGTTGACGGATGGTGCCATCACGGTTGCGCTCGAGCGCCTAGACCGTCTCGCCGAGAGCTGGAACGAGGTGCAGCCAACTGCGGCGCTAAGAGGCGCCGCCCGTCGCCTCCTTCGAGTACATCCGCTTCGTGGTGCCGACTCGCTGCAGCTTGCCGCCGCCGTCATCGCCTCGGAGGGACTGCCTGCCTCGCTGAATATCGTGACCCTCGACGAGCGGCTTGCCAGTGCCGCGCGACGCGAGGGCTTCACTGTGCAAGGCGTTGGTCCCGCGAGCTGAGTTAGCCCCTTTCGGGGATCGTGAGATAGTCCCTTGGCCCGTCGAAGTCAACAGCGTCGCATTACAGGACCGGTACCGTAGCCGCCTGACCTGGCATCCGGCGCCGGGGAGCTACCCCGAGCTTCACAACGGCCTCGGCCAAACGCTCGCGCAGCAGTATCTAGACCGGGCCTGGGACAGCCTGCGCGAGCCCAACGCCCTCTAGGGGGCGATACGGTGGATGTGCATGTTGGCACACGTGACGATCAGAGCCTCCGACCGCGCGGCATCGGAGCGTTTCTATCGCACAGCGCTCACGGCGCTTGGGATCGAGCCCACCCACGTTGGCCAGGACCTGGTGGCATGGGAGGACTTCACGATCTTGGCTGCTGACAGAGAGCATCCACCGACTCGCCATCTCCATGTCGCCTTCGTAGCTCCTACGCGTGAGCACGTCGGCGCATTCTGGAGGAGCGGCCTGGGCGCGGGCGGTGAGGACGACGGCGAACCTGGGGAGCGCTCTCGATACAAGCCCGGCTACTACGGCGCGTTCCTACTTGACCCTGACGGCAACAGCGCCGAGGCTGTCATTCACAGCGACGTCCGTCGCGGGGGGCACATCGACCACCTCTGGGTAGGCGTCCGGGAGCTCCACGGCGCAGCGGCCTTCTATACCGCTCTGGCTCGTCATACAGGCCTGCGGGAGGGGCGCCGCTGGGAGCACGGTCGCCAATTTCGTGGCGCGTGGGCAACGTTCTCGCTCGTTGCCTACGGTCGCAGGCCTACCGAGAATCTCCACCTTGCCTTTCCGGCCCCGGACCGGCAAACGGTCCGGGATTTCCATGCGACCGCCACCGCAGCTGGCTACCGCGACAATGGTCCCCCCGGGGAGCGTCCGCATTATCGGCCGGGTTACTACAGCGCATATGTTCTCGATCCCGACGGCAGCAATGTTGAGTCTGTCTGTGCTCAGGGGCCTGGTCTGCAAGGGGCGGCAGGGTAGGCGCAGTCGGCTGGAGGAGCCGCCTGCGCGGTGATTGCGCGTGCGGTCCATTCGGGTACACTCTGTTCCCAGGTGCATGATGTATCCCTAAGGGAGCGACCGCCGCGACTGACGCGCGAGCAGCAGCGTCGCCAAACCCGCGAGCGATTGCTGAGCTCGGCGCTCGAGGTCTTCCAAGCGCGCGGTTACGCCAGCAGCTCGCTGGAGGAGATCGCGGAGCGAGCCGGCTACACGCGCAAGGCCGTCTACTCAAACTTCTCTGGCAAGGGCGAGCTGCTGCTGGAGATTGTGGAACGGCGTTTCGGGTCCCATGTCGAGCGCATCGAAGCGCTCCTGGATGAAGAGACCTCGCCCGAGCGCAAGACGATCGACGTCGGCTCCATGTTTGCCGACTACCTGAGCCAAGAGCGGGCGTGGTGGATGCTCTTCCACGAATTCTGCTCGCTGGCTTGGCGAGACGAGGAGATCGGCGCGCGTTTCCGTGCTTGCTTTCGGGCCCGCAAGCAGGCGCTCGTGGAGCTGTTCGAGAACGAGGTCACAAGCAGGGGAATCGAGCTTCAGATCCCTGTCGAACGCCTGGTGATGGGGATTTGCGCTCTCTTCACAGGGCTATCGCTTGAAAAGACAATCGACCCGGAGGAGGTCGAGGAGGCGCTGTTCGGAGAGATGCTCGGCCTGATGGCCGCAAGCGCAATGCGCTCAAGCCCCGAAACGAAGTAGGAGAGGAGGCTCATGTCGCTGCTCGGAAAGCTCACATCCTCGGGCTCGCAGTTCATCAACAAGCGCGGTCTGTATGCCGGGCGCCGCGCCACGAAAATCCACGTGGCTCTCTATCGCAGGAGCGCTGGAAGGGTAGGCGGCTCGCTTCCCGGATGGCCGCAGGCCAGGATAGTCCTGGTCGACCACACCGGCGCCAAGAGCGGGGCCAAGCGGACATCTCCTCTCATGTACCACGAGTACGGCGATGCGATTGTGGTGGCGGGCTCCAAGGGCGGGCAGCCCACACACCCCGCGTGGTTTCACAACCTCATGGCACACCCCGACACCACGATTCAAATCGGGTCCGACGTGCGCGAGGTCCACGCGCGTCTGGCTGGCGAGGCCGAGCGCGAGCGACTGTGGGAGGAGCTGGTCGAGATGTTTCCCGGGTATGACTTCTATGAGCGAAACGCCAAGGGACGGAAGATTCCGATCGTGATCCTCGACCCACGTTAGTGGCGGCGCCCGCCGCCTCGCTGATGGCGGCCCTGTGAACATGCGAGTGCGCACGGCGCATCCCCTCGATAGACCCCAACCCGTTAGGAGCGCGACGTGAAGATCGAGATGCTGATCGTAGGCTGGGTCTCCTCTCCCGCCGTCGTATGGCGCCAAGGGGAAGATCCCGAGCGCCAGATCCGCTTTCCCGTACCGGCCTATCTGATCGAGACCGAGGACGAGCGCATCCTGATCGACACGGGACTTCACCCAGAGGGGGTGCGCGACCAGGAGGCCTTCTACGGGCGGAGCCTGTTCGGGCTCGAGCAGGAGCAGGACATCACCGAGCAGGTGGACGTGAGCACCCTCACGAGGGTCGTGCTCACCCATCTGCACTTCGACCACGCCGGCGCTCTGGCGCTGCTGCCCGCATCGATTCCGATCGTGATCCAGCGACGCGAGTGGGAAGCCGGCCACGACAAGGCCGCCATAGCCAGAAACTTCTTCCTTCCACGCGACTACGCGATGGGCGACCGCGAGGTCGTGCTCGTAGACGGCGACCACGACCTGCTGGGCGACGGGCAGATCGAACTCATGCTCACGCCCGGTCACACTCCCGGCCATCAGTCCGTGCGTGTCGGTGAGGGGCTCATCCTAGGAGCGGACGTCACACACTTCGCGAGCACGCTGGAGGATCACAGGTTCCCGAGCTTCGCCGACGACTTCGACGCACAGGCCCGCTCGGCGGATCGTCTGCGCCAGCTGCGCGACGCGGGCGCCCGGGTCATGCCCGGCCACGACCCCGATGTCCTGCGGCCCGGCCCGGTGGCAACCGGACCTGACTCTACCTAGGCCCTGAGGCTTTGGCGAGTGAGGTTCCGCGCTCCTGAAGGTGCGGGTCCTCCCCAACCCCTAGCCTGTCCCCACGGTGTCGCACAAGGCGCAAAGCTCCAGAGCCGATGAGATCCTGCTCGGTGACTGCCTGGCGCTGCTGCCGCGCTTTGCCGACGGCTCTTTCCAGCTGATCTACATCGACCCGCCGTTCAACACCGGGCGCGCACAGGTGCGAAAGACGCTGGCGGTCGCCGGCGACGACGGCGGCGAGCGCGTCGGCTTTCAGGGCCGTCGCTATCGCACGCGGCTGCTCGCCGAGTCCTCCTACCGCGACGCCTTCGACGACTACCTCGGCTCTCTCGCGCCGCGCCTGGAGCAGGCACACCGGCTGCT
>DASXZV010000042.1:0-257106 GCA_036501715.1 Solirubrobacteraceae bacterium | reverse complement strand
AGGAGCTTCCGGGCGGTGATTTGAGGATCATGGCGACAGAGAAGGTTCGTGAGCGCATACAGGAGATCGGTGCGCGTGTTGTTGCCGATCACGGCGAGGCGCTCCAGATCCTGGCCGATCACGATCCCGAGTCTGCTCAGCCCTAGCGATGGTGGAAGGCAAGCCGGATGAGGTCGAGCGTATCTACCTCGACCTCGCGGATGTACTGGGCCTACACGGCCTGATCATCGGCACCACATCGCAGGAGGCCGCTGATCAGCTACGCAACCAGCCCGGTCTGGAGAGCGCGCTTGCGCGACCGGAAGCCTACGCGCACTACGAGAACGCCGACCTTGCGCTCCAAGCCGCCGCGCTCGCGCACGCAGCTCATCCGTGAGGCATCCGAGCCCATCGGGTAGGCGAGCCCCACAGTCGGATCTCGATCCCCGAGGCAACAAACGCGGGTTCGACCCCCGTCGCTCCCGTGGGAATGCCTGCAAATAGCGATTTGTACTTGCGAGGACGCTTGCTTGCAGCGGAAGCGCGCGTGTCCCTAGCGCTTGGTCCAGCTGCACACCGTCGCCGTCCCGGCACGCTTCGGGGCCCGATCGGTCGCGATGTCCTCTCGGAGCCGCGCAATCCCCGCTCGTAGCTCCTCGGGATGGTCGCGCCACATCCGCTCGAAGTAGCTCGTCTCGCCCCTCTCTGCAGCCTCCAGCACACGATTGGGGTCAGCCGAGATAGCGGCCAGCGATGCGTCCTGCATGTCCTCGAACTCGAAAGCGAAGAGCCGCGCACCGGGTAGCTCCTCGAGTATCGCTGCCCGCGGCGGGTGAGTCGCCTCTATCCAGCGCCGGCTGCTCGGAAAGTAGTCGAGAATCCAGAGGGTGGCGGCATCCTCACCCGTGTAGCCATTGAGTACTAGGCGTCCTTGGGGTCTGAGGATGCGCCGCGCCTCGGCCAGCGCGACGCCGCGGTCCTCAACGTGGTGCAGCATCGAGATCATCGTGGCAGCGTCGAACGTCTCATCCTCGAACGGCAGTCGCTGTGCGTCCGCCTCTACAGTCTCGAGGCCCTTGGTGACGGCCCACGCCAGCATTGCGGCCGAGCGGTCTACCACAACGGGCTCCCATCCCTCCCGCCTGAGAGCGAGGGCATAGTTGCCTGTCCCGCCACCGATGTCGGCGAGCCGTCGGCCGGGCGAGCCTTTGAGAGCCTCGCGCAGCGCCCGCAGAACCGACGGGCTCGCGGAGCGCGTCTCGTCATAGCCCTCTGCTTGGCGGGAGTAATCAGGTAACAGGCCCACGCTATACAGAGCTTGACAGTCGCTTGCCATTGGTTTGACGATGCTCAGGCGGTGATCGGCACGTGACCTGGTTGCGCGGCGATTCGATCCAGCCACGCGCGAACGGCCGAATAGCGCGATAGATCGAACCCGCCCTCGGCTGCGACGTGGGTGTAGGCGTAGAGCGCGATATCGGCTGCTGTGCAGTGCTCGCCGACGTGGAACCGGCGTCCGGAGAGATGGCGCTCCATCGCGTCGAGTGCGGCATACCCGGCGCGGCGCCTGTCTTCAACCTCGGCATCCGCGGGTGGAGCGTCCGCGTAGGCGACCCAGAAACGCACGACCGCAATGTTGGGCTCGTGGCTGTACTGCTCGAAGAACAGCCACTGGAGTACCTGGGCGCGCTCGTATCGATCGTCGGGGAGGTATGGGGTCCCCTCGCTGAAGTAGACAAGGATCGCATTGGACTCCGCCAGCGGACGACCGTCGTCGAGCACGAGTGTCGGCACTCGCAGAGCCGGATTGAGGTTACACAGCAGCTCGAAACGGTTCGAGTGGTCCACGACGTCTACTGCGCGCCGCTCGTATTCCACGCCGAGATGCGCGAGGAGCAGCCGGACCTTGTAGCAGTTGCCGGACACCTGGGAGTCGTAGAGCAGCAAGGCAGGCACTTTATCTGCGAGCTGCCCGCTGGACCGGGGCTCATTGCCGATGAGTAGCGGCGCCGTGGCAGTGCCCGCCGGCGACCCGCTGCGCCGCAATGCATCGCGGCCGCCCGGCTTGTTGGCGGCGAGCGCTCGTCTTGCCGAAGTCAAGTCGCGGCTAGCTCGAGCGGGAGCGCCGGCGCGGATCGAAGGCGAGGCGCCACGTAGCTTGGCCGGCTGATATTTGGTGATGCTGCTGTACTCAACTCCCGTCCGGGCGGCGTGGTGGCGATAGCTCCCGCGGGCGTTTCGCGGGGTCACCGGGGCCTCGCGCGTGCCGTAGAATCTCGTGTATTCACATGGGTTTGAGGTCGTGCGGGCTGGCCGCTAGCTGTCTTGTGTTAGCGCCTCGTCTGGAGCTCCGGCGTGTTGAGGGATTGACAGTTGTGTGGTCGTGCGTTACGCTGCGTGGCGGTTCGGTTCTTCATTGTGGGGATACCGGCAGACATAGGATCTCGTTTGGGTCAATCTTGCTTTGTGGTTGACTTCAGGCGCCGGCAGTGTGTAGGTTTTGGGAGAGGGATGGGGTCGTTTCTTGATGAGGGAGCTTGGCTGATCGTGCTTGCTGCAGGGAGATACGTTTCGGGGATCCGCGCCGCTTGTGGCGGGGCTGAAGCTAGATGCGTCAGCCCTCTGACGCATCTCTCTCTCTCTCTCTCTCTCTTCGCCTCGGCGGCTAACAGCTAGCCCGGGCTCCCCGGCGCCGCGGCGGCGCTGTCTTGCCCGCCGCGCGCGGGTTGGGTGCTTCGTGGGCTCGCTCTCGCGTGGGGCGCCCCTCAGTCTTGGGTGTCCCCTCTCCCAGACCCGGAGTGACATCCAGGCGAGCCACCGTGCGGGTACCCTCTCGTGCGCTGGCTTCGCGGCGCCGTGGCTCAACCACGCTAGCCACGGCGCCCCATACTTCGCGCGCGCCGCGAGAGCACTCGCGTATTGCGCGCCGCGGGCTCGGAGGGGGTCGTGATGGCGCGGCAAATCCGCGCGCGGGCTGTCTCGCCAGCCTCCTCCTCGAGCGCGCGGCGGCGGCGCGCCGGCCGCGCGGCGGAGCTCGGGCCGCGGATTGCCTTGCGCTCGGGGATGGCACGCGACCAAGTCAATGAGATCCAGCGCTCGCGGCTGCTCGCGGGTGCCCTCGCCGCGATCGAGGAGCACGGGTACCCCGCGACCACCGTCGCGCAGATCACCGCGCGCTCGCGGATCTCCCGGCGCACGTTCTACGAGCTGTTCGAGAACTGCGAAGCTTGCCTTGCCGCGCTCGTCGAGGGCGTCCTCGCACTGCTCGAAGGAGAGATCGCCGCTGCCGGCCTGGAGGGCCTTGCTTGGCGCGAGCGCGTCCGCGGCGGGCTGCATCTGCTCCTCGCGTTCTTTGACCGCGAGCCCGCACTCGCGCGGGTTTGCGTCGTGGAGTCGCTCTACGGCGGCCCGCAAGTGCAGGCGCCGCGCGAGGCCGCTCTCGCGCGGCTCACCGTGGTGCTGGGCGCGGGGCGCCGGGAGGGCGCCCGGTCGGCGGACTGCAGCCCGCTGACTGCTGAGGGGCTGCTCGGCGCCACGCTGGCGATCGTTCACGCGCGACTGTTGAGCCGCGACTCCCGGCCATTGACCGACCTGCTCGGCGAGTTGATGGGCATGATCGTGCTGCCCTATCTCGGAGCCGCCGCTGCGCGGCGCGAGCAGACCCGGCCCGCACCCAAGGCCCCTAAAGGTGCCCGTCGTGCCTCCGCGCTCGCCGCCGCCGACGCTGACCCGCTGCGCGCGCTCCCGATGCGCGTGACCTATCGCACCGCAAGGGTCCTGCAGGGTATCGCCGAGCAGCCCGGCGTCAGCAACCGCGCGATCGCCGACTACGCGGGAATCCATGACCAGGGTCAGATCTCAAAGCTCCTCGCGCGGCTGCAGCGGCTCGGCCTCGTTGCCAACCGCGGCGAGGGCCACCAGAAGGGCGAGCCCAACGCTTGGAGCCTGACAGCACTCGGCGAGCAGGTCGCGCAACGCCTCTACATCCCCACCCCCGACGAAACGGCTGCCTAGCTCGATGCTCACGCCGCGATCGACACCAGACACCCAGCGCCCGGCCGAAAGCGCCGGGCAAGGCCACACAAATGATCCGCGTTCAAGTGGAAGACAAGAGGGAGAGCACGTCGTGACACGCATCTTCAGTTCAGAGCGCCAACACACATCCAGGAGGAAAACGCTCGCCCGTCGCTCCCGGCGTGCCACGCACACAAGCAACCTGCGGATCCCTCGGGGCCGCTCGGGGCCGCTGGCCGGCGCTGTGTTGTTTGCTGTTTTGTCGGCGATGGCTCTCATGGCTGCTCCCGCATTTGCGCTTACGAACCCCGAACGCACGTATGAGATGGTCACCCCGCCGTATAAGGGCGGATATGGCGTGAAGAGCATCGAAGCCGTCTCGCCCGACGGCGAAAGCGTCGCGTTTTATTCGTCTGGGACGTTTGCGGGGGCGCCTGGCGGGTCGTTTCCGGGGATTGCCTATCTTGCGCAGCGCGGTGCAACCGGTTGGGTGACGACTCCTGTGATGCCGCCCGCCGAACTGTTGCCGGACGTGATTGCCAATGATGTGTCTTCGACGTTGGGCTCGGTGCTGTATCTCGGTAAGCCGGGTGCGAGCGAAGAAGGGGCGTTTCAGGCGGGCACGGAATCGGAGGTCTTGTTGCACTCGACGGGTGTGCCCGATTCGGCGGTTAGCTGGGAACTGGGTGGCATGGTCTTGCAAGCGGTACCGCAAGTTCCGGCGGGCGCTAGATATGAAGCCGCGAGTGCCGATCTCTGTCATATTCTGCTCGCGGCTACAAGTCTGGATTCTCAAGAAGAACGCTATTTTCTACCCGAAGAACGGGGCGCTACCGGGCGACAGCTCTATGAGTTGAATCGCGGGTGTGACGGAGAACCTGTATCACTACAGCGAGTCGGTTCTAACAACAAGGAAAAGAGTATGAGCCCGTCTTGCGCCATTTATCCCGGCGCGGGTCAATATGCACTAGGGCACAGCGCGTTCCATGATATCGATGAGGATGGTGGAGAGGTCTTCTTTACTACGTGTCCAGGTGGCATGGAAAATGGTCAGCATCAGCTGTTTGTGCGATTGGGTGGGTCGAAGACGCTCGAAGTTTCTAAGCCGCTGGGTGAAGATTGTGTCGAAGTTCCGTGTGCGGGCGCGGGTGCGCGCGCACATGCTGATTTTGTGGGTGCATCAGAAGATGGGTCCGTCGTCTATTTCACGACGGCAGCGCCACTGGAACCGGCTACCGATAAGGATCTGGGTAGCGATTTGTATATGGCAAGGATTGGCTGTCCTGCTGGTGGGTCGGAATGTGAAGTGGGTGAAAAGGTCGTGACGTCCCTCGTGCAGGTCTCGCACGATCCCAATGGCGGGGAAGGGCGTCTACAGGGCGTGGTGCGGCTGGCGCCGGATGGGTCGCGGGCCTATTTCGTAGCCCAGGGCGACTTGTTGACCGGTGCGCAGCGCGCTGCTCTCGAGGGTGAAGGGCGTGCTGTGCCGTTGGATGGTGCGGATAACCTGTATGTGTATGACAGCGTGACTGGACAGCTCGCGTTCATCGCGGATTTGTGTACAGGCCATGAACTATCGGGCGCCGCGGAAGACCTTCGCTGCCCCGCCGCGACGGGCTCAGACGCTTCGCTGTGGGAAGCAAACAGCGTGGGTGAAGCGCAGACCGCTGGCGTGGATGGCAAGTTCCTCGTGTTCTCGACATATGCGCAGCTGACAAGCGGGGATACAGATACTGTGGAGGATGTCTATCGCTATGACGCGGAGACGGGCGCTATCGATCGTGTCTCTTTGGGTGAAGCCGGCACTGACGCAAACGGCAACGGCAACGAATTCAACGCGACGATCGCGACGACCGGAGGCTCGGATACTTTTGTAGCGACCGAGTACGGCATGAACAGCCGCGCGATCAGTGAAGATGGGTCGCGGATTGTGTTTACGAGTAGCGAGCCGCTCTCTTCTGCCGCGAAAAACCATCTCGAGAACGCCTATGAATGGCATGAGTCGCCCGGGCAGGGTGAAGGTAGGGTGTCGTTGATCTCGTCGGGTAGCGCCGAAGAGGCCGTCGAACACGTCGTGATCTCCCCTGAAGGCAATGACGTGTTCTTTCTGACTTCGCAGGGTTTGGTGCCGCAGGACACCGACGGCGCGCAGGACATCTATGACGCGCGTCTGGCGCATGTGCCTGGCGAAGTCGTGGGTTTGCCGTTGGAGTCGGCGGCGCAGCCACAGGAATGTTCCGGCGACGCGTGTCAGGGAGCGCTGACGAATCCCGCTCCGTTGCTTGTCCCGGGTAGCGTCTCACAGGCTCCGGGCGGCAATTTTCCGGTGCCTGTGCCTGTGGTGGCGAAGGCGAGATCCAAGTCTAAGACCGTGAAGTGTAAGCGAGGCTATGTAAAGAAGAAAAGCAAGTGCGTAAAGAAATCCAAAGCCAAGAAGGCCGCCAGCCATCGGAGGGCAAAGTAATGAGCGCCAAACGAATCCTCATGCTACTGCTGGCTCTCGCTGCGCTGCTTCTCGTGGTTTCCTCGGCTAGTGCCGCGAGCGAAGATGGATCTCTCGGGATCGTTAAGTTCACGATGCAGACAACCGAAAAGACTGTGGAAGTAGTCAAGCCAGATGGCAGCGAAAGCTCGTACGAATTTACAAATGTGCCATATGAGTTTACGCAGGCGGGTGGTCATCCGTGGGCGTTGACGACGACGGGGGAATTCACCAGTGAACAAGTGGTGGCGCCCGGTGGGGGGGCTGGTGCAGTGGCGGTTGTTCCGACGCATGATCCCAGGGATGCGGTTGTGGATTTGCCGCCGGGGTTGCTGGGTGACCCGCAGGCGACGCCGCGATGCCCGCTTGAGCAAGTCAACGCTACGGGTAATTGCCCTGCGGATACGCAGATCGGGTCGTATGAGTTGACTCTTGGCGGTGGGACTGAGTGGTTTGGGCCGATCGTGAATGTGACGCCTGAAGCTGGGCAGTCGGCGGAGTTCGCGATCGAGAATGAAGGTGGGGCCATCGTGACGCCCGTGCTGACGGCGCATCTCGTGCGTAGCGCACAAGGCGTCGCCGGCTGCACCCTGCCGCAGGGCTGCTATGGCTTCACGGTCGCCAGCAACGGCATCCCGGTGATCGGTCTCACGCGCTTTGAATTGACGTTCTGGGGTGTTCCTGCCGACCCGAGTCACGACATGATGCGCGGACGATTTTGTAAAAGTAACCACGGCGAACCTATACGCTGTCCCGAGGGTGGTGGTGAGAGTGCGGGTGTGGTGCCGGTGCCGTTTCTCTCGATGCCGACGGATTGCGTGGCGGGTCCTGAGACTGCGACGATGCGCGCCGATTCGTGGGCGGAACCAGGGACGGTCGGCCTGAACGGCCAGTACTCGGGATACGCGGAAGCAACGGCGACGCTTCCGGCCGTGACAGGGTGTGATGGGCTGAGCTTTGAGCCGGAGATCGAAGTGCAGCCGAATACGCTGCTCGCGGACGAACCCGTCGAACTCGGCGTGAACGTGAAGGTTCCCCAGCCCGAGACGCCGGGTCAGACCGCGACACCACACTTGCGTGACGCGGTCGTGACGCTGCCGGAGGGCATGTCGATCAGCCCGGGCATCGTCGATGGTATCCAGGCGTGTAACGAAACTGGGCCGGAAGGCATCAACTTCACCGGCCCGGAATCCGAAGAGCGCGGCGAAAATGGGGAACTACAGCTCGCGCCCGGGCATTGCCCCAGCGCGTCGACGGTGGGTACCGCGGAAGCGATCACGCCGCTGCTCGACGAACCGGTCCGGGGCCACGTCTACCTCGCGCGCCCGCTATGCGGCGACCCAGGTGAGCACGAATGCACCAACCAGGACGCTCTCGATGGGAACCTGTACCAGCTGTATCTCGAACTGGGCGGCGAAGGCCCCTTGGCGAACACCGGGATCAACATCAAGGCCCATGGGCTTGTCGAGGCCGATCCGGCGACGGGGCAACTGACGACGAAGTTCCTTGATAACCCGCAGGCGCCGTTCAGCGAACTGAAGATCAAGCTCAACGGCGGCCCCAGGGCGCCGGTCGATAACCCCGCGGTCTGCGGACCCGCCGTCACGACCGCGGACTTCACGCCATGGAGCGCCCCGGGGATCACCCCGGAAGGCCTCTCGGTCGCCGGGACAGCGGACGCCGTGTCTTCGAAGTTCTTCGACGTCGAAGGTTGCTCCAGCCCCGTGCCGTTGAATCCCGGGTTCGCGGCGGGCACCGTCACGCCGCAGGCTGGGCAGTTCAGCGCGTTCACATTGAATATCTCGAGGCAGGACCGTGAACAGTTCGTCAAGGGCGTCCAGGTCCACACCCCACCAGGGTTGCTGGGGATGCTCTCCAGTGTTCCGCTGTGCGGCGAACCGGAAGCGAGTAATGGTCATTGTCCGGCTGGGTCGAAGATCGGGACTACGAGGGTCGCGTCTGGTGCGGGCTCGCATCCTTTCGAAATTGAAGGCAGTGTGTACTTGACGGGCCCGCATGACGGTGCGCCGTTTGGGTTGAGCGTCGTCACACCCGCGGTCGCGGGTCCTTTCAATCTCGGCCTGGTGGTGGTGCGTGCCCGGATTGATGTGAACCCCGAAGACTCCACGTTGACGGTCACGACTGATGAAACGGGGCCGTATGCGTTGCCGCAGATCCTGGATGGTGTGCCGTTGCGGTTGCAGCGGATCACGGTCAAGATCGACCGTCCCGGGTTCATGTTCAACCCGACTAGCTGCAACGCTCAGCAAGTTACCGCTGTGGTCGCGGGCTCAGAAAACGCGAAGGCGAGTGTCCAGAGCCCGTTCGCGGTGGGGGGCTGTGAGAGCCTTGCGTTCAAACCCAAGTTCACGGTCTCCACCAGCGGGCACACAAGCCGGGTGGGGGGCGCGAGCCTTGATGCGAAGCTCTCCTATCCTGCTGGGTCTGTGGGGGGTGAGGCGAACATCGCCCGGGTAAAAGTCGATCTTCCCAAGCAGCTCCCCTCGCGGCTGACGACGCTGCAGAAGGCCTGCACAGCTGGCGTGTTTGCATCGGACCCCGCCGGGTGCCCGGCGGCGTCGATTGTGGGGACCGTGAGGGCAAGGACACCCCTGTTGCCGGTGGGGCTTTCGGGCCCGGTGTATTTCGTCTCGCATGGTGGGGAAGCGTTTCCTAGCTTGATCGTTGTGCTGCAGGGTGATGGTGTCAGGGTCGATCTGACCGGTTCGACGTTCATTTCCAGGGCCGGGATCACCTCGAGCACGTTCAAGACGGTGCCCGACGTCCCTGTCTCGACGTTTGAGCTCTATCTCCCGGAGGGTCCGTTCTCTGCGCTGGCAGCCAACGGGAACCTCTGCAAAGCAGCAAGCCGGCTGAAGATGCCGACCGAACTAGCTGCGCAGAACGGGGCGGTCATCCACCAGAGCACAAAGATCACCGTCACCGGCTGCCCCAAGGCAAAAGCAGCCAGAACAAGCAAACGCCAAAAGGCTAGAGCCAAGCGAGCCAGCAACAACCGGAGGGCCAACCGATGAAGCACACCACCCACCACAAACACACGGCCCCCCGCATCACCCTCACCGCCATCATCATGACCCTCGCCGTCGCGGCTGGCGCGCGGGCAGCCGTGCCACCAGTCAAGCTCGTCCCTACGAACCATTTCGGGCGGGAAGTCAACCTGACTGAGAAGAACGCAAAAGCTGGGCCCGCCCTTGAAGACGTATGCAGTGTGCAATCCAAAGACGAATGCCAGCCCGGAACGCCATCCTCAACCGCAGGCGGCTTTGAATACCCCGAGAGTGTTGCGAGTGCACCCAATGGGAACGTGTACATCGCCGATAAAGGTAACGGTCGTGTGCAGGAGCTCACGGCTACTGGCGAATTTGTGTTGATGTTCGGTAGGGAAGTCAACGCGACGACCAAAGGCGACATCTGCACCGCCGCCTCAAAAGACGCCTGCAAGGCCGGCATCAAAGGACCCGCTCCAGGGCAACTCGACGAACCGCAGGACGCGGCGGTCGACCCAGCGAGTGGCGATGTGTATATCGCCGAACAGGTGATTGGTGCTGGTGATGCGTTTGGTGAGCGGGTGCAGGAGTTCACCGGAGAAGGCGTGTTTGTGTTGGAGATCGGCAAGGAAGTCAACGAAAAGACAAAAGGCAACCTCTGCACTGAGAAAGAAGTCCAAGAAAACCAGGGCGTGCAATGCATAGGACCCGCCCAAGCCACCCTAGGCGTATCCGAACACGGCGCGTTTAACCTCGATCAAGGCATGGGCGACCTGCTGGCTGTCGGTGGGGAACACGACACGCTGTATGTAGGCGAAGAAGACCGGGTGCAAGAGCTCAACGCCGCGACCGGCGTATGGACCGGCGAAATCCCGCTTACGTCGATCTCCTCAGACCCCCTAAGCTACGTGAGCGCGCTCGCCGTCGACAGTACGGGTAACGTGTACCTTGTTTATGGCATCGGTAGCACGAGCTACGGCGCTGGCGAATCCACCAACGTCATCCGGGAGTTTAACCCCAAGAACGAAGGAATCAAAACCATCGAAGCAAGCCCCAGGGGAAAAGGAGCTACGGCTGTATTTACGAGGCGGCTTGCTATCGATTCTGAAGGTCATCTCGCGGTAGGGGTACGTGAAGACGGAGCGGGAGAAACAAAGGAATTTGGTGATCTGTACAATGCGAGTACCGGACGCCTGATCACAGAATTCACTTTTCCCCCGAGAGGTGTGAACTCTTTTGGGTTCAGCGCTACGGGCGAGTTGTACGCTGCCTCTGAGAATGCTCAGGATGTTTTGGTGTATGGGCCGGAGTTTGTTGCTGAATTGGTTACGGGGTCTGCGCCGTGTGTGCAGGGTGTGGAACACGGGTCGTCTGTGACGTTTGATTGTGTTTTGGGTGGGGAAGTGAACCCAGAGGGGGTGTCTGGCACCGAAGCGTGGTTTGACTGGGGTCGCAGCGAACCGTTCACGGGGCAGACCGCGAAGCAGCCGGTCCTGACGGGTGGGGCGCTGGTGGGGGTACAGGCTGTGCTTGAAGGTTTACGGCCGGATGAAACGTTTAGCTACCAGCTCGTCGGTGAAGATGGGAACGTCAAAGCACCGGAAAGCCTGACGGGCGAAAAGCTGTCGTTCCGCACACCGGTCATCGCGCCGAGGGTTGTGAGTGGGGTGGGCGCGTCGTTTGTGAGGACCGCGTCGGTCGTGATGTCCGGGGAACTGAACCCCGAGAACGCGAGCACCGCATACGAGTTCCAGTACGCCAAGGCATGCACAGAAGGCACAGTATGCCCCACGATCGAACAGGCACCAGGTATGAGAGAGACCGAAGCCCTGCATTCCAGCGTGTATGGCAAGATCGGCGCGACCCTTGAAGCCACCGGTCTAGAACCCGGGACTACCTATCGCTACCAGCTACACGCGAGCAACGAACAAGTCGTTGGTGGCAACACGGTAGGCGGGCAGGTAACGGGGCCCGAAGCGACATTCACGACCGCACCCGCGCCCCTCCCAGCCGCGGAAACGGGTGCGGCGAGCGCGGTAGCAGCAACCACCGCGATGGTGTCGGGTGCGGTGAACCCCGACGGTCTACCCGCCACCTATGCTTTTGAACTCGGAGTGTATGAAGGTGCCAGCACGCAGTACGGGATCGTGCTCTCCGGTGCGGCCGGCGCGGGCAGCAGCCCCGTGCCAGAGTCCCTCGCGTTGAGCGGTCTGCAGCCGGGCAGCACCTACGCCTACCGGATCACCGTCTCAAGCGGCTACATCAACAACGCCTCGCACACCCTCACGGGGGCACCCATGACATTCACGACCACGGGAGTCGCCTCCGTTCTAACGCAACCCGCGGTCCTGGCGCAGCTACCCGTCCCGAGCACCGCATTCCCCGCGGCAGCTACCTCACAGCCGAGAACGAAGACGCCCAAGTGCGCCAAAGGAAAGCAGTTGAGTCACGGTAAGTGCATCAAAGCGAGGAAGAAGAGGGTGGCGAAGGCGAAGAAGATGAGTCGTGCGCGTAAGGCGAAGCGCTGAACCGTGTTGCTGTCAACTAAGGAGAAGGAATGATGTTTAGAAAGATCCGGGTAACTCCGAGCATGGTGGTCGCGGTGATCGCCTTGGTCTTCGCGGCCACCGGTGGCGCTCTCGCCGCAACCAGCAGCAATGATGGCGCCTCGCACACCGGGTCTCTTGCTGTGGCGAGAGTATCCAAGACGAAGCCCAAGGCCAAGGTAAAGGCGGGCCCTCGTGGCCCGGCCGGGCCCGCCGGTAAAAACGGTGCGCCGGGGGCGACCGGGCCGGCCGGCCCAGCCGGAGCTACAGGCCCGACCGGAGCTGTTGGACCCGCGGGCCCCGCAGGCACCAACGGCACGAACGGCACCAACGGAAAAGAAGGCAAACCCGGTGAGAAAGGCGAAGAAGGCTCCCCTTGGACGGCCGGAGGAACGCTTCCATCCGGGCAGAGCGAGAGCGGTGTCTACGCGATTCGTAAGACGGATAACGCCTTTGGTGAAGAAACTGCCACCGCGATTTCCTTTGGGATTCCGCTGCATGAAGCTCCTGAAGAAGCGGAATTTATCCCGAGCGGCGGGCAGCTGTCGCCGAGATGCAAAGGCTCCGCTGAAAAACCGGAAGCATCGCCGGGTACTCTTTGTGTGTACGAAGGAGAAGCGGCTCGGGGCCACAAGGGAGGATTGATGCACGCTGGTATACCAATCCTCGGTGTCACGGGCGGCGGACCGGGTACCACGGGCGCAGTTGTCCTCTTCCAAACGGAAACGCCCAAAACGGCCGGTGAAGAAACCTCAAACGAAGGTACCTGGGTCGTGACCGCTAAGTAAGCCGGTAGAGCGCCGACAAGTTGAGTGTGGTTGCGTAGGGTGTGGACGGTATCGGTCACACTCTACGCGCATCACCGGAGAGGAATATAACGGCACATAGTACGTTGTGTAGTCAGTGCCGGCGCGCTCTTTGGGGGGTGGAGCGACGTCTTGTGGGCCAGGCCGATACGAGGAAGGATATTGGTAATGGCGGGTGTACCTGGGGTGGTTTTGGGGCGGTTGTACGCGCGGCGTGAGGAGATCGAGGAGGCGATCTTCGCGCGGGTAAGGGGCCTGGTATTCGAGCCTGTGGGTGAGCGCGACATGGAGTACCTGGACGGGCTGCGTGCCACCGTGGCCGTAGCGGTCGGCTATGGGTTGAGCGGCATCGAGGGAGGGGATCCTGGGTCTGTCGTGGTTCCGGGGGAGGTGTTGGCTCAGGCGCGGCTTGCTGCGCGGAGCGGGATTAGCTTGGATACGGTGCTGCGGCGCTATATCGCTGGTAACGCGCTGCTGTGGGACTACATCATGCAAGAGGCAACGCGCGCCGAGCTGGCCGGTGAAGGCGAGGGGCTGCGCGAGATGTTGCGCGCGCAGTCCTCCCTGTTTGACGAGCTCGTGATCGTCGTCGCTCGCGCGCATACGAGCGAGCTGCAGCGCACGAACGGCTCTGGTGAGCTGCGTCTAGAGGAGCAAGTACGGATGCTGCTCGCCGGCCGGCCGGTCGAGCTAGCCGGCTTCGGGTACGAGCTGGACGGCGAGCACCTGGGGATGATCGCCACGGGCTCTGGCTGTGAAAAGGTGCTGGGAGATTTAGCGGACGCCCTGGGCTGCCGGTTGTTGTGTGTGCCGCAGGGGCGAGAGACGGTTTGGGCCTGGCTAGGCGGAGGCTATACGCTGCAGACGGGGGAGCTCGAACGCGCCCTAGCACCGCAAGCAAGCACCCCCGAAGATAGCGCCCGTGGAGGTGGGGGTAGGGGTGTGATGTTCGCGGTGGGTGAGCCAGCTCAGGGTCTTGGGGGGTGGCGTTTGACTCATCATCAGGCGCAGGCGGCGCTGCTCGTCGCGCGCCGTCGGCGTCGTCGGCTGACGCGCTATGGCGATGTCGCGTTGCTCGCCGCCGCATTGAATGACGACACGCTCGCAAGATCCCTGATCGGCCTGTATCTCTCGCCGCTGGAGGACTCCCGCAACAACGGCGCGGTGTTACGCAAAACGCTACGTGCGTATCTGGGGGCCGAGTGCAATGCGACCTCCGCGGCGGCCGCGCTGGGCGTTGTTCGCAGAACCGTCGAAAATCGCCTGCGGATCGCTGAAGAGCGCCTCGGCCGCTCGCTGCACCCGTGCCCCGCGGAGCTCGAAGTCGCGCTAGAACTCGAGGGCCTCGACGCGCCGGCCCCTACCATTCGTTCGGCTGTGAAGAATGCTTTGGTGTAAATGGGAAAACCAGGATGCGGGTGCACGATCTGGCCAAGAAAAGCACCCCCGATTTGCGCACATTGGCATAGCGCACCCGGGTGGGAGACAGTATTGATTATCCATCGCTCCCTCCAGCAACGCTGGCAGGCGAGCGTTGACGGTACATGGTCCTTGAAAACAGGAGGTATCGATGGGTAGTCAAGGGTATAGTTCAAGAGAACCGGCCGAGAGAAGCCGGACGCCCCAGACGCGCCGGGCGGCGAGAAGGACGCGGCGGATGGTCGTTTTGGTCGCGGGGCTACTAATGCTATGGGGTGCTGTCCCAGCACTCGCCAGCGCACGAGTCGGCTGGCGTCTGAACGGCACGCCGCTCACCGAAACAGTCGCCACGAGCTGGACAGGCAAAGTAACGATGACCGACACCAAAGGACCCGCTGGCCTCGTGGTCGCGGTCGAATGTGAAGAGAAAGCTGAAGGATCCGCCGGTGTCGGTGGCGCAGGTGAAATAACGGCAATAACGATGTCCAATTGTGCCGCTGGGCAAGAATGCGAAAAAACTGGTAAAGCGTCGCTGACAGCACAAAACTTGCCGTGGCACACCGAACTGGCTACAGTCGAAGGTACCCTGCACGACGTACTGGTGAGCAGCGGCAAAGGCACGCCAAAGTTCAAGCTTGAATGTAAGATCATAGCGGGCATCAAGATTGAAGATGAATGCAGTGGGAATATCAGCACGCTAGCCACCAATGGAGTCAGTGGTGTGACAGCGGCATACAACAAAAACGAAAAACTCACGTGTGCGATTAGTGGCAGCGGCACTGCCTTTCTCGAAGGCAACGAGAGCATCACAGCCAAAAACGGCGGCACGCTGAGCACCGAACAAGAAGAACCACCCGTATGGCTCGCCAGCGGCGCGCAGATCGTAACCGGTAAGGCGATCGGCTGGAAAGGCACACTCACACTCAGCGACTCGACCGCGCCCTACGGCAATATCGCGGTGAAATGCGAAGATACCGGCAGCGGGCTAGCCGGAGGCGCATCAGCCGGCGAATCGACATCATGGACAATGTCCGGCTGCACCTCCGTATCCGGCTCGAATTGTATGAGCGAAGCATCAATCGAAGCGCTAGATGTGCCGTGGCGCACCGAACTATTCACCCGGGAAGGAACCGTACGCGACCTAGCCGCAGAAAAAGGCAAAGGGAAGCCCGGCTTCAAGCTGAAATGCAAAACCGTAGCAGGAGTCGTCACCGACGAATGCCGCATGCTGCCGACCCCAACGATCACGAACACCACAGGCGGCGTAACAGAGGCATTCAACGAAAAATTCACCTGCTCACAAGGCCGCGCCAGCGCGGGCGGACTCGAAGGCAGCCAAGCCATCACGCTCACCGGAGGCGAACTACTACACGTCTCCTAGCCAACACCTAAACACTGGTACAGAATACCCGTATACCCTGCGTACCGGGCGGGCCCGCATGGCCCTGCCCGGTACGCAGCACCTCCTATGCTCGCGGTGCTAGAGCCCATGTCGCCCCATGCTGGTGAGTTCAGGTGATCGCGATTACCTCTGAGCTCGTGTGCTCGTCCTTGCGCGCTCCGGTCGTCAGCCTCAGCGTATAGCGTCCTGGCTGCAGCGCTTTTGAGGAGCGCAACGTGAGCTTGTCACCATGTAGCGAACCGGTCGCATCGACGTGACCCGCGTGCGAGATGGTCGCGCTCGCTGCGCCCGCCGTGAAGCTCACCGGTGAAGAGGCCAGCTTCGACGTGCACTTCTTCTGCGTGACGGTCTTCTTTGACTTCTTGACTTTCTTCTTCACGCTGGTACAGGTCACCAGCTCGATCTCCCCGGCGGGTCCCGGAGAGCCGTTGGCGCCCGCGGGACCCTGGGGTCCTTTCGCGCCGGCTGGACCCGTGGCTCCGACTTCACCGTTTGTGCCGTCCGTGCCGTCCGTGCCTGCAAGGCCGATTGGGCCGACTGCGCCGTCGGAGACGGTCGAGGAGGGGCTACCGTTGTTGGTGTTCCCGAACACCGAATTGTCGGCGCCGTAGGACACGATCGAGCCACCGCTCGCTGCTTCCAGTCCCGTCGCGTTTTGGGTGATTGTGTCGCTCGCGAGGGAGACGTCGGCGAACGCCCCTTCGGCGAGCACGCCGATAGCGGTGTTCCCCGACAGCGAGCTGTCCGACACGCTTACCGGCGTGCTCGCCACCGTCCCTACCGCGTCGAGGCCATCGCCCGTGTTGTAGTCGATGTCGTCGCCATCGAGCAACGCGTCCGTCGGGAATCCGCCGCCCGTGAGGGTGACACCGCCGCCCGCGTTGTCATCGATCTGGTCGCCGTCGAGGACGAGTTTGGAAATGCCGGCACCGGGCCCATAGATATACACCCCGGCACCCGTATTGTCGTCGATTTCATCATTTTCGAGCGTATAGCTCGCCGGCCCAGTGTCCGCCTCGAAGCCGATGTCGTTGCCCTGGATCAGATCGTGATCGGCCGTCAGCTGACCTTCGCCATCGCGGGTGAACACGCCCGCGGAGGACGCGTTCTCGATGAGGTCGTTGTCGAGTACCACCTGGTCCGGGTAGCCACCGTTGAGACCGACGCTCTGGAATGTGCGCACGCCCAACGTGCCGCCGTTGATCGTCGAGTCGTTGACCGTCATCGTGTTATCGACCTTGGCGGCGTTCAAGTCGCCCAGGCCGACCCCAATCTGGGCGAACCCATGCAGGTCGCAGTCTTCGATGTCGACGTCGCCCAGAGCGTCATAGATCGCATCGTCACCCGTGCCGCCGCCGTCGATGTCCAACCCGTGCAACACCACCCCCGTGTTACTCAGGGTGGGCGTTTCACTTGGTGCGGGCAGGTCCACATAGATCCCCTCGCCGTCGCCGGGAAAGTCGATCGCCGCCGTGACGCCGCTTGCGAAGATCGTGATCGGCTCCGTGATTGTCACCGGGCCGTAGCTACCCGAAGTGAGCACATCGATCTCGCCCCCCGCGCTGGTTTGCCCGATCGCGTACGCGAACGAAGCGCACGGAGCGAGGACCGTGCATGTGCCCGAGTCTTTGCCGGTGCCCGAGACCCAGGTCTCTGGCGAAGTCGCGAACGCCGATGTCGGCAGCGCCAATGCAACGGTCAGCACCGCCACGGCGAGGAGTCCCGCACGCATCCCCGTCTTCTCTGGGACACGGTTTGCCGCGACACCACGAGGCCCGTCCATTCCGACGCTCATCAGCTCCTCCATCGTTTGGGGCGCCGCCAAGCTCGACAAGGCACCGTGATTGCGGCCAGTCTTGCACCCCCAAAGGACGATACGCGGTCGGTCGGCACCGGTGGGTTCCCTACCAAGCTCCACTTTGTGGAGTTTGCGGGAATTCAGATGGCTCCGGGTTGTAGGCCGGAGGCCACGCTTTTCCTACCGGCTCCATTCGCAGAACCCCTGTAATCAGGCTGGATTGGTAGGGCGATTTTTGAAAGAGTTGGTATAGAGGCGATAGTCCAGGCGGTGAATGGCTTCTTACCTCCGACTATGGGGGAGATCACGGAGGCTGTTACCGCAGTCGAGCGACAAATGCCCCAGGCCCGGGCCCGAGAGCTTAAGGGTCTCATTCCTGGTGTGAGGCCCTCCTGGCGCTCTCTCCAGCGCCGAGAGGCGCCTGCGGGCGCTCGCGGCGCGCATGGGGTCAGGCTCGATTCCGAGGAAGTCGCGCCCGCGGCGCAGCGCTGCGATACCGGTCTCGCCCCTCGAGCAGAACGGGTCGATCACCAGACAGCGGCCCCGTCCGGTGGTGTGGCGGCACATCGTGCGCCACCGCCTACCGGTTTCGCGGCTGCTTCGGGAGCGCTGCCAAGGTGTGCCGCAGGCGCTGCAGACGCGCGGCACGGTACTCGCGATGAGGCACCATTCGATCGCCTCGCGCAAGAGTGACCCTGGGCGCTGCAGTGAGGGCACGCACCATGCGCGCCGCGCTCGCGGGCAGCGCCGACAACATTCCCCCGGAGTGGCGGCCGTGGGGTAGCTCGGACAGATTGGGCTCTGGCTAGCACGTGAGGCCGCCATCGCACGCGATGGCTCATAGAGAAATCCGTGCTGCTGCTTTGTGAGGAGCAGGAGCACGCCACCGGTTCCCCACCGCGTCACGGCGGGTGCTGGCAGTTGTTGTTTCCAAGGTGTGAGCGCGAGTGCTGCCTGTAGGCCGATTGTGTTCTCGGGTTTACTGAGGGCGAGCCAGAGGGTTCCGTCCTCGCGCAGCACGCGGCGGGTCTCTTCGAGGACAGCGATCAGGTCGGGGGTCGCTAGGTCTCGTGGTGGGCTTGTGAGACAAGTCTGTGCCCACTGGTCGGGTAGTTCGCGCAGCAGCGCCAGGGGATGTGTTTGTTCAATGCGAAAACTCATATGGGGCTCTCCGGTTTCTCGGTTGGTGTCCAAACAAAGGGGGATGGGCAGCCCGTGGAGGCGTACTCGTCGTAGAGTTCGCTTTCGGCAAAATGGTCCATGCATATGAATGCAGGTACGAGTCCGCAAGCGACAGCGAATTAGTGATCTGGTGTTAAAGCTGCGCCCGCCGTGTAAAGGCGGGCGCGATGCGGCGGTAGCGGCTAGGTCGTACTCGTGCGGCTTAGCGCTCGACGGTGACCCGTACCGGCTCGCTGTGGGCGCTTGTGTATGGGTAGGCGCCGTTCGGGACGGTTGCTGCGCGGAAGAGATAGGTCGTGCCGGCGCCGAGGGTGAAGGTATACTTGTACGCCCATCGTCCCCGACTTGTGGTTGGTAGAACTTCGATGGTGCGCCAGCGGCCGCCGTAGAGGATCTCCATCTGGATCGACTCGCCGCTCGCGGGCACGTAGCCGCCCGCGAGCTCGCCGTCGAAGATGATGACGTGCCTCAGTCGCGCGCGGTGAGGTGCGTGCATTGATACGACGGCTTGTACGTTCTCGTGGTAGTCGAGCGTGGCGGCTGGGATGCTGTCGAGTGTGTGGGAGTAGTAGGCGACGTGTAGCAGTCGGGAGGGGCCCGCTGGGGCTTTGAGTGTCCAAGTCCCATCGGGTCGGGTCGTTGTACTGACGATTGGGGTGATTGCGGCCGATTCGTTGACCTGCTGCAGGAGTTGCAGCTGCGCGCCCTTGATTGGCGTGCCGGTTGGGGTTGTGAGGCGGCCAGTGAGAGTGGTCGCGGAGCGGGCTTGTGTGCGTGTGAGTGTCTTGGGCTGTCTCGGGGTTGCTGTCAGCTCCGCGACTTCCGCGCACGGAGTGCCGTTGCAGGTGCCCCGTTCCACGGGTGCGATGGTGACTGGCGGCGCTGCTACCTGCAAGGGTGAGTTCGACGGTGTTTCCGCAGTGTCGGTGGGGTTGGATACTTCGATGGTGCCGGAATACACGATGCTGCTGTTGCCAGCTGCGTCTTCGACGGTGACAGTGAGGTTGTGCTGACCGTTGGATAGGCTGGTGGTGGGGACTTCGACGGAGACGCCGGTGGTTTGTGGGCACGGCTGTGCGGATTCAAATACGAGGGCCCCTTCGTAGGTGCCAAAGGGGATGCATCTGAGTTCGTTTTCGTCTGGGGTGAAGGATGAGACTACGTTCCCGTCGATCGCCAGCGCGACACGGTAAACACCGGGGCCTTTCTTGTCGGTGGCCGTGAACGAGAGGCTCCCGGTTCCGCTGACCGGTTTGGCCAGCAGCGTCCCCGCGATCCCACTCGCGGCCGGTTTCGCTTCATTGTGGAGCACGATTGTTGCGCTTTCGACTCCTATTTCGGCGTTGACGCCATCCGGTTCGCCTGTCGAGCAGAGCGTTTTACCGGGCGCGGCCGTGCAGATTGCACCTACATACATAGTCGTGCCGCCAGGCCTGTCGATCCCGACCGTCTCGGTCTTCGCCGCACAGCCGCTGCACGCCGTGATCAGGTCCTCCGTGGTTTCGTTCAGAGGGCTCGCGACGTAAACCATGCCCCCGAGGCTGCGCAGCCTGAGTGTCATCACGCCGCCGGCGATCGTGCTCCCGGCGGGCGCTTTGTAGACTTCGATCGGCCCGGTGCCTGGTTCGTCGTTCACGCGCGCTTCGTCTCGCACAGTGATTGCGCCACCCACCACGAGGCACGTGTCGATGTTGCTCTGGTCACTGTTGTAGATCCCGTCAGTGCCACGCGACCAGTCTTCCACCAAGAAGAACGTCGCGAGTTCGTCTCTATAGGAGCAGTTCGCTTGCGCCCAGTACCCCGGGAACCCACTGGCCTTCGGCGATGCTTCGGCCTTTCTGAGCGCGGGCGCGACAACGACGTGCGCGGCCGGACTGGACATAGCCTCGACTCCCGACACGTGGCTCAACAAGCAACACGTGAGCACAAGCACCACAACCGGAAGGACACGACGAGAGTATGCAGCGCGGATCATTTGGAGTCCTTTCCGTTTTTTTCGCTTGCTCTCAGTGACCGAGATAGCCCAGGCTTGTTCCGCCGCCCGTCCGGGTCGGCGCGGGAGCAGGGCCTTCAGAGTTTTTGCTCGGACTGTTCGTGGCCACTCTTGCTTGGGGTGTGATTCGTGGCTGGGGCGTGCTCGGTGTCTGGCCGAGGCTGAGATACCCGAGGTCACGGCCTGGCGGCGACGACGGACGGCGTTCGTGTTTGACGTGCGCTGCAGTGGCGGGATGCTGAGCGACGTGCGTTTGTGTAGACGCCGGCTCGCCGACGGACGCGGTCGGCCTGATGCTCGCGGCGCGCGCGCGGACTGCTGGACGCACAGCCGCTCTGTGATGGTGGTGAGCGGGTGCGCGCGCTTCGAGGGAGTGGACCACTTTCGCGCCGACGCCGGCGCCCGCGACCACGATCGCCGAGGTCACGGCGGCGGCCTTTACCAGCCCGCCGCCGCCGAGTAGCCCGGCGGTACGCTCGGCCGTTGCGGACCCACTCGGCGCGCGACCCGTGGAGAGCAGCGAGGCAAGCCGCTCGATCCAGCGGCCATGCACCGCTCCGGCGAGCGCCGGCGGCGGCAGGAAAGCTGCGCTCGCCGCGCGCTGGAACTCGCGGGCGCGCATCTCCCGTACAAGGGTTGCGTAAGACGATCGGCAGGCCGCGCAGGCTGCGAGGTGCGCCCTCGCGGCCGTCTCTTGTTTGTCGTGGGCGGTCCCCTCGGCGTGTGCGTGGATAGCCTGCTCGCGGTAATCACACATACGACCGGCGGCGGTGATCGCTGCGACTTGGTCGAGCTTTCGCTGCGCGCTACGCGACGCGGCGAGCACCGTCTTGATCGGCTCGCCCATCGCCTTCGCCGCGCGCTTGACGCCGAGGCTATGCGCAGCCATCACCGCCATTACCCGCTGCTCGAACGGGTCGAGCTGCGCCATCAGGTCCGCTGCGGTGGCGATCCGCTCACGAGCGGCGACCAAGTCAAACGGCTCGCCCTCGTCGTCGGGGAGCACTTCGGCGAGGGGCTCGAAGTCCACACGGCGGCGCGAGCCGACATGCAGCTCATGGCGCCCCGCGCGGTACTCGGCGAGCAGGTAGCCGATGGATGCCCAAAACGCGCCCTGGAGGTGCTGCTCATCACGGATCGGCTTGCTGGACATGACGACCACGCCGATCGCCTCGTCGACGAGCTCATCGCGCGCATGCGCGGGCATCCCCGCTGCGTCGCGCCGCCAGTCAAGGCGCCTGCGAAGCTCAGCGCGCCCGGCGTTCAGCGCGTGCGCGGCCTCCTCCGGCGAGAGCGCACCCTGGCGCCCAGGAGCGCGCACCAGCCAGCGCGCGTGACCGCGCCGCACTAGTGGCAACCCGGCCGGGCGGCGCATCACAGCAGCTTGCGCAGAAGGCTCCACTACTCCGGTAATGCGAGCTGGCGTCCCCGCGCGACAACTAATTTCCTCAAGGGACAGAGGAGCTGTCAATGACGACGGCTCCGCATGGGAGAGACGGGTGTTCCAGCGCATAGACGATCACGGTCCCTAGTTCTGGGGACTGTTCGGCAGAATGGGCTCGTACTGTAGCGACGCTGACCCGTCTTGCACTGGCGTTCGAGTGTTCCGCCCCACGCGCTAGGTAGGTTGCGGCGTCCCCCCTAGCGATGGCGTATCTCTAGATGCCTGTGGTGCGATGGCCAGGCTGGTAGTCGCGAGCCGCCTCGGCGGCTTCGCGTCCCGCGGGGTGGCGGGGGCAAGGTCTTCCTCCCAGGCGTCGGGATCGAAGGTGCTCTGGCGCGATGCGTGTCCGCCGCCCTCCGCTCGGGCGACCTCCTGCCAGCGCGGGCCTTCGAATTGCGGATGATCTGGGCGAAGCTCGGCAATCAGCGTCCCGACCTCGTGCGCCCAGGAGGCCCCGCTCCAGTCGGGCAAGATTCTGAGCACTGCCAGTCCTCCGCCCGCGATCAGCACACGCTGAATCTCCCGCAGCGCGGCCGCCTGGTTGAACCAGTGAAACGCATCGGCCACCGTGACCGCGGCGACCGACGCATCCGGGAGCGGGATCTCCTCGGCGACTCCATCGAGCACGTGCTCGGCGCCCACGCTAGCGACGAGGATCTCGCGTAGCTGCGCCTGCGGCTCGACTGCTACGACATCGAGGCCCACGCCGAGCAGCGCGCGAGTGAGCTTGCCGGTTCCCGCCGCTAGATCGAGCACACGGGCCCCGGGAGCAATATGCAGCTCTTGGTGATCTGCATGTCGTTTCTCCGTGGGATTGCGTTTTTGGCGAGCCTGCGCTATTTGCTGGCGCGTAGGCGTTGTGGCGCGCTCGGAGCCAGCGAGCGCAAGCGCACGGCGAGCAGCCCACAGCCGATCCCGATCGCCACGCCGGCCGCGACGTCGCTCGGGTAGTGCACGCCGGTGTGAACGCGCGAGTAAGCAACGGCGCCCGCCAGCGGAACGAGCCCCGGCGCGAGCCCCGGCAGCTCGGCGCAGGCACCGGTGACGAACGCAAACGCCGCAGCGCTGTGACCTGATGGAAACGAAGTAGAGCGTGGCATCCGGATGAGCGCTGGCCGCGAGCTCGAGGACGGACGGTGCCGGCGCACGAGCAGCTTGGCCGGGCCGTTCGCAACGGCCGCCGCGATCGCGATCGCGATGAGGCCCCGCTCGGCGGCCTTCCGCCCCTGGTGATCCCCTAGCAACGCGAGTGCGCCCGCGATGAGCAGCCACAGTCGAGAGTAGTTCGCTGCTCTCGTGACCACGACAAGGGAGCGGTCCAGCGCCGGCGAGCGTGCATGGAACGAGTGCCCCATCAACCAGTGGTCCAGGTCTTGCACGTGACTCATGCCCTCACCGGCCGGCGGCCACCCGCACCAGCGTGCCCAGGTTGGCCGTCGTGAGTGACACCGCGCGGGCCCCCGGTGCCAGGCCGGCGCCGTGGGGCAGCCGCACGCGCAGCGCTCCGGGTAGCGATTCGAAGCGCAACGGCGGGTCGAGTACCAAGGCCTCGCCGTCGAGGCCGACCTCCACTGCGTCGCCCGAGCGGACTTCGAACTCTCGTGCCGACCACGACAGCAGGCCCGGGAAGCGCCCCGCCTGTCCGGCCAGCTCGAGCGCTACGAGCCTGGCCACCTCCGCGCCGTGCACGCGAGCGGCCACGATGCCGAGCGTGCCGGAATCGATCCGCTTGCGCGTGCCGGCGCCGGCCAGGTGCGTCAGCTCATACGGGTTGTTCGACACGAGCACCAGTGTTGCGTCGTCACAGCTATTTCCGTTCGCCGCCGTGAACTCGAGGTCGATCGGCTCGGCGTCGCGGCCGAGCAGGTCGGGGAGCATGCGCGTCCACGTCTCGAGCTTGGCGTCGCGGTAGACGTCGGATTGGACCACCTTCGCGTAAACGCCGAGCGAAGCGTTGTTGACGAACACGTGGTCGTTCACGCGCGCGAGGTCGATGCGCCGCTCAACGCCGTCGGTGAACGCATCTAGCGCACCCACGACGTCGTCGCGGTCGAGGCCGAGGTCGAGCGCGAAGTGATTTCGCGTACCCGCCGGGATGCAGACATGGGCGACGTCGCGCCGCGCGGCGACTGTCGCCACGAGTGCCTGCGAGCCATCGCCTCCGGCCATCCCGATGACTTGCGCACCGCGCGCGACTGCGCTCTCGGCGAGCTCGAGCAGATCATCGCCGGGTTCGAGGACGATCGGCTCGATACCTCGCTGTCGAGCTTGGGCAGCAAGGTCGAAGCGCTCGGCCTTTCCCCCGCCCGACTTCAGGTTGATGATTAGCGCCGCCGAGCTGGCGGTGCCCACGGGTAGGGTGGCGGCGGCCACCGTCAAGACTGCCACCTCTCCGGCTCGCCCCAGCGCATAGCGCGCGGTCAACCCGAAGGACCCGAGCAAGAACAACAGCGCGAGGAGGACCAACAGCCCTTGCCAGTGAGTAGCCACCACCACAACCAGGCAGACTCCGGCGAGCACCGCGACCACCGCCCCGACGGCGCGCCGCGCGCCGCGCTCGGTCAGGGCGAGCCAGATGGTGGCGTTCGCGACTAGCACGATCACCACCGCCAGCACGGCGATCGCGACGTCACCGACCAGCGCTACTGCAGTCACCACGGCCATCGCGACTGGTGCGAGGAGGGCCCCGACCGCGGCGACACGCCGCAGCCATGAGGGCCGCGCGGTCAGGCTTCCTCGGGAGCTCGCAGGGGTCTCCTGCACAGTGACCATGTTCTCAGACTCCGACGCCCTGCTCCCCAGATGCCGTCAGCCAACTCAGCCCCTCGCTATAAGACCACCCGCCCTCGATACTCAGCAAACAAGCCCAGCGCGTAGCGACCCGCGGGATGATCGCGTGCCCGTCGCACGAGTGCCGCCAGGCCGGGTGCGAGCGCATCGGGTTGCGGGAGCGCAACGCCATACTCCGGCGGAACGATTAGCGGTGCTGACAGCGCGGCAAACGTCAGATCGGCCGCCCCGAAACGCTCCCCGCACAGCCACGGGCGCCCGTCGGCGAGCAGTTCGGCCACGAAGTCGAACTCGCGCCAGACGGCGGCCTCGTCTTCGATCTCGATCCCGGGATGGATGTGCAGTGCCCGTCCGATGAAGCGTGCGGCAAGCGGCCACCCGTAGCGGATTGTACGGTCCTCCCAGGCTGGGACCCCCGCGTTGTTGAAGCGCAGCGAGAGCTTGCGCTGCGGAAGCATGTGGATGTACATGAGTCTGCGCCCCTGCGGCCCGAGCCCTTCGTCAAAGCGCTGGCAGAGAAGCTCGACCGCCGCGCGCGCGGCGCGCTCCGCGGGAAACAACTGGTGCTCAGGGGGCGTACGAGCATCGACCCAGGCGAGGATGTCCGCCGAGTCCCCGATCGCCCCATCGGGCGTAACGAGTACTGGAACGGTTATCCCGCCACCCGCGCGCCGCGCGACGAGTTGATGGATGCCCTGGACGTGGCGCTCCTCGCGATAAGGGATAGCGACGCGCTCGAGCGCCCAGCGTGCCTTCTCGCAGTAATGGCTGATCGGGATCGTGATGAGCCGCAGCACCGCTTGAGGAGTATGCCGATCGGTGATCCACGCCCCTCGCTCGCGCGAATGGGTACTGCGACACACGTCGCGCAGCACCTGGATGGACACTCCGGATACGACAAGAACGGGAGACGAGCCACATGGACGACACGCACAGCCGGTCAGAGGTCGATGACGCGGAGCCAGGAGCCTCGCAGAGCCGACTGGCAGAGCAGACGACGCGCAAGAGCTTCCTGAAAGGCGCGGCCATCGCGGGTGCCGGGGCTGCTGGCCTCAGTGCGCTCGGCCCTGCCGCGGCGCTCGCCGGGGGACGGCATCGCCGGCACGGCCGGTCCTACCGGCATCACCGCCATCAGCAGCCGGAAATGCCCAGCGGTGGGCCGACCGCTGGCGATCTGGAAATCCTGGGGGCCGCCCAGATCGCCGAGGCCTTGGCGGTCACGACCTACTCCAACATCATCAACACCGCGCCGTTCTTCAAGAACATCCCCAAGGACGACCAGGGGTACCTCGAAGCGGCTGTCCAAGAGGAGATGTCCCACTATCTGCTCGAGGAAAGCGTGACCGGCAAGCCCACTCCCTTCACGACGTTCTACTACCCAGCCAAGATGTTCGCGGACGCGCAGACGACGCTCGACATCCTCGTCACGCTCGAGGATGCGTTCATCGCTGCGTATCTGATTGGGGTGCGCGACTTCAGCACGCCGGACCTGAAAGTCACGGCGGCGCGCATCATGGGCATCGAGTCCGATCACCGCACCCTGGCTCGCGTCGTCGGGCCGGATGTGGCGAGCAAAGACGGCGGCCCGATCGAAAAGATCACCGGGATTCAAAAGGTGGCCGAGCCGACCGCCCCGCCCAACAACAACGGCTACGAGCGCACGTTGCTGCTGGCAAATATCGGGCAGGCGGTTGAAGCGCTACTGCCCTTCGCTGAAGCAAAAGCCGCTGAAAAAGCCGGCTTTGACGTTACGAAACCATACAAGTTCGAACCATTCAAGCCTACGCTGCCGAGTCCTCTCGGTGAATTCCATTCGTTCGCGGGCTGATTCGATCTACCCGTAGATAGTTCTTCGTGACGCGGCGACCCGTGGTGCACCGTGCACCACGGGTCGCCGTTATCTCCGGGCGTTTTTGCCGAGATATGCCCGAAGGGGCGGTTCGCGCTCAGCCGATCTCGAGCTTCGCCGGAGCGTGTTTCCAGGTCAGAGTCACTGGGCAGGCGCGTCCGGATGCAGTCGCTGTGCAGGTTCCGTCTGTCGTTTGCGCCTCTGGTGCGCTCACACGCACACCGCTGCCAGTAACCCAAATGCCGGCTCGTACGGTGCCCTGATGGCCGATGGGCATCGTCATCCTTAGTCCACGCGGAGTGGTGGTGAGGACCCAACGAGCCGGGCCAATGACGTGGCCGGTGGTTAGTCGGTAAGCACCGCTCAGCACCGCGTGGTGGCCGTCTCCGTGGATTGCGGTGAAGGTTGGCGTTGCGACCCTGCCTCCGGGTAGCGTGAGTGTCCAGATGGTGGAAGGACCGCCCGCGCGCGGTCGCAGGGCGAGAAGATCGCGCCAAGCACCTCCGGCCTCGAGCTTCAGGGCGACTAGCCCCTGGGCGGCCCGCGGGTCATGACCGATGGTGTGGCCACTCACGGCCCACCAGACCCGGCCGGAACGTCCCCACGCGAGGCCGCTCGAGTGCAGATCCCCCATGAGATAGTCCGTCGCGTCGACGGGAAGCGGCGCGTGGGCTACGCCGGCTTGCGGCCAGTGTTCGAGGGCATCCGCGAGGAACCACAGCGTCAGCCCCTCGTATTGGTCAAGGGCCGCGTAGCTGTCCATGATGGTTGGGCTCCAGTCGGACAGCAGGCCCGGCACGATCGGGAGGATGCCGTCCGGGCGTGGCGGGTAGTCGTGCATGAGGTAGCTGAATGCGCGTTCGGCGAAGTCCTGCCACTGCCCAGCGCGGTCGGGATCGAGGGCGGCCTGGTGGGCCCCGAGGTCGACGCCGGCGGCCTGTACCCACGACTGGTCGAGTGAGCGCCCCGCGTAAGAGAGCTGTCCGTCGGGGGCCATCAACTCGAGCGCGTAACGCGCGGCCTGCTCGCGAAGCGCCTCGACGGCCGGGGTCATAGCCGCCGGGTCGGCTTCAGCTGCCAGTTCCAGCAGGGCGCTGGAGAACAGATCGTAGGCAGGAGGCTCGGAGCCGGGATCGGAGAGCTCGCGAGCGCCAGTCAGCGGTGAGGGCCTCGCGGGCGGCCCGGCGTGCGTTACGGCCAGCGCCAGGTCGACTGGGATTTCCGCGGGCCAGACGGCGGCGGGTTGCTGCCCGCTGGCGAGGAGGGCGCTCGCGCCGGCGGCCCACACCAGCCGCCAGTTGCTGTAGCAGCCCGGTGTGGTCAGGCAGTTGGGTCCAGCCTGTGGCCCGGTGCGATCGGCCAGGGCTGTCGTGATGCCACCGATCTGTGACCAGACGCTTGGGAGAAAGCGGCCGCGTTGGCCGTCGCGCAGCAGTGCGGAGATGGCCAGCAGGTTGAATGGCCCGGAGACGTCGGGGAGTGTCGCGGCCTGCTCCACGATACGCATGCCCGTTTGCGCGAGGGTCGTGTCTCCGCTACGCGCCGCTGTCTTGAGCATCACGTCGGCCAGCATGATCACGCCGTAGTCGTCGCCGCTATCGGCGGGGTTGAGTGGGTCAAGCACCTCGCCGTCGGGGCTTGTATCCGACACCCAGGCGCGCGCAATGCGCGCGACATAGCTTTCCAACACGCCAGCGCTGAGCGGGGTGGCGGCGCGGGCGGTGGCTGGCGCGAGACCTGCCAATCCCAGCAGCCCCGCGCCGAGCAGCACAAGCGCGGCTATCCGGAGTGGCTGCGCATCCCTCATACCACTGCAACCAGTCCCCCGGCCCGGCTGTGATGGGTTGCCTATTTCAGGGCCGGCACATGTGGTCCAGCGCAGGTGGCGCTCTGGGGCAGCCAGCCGGTCTCGTGGAACTGTGTGCGGACCCGCTCCCAGGCGCCGCGGTGTGTGAGCGTCAGTAGCGGCTGAGCCAGGCTCACCGAGCCACTCGGACGGCCGCCGGGGCGGTTGAGCAGGAAGGCATGGTCCACGCACGCGAGGGCAAGCTGCGATGCGCGCGCGCTGATCGCTCCTTTGAGTGGCACGAGTGCCCCGTCGCTCTGCGGGCGGCGGCAGAGGATCGCGACCGCGACTCCTCCGCCGCCGGGTTGGGATCCGAGCAGCACCACGTGGGCACTGGCACTCGCGCCCGGGTTGGTCTCGCCGGCGTAGCCTGCGGTGACGTCGGGGTCCCCGGGCGGGAGTAGATCGGCCACGCGCTGCCCGGTGGGGCAGGCTAGTTCTACGGTGGCCCGTCCACGCTGCAGGTGGACGCGCGTCGCGACGATCGCGGTTCCTGCCGGCAGCGGTGTGCCGGCCCGCAGGGTTCCGCCGGGAACCGCCGGGCTCTTGATCGTCATGGGACTGGGAGCTCCGGCGCCGAGCACCAATGTGCCCCCCAGGGCGGCTGCGCTTAGTACGGCAAGCACACCTGCCGTGCCGGCGGCTGTCTTGGCGCTTGCCGCGGTACCGCCGGCGAAGCCGCTCAGCTTGCCGGCGATCGGACCGAGCTTGATCACCGAGGCGGCCAGCGCGATCGCTGGACCGGGGTGCATGGCGTGCAGGCTGCGGCGCAGGGCCTTCAGCCGTGTCCGGTAGGCGCGACAGTCCGAGCAGAGGACGAGATGGCGGTGGCTGGCGTGCGCGGCACGGCGCCCGGTGCGGTGGGCCTTGAGCAGGTCGGCCTGGACCGTGATGCAGACGTCGGTGGCTGCTGCCTTGCGATACGCCACGAGGCTGTGACGGGCACGATGAACCAAGGCCCGGGTCGCCTGGCTGCTCACCCCTAGCTCGTCGGCGATCTGTGCGTAGGAGGCTCCGTCGACCTCGCGGCGTACGAGCGCGTGGCGCTGCTCGATCGGCAGGGTGGCGATCCCATCGAGCATCTCTCGCAGGCCCACCCGGCCCTCGGCGACTACGTCCGGGCTCCTGCGGTCCACCAGGCTCTGCTCCCCGCCCGACTCCTCGAGGGCGACGGTATCGCTACGCAGGCGGCTGAGCTCGTCCAGGCAGCAGTTGCGAGTCAGCACGAACAGCCACGGCCCCAGGTGCATCTCGCGCGCGTCGCGGCGCAGCGCGCGGTGTGCGCGCATCAGCGCCTCCTGGACGACGTCCTCGGCGTTCTCGCTCCTGCCGGCCAGTAGGCGCCGGGCAAACGCCAGCAGTCGCGGCCGGTAGCGCCGGACGATCTCGGTGAACGCACGCTCCTCGCCCGCGCGTAGTTCGCGGATCAACTCGGCCTCTTCGCTGCGCGGATGGGGCAGGCGCATCAGCACAGTGCCTGCTCCCGCATCCAGCCGCGGATGCCGATCGGTCCGTGGACCATCACCCACTGAGGGCGACCCGCGGCGTGCATCAGCACCCGCACCTGGTCCGCCGGAGCCAGGATCCCGATCACGATCCCGCCCGGCGTGTCGAAGACCGCGGCCGGTCTGTGGCAGACGCGACGCAGCGACGCAGCGGCGGTCCGGGCCACGACGGCAGCGGGGTGGCGTGCCCCACCCGCCCGCGTCGCGCCCGCCGCCTGGGCCGGGAGTGCCGCCACACAGGCCGCAAGCGTGGCGGCTGCCAACGCCGCCGCCGCCCTGCGCGCCGTACTCATCGCTGGGCGGCCACTTGCTTGCCGGGCGTGCCGTGGCGCTTGTCCTTCATGGGAGCCCGGGACTTCGAGCCCGACCGCCTCCGCGCGCGGCTCCCCTGGGCGCCAGGCTGGATCTTGGGCTCGAGGTATTGCGCGCCCGCCGTCGGACTGAGGATTTCGAGGGTCGTGACCGTCGAGACCTGCGCGTCGCTCTGCGTGCCCCCCCAGAGCGCGACGGTTGTCTGGAGCGGATAGTCGGTCACGGCGTCGGCGATGACCGTGAACTGCGTGTGGTTACCGGTGCCCGCGTATCTCTTGGCGGGCCGTCCCAGGAAGGTGGTGCTGCCGGTCAGGCGCAACCAACCGGAGGCGATCTCGAGCTTGATTCTGGCGCCTTCGGTCTCCCAGGTCTTACCGGCGGCGGTATTGAGACCTTCGCTGCCGTGCAGGAAGGTGCCGTCTTTTTCGTCGGCGTTGAAGCAGGTGTAGCTCGACGGGGTGCCGGTGCATTCGCTGATCAGCGCTCCGTTGTAGGCATTGGTCAAGACGCTGCGGGACGCCTTCGCGCTGGCCCACCTTTCTTCGATGCGTTCCCACGGGGTCGTGCCGGGTAGGGCCAAGCTGCCTTCGAATTTGGTTTCGATGACTGTGTGCTGTACCTCGCCGGCCGGGACCGGGAGCAAGGGATAGGAGGGGATGCTCGATGCGGACGCCGCCGGGGGCAGTGCCAGAGCCGCTGCGGCGAGCACGGCGATTGGGAAGCGAGCCTTGTAGATCATTGTCCAATACAACCCGCCTCCCGACCATTTGTGACGAGTTGCTTTGGAAAATCTGGATCGATCGTCGAGCTGCCGATCCTGCCGCATTGCTCCCAGATACCATTCTCCGGCATGAGTCGGCAGGTCCACCTAAGTTGAGTGTGGCCGCCCCCAACGGGGAGGTGGATCGCGCGTGCCTGTTCGCGCCGCCGGTGCGATGGGGTCAGGAGTACGTCGAGCCTGAGCAGCCGGCTCAGAGCAAAGAGCGCGACAGTCCGCCCAGCCAGCGGGAGGTCCGGCTGGTCTCCCGACCACAGGCTGCCGGGCTACAGGAGGCCGCGGTGCTTGCCACGGTGGGTGGCGTCGGCGCGCTCGTGCTCGATTCGGCGCTGGGTGTGTTCACGGGTGGCGCGAAGGGCGTCGCGGAGGTGCTCGTCGTCTTTGTGCATCTGGCTGCCGCGGCCGTCGCGTTCCGGATAGCGCGGGCCTGGCAGCGCGTTTCCTTCACGCGCGCGCCGTTTGCCGGCGCTGAGTCCAAGGTCTTGAGCGGTCTGCTTCCCGGACTCAACGCGCTGCTGACCCTGTTCGCGCCGTACATCGTGCTGCCGATCGAGGCCGTGAGGCTGTGGCGGCGCGTCTGGCGGGGGCGCCAGGATCGCGTTCCGCACCCCGGCGATGCCAAGCGCGCCGAGGCCGAGTACGACGCGGCTGTGGCGGCCTGGCGGGAGCGCATTACGCAGTTTGAGACGGTCGAGCTCGAGCGCTTCGAAGGTGCGGCCTGCTGGTATCCGGTGCCGCTCTCGCAAACGGCTCACATGACGTGTGTCTTTGGCGGCACGCCGGCCTCGTGGACTGCGGCGCTGAGTACGCTCGGCGCCTCGCTGCTCGGTTCCGGAGCGCGGATCGTCATCGGCGATCTCTCCCGGCGGATCACCGCCGATGTGCTGTGCGACCTTGGTCGCACAGCGGGCATTCCGACCGGGGAGGCGGTACTCCCGGGCGATGCGGCCGCGGCCGGCTTGCTCGAAGATGTGAGCTGGGACGAGTTGAGCACGGTGCTCGTCGAGGTGTTGCATTCGGCGCAGCAGGACCTCGATGCCTCGCGCCGGGAACGCCAGGACGACCGCTCGGTGATCCGCGAGGTTGCGGGATGCTTGGATGCCAGCGCCGCGGTGTCGATCGCGCGCCTGCGCAAGGCGCTGCTCGTCGTCCAAGGGGTGGGAGGGACCATCGGTGAGCAGAACGGCGCGGGAGACGGCCTGATCGCCGCCGCCGAGCGCGACCGCTTGGGCGGACTCTTCAACGATGTCCAGCGCCAGCACGGCCGGGTCATGGAGCGCGTGATCCGCATCGAGCGCGCGCTGCGTGACTTGGAGGCATTGGACGGCCCCGCCGCGCAGCGCAACGGGGCTCAGGGTGCTGCGCCCGAGCATGCGTCACCCGGCGGCGAGCAACGTGGCGACCTACTCGTCATCGGCGTCGACAAGCACAGCGACGACCTCGAGAACGATCGCCTCGTGGACATCCTCTTCCAGTTGCTGCTGCGCCGCGTGCGGCAGGGCTGGACGCAGGCCGATGTCCTGATCGTCCTTGGCGCCGATCGCATCCGTCGCGAGGCGCTGGAGTCGCTGATGACCCACGCCGAGCAGCGTCGCATCAGGGTGTTGCTGTTCTTCGAGCACCTCCGCCAGGACGCGATCGCGATCGTCGGCGGAGGCGGAGCCGCGGCTGCGTTCCTCGCGCTCGGCAACCATCGCGAGGCGCGCGAGGCGAGTGACTTCATCGGGGACGATGAGTGGTGGGTCGAATCGCAGCGCACCGCCACCGCGAGCCGGGCGCTCACACAGACCGCGGGCAGCCAGGAAAGCACCGCGACGGCGGGCACGCTCGGCTTCCCACTAAGCGCATCAATAGGGCGTACCAAAACAAAGGGTCGCTCCTACAGCGAAGCCTTTGGTGCGGGGCAGGAATACGCGGTGGGGGAGGAGCGAGTCCGTAGGGCGATCATCGCGCCGGAGGTCCTGATGGGTCTGCCGGCAGCGGGGATGATCTACGTCGAGGTGCTCCCTGGTGGCCGGCGGATCGTCAGGAACGTCGACTGCCATCCCAACGCCGTGCTTGCCCCGCGCGTGGCCGCCGAGTCCCGCGCGCTGAGTCCGGCTTCTTAGGCGATCGCGGGCGCGGCATGCGTAGGCGAGATTGGGGTCGCTGCGCACCCGTATATTGGCTCTATGCCGAGCCCGATTCCCCTGGAGATGACGCTCCTTCCGGGTGCGCGAGCGCTGCTGGCGGCTCACGCACGCGAACTGCCCCAGCGCGACGATCTGTGCGGCGCCTTCTGCGGCGCGCTGGCGCTGCGCGCCGCCGGAATCGAGGAGTACGCGGGGGAACCACTCGACCAGGATGCGGTCGCGCGCGCGGCGGACAGCGTGGTCTCGGTCCCGGGCGCGGGGGCCAGCCTGCCGTTCGGCGAACGGGGCCGGCGCGACTACCGGCTGACGCCGCCACTCGTGCAGGATGCGAGCGCATCGGGCACGACCGCCGGCGGCCTCCTCGCTGGTCTCACCGCGCTCTCCGGTGAGCGCCTGGTGGCGATTCCCTTCAGCGGCCCGTGGACGGCGCGCACGCTGGGGGGCCTGTTCGAGCTTGCCGCCGCGCGCGAGCATCCGGTCTCGCTCGTGGCGAATCTCGCGACCCGCCATCTCTGGGGCGGTCGGCCGCGCATCGATCAGGTCCTCGCGTACCTGCTCGAGGGCGCGCAGGGCGGCCCGGCGGCCGACTGGGACGTCGGGCACTTCGCCTGCGTCGTGGGGCGCTTGTGGGGCCCGGGCGGAAGCATCTACGCGGTCGCCGACACCTACCCGGCGCTGGGCAACGGCGGTGTGCACCTGCAGCCGCAGGAGCGGCTCGCGGCGGCGATCGAGCGGCGGGACATGCCGGCCGGCGGCGTGATCGTGCTCGTCTTTGCCGAGGACGCTCACGTGCTGCGTGCCGGCGCGGCCGCGCTCGGGCTGAGCGAGGGGCTGTGGGATAACGGCACCGTCACGGCGGGGGTCTCGCGGTGAGCGCGGCTGAGCTGGTCGCGCTGGTGTGCTGCGACCTGGGGGCGATCGTGCGTGGTCGCGCGGTGCTCTCCGCGGAGCTGGAGGAGCACCTCGCGGCGGGTGTGGGCTGGGTGCCGGCCAACCATTCGCTCACCCCGTTTGGGCCGCTGGCGCGGGATACCCCGTTTGACTCCGTTGGCGACCTGCGACTGCTACCGGACCGCGGCACGCACGTGCGCGTCGAGGCGGGTGTGCACGCGAGCCCCTTGCAGTTCGTCCTGTGCGACATCGTCGAGACCGATGGGCGGCCGTGGGAGTGCTGTCCGCGGCGCTTTCTGCGCGAGGCGTTGGCGGAGTTGCAGGAGGAGCTCGGCGCGCGCCTGCTGGCGAGCTTCGAGCACGAGTTCCAGCTCTCGCTGCCGACGCCGCCCGCGGCGCCGTTCTCGTTGCGGGAGCAGCGCGCCGCGGAACCATTCGCGGTGGCGGTGATGGATGCGCTGATCGCGGCGGGCGCGCAGCCCGAGCGCTTCTTCGCGGAGTTCGCGGCGCACCAGTTCGAGATCCCGGTCGAGCCCGCCGAGGGTCTCGCGGCGGCCGATCGCAGCGTGGTGCTCAGGGAGGTCGTGCGTGAGATTGCTCGCCGGCATGATCTGCGCGCGAGCTTCGCGCCGCTGCTGGACGCGGCCGGCCCGGGCAACGGTGCGCACATCCATTTCAACCTGCTCGACCGCGCGGGCGGGCCATTGCTCTATGACGCGGCCCGCCCGGCGTGCCTGAGTGAGCTCGGTGGGCGTTTCGCGGCCGGTGTCCTGCGTCACGCGGGCGCGCTGAGCGCGCTGTGCGCGCCGAGCCCGGCCTCGGCGGCGCGCCTGACGCCGCACCGCTGGAGCGCCGGCGCGGTCTGCCTGGGTCGGCACAACCGCGAAACGCTGTTGCGGATTCCTGCGACGGTCACGCTCGGCGGCGGCGAGCCGGCGCGACAGTTGCACCTGGAGTACCGCGGGGCGGACGCGACGGCCAACCCCTACCTGGCGCTGGGGGCGATCGTGCGTGCGGGTCTCGATGGGGTCCGCTCGGAACTGCCGGCGCCGCCGATTCTCGACCGCGACCCCGCGCGGCTCGACGCGGCGCAGGCGCGGCGCTATGGCGTGGGCGCGCTGCCGGCGTCACTGGAGGATTCGCTGGCGGCGCTCGCTGGCGATGAGACGGCGCGGGCGTGGATGACGCCGCTGCTGTACGACGCCTATGTGGGGGTCAAGCGCGCCGAGATAGACGCGGTGGCGGATATGGATCTCAGCGAGGTGTGCCGGCGCTATGGCGCGATCTACTGAGCCGCCGCGCGCACACGCGCGCGCACACACGCGCGGCGGGGCCTCCGGCGCGGACATGCTGGCGCGCCTGCTGGACGCCATCGAGCGCGAGCTGCCGCGCGCGGTCGCGCTGCGCCGGCGGCTGCATGCGCACCCGGAGCTCGCGCACGCGGAGCGGTGGACGGCGCAGACGGTGGCGCAGGAACTGCCGGTTGCGTGTGCGACGGTGGCGGGGACTGGGCTGATCGCTCGCCTGGGAGGGCAGGACGCACCGGCGGTGGCGGTGCGTGCGGAGCTCGACGGCCTGCCGGTGCAGGAGCGCACGGGCGCTTCTTTCAGCGCGGTGGGCGCGGCGATGCACGCCTGCGGGCACGATGTCCACATGGCGGCGCTGGTCGCGCTGACGCGCGCAGCGCGCGAGCTCGAGGATGAGCTGCCGGCCCCGCTGCTGGCGCTCTTTCAGCCGAGCGAGGAGGCCTATCCCTCGGGTGCCGAGCAGCTCGCGCGCGTGGAGCTCGCGCAGCTCGCGCCCGCGGCGGTCGTAGCGGCGCACATCCATCCGGAGCTGCGGTGGGGAACGGTGGCGCTCGACCCGGGGGTGGTCAACGCATCCTGCGACGCCGTTGAGATCACCGTTGCGGGGGAGCCCTCGCACGGGGCCTACCCGCACCGGGGTCGCGATCCGATTCTCGCGATCGCGCAGATCGTGGTCGCGCTGCACGCCCTGCAGGCGCGGCGGATCGACCCGCTCGGCGCGGCCGTGTTGACCGTAGGCGTGCTCGAGGGGGGCACGGCGGAGAACGTGATTCCGACACATGCGCGGGCCCGCGCCACACTGCGCGCACACCGCCCGCAGGAGCGGCTCGCGCTGCGCGAGCTGGTTGGGGAGGTCGTCAGCGGCATCGCGGCGGCGCACGGCTGTCGCGGCAGCGTCGAGCTGACCCCGGGCGAGCCGGCGCTCGCCAACGATCCGGGCATCGTGCAGCGCGCGCGGGGGCTGCTCCCCCGCGCGGACCTCGCGCCGGCCGCGGAGTGGCGCTCCTGCGGCTCGGATGACTTCGCGTTCTTCGGGGATCTCGCGCCGATCGCGATGGCCTTCGTGGGGCTGGAGGGTGCTGAGGGTTTCGAGGTGCGACCGCTGCACCATCCCGAGCTGCTGCCGCCGGACGCTGCGGTCGGTGCGGTTGCGCGGGCGCAGGCCGTCCTCTATCTCGCGGCGGCGGCGGCGCGCGCTAGTGTGCCCGCGGTGCACGCGGAGCCGACGAGAGCGACAGCGGTGGAGCGCCCGACGAACGGTCCGGTGGGCGCGGCATGAGCGTCTGGCGAGGCACGCGGGTGCTGTTCACGGGCGCCCAGGGTTTCATCGGCTCGTGGGTGGCCGAGCGGCTGCTCGAGGAGGGCGCGGAGGTACTCGTGCTGGACCGCCCGGCCGCGGAGCCTTCGCGCTTTCGGCTGCGGGGCTTGCACGAACGCTGCACGCCGGTGGCGGCGGACCTGATGGACGCGGGCTCGCTGCGCGCGGCAATCGAGGAGCACGGGGTCCAGGTGGTGTTCCACCTCGCGGCCACGGCAATCGTGGGCTCGGCGACGAGCTCGCCGCTGCGGACCTACGAGGTCAACGTCGCCGGCACTTGGAATCTGTTGGAGGCGTGCCGCCTGGCGGGGGAGCCTGTGGCGAGGATCGTGGTGGCCTCGACCGACAAGGCCTACGGCGTGCACGAGGAGCTGCCCTACCGCGAGAGTCACGCGCTGCAGCCGCGCTACCCGTACGACGCCTCGAAGGCGTGTGCGGACATCGTCGCGCGCTCCTACGCCCACACCTTCGGGCTGCCGATCGCGGTGACGCGCTTCGGCAACGTCTTCGGCGGCGGGGACTTCAACTTCTCGCGCCTGATCCCGGGCGCGATCGGGGCGCTGCTGGCGGGCGAGCGGCCGGTGATCCGCTCGAGTGGGCTGCTGGAGCGCGACTTCCTCTACGCCGAGGATGCCGTCACTGCCTACTTGGCGGTGGCGGGCTCGCTGGACCGCGCCGAGCTACACGGGCGCGCCTGGAACGCGAGCATTGGGCAGCCGGTGGCGGTCCTGGAGATCGTGAGGCGGCTGATCGAGATAGCGGGCGCGACAGTCGAGCCGGATGTCCGTGGGCAGGGAACGCCGCACGGCGAGCTCACGCGGCAGTGGCTGGACTCGAGCGCGATCGCCCAGGAGCTCGGCTGGAGGCCGGCGTGGGACCTGGAGCGTGGGCTGGAGGCTACGTATCGCTGGTATGAGCAGGAGCTGGCGCGGCTGCCGGCACTCGCCAGCGCAGCGTCTGATCCAGCGCTCCTGCGGCCATGAGCTCCTTGATGCGGGCGATCCGCATGAAGCGCGAGCTCTTGAAGTCCTCGATGCTCAGCGCGTTCTCGCGGTAGGCGCGGAGCATCTCCTCGGCGCTGGAGCGCACGGTCCAGCGCGGGCGCAGCTCCGGAAACGCCGCGCTCAGCTTGGCGAAGCTGACGCGGTAGCTGCGCTTGTCCGGGCCGGCGCCCGCGGCGAGTGCGACCCGCGATCCGGGGACGACGTCCTGCACGATCTGCGCGATGTCGCGGATCTGGTAGTTCTCCTCGTCGGCGCCGATGTTGAAGGCCTCGCCGTGCACCTGCTCGCGGGGCGCCTGCAGCATGCACAGGAACGCGCGCGAGATGTCCTCGATGTGCACCAGCGGTCGCCAGGGGGTGCCGTCGCTCTGCATCAGGACCTCGCCGGTGGCGAAGGCGAAGGCCGTGAGGTTGTTGACGACGAGGTCGCCGCGGTGGCGCGGGGAGAGGCCGTGGGCGGTCGCGTTGCGCAGGAACGTGGGGCTGAACGAATCGTCGGTGAGCTCCCCGATCTCGCGCTCGGCGAGAACCTTGGACTCGCCGTAGGGGGTGACGGGGTGAAAGGCGGCGGTCTCGTCGATCCAGTCCTCGCCGGCCGCTCCGTAGAGGCTGCAGGAGGAGGAGAACAGGAAGCGCTCGACGCCCGCTTGCTTGGCGGCTCGTGCCAGCGAGACGGATGCGCGGTAGTTGATGGCGTAGGTGCACTCGGGGTTGAGGTCGCCGATCGGGTCGTTGGAGAGGGCGGCGAGGTGCAGGACGGCCTCGAAGCCATCGAGGTCCGCGGGGCCGACGTCGCGGACGTCCTTGCGGATCGCGGGTACGGCCGGCGCGTCGTCGGTGCCGAAGTCGCAGCCCTCGTAGAGGTAGCTGTCCAAGCCGACGACCTCGTGGCCGGCGCCGAGCAGCAGCGGGACCAGGATGGCCCCGATGTAGCCGTCGTGACCTGTGACGAGGACGCGCATGGGAGTGGGTCCCGCGGCGCCTGCTCAGTGCGTGCGCGGCGGGTCGGCGGGCAGACTACCCGAGCGCGGGTGCAGCGCAAAGGACTCTTCGGCGCGGTCGGCGATCATCGCCGCGATCGCCAGCGAGGAGGTGGCCCCGGGCGAGGGGGCGTTGCGCACGTGCAGCGCGCGCTCGGTCTGCGAGAAGACGAAGTCGTCGACGAGCTTCCCGTCGCGCCCGAGCGCCTGCGCGCGGATCCCGGCGAACGCGGGTTCCACGTCGGTCGTGTGCAGATCGGGCACGAATTGGGCCGCCGCGCGTGTGAGGGCGGCACGCGAGGAGGCATAACGGAGCTCGGTCAGCCCGGTGCGCCACCAACGTCGCGCCATCCGCCAGGTACCCGGCCATGCGAGCGTCGCGGCGAGGTCGCCGGCATTCACATCGCGCAGCTCGTAGGCCGCGCGCGCGGGGGCCAGCAGAGCTGTCGGTCCGACCAGGACGTTTCCGTCTATGTGCTTCGTGAGGTGCACCCCGAGGAATGGCAGCTCGGGATCGGGGACGGGATAGATGAGCGAGCGCACGAGCTCGCGGCGCTCGCGGCGCAGCCGCAGGTAGGCGCCGCGAAACGGCACGATGCGCGGGTCGGCGCTCGCGCCGGCCGCGACCGCGAGCCGGTCCGACCAGAGCCCGGCGCAGAAGACGGCGTGGCGCGCGCGCAGCTCACCGCGCGTGTGTGTGAGGACGATCCGGCGCCCGGTGTGAGAGATCGAGTGGACCGCGCAGGAGCTCGCCACGACGCCACCGGCGGCCGCGACGTCCGCGCCGTAGGCCGCGGTCACGGCGGGGTAGTCGACGATCCCGGTGGCGGGTGAGTGCAGGGCGGCGAGGCCGCGCGCGTGCGGCTCGATCTCGCGCAGGGCGGCCCCATCGAGGCGCCGCAGCCCGGCCACCCCGTTTGCGTGGCCGCGGCGCTCGAGCTCGTCGAGCCCGGGCAGCTGGGAGCGCTCCAGCGCGACGATCAGCTTGCCGCAGCGCCGCACCGCGATCTCCTTCTGCTCGCAGTACTCGTACAGCCGGCGCGCGCCCTCGACGCAGAGGCGGGCCTTCAGCGAGCCGGGCTTGTAGTAGATCCCGGCGTGGATGACGCCGGAGTTGTGGCCGGTCTGGTGTGCGCCCGCGTGGGGCTCCTTCTCGAGCACCACGAGCGAGAGCTCGGGATGGCGCGCTCCGAGCTCGCGCGCGACGCCGAGGCCGAGGATCCCGGCGCCGACGACGGCCAGGTCGCACTCGCCAGATGGGTCGCTCGCGGAGGGCATCACGCGATGAACAGTAGTGATCGGCGCTGCGCGCCCGGTGGGCTGGTTGGACGGATGCGCGGGCGTGGCCCGCCTGGCCTTGGCACGGGTCCGTCCGTCGTGGCCCGCCTGCCTTAGCGCAGGTCGGCCGAGGTCTTGCCGAGCAGCAGCCGTGCGACGATCAGCAGCTGGATTTGCTGGGTGCCCTCGAAGATGTCGAGGATCTTGGCGTCGCGGGCCCACTTCTCCAGGAGCCCGCCCTCGCCGTAGCCGAGGCTGCCGCAGAGCTCGACGCAGCCGAGCGCGACTTGCACGCAGGTGCGTCCGGCCTTGGCCTTGGCGATCGAGGCCTGCAGCGAGTTGGGCTTGCCGTTGTCGGCCATCCAGGCGGCTTGCAGGGTGAGTAGGCGCGCGGACTCGTAGTCGGCTTCCATGCCCTGCAGGCGCGCGGCGGCGGCGTGCTGGGTGAGCGCGGGTGCGGCGTCGTCGACCTCGACGCCGGCCTGGGCGAGCCATTCGCGGGTCTCCTCGAGGCAGGCGCGCGTGAGGCCGACGGCCATGCCGGCGACCAGCGGGCGGGTGTTGTCGAAGGTCTGCATGGCGCCGCCGAAGCCCTGTTTGACGTCGACGTCGGGGTTGCCGAGCATGTCCTGCTTGGGCACGCGGCAGTCCTCGAGGCGGAAGGCGGCGGTGTCGGAGGCGCGGATCCCGAGCTTGTGCTCGAGGCGCTCGAGCTTGAGGCCGGGGTTCTCGCGTTCGACGACGAAGGACTTGATCGCGGCGCGCCCCTTGGAGCGGTCGAGCGTGGCCCACACCACGACGAGGTCGGCGCGCTCGCCGGCGGTGACGTAGATCTTCTCGCCATTGAGCACGTACTCGTCGCCGTCGAGCACGGCGGTGGTGCGGATCGCGGCGGAGTCCGAGCCGGCCTCGGGCTCGGTGATCGCCATCGCGGCCCAGCGGCCCTCGAAGCGCTGTAGTTGCTCCTCGCTGGCGACGGAGGCGATCGCGGAGTTGCCGAGCCCTTGGCGCGGCATCGAGAGCAGCAGCCCGACGTCGCCCCAGCACAGCTCCATGATGCTCAGGACCGTCGAGAGGTTCGTGCCATTGCGGTTCGCGGCGTCCTTGGCGGCGCTCGAGTCGCGGCGCACGCCGGCCGCGCCGGCGCCGCTGTCGCTGCCGGCGTTCATGCCGTCGATCAGCGAGGCCAGCATGTCGAGCTCTTTGGGGTACTCATGCTCGGCGAGGTCGTACTTGCGCGAGATCGGCCGGAAGACCTCGGCTGCGACTTGGTGGGCCTGGCTGACGAGCGGTGCGAACTTCTTGGGTGTCTCGAGATTGATCATCGAAGCTCTCTCCTCGCTCGTTAGACGAGCAGGGCGCCCTCCATGACGCCCGTTGCTCGCAGGTCTCGGTACCAGCGCTCCACGGGGTGCTCCTTGACGTAGCCGTGGCCGCCGAGCAGCTGCACCCCTTCGGAGCCGATCCGCGCGCCCTGCTCGGCGCACAGGCGCCGCGCGAGCGCGGCCTCGTGGGCGAACTCAGCGCCCCGATCGGCGCGGCCGGCGGCACGGTAGGTCAACAGCCGCATGCCCTCCAGCTCGATGCCGATGTCGGCAACGGCGAACGCCACGGCCTGCCGGTTGGAGATCGGTTCACCGAAGGCGGTGCGCTCGTTGACGTAGGGGATCACGTAGTCGAGCACCGCCTGCGCGGCCCCGACGGCGAGCGCGCACCAGGCGAGCCGCGCGCGTTGTACGCACTCGCGGTAGACCTCGCCGCTGCCCTCGCCCAGGAGCGCCGCGGAGGGCACGCGGGCGTCCTCGAGCAGCACGCGCCCGGTGGCCGCGGCGCGCAGCCCCATCGCCGGCTCGGCCTCGACGAACAGCCCCTTGGTCGAGGACTCGACGATGAACAGCGCCGGCCCGAGGCCCTCGGCGTCGGCGGCGATCACGAACAGCTCGGCCGCGGCGGCGCGCGGCACGAGCGACTTGACGCCGCTGAGGACCCAGTCGCCTTCCTGGCGACGCGCCTTGGCGGTGAGCGTCAGGGGGTTGAATAGCGCGCGCGGCTCGAGCAGCGCGAGCGCGGCGGCGGGGATGTTCTCGGAGGTGAAGGCCGGCAGGTAGGTAGCCTGTTGGTCGGCGTCGCCCCACAGCCCGAGCGCGGTTGCGACTGCCCCCGGCGCGAGCGCGGCGAGCGCGATGCCGCTGTCGCCGTGGGCCAGCGCCTCGGCGACCACGATCCCGGTGACCGAGGACTGCTCGGCCATCACGCCGCCGAGCTGCTCGGGCACGCCGAGCATGCTGACGCCGAGCTCGTTGGCCTGGGTCAGCAGCTCCGCTGGCGTCGCGCAGGCGCCGTCGGCGGCGAGTGCGGCCGGGCGCAGTTGCTCGCCGGCGAAGGCCGCGACGGCCTCGCGCAGCATCTGCTGCTCATCGTCGAGGGAGATGTCGAATAGCTCGCTCGTGCGGGCTGGCGTCTGGCGTGCCGGGCGGCCCAGGCGGCTGGCGGCGGTGAAGGTGCGGCTTGCGGCGCCGACCGTGCGGAAGCCCCCGCGGGTGCCCTGGAACAGCGCGCGCTCCAGCGGCTTGCGCAGGCGCGTGCGGTCCAGCAGCTCCGAGCCCGCCAGGCGGCCCAGCGTGCGCAGGCCGAGGCCCATGCCGCGTTCGGCGTTGCTGGGTGGCCGTCCTGCGCCGCCTGAGCTGCGCCCTGCGTTGCTCGTCGCTTTGCGCTGCGGGGTGCTCATCGTGTGCTCTGCCTCTCCTCGCGGATGATGGGCGGGGCGCCGTCGAGTGGCTCGATGCGGCCGTCCAGATGTCGGGTCTCGTCCTCGCCTGCGGCTGCTTGTCGGGTTACGGCGAAGCGAATTGCGCCGCCCTGCTGGAGGCTCCCGAAGGCGACCTTGCTCGGTAGCAGGATCGGCCGGCGGAAGCCGACCTCGACGGCGAAGCGGTCCGGCAGCTGCTGCTCGAGTGCGGCCAGGCAGTGTGCCTTGGTCCACATCCCGTGGGCGATCGCGCGCGGGAACCCGAACAGTTTTGCGGTGAGCGGGTACAGGTGGATCGGGTTGCGATCCCCGGCAACCGCCGCGTAGCGCCGGCCGAGGTCGCCGGGTAGGCGCCAGAGCGCGCTCTGCGGCGGGGTCTGCGGCTGCTCCTCGCGAGTGCCCTCGGTGTCTGCGCCCTCGCCCTTCTCGCCCTCGCCCGCGCCCTCCTCGCCTGCGCCCTCACCCGCGCCGCCCGCACCCTCGCTATGCGCGCGCTCGCCCCCGCGGCGGAGCATCGTGCTGTGGTCCTCCCAGACGAGCTCCTCGTCGACGCGAACCTCGGTGAGGAGCGCGAACGTACGGCCCCGCGGGTGGCTCTGCAGCGCGCTCGTCCCAACTCGCAGCTGCAGTGTCTCGCCGAGCTGGATCGGGCGGTGCTGGACGATGCGGTTGGCGATGTGGACGAGCCCGACGGCGGCGAATGGGAAGTCCCGGTCGGACATCAGCGCGAGATGCAGCGGGAAGGCCAGCACGTGCGGGTAGGTGGCCGGCAGCGCGTCGCGCAGCGAGAACCCGCAGACGTGCGCGTAGGCGGCGAGGTGCGCGGGATCGACATGCACGCCGGGCAGCGTGAGCTGCAGGTCGGGAAGCTCGCCCCCGCGCCCACCGAGCAGCGGCAGCAGCGTGGCGCCCGGCAGCAGCGGCGCTACGGTGCGCGCATACAGCGGCAGCATGCGCGGGGGGCTGCTGAGTGTGCGCGTGCTCACCGCGCGGGCCACCGATCGATGTGGCCGCGGTAGGCGCGCGTGCGGCGGATCTCCATCACGCCCCCAGCAGGTTCTGGCCGCAGACGCGCACGACGTTGCCGTTGACGGCGCCGGAGGCGGGAGCGGCGAACCAGGCGATTGTCTCGGCGACGTCGATCGGCAGGCCGCCCTGGGCGAGGCTGCTCATGCGCCGGCCGGCTTCGCGGATCGCGATCGGCATCTTGGCGGTCATCTGTGTCTCGATGAAGCCCGGGGCGACCGCGTTGATCGTCTGTCCGCGCGCGGCGAGTCGCGGCGCGAGCGCCTGGACCATCCCGATCACACCGGCCTTGGAGGTCGCGTAGTTGGTCTGGCCGCCGTTGCCGGCTATGCCGCTCATCGATGAGACGCACACGATGCGCCCGCCGTCGCGCAGGATGCCGCCGTCGAGCAGCTGATCGTCGATGCGCTCCTGGCTCGAGAGGTTGATCTCCAGCAGCTCGCTCCAGCGCTCGGCCGGCATCTTCGCGAGCGTGCGGTCGCGTGTGACGCCGGCGTTGTGCACGATCACGTCGAGCCCATCCGCGAAGCGCTCCGCGATCGCGGCGGGAGCAGCGGGGGTGGTGATGTCGAGCTCGAAAGCCTCGCCGTCAAGGCGCGTGGCGAGGGCTTGCAGGTCGGCGGCAAGCGCGGGCACGTCCAGGCCGACGACGTGTGCGCCCTCGCGAGCGAGGACGGTCGCGATCGCCGCGCCGATCCCGCGCGAGGCGCCGGTAACGAGTGCCGTGCGTCCGGCGAGCGGGCGTGTCCAGTCGACCGACTCGCCGGCGGCGCCCGCGGCTGCGGGTGCCCCGACCGTGATGACTTGGCCTGAAACGTAAGCGGAGCGCGACGAGAGCAGGAAGCGCAGCGTGGAAGCAAGGAACTGCTCGGCGCCGGGAGTCACGTATACGAGTTGCACGGTGACGCCGCGTCCGCCGAGCTCCTTACCCAGCGAGCGCGTAAAGCCCTCCAGAGCCCGCTGCGCGGTGGCGGCGCGCGCGGTGGAGCAGTCCGCCGGCGGCGTGCCGAGCACGACCACGCGCCCGCAGCGCTCCAGGCGCGAGACCGTGGGGTGGAAGAAGCCCTGCAGCGCGACCAGCTCGGTGGAGTCGGCGATGCCGGTGGCGTCGAGCACGAGCGCCTTGAAGCGCTGCGTGCCGGGCGCGTCGGGGTTGAAGAGCGTGGCGTCCAGGCCGGCCTCTGCGACGGCCGAGCGCACCGGCTCCTCGAGGCTTGTGGCAACCGCGGCGTGGGCCCCGGCCAGCACTGTGGCGAGTGCTTCGGCGAGGCGCCCGCTGGGCGCGGCCCCGAGCAGCACGCGGCCACGGATCACGGGATCGCCGGGCTGATGGCGCTCCAGCGCAACCGGACGCGGCAGGCCGACGCGCCGTGCGATCTGGCTCGCGAGGGGGGCGTTGACAAGCTGCGCGTAGCGGTCGCTCATTGGCCGCGCTCCGCTTGTTGCGGCCGGCGACGGCCGGCCATCGAGCTCCGTGTCATGCCTCGAGTACCGCCACGACGCCCTGGCCGGCGGCCGCGCAGATGCTGATCACGCCGCGCCCGGAGCCGCGCTCGTGTAGCGCCTTGGCGAGCGTCGCGACGATCCGCCCGCCGGTTGCCGCAAAGGGGTGCCCGGCTGCGAGCGAGCCGCCGTTGACGTTCAGGCGCGCGCGGTCGATGGGGCCCAGCGGCCGCTCGCGCCCCAGACGCTCGCGGCAGAAGACGGGATCCTCCCAGGCCTTTAGCGTGCACAGCACCTGGGCGGCGAAGGCCTCGTGGATCTCATAGAAGTCGAAGTCTGAAAGCGCCAGGCCGGCGCGGTCGAGCATTCGCGGCATCGCGTAGGCGGGCGCCATCAGCAGGCCCTCGGGTCTGCTGGCGTGCGCCCCGGGTGCAGCGGCGCCCGCGGCCGGGAAGACGTGGTTCACCGCGGCGGTCTGTGCCTCGGTCAGCCAGGCGAGCACGGGCAGGCCGCGCTCGCGTGCCCACTCCTCGCTGGCCAGCAGCACGGTCGAGGCACCGTCGCTGAGCGGTGTCGAGTTGCCGGCGGTCATCGTGCCGCGCTCGCCGCCGAAGACGGGCTTCAGCTTGGCGAGCTTCTCGGGTGTGGAGTCCGGGCGCAGGTTCTGATCGCGCTCCAGTCCCAGGTAGGGGCTCAGCAGGTCCGCGAAGAAGCCACGCTCGTAGGCGGCGGCCATGTGCTGGTGGCTGAGAGCGGCCAGCTCGTCCTGCTCGGTCCGCCCGACTCCCCATTCCTCGGCCATGATCGCGCAGTGCTCGCCCATCGAGAGGCCCGTGCGCGGCTCGGCGTTGCGTGGGATGTCGGGCACGATCTGCCCCGGGCGCAGGCGTCCTAGTAGCCGCAGGCGCGCGGGCGTGGACTTTGCGCGGTTGAGGTCGAGCAGCAGCTCGCGCAGGTCGTCGTTCATCGCCAGTGGCGCGTCGGAGGTCGTGTCGACTCCGCCGGCGATCCCGACGTCGATCTGCCCGAGCGCGATCTTGTTGGCGACGAGCACGACTGCCTCCAGGCCTGTGCCGCAGGCCTGCTGGACGTCGTAGGCGGGGGTCTCGGGCGCGAGGCGTGTGCTGAGCACCGCCTCGCGTGTCAGGTCGCGGTCGCGGGAGTGCTTGAGCACGGCCCCCGCGGCGACCTCGCCGAGCCGTTCGCCCTCCAGGTGGAAGTGCTCGACCAGCCCGTCGAGCGCGACCGTGAGCATGTCGTGGTTGGAGGCGTGCGCGTAGGCGGAGTCCGAGCGCGCAAACGGGATGCGGTTGCCGCCGAGGACCGCGACGCGACGAACCTCGCGGGTCATGTTTGGCTCTCTGTGACTGGCGGTTTGGGTTCGGGTTCGCCGCCGCTCGCGCGGTCGTCTGCGCCCGTGCGCGCGGCGGATCTGGCGGCCGCGGTTCTGCGCTCGGCCTCGACCCGCGCGTGCAGGCCGGGCTCGACGGTCGTGATCAACAGCTCGGCGGCGGCGCGCGCCGTGAGGGACTCGGTGCGCAGCCACCAGCGAACCAGCGCCTCGGCGGCGCCCAGCAGCGCGGTCGATAGTGCATCGATTTCGACGCGGTAGGCGGGCGAGAGCTGCGCGAGCAGCGACTGCGCGACGAGGTCGGTGATGCGCGTGCGGTACTCGCCGACGCGACGCGCGACGCCGCCCTCGACGGGGAGCGTCTCGTCGAACAGGACCCGCCACGCGCTGCGGTCGCGGTCGACGAACTCGAAGAAGGCGTGGATGCCCGAGCGCAGTGCCTGCTCGGGTGTCGTGGTCTGCTCGATCGCGCCCACGACCGCGGCCAGCAGGGCGTCGCCGGCCGGTTCCATGCAGGCGAGGTAGAGGCGCTCCTTGTTGCCGAAGTAGTTGTAGAGCAGCGGCTTGGTCACTCCGACCGCGGCCGCGACCTCGTCCATTGTCACGGTCCCGTAGCCGCGCGCGGCGAACAGGGTGCGCGCGGCCGCGAGCGTTTGCTCCATGCGCAGCTCTCGCGAGAGGCGCGTGCGTGTCAGGGTGCTCGCCGGCGACATCGAACTTATCTTACCCACATATAAATTTCTATGTCGGTAGCATCGATTGATACTGGTCTTTGCAGGGACTTCCGTCCTCTGTGGAGCGCGATGCTGCTACGGTCGTGCCACGGGCGGCAGACGGTTGCCCGTGGGGTTCTTGTCTTTGTTGGCGCTCTGCGCGCGGATGGGGCCAGTCGAATCTCCATCCGCATCAGCGGCCACGGGCCGCCCAAAGGAGCACCAAACATGGAGCAAGCAACATTCGCCGACCTCGGCGTGTCCGCGGTCGTAGCCGGCGAGCTCGCGCGCCGCGAGATCACCGAGCCGTTCGCCGTCCAGAGCATGGTCATCCCTGACGGGCTGGCCGGCCACGACCTGCTGGTCCAGTCGCCGACGGGCTCGGGCAAGACCTTGGCCTTCGGCGTGACGCTGGTTGAACGCCTGCACGGTACCGGCGAGCGACCCTCGGCTCTGGTCCTCGCACCGACGCGCGAGCTGGCGATCCAGATCGTCGATGACCTGCGCGCGATCGCGCATGCGCGGGCCCTCTCGATCGCCGCGGTCTACGGCGGCGCGGGGATCGTCAAGCAGGCGCAGATCGCCGCGCGAGCGCACATCCTCGTCGCGACGCCCGGACGCCTGCTGGACCTGATCGATCGCCGCGATGTCTCCCTGGAGCGCATCCGGCTGCTGGTTCTGGACGAGGCTGACCGGATGCTCGACATGGGCTTTCGACCGGTCGTCGACCGGATCGTGAAGATGACTCGTGCCGACCGCCAGACGCTGCTGTTCTCGGCGACGCTCGGCGGCGAGGTCGGGCGCGTTGCCGCCAAGTACACGCGCAACCCGCGCCGGCACGAGCACGCACCGACGCCGGCGCGAGCGGGACAGGTCGAGCATCGCTTCGTGTCGGTGGCGCATGAGCGCAAGGTTGCGCATCTCGTGGCCGAGCTCGGCGAGCCCGAGCGCGGGCGGACGCTGGTCTTCGTGCGCACCAAGCGCGGCGCGGACCGCCTCGTGAAAAAGCTGGCCGCAAGCAGTGTGCAGGCGGTCGCGATGCATGGGGACAAGTCCCAGGCCCAGCGCGAGCGAGCGCTGGCGCGCTTCGAGTCCGGGCAGGTCGACACGCTCGTGGCGACCGACGTCGCGGCGCGCGGCATCGACGTCGCGGGCATCACGCACGTGATCAACTACGACATCCCGGCTACACAGGAGGACTATGTGCACCGCGTCGGGCGCACCGCGCGCGCGGGCGCCAGCGGTACCGGCGTGACGTTCGTCGCGGACGATCAGGCGCACGAGCTGGTGAGCATGGTGCGCGACCTCGGCTTGCACCGGGCGCTCGAGCTGGGGGGATTCCCGAGCGATGCGACACGCGGACGTGAGCAGCAGCGCGGCGCCGCGCCGGCACGCGCGCGCAATCGCAGGCGCAGTGGGCGCGTCGCCAATCGATCGCGGTAGCCGAGACGTCCGCCGGACCGGGGGGTTATCCCCCGTCCCGGTTGGGGGGAACGCCGCCGTCCTTCGGTGGTCGGCCGCCTGGACGGCGCAAGCTTCCTGCGCCACGCTTTCCTGATATGAGCACATTGGATTCCGTTCCCACCCTCGATGTAGTCGAGCCCGACTCCGGGGCCCCAGGCGATCCGGCGCGCGGCGCGAGTGTCCAGGGCGATCCGGTACGCGACTCGCGTGTCCAAGACGATCCGACACGCGACTCCGGTGCGTTGCCGGCTTTCTTCGAGCCGGGCTCGCCGGACGGGCCCTCGCCCGAGGAGATCGCCGATCCGACCCCGGCGATGTTGCATCTGGACAGGGTCGTGACGGGCATCATCACGGTGGTGCCGCTGCTACTGGTGGGCTTGGCCGCGTGGCAGCTGTGGAACCGCCAGCTGCACTGGCGGGACGTCGCGATCTTCCTGGTGATGTACATCCCCACGGGGCTCGGCGTGACGGTCGGCTTTCACCGCCTGCTGACGCACCGCAGCTTCAAGACGTATCCCTGGGTGCGGGGGCTGTTTGCGGTGCTCGGCACGATGTCCGTCGAGGGGCCCGTGATCTCGTGGGTCGCGGACCATCGCAAGCACCACGCCTACTCCGACCGCCCGGGCGATCCGCACAGCCCCCACGTCGATCACGGCGGTGGTTGGCGCGGCGCGCTGCGCGGCCTCGCGCACGCACACGTCGGCTGGCTCTTCGACCACGCTCAGCGCGGTGCCCGCGAGCGCTACGCGCCGGACCTGGTGGCCGATCCGGTCGTGAGCTTCGTCGACAAGACCTTCGTCTTCTGGTCGCTGTTGGGCCTGGCGATCCCGTTTGGGCTGGGCGTGCTGATCGGCGGCACGATCGCGGCGGGCCTGGAGGCGATGCTGTGGGGCGGCGCGGTGCGCATCTTCGTGTTGCACCACGTCACGTACAGCATCAACTCGCTGTGCCACTTCTTCGGCCGCCGGCGCTTCCAGACCGACGACCACTCGCACAACCTCTTCTGGCTGGCGCCGTTCTCCTTCGGCGAGGCCTGGCACAACAACCATCATGCGTTCCCCACATCGGCCTTCCACGGGATGACGCGCGCTGAGATCGACCTCTCGGGCCTCACGATCGCGACGCTCGAGCGTTTGGGGCTGGCGTGGGACGTACAGCGGGTCAGCCCCAGCCGGCTGGCCACGAAGGCGCTTCCCGGCTAGTCCGCGCATGCGGCTCGCGCCGCGCCTGGCGCTGCTTGTGTCGCGCGGCCCGCGCCGTGCGACCATTGGGGTGATGAGTGAGCGCACGCGAGCAGTGGCGCATCTCCCGGCCTCCCTGGGATCGCCCGCGAGGCGCTGGATGCCGGCCCTGGCAGCGGGCCTGTCGCTAGGCGAATACGTGCGCTCCCTCGGCCGCCGCCTGGCGGCGTTGACGGCCGTCCTGCTGGTCGCGATCTGGGCGCTGACCGGCCAGGGCTACTTCTGGCCCGCATGGGCGTGGCTGGGGCTGGGTACGCCGGTGCTGCTGTATGCGGGCGCGATCTGGGCGTGGCGCCACCCGCCGGGCGCCGAACGCCGGGTGGCGAGCGTGTGGGCGCTGATCGGGGTCGCCGCGACGATCTTGATGCTGACCTGGCTCCTGACCTGGCTGCTGGCGGGGGTTCACGAGTTCTGGCCGGCGTGGGGGCTGCTCGGCCTCGCGACGGCCGGCAGCGCTTACTCGCTGTTCGCGCTGCACGATCGGGTGCTCGTGGCACGCGGGCGGCGCGCGCTGCGAGCGCGCATCGACTTGCTGACGCGCACGCGCCGGCAGGCGGTCGACGCGCAGGCCGCCGAGCTGCGGCGCATCGAGCGCGACTTGCACGACGGCGCGCAGGCGCGACTGGTCGCATTGACGCTGCAACTCGGGCGTGCCGAGCTGCGCCTGGAGGACCAGCCGGAGGCGCGGCGGCTCGTGCACGAGGCCCAGCGCGAGGCGCGCTACGCGATCGCCGAGCTGCGCGACTTGGCGCGCGGCATCGTCCCGCCGCTGCTGGCCGACCGTGGCCTGCTGGCGGCGGTGCAGTCGCTCGCCGGTCGCTACGGCCTCGGCACGGCAATCGATTCCGAGATGCAGCGCTGCGTGGCCCCGGCGGTCGAGAGTGCCGCGTACTTCGTGATCGCCGAGGCGCTGACCAACACCGCCAAGCACTCCGGCGCACAGCGCAGCTGGGTCCGCCTCAGCGAGGATCGCCGCGCACTGATCGTCGAGGTGGGCGACGACGGGCGTGGCGGTGCGGACCCGAGTGGCTCCGGCCTGGCCGGTCTGCGCGCGCGTGTGGAGGCGCTCGACGGCACGCTGCGCGTGCGCAGTCCGCGCGGGAGCGGGACGGTCCTGGAGGCCAGCCTCCCGTGCGGCTAGCGGCGCCTGCCGGCGCCCGGGCGGCCGCCCGCGGAGTCGCACCGATCGCCGGCGCGGAGGGCGGCTCGCCGTGCGGGTAGTGATTGCCGAGGACCTCGCGCTGCTGCGCGAAGGGATCGTCGCGCTGCTGCGCGAGAACGAGATCGAGGTCGTGGCCCAGGTGCAGGACGGCCCGGCCCTGCTGCGGGCGATCGCCGGGCACCACCCGGACCTGGCGATCGTCGACGTGCGCCTGCCCCCGACCTTCAGCGACGAGGGCTTGCGCGCGGCGATCGAGGCGCGCCGCCGCCAGCCGCGGCTTGGCGTGCTCGTGCTCTCGCAGTACGTGGAGACCGCCTATGCGAGCGAGTTGATCGGCGATAACACGGCCGGCATCGGCTATCTGCTCAAGGAGCGCATCGGCGACGTGCGGGCCTTTCTCGATGCGCTGCGCCGCGTCGCCGCGGGCGGCACCGTGCTCGACCGTCAGGTCGTCACACAGATGCTCGCGCCCGCGAACGGCTCGCAGGATGCGCTTGCGAACCTCACGCCGCGCGAGCGCGAGGTGCTCGAGCTGATGGCCGAAGGACGCTCTAACGCGGCGATCGCGGAGAGTCTTGTGGTGACTCCCGGCGCGGTCGAGAAGCACATCACGAACATCTTCGCCAAGTTGGAGCTGCCGGCCTGCGGGGAGGACCACCGGCGCGTGCTGGCGGTGCTGGCCTACTTGCGCCTCGCGCGCTAGCTCGCGCGAGGGGATCAGCTGGCGTGTGCCGCCGGCGCTGGGGTAGCGGCGCGCGCGGCGAGGATCTGCGCGAGGCGGGCGCGGTGGCGACTCGCGCCGCCCAGCAGCGCCGCGTCGAGCTGCGCGCGCTTGTAGAGCCAGTGCACGTCGGCCTCCCACGTGAAGCCGATGCCGCCGTGTGCCTGGATCGCGCTCGCGGTGACCTCGCGGCCGGCGTCGGAGGCGCAGGCCTTGGCCATCGCCGCGGCCTCGGCCAGCTGCTCGGTCTCGGCGTCGGCGGTCCACGCGGCAAACGCCGTGGTCGCGCGCGCCTTCTCGGTTTCCAGGAGCATCTGCGCGCAGCGGTGCGAGACGGCTTGATAGGAGCCGACGGGCACCCCGAACTGCTTGCGCTCCTTGACGTACTCCACGGTCATTGTGAGGGCTCGGTCGCACACGCCCACGAGCTCGGAGCTGACGGCGACGAGTGCGCGGCCGAGGCCCGCGCAGCCCTCGGCGAGGACTTCGCCGCGATCGCGGGCGCTCACCCGCGCCGCCGAACGTGTCGGATCGATCGAGGCCAGCGGGGTCACGTCGGCGTCTGCACTGGAGAGCACTCGAGCCGAGCCGTCGTCTTCGACGAGCACGATCACCTGTGCGTCGGCGGCCCCGATCACCAGCTCGGCGCTGCCGTCCACAGCCGTGCCCAGCGCTCCGATCACCGCGCCGGATGCGAGGCCTCCGAGCCAGTGCTCGCGCTGCGCGGGCGAGCCGCCGTGCGCGATCACGCACGCGGCCATCGTGCTTGGGAGGAACGGCACCGGCGCCAAGGTACGGCCGAGCTCCTCGCAGAGGATCGCGAGCTCGATCACTCCGAGACCCTGCCCGCCGTACTGCTCGGAGATCGCGATCCCGGGCCAGCCCAGCTCGCACAGCTCGCGCCACAGCTCGCTATCCATGCGCGCCGCCTCGGCGTGCTCGCGCACACGCTCGGGCCGGGCGCGCTGCGCGAGCAGCTCGCGCGCGGTGCGCTGGATCTCGCGCTGATCCTCGGAGAGCCCGAAGTCCATCGGGCTAACCGACCCATCCGGCGGAGCCCCGACAGGGGCGGAGCGATCCCAACCAATCCATTTAGATGACCGCCTTCAGGCGCGGCAGGCCGAGCACGCGCTCGGCGACGATGTTCTTGAGGATTTCGGTCGTGCCGCCCTCGATCGAGTTGCCCCGCGCGCGCAGCAGCTCATAGCTCCAGCTCGTACCCGCGGTCAGCGCCTGCGGACCGACGATGTCGGCTGCGAGCTGGGTCAGGCGCTGGTTGGTCTCCGACCACAGCCACTTCACCAGCGAGCCCTCGGGGCCGGGCTGGCCGTAGCGTTCGGTGTCGGTCAGGCCCTTCCAGGCGAGCAGGCGGATCGCCTCGCAGCGGGTGTGCAGGTCGGCAAGCGCATCGGCGTACAGCGGGTCCTGCAGCTGCCCGTGCGCGGCGGCGTGCGCGAGCAGGTCGTCGAGCAATTGGCGCAGGCGGATCTGCAGCGTGAAGCCAAGCCCGGCGCGCTCGTTCATGAGCGTCGTCAGCGCGACCTTCCAGCCGTTGCCCACGCCGCCCACGACGTTTGCCGCGGGGATGCGCGCCTCCTCGATGAACAGCTCGTTGAACTCCGCCTCGCCGGTGATCTGGCGCAGCGGGCGCACCTGCACGGCCTCCTGCTCCATGTCCATCAGGAAGTAGGTCAGGCCCTTGTGCTTGGGCGCATCGCCATCGCTGCGCGCGACGAGCATGCACCACTTCGCGTACTGCGCCCCGCTCGTCCAGACCTTCTGGCCGCTTACGACCCACTCCTCGCCGTCCCTGACCGCGCGCGTCTTCAGCGCCGCGAGGTCGGAGCCCGCGTCGGGCTCGGAGAAGCCCTGGCACCAGATCTCCTCGCCCGAGAGGATCGGCGCCAGGAAGCGCTCCTTCTGCGCGGGTGTTCCCCACAGCATCACCGTTGGGCCACCGAGTAGCAGGCCAAGGATGTTGGCCGCCAGCGGCACCCGCGCGCGGCCGATCTCCTCGAAGTAGATCGCCGATTCGGTCAGGCTCGCGCCGCGGCCGCCGTACTCCACGGGCCAGTGCGGTGCGGCCCAGCCGCCGTCATAGAGGCGCCGCTGCCAGTCGCGACGCCAGGCGTAGTGCGCGTCTTCGCCGGCCTCCTGTGCGGGCTCGGCGGCGGGCCGGTGAGCGGCGAGCCAGTCGCGCAGCTCGGCGCGGAAGGCGCGCTCGCGGTCGCTGAACGTCAGGTCCATGCGGGTGCCTTCCACTGGCATGCGATCGGCTGGGCGAAGCTCACGGGGCGCATTCTCCCGCATTCCGAGCGGCGCACCGGCGAGCTCCCCATCAGCGGAGCCCCGCGAGCTCGCGCGCGCGCAGCAGGACCGCGTCGATCATCGGCTCGGTGAGCTTGCCGGTAAACGTGTTCTGCTGGCTGGGGTGGTAGCAGCCAAGCAGCGCGAAGCGCTCCCCCTGGTGCTCGGCCCCGTGCCCAAAGCGGGGGCGCGGACGCGGGAGCGGCGGCGCCAGGCGCAGCGCCGCGTCCCACGCGAACGCCCCCAGGCAGAGCACCACGCGGACGCTCACGAGCTCCTGCAGCTCACGCACCGTCCACGGCAGGCAGGCATCGCGCTCGGCGGGGAGGGGGCGGTTGGCTGGGGGCGCGCAGCGTACGGCCGCCGCGATCCAGGCATCGCGCACGCGCAGTCCATCGTCGCGACTGCTCGAGGTGGGTTGGTTGGCAAAGCCCGTGCGCCACATCGACGCGAACAGGAAATCGCCGGAGCGGTCGCCCGTGAAGATCCGGCCCGTGCGATTGCCCCCGTGGGCGGCGGGGGCGAGACCAAACACCAGTACGCGCGCTCCGGGATCGCCGAAGCCGGCCAGCGGATGCGCGGCGTAGGTCTCATCGGCAAAGGCCGCGCGTCGCTCGCGCGCGACCTGCTCGCGCCAGCTCACCAGCCGCGGGCAGCGTCGGCAGCCTTCGATCTCACCGGCCAGCGCGGCGAGCTCGCGGGCGGGGTGCATGCTTAGGATTTGATCGCCGCGGAGGCGCCCAGCACCACGCCCGAGGCGCCGAGCGCCTGAACCTGCACGTAGGACGCGGCCGCCGGCGTCGCGATCGCGGTCTCAAAGCCGCCCCGCGGTGCGCTGGCGACAACTGCGAGCTTGTGCGCCGAGGGGCCCGCGAGCACGCGCCAGGACGCGACCGCGGTCGCGCCGTTCCAGCTTGCGTAGACGGTCACTGGGCCGCTCTTGCCCGCGCTTGCCGCGATCGCCGGTCCCCCGGAGGGGGCGCCGTTCCATTCGAAGCGGTAGGCCCGGTAGGACTCATCGCCGTTCGGCATGCGCGCGTCGAACACGACCTGTCCGGCCGAGTTGAATTCTGAGAACCACGGTTCCGCACCCCAGCCCAGGAAGAAGCCGCCGCTGGCGAGTGCCTGGACGTCGCCCTGGCTGCCCGCTTTCAGTGCGCCCGGGTGCTCGTACTCGGCGACGAGCGTCTCGGTCCCGGTCTGCTGGTTGAGCGCCACGATGATCCCGCGTGACTGCGGGTGCACGGTCGGCACGCCGCCGTTGTCGAAGACGCTGATCAGGCCGTCGGGCAGCACGGTCGCGTCGTGCTGGTAGGCCGTCAGCGTGCCGGAGCCCATCTTGATCGTGCTGTGCTTGCCGCCCGCGCGCGCCTGGACCTGACCGGTGGTCCCGTTGAGCTCGTACAGCGTCCAGGTGTTGCGCGCCGAGAGCAGCAGGCCGCCGCCGGCCTGCAGGTCGACGGAGTTCATGTGGAAGTAGTCGAAGGGCCAACCGGTCGAGCTGCCGACCGGCGAGGAGTAGGAGTCGCTGAGCGCCACGTGGTCGAGGCTCGTCCATTCGCGGCGCACGAGCCGCGTGTGCAGGTCGATTTCCTGGAAGATGCTGTCGGTCACAGCCCCGTCCTGGGGCCCGCCGACACTGGACAGGTCGCAGTGGATCGGGTTCAGCACCGTCAGCAGGGCCGTGTCGTTGGCGGCGTTGATGTGGAAGTCGTGGAGGTCCGCTTTGTAGCCGTTGCCGCCGTTGACGCGCGTGACCTGGTGGTAAGCGCTGTTCATGATGACCTCTTCGCCCTGACCGAACCCTTGCGGCGGGATGTAGCCCTGCCACCAGGTCAGCACGGGCTTGCCTTCGTACTGCTGCACCTGGAGGTTGGTTGCCTCGGTCCCCAGCGGGACCGGGTCGAACCACACCAGCTGGCCGCTGCTGTCGAAGATCATCGGGCCATCCTGGCCGGGACCCGAGTAGGGCGCCGCAAAGATGTACCCGGGAGATTCCAGCGTGCTTTTGCTGGTCACCTGGATCGCCGGTGGCTGCAGATTGGGCACGGAGTGGAAGTGCTGGACTTCGCTGGCGGTCCCCGTGGGCTGCTTGCCGGGGTGCGAGTAGGGAAGCGGGTCGGGTACCGAGACCGTGAAGTGGAACGCGAACGGCTGTGTGTGCTTGCCGTTGCGCAGCGCCCCGCGGACCGTCACGGTCTCGCCCGGCTGGAAGGAGTGGGAGGCCACGAAGCTGTCCCCGTCGCCCTGGGAGTAGGCGAGCAGGCGCCCGGAGTGCCCGCCCGTGATCGACCCGCTCACGCTGACGTTGGAGATCTGGGAGCTGGGCACCCCAAGCAGGCTGATCTGGGTGCGCGGCGAGGCGTCCAGCGAGTCCGGCAGCGGCGAGACCGCAAGGCTCGTGCCCGGCAGCAGCGCGCTGCGGTTCAATGAGGAGGGAACGCAGTTGGTGGCAGCGGGGCCGATGAACGCGGACTCCTCGGCGGCGATGCGGCGCCCGCCAAACGCGAGTGTTCCCGCGCTGGAGAGCAGGACCATCGCACCGCCCAAGACCAGGGTGCGACGCAGCCGTCCATGGGTTACGGCACTCACGATATGGTTGCCCGGCGCGGCCGATGGCTCATCGATTCTCCTTCAGTTGTGCCCTGCCGACCGATGTGGCAGATCCTAGCTTCAAGACAACGCTCCCACCCACGAGTTTCGGTGCTCGATCGTCGAAGCCTGCAAGTACGCTCCCCGGTGAACCGACCACCGCAGTGTTAGGCAATGTTACGATCCGATTTCAAGAGGACAATAAGAAGGCTCGCCCTCGCCGAGCGCCTCGCAGACAGCGATCGGAAAAGTCGATGAAATGTACCTCCAATAGGCGGCGCGCGCAGCTGCGCAGAGCGCCGCTGGCACTACTCGGCGCCACCGTCTTTGCCGCGGCGCTCAGCTCGTGTGGCGATGCGACGCCCTCGACCGGTGTCGCGCTTGGCGATCAGGCCGCCTTGGCCGCCGCGGCCGCGAACACCGTCACCGTCTCGCCCCTGCCGGGCACCCCGGACGCCTCGCCGTCTACGCAGATCAGCTTCCTCGGGGGTACCGGCACACAGATCTCCAGCGTGCGCGTCGTCGGTTCGCGCAGCGGCGTCCACAGCGGCCGTCTGGAGGCCTACTCGACGGGGACCGGCGAGAGCTTTCTGCCGGCCAAGCCCTTCAGCTCCGGCGAGCGCGTCACGGTCCACGCGACGGTTGTCGGCTCCGGCCAGGCGCTCAGCAGCGCGTTCACAGTCGCCCACCAGGCGAATGTGGCCGAGCAGGAGTTCCCGCTGGGCCCCGGCGACTCCCGGGCCGTGCAGCACTACAGCTCCGCGCCGGCGCTGACGCCCTCGACGGTCACCGTTACGACACCCGCCAAGCCGGGTGGGGCGAGCGGTGATCTGTTCATGGCTCCTTACCAGGGCAAGGGCTCGCCGGGGCCGATGATCTCAGAACAGAACGGCGCCCTGGTCTGGTTTCACCCGCTGCCCGCGGGCTATCAGGCGACCAACTTCCAGGTCCAGCAGTTCGAAGGCAAACCGGCCCTCACCTGGTGGCAGGGCCGCATCATCAAGGTCGGCTTCGGGCAGGGCGAAGACGTGGTCTACAACAGCTCCTACCAGCAGGTCGCCAGGATCCGCGCCGGCAACGGCTATCACGCCGACCTGCACGAGATCCTGCTGAGCGCCCAGGGCACCGCTTGGATCGATGCCTTCGACCCGATCCACATGAACCTCTCCTCCGTACATGGCTCGGGGGCGGAAGGCGTCCTGAGCGACTCGATCATCGAGGAGATCGACATCAAGACGGGCCTGGTGATGTGGGAGTGGCACGCGCTCGGACACATCCCCCTGCGGGACTCCCTCAACGCCGTCCCCGGGGGCAACTACCCCTGGGACTACGTGCACATCAACTCGATCTCGCCGGGGGCCTCCGGGGATGTGTTGCTCTCCTCGCGCAACACGTGGACGTTGTACGACGTGAACATGCACACCGGGGGCTTCAACTGGCTCTTCGGCGACGGCAAGCGCAGCAGCTTCAAACTCGGGTCGGGCGTGCGCTTCTACTGGCAGCACGACGCCGAATTCCAGCCCGGTGGCCTGATCTCGGTCTTCGACAATGGCTCCGATCCTCCCAAGCAGAAGGAATCGAGTGGCCTGCTGCTGGCCCCCAACCCCGCGGCGCACACGGTCACGCTCGTCAAGCGCTTTGCCAACCCGACCAAGACGCTCTTGGCCTCGAGCCAGGGCAACGCCCTCAGCTTGCCCGGCGGCGACTGGCTGCTCGGCTATGGCGGGCTGCCGAACTTCACCGAGTTCGACTCCGCCGGGCACGTGCTGCTCGACGGCACGCTCGGCAAGGGCGTGCAGGACTTCCGCACCTATCTCTCGCCGTGGAGCGGGCAGCCGGCTACGCCGCCCGCGATCGCCGTGCAGGCCGCCGCCGGCGGGGCCACCGTCGAGGCGAGCTGGAACGGCGCCACCGGCGTCAGCTCCTGGCAGGTTCTGGCCGGGTCCTCCGCTGAAACTCTGGCGCCGGTGCTGAGCGCGCCGCGTCAGGGCTTTCAGACGACGCTCCACGTGAGCGCGACCGGACCTGACGTCGCGGTGCGCGCGCTCGGCCCCTCCGGGCAGGTGCTGGGCACCTCAGCGGCCGTACCGATCCCCTAGACCTCACCCGGTCTCTAGGCCTGGCCCGGTCTCCTAGGCCTAGCCCGATCTCCTAGGCCTAGCTCGGTCTTCAGTCGTGGCGTCGGTGCCTCACTAGCCGGGCGCCGTGCGGGGCGCGGCCCGCGGGAATTGTGGGTGGCCGCGAGCCGTCGTGCGGGCCTGCGCCGAGCGCTCGCGGCACCACCGGGCGCTCGGCATATTCCTCCTGGCGGGCGCCGAATGGACTCAGCGGTCCGCTTTCGTGTTCGATCCGGCGCAGGCGGGCCGCCGTCGCGGTGCGGGCGGCTTTGGTGGCCGTCAGGAAGTAGTTTTGAAAGCCGCTTCTGTAGGCGTCGTGCAGATGGCTTGGCAGCGGGCCGCGGAGCTCATCGCGTACCGCCTGCACGAGCGTTGCGTGCAGGGCGGGCTCCAGGCGACTGTGCCCCGCGCCGTTGTGCAGCTCCAGCCGCCCGCTGCGGGAGCGATAGTCGTAGAGCTCGTACTCCTGCCCCTGCAGCTCCGGCGTCATCGCGCCGGGGCGCCAGTTGGAGTAGGTCACGTACTTCGCGTTTGCCGTGCGCAGTGCCACGACGTGCAGCGGCGCATTGGCGGCGTAGTCCTCGATCGCGAACTCGGTGACGATCTCGTCGGTTGCGTGCAGCGCGTAGCGCCGGCCCGGGGCGCTCGGGTTCGCGAGGATGCCCGCCAGATCGGCGCGCCCGGCGAGGTGCGCGTAGTGCGGCTCCTTGCGCCACCGCTCCGAGCCGGTCGCGATGCTCAGCAACATCGGCGCGACGTCCACGCTCGAGCTCAGCTGCATCCGCGGCCGCCGCGGCGCGGCCGTCAGCTTTCCGCGCGGATCCTTGACGATCAGGGGCACCCGGATCGCCTCCTCATAGGCGCCGCCGCCCTTGCCGCGCAGCCCGTGCGCGGCGCCGTACTCGCCGTGGTCTGAGGTGAACACGACCACGGTGTTGGCCGCCACCTCGGGGCGGCTCTCCAGCGTGCGCAGCACGCGCCCCACGTGGCTGTCCACGGCCTGCTGCAGCTTGAGGTACAGGTCCATGAACGGCAGCCACCCCGGCTTTGCTTCCGGACCGGCCAAGGGCACCGGTCCGAAGGATGCGGCGGCAGTCTGCTGCAGGGAGCGCTGCAGCAGCGGCTTGTGGTGCGCTTCGAGCATCTCGGGCGTCTCGAAGTTCGCTGGCAGCGCGTGCACGCGCGCGGGCGCGCGCGCCTCCGCTGGTACGCGATCGCTCCAGCGCCACCACCACGCGATGTCGTGTGGATTGACGAACGACACCGTCGTACACCACGGCTCTGCGCCGCCCTCTTCGGCATACCATTCGCCGAACTGGTCGGCGATCTGGGGATCGACGCGCCAGCCCTGGCCGGGACCGCCGTCGGGCGAGGGGAATGTCCCCCCGGAGAACCCGTAGGGTTCGAGGCTCCCGGCGTTCTGGAGCACGCTCCAGTGGTTGTCCCCGTGGGTCAGATGCCACTTGCCAAACCACCAGGTCCCATAGCCCTGTTCGCGCAGTAGTCCCCCCCAGGTTGGGAAGGCCGGGCTCAGGGTGCTGCCGCCGGTAATCATGCAGCCGGTCTGGTGGGTGTAGAGACCGGTCAGCAGGGTGGCGCGCGCGGGTGTGCAGTCGTTGGAGGCCGTGTAGTGGCGCTCGAAGGACACCCCCTCGCGGCGCAGGCGCGAGATGTTGGGCAGCAGTCGCGCCACGGCTGGCGTGGCGGTGAACCCTTGCGGCGCGCGCAACTGGTCTACGACGATCACGAGGATGTTCGGGCGCCGGCCCGCGAGACGCGCAGGCCGGGGCGCTGGCTGCGGCGCGATTGCCTGCTCGGCTTCGTGCTGTGCGGGCTGGGCGGGGTGCGGATGGCGCGCAGGCTGGGGGGGCGCCTTGCCGCTCTTGGCGAGCTCTGCGATCGCGGCTCCGCCGCCCGCCAGCAGGCCTCCGGCCAGCAGGCCGCCCTTTAGGAATGTACGCCTGTCGATATGTCGTTCGCTCATGGTCTGGTCCTGGGCCCCGCGGTCCCCAGCAAGGTACGCGACGCCGTGCGAACTTGGCGCGTACGTCGCGTTAAGAGACATTTGCGACTTGCGCTCCTGGGAGTGTCGATTTAGGACCGCTGTGAGGGTCCCGCCAAGACGCCAAAATGAGTTTCACAAAAATGTTTCTGACTGGTCGAACGCCAGTAGGTGTCTAATTCGAAAGGCTTGGCGTTCGCTAATTGGCTTGTCTGCCAGTGTCCGCTTGTCGGGATAATTCAGGAACACCGCACACACGGGTCTGCTTTTCAAATACGATTCTCTTGATGCCACCATCGCGTAGTGGAGACCTGTCGGCCAGCATGGCGATCCTTGGTCTGGTGATTCAAGAGGCCGACACGGCCGCGGGCGTAGGCGCACGCCTGGTCGATCGCTTCCCCCGTGCGCGCTGGTCGCGCTCGGTCGCGCACAACGATCTGCCGAGCCTCGCGCGCCAAGGCCTGGTGCGCATGATCGAGCCCGGGGCGAAACCGTCGCTGGATCGCTACGCGGCTACGCCCGCGGGCGTCGAGCAGTTCCACGAGTGGCTGCGCGCATCCTCGATGGGTCCGCCGATGCTGCGCGACGCGCTCTCGGCCAAGCTCGCGTTCTCCGAGGAGGCCGACCTGCCGGGCATGTTGGAAGCGATCCGCGAGGAGGAGCGCATCTGCATGGCCGAGTTCGAGGACGCACAGATGCGGCTCAACGCCGCGCGACGATTGGGGCAACTGGGTCCGGCAAACGGCAGCGACTGGGCAGGCAGAGTCCTGAGCGCCGTGATGACCGACGAGGCGATGATGTGGGGACAGCGCGCCAAGCGGCTGCAGTGCCTGCGTCAGGAGCTCGAAGAGCCGGATGAGGACGAACTTGAGATCCCGGGGGGCCGCCATGGCTGAGCTGCTCTCGCTGCGGGGGGTCGGTAAGGGCTACCGGCGCGGCGGGCGATGGCTGCGGGTGCTAGTGGATGTCTCGCTGGAGGTCGACCGCGGCGAGCTCGTTGCGGTCGTGGCCGCGCGCGGGGAGGGCAAGACCACGCTGCTGAAGATCGCGGCCGGCCTGGAGCTGCCGGACGCGGGGGAGGTATGTGTGGGCAAGATCGATCTCGCGCGTTGCAGCGACGAGGAGCGCTCGCGCCAGCTGGGGGGAGAGATCGCCTGGGTTCACCGCGGGGGCACCGGCGTGAAATTCGAGGTCATCGACTACGTTGGCCTGCCGCTGGCCATGGGTCGCGGCCGCGGGCGGCGCAACGCGGAGGTGCTTGCAATGGAGGCGCTCGAGCGCGTCGGCGCCGTCGACTGCGCTCATCAGCGCTGGGAGGAGCTCTCCAACTGGGAGCGCGTGCTGGTCGGGTTTGCGCGCGGCGTGGTCGGCAAGCCGCGCCTGATGATCGTGGATGACGTAATTGAGGGCTTGGGGATGCGCAGGACGCGCGAGGCAGGCGAGTTGTTGCGCGGACTAGTAGGGGAGTTGGGGTGTGGGGTATTGATGAGCGCCTCCGATTTGGAGATTGCGCTGGTTGCCGATCGGGTGTGGTCCTTCGAGCGAGGCAGCCTGAAGCTGCTCTCGGATCAGACTCGTACTCACGCCGACATCATCGACTTCTCTGGCGCTCGCCAGAGCCGAGCTTCGCGCGGGGCGAGCTCGTAGGTGCTAGAGCTCCGCGGTCTGGTCAAGCACTTCAGGGTCGGGGATGGCGCGCCGATCCGCGCCGTCGACGGCCTCTCGATGTCGGTGGCGCCCGGCGAGTTCGTCGCGCTCTACGGCCCCAGTGGCTCTGGTAAGACCACGCTGCTGGAGCTGATCGCGGGGCTGCAACGCCCCGACGCCGGCGCGGTGATCCTCGACGGCCGCGACATCTCCTCGCTCTCGCCGCGCGAGTGTGACGAGTATCGGCTGCGTCAGCTCGGCATCATCGGCCAGCCGCACAACTTGATCCCCGGGGCACGCGCCGTTGAGAACGCCTCGCTGAAGCTCTGGCTCTCCAACAAGCGCGAGGCACGACGCACGATCGAACCGCTGCTCGAGCGCCTCGGCCTCGGAGAGCGCCTGATGCATCGCACCGAGCAGCTCTCGATGGGTGAGCGCCAGCGCGTGTTGATCGCGATGGCGCTCGCGACCGATCCCAAGCTCGTGCTCGCCGACGAGCCGACGGGCACGCTCGATACCCAACGCACCCGCGAAGTTCTCGGGCTACTGCGCGAGCTCTGCCGCGAGCGTGCCGCGGCGGTCGTGCTCGCCACGCACGACCCCCAGGCGGCGGCTTTCGCCGATCAGGTGCACGAACTGCGCGACGGGCGCCTGCAGGAGTACCGGCCCGATCACGTGCTCGTGCCGGCCGGGCCGGACTGCCACGAGGCGTAGAGGTGAGCCTCTCAGACATCCTCTTCCTCTACCGGGCGCGGCTGCGCGCGCGCGCCGTGCTCGTGCAGGAGTGCTTCGCGATCCTTGGGATCGCGGTTGGCGTGGCGTTGCTGTTCGCCTCCCAGGTAGCGAGTACCAGCCTCTCGCGCTCGGTCGCCGAGCTCTCCAGCCAGATCGTTGGCAACACGCAGTTTCAGCTCGACGCACGTGGGCCGGGGGGCTTCAGCGAAACGCTCCTGGGCGAGGCGCAGCGCGTTCCGGGTGTGCGGATCGCGCTGCCGGTGCTCGAGCAGCAGGCGAGCGTGATCGGCCCCTCGGGCGAGCGCTCGGTCGACCTGATCGGCACCGACCCCCAGTTCGCGCGCTTCGCGGGGCCGCTGCTGCGGCGCTTCTCCGCGACACAGCTCGCTGCGCAGAGGGCAATTGCCCTGCCGACTCCGCTCGCGCAGGCCATCGGCGCCGGCCCGCTGCAGGCGATCAAGCTCCAGATCGGCGCTCGTATCGTGAACACCCTGCTCGGCGCCACGCTCGCGGAAGCGGACATCGGCGGGGGCCTGGTGCATAGTCCGATCGCGCTGGCGCCCGTCGGCTATGCGCAGCAGATCGCCGGCCAGCAGCACCGCATCACCCGCATTTTCGTACAGGCACAGCCCGGCCGCGAGCGCGAAGTGCAAGTGGGCTTGAGCAGACTCGCACGCTCCGCTGCCGTCAACGTCGAGCCCGCGGACTTCGACTCGACGCTCTTCGAGGTGGCCGCCGCGCCAGAGAGCCAGGGCGAGACGCTGTTCTCCGCGATCAGTGCACTGGTGGGATTCATGCTCGCGCTCAACGCGATGCTAATCACCGTGCCGACACGGCGCCGCTTGATCGAGGACATTCGCCTGCAGGGCGCCACGCGCCGGATGACAGTCCAGATTCTGCTGTTCGACGCGGCTGTCCTTGGCGTGCTGGCCTGCGTGGTCGGCCTGGCGCTCGGCGAGCTGCTGTCGATCATCGTCTTTCACTCGACGCCCGGTTATCTCTCCTTTGCGTTTCCGGTCGGCAACGACCGGATCGTCACATGGCAGAGCGTTGCGATCTCGATTTGTGCGGGGCTGGCGGCAGCCGGGGTCGGCGTGCTGTGGCCCTTCCGCCAGATCCTGCGACCATCGCGTCGAGCCGAGGGCTCCGCGCATGCATCTCGCAACTGGGCCCTTGCGCAACTCGCGGCTGGGCTGGCCTGCCTGGGGCTCACGACACTTATCGTCTTTGCTTACCCGCAGGCCGCGATCCTCGGCAACTTCGCGCTGATCGCCGCGCTTGTGTGCCTGCTGCCGTTCCTCTTCGACGGGCTCGTGACCGTCTTCGATCACCTGCAGCGTCCCTTTAACGGAGCGTCGCCGATCATCGCAATCACCGAGCTGCGGACTTCCCCGACGCGGGTCCGCTCGCTGGCAATCGCGGCCACCGGCGCCGTGGCGGTATTTGGCATCGTCGCGGTTCAGGGCACTCAGGCAAACCTTCAGCGCGGCCTGGATGCCTCGGCGCGGGGCATCGACTCCAGCGCCACGGTGTGGGTGGCTCCGCGCGGTGAATCGAACGCTTTCGCGACCACCCCGTTCCAGGCTGTGAGATCGAGTGCGCTCGCGCGCCTGCCCGGTGTCGACTCGATCGGGCCCTACCGCGGAAGCTTCCTGGATTGGGGGACGCATCGCATCTGGGTGCTTGGGCCACCGAGCAGCAGCTCCCAGCCGATTCCCGCAGGCGAGCTGCGCAGCGGCGGGCTCGCGCTTGCGCGTGCCCGAGTCAGGGGCGCGGGGCGCTGGGTTGCGCTCTCGCAGGGGCTCGTCGCTGAACATCACCTCGGTGTCGGTCAGTGGTTCACGTTGCCGACACCGCGCCCGACGAGCTTCCGGGTTGCCGCGCTAATCACGAATCTTGGGTGGCCGCCGGGTGCCATCATCCTCAATGCCAACAACTATGCGCGTGCCTGGGCCAGCGCAGCTCCCAGCGCCTATGAGATCCAGGGCCGGCCCGGTGTCGATCCGGTAACTCTGCGCAACACCGTCCGGGGCGCGCTCTCCTCGCGCCCCGGCCTGGCGGTGGAAACGTCCGCCGAACGCGAGCAGCGTCACTACCAGCTCGCCAGTCAGGGGCTCTCGCGGCTCACGGAGATCAGGCTGCTCGTCTTGATCGCCGCCGTGCTGGCGGTGGCCGGCGCGATGGGCTCGATGGTCTGGCAGCGGCGTGAGCTTGTCGCGTTCATCAAGTGCCAGGGCTTCACCAAAGGCGTCCTGTGGCGGTGGCTGTTTTGCGAGAGCGCGCTGCTGCTTGGCTCCGGATGCCTGATCGGCGCGCTTTTCGGGCTCTATGGCCAAGTACTCGGCAGTCACGCGTTGGCTGCCGTGACCGGATTCCCCGTGCTCTTCAATGTGGGACTTCTGATCGCACTGTCCAGCTTTGCGCTGGTCAGTTTCGTGGCCGTCGGCATCGTCGCTATGGCTGGTTATCTCGTTGTGCGTGTACCGCCGAGGACCGTCAGTCCGGCGTACTGACACGGGCCCGGCGGGCATCGCTCATAGCACCGACCCGGCGCCGCTCTCGGCTAGGCAGCTGTGGGCGCTCTGGGGTGCGACGCTGCGCGAGCTCACGTGGGGTCTGCCGGCGGTAGCCGCAGAGGTCCGTGTCTGGCGCAGGCGGGCGGGGGCGATCCCGCAGGCGTCGATCCGTGCGAACGCGCTCAGTGCCCTCGCCAACAAGCGCGGTCACACCGACGGCGCTGCGTTCTTTTCGATTCTCCCCGGGGCTCGCGACGTCACGCTCTTACGGCTGCTCGTCGCCTACGAGATCATCTGGGACTTCCTCGACAGCGTCAACGAGAGCGGCGCGACGGCGGGCCAGGTAAACGGCAAGCAACTGCATCTCGCGCTTGTCGATGCGCTCGATCCGCAGCGGCCGATCAGCGAGCACTATCGCCATCATCCGTGGCACGACGACGGCGACTATCTGCGCGCACTGGTCGAGGTCTGCCGCGAAGCCGCGCGGGAGCTGCCCGCCTACGAGCGTGTACGCCCGCTGCTGGTCGAGGAGGCGTTGCGCGCGCAGGTACTCGCGATCAACCACGACCTCGATCCCGCGTGTCGCGATGCGGGCCTGCGCTCGTGGGCCGATCGTGAGTTGCCCGAGGCGCACGAGGCAAGTTGGTTTGAGCTGACCGGTGCCGCCAGCGCATCGCTAACGGTGCACGCACTGCTCGCGCTCGGCGCCGACCGGGAGTACGCCGAGGAGGATCTCACGCGCGCGCGGCGGGCCTACTTCCCGTGGATCTCCGCGGCGACGACGATGCTCGACAGCTATGTCGATCAGGCCGAAGACGCGGCGCATGGAGATCACAGCTATGTCGCGCATTATCAGACGCCAGAGCTCGCCGCGCGTCGCATCCGCGAGTTAATCCAGCGCTCGCTGCAAGAGGCCCGTGCGCTACCCCGTGGTGAGCGCCACGTCCTGATCGTTTCGTGCATGGTCGCGATGTACCTCTCCAAGGACAGCGCGCACACCAGCTCGATGCGTCTTACCACCGGGAGCCTCATTTCCAGCGGGGGCTCGCTCACCAGGCTCCTATTTCCGGTACTGCGGCTGTGGCGGATCGCTTACGCCCAGCGTTCAACCTAACAAGAAGGAGGCATCGTGTCACATGTTTTCTCGTTTCCGTGTGTAAGTTCTCGTCGTGGACTACCGCCTACGACACCACTACCGGCCTTGTTGCAAACGTTGGCCTGTCGGTTAAGTCCCCACGCTTACCTGGAGTGGTGTCGTGCGCGTCTCGGTGAGCGCTTTGTGGTCTACCCGATCGATATGCCACCGCTGGTTTTTCTCTCAAATCCAAACGACATAAGGGCGGTCTTCGCTGCGCCACCCGACGTTCTGCACCCCGGCGCTGGCGCCGCGGTGGCGGCGCCGCTCTTTGGTAAAAGCTCTTTCATGCTGCAGGAGGAAGAGGGACACATGAGTGTGCGCAGCGCAATCTCGCCGGCCTTCCGCCGGCATGTGGTGAAAGCTCACGCCGAGACGGTTCGCCGGGTTGTGCGCAAAGAGGTGCGGTCGTGGCCGCTGGAGGAGGTCTTTCCCACCCATCCGGCGCTGCGAGCGCTCACGCTCAGGGTCATCCTGAGGAGCATCTTCGGGGAGGAGGAAGCGCTGCAGCGCGCACTGCACGGCCGCCTGTTGGAGATGCTCTCGGTGACGGCCAGCCTGGTGTTGCAGGAGCCGCGTGTGCGCTATCTCCCGGGATGGCACGGAACCTGGGGCCGTTTTGTGCGTCAGCGCGAGCATGTCGACGAGCTGATCATCGCGCTCATCGGGCGCCGCCGAGTGACGGATGCTCCCGCGCAGGACATGCTCGACATGCTGCTGGCGATGCGACGCCCGGATGGGGCTGCGCTGTCGGAGCGGGAGCTGCGCGACCAGCTCGTCTCGACGATCATCGCGGGTCATGAGACCACCGCGGCCTCGCTTGCGTGGGCCTTCCAGCTACTGGCGCACAACCCGCGCGTCCAGGAGCGCGTGGCGGAGGAGATCGCTACGGGTACCAGTCAGGAGTACCTCACCGCCACGGTTCAGGAGGTGCTGCGTCACAGTCCCGTCTTCCTGTTCGCGGTGCCCCGCGCAGTCGTGCAACCGATCGAGATCGGCGGCTGGACCTACCGTCCGCCGGTGCACCTGCTCGGATGCACCTACCTGATGCAACGCGATCCCGCGCTCTACCCCGAGCCCGATCAGTTCCGCCCCGAGCGTTTCCTGGGTGCGCCGCCCTCGCCGCGCACCTGGCTGCCCTGGGGCGGCGGACGCCGGCGTTGTATGGGACAGCACCTGGCGATGCTGGAGATGCAGGCCGTGCTGCGCGCTGTTCTGAGCGAGCGGGTCGTGCGGCCCGCTGCCGCGCACGTCGAGCGGGCTGGCTGGCGCAGCGTGATGGTCGCGCCGCGCGCTGGCTCACGGGTGATCCTCGGGGTGCGGCAAAGAGGCGCTCGTCAACCGGCGAGCAGCCCGCTCGCGAGCGCTACCGTGTAGGTGTTGGGCGTGCGATTGCAAGCCGGCGGCAAGCGGCAAAGGTCACTTGAACGTTCCGATCGGAACGTTTCTGTTCTGATCGGAACGTTTCTCTCTCGTTTTGGGGCATATTTGGAGGATTATGGCCTTCTACGCGTCAAGATCGCGAGGGCGATGGCGTATCGAAACGCAAACCGGGCTGACGGAACCGGTGGGGGGGGTAGGCGTGATTCCTCCCGCCACGTAACCAAGCACTCCACCTCCGGTGGGCCGTCCGAGGCCGGCGCAGGGCGTCCGAGTGCGCGCATCGCTACTCGCGGGCGGCGCCGCGCTCGCGGGCACGAGGTGGAGCCCGCTGCTGGCGAAGACAGCGGAGCGCAGCCGCGTCGGCCGGGTAGCCGTAAGGCGGTGCTCGATATGGAGGCGCTGGACATCCTGATCGTCCAGCAGTGGACCAAGACTCTCAGGGGCCCCTACGACTGGGGCGATTGGCCGCTTGCGCGCTACACGCTGGGCGCCGATGTCCTGCGTGTCGCCGAAGCGCAGCCGGGCCCGTCGGTGCGCTGTGCGAGCTCGACCGTGGACCAGCTCGCGTGGGCGTGCGCGATGGTCGCTTGCGGGCGTGCCCCGCGGCTGCGGAGCCTTGACCCCAAGCCACTGCTTGGCGCGCAGGACGGGCAGCAGCTGGTGCGCGCCGACGGCGCCTGCGGCTGGCGCTGTAACCTCCTGCGCGACACGGCCGAGGGCCCGCAGCTGCACTACTGGATTCATCCCTCCGGCCTGGTCGAGTTCCAGAAGGTCAGCGACTGTGAGGAGCTATGCCCCGCGTAAAGCCCGATCCGGCGATGCCCGACGGGGCGTGGGCGCTTTCGACTTCGATGCTCAAGGAACCGCGCTTTTCGCAGTCGCTGGAGCGGGGCCTTGCGATTCTCTGTTGCTTTGACGCCGAGCACACGGTCCTGGGGATCGTCGACATCGCGCAGGAGCTCGGCATGAGCCGCAGCACGACGCATCGCTACGTGATCACGCTCGCGGCGCTCGGATACCTCGAGCAGGGTCCGGGCCGCAAGTACCGCCTGGGCCTGCGCGTCACCGGCCTCGGGCTCTCGGCGATGAGCGGCACCGGCCTGCGCGAGCACGCTCACGCCGATTTGCAGGAACTCTGTCAGCGCACCGGCTTCACCGTGAGCCTCGCTGTCCTGGACGGCCCGGAGATCCTGTTGCTGGAGCGTCTGCGCGGCACGCGGCGCATCTTGTACCAGGCCGAACCCGGCATCGCCGCCGGATCACGGCTGCCGGCTCACTGCACCGCGGCGGGCAAGCTGCTGCTCGCGCACACTCCGGAGGTCGCGCAGCGCGAGCTGCTCGGCGACCTGCAGCTGGAGAAATACGGTCCGAACACGATCAGGTCAAAGGGCGCGTTGCGGCGCGAGCTCGCGCAGATCGGCGAGGATGGGCTGGCTGTGGACGACCAGGAGTTCGCGGAGGGTCTGTACGCGATCGCGGCGCCGCTGCGGTGCGATACGGGCGACACCGTGGCGGCCATCGGTATGACCGCGCACTCGCGGACGATCGGCCTGGCCGATCTGATCGACGCGCTCGGCCCGCATTTGGTTTCGACCGCGGACCGCATCTCGGCGCGGCTCGGGTATCGCCGCGCCGACGAGCTGTACAGCGGCGACGGCATCGTGCCGGCGCTGCGCGGTCGCGGCTAGCGCCGTTGCGGCGGGTCTTTAGAAGACCAGGGTCCCTTTAGAAGACCGGGGTCTCGGTGTAGTCCCCGAAGACCTGCTGCAGCGACTCGACGATCTCACCCTCGGAGGCGCCCGCGCGGGCGCACTGCAGCAGTGGCTCCATCAGGTTGTGTCGCTCCTGCGCGGCTGCCGCGCGCAGGTCCGCGAGCGTCCGCTCGACCGCGGCGCCCTCGCGGCGCGCACGCGCGCCCTGCAGACGCTCGCGCTGCTTGCGTTCCAGAGCCGGGTCCACGCGCAGCGTCGGAATCGGCTCTTCGTCGTGCTGGACATAGCGGTTGACCCCCACGACGACGCGCTCGCTGCCGTCGATCTCCTGCTGGAGCTCGAAGGCCGCATCGGCGATCTCGCGCTGGGGGTAGTTGCGCTTGACCGCCTCGACCATGCCGCCGAGCTGCTCGATTTTCGCGAAGTACTCGTAGCAGCTCTGCTCCATCCGGTCGGTCAGGGCCTCGACGAAGTAGCTGCCGCCGAGCGGATCGACGGTGTTGCCGACGCCAGTCTCGTGCGCGATCACCTGCTGGGTGCGCAGCGCGACCCGGACGGCCTCCTCGGTTGGCAATGCCAGTGCCTCGTCGTAGCTGTTGGTGTGCAGCGACTGGGTCCCGCCGAGCACGGCCGCCAGCGCCTCGACCGTCGTGCGCACGATGTTGTTCAGCGGTTGCTGCGCGGTCAGGCTGACCCCGGCGGTCTGGGCGTGAAAGCGCATCAGCCACGAGCGCGGGTTCTTGGCGCCGAAGGTCTCGCGCAGCTCGCGCGCCCAAATTCGACGCGCGGCGCGGTACTTGGCGATCTCCTCGAAGAGATCGATCTGAGCGTTGAAGAAGAATGAGAGGCGCGGTGCGAAATCGTCCACGTCCAGGCCCCGTTCGACCGCCTGGCGCACGTAGGTCAGTCCATCCATGAGCGTAAACGCCAGCTCCTGCTGGGCCGTCGAGCCGGCCTCGCGGATGTGGTAGCCGGAGATCGAGATCGGGTGCCAGCGGGGCATCCGCAGCGTGCACCACTCGATCATGTCGCCGCACAGGCGCATCGCGGGGTCGATCGGAAAGCACCACTCCTTCTGGGCGATGTACTCCTTGAGGATGTCCGCCTGGATCGTGCCCGCCAGTTGCTCGGGGGCGACTGGCTCCCCGCCGGCCGCGGGCGCCTCCGCCGCCGCCACGTAGAACGCGAGCATGATCGCCGCGGGGGCGTTGATCGTCATCGACACGGACACCGCGCCGAGGTCGATCCCGGCGAACAGCGTGCGCATGTCCTCCAGCGTGTCGACCGCTACTCCCTCGCGGCCGACCTCTCCGAGGCTGCGCGCGTGGTCGGAGTCGTAGCCCATCAGCGAGGGCATGTCGAACGCCGTCGAGAGGCCGGTCTGACCGTGCTCGAGCAGGTAGCGAAAGCGTTCGTTGGTCTCCTCGCTGGTGCCGAAGCCCGCGAACTGGCGCATCGTCCACAGTCGCCCGCGATACATCGACTCGTATACCCCGCGCGTGAACGGATACTGCCCGGGGCGCCCGATCGGATCCTCGGGGCCGCCGATCCCAGCGGGCAGGTCGGCCTCGGTGTAGAGCTCTCCGACGGGCTCTCCCGATAGCGTCCGCGGCTCGGGCGTTCCGGTCTGCGGTGCAGATGTAGCGCCCTTTGACATGCCTGCAAGATACCGATCCCTTCCACTAGCCCTCCTGGCAGCCATGCTGCTCGCGCTCTGCGGGTGCGGCTCGGCCTCCAGTTCGCGGCAGGCGCCGGCGCTGCCCGGTGCGCTGGCGCATATGACCAAGGCCACGCTGATCCTCGATTTCACGCCCAACGCGGTGCATGCTGGGATCTATCGGGCGCTGGCCGCTGGCTACTACCGGCGCGAGAACATCGACTTACAGGTCGTGCAGCCCGGCGCGACCGCGGAACCGCTCGGCTTGGTTGCCGCCGGCCGCGCGCAGTTTGGGCTCGCGGACGGTAGTGATGTCGCCAACGAGATCGCTCGCGGCGGTCGCGACGAGGCGATCGCGGCAATCGTGCAGCAGCCACTGGGCGGCCTGATCGCGCTGGCCTCGGAGCGGCTGCGCTCACCGGCGGACCTGCAGGGGCGTGCCGTTGGGATCACCGGTGTTCCCTCCGACCGCGCCGTGCTCGACACCGAGGTGCGCCACGCCGGCGGGAAGCCCGCCGCGGTGCACGTCGTGACGGTCGGCTTCAGCGGCGCGCAGGCCCTGCTAGCCGGGCGAATCTCGGCGTTCACCGGCTTCGTTCCTGACGATGGCGTGCAGCTCCAGGTCGGCGGGCATCCGATCACGCCCTTCTGGCTCGATCGCGAGGGCGGTCCCGCATACCCGGGCCTGGTTGCGTTCACGACCCGCGGGCTGGCCGCGGCGAACCCGACGCTGGTGCGCGACTTCGTCGCGGCGACCGTGCGCGGCTACGAAGATACGCTGCGCGACCCGGCGCGTAGCTTGTCCGACTTGCTGCACCTGAACCCCGCGCTGCCGCGCGCGCTCACGGCCGCGTCGCTGAGGGCCTATCTGCCGTTGTTCGCCGACCGTGGCGCGGTGCCCTTCGGGACGCTGCAGCCGGCGCATATCGCCGAACTCTCACGCTGGATGGTTCGCAACAAGCTCATCGCTGCCCCCTTCAGCTTTGCCCGCTACGGCACCGATGCCTTCCTGCCGGATTCCCGCTGAGTAGCGGTCTGGCGCTCTCCGCGCTGCCCCTCAGATACTCACGCTCTTCGTATAAAGAATATTCCTAAATGTCCTTGACAACAAGTCAGGGAGGTGTATGTTGTCAATGAGATGTGTGGCATGCCACATGCGACGCATCTGGGGTAAGGAGTAGGGGTCAGGCAGAGGGAATAGAGGGTAAAGGCAGGTGGTAGGGCCATGGATCGGCTGGGGTATTCCCAGCGTCAGATCGCTGATCTGACGGCGCGTTTTCAGATCAAGCCAATGGGTGACGAGCCTTTGGCTGTAGACCATGCGCAGGGGCTCAGAGTCTGGGATGCCGACGGTAAGGAGTACCTAGACGCGATCTCCGGGGAGTGGGTTGTCAATCTCGGCTTCCGCAACCCGGAGATCGCGGATGCCGCGATCGAGCAGCTCGGCCGCGCCGAGTGGACGGCGCCGCTGTACAACTCGCTGCCGCGCGCGCTGCTCGCCCAGAAGGTCGCCGAGATCGCTCCGGGTGGATTGCGCAAAGTGCTCTTCGGGCTCTCGGGCTCCGATGCGGTGGAGGGTGCGATGCACATGGCGATGCGCTCCACCGGCCGCGACGAATTCGTCTCGCTGTTCCAGGCCTACCACGGCCGCACGTTCGCGACGATCGCGCTCTCCTACACCCACCCCGGCATGTACGAGGGGGCCAAGCGCGGGCTCTCGCGGTATCTACCCCGCCAGGTCAGAGTTCCCAACTTCAACTGCTACCGCTGTCCGTTTGGCCTGGAGTATCCATCGTGCGAGCTGTTTTGCGCGCGCTTTGTGGAGCAGATGATCGTCGAGGGCTCCGAAGGCGCAGTCGCTGGGGTGATCGTCGAGCCCTACCAGGCCAACGGCGGCATGGTGCCGGCACCCGACGGTTACTTCCAGGTCCTGCGCGAAGTCTGCGATCGCCAGGGCTGCGCGCTGATCGTCGATGAGGTCCAGACCGCGTGGGCGCGCTGCGGGGAGCTGTTTGCGATCGACCACTATGGGGTCGAGCCGGACATGGTCGTGCTCGGCAAGGCCTTCGGCGGGGGCTTCCCGATGTCGGCTGTGCTGGTGGGTGAGCGCTTCGCCGAGCTCGCGCCGTGGGAGTACGGCTTCACCGAGATCGGCCATCCGGTCGCGGCGGCGGCGAGTCTGCGGATGATCGAGGTGATGCAGCGCGATGAGCTGCCCGCCAACGCGCGGCGCATGGGCGAGCTCTTCGGCGAGCGCCTCGGCGAGCTCTACGAGCGCCATCCACTGATCGGCGACGTGCGCGTGCTCGGCCTGATGATCGGGGTCGAGCTGGTCCGCGACCGCGCTTCCAAGGAGCATGCCTTCGAGGAGGCCGACTGGGTTGTGCACCGCGCACTCGAGCACGGGCTGATACTCGGCCGCACCGGACCGACGTTCCCACCGCCGCGCGGAAACGTGCTTAAGCTCAAGCCCGCCGTCACGATCGGCGTCTCCGATGTAAACGACATCTGCGCGATTCTCGACGAGACGCTCTCTGAATGCGAAGCGCACTTTGCCTACCGCGCAGGTGGTGCCACCGCGCAGCAGGGGGCCTGAGGCGATGCGCGTGCTCGTCACCGGAGCCAGCGGCCTGGTCGGCTCGAACCTTGCCGCCGCGGGCGCGCAGCAGAGCTGGAAGGTGCTCGGCACCTGGTGGGAGACGCCGGTGCGGCTCCCCGGTATTCGCACGGCTCAGTTGAATGTCACCGATCGCCACGCCTGCGTTGCGCTCGCGGAGCAGTTCGAACCCGACGTGCTCGTGCACGCCGCTGCGAGCGTCGCACTCGGGCGCCTGGAGCGCGAGCCCGGCCTCGCGCAGCTCAACCACCTCGGAACCGAGCACACGCTGGCGGCGGCGCGGGCGGTGCGCGCGCACTATGTGCTGGTCTCCTCCGATTGGGTCTTCGGCGGCCAGCGCCCAGTCGGGCAGTGCTGGAGCGAGCAGGACACGACCGAGCCGGTCAATGCTTACGGGCGCTCCAAGCTCGCCGCCGAGCTGGCTGTGCAGAGCTCCACCGGCGCCTGGCTGATCACGCGCCCCGCCAACGTCTACGGCGTCAATCTCTCGATCCCGAGCACACCGCGCGGTGTCCACGACGCCAACGGCGGTGGACGTATTCCCGACGTGCTTACCGGACGCGCCGAGATCGCCTCCGCGGTGCACGCGCGGCACGTGTGGGAGCGCTCGAGCCTCGCGTTGCGCTGGGTCGCCCACCTGCGCGCCGGGCGCGCACTGCCGGCGCCCGCGGACATCCACCAATCGCCCACCTATGCCTGGGATTACGCCCAGCGCGTGTGCGAGTTGATCGCCCAGGAATGCGACGGCATCTACAACACGGCCGGTCCGGACTCGCTCAGCCGACGCGACTACCTGATGCTGCTCGCGCGCGCCTTCGAGTGCGACCCCAGGCTCGTGCGCACTGGCACGACGGCCGCCTTCCTGAAGGCCTGCGGCGAGGACGTGCACTTGAAGCTGCCAGCGAACACCACGCTCTGCGATGAGCGGGCCACGTTCGTACTGGGCCGCCCGGCGGTCGACACGCTCGCTGGGCATCGCTTGATGCGCGACCAGCTGCGGCGCGTGCTCGGGGGCTTTGCGCCCGGCCGCAAAAGCGATCCGACGGCTCTGCCGATCGGGGCGCTGGCACCCACATCCGCGAGGAAGGAGACCGGCCGATGAAGCTTTTTCTGCTCTACCGTCTGCGTGAGGGCGTCACACCGGAGCGCTACCGCGAGTGGTCGCGGACGCGCGACCAGCCCACGCTGAAGGGCTGCGAGGGAATCGCCGAGTACCGCGTGTTCACCGTCGAGGACCCCGACGGCAAGAGCCCGTACACCGTCGTCGAGCACGTCGAGGTCAGCGATTGGGAGACCTGGAAGCGGGTCACCAGCAGCGGGCCGATGGTCGCGATCGGCGAGGACTTTCAGGAGCTGGTGGACACCGGCTCCGTCATCACCCTGCGGGGAGAGGAGATTGACTGATGTCTGCCACACAGGCGTCCCCGGGGGCGCCCTCCACACCACGAGCGCTGGGCGACGAGGAGGATCTCGTCAGGTTCGGCTATCCCCAGCGGCTGAGGCGCACGATGTCGTCGTTCACCTCCTTCTGCCTGGCCTTCTCGATGATCACGATCACCGGGTCGATCGTCGGGCTCTTCCAGCCGGTGCTGTTGCAGGTAGGGGCCGTCTCGACGTGGTTCTGGCTGCTCGCGCTGATCGGCGTGATGCCCGTGCTGGCGATCTTCATGCACATGGCGGCGCGCATCCCGGTGACCGGCTACGCCTATCAGTGGGCGAGCCGTATTACGAGTCCTTACTACGGCTGGGTCGTCGCCGTTTTCGGGATCATCACCTTCACCACCGGTGCCGTCTCGATCGGGGTCTTGCTGGGCTCCGTCTACGCGCCTGAATTCGGGCTGGAAGCGACGGCGCAGAACGCCGCCTACCTGTCCGCCGGCGCGCTGTCACTCGGGTTCATAGTGAACATCGTCGGCATCCGCCTAGCGAGTCGCATGAACAACGGCTTTGCGATGGCCGAGATCGTCGGCACCGGTGCGATCACGGTACTGCTCGTGGTCGGCGTCGTGCTGTTCTTCAAACAGACCCAGGGGCTGGGAGTAATCGTCAACAACAACGGTGCGGGCGCCATCGACGGCGCACACACCCCGACCGTCAACTACATCCTCGCCTCGCTGTTGCCGATTCTCTCGCTGCTCGGGTGGGAGGCCTCCGCGGATCTCGCCGAGGAGACTCAGAACCCGCGCAAGGTCGCGCCCCGCGCGATGCTGCGCGCCGTGATCGTCTCCGGCCTGGCCGGCTTCGTCGTGATGTGGATCTTCGTCGCGGCCATCAAGGGCCCGATCCCGGCGGCGCTCGAACGCACCAACACGATCTTCTGGGTTGTCGACGTGCACCTCGGCTCGTTCATCGGCTTCCTCTTCAAGATCATCGCGTTCGGCTCGATGATGGGCTGCATCATCGCCAACATCGCGGTAGCCACGCGACTGATCTTCTCGGTTTCGCGCGACCGCATGCTGCCGTTCTCGGGCCAGCTGGCGCGCGTCAGCGACCGCTTCCGCACGCCGGTCATCGCGATCATCGTGCTGTGGGTCGTCTGCCTGATCATCAACCTCGTGGGCGCCGGCAAAATCTTCCGGATCATTTCGATGGCCGCCGTGGCCTACTACTTCACCTACGGCAGCACGATCCTCGGGGTGCTCTGGGGGCACTTCAAGCAGAAGATCCCCGACGCGCCCGCCGATCACTTTGGCCTGGGACGCTGGCTCGTGCCGGTCGGTGCGCTCGGCGTCGCCTGGTGTCTGGCGGTGATCCTGGCTTACCTGCTGCCTACGGTCAACCACTATGTCGCCGGCTACTTTGCGGTTGCGCTGGGCATCGGGGCGCTGTTCACGATCTACGCCTGGTGGGCGATCCGCACGCACAGGGCCACGGTGCCCGAGCAGCGACCACCGGCGCTGGCCTCGGTATCGGGGACTCTCGCCGAGGAGGTCCACGAGCTGCGGGGCCCCGATGGCTGATCGCGGCGGTGAAGCGCGTGCCGGCGGCGGCGTCGTCGGCGAGGCCGGCGAGTCGACCCTCCCGGTGGTGGCGACGCCGGTCGGCATCGGGATCGTCGGCCTCGGCGAGATCGGCCAGGTACACATGCGCGGCTTTCAGCGGGTGCCGACGCTCGCGCGCGTGCGCGCCGTCTGCGATGTGGACTCCGCGCGGCGCCACGCCTGCGCGCAGGAGACGGGGGCGAACGAGTACGCAACGCTCGCGCAGTTGCTGGCGGACGAGCGCGTGGCGGCCGTCAGCGTGTGCGTTCCGCACAACCAGCATTGCGATGTCGCGCTCGCGGCGATCGCCGCCGGCAAGCACGTGTTGCTGGAGAAGCCGATGGCGCTCACCGTCGCCGAGTGCAAGGCGATCCTCGCCGCTGCGGCGCGCGCGCGTGTGCGTGTCGGCGTCTCACACAACCAGCTCTTCTATCCGCCGCACGTGCGCGCCTGCCAACTGCTGCGCAGCGGGGCGCTCGGTCGTCCGCTGCTGCTGCGCATGCGCCTCGGTATCGGCAGTAAGTTTGGCGGCTGGCGCGCGGACCCGGCGGCGACCGGCGGTGGCCTGCTGTTCGACGCCGGAGTGCACCGCTTCTACATGGCGCGCGCGCTCTGCGGCGAGGTGCGCGAGGTCGCCGCGATGGCCGACGCGCCGCCCGCACGCGGCGAGGACCTCGCGGTCGTGCTGCTGCGTTTTAGCTCAGGTGCACTGGGGGTGATCGAGGCCAATTACCACAGCGCCCCTGGAGCCTTCGACGACGCGATCGAGGTCTGCGCCAGCAGCGGGACGCTCTACATCTCTGGCTGTGAGGCCGACTTCGAGGGCTTTCGCACGGGCCCCGCGCTGCGCCGCTACGACGGCGCCTGGCACGAAGAGCACGTCGCGCCGGGCAGCTGGGAAGACTCGGTCCATGCCAGCGTGCAGGCCTTTGCGCTCGCGCTCGCGCAGGGCTCAGCGCCGCCGGTCGACGGTCGCGAGGGCATGGCGGTCGTCGAGCTGATCCAGCGCGTCTACGAGTTGACCGCTGCATCTGCGGACCCACCAGGGGGGAACGCCGCGACCCCCCCGCCGGCCGGGAGCGTTACGCGATGAGCGACCTCGCCTTCGAAGAGCTGCCACTGCCGATCGAGGGCGCGCTCGCGCCGATCGGGCACCAGCGAGGTCTCAGCGCGCAGGCTCGCGAGGAGTTGCGCCGGGCGATCGTCGAGGGGCGCCTGCCGGCCGGTTCGCTGACCTCGGTGCGGGCGCTCTCGGAGGCGCTCGGGATCTCGCGAACCCCGGTGCGCGAGGCGCTTGTCGATCTCGCCAAGGAGGGGATGGTGACCTTCGAGCGCAGCCGCGGTGTGCGTATCAACGACAGCAAGGGCCACGACCTCCTGGAGATCTTCCAGTTGCGGCGCATGGTCGAGATCCCGGCGATGCGCGAGGCTGTGCTGCGCTTCACCGTCAACGACGTCCGCGCACTCGGACGTGAGCTCGCGGCGATGCGCGCGCATCTGGACGACGAGCGCATCTTCATGCACCACGATCGTGCCTTCCACCGCGTGCCGCTGGAGGTGCTGGGTAACGGGCGCCTGATCGCGATCGTCGAGTCGCTGCGCGACCAGACGCGCGTGCGGGGACTCTCGACGGTCGGGCGCACGCGCGACCTGCGCGCGATCGTCACCGAGCACCAGGCGATCTACCAGGCCGCGCGCGATGGCCACGCGGCGCGCGCCGCGCAGGCGATGGAGCGCCATCTGCTGATCACCGAGGAGCTGCTGCGCGCGCAGGTCGGCTCCGAGAAGCCCGAAGGGAGCACGCGACATGACTCTTAGAACCGGCGGCGAGCTGATCGCCGACTACCTGATCGATCAGGGAGTTCCCTATGTCTGCGGCATTCCCGGCCACGGCGACATGGGCATCTTCGACGCCTTCAAGGACCGCACCGATCGGATCACCGTGCTGCAGGCTCGCCACGAGCAGTCCGCGGGCCACATCGCCGATGCCTACTACCGCGCCTGCGGGCGGCCGCTGGCGACGCTCACCTCGATCGGCCCCGGCTCGGCGAACCTGACGATGGCGCTGGCCACGGCCTATGTCGACTCGCAGGCGGTGATCGCGATCACCGGTGGGGTGCAGAGCTATATGGATGGCACCGGCGTCTTGCAGGAGCTCGAGCGCCAGCACGACGCGGACTTCCCGAGCGTGCTGCGCCCGGTCGTCAAGCGGGGCTTCTCGGTGCACCGTGTCGACCAGCTCCCGCGCGCGCTGCACCGCGCCTTCAACGTCGCGCTCGGCGGTCGCCCGGGCCCGGTGCACATCGATGTGCCGATCGACGTGCAGGCGCTCGCGGGCGAGGGCCATCGCCTCGACGCGGGCGCGCACCGCGCGACCCATCCCGCGGCGCGGCCCGACCCGGATGGCATCGAACAGATCGCCGCTGCGCTCGTGGGCGCCGCGCGCCCGGTGATCCTCGCCGGCGGGGGCTGTATCCAGGCCGGCGCGCACGCGCAGCTGCGGCACGTCGCCGAACTCGTGCAGGCGCCGGTGCTTGCGACGATGATGGGCAAGGGGATCTTCCCCGAGGACCACCCGTTGGCGGCCGAGCACACCGGCGCGAACGGCACGATCTGCGGCAACCACTTCTCGCGCGAGGCCGACGTGATCCTCGCCGTGGGGACGCGCTTTGCCGAGCAGACCGCGAGCTCCTATAAGCACGGCGAGTCCTTCACGGTGCCTCCGACGCGGATCCTGCAGATCGACGTCGATCCGCGCGAGATCGGCAAGAACTACCCCGTCGAGATCGGCGTCGTGGCCGATGCCGGTGCGGCGCTCGCCGCGCTCGCGGATGCCCTGGAGGAACACCGCGAGCGGGTTCCGGACCGGCGCGAGTACATCCTCGAGTCGGCCGCCTGGAAGGGTCGCTGGCGCGCGATGATCCGTGAGCGCTGGGATCCCGGCGTGCTCTCGATGTCCCAGGCGATTCACACGCTGCGCAACGTGCTCCCGCGCGAGGCGATCGTGATCGCCTCGGCTGGACACCCCCAGATCCAGATGTTTCAGGAGTTCGTCTCCTACGAGCCCCGCACCTGGATCACGCCCGGGGGCTACTCGACGATGGGCTTTACCGTGCCCGCCGCGATCGGCGCGAAGCTCGCGGCGCCCGGCGTGCCGGTCGTGGGGGTCGCAGGCGATGGCGATTTCCTGATGAGCATCCAGGAGCTCGCGCTGGCCGTGCAGGAGGGCATCTCGGTCGTGTACCTGGTGCTCAACAACATCGGCTGGACCTCGATCCGCGACTTCCAGCGCGGCATGTTCGGGGCCGAGCGCGACTTCGCCACAGAATTTCGCAGCCGCCGCGACGGAGAGCTCGTCACGCCCGACTTCGCGGCGATCGCCACCGGCTTTGGCGCGAGCGCCTTCAAGGTCACCGAGCTCGATCAGCTGCGTCCCGCACTGCAGGCCGCGCTGCGCACCGAGGGACCGGTCGTCGTCGAGGCGATGCTGGCGCGCGACCCGCGCAGCACCGAGGGCATCAACGCCGGCCACTGGGATCTGCCCAAGCCCGCCTATCTGGAGGCCCGTGTGTGAGCGCGACGATCGTCTGCCGTAATCCCGCCGACGCGCGCGAGGTGGTCGCAACGTATGAGCCCGCCGACGCGCAGGAGGTCGCAGCGGTCTGCGCGCGCGCCCACGCGGCGCAGTCTTACTGGGGTGGTCTGCCAGGGCCGCGCCGGGGAGAGTTGCTGCATCGCGCTGCCGAACTCCTCCGGCGGCGCGATCGGCAGCTGGCGCGGCGGATCGTCGCCGAAGAGGGCAAGCTGCTCGCGGACGCCGACGCTGAGGTGAGCCGCGCCGCGGCCGTGTTGCGCTTCCACGCCGGCGAGGCCGAGCGCCTTGGCGGCGAGCTCGCCGACGGCGCGCAGGCGCAGACGCTGGCCTTCACGCGCCGCCGTGCACTGGGACTCGTCGGGCTGATCACGCCTTGGAACTTCCCGATCGCGATTCCCGCCTGGAAGCTCGCGCCGGCGCTCGCCGCGGGCAACGCGGTCGTGATCAAGCCCTCCTCCGCGGCGCCCGGCGCGGTGCTCGAGCTGGTCGATGTCCTGCATGAGGCGGGTGTGCCGCAGGAGGCGCTGCAGGTCGTGCTCGGCGGCGCCGAGGTGGGCCTGGCGCTGGCCGCGGACCCGCACCTGCGCGCGCTCTCTTTCACCGGTTCGACCGCCGTCGGGGAGCAGCTCGCCCGGCGCGTGGGTGCCCGCGGGGTGCGCTTCCAGGGTGAGCTTGGCGGCAATAACCCGCTGGTCGTACTGGCCGATGCCGACCCCGCTTACGCGGTGGGACTCGCCAGCGAGGGAGCCTTCGCGGCCGCCGGCCAGAAGTGCACCGCGACGCGCCGATTGATCGTCGAGCGACCGCTCTATGAGGCCGTGCTGGAGGCCTTCGCAAAGCGCGCCCGCGAGCTCGTGCTGGGCGCGGGTGGCGTGGACGGCGTCGAGGTGCCACCGCTGATCGACGCCGCCGCTGTCGAGGCTGTCCTCGACGCAGTTGCCCAGGCGCAGTCACTCGGCGCCGAGTTGCGCAGTGGCGGTGTGCGGCCCGACGGCGAGCTGCGCCACGGCAGCTTCCTCGCTCCGACCGTGCTCGCCGGCGTGGGCCCCGGCATGCGCGTGATCGACGAGGAGGTCTTCGGTCCGGTCTGCGCCGTGCAGAGCGCGAGCGATCTCGAGGAGGCGATCGCGCTGGCCAACGCCGTTCCCTACGGTCTCTCGGCCGCGATCTGCACGAACGATCTGCGGCGCGCGTTTCAGTTCGTGCGGTGCAGCGACGCCGGGATGGTGCACGTCAATCGCTCCACGCCGGGAGGGGACCCGCACATGCCCTTCGGCGGACTGAAGGCCTCCTCGGCTTCGGGCTGGCGCGAGCAGGGCACGGAGGCCGTGCGCTTCTTCACCGAGCAGCAGACCGTCTACCTACACCACGGGGCGCCCGCGGCGGGGGAGTCTCCGCTATGAGCGCCGCGCCCAGCACCGCACGCGCCGCGACCTCGATGGTGGATCACCCGATCGGCTACGTCGCGGCGGACATGGGCGGTCGCTCGGTGCAGGACATCATTGCGCTGCTTACCGCCGCCGGCTACGGGGCGGTGGACTGGACGATGGAGCAGTTCGATCCGCTGTACGACTCCCCGGGGCGCCTGGAGGAGATCGTCGGCCGCGCGCACGCCGCCGGTCTCGCGGTGCCCCAGCTGATGGTCCATCAGGACCATGTGACGCTCGATGCCGATCTCTGGGAGCAGCGGGTGCGCCGCGCGGAGTGCGCGGTGCTGGCCTGCGCGCACGCCGGGATCGACTCGATCGGGGTCCTCAGCGGCCCGAATCTGTGGGAGCCCGGAGCGGTGCGTATCGGTGTCGGGATCTCCGAGGCGCAAGCCTGGGAGCTGGCGCTGCGGGCACTCGAGCGGATCCTCGACCGCGCCGAAGAAGAGAACGTACGCATGGCACTCGAGCCCTGCTGGGGCACGCTCGCGCACGGGCGCTACCGCGCCGAGCACCTGCTCGCCGCGCTCGACTGCGCGGCGCTCGCTGTCAACTTCGACCCCAGCCACCTCGTGCTCAGCGGCGATGACATCCCCGGCGCGGTGCGCGCGTGGGGCGGGCGCATCGCGCACGTGCATCTCAAGGACGCCTTCGGCGCGAGCGGTCCCGGCGCGGGCGGCCCCGGGGGCATCGAGGGCGAGGATTTCACGTTCCTGCTGCCCGGCGAGGGAGCCGTCCCGTGGCCGGCGCTGTTTGACGCGCTCGACGCGATCGGGTACACCGGGGCGATGAGCGTCGAGAACGAGGCCCACCGCTTGCAAGAGGGACCCCTGCACGGCGACCTCGCGCGCGGCGCGGCGCTGGCGCGGGAGCTGGTCGAGGGTCTGCTGTGCGCGCCGCGCTGAGCCGCATCGTCGGGACAGAGCACGTGCTCACCCACGACGGGCGCGGCGCCTCGCGCTACGACCACGACGCGACCAGCGCGCGCGGGCTGCGCGGCCGCGCGGAGTTCGTCGTGGCGCCGGGCAACGCGGCGGAGGTAGCGGCGGTGCTGGCGCTCTGCTACGAACGCGACGTGCCGCTGATCCCGCGCGGCGGCGGCACCGGTCTCGCTGGCGGTGCGGTTCCGCTGGAAGGTGGCGTGGTCTGTTCGCTGGAGCGCCTGCGCACGGTCCGCTCGCTGGAGCCGGCGCTGTGGCGGATGCACGTCGAGGCGGGCCTCTCCACCCGCCACGTGCAGCGCCTCGCGCGCGAGAACGGACTCTGTTTCCCGCCCGACCCCGGCGCCTCCGAGCAGTCCCAGATCGGCGGCAACGTCGCCACCAATGCCGGCGGACCGCACGCCTTCAAGTACGGCGTCACCGGCAACTGGGTCACGGGGCTACAAGCCGCGATCGCGCCCGGCGAGCTGATCGAGGTCGGCGGCCCCTATCGCAAGGACGTCGGCGGGTATGACCTCAAGAGCCTGCTGATCGGCTCGGAGGGCACGCTCGGGATCATCACCGCCGTGCGCCTGATGCTGATGCCGGCGCCCGAGGCGGCGCTGCCGCTGATCGCCTTCCAGCGCTCGGCCGCGGAGGGTTGTGCGTCGATCCTCGACGTGCTCGCAGCCGGCGTGCAGCCCGCGGCGCTGGACTTCATCGACGGGGACGCGCTGCGACTGGCGGCGGCCACCTATCCGGGTGAGGTGCCGCCCGCCGCGCAGTTCGCGCTGCTCGCGGAGGTCGACGGGACCCGCGAGCAGGCGCGCGCCGCCCACAGCGAGCTCGCCGCGGTACTCGGCGCGAGCGCGCTCGAGATCCGCCGTCCGGACCGCGCCGCGCTGTGGCAGTGGCGCGACCGCGTCAGCGGCGCGGTCGCCGCGGTGCGGGGTGGCAAGGTCAGCGAGGACATCGTCGTCCCCGTCGAGCGGCTCGCGGAGGCGCTCGTGGGCTTCGCCAAGATCGCCGAGCGCCACGGGCTGCGCTCGTGCGCGTGGGGGCACGGGGCCGACGGGAACCTGCACGCCAACCTGCTCGTCGATCCCCGCTCCGAGGAGGATCTGACCGCGGCGAGCGCCGCGACCGACGAACTATTCGCGCTCGCGGTCGCGCTCGGCGGGGCGATCAGCGGCGAGCACGGCGTGGGCTGGCTCAAGCGCGGGCAACTCGCGCGCCAGTGGCCGCCGGCGGCGTTGAACCTGCACGAGCAGATCAAGCGCGCGTTCGACCCCAAGGGGCTGCTGAATCCCGGTAAGAAGCTCGCGCGGGCACCCGGGGGCGGCGCGCAGCCGCTCAGCTTCACTCCTGCCAACACGGACGCGCGTAAGCGTCCAACCTCACCTTTCAAGCGCCCCTAGCCCGCTCCGACCGCGGCATCCTGTGCAGGGAAGCGGACTTTCCGCGCCCGCGCGCGCTACTCTTGCGCGCTCGTGCTCTGCTCAAACAATCGAAAGGAAGTTCGTTCATGAACAAGACTCAGCTGGTCGAGGCGGTCTCCGCCGACAGCGGTCTCTCCAAAGCGGATGCCTCGCGCGCGATCGAGTCGTTCGTGGGCACCGTCGGCAAGACGCTCAAGAAAGGCGACGAGGTAGTGATCACCGGGTTCGGCAAGTTCTCGGTCGTCAAACGCGCCGCACGCCAGGGTGTGAACCCGCGCACCGGCGAGAAAGTCAAGATCAAAGCATCCAAGGCCCCCAAGTTCACTCCGGGAGCAGGTCTCAAGCAGACCGTTCACCCCAAAAAATAAGCCTTCACACGTAGGGTCCGAGGGCGGCCGGGACGCTAGTTCTCGGCCGCCGCGACAGCGAGGGAGCGAGGCAGGAAGCCCGGGGAGAACGCGGCAGGGATGCCGCGTGCTGATAGGTTCGTGCGCGATGCCGCGCGTCGACGAGCTAGAGCTTCCGCGTTTCGATTACACCGACCCCGCCATGCGCGGCGAGCGCTTTCATGGCGCGATGCGCGACCTGCGCGCGCAGGGGTGGCTCGCGGCGGGTCCATTCGGTTACATGGTCCTCGACCGCGAGGCCGGTGAGTTCTTCCTACGCAACCGCGCCACGATCTTCCCGGGGATGAAGATCGCTGAGATCTTCGAGGTCGGCGAGGGGCCGCTGTACGAGGAGATGCGGCGCAACATCCTGCACATCAACGGGCCCGACCACACGCGCCTGCGCAGCTTGGTGAACCCCGCGCTCTCACCACGCGCGGTCGAGCGCTACCGACCGCTCATGCGCGAGATGCTGGACAGCTTGTGGGAGGGGTCGCTGGGCGCGGGTCGGTCCGGGGAGTGTGAGTTCGTGGAGACATTCGCGAAGCCCTACCCGTCGCAGGCGATCGCACATTTCATGGGCGCCCCCGTCGCGGATGCGCCGCGCCTGCACCACTGGTCGAACTGGATCCAGCGCCAGTTCGACGCCGTCTCGATGGTGCAGGAGCGCGCTGGGATCGAACAGGCCGTGGCCGAGTTCTACGAGTACGCCTGGGCGCTGCTGCGCACGCGCCGCGAGAGCCCCGGCGACGATCTGATCTCGGCCTTGATCGCCGCCGAGTCCGAGGGCGAGCGGCTCTCGGACGTCGAGTGCGTGAACCTCGTGCTCAACGTCCTCGTCGGCGGCGTCGACACCACCCAGAGCCAGCTCGCGCACGCGCTGCGCCTGTTTGCCGAACACCCCCACCAGTGGGCGCTGCTCGCGCAGCGCCCCCACGAGCTCGCCCCGCGCGCCGTCGAGGAGGTTCTGCGCTTCGAGCCGATCACGCCCTTCACCGCGCGCATCGTCGTCGAGGAGCTGACCTTCCGCGACGTCACCTTCCCCGCCGAGTCGATCGTGATGGTCTGCGCTTTCACCGGCAACCGCGACCCGGGCGGGGACGGCGCTGGCGGCGATGCGCAGGCCGGTGACGCCGCGAGCGCCGGCGGAGATCCCGAGCGATTCGACATCGCCGCCGCGCGCGGGCGCGCACGTACGCTGACGTTCGGCGCCGGCGTCCACTACTGCCTCGGCGCGAACCTCGCGCGCGTCGAGCTCGAGGAGGCGCTGGCCTACCTCGCGCCGCGCATGCCCGATCTGCAGCTCGCCGGCGAGCCCGTCTACGAGGGCATAACCGGCATCTACGGCCTCGCCGCGCTGCCGCTGCGCTTCGCCGCCGCGTAGATCGGGCGCCCGCCGTCTGCGCCGTGCCGGCGGGCTTTGTCTTGCCCCGCACGGGGTGCGCGCCCGCCGTAGTCATAAACACGCGCGTACTAGACATCCGTCCAAACGGTTCCAGCATCTCGCATTGTCCGCGCGGGCGCGTCGAAGAAAACTCGAGGGGGGTCATCGGCTCCTTCGGAGCGACATATCGATGGGCGGCCCCACGAGGGGCCCGATCGAGGTCGCGCGGACGCGCGGTCACCACAGCTGAGAGATACAAGGAGGCAAGAGCATGTGCAAGCAAGCACCCATCACCCTCGTCGCGCGCGCCGCGCTCGCGTTTGGGACCGCGCTGGCGGTGATAGCCGTTCTCGCTGCCGCCGCGCGCGCGGGGGAATATCACGTCTACTCTTGTCGCACCCCCGCTGGTCGGGTCGCGCCGACTGATGGGTGGAGCGAAGGGAGTCACTCGATCCACGACTCAACGGAGGACACATGTGCAGGCGCCGGGGGGTTAGTCGCAGGGCTCAATGACGGCTACCTGCACACAGCTGATTCAGAAAGCGATAAAGCCACATGGGCGTTTGAAGCTCCTGCAGGTGAGATGATTACAGCGGCAACGCTGTGGCGCGCCGGTGACGCCGCAGGCGGGTCAAATGCAAAAGCTACCTATCTTTTCTGGCTTTCCGGGGTTGCTGCAACGGGTCTTAGCTCACAAACCTTTGATGAATGCGCTGCGAGTAACGGTTGCGAGACTGAGGGTAGCCTTTCGGCTCCGCTCGCCGCAGAAAATCGTGTCGTCGTGCCCGATAGTGCGTTGCATAGTCGCTATCTCTATATAAACACTTACTGTGGAGCAGGCCTCGTTGCTGAAGCTGTCTGCCCCGAAGGCAAAAGCGACCCCAATGGCTACGCCGCAACCATCGAGCTGTTCGCGGCAGACCTAACACTCTCGGACGACGAAAGCCCGGTCGTCTCAGCAGTGGGAGGTGACCTTGCGGAAGCGCCGACGGTGGGCGGCACGAGTGACTTGGCGTTCGAGGCGACCGATTCTGGCTCAGGCGTCTATGAGGTGGTCTTCCGGGTGGACGGCAAGGTCGTGAGCACCGTGACGCCCGAAGAAGCCGGCGGCCGCTGTCGTGACGTTGGTGAAACGACGGATGGGTTGCCGGCCTTTCTCTACACGCAGCCCTGCCCGGCTGCGCTGAGCGTCGATCTACCCTTCGACACGACGGGGCTAGCCAACGGGTCCCACCACCTACTCGTGAGCGTGCTCGATGCGGCGGGTAACTCGACGCCGGTCCTCGACCGCCAGATCATCGTCGCCAACGCCGCTGCGCCCGACCTGGGGTCAGGGGGCAGCGGCTCGAGCGGCCCCGGAGCGACTGGCTCTGGCGCGAGTGCGGGCTCGACCGGCTCTGCGGGGAGCGCGACGGTGGCTGGGGGCGCAGGCGCAACCCCACCGGGGCCGGCGAACGGCACGAATGCCTCCGACCAGGCGATCCTGAGCGCAGCCTGGAAGGGACACACCGGCGAGCGCCTCAGCGGCGCCTACGGCGCGGCGCGCACAGTGGAAGGGCGGCTGACCGCACCTGGCGGCGCGGCAATCGCGGCTGCGCGGATCGAAGTCGACGAGTTAGCGGCATACACCGGCGCGAAGGCACGCGCGCTGTCCTCGCCGCGTACTGGCCCCGGCGGGCGCTGGAGCCTGAAGCTCCCGCGCGGAGTTTCCTCCGGGGAGCTGCGCTTCGCCTACAGCAGCCAGCTCGGAGCCCCGGCGCCGGTTGCGACACGCACCCTGACCCTGAGCGTGCGTGCCGGTCTCACGCTCAGCATCGCGCCGCGTGTAGCCCGCGCGGATGGGGCAATTCGCTTCACGGGACGAGTGCTCGGCGGACCAATTCCAGCCGGCGGCAAGCAGCTAGTACTCGAGGCGCGCTCTCCCGGTGGGCGCTGGATCGAGTTCCATGTCATCCGCGCCGGCGCAGGCGGGCACTTTGGCTTCGCGTATCGCTTTCGCTTGCCCGGCCCGACGACCTACCAATTCAGGGCGCTGAGCGAGACCGAGGCGGACTATCCATACGGGGAGGGGAGCTCCAACGTAGTGCGAGTCTACGAGCGGTGAGCGGGGCAGAGGCGCTTGGAGTCGTGTGGCACTGGCATTCCTGCTCTGAGGCTGGGAAGATACGGTGCGAACCAGACTTCAGACGCCGCTGCTGCGAGCCGAATGCAGAGGACATAGTTCAACGTGGACCCGACCCTCCTTCCCCGTCGCGTCGGGATCAACGCGATCTTCCTCGAGCCGCGCATGGGTGGTCTCGATACCTACGTGCGCGCGCTCGTCCCCGAGCTCGCGCGGCTTGCGCCGGAAGTCCGCTTCAGCGTCTTCTGCAGCCCCGGCGGGCGCGAATATCTGGAGGGTGAGGGCTGGGGCGAGCTGATCGAACTCGTGACCCATCCACTGCTCGGCCGGCGCGGGCTGAAGGCCGCGGGTGAGCTCACCGCGCTCGGCGTGATCGCCGGGCGCCGCGTCGACCTGCTGCACAGTGTCGCGTTGACCGCGCCGCTGCGAACGCGCGCCGTCAATGTCGTCACGCTGGCCGACGTCACCTGGATCGTCGCGCCCGATGCTGGCGAGGCGTCGACGACGCGTCTGTGGCGCGTCGTCGTACCACCCGTAGCCCGGCGCGCGGATCGCGTGATCGCGCTCTCCCAGGCGGGTGCTGAGCACGTGACTCAGTATCTGCGTGTCCCCCCCGAGCGGATCGACGTGATCGCGCTGGCCGCTGGCGTCAGCGATCTGACCGCGCCCACGCCCGAGCCCGAGCTGCGCTCCCGTCTGGGGCTCGGCGAGGGACCAGTGATCCTCACGGTCTCGGCGAAGAAGGTCAACAAAAACCTCGAGCGGCTGATCCGCGCGATGGCGACAGTCGTCGCGCGCTGGCCCGACGCGATGCTGGTCATGCCCGGCAACCCCACGCCACACGAGCGCGACCTGCGCGAGCTGGCCGCGCAGCTCGGGATCACCGCCAACGTGGCCTTCCCGACCTATGTCGACGCCGCCGACCTCGAGGGGCTCTACGCGCTGGCGAGCTGCTTCGTGTTCGCCTCGATCAACGAGGGCTTCGGCATCCCGATCCTCGAGGCGATGCGCCGTGGAGTGCCGGTCGCCTGCTCGCGCGCCTCCGCGCTACCCGAGGTCGCTGGAGACGCCGCGCGTTACTTCGATCCATACAGCGCCCCCGACATCGCCGCCGCCCTGGGCGATCTGCTCGCCGACCCCGAGCTAGCCGCGCAGCTGGTCGCGCGCGGGCGTGAGCGCCAGGCCGAGTTCACCTGGGAGGCCACCGCGCGGGGGACGCTGGAGAGCTACGCGCGGGCGTGGCGCCAGGCGAGAAACGCCTCGCCGCGCGCGCTCTCGGGTAAGCCGTGAGCGAGTTGCGCCCGCAGGGTACCGCTGAGCAAGAAGTCTCGCCGCAAGCCGAGGTCTCGCGAGACCTGCTCGATACCCCCGAGGCCGGCGGCCTGGTGATCCGCGGCGGCGCGCTGCGTCTCATCAGCTATCTCGGGGTCATCGCGCTGTCGGTGATCTCGGCCGCGCTGCTCACTCGTCATCTGGGGCGTGTGCGCTTCGGCGAGTACGCGACAGTGATCTCCCTGGTCGGTGTGATCTCCTCCGTGACCGACGCCGGGATGTCGGTCCTGGGAACGCGCGAGTACTCAGTGCGCTCCGGCTCCGATCGAGACGCGCTGATGCGCGACCTGCTCGGGCTGCGAGTATTTCTCACGCTGGTCGGGGTGCTGTTCGCGGCAATCTTTGCGGTCATCGCCGGATACGACCCGGCGCTGTTCGCCGGCACCGTGCTCGCCGCGCTATCGGTCGTCGCGCTGGTCTTTCAACACACCCTCTCCATCCCGCTGACAACGAGCCTGCGGCTTGGCTTTCTGTCCGGGCTCGAACTCGCTCGTCAGGCCGTGACCGTGGTCTTGCTCGCCGTCCTGATCCTGCTCGGCGCCGACGTACTGCCATTGCTGGCCGTCGCCCTCGTAGTGAACCTGCTGCTGCTACCCCCGACGGCGGCGGTGGTGCGCGGCGAGATATCCACGCGCATGGCGTTCCGGCCGCGCGCATGGGTCGGCCTGCTGCGACTGACGGTGGCCTTCTCGCTGGCGTCGGCCGCCAACACCCTTTATCTCTTCGCAGCACAGATCCTTACGAGCCTGGTGGCCACGGGTGACCAGAGCGGGCTGTTCGCGGCCTCGTTCCGTGTCTTCATCGTCATCGCCACGGTACCCGGGATGCTCGTGGCCGTGGCGTTGCCAGTCCTATCGCGGGCGGCACGCGACGATCGCACACGGCTCAGCTATGCCCTGCAGAGAACGTTCGACGTTTCGCTGATCGTCGGGTTCTTCGCCGCAATCGCGGTTGTCGCCGGCGCGCGCTTCATCATCGCCGTGGTAGCAGGACCCCAGTTCGCGGCAGCAGCCGGAGCGCTGCGCATCGAGGGACCCGTGCTGCTCGCATCGTTCGTGCTCGCCGGCTGGGGCTACGGCTTGCTGGCACTGCACCGCCACCGCGCGATGCTGCTGGCCAACATCGCTGCACTGACCGTGACCACCGTCCTGACGTTGATCCTGGCGCGCTCACACGGAGCGCGCGGCGCGGCGCTGGCGTCGGTTTGCGGAGAGTGCACCCTGGCGATTCTCTACCTGGTCGGGCTAATCCGCGCCAGCCCGGAGCTGCGCCCCCGCTTGGGCGTGGCAACGCGGGTCACCTTGGCCGCTGCACCGGCCGTATTCGTAGGACTCCTACCGGGCATGGCCGCCGTAGTCCAACCGCTGGCCGCGCTCGCGGTGTTCACTGTGCTCCTGCTCGTCCTGAGGGCGATCCCAAAGGAGATCTATGAGCTGATTCCACCGCGGTGGCGACGCTAGCTACGCCAGCCCCAGACGATGCCCGTCCCGTCCGGCGCTCCGTGCATTGGCAAGGTTTCATAGCCAGCGCCCGCGAGCGCCTCGATCGCGTCCCTCAAGGGATCGGCCGACGGCGCTCCATAGGGGTGGTACTCGAGCATCACCACGGGTGTCTTCAGCGCGGCCCAGCGCGGATCGGACAGGATCGGCCACTCGGCTCCCTCGATGTCGAGCTTGAGCAGATCGACATCGTCGAGCAGCGCGAAGACGTCGATGCCCTGGACGTCGACGGTGCCCGGCTCCTCGGGCTCACCTATGCGTCCCGTGGTCGCGCGACCGACCGTGAAGGCCACCGTTCCCGCGGTGCCGGTCGCCGCGGCCTGCATGAGCTCCCACGAGCCACCCAGGTTGTTGAGCGCAATCTGGTGGCGGTGCTTGGCGGCGTTTTCCGGATCCGGCTCGACCGCGGTCACGCGCCCGACCGGGAAGCGTCCGTGCAGCCACAGGCCCCATAGTCCGATGTTCGCCCCCAGGTCGATTGCGCGCAGCGGCCGGCCGCTGGCCTCGAGCGTCGCACGAACTGCGGCGGGCGGCTCGTACACACGCTGGTAGAAGGCCTGGTCGAGGGTTAGGACGTCCGGTGTGCCGTGCGTGATCGAGGCACGCAGGCCGCTCGTGCGGATTCGGTAGACGTGTGTGGAGTCGACGCCCCGCATCTCGCGTGTCGCGAAGCGCGCCGTCTCCCTAACGAGCCGGCCGCGCAGCCACGCGGAGACATTGGGTTCGATGCGAGGGTGGCTCAGAATGCGGTGCAGGGCGGGTCGCATGGGCGGCCGTCAGCCTATCCGCTCGGAGGTCGGTGCGAAGGGGCCTGCGGTAGGCTCCCGCCGCGTGCGCACGGTTCCGAATCGCCCGCTGCGGGTGGGGTTGAACTACATCTTCTTGCAGACCGCGGCCGGTGGCGCCGGTCGCTACGCGCGGGAGCTGCCGGGAGCGTTGCTCGCGGTCGAGCCCGACACTGAGATCCACGTGTTCGTATCGCGCGACGCGCCCGAGGATCTCCATGAGGAGCCGTGGGCGACCTCTGTCCGCTGGATCAAGTGCCCGGTTGGTCTGCAGGGTCAGCGCTCCCATCTGGTCTTCGAGTTCGCCGCCCTGCCACCGCTGGCGCTTGCGCGCCGGCTCGACGTTCTCCACAGCCTCGCGAACATCGGCCCGGCCATTGTCCCCGGTTTGGCCAGCGTCGTCTCGTTGCTGGACGTCATCTGGATGCGTCCCCCGCAGGACTGGGGAGGACGCCTGGACGGTCAGCGCTCGCTGCGCAGGATCGTCGAGCACGACGTGCGGCACGCCGACCGGATCTTCGCGATCTCGCAGGCCGGGGCGCAGGAAATAGCGGACTCGCTGGACGTCGCGGCGGAGCGCATTCACGTCACGCCGCTCGGCGTGCGGGCGCCGACCGCGTTGCCCGCGGATGAGCGTGAGGTGCGCCGGGAGCTCGAGCTCGGCGACGCCCGCGTCGTCTTGTGCGTAGCGCAGAAGCACCCGTACAAGAATCTCGGTCGTCTCATACGCGCCTTGCCCGACCTCGACGAGGACGTAGTTCTGGTCCTCCCGGGATTCTCCACCGCGCACGAGCAAGAGCTGCAGGCGTTGGCGCAGGAACTCGGGGTGGCTGGCCGCGTACGTTTGCCGAACTGGCTGTCGGATGGCTCGCTGGCGGGGCTGTACGCGCTCAGCAGCGTGTTCGTGCTGCCCTCCTTGGTCGAGGGCTTTGGACTGCCGGTCCTCGAGGCGATGTTGCGCGACGTCCCCGTAGCCTGCTCGAATACCTCGGCGCTGCCCGAGGTCGCCGGTGACGCCGCCCTGCTGTTCGATCCCGAACGCCAGAAGGAGATCACCGCGGCGATCCGCCAGTTACTCGACGATCGCTCGCTCGCCGAGCGCCTGGTCGTGCGCGGGCGTGAGCGCGCCGGGAGCTTTACATGGCAGTACACGGCGGCTGCGAGCCTCGCCGGCTATCGGCGGGCGATCGCGGATCGCAGGCTGCTTCAGTGGCCCGGTGCGAGACGCCGGTAGAGGACGTCCAGCGGCGAGAGCAGCGTGTGCTCCACGTAGCGCTCGCCGAGCACCGCGCCGATCTCCCTGCGGCCGGCCTCGAGGTCGTGCATCTCCACCAGGATCCATGCCGGCGCGTGGCGCGTGAGGTCCAGGCCGCCGAGCGCCTGGGCCTCGTATCCCTCGACGTCGAGGGACAGCAAGTCCACACCGTCCACCCCTGCCTCGTCCAGCAGGCTGCTGAGCGAGCGGGCCGGCACGCGCTCGACGCGATGCTCGCGCCACCCAAGCACGAGTCCACCCCGAACCCACTCCTCACCACCGTCACGGATGCCGCGGATCGTCGTGAAGAGATCGCCGAACTCCATCTCGACGTCCCGCTCGCCGAAGTCCGAGTCGACCAAGGCGCACTGGAACAAACGGGCTCCGGGACGATTGCGCCGCGCCTCGGCGGCCATCTCGGGCATCGGCTCCACGAGCACTCCCCGCCAGCCCCTGAACTTTTCCAGGTAGTAGGTGTTGGACTGCGTATAGCCGTCGTGCCCGCCCGCTTCGACGAAGACGCCGCCGTCTAAGTCGATGATCTCCTCGAGCTTGCGATCCATGCCGTGCAGGCCCGGACGCGAGTAGCGGGCTGAACCAAACAGCTCAAATGCACGCCGCCACGCTCGCGTGAGCGCGTAGCGCAACCTGATTGCCGGCTCACGCAGTCCCAGGACCCGCAGCGCGCGCGTAACCCGGCGGGTGAGTGCGAATTGGATACGCAGGCGCAGGGGCAGCTCGTCTGGCATCCGGCGGGACTCTACCGGCGCCGTTTCCCGTAGTCTGAGCCGCCGTGTCCCGTGTGCTGATCGTCCGCGGTCATCTTGTCACGCCCTGGGAGCTGCGTCCGTGGCGGGACCTGCCCGAGCGCTTCCAGGTCTCCTACCTCTTGACCAGGTCCAATCGCTTTGCGACGCCCGATGGGTTGCGGCCGGTGCGCGTGCGCGCACTGCGCGACCTGCTGCCCCGCGGGTCTCTGGGCGAGGCGGGAGCGGTCGTGCTGGGCGATCGCTACCTGTCGGCGGAGGAGGCCTTCTCCGGGTCCGACATCGTCCACGCCGAGGAGCTCTCCTTCTGGTTCGCCGCTGACGCCGCCAAGCGCCGGCGGCGCGGCGGTTTCAAGCTCGTGCAGACCGTCTGGGAGACGCTGCCCCACATGGCGACCTACCGCAACCGACACGCTCGACGCTACCGCGAGCTCGTACTAGCCGAGACAGACCTCTTCCTGCCCGCTACCGAGCGCGCCGCGCAGGCCCTGCGCCTGGAGGGCGTGGAGGAGGCGCGCATCCTGCTCTGCGCGCCGGGTATCGACGTCGAGCGCTTCACCGTCGCCTCCGAGCTGCCCGCGCCCGCCGAGCACACGCTTGTCTCGCCCGGGCGGCTGGTGTGGGAGAAGGGCCATCACGACGTCCTGCGCGCGCTCGCCGCGCTGCACCGCGGCATCGTGACGCTCGCGGATGGCGCGGTCGTAAAGCCACGCTTGCGCATCGTCGGCTCCGGCCCGGAGGAGGGCAGGCTGCGCGAGCACGCAGCCGAGCTGGGGCTGGCCGATGCGGTCGAGATTGGCGGGGTGCCCTACGAGCAGATGCCAGCGGTGTTCGCGAGCGCCTCGGCAATGGTTCTGGCCAGCCAATCCTCCGCAAATGCGGCCTACCATCCCTTTGACGTTCCGCGTGCATTTTGGGAGGAGCAGTTCGGGCTGGTCCTCGCCGAGGCGATGGGCGCCGGACTAGCGATCGTCACGACGACCAACGGCGCGATCCCCGAGGTGCTCGCTGGCGCACCGGCCGAACTGGTCAGCCCCGGAGACTGGATGGGGATCGCCCGAGCGCTGGCCGCCGGGCCGCTCGCTCGACCCCCGGGGGCGCGAGTCACCTATCCACCGGAGCTAGTGCAGCGCTACTCCACGACGGCCGCCGCCGCCCGCCTTGCCGCCGCGTACGACCGGCTGCTGGCGACCTGAGGGCTGCGCCGCCCATACGCAGCAGCATGGGGAATTGGAGGTCGCTGTCGGTCGCGCCCGCTACGGTACCGCCGTGCCCGACAAGCCCAATTTGCTCAACCGTCTCACCGATCCCCATCAGTTCGATCTGGTGCCGAGCGGACCCGGCGCGATCCTCGACATTGGTTGCGGATCTTCCAAGACACCCGGGGCGGTCGGGCTTGATGTCTCGGCCGACACCGATGCGGACGTCGTGCACGACCTGGATGCTTTTCCCTATCCGATCGAGGACGCGAGCTTTGACCAGATCCTGCTGCAGGACGTGCTCGAGCACGTCCAGCGGCCGATCGCACTGTTCGAGGAACTGCATCGCATCGCCCGGCCTGGCGCGAGGATCCAGCTGCGCACGCCGCACTTCTCCTCGGTGCTGGCCTACGGAGATCCCACCCACCGCCACTACTTCTCGACGATCGCGATCCGCTCGCTTGCCGAGCCGCGCTTCGCGCACTACACCGACATCCGCTTCCGCGTTGTGCACGTCACCCTGGACCTGTGGCTCCCCTTCCGCGCGGCCGGTATCGGGGCGCTCGCCAACCGTTTCCCGGACACCTACGAGAAGTACCTTGCGTTCCGCTTTCCCGCAATGAACATGCGGGCCGAGTTCGAAGTGCTCAAGTAGCGGCGCCGGGCGGTGTCGGGCAGGCCGCTCGCTCGCCTCGGTACTGTTACACGGCTTGCCTGGCCACCGCGCGGTGCGCAGGTGTCCGTACGTAGGCGGCGGTCAGTAGCACGCCGAGTACCTGCTCAGTAAACCGCTCCCAGGAGAACTCCGCGGCGCGCTCGCGCGCTCGCTTGCCGAGATCTATGCGAGTGCGCTCGTCCGCCAGCACGCGCTCCAGCGTGGAGGAGATGCTCTGCGCGTCGTGCGGGTCGGCATAGGCGACCGCGTCGCCGCCGACCTCGGGCAGTGAGGATAAGTTCGAGGTGAGCACCGCCGCGCCGGCGGCCATCGCCTCCAGCACCGGCAGACCGAAGCCCTCGCCAAGCGAGGGGTAGCAGAACACCGCGCAGCGGCGGTAGAGCTCGGCGAGTGCCGAGTCCGAGACATAGCCGAGGCGGATCGCGCTGGAGCCCAGCGAGTCCAGCGCCCTGAGCGTCTCCCCGGTCTCCCAGCCCAGTGCGCCGACTACGACCAGTGGATGGCGCTCGCGCAGCGCGGCGGGCAGCCCGCGATAGGCCTCGACCAGGCGCGGCAGGTTCTTGCGGGGCTCGAGCGTGCCGGCTGCCAGCACGAACCCCGGATCCGGAAGCGTCTGCGCCTCGGTGGAGTCGAGACCGTCGGTTAACGTGGGCGCCACGCCAAGGGGCGCCACGACCGTGCGCGATGCGGCATCTGGGCACTGGACAGCGAGCGCGTCGGCGGTCGCCTGCGAGATTGCGACCAGCGCCGCGGAGCGGCGGACGGCGGGGCCGAGAGTTAGGCGCTCGATGATCTGCGAGCGACGGTTGGGCCGCATCGAGCGATCGAAGACGACGAGGTCGTACACGATCGGTACGCAAGGAATTCGCAGGAAGCGGGCCGTGAGATAGGAGTTCGAGGAGAGGAAGACTCCGCACTCGCGGTTCGCGCGGCGCGCCGCGCGCAAGTGCCATGACGGTTCGCGCGCCGCGATCGAGCACCACTCAAAGCGCTCGTCGAGCGCGTGCTCGGTCCAGGGTGTGCGGGCGTAGAGCCGGTAGCGCAGCCCGTCGTCCTCGCGTTCGGAGAGCGTGCGCAGCAACTCGCGCACTACCCGGCCGCGCCCCGCCGGGACCTCGGCCGCCGCGCGCGCATCGATGCCGATGGTCAAGCGAGCCTCCCCCGGCAGCCCGCCGGTCGGCGACGAGCGTTGCCGCTGGTCGGCCAGCGCTGACTCGCGCGGGAGAAGGGCGTTGGGAGCGTTCAAGATCGATTGCCAGGATTTCTGGACGCTGCCCCTTAAGGTTAGGGCGCTTTCGGATGAATGTCGCCATCAACCTCATATACCTCGTGCCCGGTGAGACCGGCGGCATGGAGGTCGTCGCGCGCGAGCTGATCCCGGCGCTGCTCGAGGCGGCCCCCGGCGTGCGCTTCACGGCCTTCGTAAACCGCGAGGCCGCCGCGGCCGGCGGCGGTCCGTGGGGCGAGCTGCTGCCAGCGGTGACGGTGCCGGTAAACGCCCGCCGCCGCGAGCAGTGGGTCGTGGGCGAGCAGGCGCTGCTGCCCGTGCTCGCGGCGCGCGCGGGGATGGATGTCGTGCACAGCCTCGCGAGCACCGCGCCCGCCTGGGGGCGCTTCCGGCGCGTGGTCACGGTCCATGACTTGATCTACGCGCGCTTTCCCGAGGCTCACTCCGGGATTCGCGACCGCGGTATGCGCGTGCTGGTTCCGCTGGGCGTGCGCCGCGCGCAGCGGGTGATGGCGGACTCGCAGAGCACCCGTGACGATCTGATTGAGCTGCTGGGGCTTGCGCCCGAGCGCATCGACGTCGTGCCGCTGGGCCTGGGTACCGTGCAGCGCGAGCAGCCGCTCGGCGAGGCACAGACGCGCGCGCGCTTCGACCTCGGCGAGCGGCGCGTGATCCTCAGCCTGTCGGCCAAGCGCCCGCACAAGAACCTGATGGCGCTGATCGGTGCGCTGGCACGCATCCCACCCGCGGAGCGCCCCCTGCTCGCGTTGCCGGGCTACCCGACCTGGCACGAGCGCGAGTTGCGCGAGCGTGCTGCCGCGCTGGGGGTCGCGGCGGACGTGCGCTTCGAGGGTTGGCTGAGCGCCGCTGAGCTCGAGGGCCTGTGGGCGCTGGCGGATGCGTTCGTCTTCCCGTCGCTCTACGAGGGCTTTGGGCTGCCCGTACTGGAGGCGATGGCGCGCGGGGTACCCGTCGCCTGTGCCGACGCCTCCTCGCTGCCCGAGGTGGCGGGCGAGGCGGCCCTGCTGTTCGATCCGCGCGCGGAGGGCGAGATCGCGCAGGCGCTCGGGCGCCTGCTCGGCGACCGCGCACTTGCGGAGGACCTGCGCGCCAAAGGCCGCGAGCGGGCGCGTCTGTTCACCTGGGAGCGCACCGCGCGCCTGGTGCTCGAGAGCTACGCGCGGGCGCTCGGGCTATCGGGGACGCCGGCATCGTGGACAGCGCCCTCCTCGGCGTAGCTGCCGAGCACCCTGCGCAGCGAGCTCTCCAGCGAAAGCCGCCCGGCGTTCTCCTCAAACCAACGCGCCGTGCTCTCACGCAGCTCCAAGCCGGCCGCATGCACGCGCACGATCGCGCTCGCGATCGCCTGCGGGTCCTCGGAGACGGCCACGAACCCGTTGCGGCCCTCCTGGACGAGCTCGACGGCGGCGTTATCGGGGCCGGCGACGACGACGCTTGGTACGGCGTGGGCGGAGGCCTCGACGACGACCATGCCATAGCCCTCGCGACTGGAGGTGGAGAGCATGCACAGCGCACGCGCGAGTGCCGTATCGAGCTCATCGGCCGCGACGAAGCCCGGTGCGCTCGCGATCTCCCGGACGCCGTGCTCGGCGATGGCGCTCACCAGGGCGGCGCGCTCGGGGCCGTCACCGTAGAACACGCCGCGCAGGCCCTCGATGCGCTGGGCCGCGGCCGCGAACGCAGCGACCGCGAGTGGGGCGCGCTTCTCCGGTATCAGCCTGCCGGCAAACACGACCAGCGGCTCGGCGGGGCGCGCGAGGGGTGTGCGCAGCGAGCCCGCGTACTCGCCCTCCAGAACCGTCGGCGTGCCACGCAGCCCCTCTTCTCCCAGCCGCCGCGCGTGTAGCCGCGAGAAGCAGAACGCGCGCTGGGGGACGCGCGCGCACAGCCGCTGCACGGTCTGCCCGATGAGTCCGCCGATTGGCCCGAGGTACTCGCGCCAGTAGTCCGCGCTCCAGACCTCGTGCCAGTCGACGACCAGCCGGAAGCGACCGAGCGGCCGCACGAGCGCGGCGGCGAGCAGCGAGAAGTAGGGAAAGGAGCACGTGTGCACGACCTCGTAGCGGCGGCCGTGGCGAAGCAGGTGCCACAGCACCCCGCCTCCGAACACTAGCGGCGGCACGATTCGCCGCCGCCCGCTCTCGGTGTAGAGCGCGAGGCGCGGTCCCGCCGTGCGCACCTGCACACGGGGATCGAGATCCAGTGTGGCCCCGCGCTCCCACTGGCGCAGCGTCAGGTAGGTGACCTCGTGCCCCTCCGCGACCAGGCGCTCGGCGAGGTTGCGATACCAGCGCTCGGCGCCGCCGACCGTGTAGGGGAAGAGGCAGTCATAGACTAGGCAGATGCGCATGGGGACCGGAGCGTTGCACAGCCTCCGGTAGCATTCCGGTTCGGTTGCGCGCCACTTTCCGCCCCTCCGCGCGTTATAACCGCATGATTCGGCCCGTGCCGCGGCGCCGATCTCCCTGATGAGCACGCTCGAGCAGACAAGGCCCTCATTCCCGGCGGATGCCGCGGAGTCCTCCGCGCTGCTCGTCTCAGTCGTGATTCCGTGTCTGAATGAGGCGGAGAACATCGAGCAGTGCGTGCAGGCCGCGCTTGCCGCACTGCGCGAGGTCGGGGGTCCGGGCGAGGTGGTGGTCGCCGACAACGGCTCCGAAGACGGTTCGGCCGAGCTGGCCGAACACGCCGGCGCACGTGTGGTGCGCGAGAGCCGGCGCGGCTACGGCAGTGCCTACTTGGCTGGCTTTGCGGCCTCGCGCGGGCGCTACATCGTGATGGTCGACGCCGACCTGACATACGACTTCAGCGAGATCCCGCGCTTCGTGGCCGAGCTCGAGGCCGGCGCGGAGATGGTGATCGGGGACCGCATGGACAACATCCAGCCGGGCGCGATGCCCTGGTTGCATCGGTATATCGGCAACCCGCTGCTGACGGGTCTGCTGAACATGCTTTTCAGTACCGGTGTGAAGGATGCACACTGCGGCATGCGCGCCGTGCGCCGCGAGGTGCTCGGGCGCCTGGATCTGCGCACGACCGGCATGGAGTTCGCCTCGGAGATGGTGATCCGCGCATCCAAGGAGCACTTGCGGATCGCCGAGTTCCCGATCGAATACCACCCGCGTGGGGGCGAGAGCAAGCTCTCGAGTTTCCGCGACGGCTGGCGCCACCTGCGCTTCCTGCTCGTGCACAGCCCGACGCACCTGTTCATCCTGCCGGGTGCGCTGATGGCCGGCGTGGGCTTCTTGATCATGTGCCTGGTCGAGGCCGGTCTCACATTCTTTGGGCGTGCTTGGGGACTGCACGCGCTGATCGGCGGCTCGCTGCTGATGGTGGTGGGTACGCAGGTACTCGCGCTGGGGTTGTGCGCGCACGCCTACGGCACGTACTTCATGGGTGAGCGCGACCCCTGGTTCGATCGCATGCGCGCGCGTTTTCGCCTGGAGCACGGTCTTGCGCTCGGCGGCGTGTTCGTACTGGTTGGACTCGCGATGGCAGGGGTCATCCTCGGCAACTGGATCTCAAACGGCTTTGGGCGCCTGGCCTACGAACAGCTCGCGGTCTTCGCCGCCGCATTGATCGTGGTGGGAATCCAGATCTTCTTCTCCGCCTTCCTGCTTTCGATTCTCGGTCTGCGGCGCCGCTGAGCGTGAGGCCCGTCCGGCGGATGCTGGCGCTCGTCTTCGCGGGCGATCGCCGGGTGTGGCGCACGGCCGCGCTCTGCGCCGTACCACTGGTGGCGCTGATCCTGGTGTATTGCCTGCGCCCGCGGCAGTACTTCACGGGGAGTGACAGCGTCGAGGTGGTGACGTACGTCGCGCCGACGCCGGCCGGGGCAAAGGTGTGCGTACCGGGCCTGGAGCTCCCGGCGGGCACGGCGCGTGTGCGCCTGCAGATGATCTCGCGCACCCAGGAGCGCCCCGCGCTGCACATGACGCTAAGCATGGGCACCCATACGCTGACCAGCAGCCTGCCGCCGGTGGCGGTGGAACCGTCGCGCATCAGCGCGCCCGTCTTCTCGATTCCCGAACTGCCGACCCATCCGGCCTACACCGCCGCGACCCTGTGCATCACGGCCGCCGACCTGGTCAACTGGGGCGGCACCCCGCTCACGACACCGCCGCCACAGGGTCCGACGCTGCGGGGCCAAGCGTTCCCGGCACGGCTGGCCATCTGGTACATGCCGCCGGCGGGCCGCAAGCGCAGTTACCTGGCGCGTGCCGGAGCGATCCTCGACCGGGCGGCGCTGTTCCGCCCGGGGGCCGTGGGCCCATGGCTGTACGCAGTGATTCTGTTGATCGTGCTCCCGGGGCTGGCGCTGGCCTCGATCCGCTGCATGGCACTGGCGCTGGCGGCTGGCGGACGGGCGCAGGGGATCGCCCACCGCGGACCGGGAGGCACCCGGCGCATGGCGGGCTGGGTGTTTGCGATCGCGGTCCTCAACTTTGCCTGCTGGGCGCTGATCACCCCGCCGTTTCAGGCTCCCGACGAGGTCGACCACTTCGCCTACACGCAGTCGCTGGTCGAACGCGGGGAAGGGCCCTCGCGCAACCCGGGCGCGCCGCTGCCGCGCTGGTCGGATTCTGAGGACCTGGTACTGGAAGACATGAACTTCTTCACCGACCACCAGGTCGGCGACACGACGATGCCGTGGGCCGCACCGCAGGAAAGTCACTACCGGCGGCAGGTGGTCGAACTGCATCCGCACACCTACGACACGGGTGGCTATGAGACCGCCTCGCCGCACGGTCCGATCTACTACGCGGCGCTCGTCCCCGCCTATGCGATCGCCGGCTCCTCACCGCTGGCGCAGCTGACCTTGATGCGCCTGACCTCCGCGCTGATCGGTGCGCTGGCCGTGCTGTTCGCGTTCCTGCTCGTGCGCGAGCTTGCCCCCGGACGCCCGTGGCTGGCGGTGCTCACGGCGCTGCTCGTGGCCTACGAGCCGATGTACGGGTTCATCTCGGGGGCGGTCAACAACGACGTCGGCGTCAACGCCGGCGCGGCGGCGCTGCTGTTCCTGCTGCTGCGCATGGCGCGACGCGGGGTGACACTGCCGTGGGGCTTGGCGACGGGCGGCCTGCTGATCTTGCTGCCGATCATCAAGGGGACCGCGCTCTCGCTCTACCCGGTCGCGGGGCTTGCGCTGCTGGTCGCGGTGTGGCGTCACCATCGCCGCCGCGCCGACGTGCTGGGCTGGATTGGGCTGGCGCTGGGGGCGCTGATCGTGCAGGAGCTGCAGGTTCATCTGGCCGGCACTTTTCATCCGGTGGCAGTGGGCTCGAGCTCGACCTCGGGAGCGGTGGGAGTCGTCGGTCTCGCGCGGGAACACCCGCTGGGCTTCCTGGCTTACCTGTGGGAGCTGTTCCTGCCGCGGCTGTCATTCATGGCCCCGCACTTCGTGGGTGTCGGAAATCCCGCGTTCACGGTCTTCGTAAAGCGCGGTTGGGGGGCGTTCGGCTGGTACGACGTCCTCTTTGCACACTGGGTCTACGTGGTCATCGCCGCCGCGATGGTGAGCATTCCGCTGTTGGGCCTGGTGGCGATTCGCCGCGAGTGGACGTTTGTGCGCCGCAACGCGCCCGAGCTCGGACTCCTGGTGGCGACCCCGCTGGCGGTGATGGCGGGCTTCGAGGCAGCGTTTTACACGCTCGGAACTCGCCCCTTCTTGCCTGAATTCGGACGCTACGAGTTCCCCGCGATCATCTGCCTGGCGACGCTCGTCGTCGCGGCCCTACATGGCTTCGGGCGGCGGCGGGTGCTGCAAGTGGGGGTCGGCCTGCTGGTGGCGATGATCGCGCTTGGCTACGCTGCGCAGCTGCTGACGCTTACCACCTTCTATGCCTGACATCGCCGACCACGATTGCGTTCTGTGCCCGACGTGACGGTTGCGATCCCGGTGCGCGAAGGCGGCGAGCTGCTCGCACGCACGCTACGAGCGCTGGCCACGCAGACGGTCGCGCACGAGCTACTGGTATGCGATTCGGGCTCGCGTGACGGCTCAGCGGCGCGCGCGCGGACGCACGGCGCGCGCGTGCTGGAGATCGATCCACGTGACTTCAGCCATGGCGGGACGCGCAACCTGCTCGTGCGCGAGGCCCGCGGCGAGCGCGTGGCGCTGCTCACCCAGGACGCCGAGCCCGTCGAGGAGCGCTGGCTCGAGCAGTTGCTCACGGGCTTCGAGCTGGCCGACGATGTGGGGATCGTCTATGGCCCCTATCGCCCCCGCACCGACGCATCCGTCGCGGTGCGCATCGAGCTGCAGCGCTGGTTTCGCTCGCTCGCCCCGGATGGGCAGTCACAGGTGGAGCGCCTCGCCCCGGCCGAGCGGGGCCTGCCGGTTGCGGGCCTGGTGGGACGGCGCGGCTTCTTCACCGACGCCAATGCGTGCGTGGCCCGCAGCGCCTGGGAGCGCGTGCCATTTCGCGAAGTTGCCTACGCGGAGGATCGCGTGCTTGCGATCGACATGCTGCGCGCTGGCTACGCCAAGACGTTTGTGCCGGCCGCCGCGGTGTGGCACTCGCACACCTACACGCCGCTACAACAGCTGCGTCGTAGCTTTGACGAGTGGCGGGGCTTGCGTGAGGTGTATGGCTGGCGCGAGCCCGCCGATCCCCGTAGCCAGCTGCGCGCGTTGCGCGGGGAGCTCGCGGGCGCTCGCCGCGAGCTCGCGGCGAGCGATGCTCGACCGGCTCGCCGCCTGGCGACGCTCGCGGCGGTGAGTCGTCACCATATGGTGCGTTCCGCCGGCGCCATACTCGGCTCGCGCGCGGAGCGGCTGCCATCCCGGGCTAGGCGCGAGCTTTCGCTGGAGCGCCGCGCCGACTTTCACCCACTCGACCTCGACTCACCAACACACGACCCGCGAAGCGAGAACGGACCGTGACGGACGACGACGACAGATCTGCTGCGCAGAAGCGGGCCTCCCAGCGGGAGCAGAGCGCCGCGCGGGCCATCGAGGGCGCCCCGCGCGGGCCGCTGGCGGGGCTACGACGGCGGATCCAGCTGACGATTCAATACCACGGCTGGCGCACGCTGCTATTCCGCGTAGTGACCCTCCCGCTGCGCTTCACGCCGCTCAAAAACCGCCTGCGACTGCGCTCGATCGCAAGCAACGACGCCTATCGGCGCGCGGTGGCCTGGTATCGCGAGCACGGCGAGCCGGTCGACATCGTGATCCCCAGCTTCCGCGACGCCGAGCGCGTGCAGACGCTGGTGGCCTCAATTCGCCAGACCGTTCCGCAGGAGCTGGCGCGCATCATCGTGGCCGACGACGCAAGCGGTGCCGAGCACGTCGCCGCGCTGCGCGCGATCCCGGGCATCGAGGTAGTCGCGGGGGCGGAGAACGCAGGCTTCGCCGCAAACGTCAACCGCGGTCTGCGCGCTAGCGATCCGCAGCGTGACGTCGTCGTGCTGAACTCCGACACCGAAGCGCGCCCGGGCTGGCTTGGGTGCCTGCAGTTCGCGGCCTCCCAGGAGGACGATGTGGGCATCGTCGGCGCGCGCCTGGTGTATCCCGATGGGCGCATCCAGTTCGCCGGCACGGTACGCAACCTCGGGGCGCCGGAGTGGTTCGACCACCGCTACCGCTTCAAGCCCGAGGATTGGGGACCGGCCGGAATCGCCGGGCCGGTGCTGGCGGTGACCGGCGCCTGCATGTACATCACCCGCGCCGCGCTAGAGCGGATCGGGCTCTTCGACGAGCGCTACCCGATGGCCTACGAGGACGTCGACCTCTGCCTGCGCTCCTGGCAGGCGGGCCTGCGCGTGCTCTACTTCCCGCCCGCAAGCCTCTACCACCACGAGTCGGTCACGCGCGGCACGGACCTGGGAGAGCGCGAGCGTGCCTCCCAGCAGCTGTTCTGGGAGCTCTGGGGGGACTTCTTCAACGCACGCGACGTGCGCACCGCGGAGGGCAAGCTGCGGGTCGTCTACGTGACCGAGGGCACCGGCGTGGGGGGCGGGCACCGCGACATCTTCGAGCACCTCAACCGCCTCGCCCAGCGCGGGCACGAGGTCGCGCTGTACACGCTCGGCGAGCAGCCCGACTGGTTTGACCTGCGCGTGCCGGTGCACAGCTTCGAGTTCTACGACGAACTGATCGAAGCACTGGCGGGACTCGCTGCGATCAAGGTCGCGACCTGGTGGAACACGGCCGCGCCGGTCTGGTACGCGAGCGTGCTGCACGGGATCCCGGCGTACTTCGTGCAGGACATCGAGACCTCCTACTACCCCGACGACGAGTCGGTTCGTCACGCCGTGCTGGACTCCTATCGTCCGGAGTTCCGCTACATGACGATCTCCGGCTGGAACCGCGAGCGCCTGCGCGAGCTGGGCCTCGACGCGGAGCTGATTCCGCCGGGGATCGACCTCGAGAACTTCCGCCCGCGCGCGGAGGTGCAGCGGCGCGATGACATGGTGCTCGCGCTGGGGCGCACGAACCCGCTGAAGAACCTGCCGCTCACGATCGCCGCCTGGCGCGCCCTGCAGGAGACTCCCGGGGGCGTTCGGCCGGAGCTGTGCATGTTCGGCATCGAGCCGCAGTTGGCAAGCGAGCCGGGGATGAGCTATGTGGAGTCCCCCAGCGACGAGCAGGTCGCGGAGCTGCTCGCCCAGGCGACGATCTTCGTGCAGACCTCAACGCACGAGGGCTTCTGCCTGCCGGCCCTGGAGTCGATGGCGACCGGCGGTGCGGTGGTGTGCACCGATGCGCACGGCAACCGCGACTTCTGCGTGGACGGCGAGAACTGCCTGATGCCGGCCCAGGACGTCGCGGCGGTGAGCGACGCGATCGCGCGGCTGCTCGCCGATCCCGAGCTACGCGCGCGGCTCGGGCGGGCGGGGATCGAGACCGCGGGTGAGTACGCCTGGGAGCGGCGCATCGACGCGCTGGAGGGGTTCCTGGAAGGGGTCGCGCGACCGCAGCCGCTGGAGCTAAAGGAGCACGTACCCGCCGAGGGCTCCCAGCCATGAAGGCTGAGTTCGCTGGTGAGTTGCGCTGTCCGGCCTGCCGGCGCGATCACACGCTGCAGCTGAGTCCTCAGCAGAGCGACGCGCATGAGGTGCGCGAGGGCACGCTGCGCTGCTCGGCCTGCGGGAGCGAGTTCGCGGTGCGCCGTGGCGTGATGGAGCTGCTGCACGATCCGCCCTCGTACATCCTCGCGGAGGCGGCCGGCTTGGAGCGCTTCGCCGCGCAGATGCGCGCGGAGGGCTGGGACCGCGAGCTGGTGCGGCGGCTGCCGGACATCGAGCACGGCTACTGGTATGTGCAGGCGCGCTCGATGCACCAGCTGCTGACGATGATCCCGTTCAAGCCCGGTCAGAGCATCCTCGACGTCGGCTCGAACACGTGCTGGGCGGCGAACCGCTTCGCGGAGCTCGGCCTGAACGCGGTCGCGCTGGACATCGCGACAGCCGAGCTGCAGGGTCTGTACACGGCGGAGTACTTCATCGATGACGGCCACACGTTCTTCGAGCGCGTGCTGGGCTCGATGGACGCGATCCCACTCGCATCGAGCAGCCTCGACTACGTGTACTGCTGCGAGGTGCTGCACCACAACGACCCCGAGAGCCTGCGGCGGACGTTCCAGGAGATCTTCCGCGTGCTGCGCCCGGGTGGGCGGCTGCTGATGGTCAACGAGACGCTCAAGACACTGCGCGATTCCAATGGCGTGCACGTTGAGGGCGTCGAGCAGTTCGAGGGCTACGAGCACGCGCACTGGGCGCTGCAGTACCGCTGGGAGGCGACACGCGCAGGCTTCATGACCGAGGTCGCCGAGCCGCACTACCGGCCGTTCTTCGGCGACGCCGCGGTGCGCCTGCGCGGCTCCGGGATGCCGCTGCTCGGCCCGTTCATCCGCCGTGGCGGGCGCGCGCTGCACCGCAACGGTCTCGCGCGTCGTGCCTATCTGGCGTGGCTGAACGACGTGTGGGGGACGGTCTCGATGAACATGATCGCGACCAAGCCACTGCGCTACGTCGGGCGCCACGAGGGGATGCACACCGGCGAGCGCCTCGCGCGGCTCGTGGGCGCGTGGACGCGGGTGCCGGTCGACCGTCGCCGCGGGTGCGCGCCGGGGCGGTTGCCGCGCACGCCGGAGGAGATCGCGGCGGTGGGTCGGGGCCCCGCCTAGAGGTTCTCCGCCACAAACGGCGCGGAGCGGTTGAAAACCCAGAAGCCGAGTGCGAAGACCGCCGCGGTGACTCCCAGCGGCTCGAGCAGGCCGGCCCAGCTGCCGAGTGCTTCCCCGGCACTGAGCGTGCCGTGGGTGACCATCGCGTGGCGGAACTGCTGGAACACCGTGACGAGCGGGTTGAGCATGTAGACGTGGTAGAGCAGGATGTCGATCTGACTGTTATTGGGGGGAAGCAGGAGCTTTTCGCGGACGCTCTCGAGCGGGATGATCACGGGCGAGCCGTAGAAGACGATCTGGCTGACCACGGTCCAGATCGGCTGGACGTCGCGGAAGTGCACGAACATCGCCGAGAGCAGCATCGCGAGGCCGGTTGAGAACAGGACCAGCATCGTCAGGATCAGCGGCAGCTCGAGCCAGCTGAGCATCGGCTGCACGCCGGAGATCAGCGCGAAGATCAGCACGACGATCAGATTCATCGCGAGGTTGAAGAACGCGAGCAGCACGATTGCCAGCGGGATCACCAGTCGCGGGAACTGGATCTTGCGCACGAGGTTCTCGCGGTCGACGACGCTGCGTACGGCGCCGCCGGTCGCTTCGCCGAAGAACGTGAACAGCACAATCGAGCCGAGTAGCTGCACCCCGTAGAACTCTTCGCTGGGCTTACCGCCACCGCCGACTTTGCTGATGACGACGAAGAAGACGTACAGCACGCCGAACAGCAGCAGAGGGTTCAGAACCTGCCATACGTAGCCAAGCACCGAGCCGAAGAACTTCAGTTTGAATTCGTTGCGCGCGATGTTGTAGGTGAGGTGCCAGAAGCGCCGCCAGTCATGCGTCAGCGCGCGCGGGCCGCGGATCGGCCGTCCGAGACCCTCGAACGGCGCCGGCACCGGGGCGAGGGTCTCCAGCGGAGGTGCCTCGACGCTCATGCCCGTGTGCCCGCCGGGAGCTTCGCGTCGCTGCGGCCGATGCCGACCTCGACGGGCAGGTCGACCGCTCCGCCCATCGCTTCCGGCCCGGTGACGACGAACGAGAAGGCGCCCTCGATGCGATCCATCAAGTCCATACCGGTACCGCGGTGGGCGATCGTGAACAGCGGGTTGTAGCGCCCCGGCGCGAGTACGTTCTCGAACGCGAACGAGCAGAGCACCTCTTCGCCGGCGCGGAACTTTCCACTGCGCTCGTTACCTTTGGCGCTGGTGGCGACGACGATCGCGACGTGGTCCTCGTTGAGCACGTAGACGCTCGCGACGGGATCCTCGACGTCGACCTCGAAGCGCACGAGCGCCTTCAGCGCGATGCGCTGGCCCTGGGGCAGCGAGGCGGGGCGCTCGCCGTGCTCGTCCTCGATCCAGGCCTCGAGCACGCGCGCCTCGCCGTCGCCCCCGTGGTTCTCCGTGACGCCGCCGCCCGCGTCGGCGTTGTGACCGAAGTTGATCTCCAGGTAGCGGTCGGCAACCTCGTGCGGCTCGCCCAGATGCACGGGGCGCCCGCGCTCGAGCAGCAGCGCGCGATGGCAGAAGCGATTGAGCGAGCCCATGTCGTGGGTTACGAACACGATCGTGCGCCCGTCGTCGCGCAGGCGGTGGAAGACGTCGAAGCACTTCTGCTGGAAGGCGGCATCGCCGACGGCGAGCACCTCGTCGACGAGCAGCACATCGGCATCGACCTGGATTGCGACCGAGAACGCGAGCCGCACGTGCATGCCGGAGGAGTAGTTCTTGAGCTTGAGCTCCTCGAACTCGCGCAGCTCGGCGAAGTCGATGACCTCGTCCACGCGCCGGCGCGCCTCGCGTGGGGAGAGGCCCATCATGATGCCGTTGAGGATCACGTTGTCGCGCGCGGCGAGGTCCTGGTTGAAGCCGACGCCGAGCTCGATAAAGGTCGAGAGGCGTCCGTCCATCCAGATACGCCCGCGGTCGACCCCGTAGATGCCGGCGAGGCACTTCAGTAGCGTGCTCTTGCCGCTGCCGTTGCGTCCGGCGATCCCAAAGAATTCTCCTCGGCGCACGTCGAAGGAGATCTCCTGCAACGCCTCGAAGGACTCGTGACGGCTGCGGCGCAGCGGGTGCAGCGCGCGCTCCTTGAGCGTGTGGACTCGCTCCTCGGGCACACGGAAGGTCTTGCTGACCGCATCGACGACGATCGGCGGCGGGGCACTAGCCGGTTTTGACATCGGGGGAAGGGTACCGTCGGGGCGCCCGAAGCCCCGCACCTGCGTGTGCGCTACGCGGGGCCCGTGCATGACGCGCTCACCTATCGATGCCTCCGGAAGCGGGCTCGTCGACGGCGACTCGTGCGGCCGGCCGCACGATGGACGCCTGCCCGGAGGTGCGACTGCCGCGGCGGTCCTTCAGGCGCAGGAACGGCAGCTCGAGGATGTAGTAGCTGGCTGCCGCGACCACCGTCGAAACGGCCAGCGTCGCGAAGAAGAGCACGAGCGTCGGCTGGGTGTGGACACGCTGCACCAGCCCCAGGCCGCCGCCGTGGAGCTTTGGGTAGGCGCCCTTCAGGCCCAGCCAGGCGGCGAGCGGAAAATGCCACAGATAGACGCCGTAGGAGATCAGGCCGAGCCACGCCAGCGGCTTCCAGGAGAGCAGCCAACGTACCGGCCCGCGCGCGCCGAGCACGGCCGGTGCGAGCAGCAGCGCGGCAGCTACGCCGAGGCCGGTGTGGTTCGCCAGCCAGGTTGCGGTCGAGACGCCGTAGACGCCCGGACGGCCGCTCGTCAGGTCGCGCACGTCGAAGACCCGCGTCGCGGCGAGGAACGCCAGGACCGCGGCGAGCCAGACGAGCCACGACCAGCGCTCGACCATGCCACTGAGGCGACGGGCGCGGCCGGGGCCATCGTGTGCCGCGACGCTGACGACTGCCAGCGCCATGCCGGCGACGAACCATTCGCTCGTGCCGGCAAGCGTGTTCGCCACCCAGTACGGGGCCGTGTGATCGTGGATGTAGACCTGCGCGACGACGCTCACGCAGGCGAAGGCGGCGAGCACGAGCGCCTCGACCTGCCACCACCGCAGCGGGTTGACTCCGCGCGCCACGAGCCACGCCACGAAGGCGGCGAAGAACGGCAGGAACAGGTAGAAGGCACAGACTCCACGCGACGGCCAGCCCATTCGTGAGCGTGTTGACCGAATAGACCTGGGCGAATCCGTAGTACACCCACCAGCGATTCGTGAACGCGCCTTCGACGCCCGGCCACAGCGAGAGGACGGTCAGCGCCACCCAGTAGGCCGGGAGTATCCGCAGCAGGCGCCGGCGGGCGTATGCACGGGCGCGCGGTGCCCGCCGGCCGCCGGAGTGCGCAAGCGCGAATGGCCGGTACAGCAGGAACCCGGAGATCGCGAAGAAGACGACGACGCCGAAGTACGCATAGGTGCCGAACCAGCCCCAGGAGGCATGCAGCGCGGCGCCCGACATCTGCGAGACGTGGCAGAAGATGACGAGCATGACGGCGATTCCGCGGAGGGCGTCGACCAGCTCGAATCGCGGGCTTCCGGGCGGCGGCTGGACGGCGGGCGAGACCGGCGCCGAGGCAGATAAGGACGCGGACATTGCGCGCAAGCCTAGTGGCGTCGAGGGGCGCCGCGCCCGGTCAGCCGGTCATAGATATGGCACGACAGACGATTTCGCTAGCCTCTGCGGTCATGTCGCAGACGCATGCCGTCCCTAGGTCGTTTCCCCATGGTAAATGGGTGGCGCTCGAGGGCATAGTCGCCGGGCGCAGTGACGCGCGTCATCGCTAGCACCGGCATGGGCGGTCGGCTTTCCGACACGGTCGGAGGCGTGCCCGAGCGCTTCGTGCCGGCCGAGATGCATGGGGAGCTCGTGGAGGCCGAGCACGTGGCGCGGTACTCATGGGCGACTGCGTTCTGTGGCTCCCGCCGCGTGCTCGACGCGGGCTGCGGCACCGGCTATGGCGCGGGGATGCTCAGGGCGGCCGGCGCCACAGAGGTCGTAGCGGTCGATCTCTCCGAGGCTGTGATCGAGGTCGCGCGCAACGACGCGCCCGAGGGGGTCGTCTGCGAGGTGGGCGACCTGCGTTCGCTGAGCTACCCGGATGACTCCTTCGACCTGGTGGTGTGCTTCGAGGTGATCGAGCACGTCGAGGAGCAGGATCGCGTGTTGGATGAGCTGGCACGCGTACTGCGACCGGATGGGCTGCTGTTGATCTCCTCGCCCAATCGCGGTCACTACGTTCCCGGCAATCCCCACCACCGGCACGAGTACGTCCCGCTGGAGCTGCGAGAGGCGCTGGAGAGCCGCTTCGGGGCGGTGCGACTGCTGTCTCAGCACGCGATGCTTGCGAGTGCGATCAGCTCGCCCCACGAGCGGTTCGACAGGGCGCGCACCGAGCGACTGGTGGAGCCCGGCGAGCAGGATGAGATCTACACCTTGGCCATCGCCGGCACGGCCCTGCCGCCGGCATCCTCGCCGATGGTGGCGCTGACCCAGTTCCTCGAGATCCGACAGTGGCTCGAGCGCTTCCAGGGACAGGAGCGCGTGCTCGACGAGCAGGCTCGCTCACTGGCGGAGCTCGAGACTTTGCGTCGCGAGCGTCGCGAGGCGCTCGAGCGGCTCGCCGAACGGGAGCAGACCCTCGCCGAATTGCCGGTCCTGCGCGAGCGTCTGGCGCAGGCGACAGCGGCGCTGCCGCCTCTGGAAGAGCGGGTCGCCGCGCTCCAGGCCGGCCTTGCGGAGCAGGCACGCGCGGCACGTGTCGGAGAGGAAATGCGCGCCTCGGTCAGCTGGCGTATCACTGCGCCGCTGCGGGCAATCAAGCGACTGACTCGCTCACCGCGCCAATCTGGAGGCTGACCGCGGAACGCCCGCCGCGGTGGGGCTCATTCGGGCGGCTGCATCCCGGCCATGAGCCGGGGGTTGCTCTCGATGATCAGTGAGAAGGCGTCGGTAGCGGAGATGTTGGTCTGGGCAAGCATCGAATGCTGGCTCAGTCGATAGCGCGCGAGCACCTCGGGCACGCGCACAGCGTGGTGACCGGCTTCGGCCATGCGACACCACAGGTCGAAGTCCTCCCATCCGTGCAAGCGCCGGTCGAGTCGATAGCCGCCGAGCTCCTCACGCAGCAGCGAGGTGCGGATCATGGCCATCGCGTCGATGTAGTTGCCCATCCGCAGCCGCGGCGGATCCCAGGGGAGGGTGTTCATCAAGCCGACCGGCTGCCCCGTGCGGAAGCACTCGAGGGTTCCGTAGGAGAAGGCCGCCTCTGGATCGGCATCGAGTGCCTCCGCGAGTCGCGCCAGGCAGTGGGGATAGATCTCGTTGTCGGCGTCGAGCACGAAGCAGAACTCACCGCGCGCCCAGCCCAGCGCGCTGTTGCGCGCGTGCGCAAGGCCGCGGTTGATCGGATGGCGCAGAAGTAGGGTGCTGATGTTCTCGTGCGCGGCCATCCAGCCCTCGACGCGAGCCCGGGAGCGGTCGCTCGAGCCATCGTCCACGACGACGATCTCGAACGGACAGCCATCCGTGCTCAGCACGGAGTCGAGCGCGCCGGTGACGTGGTCCTCGTAGTTGAAGAGCGCCATCAGGATCGAAACACGCGGCCGGGTCGCGGGATAGGCGTGGGTGCGGGCAACCAGCTCGAGGATGCGCGGCGGTCGGCCTTCGGTGAGGCTGAGGTCGATGCGCGTCTGACGACGGCGCAGGTCGAGCAGGTCGAGCTTGATGTCCTTGACGGCGCGCCTGATCATCGCCGCGTTGTGATCGCCGAGAGCCGACGAGGGCGGGCGCCGGGGCTGGTCGAAGATGCCGATCTGGTCAGGGTCTGGCTGAGGCTGTGTGAAGAACTCGTGCGCGGCGTCGGGCAGCGACTCGCGCTCGGAGAGCGCCGAAGCGGCCTCCAGAAGCTGCTCCACGTCGCGGCTTAGCGGCAGTTCGTCGCGCACGAACCTGTAGGCCGCGGTCTGCATCTTCCACCAGCGATCGCCATCGTCAAGGAGCAGCTCGGCGAGCAGGTGCAGCGAGTCGGGCTCGCCGAAGAGCAGGTGACGCCCGGGCACGAGCGGCTCGAAGTCGACCGACCGCTCGCTGACGACGACGGCGCCGTTGCTCATCGCCTGTACCACCCGCAGCCACTCGAAATAGGGAAACTCATCCTGGTGGATGTTGATCAGGATCTTCGCCCGCCCAAGCAGGTCCCACTTCTCCTGCTCGGCGCGAAAACTCTGGGAGGGGGCCCAGTTGGGACGTGAGTTGTCGGACAGCACCAGCTGGACGCGGCGATGTGCGAACGAGCGCGCGTAGCGGGCGAGGGCTCGGGCGCGCCGGTCGCTGATGCATCCCATGAACAGGATGTCGATGTCGCGCTCGCGTTCGGAAAGATGGTCCCAGCCCTGCGTCCAGCCGAGCTGCAGGTGGCGTGCCCGGATTCCCTCTCGAGCGAAGGCGTGCACGGCGAGCTGGTTGATGTCGAACACGGCTCCGCCGCGTGGCGCCAGTGCGAGGTTGGCGTCGAAGAACGGACTGCCCGGCTGCTCGGCGCAGACGAAGATCGTCCGGCGCAGCGCCTCTGGAGGAGGGCCGATCCGCCCGTGCATCAGCGTGAAGTACTCGTGCGGTGGGACCAAGACGTAGATGAGATCCGGACGCGGGGGTGGGAAGTTGCCGACATGTAGAGAAGTACGTGCGCCTAGCGCCTCGGCCTCATGACGCAGCTCCCGCACCAGCTCGTCGAAGAACAGGTTCTGACGCGGGGCCATCACGAATGCGAGCTCTGGCCACACCCGTGGTGGCAGGGACTTGGCCTCCTCACGCCGGAGACCGCCGGACTCGCCTGGCTCGATGCTCATCGCGCGTGAGGTTAGCGCGAGCTCAGCGGAACGAGTCCTGGCCTAGATATACACTCGCGCGGTGCACGATCGACCGGTGAGCTGCTCCCATTGATCGGTCGATGACGGGCGCAGTTGGCGTCGTCGTCCTCGGCATGGGCCGCAGCGGCACGAGCGCGGTAACCGGAATGTTCGCGAGCGCCGGTTTCTTCGCCGGGCGTGAGGAGGATCTCATGCCCGCGACCGCGGCCAATCCCACGGGGCATTGGGAGAACATGCGCATCTGGCGTGCCAACGAGCAGATCCTCCAGCGGCTGGGAGGAAGTTGGTTCGATCCGCCGCTTCCGGCCGTCCAGTTCGCGGAGCGCGAGTGGGCGGTTCCTTCCCTGCGCGTCGAGGTCGAGCGCCTCGTCGAGTGGGCCGCCGGTGCGCCGGTTGCGATCAAGGACCCTCGGATCGGAGTGATGACCCCACTGTGGCATCCGCTGATCGTGGATCGCCTCCACCCGGTGCTCGTGACCCGCGATCCGATCGAGATCGCGCACTCGCTCGCACGTCGCGACGGGATGCCGATGGCATTTGCGCTCGCGGCATGGGAGCTGCACATGAGGGCTCTGCTCGACTACCTGGATGGCACGATCGCGACCGTCGCGCCTTACGCGCAACTGATCGAGGACCGCCGACAGTGCACGCTGGTGGTCGAGCAGGCGAGCGCCCACGTCGAGCCCGGTCGAGCGGCCCGTGTGCGGCCGGCGGAGGCCCACGACGCCCTGGAGCGCGGGTTTCGCCACAACCGCGCTGTGGCCGAGGATCACGACGAGCACCTGACTCGCCACCAGCTCGACCTCTGGCAATGGCTCTGCTCGCTGCCGGCCGGTGACCAGCGGATCGGTGCGCCGGCTGCGCTGCGCGAGCCGAGCGAGGCGGCGCGAGCGGGGGTGCGCAGCGAGTCCGAGCGCGCGCGTGTGGCCGGGGAGCTCGAGTCCGCGTGCGCCCAGCGCGCCGAGCTCGAGGCGACGCTTGCTTCCGAGCGCGACGAGGCGGCGGCGCGCGCCGCTCTGCTCGTCGCCGAGCAGGAGCGGGTGTCCTCGGCGGCCGAATCTCTGGCCGGCGAGCAGCAGCGTTGTGCGGCCCTGGCGGCGGAGCTCGCGAGCGAGCGCGAGCGGGCGCAGGACGCCACCGCCGCGCAGCTGCGGGCTGAGGGTTGGCTCGCGGCTGTTCAGGGCTCGGCGAGCTGGCGGCTCACCGAGCCGCTGCGGGCCGCGAAGCACACGCTTCCACGTCAGCGGGCTCGGGTTTCGCGGCTGCTGAGACGCGGGTCTGCAGATGCGCTGCGCTACGAGATTCACATACCGATCAGTCCCACGCCGCCGTTCATAACGAGAATCCACTACCTAGCGGCGACGCTGCGACGCTTCGGAGGTGCGCTCGCCGACTGTCCGATCATCGTCACCGTCGGTGCGGACGAGCACACCGACCTCGCGAGTACGTACCCATGGTCGGGTCCTCTGGGCGTCCAGTGGCGCTGGCTCGATGACTCGCTTTGGCGCCGTCACGGCATATACGCCACTGCGCTACAGCGATTCTGTTACGAGCTGGAGGAGCCCAATGCGCTGCTGCTCGACTCCGACACGTTGTTCGTGCGACCGATCGACGATCTGCTGCGGACGCTTGGGCGCAGCCACGCGATAGCGGGGGTGCTCGCCCACGTCTCGCCCTTCATCGGCTGCGACGGAGGGCAGGGTCTCTGGGAGCGGATCTTTCAGGCGGCCGGCCTCGGGAGCCCGTCGCTGCAGTGTGAGCATCCGGGCTGGCAGGCCATCGAGTTCGATCCCGCGAGACGCTATTGCCCGCCCTATTTCAACCTCGGAGTCCTCTTCGCGCCGCGAGATGTGCTCGCCGCGCTGGCGAGCACGATCTACGCGGAGATGGAAACCGTCGAGCGGGTTTACCCCACTTTGTTCCGCTGCCAGATCGCGCTGGCGATGGCGATCGCACGCTCAGGCGTGGCATGGCAAGAGCTGCCGCTGCGCTTCAATCTGCCGAACCTCGCCGAGTATCTTCCCCGCTACCAGGCCGAGCTCGCGGATGCGCGCATCATTCACTATCTGAAGGACGAACAATTCAGCCGGGTCGAGGACTTCGCGTCGGCGGAGCACGTCGGGGCGCTGCTCGCGCGCGAGGATCTCAATCCCTTCAATGCGACGCTCCGGGACACATTCCGTCAGGTGCATCCCTACGTGCTCGCTGAGGGCTAGAAATCGTTACCCCTTCATTCGGCCGACGATACTCGCGCCCGAGGCGTGGCTCGACCTAGTTGGTACCGATCACTTAATCGAGATTTGCGACCCCCGAGCTGAGATCGCCGAGTTCGGCGCTGAGCTACTCGGTGCCCTGCGCGCCGGCGCTGCGCACGATGGCTTTTCCATGGTTGGCCATCTGATAGTAAACGACTCGACCGTATCTCTAGTCGCCGTCTGGGACTTGACGCACGGACCTCGGCGGCGGTTCGTCGTGTTTTCATGGCACCCGCGGGCAGCCAGAATCCCCAGTATTCAAGCGCTTTTTGCCCACCCTAAAGCATCTGCTGTCCGGTATCTCGTAAGCCGCTTGCCGGCTGCAGTGGTTTTTTGGACTTGACATTTGTGGTCGTGATCCGTTACGCTACGTAGCGCTCTGGTGCCCCGCTTCGGGGCAGCCAGGAACATAGGGTCTGGTTGGGGCCATGCCACTTTGTGGTTTGACTTCTGGCGCTAGCAGGGTTTTGGTTTGGGAGAGGGCCGGGTCGGTTTTCGATGAGGGAGCTTGGTTTAACGTGGTTTCTGTAGGGAGATACGTGTCGGGGATGTGCGGCGCCTTTGGGAGTGCTGTGTCTAGATGCATCAGCAGCTTGCTGATGCATCTCTCTCTCTCTCTCTCTCTCTTCGCCTCGCCGGCTAGCCGCTAGCTCTCGCTCTTCGGCGGCGCAGCGCCGCTCAGGTCCTTGGTTTGCGGGGGCTGGGGCGTCTGTGCTCTCGGCTGGGCCGCAGGGGTGGGTGTAGTGGCGCGACGTGTGCGTCCTGGGTCTGAATCGCCTTTGCCTCCGCGTGCGCAGGCGACTGGGCGGGGACGGCGACTGGCGGGCGCGGAGCAAGGCGCCTCGCAGGGTGGGCTGCCGCGCGAGCAGGTGCTGGAGATTCAGCGCTCGCGGTTGCTGGCGGGTGCGTTGGCAGCGGTGCAGCGACATGGCTATGCGGGTGTGATGGTCGGCAACATCACGCAGCAGGCGAAGGTTTCGCGGCGCACGTTCTACGAGCTCTTCGAGAATCGCGAAGCGTGTCTGGCGGCACTCGTCAGGGACATCCTTGGTGCGATCGAAGCGCAGCTCACCCAGGCCGGCCTGGCTGGGCTCGCCTGGCGTGAGCAGGTTCGGGGTGGCTTGTGGGTGATTCTCTCCTTCTTTGACCGTGAGCCGCTACTGGCGCGGATGTTGGTTGTTGAGTCCGCGCGTGGCGGTCCGCGGATCCAGGAGATGCGCGAGCAGGCTCTTGGGTGTCTGATCGGTGCCCTCGATGAGGGCCGTGCACACGGCGGCACGCGCGCGGCGGAGTGCAGCGCGTTGACCGCTGAGGGGCTGGTCGGTGCGGCACTGGGAATTGTCTACGCGCGCCTCCTCCGCCCGCCGCGCGAGGGGTCGCTGGTGGGATTACTGGGGGAGTTGATGGGGATGATCGTGCTGCCCTACCTCGGGCCGGCGGCCGCGCGCGCGGAACGTATCCGCGGCCTGCCGCGCGCTCCGGTCTCCGCGTTGCCGCGCGCAAGCGGTGCGTTGGCGGCAGTCGAGGATGATCCATTGCAGGCATTGCCGATGCGGGTGACCTACCGCACCGCGCGGGTCCTCGACTGCGTCGCGCACCAGCCCGGTGCCAGCAACCGTGATGTCGCCGATGAGGCCGGGATCAAGGACCCCGGGCAGATCTCAAAGCTGCTGGCGCGCCTCGAGCGTCTCGGCCTGCTGGAGAACCTCGGCGAGGGCGCGAACACCAAAGGCGAACGCAACGCCTGGCAGCTGACGCCAATTGGCCAGCAGGTAGCCCAACGTCTGCGTGTCAGCCCCGGCTACCAGAGCGAGGCTGCGTGATGGATACCGCCACAAGCCATTTACGAACCTCTGGGTTCCACATTGCACAAACGAGGAGATAGCCGATGCTGACCGCACTACGCAAACACCTAACCCCGGGCACCCTGATCGCCGCCCTGGCGTTCGTCTTCGCACTCACGGGGGGTGCGTTCGCCGCGGGCAACCACGGTGGGAGCGCTCCCGCGGCGAGTGCGTCGAGTGCCCACGCGACGTCGGCGAGGAGCAACGCGAAGGCGGGCAGCGGCGTCAGCCCGCAGAGCAGCGTCGCATTGAAGGCCACGGCCGCATCGAAGGGCAAGGCCAAGCACAAAACGGGCGCGCGTGGTCCCGCCGGCCCCAAGGGCGCTACCGGCCCCGCGGGTCCTGCCGGTGCAGTGGGTGCCACCGGTCCCCCTGGTCCCGCTGGTCAGCAGGGCCCCGCCGGCAGCCCGGGTGAAACCGGCAAAGAAGGACCGGTCGGCAAAAACGGCACGAACGGCAAAAACGGCGTGGCGGGCGTGGCGGGGACCCCCGGAGTGATTCACCCCGGTGAAAAGCTCCCCACGGGCGCAAGTGAGACCGGCGCGTGGTCGACGTTTTACACGGCGACCGCCGCAGGGCAGCCGGGATCCTCGCCAATCTCCTTCACGATACCGCTGGCGGCGGAACCGGAACCGCACTACTACAAGGTCGGTGAAACGCCCGCTCCGGGCTCCGGCTGCAAGGGCGAAGCCGAAAAACCAGAAGCCGAACCCGGCAATCTGTGCGTGTTCGCAGAGCGCGAAGTAGACCTCGAAGAATACGCTTTCCAGGGTCTGCACGTGCATCTGCTCGCACCGTCCCCCGAGGGTGCTGTCGTGGTCGTCTCGGCGGTCGCACCGGGTGAAGTCAGCGGCCTCGGCACCTGGGCGGTAACAGGGTGAGTCGCAATCCCGCAAGAGACTCGGCCGGCGCGCGACAGACGAGAAGAGGGTGAGCCTAATGTGTATCCGCAAGCTGTTGCTGGGTGCGGTTCCTGTGTTGTGCGCGATCGCAGCGGGGCTGTTTGGCAGCGCCTCGGCGTACGCGAAGGAAGTTCACATCTACAACTCCACGTTCGCCAGCAAGGGCTCCGGGCCCGGGCAGCTTGAAAAGCCAACCGGGATCGCCGTGAACGACTCGACTGAAGCGCTCCTTGAACCGGCGGCAGGCGACGTATATGTCGTTGATCAGGCCAACGACCGCGTCGAGCGTTTCAGCGCAACCGGCACCCCCCTCGGATGGTTTAACGGTGGCGGCACCTACGAAAACACCGAAGCCATGGAAAAGGTCAAACATGACACGCCAGCCCCGACCGGGGCGCTCTCCGACCTGGGCGGCTTACCGATCGGGATAGCGGTCGATAACTCCGGCAAGTCGGCTGTTGAAGACCCCTCCACCGGCGACGTCTACGTCATCGATCGCGGACACAACGTGATCGACAAGTTCACCGCGACGGGTGAATATCTGGCACAGTTGACCGGTGCGCCGAGTGGCGCGTTTGAACACGAACAAATTCTTCAAGAACCGATTCAAGGTGTAGCTGTCGATCCGAGCGGTGTCCTGTGGGTCCAGCAGGACTTCGAATATTACGCTAGGCACGAATATCAGTTTAACGTATTCTACATAACTAGCTTCAGCGACGCATCGGCTAATGCATATATCTCGACACGCAGAAGCCAATTTGGCAGCGCAGCTTACGGTGGGTTGGGCGTGGATGCTGGCGATAATTTCTATTTGCGTCTTAGTCAGGGCACGTTCGTAGAGCTCAACAGTTCGGCAGAAACGTTATCGAACCCGTTTGGCGGTGATAAAGACGCAGAAAGCGTCGCGGTCGATGCGAGGGCGGGTGAGGTATTTCTTGATAATAGTGAGTCGGTCGAAGCGTTCAGCGTGGCTGGGGCGTCGCTGGAGACCTTCGGCGCCGGATACGTGGGCGAAAGCAGAGGTGTGGCGGTCAACGAAAGCGACGGAACGGTGTATGTCACCAACGCTACACAGGGTACCGTCGCGATCTTCGAAGGTGTCAGCGCGCCAGCTGCGACGGTCAGCGCGCTGAGTGATCAGCGGCCACGGAGCGTCACACTTAATGGGAGCGTCACTCCCGAAGGCAAGCCTGTCAGCTCGTGCGAGTTTGAATACGTCGAAGCCAGCGACTACGAAGCAAACGCGTCCAATCCCTACGTTAAGGGCGCAAAGGTCGCGTGCGAACCGGCTAGTCTCGGCCAGGGGAGTACGCCGGTGCCAGTAAGTGCTCAACTTAAGGGCCTCGCGCCCGGCACGACCTACCATTATCGCCTGATCGTTGAAAACGCGGCTCACATCGTAGGTGCAAGCCCTGATGAGACGTTTGTGGCGGGTCCGATCTTCGGCGGCGAATTCGTGGATGATGTTACGTCGAGCAGCGCGACACCGCGGGCGGTGCTTGACCCGAATGGGGCACCGACTAGCTACTACTTCGAATACGGCACGAGCGTCGCATATGGTGCGGTTGCACCCGTGGGGGGAGCGAGCGCCGGCTCGGGCGCCAGCGCCGCGCCGGTGAGCGTTCACCTGCAAGGGCTGCAGCCTGGGATCGGTTATCACTACCGACTAGTCGTCGTGCAGGGCGGTGAAAATTTCTCTGGACCCGACCGCATGTTCTCTACGCAGAGTACGGGCGGATCGAATGCGCTCATCGATGGACGACAGTGGGAACTCGTCTCCCCGGTCGACAAGCATGGTGGGCTGATCGAACTGTTTGAAGATGGTGGTCAGGTTCAGGCTGCGGCCGACGGCAGTGGTATCGCTTACATGACGGGGGGAGGCTCGGCGGGGGGAAGCCCGGCGGGCAAACACGAATTTGATCAGGTGCTTTCCCGTCGCGGTCCCGGGGGTTGGTCCACGGAAGATCTAACGCTTCCCGAGCGTCTGCCCGAAACCGGGATGACAACGAGCATCCTCACTAAACTCGAACTGGAATATCGTTTGTTCTCGCCCAATTTGTCGCTGAGCATGGTCGAGCCGCAGGTGGCGGGTACACCCTTGCTCTCACCAGAAGCGACGGAACGTACCCTCTATCTGCGTGATGATTCAAACGGCGGGTTCTTGCCGTTGGTAACCCCGTCGGATGTGCCAACTGAAACGAAAATCGAAGAATCTACTCTCTTTCTCGCCGAATCTGCCAGCCCCCTTAACTGGGAGATGCATTTTCTCGCTTCGACTCCCGACCTCGCGCATGTCGTGTTCGACTCCCCGATGGCTTTGACGCCGGAAGCGACCCAGGAAGAAAGCATCGAAGGGCGAGTACAGAAAGGCGAATCGGGAGGCAATAAGACTCAAAGAAATCTCTACGAGTGGGGGGACGGGGAATTGCAGCTCGTGAATATTCTCCCCGAAACCGACCAGAATGAAGTCTCGCACGCTCCCGGTGAAGTAGCCCACGGGCGCGCTCCGATCGTAAGACTCGCCGGCTCGGAAGAAAACAGCGGCCTCCCGCGCGGCAGCGTGCAGCGGGCAATGTCGAGCGATGGTCGCCGCGTCGCTTGGACGTGGGGCGAGCCTTATAACGGAAATGAAGAATATCGGGGTGTGTATGTACGTGACATGGTCGAAGAACGAACCGTGAAAGTTGGTGGCCCTCACGCGGTGTATCAGACGATGAACAGCGAAGGTACGAGGATCTTCTATCTCGAAAGCGGCGACCTGTATGCGTATGACTTCGAAACGGGTGTCGCGACCGATCTCACCACTGGGCATGGATCCGGGGAAGCAAATGCGGGCGTGCAAGAAGTCGTCTCGGATGTCAGCGAAGAAGGCTCGTACGTCTATTTCGTCGCGACCGGAGTACTGGCTGAAGGCGGTGTCGGTGGCGCATACAACCTGTACGTGCTCCACGACACCGGCGAAGGATGGACGACCGCCCATATCGCAACGCTCTCCCCGGAAGACGATATGGACTGGTATGCCCAAATCTTCTCCGCGCCGAATATCTCGGAAATAACCTCACGCGTGTCCCCCGACGGCCGTTATCTGGTGTTCATGTCGAACCGCTCGTTGACGGGCTATGACAACACCGACGCCCTCAGCGGGGAACCAGATGAGGAGGTGTATGAGTACGACGCGCGGGCGGGAAGACTCGTGTGTGTGTCGTGCGATCCGACGGGTGCGAGGCCGGCTGGCGTAGAGGACGGCGGCGCAGGCGCCGAACCGCCGATGGTCGATAGGGACGGGATCCTCAGGGCGCACGACACTGCACCAAACCAGAATGGTCGGGACGGGGAACGCTTTAACCACTGGTTGGCGGGCAGCGTCCCGGGCTGGGACAACCTGGACCAGGATCCGGCGACGTATCAGCCCCGTTATCTGTCGGATAGTGGTCGTGTGTTCTTCGATAGCCCAGTTGGCTTAGTGCCGCAGGACACGAACAAGCTGGAGGACGCGTATGAGTGGGAGCCTGAAGGCGTGGGGGGTTGTACGAGTGCGACATCTTCTTTGACCGCGGTGTACGTCGGGGAAATCGTTGGCAGCGTGGATGGTGGCTGTGTCGGGCTGATTTCTTCGGGTACCGCGGGTACGGAATCGGCGTTTTATGACGCGAGCGAAAACGGAAATGATGTGTTCTTCGATACAACCGCGAAACTGTCGGGCGAAGACATCGACAAAGCGTACGATCTCTACGATGCACATGTTTGCACGAGTGAAGTGCCGTGCAAAGCGGCACCCGTTGCTCCGCCTCCGTGCGGGGAAGGCGAATCATGTAAGGCCTCACCGTCGCCGCAGCCGGAGATCTTCGGTGCGCCGCCGAGTGCGACGTTCAAGGGTGCTGGGAACGTTGCGCCCGCCCCGATTGTAAGCGCGGTGAAGAAGGCTGCGAGGAGGAAGCCGCGCGGGTGCAAGCGTGGGTTTGTAAAGAGGCGTAGCAGGTGCGTTAGGCAAGCGAAGAAGAAAGCGAAGGCCAAGAAGTTGACCCGGAGGGCCAAATAGAATGTTCAAGCGATCCACACCTGCTTTCTTGGTCGTCGTCGTGCTGCTGGCGCTCGCGTGTTCGGTCTCCTCGGCGTGGGCGACTCAGCCGTGGTGGCATGTGAATACGGTTTCCGCGCCCGCTGGCGAAGCGGGTGGGGAGAACACGCTCGTGTTGGAAGTGAGCAATCTCGGCGACGCAGCCGTCGACGGTTCCGCAAGCCCTGTCACGATCATCGATAGGTTGCCCGCCGGGGTTGAACCGGCAGGGGTCCACGGCGAAGGCGGCGGCAGCTTCCACGTCGGTATCAACGGCGTGAGAGAATTGATTCGTTGTGGGTTTGTGGGTCAGGTCGTTACGTGTACGTATGCCGGCCCGTTGCTTGCGTATGAACGCATCATGGTTGCGATCGACGTGCACGTCGCCCCCGGCGCGGGTGCCGGTGTCAGCGAAGTGAGCGTCTCCGGTGGAGGAGCGGCGCCACTGTCGCTGCGCAATACGCTCGCACTCGGGGAATCCTCCGGAGCGTATGGCGCCGAACACTATGAAATCTCTGCTGAAGAAGAGGGCGGTGCGCCGGATACGCAGGCGGGGTCGCACCCGTTTCAGTTGACGACGACGCTGACGTTCAATTCCAAGACCGTGCGCGTCTACGAAGGACACGAAGAACCCGGGCGCGGTTTTATAAATGGGTTTTTCCCGGAGATACAGCCCGTCGGCTTGACGAAGGATCTGCGCTTTGATCTACCTGCGGGTCTCATCGGCAATCCGACGCCGGTGCCCCAATGCCCGCTGAAGGTGTTCTTGCATCAGTCAAATGAAGTGCTCTGTCCGGCCGACACGGCGATCGGTGTCGCGACGCCAATCATCTCGACGTTGGAGGGTCGTGATGTGCCGCTGGCGAGTACCTCATCGTTGTATAACATCGAACCGTCACAGGGCGAGCCCGCGAAGTTCGGGTTTGAGACACCGATCGGCCCCGTTATCATCGATACCTCCGTCCGCACGGGTGAAGGCTACGGTGTCGTTGTGAGCGTGCCTAACATTCCGAGCAATACGGCGTTCATCGGCAGCCAGGTGACGTTCTGGGGTGTCCCCGCGGATGCGCGCCACGACACCGCCCGCGGCCGCGAATGCCTCGACAGCTACACCGGCACGATCGATGAATCCGAGCCGATAGGACTGGAATCGTCCTGTCCGGTACAGGAAAAACCGCAGCCGTTTCTGATCATGCCGACGTCCTGTGAAGGGCCGTTGCAAACCAGCGTGGAAGGGGATTCGTGGGAAGCGATCGGCAAGTACACCACGCCGAAGAACTACACGTTCGCCAGCCAGGCCGGTGAACCGTTCTCCGAGGACGGGTGCAACCAGTTGAGCTTCGAACCGTCGATCGAGGTCGCCCCCGACGGCCAGAACGCCGCGACACCCACCGGTCTCACGGTCGACGTGCACGTCGGTCAGGAAGCGAGCCTGAACCCGACCGGCCTAGCCGACGCGCAGGTCAAGGACACGACGGTGACGTTGCCCGCGGGTGTGGGGCTTGACCCCTCCGGCGCGGACGGACTCTCGGCGTGCGCGCTGCTGCACGGCCGCAGCGCGCAGCAGGAAGCCCAGGAAGAAAAAGATGAAGTGACGGGCATCAACTTGGAAACTGGAGAGCCCGCAGACTGCCCGGAATCTTCGAAGGTCGCGACGGTGAACATCAAGACGCCGCTGCTGCCCAACGAACTGCAAGGCGCAGCGTACCTCGCGACGCAGTACTCCAACCCGTTTGGTTCGCTGATCGCGATCTATCTCGTGGCGTATGACCCGGTCTCCGGGGTCCGCGTGAAGCTGGCAGGTGAAGTGCAGCCAAACTCCATAACGGGGCAGTTGGTCGCGACGTTCAAGGAAACGCCGCAGCTGCCGTTTGAAGAACTGCGGGTGCATTTCTTTGGTGGGTCACGCGCGCCCTTGGGGACGCCGTCGTTGTGCGGGTCGTATTCCACGACGGCGTCGATCGCGCCGTGGTCGGCAAACCCCGCGGTGGAATCCTCCTCGGTGTTTCAGATCACCTCGGGCCCTGAAGTGTTGACGGGGTTCGGGGTGGAACATAAGCAGTGCGCCAATCCGCTGCCGTTTGCGCCGACCTTGACGGCGGGCACGACGAGCATTCAGGCGGGGGGCTACAGCCCGTTTACGACGACGTTCTCCCGCGAAGACGGAAACCAGAACCTGCAGTCGATCCAGCTGCACATGCCGCCGGGGCTGCTGGGCAGCCTCTCCCACGTAGTGCTCTGCGGCGAACCGCAGGCCAACCAGGGTACCTGCAGTCCGGACAGCCTGATCGGCGAAACAACCGTCAGCGTCGGCCTGGGTGGGAACCCCTACACGGTGCAGGGCGGCAAGGTCTACATCACAGGCCCCTACAACGGCAGCGGGCCGTGTACGGTCGGCACCCCCGGGTGTGCGCCGTATGGCCTGTCGATCGTCAACCCCGCCGTTGCCGGACCCTTCAACCTCGGCAACGTGATCGTTAGAGCGAAGATCGAGATCAACCCCTCAACGGCCGCCCTGACGATCACGACGAACCCGTTGGGACCCTACGCGATCCCACACATCCTCGATGGTATCCCGCTACAGATCAAGCACGTCAACGTCAACATCAACCGGGCTGACTTCACTTTCAACCCAACCAACTGCGACCCTCTGCGAATCACCGGCACGCTGGGTAGCAGCGAAGGGGCAAGCTCCGCGCTCGCGGTCCCGCTGCAGGTCACCAACTGCGCGACGCTCGCGTTCAAACCGAAGCTTGCCGCGTCCACGACTGGGAAAACCTCACGCGTGGACGGCGCCGCCCTGGCGGTGAAGCTCACCTATCCGGCCGGACCGTACGACGCAAACATCGCCCGCGTGAAAGTCGAACTGCCCAAGCAGCTACCTTCGCGTCTGACGACGCTACAGAAGGCATGCCCCGCCGCGACGTTTGAAGCGAACCCCGCGGGCTGCCCCGCTGCGTCGATCGTTGGCCACGCCACCGCCACCACCCCGGTGCTGCCGGTCCCCTTGAGCGGGCCGGCGTACTTCGTCAGCCACGGCGGCGAAGCGTTCCCCAGCCTGAACATCGTGCTCCAGGGCTACGGCGCGACCGTCGACCTCGTCGGCTCGACGTTTATCAGCAAGAAGGGCGTCACCAGCAGCACGTTCAAGACCGTGCCCGACGTCCCCGTCGGCACGTTTGAACTCACGCTCCCGCAGGGCGCTTACTCCGCACTGACCGCGAGCGCAAACCTCTGCAAGATCAAGGGTCTTGCGATGCCGACCGAATTCGTCGGCCAAAACGGAGCGGAAATCCACACCAGCACCAAGATCGCCGTCACGGGCTGCAAGCAAGCCAAGCGCGCAAAGCACAAGCGCAAGCCCAGCCGGAAGCGCGGTAAGAAGCGCCGGGGGAAGGGTGCCAAGCAGGGGGGCCGGTAAGCGGGGCCGTGGATGGTCCCGGGTGGTGAGCTGGTCCTCGAGCGACTGCGCGCACGGCGCGTAGAGATCGAGCGCGCGATCTTCGCCAGGGTCCAGGAGATCGCCCCCGGCGCCGCTGAGCGGCAGACCTTCGCCACGGGGGTGGCAGGTGAGCAGGCCGCTATGGCGGAGCCGGGTGCATGTGACGCCGAGTACCTCGCGGGGCTGCGCGCGGCGGTCGCGGCGGCTGTGGATTTCGTGTTGAGCGGTATCGAGCGCGGCCAGGAGCTCCCGCAGCCGATCCCCTCCGCGGCGGTCGTTCAGGCGCAGCGCGCGGTACGCAGCGGTGTGAGTCTCGAGATAGTGCTGCGCCGTTATACCGCGGGCTACGCGCTGCTGAGCGACTTCATCGTGCAGGAGGCCGAATCCTGCGGGCGTCAGGGCGAGCTGCGCCGCCTGCTGGCCTTGCAGGCGGGGCTGCTGGAACGCCTGACGAGCACGATCGCGCAGGAGTATCAGCGCGAGCTGCAGCGCGCGCGGCGCTCGCGCAGCCAGCGCCGTTTGGAGCTCGTACGCGCCCTGCTCGCCGGAGAGTACCCGGACCCCACCGAGCTCGATGCCAGGCTCGACTACAAGCTCGAGGCCGAGCACATCGCCGTGATCGCGACCGGCCCAGGCTCCCAGCAAGCGCTGCGCCAGCTCGCAAAGGACACGGGCCGGAGGCTGCTCTGCGTCGAGCGCGGCCAGAGCGCGGTGTGGGCATGGTTTGGCGGCGAGCGCCACCTGGACCCACAAACCCTCGAAGGGATCATCGCCGAGCTCTCGATGGGCGATCTGCCCTCTGGCGCTGTGTTTGCGGTTGGTGAGCCGGCGCGCGGCCTCGCTGGATGGCGCTTGACCCACCACCAAGCCCAGTCGGCGCTCCTGGTCGCGCTGCACACGCGGAAGCGGCTCACACGCTATGTCGAGGTCGCGTTGCTCGCGGCCGCGCTGAAGGACGAGACGCTCATGAGCTCTTTGGGGGCCATTTACCTCGCACCGCTGGCAGATGCCCGCGGAGGTGGTGCGATCTTTCGCGAGACGCTGCGCGCGTACCTCTCTGCCGAGCATAACGCCTCATCCGCGGCTGCAGCTCTCGGGGTTGCGAGAAGCACTGTCGAAAACCGGCTGCGCGCGATGGAGAAGAGACTCGGCCGCACACTTCAAGGCTGTCTGGCGGAGCTTCAGATCGCACTGGCACTGGAGGACCTGGGGTGCGCCGCAGGCATAAATGGTGTACCTATGGATAAAGGTCAACATAGGCGATCAAGCATCGACTGCATCGCGGGATATGCGCAAAACCACACCGCTGATCGAGTCACATTGCCGTAGCGCCCCCGCGCGAGAGGAAGTAATGATTGTCATGCCTCGCAAAGCGAGTTCGAGCGAGGCGCATGTCTTGCATGAATACCCTCTCACGAGAAGGAGGCAGTAATGGCGAATATCGCCCGCAGGACGATGGTTATGTTAATCGGAGCACTCGCGCTATGGGTTGCAGTTCCCGCAGCCGCGAGCGCCTCACCCGCCAAATGGTTGCTGAGCGGCGCACCGATCACCGGATCGACGCCCGTCGCTTGGAGCGGAAAAATCAAGCTGTCAGACAACGAATACACAGGGGTTATCGAATGTGCCGATAAAGCCGAAGGGTCGGTCGGCGCCAGCGGCACCGGTGAAGTGACGAGCTTCACCACTTCCGAATGCGTCGGCGTCAAAAACTGCTCTGCGAGCGGAGCCACGATTACGCCGGTCAACCTGCCGTGGGACAGCGAACTGACCGCGTCCGAAGGCGCCCTGCACGATAAGCTGGTGAGCAGCGGCAAAGGCACCCCCGGCTTCAAGATGGAATGCAAGATCCTGGGTATCAAAGTAAAAGATGAATGCTTCGGAACGATCGCAACTACCACGACCAACGCATCAGAAGGCGTAACAGCGACATTCAACACCAGTGAAAAACTTTCATGTGCTAAAGGGAATGACAGCGGTTTTCTCGAAGGCAGCCAAAAAATCACAGCCAAAGGCGGCACGCTCGCCGCGAAAGCCTCGCCCCCGGAATGGCTGAAGGGCGGCGTGCCGGTCGGTGAAGAAAGCCAGTTGATCCTCTGGGAAAAAGGGCACCTGGGACTCTACGTCACTTCCTCGTTCGGCGAACTCGGCGTGAGGTGCGAAACCAATGGTGAGGGAACCGTCAAGGCAGGTGGAGTCGGCACCATCACGGAATTCAAGCTGACCAAATGCGAAGACGGAGCCGGCTCGGAATGCCGCGGCGCGTACTCCATCGAAGCAAAGCACCTGCCGTGGAAGACGGAACTCGCCTTCGGCGAAAAAGAAGCAGTGCACGAGTCGTTCGCTGCCGACGGCGCCGGAACCCCGGGCTTTACCCTTAAATGCGAACCCACCCGTTTTGAACACGACGTCGTGTCCGGCGAATGCCTAGGCGTGCCGCAAGCATACCTGACGAACGTCACAGAACCGTTGCACGGCGTCCTCGCCGAAATCGAAGGAACCGCCTCGGAATGCAAAGGCGAAGCCAAAGGCGGTGGCTCCTACCACGAAAGCCATCAAACCTACGTCACCATCAGCGGAGGAAACCTGAGCGTCTCATAGCAATAATCCGAGCCCGCGAGCATGCACGCGGGTAAAGCGGTGCAAAGGGGCCGGGCGTCCTACCGCGGACGCCCGGCCCCGCCGAATCTACGCTGAAGGCAGCTCGGCGGTTGAGCTCGACGCGCAGTTGCGGTTGTGCGGTAAGCGCCTGCTCGAGTTCGGTGCGGAACTGCTCGTGCTCGTGGCCCAGCGCGGCGAGTTGCCGCGCGGACTCCTCGCGAGCGGACCGCGCCTCAGCCAGTAGACGCCGCTCGTACCACGGCTCCGGCGCAACGTGCACCCCCGGCTCGACTCCCCCCGAGCAGCGGCGCCCAGAACTGCTCGTCGCCCTCGGGGCCTCGAGACCCAGAAACGACGCCATGCGCACGATCTGCGCGCGGGGGTCGCGAAGGCAGACCGCGCGCGCTCGCGCAGCTCGTCCAGTTCCGGCCGGCGCCCCCAACCAGGCCCCGCTGGGAATGGTGCTGCCAGACTGTGCCAAGCGTCGCCAGGATCTTGTCGTTGAGGTCGATCATCCAGCGCGGCTCCCAGTAGCCACGCGGATTATCCGCGTTAGCTGGCGGCTGTGCCCAAAGCCAAGCGATCCGCCCACTGCCATCGTCAGAACTCGCGATCGCACTCTATATAGACTCGCGCGATGCGCGATCGAATTGCGTTAGGGACCCTCAGAGGTCGAGCCTGGTGGCGTCTGGCGCGCCGCGGGTCTGCTGGCGCGGCGAGCTGCGAGATCCACGTCCCGATCAGCCCCACCCCTCCCTTTGTGACAAAGATTCAGATTGCGCTGACGCTTGCAATCCTGCGATCCGGGTCCCGTGGTGGCAGTTGCCGCTGCGCTTCAACCCGCTCAATGACGTGCGATTTCTGGCATCAGGCCGGGCTTGAGGAGGCGCGCATCGTTCACTATCTGACGGACGAGCGCGTGCTCGCCGAGGTCTAGGAGTGGTGTACCCATTTATCCGCCCGACGATCCCGGCGCCAGAGGAGTGGCTGGACTTCCTGGCTGCGGCCTACGACGAGCGACGCTACTCGAACTTCGGTCCGGTCGCCACACGGTTGGAGCGCGAGCTGGAACAGAGATACGCCTCACCGGAGCGCAGCGTCGTACTAGTCGCAAGCGGCACCGCCGGGTTGACCGCAGCGCTCTTGGCGCTCGACGTGCGCGGCGCTGTGGCGATGCCGAGCTTCACCTTCCCCGCGACTGCGAGCGCGGTCGCGCTTGCGGGGTGCGAGCCGCTGTTCCTCGATGTCTCGCCCGAGATCTGGGAGCTAGACCTTGCACAGCTGGAGCAGACGCTTCAGCGGCAGCGGGTCGGCGCGATCTTGCATGTGCGAACGCTGGGGCTCTGCCATCCGCTTGAGGAGCTCGAAGGGATCGCGCGAGCCGCGCAGGTGCCGCTGATCGTCGATGCCGCGGCCTCACTTGGCGGTCGCGAGGCGAGCGGTGCGTGGGTCGGGGGCAGCGGCGACGCTGAGATCTTCTCGATGCACGCGACGAAGGTCTTCGGGGTCGGCGAGGGTGGCGCGGTGTTCGTGCGCGGCTCCCTCGCCGAGCGAGTGCGCAAGACCATCAACTTCGGCCTCGCCGAGGGCGCGCCCGAGATACCTGGCTTCAACGGCAAGCTGAGCGAGGTGCACGCAGCGATCGGGCTCGCCGTGCTGGCGCGCATGGACGGGTTCCTACTGCGGCGGTCGGAGATCGCGCAGCGCTACCGCACAGAGCTGACCGCGACCGCCGGCCTCGAGCACGCGCCCAACGCGGGGCGACCTCCGTGGCAGACCTATCCGGTCGCGCTGCCGGGCGAGGCGGAGCCCACGGTCCGACGGCTCGTCGCGGCGGGCGTGGGAGTCCGGCGCTACTACGCCCCCGCGCTGCACCGCACGCCGCCGTTCGCCGCGGACGCGAGGCTCCCCGTGACAGACAGTCTCGCGGCGCGGATGGTCTGCCTGCCTGTCTACTCGGATATGAGCGAATCCGAGCTCGACGAGATCATCGAGATCACCAACGGGGTCCTCGCTCGCGTCCTGAACGAGGTCGCGTGAGCGGCGGCTTTCTGACCCGCCCGGAGCTGCTCGAGCTGGGGTTCGGCGCGGTCGGCGAGGACGTGAGCATCGACGCGAGCGCGGTCTTCTACGGCGCCGAGAGGATCTCCCTGGGATCACACGTGCGCATCGACGCCGGCGCTGTCCTGAGTGCTGGTGCTGGCGGCATCCTCATCGGTGACCACGTCCACGTCTCGGTTCGCGTCTTCTTGACGGGGGCCGCCAGGATCGAGCTGCGCAGCTTTGCCGGAGTGTCCGCGGGGACCGCGATCTTCTCCTCCAACGACGATTACAGCGGCGGCTGGCTAACGGGGCCGACCGTGCCCGAGGATCTGCGGAACGTGACCAACGCGCCCGTGGTGCTCGGAGAGCACGCGATCGTCGGTGCGGGCTGCGTCATCCTTCCCGGTGTCACGGTCGGGAAGGGGGCTGCCGTGGGTGCGTTGAGCTGCGTGCGCAGAGACGTGCCGCCGTTCACGATCGTGGCCGGTCCACGCGGCGAGGTGATCGGGGAGCGCGATCGGAAACTGTTGGAGCTCGAGCGAGAGCTGCGCGAACGGTAAACGCGTCGAGGCTTGGCCGCGTCATCGCAACATTGGGCGGTGCGCCGAGTTGAAAGGCGAGTGGGATTGCGCATTCCAGGCGGTGGCTTGCGGCGTGGGATGCGCGCGCTTGTCCCGTCGGCTCGCGGCCGTCTGGTGCTGGCCACGTGCTTTGCCGCTCTGAGCCTGAGTCTTGCCTTTTTCCCGGCGGGCGCCCAAGCCAACACCTTCTCGGTGGATGGCATCTCCGATCAGAGTCTTCCGATGTGGGACGCCGGTTTCGTGGGTAGCGACTTCGCGGGCCTCTTCGAGCGCAGTTGGGTTGCCGATTCACACATACGCTACGCGCGGTATGTCGTCCAGTGGAACGTCATGTCCGACGCCTACACGGCGGAGCGCTCCATCTTCGAACACTGGCTTCAGGATGTCGCGAGCATGGGCCTGGTCGCAGACGTCTCGCTGACGAGTTACGACCACGTCTACCCGAAATCTGCGGCGGAATACGCGGCAGCTCTCACGGCAATCCTCGACCGGGCCAGTGCCATCGGAGACCCCGTCCCCTACCTGGAGGCCTGGAACGAGCCCAACAACCAGGGTCACGAGCCCGCCGTGGAGGCCGCGCGCTTTGCGAACGCTGCGCGCGCCGTCTGTGCGGCGGGGCACGACTGCGTGATGATCGCCGGAGACTTCGAAGACGCCCCGGGCCTGGCGCGCTACGAGAGGGAATACGAGCGGAATCTCGATCGCGCTCCGGCGATCTGGGGAGTGCACCCCTACTGGTCGGTTGAAGAGATGAGCGAAGCGCCCTATCTGAACTTCATTGACAATCTCCCCAACGGGGGCACCGGCGTACGGATCTGGTTCACCGAGATAGCCGCCCGCAAGTGCACCGACTACAACGGCGACTTAAAGGAATACGGCGAAGCGGGGCAGGCAAGACGCGCGGAGTGGCTGGTGGACACTTTGATGCGCAACCACCCTCCCGAGCACGCCTTCTACTACGACTTCCTGTTAGGCGGTTATCGGCAGCCCTCATGCGCTGCCGAACGTGAAGACGGCGCGCTCTACGTGCCAGGCGGCGACCCGCCCAGGGTTGAAGATCGACCACGCGCGGCCGCGGGGATCATCTGGGGAGGCGCAGGGCTCGCCGCGGGATACGACGGCCCGGTGCCCGCCGTGCCACCGCCGTTTCCGGCCAAACTCCAAGATTCGTCGATCTTGGGGCTCCCTGTTTGTATCGGCGGCCCGGGCTGCCGATCTTCCTAGTGTGATTGTGGTGTCCCTCCACGCCGGCGTGCTGCGCCGGTCCCTGCTCGGGGTGCTACTTGCAACCGCCCTGATCCTCGCCGGCACCGTTAGCGCTCCTCCCGCCCAGGCCGCCGAAGCCGGTGTCGTCCTCGCCGCCCCGACGGCCCTGCAGGTTTCCGACGTCAAGGCGCTCGATACGCACTGGGTGCGCCTGTTCGCTACTTGGTCCGACCTCGAGCCCCAGCGCGGGGTATACGCCCAGAACTGGTTTGCCTCCTACGAAAGCCTCTTCCACTCGCTGCCCGCGGGTACGAAAATAATCGTCGACGTCGTCGGCACACCTCAGTGGGAGACGGGCTCGAGCAACGAACACACCCCGCCCGCGAACCCCCAGGAATACGCCGCCTTCGTCGGCGCGCTCGCGCAGCGCTGGGCGGGGCGCGTCACGGCGTATGAGATCTGGAACGAGGAGGACAACGCCTCCTGGTGGACCGGCGGTCCGGACCCCGCCGCCTACGCGCAGCTGCTGAAGGCGACCTACCCCGTCATCAAGGCCGCCGACCCCGGCGCCACGGTGGTGCTCGGCGGTCTCACGGGCAACGACTATCCCTTCCTCGAAGGCGTCTACGCGGCTGGCGGCAAGGGCTCCTTCGACGCCGTCGGCGTCCATACCGACACCGCCTGCAACCTCAACCCGCCGTCGGTCTTCATCAAGGGCATGGACGGTCGCATGATTCCCGACTCCTTCCTCGCCTACCGCGAAGTTCACTCGGTGATGCTCGCCAACGGCGATGACAAGCCGATCTGGATGACTGAGATGAGCTGGCGCACCACCGGGGCCACGTGCGACGAAGGCGCCTTCGCGGGCCAGAAGCTCGAGGGTGTCAGCGACGCTCAGCAGGCTGTCTACCTCTCCCAGGCCTACCACTGCCTGGCCCAGGACGCCTACGTCCAGGTCGCCCTCTGGTTCGCGATGCAGGACGAAGGCGCCGCCGTATCGGGCCTGGTGCGCGCCAACGGCTCGCGCAAGCCATCGTTTACGGCGATGCAGGACTACGCGCGCCACGGCGACCAGGTCACCGAACCCTGCGGGGATTTCAGCGGACCCCAGATCGACGTCTCCGCACCCGCCAACCACGCCACCTACAGCGCCGCGCTGCCGATCCACGTCGCCGCCCGCGACAGTCAGGGTGTCGGGCGCATCACGCTGGAGATCAACGGCAAGCTGATTCGCAACTTCACCAACCAGGCCTTCCCCACGACGCTGGCCGGCGGCCTGCGCTGGCATGGCGCGCAGCACATCCGCTACGGGCCCAGCCGCCTCACGTTCATCGCGGTCGACAAGCTGCGCAACGAATCCAAGGTCAGCATCACGATCTACCACCGGCGACCCCAGCGGCGCCGCAGGCGCCACTCCTAACCTCCCCGACGTCATCGCCGCCCCCCTGTTAGGTAGGGTGCGCGGCCATGGCAACCAAGCGCTCCGCACTAATCACAGGGATCACCGGCCAGGACGGCTCCTACCTCGCCGAACTGCTGCTCGATAAGGGCTACGACGTGCACGGCATGGTCCGGCGCTCCTCGACCGAGAAGTTCGAGCGCATCGAGCACCTGCGCGACCGCCTCACCCTGCACCAGGGCGACCTGCTCGACCAGCGCTCGCTCGTGGACACGCTGCGCGCCTCGCGCCCACAGGAGATCTACAACCTCGCCGCGATGTCCTTTGTCGCGGTCTCCTGGATCCAGCCCACGCTGACCGCCGAGTTCACCGGCGTCGGCGTGACGCGCATGCTCGAGGCGATGCGCGAAGTGTGCCCCGAGGCACGCTTCTACCAGGCCTCCTCCAGCGAGATGTACGGCAAGGTCCGCGAGGTTCCCCAGACCGAGCTCACGCCCTTCTACCCGCGCTCCCCCTATGGCGTGGCCAAGGCCTACGGGCACTTCATCACGGTCAACTACCGCGAGAGCTACGACCTGCACGCGACCTCGGGGATACTTTTTAACCACGAGAGCCCCCGCCGCGGCCTGGAGTTCGTGACCCGCAAGATCACCTGGCACGCCGCCGCGATCAAGCTCGGCCTCGTGGACAAACTGCAGCTCGGCAACCTCGACGCCGAACGCGACTGGGGCTATGCCAAGGACTACGTCGAAGCGATGTGGCTGATGCTCCAGCAGGACACCCCCGAGGACTACGTGATCGCGACGGGGACCGCGCACTCGGTGCAGACGTGCCTGGAGATCGCCTTCGACCAGGCCGGCCTGGAGATCGGGGACCACGTGGCGATCGACGACTCGCTCAAGCGCCCCGCTGAGGTCGACCACCTGATCGGCGACCGCTCCAAGGCCAGCCGCGACCTCGGCTGGGAGCCCCAGACGAGCTTCGAGCAGCTGATCCGGCTGATGGTCGACGCCGACCTGCGGCTGCTGGGCGGGGGCGGAGCCTCCTAAAGGAGTTTCGGGTGGCGTCAGCCGACCCCAAGTCGCGCCGGGCGCTGATCACGGGTTTCACCGGCCAGGACGGCTCCTTCCTGGCCGAGCTGCTGCTCGCCGAGGGTTACCGCGTCAGTGGCCTCCTCCGCGGTGGACCCGATGCATCGCTGGGTGCCTCCGAGCACCTGCGCGGAGCGGTCGAGTTGGTTGCGGGCGAGCTACTGGACCACGCCAGCCTGCGGGCCGCGGTCGAGCGCGTGCGCCCCCACGAGCTCTACCACCTCGCTGCCCCCTCCTTCGTGCCGGCCTCCTGGGAGCACCCGGCGCGGACGCTTGCCGCGATCGCCGGCGCGAGCACCGCGCTGCTGGAAGCGGTGCGCGCGCTGGACCCCACGATCCGCGTCTTCGTGGCCGCCTCCGGCGCGATGTTCGGCGCGGCCCCGGAGAGCCCCCAGCGCGAGGACACCCCCTGCCGGCCACAGACGCCGTACGCGATCGCCAAGCTCGCCACCCACCTGCAGATTGGGGCGCTGCGCGCTCACGACGACCTCTACGCCTGCTCGGGCATCCTCTACAACCACGAGTCCGAGCGCCGCCCCGAGCAGTTCGTCACCCGCAAGATCACCCGCGCCGCAGCCGCCGTCAAGCTCGGCCTCGCCGAGGAGGTCGTGCTCGGCGACCTGGACGCCGTGCGCGACTGGTCCTTCGCGGGGGACGTCATGAACGGCGCCCGGCTGATGCTCCAGCAGGCGCGTCCCGGGGACTACATCCTCGCCAGCGGCGCGCCCCACACGGTGGGCGAGTTCGCGCGACTTGCGTTCGCCTGCCTGGACCTGGAGGCGGAGCGCTATGTGCGCGTGGCCCCCGCGCTGGTGCGCGCGCCCGAGCCGACGTCGCAGGTGGGAGATCCCGGCAAGGCCCGGCGCGAGCTCGGCTGGCAGCCGCAGCTGAGCTTCGAGGGGCTGGTCGAGCGCATGGTGCACGCCGACCTGCGCGCGCTGCAGACCGCGTCTCGCTGAGAGCGGCGGTCGGGTAGCGTTTCGCCGCGTGCGAGTGCAACCGACCAGCCTCCCCGGAGCCGTGGTGCTCGAGCCCCGCGTCTTCCCCGACGAGCGCGGCTTCTTCACCGAGACCTACCGCCAGGAGTGGCACGCCGAGGTTGGGATCCCCGCGCCGGAGCTCTTCATCCAGGACAACCACTCGCGCTCGGCCCGCGGCGTCGTACGCGGGATGCACTTCCACATCGGCGCCGGTGTCGCCAAGCTCGTGCGCTGCGCGCGCGGGCGCATCGTCGACGTGATCGTCGACCTGCGCCGCGGCTCGCCGACCTACGCGCAGTGGGAGGGGGTCGAGCTCGACGACGAGCAGATGCGGGCGCTCTACGTGCCGGTCGGCTTCGCCCACGGCTTCTGCGTGCTCAGCGACGTCGCCGACGTCCTCTACAAGCAGACCGCCTACTACGATCCCGCCGTCGAGCGCGGGATCGCGTGGAACGACCCCGACATCGGCATTCGCTGGCCCGCCGAGATCGAGCCGATCGTCTCCGCCCGTGACGCCGCCGCGCCGTCCCTGCGCGAGCTCGCCGACGAGCTGCCCTTCGTCTACGAGCCCTGAACCGCCCGTCATCGGACGCGAAGCTGGCAAACTTCAGGGCCATGCTCGAGACCGCGCGCAACACCCTGCGCGAGCGCACCCATGGCTACACCGTCACCCCGCGGCAGTGCCTCCTGGCTGCGTACGTCGCGCTCGGCGCCCTCACCCTGATCGTGCTCACCGGCGCCGCCGTGCGCCTGACCGGGTCGGGGCTCGGCTGCCCGCAGTGGCCCAAGTGCTACGGCAAATTTTATCCGCCGCTCAGCAGCCACGCCGTCATCGAGTTCTCCAACCGCGTCGTCACCGCTCCGGTCTGCATCGCCGCCGGACTGGCCTGGCTAGCTGCGCTGCGCCGCCGGCCCTACCGCCGCGATCTCACCTGGATCGCGGCGATGCTGCCGCTGGGGGTCATCGCGCAGGCCGTGCTCGGCGGGCTGACCGTCAAAGGGCGCCTGGACTACGGCTGGGTGATGGGGCACTTCGCGCTCTCCATGCTGATCCTGCTCGCCGCCGCCGCGCTCGCCTGGCGCGCGCGGCACGAGCCCGGGGAGCGCGCTCGCGCGGGCGACCGCACGCTCGTGTATTCCGCACGCGCCCTCGTCGTGCTCGGGGCGATCACGATCGTCGCCGGGACCGCGGCCACCGCCGCCGGACCCCACGCCGGCGGCTCGCCCGGTCAGCAGATCAACCGCCTCAATTTCGACGGCCGCGGCACGATGGACTTCGTCATCCACCGCCACGCCGAGATCGCGCTCGCCTTCGGGCTGCTGTCGCTCTGGGTCTGGTGGCTCGCGCGCCGCCGCGCGGCCGAGCCGCTGGTGCGCCGCTCGGCGACCGCACTGTGCGTCCTGATCGCCCTGCAGGGCGTCGTCGGTCTCGACCAGTACGAGACCCATCTGCCGACCGAGCTCGTCTGGGTGCATGTCGCGCTTGCCTGCGCCGCCTGGCTCGCCGCGCTATGGACCGCTTACGCAGCCGGGCGCCTGCAGGAGCACGAGAGCGGCGCCGATGTTCGCCGTCCCGGGGACGCGCGCGAGGCCGATGGGGCGCGCGACGCCGTCCTGGCAGGCCGTTAAGCTGCCGTCTTTAAGTAAGACGACACACCAAATGAGGGAGGAGTGCCACCTATGACTAAGAACGATCTGGCCGACAAGGTCGCCGAGCGCACCGGACTGGCCGCCAGCCAGGCCCGCGAGGCACTGGAGGCCGCGATCGACGCGGTTGCCGACGAGCTCGCCGCCGGTGGCGAGGTCGCCCTCGCAGGCTTCGGCAAGTTCAGCGTCAGCGATCGCGCCGCCCGCCAGGGGCGCAATCCCGCAACCGGCGAGACCATCAACATCGCCGCCTCCAAGGCCGCGAAGTTCTCAGCCGCGAGCGCACTCAAGAGCCGTCTGAACGGCTGACGGGCCCTCTCTCCACGGGCTCGCCCGTGATCCCATGAATCCCGAGCGGCTGCGAGCTCGCCGCGACGCACGCCGCCGTGAGCTCGCGCGCCGCCGGGCGCTGGCCGCGGGTTGCCTGGTGGTCGCGGTCGCGGCGGTCATCGTCCTGATCGCACGCGCCGCCGGAAATTCAAAGAGGGTGTCTCCGCCGCATTCGGCCGCTGCGCTCGTCACCGGGCGCGCGGCCGCCGCGGGGAGCGGTTCGCGTGGCGGCGCCCGCGGAGCCGCCACGCGAACCGGCATCGCGGGCGTGGGCGCCGCGCGCCGCCGGGGCGCGCCGCCGGGAACCGCACAGGTCCCGATCCTGATGTACCACGTGATCAACCCGCCGCCCGCTGGGGCGCCGTTTCCGGGGTTGTACGTGACCCCGGCAGAGTTCGCCGAACAGGTGCAGGCCCTCGCTCGCGCCGGCTACCACGCGATCACGATGGATCAGCTCTGGGCCAGTTGGCACGAAGGCGCGCAGCTGCCGGCGGGCAAACCGATCGTGCTGAGCTTCGACAACGGCTATCAGTCGCAGTACACCCAGGCGCTGCCGGTGCTGCGGCGGATGGGCTGGGTTGGGGTCGAGAACCTGCAGCTCACCGGTCTGCCGCCGTCGCAGGGCGGCCTTTCGCCGACGCAAGTCCGGGGCCTGATCGCCGCGGGTTGGGAGCTCGATACGCAGGGCTTCAGCCACGCGGATCTGATCACCCTGGACGCCGCGGCGCTGCACTACCAGGTGGCGGTCGCGCGCAGCACCGTCCAGCGGCTCTACCACGTCGCGGTCAACTGGTTCTGCTACCCCTCCGGGCACTACGACGCCGCGGTGCTCGCGGCCGTGCGGGCCGCCGGCTATCGCGGCTCGACGACAGTTGTGCCCGGCTGGGCGCAGCCGCCGGAGGACCCCTACCGCCTGCCGCGTCTGCGCGTGCTGGGCGGTACCAGCGGGCAGGCGCTGCTCAACGAGATCGCGGCCATCCGCCACGAGCCCGCGCCGCCCGCTTTCTACGGCACAAGCTGAGGCGGATCGATATAGGATGCCGGGCATGGCGAACGTACCCGGTTGGGGCTCCTGGACCTTCAATCCGATCGTGATCCTCGCGCTGGGGTTTGCGGCGTGGCTCTACATGCGCGCCTACCGCCGCGCGGCTACGCGATCGGACGCGATCGGCGCCGGTCATTGGATCCCGTACATGTGCGGCCTGCTCGTGATTGCGGTCGCGCTGCTCTCGCCACTGGACCCGATTGGGGACCGCTACCTGCTCTCGGCCCACATGGCCCAGCACGTGCTGCTCTCCGACATCGCTCCCGCGCTGCTGGTCCTCGGCTTGCGCCGTCCGCTGCTACCGCTGGGGCTCTCGCGCGAGGCGCTGCTGGCGGTCGCCCCCGGCGGGCGCTTTGGGCGCATCCTCGTGCGCTTGACCTCGCCGTGGCTGGCGATCCCGCTGTGGGCCGCCGCGACCTGGGTGTGGGCGATCCCGAGCGTGTTCGACTTCGCCGCACAGCACCAGACGGTGCACGCCTTCGAGCACGCCACGCTCTTCTACACCGGCCTCGCGCTGTGGTGGCTGATCATCGATCCGCTGCCCCGCGCGCGCTTGCGCCCCGGCGGCGAGCGTCTCGCCTTGCTCGGCTTCTCGCGCCTGGCGAGCGCCGCGGTGTGCCTGCCACTGACGTGGCTCACCGCGACCGAGTACCCGCTCTACGCGGGTGCCCCGCGTGCTTTTGGTCTCTCGGCGATCAACGACCAGCACCTCGCGGGTGCCGGTATGTGCTTCGTCGAGTTCCTAGTCTTCGGCATCGCGTTCGCCGCGGTGTTCATCAGCCTGCTCGGGCGGGCCGATGCGAGCGACGCGGTCGCCGACCGCGCGTCGGCTTCGCGGCTCTAGCGAAGGACTCGTGCTTCTTTCCACCCGCTGCCGCAGGCGTCGGTGCGGGACCTTCCCTTGAGCTGGGATAGGGCATGCCCGGAGACCTCAATCGATTGTTTCCTCTTCTTGCCGGCATGCTTGACAAGGTGCCTGTCGTACCACTCGCCCTGAGGCTTGCGCTTGGCCACTGCATGGCGTCCTGCGCCCGCTACTAAGTCTGCCATCTGCACAAAGGTAGGTGGCTGCTCTGTAGTACCGAGCCCCCGACGAACCAGCCTCTTCCCTTTGCAACGTAAGGCTGGCAATGAGGAAAGGAGCGGTAGAACCGATGGGCCACGAGGTCTTGTGCGACGCGAAACGACATGTCCTCGCCATCCATAACGGTCATAGGTAGGCGTGGACGTGGGCCCTTAGGTCGCTCGACCAGTAGTGCATACATCATCCAAAACCACAGCCGGTACGCCTCGACTGGATGCTTGGTTGGGAGGCCGACCGTCAGGATGCGGACCTCTTCGATCGTGGCTATATGCTCAAGGGCGTCCCTGTAGAAGCGCTGTCCGGCGGCTTTGGCCGAGAGAGGTGGCCACCCTTTCTCGAGATAAGCGCGCTGCGCGTGTAGAGATACGCCTTTGCCGGCAATCAGCTCCCGACTCTTGACCTCGACCCGACCGGACGGGCTACCTAAGCCGTCACGAATGAAGTCGCGCCATCGACGCTCGGCGGACCGAAGCCATCGTGCTGGCATGAACACGCCTGCGACAACCTCTAAGCCCTCCTCGCCGGACTCGTCGAGGAACGCGACGTAATCTTCGTTCTTGAGTCGCGACATGCGGCGGAAGTTTCGCATTTTGCGACAAAAAGCACTCGGCCCACCGAGAGGTGGGCCGAGTGGCGCTCAATCCGCGATCCCTCTTCCGGGGGCCGACCGAGCAATACAAACGAAGATAACAGCACGCTATCGGAAATGTCTAGGCCAGTTTCCGACCTATTCCCAACCAAAGCGTATTGAGAACGTCGACGTCAAATCGTGCTTTCTTTAGCCCATGCTCCTATATTTGCCGTCTCTTCCTAGAGACTTAGTGGCCATTTGCTCGCTTCTTAGCCGCAGCCCGTGTTGTTCCCGCAACTCGAGCACGTGTAGCAAGACCCCGTGCGCTGCATCATCCCGCCGCACTGGCTGCAGGCGGGGCCGAGGTCCAGTCCCTGCAGTCGCGCGGGGACGACCGGCGGGGTGTCGGTGAATGAGGCTGTGGGGGCGCTGCTGCCGCCCCCGTTGCCGCCCGAGGCCTTGGACCCACTGGAAGCGGGCTTGTCCTCACTAGAGCTCGCAGGCCCGGCGGTGTCGGATGAGGTCACGGCCTGCGCGAACTCCTGGGCGGCCTTGCGGGCGCGGACCTCGGGGGTGAGGATGCCGAGTTCCTCCTGGACGTCGGTGTCGAGGAAGCGCGAGGCGAGCCAGCGCATGATGTAGTCGGGCATCGACTTGGCGAAGGGGATCTCCGGGTTGGAGGTGATGCCCTCGGGGTCGAAGCGCATGTAGCAGAACTTCTGCACGAGGGTCTCGAGTGGCACGCCGTACTGCAGCGCGATCGAGATCGCGGTCGCGAAGGAGTTCATCATCCCGCGCAGCGTCGAGCCCTCCTTGCCGATGTCGGTGAGGAAGATCTCGCCGATGCTGCCGTCCTCGTACATGCCGGCGGTGATGTAGCCCTCGTGACCGCCGATCGAGAACTTGTGCGTGATCGACTGGCGCTCGCGCGGCATGCGCTTGCGCCGCGGGCCGACCTCGGCGAGGGCCTTGGTGACGGCCTGCTCGACGAGCGCGTCGACGTCCTCCTTGGCGGCCGGCTCGCCCTGCTGCGCATCGGTGCGTAGCGCCTGTGCGGTCTTGGAGCCGTCGCGGTAGATCGCGAGCGCCTTGATCCCGAGGTGCCAGGCCTGGGTGTAGGCATCCGCGATGTCCTCGACGGTGGCGCTCTGGGGCAGGTTGACGGTCTTGGAGATCGCGCCGGAGATGAAGGGCTGCACGGCGCCCATCATCTGCAGGTGGCCCATGTGGGAGATTGCGCGCTCGCCGACGGCGACGTCGAACACCGGCAGGTGCTCGTCCTTTAGGTCTGGGGCACCGACGATCGTGCCGTGCTCGGCGAGGTGCGCCTCGATCTGCTCGATCTGGGGCTCTGAGTAGCCGAGGGTCTGCAGGGCGAGGGGGACGGTGCGGTTGACGATCGTCATCTGCCCGCCGCCGACGAGCTCCTTGAACTTGACGAGCGAGAAGTCGGGCTCGACGCCGGTCGTGTCGCAGTCCATCAGGAAGGAGATCGTCCCGGTGGGGGCTAGCACGGTGGCCTGCGCGTTGCGGTAGCCGAGCTGCTCGCCGAGCTGCACGGCCTCATCCCACGAGCGCCGCGCGGCGGCCAGCAACTCGCTGTCGCGGCTGTCGGTCTCGGAGATCGCGTGGGAGGCGTCGCGGTGCATGCGCATCACGGCGTTGTGCTCCGCGCGGTTTTCCTCGTAGCGCTCGTAGGGGCCGAGTGCGCCGGCGATCTCGGCGGAGCGGCGGTAGGCGCGACCGGTCATCAGTGCGGTGATCGCGGCGGCGGTGCCGCGGCCGGCGTCGGAGTCGTAGGGCATGCCGTCGGCCATCAGGTAGGCGCCGAGGTTGGCGTAGCCGAGCCCCAGCTGGCGGAAGGCACGAGCGTTGACGCCGATCCCCTCGGTCGGGTAGCTGGAGGGCCCGACGACGATCTCCTGGGCGAGCAGCATGACGTCGACGGTGTGCTCGAAGGACTTCACGTCGAGTGTGCCGTCGGGGCGGCGGAACTTCATCAGGTTGATCGAGGCGAGGTTGCAGGCGGAGTCGTCGACGTGCATGTACTCGCTGCACGGGTTCGAGGCGTTGATGCGCCCGCTGTTGGGCGAGGTGTGCCAGCGGTTGATCGTCGTGTCGTACTGGACGCCGGGGTCGGCGCAGCGCCAGGCGGCCTCGGCGATCTCGCGCATCAGCTCGCGCGCGGGGATCGGCTCGCCGACGGGCTTGCCGGTCGTGCGCGAAGTGAGATGCCACTCGCGGTCCTCGGCGACGGCCTGCATGAACTCGTCGGTGACGCGCACGGAGTTGTTGGCGTTCTGGTACTGGATCGAGGTGAAGCCCTCGCCGTCGATCGACATGTCAAAGCCGGCGTCGCGCAGCGCCTGGGCCTTGTCCTCCTCTTTGGCCTTGCACCAGATGAACTCGCGGATGTCGGGGTGGTCGACGTCGAGCACGACCATCTTGGCGGCGCGGCGGGTCTTGCCGCCGGACTTGATCGTGCCGGCCCAGGAGTCGGCGCCGCGCATGAAGGAGACGGGCCCGGAGGCGGTGCCGCCCTTGGCGAGCGGCTCCATCGAACCGCGGATGTTGGAGAGGTTGATGCCCGAGCCGGAGCCGCCGCGGAAGATCATGCCCTCCTTGGTGTTCCAGTCGAGGATGGACTCCATCGTGTCGTCGACGGAGAGGATGAAGCAGGCGCTGCACTGCGGGTTCTCCTCGAAGCCGACGTTGAACCAGACGGGCGAGTTGAAGGCGGCGAGCTGGTGCAGCAGGATGTGGGTGAGCTCGGCCTCGAAGGCGTCGGCGTCGTCTTCGGTGGCGAAGTAGCCGCGCTCGCGGCCCCAGGTGGCGATCGTGCCGGCGACGCGGCCGATCATCTGCTTGACGGAGTGCTCGCGCGCGGGGCTGTCGAGCTGCCCGCGGAAGTACTTCTGGGCGACGATGTTGGTCGCGTTCTGCGACCAGCTCTTGGGGAACTCGACGCCGCGCTGCTCGAAGGCGACACGGTCGCCGTGGCCGATGCGTGCATCGCGCAACTCCCACTCGACGGCATCGAAGGGGTGGGTCCCGGGCGAGGTAAAGAGGCGTTCGATCGATAGCGCGACGCCGGGCGCGGCCTGCTCGATGGTGGTGGGGTCAGGGGTTGATCTCATCGGCGGTCTCGCTCCTTCTCTCTCTCCGCGCCGGCGCCGCACGATGGACGCCCACTCGACTCTTTTTGTTGGGGCCGACCATAGTCCCGAGGCGGTCGGACAGACCGAGGATCTCCTTTATTTTACTGGGATTTTGGGCGCTGCAGGGAGATTTTCGAGGAGAGTTTTTGCGGACGGTGCGGGTGCTCAACGACCCAGTCGAGCCCAGTCCGAGAATTCATCCCAGGAGGCGGACAGGCGCCACGAGGCCTCGGCGAGGGAGTGGCGCAGCGAGACGCTCCAGCGCGGTTCGTAGGCCCACCAGCGGGCGGCGCCCCAGACGAGGCAGAGGAGGATCAGCAGCGCCGCGAGTGCCGCCGCGACGATCGCTCCGGTGGAGAGGCGTTTGGTGGTCGGCTTGCTCTGCCGAGTGCCCGCTGGCGGGAGCGCGGCGGCGGTGCCCGCGGGGGAAACGGGTGCAGTGGTAGCCGGAGCGGCGGGTGTGGCGGGCGCGGTGGCGGCCGGGGTGCTGCTGCTTGCGGCGCCCGTACCGGCGACGCCGGCCGGAGTCGTGGCGGTGCCGGCGGGAGTCGTGGCGGGCGCGGGTGCGGTGCTCGTCGTGGCGCCGGCTGCCGGCGCGGTGGTGCTCGGGGTGGTGCCGTGCACCCGCGCGCTCGCCGGGACCGGGAAAGTGGGGGTGGAGGGCGACGCGCTGCGCTGGGCGCCGGCGGCGAGCGCAGCGGTGGGCAGGCTGAGCGTTATCAGCGCCGAGATGAGCGCCAGGCTCAGGACGCGGCGCGATCCGGGGAGCGGGTGCATCGACCTTGCCATGCTAGATCAAGTCGAGCAGGTCCTCGACCGCGATAAGCGCATCCTGGAGTACGGTGGCCGCTGGGCGCTCGGCGTCGATCACGCAGAAGCGCTGGGGTTCGGCGTGGGCGAGCTCGTCGTAGGCGGTGGCGACGCGCGCGAAGAAGGCTTCGTCCTCGCCTTCGAGGCGGTCGGGGCTCAGGCCGCGCGCGGCCTGGCGCGCACGGCCGGTGGCGGGCGCGATGCGCAGTAGCAGCGTGCGGTCGGGCTGCAGCGCGTCGGTGGCGAGCAGGTTGATCGTGCGGATGCGCTCGATGCCGAGCTGGCGTCCGGCGCCCTGGTAGGCGAGCGAGGAGTCGACGAAGCGGTCGAGCAGTACGAGCGCGCCGGCGGCGAGCAGCGGCTGCAGGCGCTCCTGCACGAGCTGCGCGCGCGCGGCGGCGTAGAGCAGCGCCTCGGCGGCGGCGCCGACGGTCAGCGCGGGGTCCTTGACGAGTTCGCGTATGCGCTCGGAGGCGGGAACGCCGCCGGGCTCACGCAGTAGCTCGACCCGCTGCGCACCCCGCCGCGCGCGCACACACGCACGCGCGGCGAGCTCCTCGGAGAGCGACCGTGCGAGCGTGCTCTTGCCGGCGCCGTCGAGCCCCTCGATCGTGATCAGCGTGCCGCGCGGCATCGGCGGACGGTATCTACGATGACTCTATGAGCGCACCCGACCCCGCTTCGGCCAAGCCCGCCTCGACTGACCCCGGCCCCGCTGGCCCCGTCGCGACGGATCCCGTCACGCCGCACTCCGCCGCACCGTGCTCGGCCCCGACCCTCCCGGGCCTGGAGTCCCAGCCGCATGCGCGCGCGGTGCTGGGACCGGCGCTGGGCCCAGCGGGAGCGCCCTCGCACGCGTATCTCTTCCACGGGCCTGCGGGTGCGGGCAAGCGGACGGTCGCGCGGGCTTTCGCGGCGGCGCTGTTGGCGGATGGCGCGCGTGCCCCGGATACGGTTGCAGCGCGCGTCGCGCGCGGCGCGCATCCGGATCTGACGTGGGCGACACCGTCGGGCGCGGGCGAAATGCTGGTCGCGGACATCGAGGGGCCGGTGGTGGCGGCTGCGGCGCACACCCCGTTCGAGTCGCGCCGGCGGGTGTTCGTGATCGAGGGGGCGGATGCGATGAACGATCAGGCGGCGAACCGTCTGCTGAAGACGCTCGAGGAGCCGCCGCCCTACGTGCACCTGATCCTGCTGGCTCCGAGCGCGCGCGACGTGTTGCCGACGATTGCCTCGCGCTGCCAGCCGGTGCGCTTCGATCCGCTTGCGGATGCGAGCATCGAGGAGCGCCTGCGGGGCGCTGCACGGCTCGAGGTGGCCCCGGCGGACGCGGACGCAGCCACGGGAGAGGCGGCGCGGGCGGACCGGCGGCTGGCGGCGTGCGCGCGTCTGGGTCTCGGCGATGCGCGCCGCGCGGGCGAGCTCGCGGGGGAGCAGGGAGGCATCTTGCGCGAGTGTGCTGAGCGTTTCGTGCGCGCGGCGCTGCGCGGCGAGACCGCCGAGCGCCCGTGGCTGGCGCTGCTGGCGCTGGCCAAGGAAGCCGCGGCGAATGCCGGCGAGGCACAGGCGGCGAGCGTGGCGGAGGAGCTCGAGCTGCTGCCGGCGAAGGACCGCAAACGCCACCAGCGTGAAGCGGCCGAAGCGCAGCGCCGCTCGGAGCGGCGAGTGCGCACGCGCGCGCTGGCGGGCGGCTTGCAGTTGGCGGAGCTGTGGCTGCGCGACCTGTGGTGCCTTGGCGAGGGCGCGGGCGAGCTGGTCCACAATTGCGACCGGCTGGCGGAGCTCGAGCGGGACCTGGCGGGACGCCGGCCGGAGGCGCTGCGTGCGGGCATGGAGCTCGTCCGCGATACGCGTCTGCGGCTGGGCGCGAATGTCTCGGAGGAGCTGGCGCTGGAGGCGCTGGCGTATCGCTTGCAGGAGCTGCTGGCGGCCTCGGGAAGCGATCCGGGGCATCCGGTCGAGCGTATGTAATAAGGACGAATGCGCCCGAGACTCCACTTGCGCCGGCCGCGGCCGGCTCCCCGCCCGGTCAGCGACGAGGAGGCGGTGAGTCGTACCGATGCACTGCTGCGCAAGCTCCCGGCGCGCGAATGGACGGTGCTTTCCGATGTCGACCCGCGCCACGGCGTCGAGCATGTCCTGGTGGGGCCGGGTGGAGTCTTTCTGATCGTCTCGCACAAGCCCGCGGGGGCAGGTGCGCGCGTGCGCGATGGGATCTTGTGGCTGCGCCGCGAGCACGACACGCGAGCGGACCGGCCGGGTGTCGCGATCAACCGGCAGGCGCTGGACGCGGCGCGGGCGCTGCATCGCGAGATCCGGGCGCGCACGGGCCGGGGGCCGACGGTGCACCCGGTGGTGGTGTTGTGGTGTGAGTTCCCGCAGCGGGTTGCGGAGTCGAGCCGGATCGCGTTCGTGCACGGTCGCGACCTGCCGGCGTGGGTCACGCATCGCGCGCGCGAGCTCGACGAGTCGGGGCGGGGGGAGATCGTGCAGGCGCTGCGCGCGATCGCGCCGGCGGGAGCCGCGGTCCGGCATCTGCCGCGCCCGCGGATCCCGCACGGGCCGCGTCGCGACGCGGCCTGATCCAGCGATCTGGGGATACCGCGACGCGGTGTTGCCGCGGCGCGCAGCGCTAGTGGGTGAGGTCGTGCAGTAGGTCGGGGTGCGCGGTGGCGGGTTGGGCGGCCGCGAGTAGCTCGGCGACGCGCCGAGTGACGACCTCGCGCAGGGTGCGCACGGTGGTGTGATAGCGGTGGGCTCGCGCCAGTAGCGGTTGCTCGGCGAGGGCGCGCACGTCCAACCGGAGGCGCTCGGCCTCGGTCTCGGTCTCGCGCGCGCGGCCGAGGGCCTCGGCCCAGATCACTTCGAGGTAGGCGACGGCGGCGGGGAGCTGCTCCTGGGGTAGGCCGTCGGTGGTCTCGATCTGACGCACGACGGGGACCACCTCGCGGCTCAGCCAGCGCCGCTCGGCGTGGGCGCGGAGCAGGAGCGAGACATCGGCGGGGGGGCGGGGGGGTTGATCGGTGAGGGAGTTCTTGGACATACGAGTCGGGAGCCGTGGGAGGGATGGCAAACCGCGGCTTACCCCTGGCCTCGGCTGTCGTAGCGGCGGCCTTTAGGAGCTCTGGCGCCTCCCAACGGATTTCTCGCGGGGCGTCCCGTGTTTGCCCGCAATTTCCCGTGAATTCCAGCTAGTCGATCGGCTAAAGCTCGCGCGTGTGCTGGACCGATGTTGGTAGTGGTGTCCCTCGAGAGCGACCCCATCGCCCGCGCGCCCGGCCAGTACACGCGCTCGATTGTGCAGCGTCTGCGGATGCGCACGCTGCTGACGCTGGGCGTGCTGGCGGTCGCGACAACGGTGATGGGCCGGCGCTTCGGTTGGCACGACCCGCGCTTCCTGGGTGCCGAGGTGGGGCTGTTGGCGGCGATCTTCGTGATCTCGCGCTACGTGCTGCCGCTCGTGGATCGCCACGATCGGGGGGCGGCGGGCGAAGAGCAGGTGGGGGGCATGCTGGACGGCCTGGAGCGCGACGGCTGGCACGCGATCCATGACGTGAGCCTGGGGCGGGGCAACGTCGATCACATCCTGATCGGCCCGGGCGGGGTCTTTACGGTGGAGACGAAGAGCCATCCGGGGCCGGTGCACGTGGGCCGTGTGCACGGGGCGGTGCTTGGGCAGGCGCAGGCGCAGCGGCGCGCGATCGAGCGCGTGACGGGGGAGCACGTGGAGCCGCTGCTGGTCTACAGCCGCGCGTGGGTGGACCGACCGCTGAGCCGTCGCAAGGGGGTGCGGGTGGTCCCGGCGCGGATGCTGCTGGGCTACCTGGATCGCCAGCCGCAGCGCCTTGAGCCGGAGGCGGTTGAGGGCGCGCGCGGGCGGCTGGCGAGCGCGGTGCTCGAGGCGGCGGCGAGCGAACGCCGGGGGCGCCTGCCGCGGCGGGCGCTGGCCGACCGGCCGGCGCCGCGCTAGCCTCTTTTGCAGGACATGGCGACGGCTACACCGACCCTCCCGGCAGTGGAGCATCCAGCGGCGACTGCGCTGCCGGCGGGGCCGCGCATGCCGGCGGTGGTACAGACGCTGGCGTGGTCGCTGGCGTTGCCGTGGATGCTGGACCGCTGCGCGGAGCGTCTTGGGGAGGCGTTCACGGTGACGTTCGCGCCGAGCGGCCGGCGGCTGGTGGTCGTGAGCGACCCGGCGGCGGTCAAGACGGTCTTCACGGCGCCGCCGGAGGTGGCGCCCTCGGCGGCGGGCCTCTCGCCGGTCGCGCCGATCATGGGGCCGAGTTCGGTGATTACGCTGACGGGCCCGGAGCACCTGCGCCAGCGCCGGTTGCTGCTGCCGCCGTTTCACGGCGAGCGGATGCGGGAGTACGAGCAGACGATCGTGCAGAGCACGCGCGCCAACATGGCGGGGTGGCGGCTGGGAGAGCCGATGCGTCTGCTGGAGCAGACGCGGGCGATCACGCTGGAGGTGATCTTGCGGGCGGTGTTCGGGGTGGAGGCGGAGCGGATGGGGCGCCTGCGCGAGGCGATCACGGGGCTGTTCGAGCCGCTGAAGATCGGGACGCTGCTGCTGGTGGCGCTGCGCCGGCCGACGCTGGAGCGCCCGGGGGGCAAGCTTGGCCAGGCGCTGGACCACCTCGACGCGGTGATCTATGAGGAGCTCGGCCGCCGCCGCTCGCAGACGGATCTCGCGGAGCGCGAGGACATCCTCTCGCTGCTGCTGCTGGCGCGCGATGAGGACGGCAGCGCGATGACCGACGCGGAGCTGCGCGACGAGCTCGTGACGCTGCTGCTGGCGGGGCACGAGACGACGGCGACGGCGAGTGCGTGGGCGATCGAGCGGCTGGTGCGCCACCCGGACAAGCTCGAGCGCCTGGTCGCGGAGATCGATGCGGGGGCGGGCGAGGAGTACATGCAGGCGGTGCTCAGCGAGACCTTGCGCGTGCGCCCGGTGGTGCCGCTGGTGGTGCGCGTCTTGGAGGAGCCGCTGCGGGTTGGCGGGTATGTGCTGCCGCGCGGCACGCGCGTGGCGCCGTCGATCTACCTGACCAACCGCAACCCGCGTGTGTACGAGGCTCCGAGCGAGTTCCGCCCGGAGCGCTTCTTGGATGGCCAGCCCGAGACGTTCTCGTGGATCCCGTTCGGAGGCGGCATCCGCCGCTGCATCGGGGCTTCCTTCGCGACGCTGGAGATGAAGCTGATGCTGCGCACGATGCTGGGGGAGCTACAGCCGAGCCTTCCGCGGCGCGGCGCGCGGCTGTTCGCGGCGGGCGAGTGGAACGTGCGGCGGGCGATCACGCTGGTCCCGTCGGCGGGCGCGCGGGTGGTGTGGAATGCGCGTGGTCATTAGGAGGATTGGCCGCCTTGGGGGCGGCCGGGTTGTGTGCGCGACGGGTGATGGCGGCTGGTGCGCATGGATGGGGGAGCCTCCGGCGCGAGCGTCCCGGCCGTGGCGGGCGCTAGCTTCTTTGTGATGAGCACGGCTGTGGCCCCCGCAACCCCCGAGGCGCTCCTGGAGCGCTTTGGCTTGCGGGCGTTCCGGCCGGGGCAGCGCGAGGCGGTGCAGGCGGCGCTCGAGGGTCGCGACAGCCTGGTGGTGATGCCGACGGGTGGCGGCAAGTCGCTCTGTTATCAGCTGCCGGCGCTGGCGGGCGTGGGATTGGTGGTCGTGGTGAGCCCGCTGATCGCGCTGATGGCCGACCAGTGGCGGCGGCTGCGCGAGGGCGGCGTGGACGCGACGATGCTGGCGTCGGGAATGGAGGAGGGGCACAACGCGCGGGCGCTGGCGGACATTGCGGGTGGGCGCACGCAGCTGGTGCTGGCGGCGCCGGAGCGCTTCGGCTCGCGCGCGTTCCGCGAGGCGCTGGCGCAGCGGCGGGTGGCACTGTTCGTGGTCGACGAGGCGCATTGCGTGGCGGAGTGGGGCCATGACTTCCGCCCGGACTACCTGCGGCTGCACAGCGTGATCGCGTCGCTGACGCGGGGCCACGAGCAGGCGGACCCGCCGCGCCCGCCGGTGATGGCGGCGACGGCGACGGCGACGGCGAGCGTGGCGGAGGAGATCGCGCAGCGACTGGGGCTGCACGACTGGCTCTCGGTGCGCTCGGGCTTTGACCGGCCGAACCTGGCGTTCGACGTGGTTAGCGTCGAAGGCAAGGGTGCGGTGGCGCGCAAGCGGGCGGCGCTGCTGCATGTGCTCGCCGACCCAGCTGCGCGCCCGGCGATCGTGTACTGCGGGACGCGCAAGGACACCGACGCGGTGGCGGCGCTGATCGCGGAGCGGGGGATCGCGACGGTGGCCTACCACGCCGGTATGAGCCCGGATGCGCGGCGGGCCAGCCAGAGCGCGTTCATGGAGGGCGACGCGGAGGTGGTGGTTGCGACGAACGCGTTCGGGATGGGCGTCGACAAGGCGGACGTGCGCACGGTGGCGCACTGGGCGCTGCCGACGAGTCTGGAGGCCTACTACCAGGAGGCGGGCCGCGGCGGGCGTGATGGGCAGCCGGCGCGGGCGCTGCTGCTGGCGGCACGCATGGACCTGGGACGGCTGATCAACTTCATCAACCAGCGCGAGACGCGCGTGGATGACGTCAAGAGCTACGTTGCGTGGCTGCGTCGCGACGCGCGGGAGGGGGTGACTGAGATCGGCTCTGGCGCACTCGGCGAGCGCGAACGGGTGCTGCTCTCGATCGCGGAGCGCGCGGGCGCGGTGGAGCTGAGCCCGGGCGCGGGGGGTGGCCTGCGCGTGTTGCTCACCGGCCAGGGCAGCCCGCGAGCGGCGTACGCGGCGATCAGGGCGGCGAAGGACCGCAGCTGGGAGTCGTACCGCTCGATCGAGCGCTACATGACGGGCGCGGCGGAATGCCGCCGGCGGCAGATCCTCGACCACTTCGGCGACCCGCAGGAGGGCGCGCCGAGCGGGCGTTGCTGCGATGTGTGCGACCCGGACCCGCTGCTGGAGCGGGCGTTGGCGGCGCCCCCGGTGCAGGCGCGGCGCGCTCGCGCGGAGGGCGCGCCGGTGCTGGATGCGGCGGACGAGGCGCGCTTCGAGCAGCTCAGGGCGTGGCGCTCTGCGCGCGCGGAGGGCAAGCCGGCGTATACGGTTGCGAGCAACGCGGTGCTGGTGGAGCTTCTGCAGCAGCGCCCGGCTAGCCTCGCGACGCTGCTCGAGATCCGCGGTATCGGGCCGGCGTTCTGCGAGAAGCACGGTGCGTCGCTGCTGGAGGCGCTGGCGGGACTATGAGTGGGCTCGACCGGCGGCGGCCCGGTCGCTAGGATCTGGAGCCCACCATCCACGCGCCGACGTAGCTCAGCTGGTAGAGCACTTCACTCGTAAGCGCTCGCTCGGAGGGGGAGGAAAACCGCGAGCTAGAGCCGATTTTTGGCTCGCTAGCTCGAAAGGCACCCCTTCTATGTGCGGACAGATACGGACAGCTGCGGACTAAGGATACACGGTCCTCCGGGTACCACAGCGGTACGGAATCGAGAGCCGACGGCCGGAGTCGAACCGGCGACCTCTGCTTTACGAGAGCAGCGCTCTGACCTACTGAGCTACGTCGGCATTGGGGCTACTGCATCGTATCGCCGAAGGATCTGTCGTTCGGCTAGGGCTCGCCGCTTGGGGAGCCTGGCGCGAGATCGAGCCTCGCTGCACCGACGCCGCACATTGTAGGGGGGGAGCGGGGCCGCTCGACTCGATTGTCGATTGGGGGGTGCTGTGGCCTTTCTCCCGCTGCGTGCCTGCGGCCCCGTCAACCGGGCGGGCGCAGGGCGATGCGGTTGGCGCGCTCGACCGTGCCGTAGTGGTACTGCACGACACTTGCCGCCGGCCATTGCCTGCCGGCCCATCCGGCTTGCAGGCGGCGCAACCGCACGCCGCCGTCCTTCGCGGCGGCGGTGCGCGCATGGGTCAGGGACAGGTCGGTGCTCGACGCGGGCTTGCCGAACGTCTGGTGCCACGCTCGCAGGGCGGCCTCGATCTGGCCGGGCTGCCACTTGCGGGTGGCAGCGCCGTTGCATCGTGCGCAGAGCGTGGCGGCACCGGACGGGCCAGGTCCCCAGGTGGAGGCGCCGCACTTCCGGCAGACGCCGCGGTAGCGGCGCTTGGCGCGCTTGGTCTTGGCGCCGTCGGGGTCGTACAGGTAGGCGCTGATCGTCGCGGGCGACCGGCCGAGGAGCCGCGCTATCTGCGTGACCTTCAGGCCCTGCTCGTCGCGGTAGTAGCGAGCGAGCTTTGCTGCGCGCGAGCGCTCGGCGCTTCGCTGCTGCGCGGCGGCGCTCACGCCGCCCGCCCGCCCGGCCCACGGTGTCTACAGGCCGGGGATTTCGTGGGGCGCGAAGCCCAGCGCGAGCACGATCTTACTGGCGACGGCGACCTCGACGGTCGTTTCGAGCTTCGGCGGGTACACCTTGCCGGCCCTGACCCGGCGGGCGGTCGGTTCAAGACCGACGGCCCGCAGCAGCGCCAGCCGGCTTGAATAGCCGGCGCGCTTGGCGATCTCCTCCTTGGTGAGCGCCGGGTCTTCGCGCTGGCGACGGCGGATGAGGTCTTGCAGAAGCGCGGCCGGCACCGAGTTGCACACATACTGCTGAAGGTCGCGGTACTGCTCCTCTTCCTCGAGCAGCCGCTGCACGCGCGGCACCGTGAGGCGCATCCTGGCCGCGATCTGCTCGACGGTGAGCCCGTCCTGCTCGCGCAGCTGCATCGCGCGGCGGCGTCGCTGGGTGCAGGCGACGCACACACTGCGGGGGTTCTCCCGACAGCGCTTGCAGCCATCGGTTCTCCGCGATCCGTTTGCACTCACCTTCGCTCCATGACGGGCCTTCCGTGCGCGCTGCCCCTGTTGAGTTGTCGTTGGGAGAGGCGTTCTTCCCTTGCGCGGATTTCGCCTGGGCGTTGGTTGGGCGCGCATCAGTCGCTGCCCTCGGTGAACGGGTAGCGGCGGCGCATGAACGGCGCGAAGTGCGGGACGGTGAAGTCAACGACCCCGTGGTCGGGGCTGTAGATGAGGCCCTTCTTGATGAGCGTGTCCCGGACGGATGAGGTGGCGGGAAGCGTGCTCCCAAGCCGGTCGGCTACCTCGCTCCGCCGGTACGGGCCGTCGCCGATGACGGCCATCGCCGCCATGTAGCGGCGCTCCCTTGGCGTCGCCTTCTCAAAGCGGACGTGAAAGAACTCCTCATCGAGCTTGTCCTGCACGATCGCCTCGCACGCCTCCACGTCGGCGAGGGTGATCCGCCCCGCCGGCGCGACGTTCCACGCCTCCCTGCCGTATGCCTGGATGAAGGTGGGGTAGCCGCCCGACACAGCCACGATCCGCTCAAGCGCATCCTCATCGAAGGTCACGCCCTCCTCCTCGGCGGGCCACACCAGCGCGGCCCGCGCCGCGTCCACGCTGAGCGCCCCAAGTCTTGGGTAGGAGAACAGACGCTCGGCATACGACTTCGCCTCGACCAGCAGGCCGGGCAGCTGAGGCAGGCCGGTGCCTGCGAGCGCGACCGGAAGCTGGCGCTGGGAGAGGCGGTGCATGGACGCGGCGATCGCCTCAAGCTCGCCGCGCGCCAGGAACTGCATCTCGTCCACGAGCAGTACGACACCCGTTTCGTGCCCCTGGGCAGCCTCCCCGAGCTCGACGAGCAGCAGCCGCAGATCACGCTCCAGGTTCTCGTCCTGGTCTTTGCGAGCTGTGTCGATCGACAGTTCGACCGACCCGTCGCTTGAGATTCCCGCCTTGAAGCGATCGAGCAGCCCCAAGAACCGCTTGAGTCGCTCGCCGAGCGCCCGTCGGCGGTCCAGGCGCATCAGCGCTTCGTACACAGCGCTGCCCATCTCGGCGCGGAAGTTCGTGTCGGAGCGGATCTCGATCGGTTCGGCTGAGGTCCAGCCTTCGCGCTCGGCGATGCTCTCGAACTCCAGCAGCAGCACCGTCTTGCCGACGCCGCGCAGGCCCGAGACGATCATGCTCTGCTCGTTGCGGCCGTTGGCGAGCCGGCCCAGCAGCCGCTTGAACTGCTCGATCTGCTCCTCGCGCCCGGTCAGGGCCGCGGGCGGGTTTCCGGCGCTCATCGAGAATGGGTTGCGAAGCGGGTCCACGGCCGCCAACGCTACCACCGCTATCGGAAAGTATCCACGGCTATCCAGAAAAACGGATACCGGCGGATAGGTTTCGATAACTCTCGCCTCCGGCAGGCGAGGACGATCCGAAGCGGTTAGGAGTGCTTTGTTAAGTCTAGGGTAGGGTTTGCTGGTTGGGCGGGGAATCCTTCTCGCGTCTGTCGTTCCCGACGCGAGGAGGCATGATGACGGTTGTGAACCGCCATCAGCTTTGGGGCCCCCAAGTCTTGCATGATGCGCTCAACTGGGAACCGAAGCCGCAGTCAGAGTAGCCTTGTCCACCTCACCCGACGGCGCGCCCCCCACCAGCCCTTCCTCGGCCGCCAGCCGCCCGCGGGCGGCGCCGCAGGCGTCGGCTTCGCCAACGGCGGCCGACCCCACGCCAAGAGCAGTAGGACCCGCGTTGGCGGCACGAGCCACTCGCTGCTACGCTCGTGCGAGTGTCGGTGGGGGCGTCCTCGGAAGACTGGGTCGCACGCGGCGTCGCCATCGCTGCGGCCGCTGGGACAATCGTCACTGCCGTCGTTGATTATCTCGTGTACCGGCGCGGCGGCGAGCGGGTCGCCGTCGAGTCCTATTTGCGTGAAATGACGGACGGGGAGGCTCAGGAAGATGCGGAGCTCGTTGCTGCTAAGCGGCAACGAGTAAGGCAGACCGTGGAAGCGAGGGGCGAAGATGCTGGATGGCTGGACGAGCGGCCATTCGGCGGCGGAAAGCCGGACAAGCGCGTCGTGGTGATCCGGGTAATGAACCAGGGCCCCGCCACTGTCTTCGTTCGAGGTGTCAGGTTGTACCGACGTCTGGGCATCGGTTTTCGTAGGCCGCTATGGGCTGTTGACGTTAGCCGTCCACCGGATCGTGGCGATGCGGCGATACAGTCCGGCAACGACTGTGAATGGTTCCTGACGAACAGTCGGCTCGAGCTCCCTGTCAGCCTGGATAATACTGGAACGAGTGCGCAATTTTCGGTGCGCGTCGATCTAGCATCCGGACACAGGCGGCGCAAGAGGATCATGGCCACGCTGGCAAGCGGCACATGAGGAGGGAGCCGAGTTGCCGGCTCGCACGCCTCTCCGCTGTCCGTTCTCCAACCAGCCGGCAGGACTCGTTCGCGGCTGATCCGTCGCGCCAGGACGCTCTCATTGCTGAGCATTGGGTGGATGACGGTAGAGGCCCGGCATCGCGATCATCTCTGCCCTGGTCGCTGGGTCGGTCGCGTTGCTCGCCTTCGGCCTGGACTCGCTGATCGAGCTTGTCTCGGCGAGCACGATCCTGTGGCTCTACACCGGCAGCCGCAGCGAATCGGACGTAGCCGAGCGCCGCGCGCAGCGGCTTGTCGCCGTCTGCTTTGGGGTCCTCGCGCTCTACGTGACGGTCGATGCGATCAACACGCTCGCGGGCGGATCGCATCCCGAGACGAGTTGGCCGGGAGTGGCGGTGGCGGCCGGGGCGATTCTCGTCATGCCGTTGCTCGCCCGCACGAAGGGCCGCGTCGCCGTGCAGCTCGGCTCCGCGGCGACCGCGGGCGACGCGGCGCAGTCATGGCTCTGCGCGATCAGCGCCGCAGCGGTACTCGTGAGCATCCTCGCCAACGCCGCCCTCGGCTGGTGGTGGCTTGACCCGATCACCGGGCTTGGGATCGCCAGCCTCGCCGTGCGCGAGGGATATGAGGCATGGGCCGGGAAGGTCTGCGCCGACTGCGCACCGATCAGCTTGGCTACCAACCGCGAGACACCAGCTCGCATTCCTCCAGAACCTCCAATGATTATGCCGACCTACCTCACATAAGACAAAAGTCGGCATAAACAGCATAAAAAAAGAGCCTGTAGCCAAGCCGATATGCGGGTGCGGGCAGGCACCGCGAGGCTCCCGCGTTGGGGTGCCTCGCGGTGCCTTGCCTCGCAACCGGGTCAGGCGATCAGCTCCCCTCGCCGTCGAGGATGTCGAGGATCTCTACCGGCGCGGTTGTGGATTCGGGGTAGTCCTTGCCCGTCGCTTCGGTGACCCGCCGCCGGTCGCTGGCGTCGAGCTTGACCGTCGCTCTCCCGCCACGAATGCTCTGCACGGTGCCGCGGGCGTTGAGCATCGTCTTGGGGCTGACGCGCCCGTTGAACGCGACGCGCGCTCCCTTCGTGACGGTCGCTTTTGCCGCTTGTGCCTGCGGCGGGATCACGAGTTTGATCCTGGCGCCGCTGGATTGCATCCTTATCTCGGTGCCGTCCTGCACGTTCGACAGCGAGCGCGCGATGAACCTGATGTCACTCATCATGTTGCGCGGCGTCGAGTAGTTCTTCTCGATTTCTCCTGCGGCGCTGACGTGCCGGCGGACGGTGCCCTCCGACATCTCAGTGACCGTGCCGACCTCGCTGCCGCCCTTCCCGTCGATCCGCTCGAACTGGTTGGCCTTCAGTTCGTTGAGCGTGAACGGGATGGTGACGAGCACCCCTTCATGGGTGAGTACCTTCATGTGGCTTCTCCTTATTGGTCGTGGTGGGCGCGGCTAGACGGCCGCGCCCTGGACGGGAAGCGACGGCGCTCGGCACGCCGGAAGACGCAGATGCCTTCCGCTGGATGCGCCGAGTGGCCGTCGCTTACAGGTGGGCGCCGTGCTATGCGCCCAACAGGTGGTCAGGGGCGGCGGCCCCGATGACGGGCCGCCGCCTGCGGTTGGGGGTGGTCAGAACGGGATGTCGTCGTCGGTGCCGGTGGGGCCCCCGCCGCCGGCCGCGGCGGGCACCGGCTGGAACTCGGCCTCGTCGTAGTCCTCGGGGACCTCGACTTCGCCGCGCTCGTTGAGGAACTGCACCTGGTCGCCGACGATGTCGATCGCTTCTCGTTTCTGGCCCTCCTTGGTCTCCCACTCACGCCAGTCGAGGTGACCATCGACGGCGACCGGGCGCCCCTTGTGCAGGTACTTCGCGCACGCCTCGCCCTGTCCACCCCAAACGTTGACGTTGAAGTAGTTGGGCTTCGTGCCCCATTCCCCCGTGTTCGGGTCCTTGCGGGGCGTGTTGCACGCCACCCGTAGCTTGCACACCGACGCGCCGCTCGGGAGCGAGCGCAGCTCGGGGTCCTGGGTGAGATTGCCGGTGATTACTACTCGGCATATGTTCGTTGTCTTTCCAGCCAAAATTGGCTCCTTTCGTGTTGTTGGTGCCGGGCGGGTTCACCCGGACTTCGGTCAGGGGTCGAGGGCGGCTGCCCTCGATGTCCGCGCGGGTGGGTCACGCCCGCCGGTACGGCGGGTTCTGCTCGCCGGCGGGTGCTGGCGCGTGCTCGGGTGCCGTTGAGGCTTCGGCGCACACTCTGTAATCGAGACGACCGGCCTTGCGCCCCGGCGCTTCTTTGCGGCGGATTGGTGCGCGGTGATGTTCTTTGTGTGCGCCGCGCCTTTGGGGGGCCTCACGCCGCCTCGCCGAGTCGGCAGGTTTCGGCGAGCTCGGTCAGGTGCCCGGCGAATACTGAGAACCTTCCCGCGGCGGTGGTCTGCCCTTTGCTGCTGTGCGCGGCGAGCACTTCCTTGCCGAGCAGATCGGCTGACCAGCCGATCGCTGCGGCACTCTCCAGCAGTTCGGCGAGGACTGTCATCGTCGACGCCGGCACCTTCGCCCATTCGAGCGTCCGCTTCGGTGGCAGCCCGATCGACAGCTTGGCGAGCAAAGCGACGGCGCGATCGGGGTACCCGTGCTCGTCCATCGTCTTGTGGATGCGGCTCAGTGCGCGTGCGGTCTCAAGGGCCGCGGCATCCGCATCCGCCGGCGCCTCCTTGCTCTCGGCGGGCTCGCTGTCCTGCACCTCGGCCGCGGCTTCGGTGCTGACGGGTGGTTGCTCCGCCGGCGCATCGGTTTGGCCGCTTGCCTTCCCGGCGAGCCATCGGGAGAACGTCGCTTGCCGTCGCTCCTGGCTCGTGCCGTTCCCGGCGACGAACTGCACCGCCTCCACGATTTCATCGCTGGTGAGGTGAAGCTCGCTGAGGATGATCAGCCAGTTGACGACCGTTTTGTGCTGGCGCTCGGAGAGGCTGCCCTCCTGCCCGTCGGTGCGCGCGAGGTTGGACAGGGCGTGCGCGACAGTGGCCGTGAAGCCGCCTGATTCGGCGACTTCAACCGCCTCTTGGGGTGCTGGCACGTCAGGCATCGGCAGCCTCGCCACGTCTTGCCGTGCAGGCACCGCCGGCGGCGCCGGCGCCCGTTGCGCTTGCTGTTCGCTGCCGACGGCGGGCGCGAGCTGCACCGGCTCAGCCGGTGCGGGACCGCGCTGGCGGTCCTGCGGGCGCTCCTGGGCTTCCGCGTGCGCTGGCGCTGCGGCGGAGAGGTCGGGAAGGGCACGCGAGAGGTCGGGCACGGCTATCTGCGGACGGTGCAGCGTCCGTTCGCGGATCGCCTCGGCGATCTGTAGGTGGTTCAGTGGGACGCCGAACTGGCCCTCGCCCTCGTTCTTCAGCCATTTGGCGTACTGGTCTCGAACCGCCTGGCGGCTAGCGTTGTCGAAGAACGGTTTGCGGTGCGGTTCTCTGCCGGACTTAGGGATGTGGAGCTTGCCGGTCTCGGGGCCGCGCCACATGATGAATTCTTCGCCGCCGAACACATACAGGCATTGGCCTGGGCCGTGCCAGCGGCTGGCGCGCTTGAGTGCCTGGGCGCGGGCGTTGAATTCGGCGAGCGCTTCGGTTGGGCCTTCGCCCTCGCCGGAGTCTTTGTGTTCGTTACCGAAAACCGTGACCGAGCACGCGATCTTGAAGTAGTGGATCGTTACGGTTTTTCCGTTGTCGTCCTGCTTCGGGTGTTCCTTGTGGGTCTCGACTGTGAATACGACCTCCCAATTGCCTGCGCAGCAGAGGTTGAAGCGGTCCATCAGCGTCTCGCCGATCGTGTAGAGAGCGACCCGGCATGGCGCCTGGTCGTTCTTCGGCGCGTGGATGATGAGCGGCCTGATCTGAGTAGGCAAATAAGGCGCCCGAAGGTCCGGCAGCGCCTCCTCGTAACAGGAAGCGGGCAGGATGATGTTTGACATAGGTTCTCCTTTCAGAAGGGTTAGCGCGGCGTGCCCGGCGGGAGGCACAGGTCGCGTGGTGGTGTGTGTGCCGGCCGCGGGCTACGCGGCTCTTGCGAGCGGCGGGTGTGCTTCTGCGGCGGGGCTGACGAGCGACTCTTTGTAGAACCGGCTCGGCCCTGATTGCCGGCCGTTGCGGCGCATCGCGTAGGAGAGGATCAGGATGCGCTTCGCGCGGGTGAACAGCACGTAGAGCATCCTGCGCTCCTCCTCGATCTCCTCATCGGTGACCGCATAGAAGGACGGGCAGATTCGCCCCTCAATCCCTGCGCCGATAACGATGTCCCATTCCAAGCCCTTCACCGAATGAAATGTCCCGATCGTCACTCGTCCGCCGTCGCTGGTCGCGGCGGAGAGGTCGTCACGGCCGGTAAGCACAACGTCGGTGAGCCACCCTGCGAGCGCCAGCTCATCGGCTTGGCGCTCGTAGGTTTCGGCGGCTTCACAGAGCGCATCGAGCCTGCCGACGCAGCGCTCGGTCTCACGGTCGCTCGCGAACGCTTCTGCGACCCCGAGCGGCATGTGAATCACGTCATAGGTGAGCGCGCTCACCGACCGGCTTTCTGCCCTGGCGGTGAAGGCGAGCATGTCCAGCGCGAATCGCCTGATGTTTTCGCGGGCGGTGTTCGTGATCTGCCCTGGCAGCAGGTCCGCCGCAAGCGCCGCCTCCAACAGCGTGAGGCCGTGCCGGGAGGCGTACCCGATCACCTTGGCGACGGTGCTCGCCCCGATCTTCGGCCGGATCTCAAGCGCGGCTGCGAACGCCGCCTCGTCGCGCGGGTTGACGATGAGGCGTAGGTGGGCCAGCGCAGCGGTTACCTCGGGGCTGCCGAAGAACGTTTGGCCTCCGGTGCGCTGGTAGCTGATGCCGGCGGCCGCGAGTGCGTGCTCGACTTTGTCGACCACCCCTTTGTGGCGTGCGAGGACGGCAATGTCGCTCTCTTTCTCGCCCCGCTCAAGCAGACGCAAGATGCGCGAGGCGATCCACTGCGCCTCCTCGTTATCGGTCGCCGAGCGGTGAACGGTGATCGGCTCACCGACCGGGTTTTTCTCGTCTGCGAAGACCGTGAGCTTGAACTGCCGCTTGTTATGGGAGATCAAGCTGTTGGCAGCGTCGAGAAACCGCTGTGGATTGCGGTAGTTGCGCTCGAGCTTGACTACCGTCGAGCCGGGGTATTCCTCCTCGAAGCCGAGGATCAAATCCACGCTCGCCAGGCGAAACCCGTAGATCACCTGCCGGTCGTCGCCGACAGCCATGAAGTGCCTGTTCTCGGGACCCTTCACCAGCAGACGCAGTAGCCGCGCCTGGATCGGATTGGTGTCCTGGTACTCGTCAACGAGCACCACCGGCCAGCACATGCGGTACGCGGCGAGCAGGTCGGCGCGGGCGTGAAGCAGTTGCACCGTGCGCAGCAGCAGGTCATCGAAGTCCAGGGCGTCCGCGCGACGCAGCTCCGCTTCGTATTCAGACCAGACACGGGCTACAACCCGGCTGCGCTTGTCGGTGGCGAACTTCGCGTACCGTGCGAGGGTGATTGCCTGGTTCTTGCAAGCGGAGATTTCCGCGGTGATGTCGCGTAGCGGGATGCGGGCTGCGTCGGCCTGCGTCACCAGTCGCCGAAATACGCGCTTCTGGTTGTCTTCGTCGTAGATGGTGAACCGTGTGCTGCGCCCGACCAGCTCCGCGTGCGACCGCAACAGTCGGCTGCACATCGCGTGGAAGGTGCCCGCCTGCACACGGTCTGCGGCGGGGCCAGAGAGCTTGCGGATGCGGCGCTTCATCTGTCGCGCCGCCTTGTTCGTGAGGGTTATCGCGAGGATGTCCTCGGGGCGCTCGCCTTCGACGTTGATGAGGTACGCGGCCTTGCTGGCGAGCAGCCGGGTCTTGCCGGTGCCGGCGCCCGCGAGCCCGAGCACGTGGCCACGGTGCATCACCGCTTCTTCCTGTTGCGAGTTCAACCCTTCGAGTGCCTTCGGCTTGCGTCCGGACGGTTGAGCTGGCTGTGCGTCGGCCCGCCGGGGTGGCGGCGCCGACGTTGGTGTCTGTATGTCGGACACCGCTCACTCTCCTTTCTGGTGGTTTTTGGTGTATGGGGTTCTGCGTGGTGGTGGCGGCTGGGCGCGAAGCCCAGCGCCGCGCCGCCGGGTGGCAGCGCGCGTGACGGTGCGTGCGAGCACTGGGCTCCCTTCTGTTGTGTTGGTGTGCTGCCTGTGCGGCTGGGTCGCCTGGGCTGGCTAGGCGGTGTCCCACGAGATCGGTGTGAGGTTCTGTCCGGCCGCGACACGTCGCCAGATGACCTCTGTGACGGGGCGGCGGCCCGCGAGTGAGGCCGTGATGTGGTGGTCGAACTCCAAACGCTCGAAGCCGTCCTGCTCAAGCGCCGTGTAGCTGGGGTGATCGAAACCGGACAGCACGATCGAGGCCCGCATGTGCAACACGGTCTCGACGAGCCGTGCGTGGTCGGCGGCGGTGAGCTCGTGCCGGTAGCCGTTGCTGCGGCTTAGCCGTCCGCGAGTGGCAGGGTGATACGGCGGGTCCAGGTAAAAGCAGGCGCCCGGCGAGTCGTAGCAGTCGAGCACCTTCTGCCAGTCATCGTGCTCGATCTGGACGGTGCGAAACCGCTCCGCGAACCTGTGCAGTTCATCGACTGTCGAAGCGAAGGAGCGGGCGCGCGTGCCGCCGCTGAGCGATCCGTCCCGTTCGTAACCCCAGCTCACCGAGGCGGAGCAGCCGAACGCTTGGCGCATCCGCACGTACCAGCGGCGCGCACGCTCAACGTCCTCGCCGGTGGACTTCCAGGTGTCCCGGCAAACAGTGAACTCCTGGCGAGCGTAGGGTGTGAGCCGAAGGGCGCGTTGCAACGCTTCCGGGCGGTCTCTGAGCGCCCGAAAGAACGTCACCAGCCCAGAGTCCACATCGTTGTAGACCTCCAGGTTCGCCGGGTTCTTCGCAAACAAAACTGCTGCCGCCCCACCGAACGCCTCGACATAGGTGTCGTGGTGTGGCAGCAGCGCCGCGATCCGCCCGGCGAGCCTGGCCTTGCCGCCGTACCAAGCGATCGGCGCCGCGGCGATCATCCCCCGCGGCGTTCGTCAATCAGCTCGGCCGCCGGACGCTCCTCCATCGACAGCAGCGCCTGCAGCGCCTCGACCAGACCCGGTATCTCTGTGTCGGGGGCGTTGGCTGCTGTGTCGAGAATCCGGTTGACCCACTCCTGCGGGTCCCCGCCGGCAAGCGAAAGCGCCCGGTCCAGTCCAAGGTGCACTGCCGGGTCAACGTCTTGGTAGCGACTTTGCAGGAACTCGATGCAGAGCCAGGTCTTGGTGACGGCGAGTTTGTAGGTGGGCATGGCTTGACCTCCCGTTCGGGTTGGCGTTGTCAATGTGGGCTCCCATTGGCGGGAGCAAGGGGTCGCGCGGGCGAGCCTGCGCAGGCTGCGCGGCTACTTGGCGGGGTGAAGCGCCCTGTTGATTTCGCCGACCATGAACCTCAGCGCCGAGGCGACGGCCTGTGGCTCGTTGGCTTCATCGCTGTAATCCACCCCAAAGCGCGCCGAGTCAAGCCATCCGGTGCTCACACGTGCGCCGCCATCGCGTGAGGTGGCTGTCAGCATCACGTCACAGCCGTCAGTCTCGTTGGCGAAGCACTCGACACGCAGCTGCGTCGGAACCTTCACCGCGCCGTGGGTAACGGCCCCGGCGAACAACGCTGCCGCGGTCGCCCCGCCGAAATTGTCGTACCCGCATGGGCCGCCATTGCCCGGGACTTCCATGTGGGGCTGGATGGCCTGCTCGTTCACCGAGAGGCGCTCACCGCAGTACACGACACGCAACCGGGGGCGGCGACGTGCCCGTCCTACAGCCGCCATCGCGAGGATGGTGAGCAGCGACGCGAGCGCCAGCCGCCCGCTTGGGCTGTGCAGGGCGGCCAGCAGCCATCCCCCGGCGAGCGCGGCGATCGTGACCGCGAGCGGCCTGGCCGGAAGGTTGGCAAGAGCACGGCTGCGCCCTTCGATGTGGTTGAGGGCATGGCGGATTGTGGGTGTGTTGTTGTGCAAGGGAACTTCTCCTTTCACTGATAGACGGCCGGGTCCAGCCGGACCCAGCCGAGGTGTTTGGTGTCGGGGCGCCCGGCTGTTAGAGCACGAAGCCGAGTTGGCCTGGGCGCTCGGAGCGGAGCTTTGCTAGGTCTCGCTCGCAGCGAGGGCACTTCTGGACTTGGTTGTGAAACAGCCCGTCGTCGGTGAGCGTGTAGAAGTTGACGCTGCGGTCCGACCACGGGTACAGGCCAAAGGTGAACCCGCACGCGCACGCCCACCGCTCGGCCCGCTCGCGCTCCCAGCGGTCCTGCTGCTGTCGCTCGTACAGCGCGGCGAGCGCTCCGCCTGGCCGGGCCTGGGCAGCATCGTGGAGCACGTCGCCTGTGAAGTGCATCTCGATGTGCAGGCTGGGGTTCGCGGCGTAGAGGTCTTGAAGCTGGCCGATCAGCTCTGCGTCGGGTTCTTCGATCCACCCTTTCATCACCATGCAGTCGAGTGCGGCTTCGATCACGGCCCGTTCGATCGGGTCCGCCAGCCGGTCGAGAGGATCGAGTGGATCGGCGTCCTGCTCAGTTGAGAGTTGCGGCAATAGGGGGCCTCCGTTCTTTTTGTTGGTGGGGAACAGCCGTGCCTCTGACGGCCATGCGTGCTCCGCGAGCAGTCTGGCGGCGGCGAAGCCGACCGCGTTGGGGTTGATGTCCCCGCCGATGAAGCGCCGTCCGAGCCGCCACGACTGAATGGCGGTTGTGCCCGATCCCACGCACGGGTCGACGACGAGTTCGCCGCTATCGGTGCACGCTTCGATCGTGCGCCGCACGAGCTGGTCAGGTAGGCAGTTGTCGTAGCGCAGCAACTTGGGCCTGTCCGCCCGACCGTTATCCGGCCACCAGTCAAGCGGGTAGTCCACATCCGATCGCGCCTTCGGCAGATCCGGCGGGGTGTTGAACACCCGCCGGTCGCTGGTTGGTCGCCCCTGGCACATCACCGTGATCGTCCAGTGCGAGCACGCGAACTTGCGGGTTGTGCGCAGCGCGAATTGCCTGTACGCAGCCACGCTGTTGACAAACCGCAGGCCAGCGTCTTCGGCGGCGCACTGCACGATCGCCGCCTGCTGCGGCCCTGTGATGACGGCGAGCGTCCCGCCGACCCTCAGCGCGGCGGCAGCAGCGCTCACCCATCGGTGGGTGAACTCGCCGTACTCGTCCACTGGCACGTCTACATAGCCGGGCACAACCTTGCTGTGGTCGCGCTCGTAGAAACGTGTCGCTTCCGGGTCTGAGCCTCGCCCAAGCCCGTAGGGAGGATCACACAGCACTAGGTCCACGGGCTCATCGAGGGTGCAGAGCAGCATCGCCGCGTCCAGGACCACCAGCTCGACGTCGCTGCGCCGGCCGGCGGGCGCGAGCAACAGCAATTGTTGAGGGGCGCGGCGCGGCCCACGGATCACCCATGTGCTTGCCTGCACCCGCTGAGCGGCGCCTTTTTCCCGGAGGTTTTGGAGAACACCACGGACTCGCCGCCGCCAGATGGTGTCGGTCCTGTGCCGCTCATCGGGCGGTTCAAGTCCGCGATCCCGTGCGATCTCCGCGCGCTCGGCGACGAGCTCATAAAGCTCGGCCATCGTGTAGGTGCCCGTGTCGAGGGTCCGCATCACGTCTGACTCGGTGACGAGCGCCGCCGTCATTTCGTCAGCCCTTCGGATTCGTGGATGAGTGACTTCCACACGCGAACCGTGCGCCCACCGTTGACCGTCCGGATCGACGGGCGGTGGGCGCTCGTCTTCTCGATCAGTCCTTGGCGGGCAGCGGCGACCATCAACGTGCTCATCAGCGCCGGCTTGCGCGGCTTGGCGCTCAGCGCCATGCGGATGTCATCGACGGTGATGTCCCTTCGCTGGGACGCCACCTCCCGCACGACTTTCAGCGCCTGCTCGATCCAGGCGGCGTCATGCGCCCGGTCGGCGGCCTGCTGCTCTGCTGGTTTGACGATCGCGGTGGCCGCCTGGTGCGGCACACCGATCGCATCAGTTACCGCGCCGTCGGGTGCTCGCCACAACCCATCCTCGCCGAGTGTGGCGATCGTCTGGAGGGTTTCGGCGTGCAGCAGGTTCGAGCCGCGCAGCAGCAGGATCTCTCTCGTTTGTGGGGCCGCGCTCATTGCCCGGCGCTCCGAGCCGCGGGGTCGCGCCCTGCGCCGGGCGCGCAGCGGTGAACGTTCATGTTCTCTTTGCTCCTTTCAGGTGAAATGGGTGTCGCCCGCCGCGTCGCCGGTGGCGATCTAGGCGGCAGGCGCGCGCTGGTGGCGCTCGCGAAGCGGCGAGCGGGTCTGCATGGTTGGCCGCGGCAGCACCTGCGGCGTTCGCTGCGGTGTCGGGTCCTCCGGTGTCCAGAGGCCCGGGGGCAGCGCGTTCAACAGCCGTGGCGGCGGCGGGTCGCCGGGGTATTTCGGCGCGACCGTCACAGGTTCGTAGTAGTCGGGGTCAACGGACGGCAGCCGGTATCCGGGCTCGATCCCCTTGCTTCGCCACACCTGCTCGATCGCGGCTGCGTCCCTCGCGCGGCCGATCAGCACTCCCCGAAACGCCCCTACACCGGCAACCTGCCAAAAGCCGCTGCTGTCGCCGAACATCCGGGCGGGCGCGTCACCGTGCAGGCACAGCCGGCCGCACGGGTCGTCCTGCAGCAGGAGAATCCTGTCGATCACGCGGATGCGGTCGAACACCCGCCTGCCGGTGCTGTTCGTGAGCCTGATCGGGCCGAGCGTCAGGAAAGGCCGGTACAGCTGATCGAGCGGCTCGGTGAGCATCCACACCGCGAGCCCTGGTTTGTGCGGGCAGGTGTCCGGTAGCCGGCCGCGCACGCGCTTGCAGTCACACCAGCAGGTGAAGTCGATCGCGGTCTGTTGATTGCCGTGATGCTTTTCGAGTAGTTCCCGTGCGGGCGAGGCGCCGCCGTTGGGTGCGGCGAGTACCAGCCTCCCGCCGTCCCCCTCGGAGAACCGGCCGATCGTGGACTGTGCGAGGTGAACGCCGTACTCGTCGATCTCAAGAAACGGCACGCCGTTCACCACGAATGCCTCCGTGCCTGGTGTGCGGCCGGGGCTGTGGACTCGTGCGGTGATCTGCATGGGGCGCCCCGTCCCGAACTCGCTGACTTTCACCTGGCGAGCTGGCGTGATGCTGGCAACCGGGCAGTCGGCGACCGCTGCGAGCCGCATCTGGCAGTCGCTGCACGCCGGCCCGGTCGCTGCGGGGCGCTCCCGCCAGTTCTCCCCCCAGCGGGACCGCTCGATCCCGAGCCGGTCGGCGAGGCCCTGCAGGCGCAGGATCGTCGCGGCGTCCTCGGGGTAGAACGCGCAGATCAGGTCGAGCTCGCCCTCGGCGGCGTTCGCCCCGCACAGGCACTCGCCGCTGTAGTGCAGCAGGTCCGCCACTGGGTTGCGTGGGATGTCGTGCTGCTCGCGCCACAACGCCAGGTCGCCGGCCGTCCAGTTCAAAAACGGCGCGACCCATAGCCTCCCGCCTTCGGGTTCGATCGGCGTCTCGGCGATCTTCATCCGTTTCACCGACTCGGCACGCCGCAGACCGGAAAACAGCAGCACCCGGCTGTGACGATCCTGCCCGCTCTTGCGGTGGGCGATGTACTCCCGTAGCGGCCGTTCCTTCAACCGCTGATAGGCGATCGAGTGCGCCGCCGGGCCGGGGAATCCGCCGCTGATCGTTGTCACCATCCGTTCGTAGGTGCCTGGTGGCGCGTGCCATACCTCCAGGGGCAGTTCGAGATAGTCGGCGAACCTGCGAACGAACCTGGAGGTCTCGCGTATCCCGATCCCGGTCTGAAGGAACAGCAGCTCGTCGATGTACCCATTGAACGCGAGCCAGTGAGCGAGCGTTGTCGAGTCGTTGCCACCGGAGAGCATCGCCGTGCGGCGGATGATCCGGTGTCCGTGCCGGTCCCATGCTTCCCGGATGATCTGGTGAGGGTCGGCGCCGAACAGCGTGAGTTGGTTCTCCGCCGGGCGGTAGCCCATCGTTGGTCTCCTTTCAGGTTGTGGTGTGAGGGCTGCGGCGGTGCGCAGGCGGCGTAGCGCGGCAGCGGGTCTAGGCGAGCAGCCCGGCGTGGGCTGGTGCGCTTGCCCACTCCAGGTATTCCTGCACCTTGCTTGGCCATTTCGACGCGCCCGTTCCGTCGAAGCTGTCGCAGCCAATCGACGCGAAGTGCCGGGCGCGGCGGAACGAGTTGCAGCGCCCTCCGTGAATCCAAAGGCCCCGCTTCTTTCCCGCGGCGGCGATCTGCGCCATCTCGGTTGACAGCTTGTACTGGTCGCTACCGGCGAGAAACAGGCACCGCAGGTTGGGCGCATCCCACGGGATGCCCACGTCGCCGGCGCCGTCCTGCACCGCGAACGCCAACGGCAGGTCTGACATCGACGGTGCAAGCCACTGAAACCACCTGTAGGTCTCCACGGCGTCGGCAACGACATCGGGCACGACGACCCACAGCAGGTTCTCGGGCGCCTCGCCTACCGGCGCGGGTGCCAGCCCGAGCGGACTCGGCTGCTCTGCGTCGACGGGCCATTGCCGGGCGGCGTGTCGCAATAGCTGTGTGGCGGTCGGCCGTTCGCCCCATAGCTCGTCTCGGATGCGGCCGAGCATTCTGGAGAATCGGTCGAAGTTCACGCCGTGGTACCCGTCGTTGTCGATACCGACCATGTAGCCGGCAGCGAGCGTGTCTGTGAACCTGGAGAAGTCGCGGGGCTGCAACATCCGCCCGATGTTCGGATGGTGATTTGCTTCGACTCTCTGTAGTGAGCCGGCGTGTAGGAAAAGCACGCGGTTACTCCTTTCTGCCGCCGTGCGGGCAGGCGTGTGCCTGCCCGCACTGGCGAGCGGTTGGTGGGTGTGCAGGCGGCCGGGTTGGGCCGCCGTCGGGTCAGGCCGCGTGCGTCTGGGGGACGAGCGCGCTGTGGGTGAGCGTGAGCGTGGTCTCGCCGCTAGGGGTGATCGTCGCGGCGCCGATTCGGATGCTCACGGGGATCGGCCGGTTTGCGGTGTCGGCGAAGTCGCCGAGATGCGCGTACACGCCGATCACTACGCTGCCATCGGGGTGACGCTCAGCTAGGCGCGGCTCTAGACGCAGCGAGTGGCGGATGCACCGGAGCTGTGCGTCGATTTCCGTGAGCTGCTGATGGGTGACTCGCGCCGTTGGCTTACCGTGTTCGTCATCCGCGTTCATGCGTGGCTCCCGTGGCGGGCGGCGATCGTCTGGATTCCACGGCAGGCCATCAGGTGCGCCTCGACCCGCTCGGCATTCTGTTCCTTGGCGCAGCCTTCGGCGACCGCGTTGGCCTCGGCTTCGCAGCTATCCATGCCGTAGAAGCCGAAGTCGCTGGCGAGCTCGTCCCGTTCGCGGTCGCGGATGAGGTACCCGTACACTGACCCGTTCAGGTAGTGGCTGTACTCCTGGATCTCAGCCGCCAGCAGCCGGCGTGCCTTTCGGCGGACGGTGGCGGTGATGCGGGTGACGGCGAGTTCGCTGAGCAGCCGCTCGGCGGTGACGTACACCACGCCGCTGCTGCCCCGTAGGACTTCCTCGTCCAGACCGTCGCCGATATCGAGCCGGCATTGGGGGCCGTGGGATGAGTAGTAGAGGGGGTGGATAACCCCGGCGCCGTCGCGCTTGAGGTTCGTGATCACCTCCTGGCGACTGGTGTCTTCGAGGTCGATCTGGCGCTCACCGAGCTTCAGCTCGCGCCCCGCCCAGCCGACGATCGTGCCGAGGTTGTCCATTTCACGCGGCGATCCGGTCCGCTCGTCATAGACGATCTCGACCCGCACTCCCGCGTGCTCGTAGGTGTGAACTGGCGGCAGCAAAACTGTCTCCTTTCTTTGATTGGTCAGGCCGCGTCCTTTTCGCGTGCAGCTTTTTCGGCTGCGCGCAGGTGTGCCGCCGGGTCGCCGCCGCGCTGCACGCACTTCTCGTAGGCGTCACCGCATTTAGCGCGGAGGCTGTTGATACTCTCTCTGCGCTTGTCGGGGTTCATGGCGCTGTAGTTGCGCATCCAGGCTTTGGACGAGCGCGGCGGTCGTTCGTTTGTTGGGGCCGACGCGACTTGTGGGGGTGGCGGGAGCGTCTTGTCGGATGGGTGGCGCAGCCGTCTCACTTGCGGGAAACGCAGCGCGCCGCTGTCTTGAACACCCCAATGGGCGAGCTCCACTGTCCACCCCTCGTATCTGCGGGGATGCTCCCAAAGCTCGGCCCGCAGCTTGTCTCCCATACCGGCGGCACGCCCTTCGTATATCCGGCCGTCGTCGTGGCGGAGTCGAAAGCAAATGCCGCCAACCGCCCACGGCTGCGGTTGTCCGTCGCGAATCGGTGCGAAGCGGCTGCCTGGCTTTGCCGGGTAGACGCCGGTGAACTCGGCGTCGAGTGTTTCTTTGGGCTTGATCTTCAGCCACGCGCCGCTGCGGTCTCCGCAAAGGTAGGTGCTGTCTTCGCGCTTGCAGACGACTCCCTCGAAGCCGAGGTCGAGAATCGCTTTTAGGCCCTCCTCTGTCGGCTCGTGCTTGTGGATCAACATGAGTGGCAGGTCGTCCCGGTCGTTGATTCCTGCGCACATCTCCTCCAGTAGAGCCCGCCGCTCGCGGAGTGGGAGTCGCCGCACGTCGCGCTCGCCGGATTGCAGAACGTCAAAGATGACGTAGGTGAGGGCAGGGTCGCTGGCGGTCGGCTGGTGCTGGTATCCGCCGCGCGTTCTCGACAAGATCGACTGTGTGCGGTTCCATTGCCGCTCGCTACGAAGATCGACTATCTCGCCGTCGAGGATCGTGCCGGGCGCGAACAGGGCGAGGATGGCCTGCTCGATGTAGGGAACCTGGGTTATGGAATTGCCGGAGCGGGTCCATAGACCAACTCGGCCGAGTATCCCGGCGAGAATGCGAATGCCGTCGTACTTGGCCTCCATCCAATAGTTTCCGCCTGTGGGAAGGCGCTTAGCGGCCTTCGCGAACATGGGCTCTGGTAGCAGCATGTGACTCCTTTCGGTACAGGCGCGCGCCGGCGCGGCACCCAAGCGGGGGGGTGCTGCGCCGGCACACGGGAATTGGTGGGGGCTAGTTGGCTGCTGCGACGAGCGGGACTTGCTCGGCCTCGGGCGCGGGAGCCGCGTCGAGTGCTGCTCGCAGCTGCGCCATCAGGTCGGGCGCGGATTCGGTGGAGGGACTCGGCGCCTTGACCGGCACTGGCTTTCCGGCGCGGGCCGCCTCGATCGCCTGCTGGCGCACTCCGACCGCCTCATCGACCGCCGCGGCGAAGTCGAACCGGCTCGGCAGTCGCTCCAGCAACTGCACCGCGAGTTCGGTTTCTTCCGCTGACACCGTGCGCGCGGTGAGCGTGTACGGGGCGGCGTCTCTGACCTCTGACTCGAACAGCAGAACGCTCGCGATCAGCCTTTCCTCGACGGGCCGGATCACGACGAGCATTTCCCTCCCGCGCGGCGCCCATTTCGCGACCGCGATCTTGCCGGTCTTCGTGAGCACCTCATACAGCAGATCGACCGCCTGCTTGGAGCCCTTCACCTTTTTATTGTTGGTGATGTAATACATGCCGCTGGTCCGCTCCAGTGGCACGTTCTCGGGGTCGAGCATCGCGGCTATCGCGATCGTGTCCGACGTGCCGGCCGCTTCGATCGCAGCGAGCGTGTCGTCGTCCAACACGACCCAGCTGTCCTCCCCGTTTGGCACGCTCTTCACGGCGGCGGTGGTGCCGTCCGTTTCGCCGTCCTTCTCCATCTGTTGTGTGAGCCGGGTGAATCCCTCGACGCACACGGCGCTGCGCTTGAATGGCTTTTGGTGGCAGGCACAGACCTCTACCAGTCCCTCGCGGCCCCGGTAGTCTTCGGTGCCCTTGACGAGCGAGATGTGTGCTTGCAGGAATGCGTTAATGTGAAGCGCTCCGCTCCACGTCGGTCGGCTGGCCAAGTGTGGCCTCCTTTCCTGGGTGGGCGCCGCCGAGCGGCACCCACTTGGTTTATGTATGCGCGCCCCCGGCGCCCCTCGGGCGCGGGGCGTGCTGGTCACGCGCGATGACGCGCGACCGCAGACGCCGGGCGGTCAAGCCCGGCGTGTTGTCCACGGCATCAGCGCCGCAGGCAAGTTGAAAATTGCCGCGCGGTAGTGCGCGGCTTGGGCTACCCGCTCCAGGCAGCCGGTGACGGGACGTTCGCCGGCGAGTTCGCCCGCGCGGCTACGTGCCGTTGCAGCTCACGGCGATGGTCTACGGGCAGTCGCGCAGGCTGGCATAGAACGTCTTGGCCTGCTCGTGGTTCTCAAACCGCCAAACGGTCAGATCGCCTTCGCAGTATTCGGCGATCGCCTCCTTGGTGTCCCCGCTCGCGGGCCAGCGCATGTAGACGACGAGGGGCCAGTCACCCTTGGCGGCAAGCACCCGCCAGCCGGACGCTTCCAGGTTTCCCATGAAGTCATAACCGTCATCAAAGCCGCTGACGAGGGGATCGTCGCTGCGCACGCCGTTGTACGCGCAGAAACCGCGGGAGACGATGATCCCCTTCCCGTTTGTCCTCGTACCAGGGTCCGCAATTAGCCCCTGCGCGACCGCGGCCGTGCAGAAGTGCGCGACCAGCTGCTCGGGAGTAACGGGCGTGCGGGTGGACTCGTCAAGGCCCGCCATCCGGCCGACTATCGAAGCAACGTCGTACTGTGTCATGTCAGACTCCTTTCGTTTGTGTGGCACACGGATCTCCGTGGCGCGTTCACACTTCGTTTGGTCGCGCGGCCTTGCACGCGCAACCCGGCTCGTGGGTCGGGTCGTTAGACCCCTTGTGCTGTGAGCGCCCGGTCGAGCAGTTCAGCCTCGACCCCTGGGGTGAGGCTGTTTCCGGCGAGCCTCACACGGTCGCGCTTGCTGCCGGTGAGCTGGTAGGGGACGACCTCATAGCCGCCGCCCGGCTGTGGCACGAGCCGTTGGTGAATCCCCATCACTCGCGCGCACTCCTCCGGGGTAATCATGCGAAACTCGGCGTCCTCGACCGGGTAGGGCAGCCGGTCGACGCTGTTCAGCCGTGTGCGGTTTGTGTTAATCGGCGGCTCGATCAGAGCGTGCCGGTCAACACTGGTCTGTGTGCGGAATGGGTAGCGCGAGGCGTCGCTGGTGACGGTCGAGCCGCCGTAGTAGCTGGCGATCACCGCCTCCCGCGGCACTCGGAGGATCGACTGCTGGGTGATCCCGTACTGTCCGCCGCCGGTGAGGGTGCCCATCGGCTGCTCGGTCACGTCACGGACGTGGCCGCCGCGCTCGGTGCCGAAATTGGCGACCGCGAACGCCTCCCCTGAGAAAAACTCGCCGGGGGGTGTGATGATCGCCTTGTCGAGTGTGCCGCTGATGACCGGCGATGGCTGGTCGGCGCTCCATGCTCGCGCGTAGCCGGGCCGCTCGAAAGTGTGTCCCGCGACCTGCGCGAGTATGCCCGGTGGCGGCGAGACCATGCCGAGGTGGTTGCCAGAGCCGCAGACGGTGCGCCACGGCTCGGTGATCGGCGCGCTGTCGAGGTGGCGGCGTAGTGTTACCTGCATCGCGTCGGGTGGGGGTGAGACCAACCCGATCTCTTGCCTTCCGGTCTGCGTCGGGTAGGGCATCCAGATCGGCACCGGCTGATCTCTGGCGGGGTCGTTCAGCCGTGAGAGGCGCATCAGGTGTTCGGCGTAGTGGCGCAAAAGGCCGACTTCGATGCGCCGCATGGTCGCCGCGACGAGCGGCTCCTCCCGGTCGCCGATGCGTATTCCCCGCAGTTGCCAGTCGATCGCCTTTTCCGCCGGGATGATGTAGGGCGCTACGACGGTTGGGGTGCTGCGGGTGCCGCACAGCGGGCAGCGGTAGAAATACTGTCCGGTTCTCGGCCCGTACTTGCCTACCGGCCCGGCGCTGGTAGCCCGCTGGAGCGCCTTCGCCTTCCACGTCTGGATGCCCAGCACGTCGGTTTCGCAGCGCAGGCAATGGCAGGCGGGACGGAAGTCGGTGTCGGGAGTGGGGATGCTCTTGCGCGTGACGAGCAGGTAAAGCCGGTCGCGTGACTGCGGCGCCGCGCCCCATATCGCGCTGTTCGCGCACACCGCCTGTACCCGCCATCCCAGGCCGTCCCATTCGTTGACGTACCTCGCGAAGTCACGGGGGTTTCTCACCATGTCAACGACTTGCTCCATGATGATTGTCGTGAGGTTCGGCAATGCGCTTGCGAACCGCATAGGGCAGTACACAGTCGCGCGGGATCGGCCGATTCCCTGTTTGGGGTCGTAGGGGCCGAGTTGGCTTACCTCCTCTTGGTAGTTGCGGGACAGGCTCCATCCGTCGCACTCGGGGGAGGCGCATAGCACCGGCGCCTGGCGGATGCGCGGGTCGAGCTTGATCGGGTTGGCGATCGCCAGGTCGCCGATCAGGTGTTCTATGTCGGGGTAGTTCGCGCCGCTGTTCTCGATGGCGCAGGTCCAGTGGTTAGCCGCGAGGACGCCGTAGCCGCCGAGCATCTCGACAGCTTGGAGGTCCCCGCCGCCACCGGAGAAAAGGTGAATGGAGTCGAAGCGACTCATCGCCCTCCTTTCAGGTGAAGGTGGATGGGTACCGGCCCGCAGGCCGGGGGTTAGACGAGCGTCAGTTGGCTGCTGGCGGCGGCGTTTGCCGCCTGCTGCGCGCTGCGGTCGTGCGCGAGCTGGTGTGTGAACCGTGCGATCGCGCTGGGAAGCTCGCCGAGGGCGGCCCTCCAGCCGCTCGCCTGTGCTACCGCAGGGTGTTCGAGGCTGTCGGCCAGCAGTTGCGCCGGCAGCGCATCCTCGAGCTGGCCGCCGGTGTGCGCGATCCGCTCGATGACGCTCGCCGCGAACGTCTCGGGCTGTTCGAGATACGGGCCGTCGAAGGTGCCGTCCCACTTGCCTGCCAGCCAGGCACGCAGCGCGTGCGCGCACGGCAGCCGCCGGGTCCTCGCGAACTCGACGATCGCCAGGAACACCGGGGATGTGTGCCGCTCGACGTGGAACGGGTCGAGGCGGCGCTGTGTCTCGGCGGCACCGTCGACCGACGGGGCGGGGATCGCGGCGAGCTCGCACGCCCGCTGCGGAGTGAGCGGCTGCCAGCTGCTCTGACCGTCCGCGGTGGTGAGCAGCGCGCTTCCATCGGAAAGGCTCACGGCGAGGCCAACGGCCCCGAGAAACCGACGTGACTCGACCAGATGCGTCCCGTCGCGGCGAGTGAGGTATCCGAAGGCGTTATCGACGCCGATCCGCCACGTGTAAGGGACGGTGCGCGTCATGCCACACCCGCCTGTGACGGTTGCAGCCATGTGTAGCGCTTCTCGTAGCCGTGGGCGATCTGCTGGCTGCGCAGGTAGTCACGCAGCCGGCTGCCATGCGCGTTTGTGGGTGGGTCGAACACGAACCGGTCGGGCCATCCCTTGAACCTTTCGGGCGGCCGACCGAGGATTCGCCCGATTTCCCGGAACTGGCCTTCTGTGAGTTGTTGTGTGATTTCGATGGTTTGTCCGGTGTCGTTGTAGCCGTCTTTGACGGTGAGCGGTTTGCCCATCGTGGTTTGCTCCCTTCGATTGAGTGGTTAGAGGAGGTTCAGTTGCTCGCCCGTGTCCGGCGGCGGTGCGCTGCTGCGGCCGGGCTTGCTGGGCTTGGTGTCGCTGCGCAGGAATCCGAGCGACTCGGCCTGCGCCTTCATGGTGGCGCGGAAGGCGTCGGCGGTCATGAAGTTCCCGTCCTGGGCGATGCGGCCGAGCATGTCGATAACGGGCACACCCTCGGGGGTGGTCATCGTGAGCATCCCTGGAACGTTCTCCATGATGAAAGTCTTGGGGCGCACTTTCACGACGAAGTGCATGAACTCGAACACGAGGCTGTTGCGGGGGTCCATGACGTTGCGCTGCCCGGCGCTTGAGAATCCCTGGCACGGTGGGCCGCCGAACACACAGCCGGCGTCGCCCGGCTTGATTGCGAGGTCGTCCATCACCTGCTCGGCGGTGAAGGCGCGGATGTCACCGAGATAGAAATGTGCGACCGGCGTTTGGTCTGGATTTGACGCGATCCATCCGCGACCGAACCCGAAGCCGGAAAGGTTCTCTCTGCGGCAGCGCTTTTCCTCGGCCGCGAGCGCCTTGCGCCAGCGCCGCTCGATGTCGCGGTCGGCGAAATGCAGAACGGTGTCGGGGCCGGCGAGGTTGTAGAGGTAGGTCATGGCGGCGGCGGGCTCCCACTCGACAGCGGCGGCCACATGCCAGCCCCCCTGGTGGAAGCCGAGCGAGAAGCCACCGGCGCCGGCGAACAGGTCGATCGCCACGAGGTCTGTGACCGCCGGTGCGGTTTGCTCGCCGGGCAGGTACAGACCACTCTTGTTGCGCTGCCAGCCCGCGCCGGGTTCCCACATCCGTTCGCGCTGGTATCCGCTGGCGATCATCGGCACCTCGTTTCAGCGGCGATCCGTTCGATCACTTCGCGCGCTGGTTGCGCGCCGAGCGTCGCCAGCAGGTAGGCGAGCTGACAGTCAAGCCCCTGCTCGTTGACGGCGGCGGCTTGTTGCTGTGCGGCGCCGGCAAGGTGCGGGGCGAGATGGCGGGACTCGATGCGCTGCCGTCGTGTTATTGCGAGCAGCGCCGCTAGGTTCGCGTCCGGGCCTGGGGTGTTCTCGAACGCGAGCAGGATGGTGTGACAGGTTTCGCACTCCAAGGCGGCGCTCTGCTCGCCACCGTAGATAGCGACCGCGAGGTCGTGCCCGTGATGTACGGCGAGGTGCCTGTAGTTGCGCAAGCTGATGATCGCGGGAGGGTTCTCCGGCGGCATTAGGGTTGCTGGTTGCATGGGTTCTTTCCCTTCGTTGAGATGGGTTGCAGGCGCCGCCGCCCGCGTCAGGCGGCGGCGCGCTGCCGTGATTCGGTGACTCGCACGTGGGTGAACAGCGAGGCTGTGCACCTGCTCGTGCTTGCGAGCGGTGCGCTAGAAGTCGATCTCGGCGGAAGCGTCCAGCACGTCCTCGGCGCCGGGAACGGCCTCAACATCGGGCTCGAGATCGGTGTCGTCTATGAGGTCAGGCATCGGTGCCGGCCCCTCGTTGGGCTGCTCGAACTTCGATGCGTCGACCGGCGGCGCAAGCGGCGCCTCGATCACGTCCGGCACCGGCGGATCGTCGGTGTCGAGTTGCTCCTCCTCCTCGTCGGACAACAGGCCCGGGAGTGTGGCCGGGGAGTCCAGCTCGTCCTCCACGTCGGGGATTTCCTCGGTGCTGGACTCTTTGGACTCCAGCAGAGCGGTCAGGGCTTCTTTGTGCTCGCGCTCAGCCTTGACGATCGCTTTTTCCAGCGCCTTCAGCGTGCTGGCCATGTGCGGGCCGGCGAGCTTGGTGAGCGCTTTCAGTGCCGTGTCCTTGTGCGATGGCCAGCTCAACGGGTTGATCTGCTGGCTGCCCGGCACGACGAGCCTGGAGGCGTACTGCTCGGCGGCGATCACGACCAGCGCCCGGCCGTAGAGTTCCCCGGCGCTGCGTGCACCGTCGAGGTAATTCCACAGCCAATGTGACTGGTTCTCGTGCTTGTTTCCGTCGCCGTAGACGATGCGCAGCGCACCGCGGCTGCCGTCTTTGCGCTCTTTGGTCTTGTCTTCACGAAAGTCACCGATCACAAAGCGAATCCCGCGCAGCGCGATCGCCGATACGACGGTGTCTCTGGCCCAGCCGCTCGAGTTGTCCTGGCCGAGCAGCCCGTACACGAAGAACCGGGCGACGTTGATGTCGTCGGTGTCAACAACCGTCAGGCCCTTGCGCAGCGAGTCGCCGAGGTCGAGGTTGGCGCCGTGCGCGGTCGCAGCGAGTTGCCGCATCTGCGCCCGGTGCTTCTTTTCCAGGGTGGTGCGCTCGTCCTCGGGGGCGGGCTTGTCTCTCTTTGCGGGTGCGCCGAAGATGCTCTCTTCTTCTTCGGTGCGCTCGGCGGCCTGCTGCTTGAGCGCTTCGACGCCTGCGGCGATGGCGGTACGACAGAGATCCTGATAGACGGCGAGGTCGGTAACAACCGGGCTCTCCTCTCCGTACTCGAGCAGCACACCGGCTGCGCGCGCACGGTCGACATCCGCTTCGGTGAAGCGAATGTGAGGGTCGCCAAAGCCGTAGGGATGAATCTGCTTGTGCAGTTCCCTGGCTTCGGCGATGAGCGCAGTCGTGGCCTCGTCGTCGGGGATCAGACCGACGGCCTTGAGATGGACTTCACTGAGAGGCGCGACAAACACGTCCCGCTCGGTCGCCTCGACGGCAGCGAACAGGATCGAGAGCGGCTGGTAGGCGAGATCGTCGGGTGCGATTTCATGCGCGTATTCGCCGATGAACTCGACAACAACGTCCAGTAGCTCCGGGTTGGCCTGCGCGATCTCCCGCATCGGCTCGACCGTTGCGAGAGTGAGCGTGCCGTCACCGACAAGCTTCTGGGCGGCGTCCGGCAGCTCCAACAGCCTCACTCGTCGGGTAACGAGGTTCTTGCTCATCCCGAGCAGATCGGCGGCCTGCTCCTCGCTCTTGCCCTCGTCGAGGATGCGCCGGATGGCGATGGCCTCCTCGTAGGGGCTAAGCCCCTTGCGCACCATGTTCTCGACTGCCCGGTCGGCGTGCTCGTGTTCAGCGTCACCGTAGACACCGGGGATCGTCTCATGGCCGAGGCGACGCGCGACCTCGGCACGGCGAAAACCGGCGACGAGCACGTGGTCGTATGCGTCGCCGTGCACGGCCGGGTCGGCGTCGATGACCTCGACAGGGCTGATGATCTTGCCGCGCGCCTTCACCGACCGTTCGAGTTGTTTGATGAACTCCTCGTCGTCTTCGCGGACGTTTTCGGGCACGAACAGCCGGTCCAGCCGGATAGTGAGCGTGCCGGGGTTAACTGTGGTTGTTGCCATAGATGTATCTCCTTGCAGGGTTGGGCGTCGCGCCGGCGACCAGCCCCCGTCGGGGGTTGACGGCCAGCGCGACGCGAAATGGGCGTTTGTTGGCTGCTAGGCAGCCGTCAAACGCGGGATGTCAGAGTGAGGGTGAAAACCCAGTCCGGTGTGGCGCCGCTTTCGCGGGCCGGTGAACTGTGCTCTAGCTCTCAGATCGGAATGTCATCCGACGCGGTAGCACCTACCGCCGCGGCGACCGCTTCGGTAGACGGGTTCTGCTGGCCCTCAACTTCGGCGGGTCTTTCCTGGGCCACCGCCTTCGCCTCGAGCTCGGCGTTAACGGCCTCGAGCTTGGCGGACGCCTCCGCCAGAGCGTCGGCGTGCTTGAACGGCGTGCCGATCGCTGCTTGCGCGCGCTCACCCTCGGCCTGCACGCTTGCCCGGTTCGCGACGGTCTTGGCGCGCAAGGCGTCAAGGTTGTTCACGCGCGACTCCAGCTGGCGGATGAGCTTCAGCGGGTCCTCGTGCGCTTCGGTGAGGGTGGCGTAGGCCGTGTTGATTGGTAGCCCGTCGAATACCAGCCGGGCTTCCCGCACATCATCGGCGACGCTGTATCGAACGCATCCCGAGATGGCGAGACCGGCGAGCGCCCCGATTGGTCTGGTCTTATCGTCCATACCGTCGAGCTGGTGCACGAGCGCGATGCCAGCGTTTGCCCGCTTTGTGTGAACAGTGCCGTCGATCGTTATGGCGAACTTCTCGCCGTGGGTATCGACGTGACGGGCGATGGCATCCTCCAGAGCCGTGATCTCCCGGTCGTGACTGGCAAGCCAGCCGGTGTGATTTTCGACGGTTCGCTTCAGAGCCGCCTGGTTGTTTCGGTATGCGCGCTGGAGGCGCTGTAGACGTGTTACCTCCGCGCTGAGGGTCGCCTGGTCGAGGATCAGTGTGTCACCGGCAGCCAGCGCCTTCACCTCAGCGAAAGACAGTGCGTTGTCGGCGATCTCCTCGATCTCGCGCACATCAAAGCGGCCCCGCATGACTTGGCCGATGAACCGCGCCTTACGCTCCACCGTCTGCCACATATAGGCGTCGAAGCTGCCTTCCACGACGTAGCGGTAGATCCGCACGCCCCCGGAGTGCTGATTGCCTTGCCGCAGAATGCGGCCCTCGCGCTGCTCGATGTCCGCCGGGCGCCACGGGCAGTCCACATGGTGCAAAGCGATCGCCCGCGCCTGGATGTTCGTACCGACGCCCATCTTCTCCGTTGAGCCGATGAGCACCGCCACCTGACCGGAGCGACATGCCTCGAACAGCCGGGCCTTCTCTGTGTCGCTCTTGGCGTCGTGTATGAAGCGCACTTCCTCAGCCGAGAGACCCCGCGCGATGAGCAGGCGCCGCAACTCGTGGTAGGCGTTCCACTGCCGCGGGTCTGGGGTCGACAGGTCGCAAAAGACGATCTGCAACGACCCGAGCGTCGGATGACGCACATCTGTCCGTGGCACGCGATACGCGACCTTGCGAGTGATGTGATGAATCCGCGCAACGTTGTCCGCAACCACATCGAGCTTGCAGCGCCCCTTGATCGGCTTGCGGTCTCCGACGAGACGCATATCCAGCGCGGCCTTACGACCGTCGGTGGATATCTTCAGCATGTTGTCTTCCTCTGGCCGCACGAGGCGGTTCTTCACCTTTTCGGCCCGATCCGCGAGCTTGAGCAGGTACTCCTTCACCTCGGGTGGCGTCGGTATGACGACGGTCTCCGGGAGTTGCTGCCCGTCGGCGCGAGGCTTCAGCGGCGGCGTGGGTAGTTCCAGATCCTCGGCCGTCTTGACATCTGCAAGGAGATGCAGCACGCGCAACATCTCCGGCACGTTCTGGAACCTGGCGAACCGGGTCTTCAGGCGGTAGTTACCTCCACCTGTGACCGCCATCTCCATTTGGGTGACGCACTCTGCAAACGTCGCTGCCCAGGCGTCAAAGTGCTTGACGCCCGCGTCTTCCAGCAGATCGGGGCGAAGGAACCGACACATCACGTGCGCCTCGGTGATGCTGTTCGCGATCGGCGTTGCGGTGGCGAACGTAGCGACCCGCTCGTGACCTGTTACACGCAGATGCTCCAGCTTCATATACAGGTCCTCAGCCCGGTTGGACCCGGCAATCGCCGCACCCGGAATGTTGCTCACGGTCGCCAGATTCTTGTAACCGTGCGCCTCGTCAACAAACAGGTAGTCGATGCCGGTCTGCTCCCAGGTGACGCCATGATCGACCACGCCATCCAGTCGCTTTTCCATCGCTGCTTCGGCTCGCATTACCTTCTTCTCAAGCCGCTTGATCGTCAGGTGTGCGCCTCGTGCGCGCTGCTGGTCGAGCGTGTCGCGGATTTCCGCGAGCTCACGGTGCAGGTATGCCTTCTGCACCTTCGGGCTGACGCCGAGGCGCTCAAATGCGCTGCGGGTCATGATGATCGCGTCCCACTCGTTGGCGGCGGCACGCGCGACGAACCTCCGGCGCTTGTCCTTGGTCAGCTCATCGGTGCCGGCGGCGAGGATCTTCGCCATCGGATATAGCTGCAACCACTCGCGTGCAAACTGCCCGAGCATGTGGTTGGGAACCACGACCGCTGGCTTCTGCACCAGGCCGAGCCGGCGAAGCTCGTGCGAGGCGATAACCATCGTGGCGGTCTTGCCGCCGCCAACCACGTGAAACAGGCCAACTGAGGGCTCGCTGATGATCCGAGCCACCCCGGCGCGCTGGTGGTCGTGGGCGGTGAACGTGTCACTCAAACCGGGCAGCGTGAGCGCTTCCCCGAGCGGCGCGTAGTCGCGCAGCACCAGGCTGTTGAAGCGGTTGTTGTACTCGCGCACGAGCTCACTGGCACGCTGCGGGTCCTCCCAGCACCACTCGGCAAACCGTTCCTGCATCGCGGTTGCCTTCTCCTGGGCGGCGGTCGTCTCGTCCGCGTTGACGATGTACCGCTCGGTGTCAGGAATGCGATCGCGCACGACGACCGGCTTCTGCTCAAGCAGCGTCGCCGCGATCTCCGGGGCTGGCATCCTGCGGGTGCCCCACTCGGATTCAGCGAGCGTGCCAGCACGCCCGCCCCTGACGACCCAGATGTTCCCGCCGCCGTACTGCACCAGAATCGAGTCGTCCTGCAGCAGTTCGCGGAGAAACCGCTGGTGCACCGTGTCAGAGATCCAGACGGCGCCGATCTTGGCGGCAATCTCATCCGCGCCGAGCGGCACCGGCTGAACCTCGGTGAGCGCCGCCACATTCACCTCAAATGCGGGGGCGCTCACAGCCGCTTCGCGGGCGCGCTCGAGCTTGACGCGAACGTTGCCCGACAGATACTCGGCGCCCGGAACAAGGCCACCGCTGTCGGGGTCCTCGTACACCAACTCGCCCAACGCGCCACGCGCCTGCTCAGCAGTGACTCCGAGCAGACCTCCGATCAACTCCAGATCGACCTTGCCCACCCGGTCCCAGCAGATCGCCAGGGCGTCCTCCGGGGTCTTGGCCTCGGTGACCGTCTCGCGGCTGTGCAGGACCCGTTGACGGAGAAGATCCGCCTCGGCCGCGACCTGTGACTCTTCGTCGAAAATCTCCAGGCTGAGGACCAGTGGGCCGAGCGGGTCGCCCATGAGCAGCCGTACCGCCCGCGGATAGGAGCGGCGGACGATCGGCTCCCCGGTCTCTGGATCGGTGCGACCCGTCCCGTGCGTCTTGTAGCGATTGATCGGCCCGTAGCTGCGCAGGTAGCGCTGGTAGGTGCTGCGCAATTCGGCTCGCAGCTGCTTCAGATGCGCCGGTTCGGCGACGTGCGCGGCCTCCTGGGAGAGCAGGGCACCGGCCTTGTCGCGTAGCGTCAACAGCAGCCGCATCTCCCTGGTCGCGTTCTTGGGAACCTGGAGTCGCTCGGCCTTGCCGTCGATCACCTCGGCAAACCCGCCGCCGGGCAGGGTGGTGATGTGCCCGTCCCACTGCTCGGCGAGGTCCACCGGCGGCGGCTCAGGAATGCTGACCGGCTCGGCTGGTTGCGCTGCCCGGCGCTTCGCGGCGGCGGGCGGTGTGAGCGTTTCGGCGACCGTGAGGATCGCCTGGCTGACCGCCTCTGCCGTGGTGTCTCCCTCGACACTGAGTTCGCGGGTGTAGGGGCCGTCACCGAACGTGAGGCTGCCGGCGACGTGCTCCGAGTGCTCGGCGAAGTATCGGTTGAGCAGCGCCTCGTCCCCGTCGATCTTCACCGGGACGCTCGTGACCCACGGCGCCGTCTCGCCCACACTCCCGCCGTCACGGCGGCGAAGCACCAACAGGTCTGTGAGTGCCTCGGTGCCGGCGACGCGGCGATGCGCGCCGGCTGGGAGTCGCACGGCCGCGAGCAGGTCCGCCAGCTCGTGCATCTCCAGGCGGGCTCGATCGCTTTGGGAGTCCAGGGTGAAGCGGCTGGTGAGCGCCACCAGCAGCCCGCACGCCCTAAGCAACATGAGGCTCTTGATGAGGAAGTGGTTGTGAATCGAGTGTTTGCCCGTGTTGTGCGCGCGGTCGTAGAGCACGACGTCGCCGAAGGGCACGTTGCCGATGACCAGATCGAACGTGCTCTCGGCGAGGCCGCGCACCTCCGCGAAGGAGCCTGTGCGGATCGCGGCTTGCGGGTACAGCGTTTGTGCAATGGCGGCGGTCGTCGGGTCGACCTCAACCCCGGTGAGGCTCAACCCTTCGGGGGCGCGTGCGAGGAACACGCCTGGCCCGCAACCGGGCTCAAGCACACGGCCGCCAGGGAAACCGAGTCGCCCGGCTAGCTGCCACATCGCGTCGGCGATCAGCGGGTGGGTGTAGTGCGCGTTGATCGTTGAGCGCCGTGCAGCCGCGTATCCGTCGGGGCCAAGCAGCCGCAAAACCTGCTCACGCTGGGCGCTGTATCGAGCCACGTCTACGTCAAAGAGCTCTGGCACAGCGCCCCAGCCCGCCCAGCGCATCAGCACCTCGCGCTCGCTGTCGCTCGGGGCTGCATCACGCTCGCGCAACTCGTGCAAGAGCCGGATAACGGTGAGGTTGTGCGCGACACGCTCGCCGGCCGAGGCCGGTGGCAGGAGCGCCTTCTGGACTGTCGCTGCGGCTGTTGTGGTGGCTGTTTCACCGCCAGCTGGCTCGCCGGCGGTTTCCTGGTCGGGGTCAAAGAGAGTCGGTGTGAAATCGTCAATTACGGCGTTTGGGGTCATTGCACCTCCGTTCTGTCGGGTTTGTTTTGGTGAATCGGGCGGCCGAGTGCGAACACACAGCGGGGCCGAACAGGGATGAAGCGGGGCCGAGAAAGCGCCCGCAGCCGGCGGGCGGTGGTGTGCCGTTTAGGCGTCGACCATTTCCTCGCCGCATTCGCGGCAGTACATTTCGTCCTCACGGCAGAGGAACAGGCGGCCGAGCGGCCGCGCGGGATGTAGTAACTACTCACCGTCCGCTCGGCTGGGCGTTGTCCTGAGCGTCGTTGATTACTTCGAGCGCCCCGAAGCCGATCCGGGCTATGCCGTCAGGTGAGACGTACCGTCCGGCTTTGACTGGGTCGTCCAGTTTCACGCTGACCTGTTTCTCGCCGGGTGGCGCGGCGACCGTCCCTGTCAAGCCCTGCAGGGTCCTGGGCTTGGTCAGGCTGTTGGTCCGCACTCGCTGACCGACTGAAAAGCTGGCGCGTATCTCCTGTAGGCGTTGGTCCTGTATCTCCTTTATGCGCGCGACTGTCGCGGCGTTGACACGTAGCACGTCCGATTCGTCCTGCAGTTCGTTTACGGCGCTGACAAGCTCGTCTACACGGGCAGGTGTCTGAGTGAAGTCGGTGTTAGACATTGGGTGCTTCTCCCTTCGTTGTTGTTGGCTTCCTGCGGCAGGTGGCGGGCCTGGGTGATGTGCGGCGGTGCGGTGCGCTCAGGCGTTGGGTGGCTGCCAGCTGATACCGAGGTGCTCGGCGACGCTGACGAGCGCGTCGTGCTCGGCGTCGTTGCTGTCGCCCTCCAACGCCTCCTTGATTTCGGCGGCAACCGCCTGCAGGGGCATCGCGCCTGTGCGGGCACTGCGGCTGTTGCTCTGCTTCAGAAGGCAGGCAAGCGAGTAACAGGCGCGCAGGTCAGCGGCGTTGAGCGTGGAGTGCGCCCACACCAGCTCTCGCCGCAACTGCTCGGGTGTGTAGGCGGCCACCTTCGCCGCCATGTCTGGATCTACCATCAGGCTCCTTTCACCTATGGGTTTGTGCTAACGGCCGCCGACCTGGCCGGCGGCGGACGGGTGCTTAGAGCAGCCGTGTTTGGCCGTTCGCCTCGACACTCGGCGGTGCGATGAGCGCAAGGCCGTTGGCGGCGGCGAGTTGCACGAGTGCGTGGGCGAGACTCCCTGCGGGCTGCTCGTCGGGCGTATCGTTCTGCGGGTTGGCGAGCGTCCAGCCGGGCGGGACGATGGTGAAGTGGTGAGGCTCCAGCAGGTTCACCGCAACGCTGATGTCACGCTCGAACGCGCGCAGAGCGCGTGCCTGCCGGCACGCGGCTTGGTGCTCTCTGGCGAGTTTGTCGATTTCTGCGAGCACCTCGACATCGGTCATCCCGTCGGCGTAGACACGCTCGACCCTGCCGTAATCGCGCTGTGCTCGCCCGCCGTTGGCGAGTTCTTCCAGTAGCGATGCCGGCTCCGCCCATTTGCTGCGGAAGCCGCCGTCGGGAGGTACGAGGCCATACTCGGCGATGAAGCCGCACACCGACATCAGAAAGTCGTACAGGGCCTTCTCGATGCAGCTGGCGTCCTGCCGTGTGACATACCGGCGGAACTGGCCGATGATGGTCTTCCCCTGCACCGGATAGGTGTAGAGGCGCGGCCAACCGTCCGCGTCCTGGAGTGCTTGGACACGCGCCTGCTGAACGGCCGTTGTGGCTGTGGCGTTCCGTGACATTCGCGGCCCGCCTATTCGGTCTGTCCGGCCGACAGGTCTTTGTTACGCCAGCGAGCGATGTGATCGGAGATCCTGTGCGCCATGCCAACGGCGTCGGTCCACTGGTACTCGTTGGTGTCGTGCCAGCCGGTGCGCTCGCCGACCAAGAACCCGAACTTCGTGATGTGGAGTGCGACCGCTGCACGCGCGAGGTACGCGGTGAATGTCTCCGGCGGCCCGAGCTCGCGCTGAACACGCTGCACAGCACGGTCGACTTTTTTGAGGGTGGTGTGCATTTCCCCGACGCGGCGCAGGTCAACGGACAGACAGTTGCGGTACTCGATCGACCAGCGGCATGTCTCACTGGCCGGTTCGTCCCGGTAGGCGACGGCCCGCACCTGCAGCTCGGCGAACGGGTGTGTGTCGTATCCGCTAGGGGAGAGGTTGCGGACTTCCTCGCCGCCGCTGGCCTGTCTCACCGCAATAACGTCGGCGCTAATTTCGAGTGGCAGGTCAGAGGCGAGTTGCTGAAAGCCGACGAGTAGCCGCACGTCCGGGTCGTGCGGGCTGCCCGCGCTGCGGCAGGCGGGTGGTTTGCGTCGGGACGGTGTGGCCGCCCCGGAGAGTGTGGTGTGTGACACTTAGTGTCCTCCTTGAGTTGCTGTGTTGGCGCAAGCTTTGTGGTGAGCGATGTGGGGTTGGGGACGTTCCCCCGGTTCCTGCCCGGCATCGGCGCGGGCAGGACCGGGGCTTTGGAGAGGCGACTAGGGCTGCGCCTGGAAGTAGCCCTGCAGCAGGCGGCTCTCGTCGTCCTCGCCTTGGTATTTGTCCTTGAGTTGGTGCAGCGCGCCGGCGGCAAAAGCGTCCAGGCCGCGCTTTGAGTAGCGGGCTGTTGGCTGTGCGGCGAAGCGCAACCAGGTCGTGATGTCACCCATGCTCGTTACAGGGCCGTCTTGGGTGCGGTTGAGGATGGTGGCGCTGAACGCGCCGCCGCGGGCGTGCCTGTGGTGGCTGACCGTTAGCACCGTCTGGCGTGTCCCGCCGTCGGGGTCCGGGCCAAGGTCCCACACGTAGGTGACTTCACGATCGCCGCGTTCCTCGCGGTCGGGTTCGCGCAGCGTTTCGTCTGCATGTGAATGGCTCGGTGTGTCCGGGTTCATGTTGCCTTCCTTTCGATATGGCCGTGCGTCGACACTCGACGTCGGCGTGGTTTGGATGAACGCCCGCGGTTGGCGGGCTGTGGTGAAGACCGGGGGTGTTCGGCGGCTGGCACCCGCCGGCGCGCTCCCGCCCACCCACCCGCGCACCGGCGGGTGGAGGTTGCGATCGACGGTTTAGAACGTGTCGATCATTTCCGTGCCGCATTCGCGGCAATAGATTTCGTCCTCGCGGTAGAGGAACAGCCGCCCGAACTCCTCCCAGGCTGGTAGCTCGCGCACGATGTCGTGTTCGCAGCAGTCACGGTTTGGGCACTTCTTTTCGACTACCTGCGGGCTGCGCGGGATGTACGTGCTCATGTTCTGCTCGCTTCTTTTACACGCCGCAGGGCCGCGATCACGTCGATGTACGGCGACTGCGGGTGCCCGCACGACAGCCGTTGAGCGAGCCGCATCATTCCGTCGAGGATCGCCTCGTCCGGTGCGGCGCTGTCAATGTGAGTCCGAGGAAGGTTGGCCTGCTGTTCGCTGCGGGTGAGGTACACGTCTTCGATCGTCTCGCCGGGCTCACCTCCGAACGATTCTTCGTGCTGTCGGCGCGCGTGCTCGGGATCATCCGCCGTCCAGTTGCGCTCACCATTGGCCGTGAGAACCGTGTAGACGCGGGCCAGCTGGTCCGGGTCGAAGGGGTCGTAAGCGTGCTGCACAACGTCCTCGGTCGGGTCGCCTCCCTTGCCGAGATGACAGAACACGCAGGCACGGCCGTCGTCGGTCTCCTGCCCCGGCTCCACGTACAGGTAGGTGCAGAGTCCGTCGTTGCGCACGCATTCCAGGCCGACTCCCCACCCGTCTGTCCATGCGCTGTAGGTGCTGCCCGCGAGCGACGTAAACGTTGGGCAGAAGCTGCGCAACACGTCTTCCTGCGTGGGCATCAATGGCGACGGGTCGAGGGTGAACCGTCCTTGGCGCAGGTCGAGGCCGAGCTCGGCGGCGGCGGTTTCGAGCCGTTCGATGCTCGCCGCCATCTGCTCCGTCGCGCGGATTTCTTCGGTTCGCCGATCGTCGGCGATGGCGCCGCAGAGGTCGCGCAGTTCGATGACGGTCAGCTGGCCGTCTCGTTCCGCGATGTACCCTGCGATCAGCGCCTTGAAGGCGACTCGGTGGTCTCCGATTTCCGTCACCGCCTCGGTTGTCCAGCGGATCTCCTGGTGGCGGACGTTGGAGGCGTCGGCGAGCAGATCCCGGAGAAACGCGGTGGTGGAGGTGATGCGGAAGATGGGGACAGCCGATTGTGCTGGTGTAAGGGTCGCTGCCATTACTGGTTTTCCTTTCGTTGTGTTGGTGGTGTGCGGCGCTGCCGCGGCGCGCGCCCGCCCGCCCGCCCCGCGCTTGCGTCAGCGCGGGCTATGGGCGGCTTAGTTAGGCGGCGTTGGTGGCGGCCGGGTAGCGGTAAATCCACAGGCCGCGGGTTCCGTCTCCGATGTCTGCGGCTCTGCTGGGCCTACCGCGCTTTCCGCCTCCGCCCTTGCCCTTGGTGACGCGGATGAGTTCCCAGCCGTCGAAGCGGTACATGCAGTTGCGCACGTCCAGCGGCGAGCCGTCGTCCTTCGGCAGCTGGTTCGCGCACACCGCCTTCAGCACGCTCCACATTCGCGGATAACGCAACGGGTACAGCGGCGCTAGGTACTCGCGGCTGAGCCTGAGCACCGCGCGCAGGCAGTATGCGTCTCGGTGCTCTGGGCTGCGGCAGATGCGTGCGAGGTCGACGCAGTCGTAGCGCCCCAGGCCGTGCTTCTTGCTGACCCACGTGTTGCAGCTGGAGGCGGTGACGACGACCGCCGTGGGACGGCCCATCACGTCCATTCGGAAGAACATGCTGCCGTAGGGACGTTCGTAAAGCTCCCCGTTTTCGTGGAGTCTGTGCTTCCACTCGGTGAGGAGCTTCACTGCTTCGTTTTCGTCGATCTCCCACCAGCCGATGATCGGTTTGCCGGGCTGCTGGAATTGGGTGAGGCTGAGCGCGGGCCAGAACTCGCCGGGCAGCGTGTCCTGGTGGTGTCCTTCTCCGTGCAGCGCGATCGCCGGCAATGCGACGGTCCCGCTCGGCGCGTCCACGAGGGTGAGGTGCCGGCCGACAGAGCGGCACGGCGCGGCGCCGGCCGATACTGCCGGCGCCGCGTTTGCGAGGGCGATCATGCCGCCTGCGCTTCGGTCTCCTGCTCGATCGCGCGTATGGCGGCGGCCACCCCCTCGGGGGTCTCTAGGTCAGGTCCGCCGTCGAACAGCGCGTCGAGCTCGTCCCGCTGGGAGTCGTAGATGGTGAAGCCGCTGGCTTCCAGGTCTTGCTCGTCGCAGACCTGCCGCTCGCCGTCGGCGGTGTCGTGTTCGTGGTCGTATCGCATCGCTGATGTTCACCTTTCGGTTGGTTTGCTTGCTGGATTTGGTGGCGGCCTGTCGGGGCCGCCACGGAGGGTGTGCCGCTAGACGCGCGAGCGGGCGCCGCGTCGTGCCGCCCGGTTTTCGCGAGCCTCGGCGGCGAGGTCGCGCGGGACACGCGACTGGCCGGTCGGCGTGAGCGAGCTCTCGCACACCTGGCCGATGAACTCGCCCGTTTCGGCGTGCTGGATGAAGCACATGCCCATCACGCCGTTGCGGGGCGTGCCCGACGACTGGACCTTTTGCACTGGTGCTCCGATGTGTCCCGTGATTCTCCGGCTGCTACGGTCGAGCAGCCCAGCCGGGGTCAGGGTGTAGATGCGTGTTGCTTTCGCCAATTTCCTCTTACTCCTTCGGTTTGGGGTTTGACTCGTGTTTCCTCGAGCGGGCTAGGGGAGGTAGCGGCTAAACCCGCCGTCGGGGTCGGGCATGACGCCGACGGCGACGCTGCCGTCGTGGACCAGCCGGGCGCGTGCGGCGATCAGTTCGCGGGCGAGCGCGGTCGCCCCGCCGGTGCGCAGCAGCAGGGTGCGTTGCCGGTCGCCGTCCCAATCCTCGGCGGCTTCACCCGTTTCCAGAGCTTCGATCAGCAGCGGCCAGAGGTCGATGGTCTGCTCCGCCTCGTGCTCGGCGAGATCCGGCACGCTGCTGGTGTCGGTGGACAGCCGCCCACGGTGGTTGTAGGTGAGGACTCGCAGCGGCTGCGCGAGAAGCGAGGTGGCGTGCGCTTCGCCGAGCTGGAGTGTGGCGAGCGCCGGCAACAGTTCGTTGGCGGCGGCGAGTACCTGTTCGATCGTTTCGCAGGTGCCGGTGAATGTGTCCGCGGGCCGTGCCGGTTTGAGGTTTGGCCAGTCTCGGGTGTCGCCGACGTGCCGGTAGCAGGGAAGTCCCGCGGCGGCGCGGGCGTGCAACTGCGTCGGGGTGGGCGGCTACTCGCGGACGGTGATCGCGACAGATGCGCCCTCGGCGGGGAATACGTGCAACTGGGCGCTGTCGGCGGGTGTAATTGCCCGGCAGGCGAGCGCCCGTTTGGTTGCGGTGGCGATTTGCGTGGCGCGGGCGGAGCCGAACGCCCAGAGCCCGTACCTGGTGTCGTCGCCGTCGAGGTGTAGGTGCGTTGCGAAGGCGGCGCGGTCGAGCGTGAACTTACTGTTGGTCGTGTGGGGGCAGCCGTGGTTGACGGTCATTTGCCGGTCCTTTCCTGGTTGGTGAGTGGGTTGCCGCCCGCGCCGCAGCAGCGCTGGCGGCTCATGTCGGTGGCTAAGCGGCGTTCAGTTGCGCCGGGGTGCAGCGGGCGAGGACACCACGGGCCATGTCTCCGCTGCGAACCGTGTGAAGGCCGCCGCAGCGGATGCGCTCCTCACGCCAGCTTGTGACTGCGTGCTTGGCGACGCTCGGGGTGACACGGGCGATCCGTCCGACGGCTGTGGCGATCATTTCGGGGTCTGCCCATTCCTCGACGACCAACAGCGGCGACGGGCCGCTGTGCATGAGCGTGTTGACTGCCCGCAGGTACCGCTCTTGCCACGTGTCCTTCGCCCCGATGACCGCAATCACTGCCGCCTGGTATCCGCTCAACGCCGCTTGCTGGCGGTGTAGTACCTGTGGGGTGATTAGGGTGATATCCGCCGGTGTGAACGTCGCCGGGTGACACCAGTCGATCACCGCGAGCTGTGCGTGCGGTAGGCGCTGGCGGATCGCCTGCTGTTGCGCGTCGAGCTGGTGGCCGGCGCATACCACGATCGCCGGGAACCGACCGGCGCGGTTTAGGATGCTGGCGAGCATGAACCCGTTGGCGGTCCGCTTCTCCTGGCGGCGGGGGATGATGACCAGTCCGCTGCCTGCGGAGGATCGCCACGTGAGGGTGTGCGCGAGGCGGTCTGCGGCGGCCCACGCTCCGGCGAGCCAGTTGGTGTGTTTCATGTTTGCCTTTCTGTTCGGATTGCTGTTTGCGGGCACGGCGACGCGGCCCCGCTCGCGCGGGGCTCTGGCGTGTGCGTTTGGAGGCGCTAAGCGGGCCGCTCAGTGCCCGTTGTGGTGACGGGTGAAGCGGAGCGTCGCGTTGCTGAAGGGCAGCTGCCAGGTGCGGTCGCTGCCGTCGTGGTCGGCGAGGGCGCCGACGATGCTCTGGTGCCTGGGGTCCTTGAGGTTCGCGGCGGTGTTCTCCTCGAGGATGTGGCAGTCCCAGATGGCCTGCAGCAGCGCCCAGTCGCGTGCGTCGCTGAGGGTGAGAAAGCAGCGCATTGGCATGTAGTCAAACGCGGCGAGTTGCCCTCCCATCGCGTGGTCGTGGGTGAGGCGCACCATGTACTGCCAGTCGCTGGCAACCTCAATTGGGATCGGCGGCGTCTGCTTGATGCAGAGCGTCTCGATCAGCGGCGTGTCGTCCTCCCCCCTCGGATCGAGGCGGTGGTATATCCCGTGGACGGTGGCGAGCGCCGCCCGTATCTCCTGCGGGTCGTCCCCCTCGCCGATGGGTGGGAACCGCCGGTGGGTGATGGCCTGGGTGAGCGCTGGCAGACAGCGCGTGATCGCCCGTGCGAGCTGCACGCATCCTGCGTGGTGCTCGTGTCCGAGGACCATCACCTCGCTGACGTTCAGCGGCGAGGGGACTTTGATTGGCAGCCCTTCGCTGTGGCTGTTGGTCAGCACAGCGTCGAGTTGCTCCAGCACCTCGATCGTCGCGTCGGGGTCGCCGGCGAGATCGGCGGGGTTGGCGTAGTGCACGTAGCACGGCCAGGCTCGGTCGATGATCCGAGCGATGTCCGTGCGCTGCATGTCTGTTAGGTCGTTCACTTCTCTCCTTTCTGTGCACCGGCCGATTCAGGCGGCCGGCGGTACGGGTTTCGGTGGTGGGGTTGATCGCCGGCGAAGCGCACGGATCGTCCCGGTGCGCCTGCGTGCGGGTTGGCCGCGGGGTATGAGGCCGCGGCGGGTGAGTTGCGCGAGCGCGTCTTCGAGCTGGCGCTGGCTGACGCCAGCCACGTCGGCGACCGCCATGTGCGTTTGCTGTGCGAGTCCGATCGCGTCGAGCACCGCTCGTTCGCATGATGTGAGTGGTCCTCTTGCGAGGGGGGTGAGTTCACCCACGGCTCTGTTGCTCCTTTCCTAGTAGGTGGTGGGTTCGCAGCCGGGCCACCAGTTGATGACGTGCGTGGTGTGAATTGCCTGGCAGAGTCCTTGCATCACCTCCACCGTTGGCTGCCAACCGGCGGGAAGGTTCACTGTCACCGACACGGGCGGCAGCTTCTCGCCGAGGATGTGCACGATCACTGCCATCACGTCGTGGCGCTCCCGCCCCTCGTGAGTGCGAACCCGTAGCAGGGGCGGCCCTTCGCGGACGTCGATCTCGGCACCGGACGGATCGCTTGCCATCGGCACGATCGCCGGTAGCTCCAGGTGCCTTGCGCTGCCGGGCCGGGCGGCTTCGGCCATTGGTATGAGTCGCCGGTTGATGTAGCGGATGGTTCGTTCGAGGTCGCGGCGGGTGTTCTTGATCCCTACCGGCGCGTGACCGCTTCTCAGCGCCCACCAGAACATGGCGCGCAGCATCACCGCGACTGTGACCTGTTCCTGTGGGTCTGCCCGCTTCACGGGCGCCTGGTCGAGAATCTGTGAGACGCCGACTCCGCGTGCTGTGAGGCGGCTCGTTCGTAGGATCAACTCGCCGAGGTTGCTCAGCGACGCTCCGGTCCTGTTGCTTAGCGGCTCGACGGGTGGTGTGAGGGTTGCGTTCATGGCAGGGGTGTGCTCCTTTCGGTGATTGCTGGTACTGGCATGTGTCCGCACTCGCCGACCTGGACGACGGCGACGTGCCGTTCGGCATGGATCGCCGGGCGGCCGGTCCTCAGAGGGTCTGCTGCCCGTAGCGGAGTGACTGCCAGATGAGGATTGGCCGCCCGTGGTTCTCTCTGCGCGTGGACGGCTGGTGGCTGCCCGTGGGTGCGATTACACGGGCGTGCTGGGCACGCGCGAAGGCGTTGCCCATCATCCGCGACTCGCTGGGCTTGCTGGCAACGCGCGCCCACACGTCATCGCTTGTGAGGTGCTGCTGGCGCTCGGCGAGCATGGTGATGATTCCCACCGCTTCGCTGCGCCATTCGTGATCCTTCTGGATCGTGTCCGGGTCGCGGACACCGCTGGTGAGACCGTGCGCCGGCTGCCCGTCCGGGGTGTACCACTGTCCGTCGCCGGCGAGCTGCGCCAGCAGCGTGCCATCAGGGTGAAGCAGACGCTGGCCGCTGAAGCGAACCAGAAGCGATGCGTTCCGGTCACAGGCCGCCGCGAGCTTCTTTGTCTTCACGGCCGCTGGATCAGCGGGCACGGCTGGCACATCCCGTCGATCAGCACGTTCGCGAGCCGCCCGAACCCCGGCAGCGCGGTCCAGTCGAACTGCTCCACGCTGTCGAGCAGGTCCCGCAGCGTGCAGCCGTAGGGGGCCTGCAGGTAGTCGCGGGGGTCTTCGACCACGGCGCGCACCATGAACTCGCTGTCGATTTCCGCCATGTCGCCGAGGTCGGCTTCGCTGTACCCGCCGCCGTACCCGGCTTCCTCGAGCTCTTGGCGGGTGCAGCGGTAGTCGATCGTCGCGGCGTGAGAGCCGCGCCCGAGCAGATCGAGGTCGTCCTCCTCCGGTTCCGGCCACTCCTGGCAGTCGGCATCATCGACGGCGCCATCGCCGTATGGCCTCGCCTTGGTGCGCCCGCCGAACTCGGCGAGCACGTCGGGAAACTCGATCGCCGCGTCGAGGTCGATCGGATATGGGTCACGGTCCAGCATGGTGTTCTCTCTTTCACTCGTCGCTGCGATTGTCAGAAATGGCCTGGCACGCCGGCCAGGATCACAACCGCCCTCGTGGTGAGCGGCGGCTGTGGGTGTGCACCCGTGGTTGGGTGCCGGGCGTGCGGGCGGCGGCACGCGCCGCTCACACGAGGTCCTTGAGCGCATCCTGGGCTCCTTTCTTTGCTCGTAGGAATGCGTCCGGGTCTGCTGCGAGCGCGTCACCGACCGGGAGGCCGTGCAGCAGCGCCCACAGGTCGATGTACGTTCCCTGCGCCTGGCAGCCGTGGCAGTCGAAGACGTAGGTGTCCACGCTGCACGACGCCCTGCGGTCCTCGTGAGTCGGGGAGGGGCAGGTGATGTTTCCCCGCTCGGGCAGCGTGATCCCGGCGATCCGCTGGAAGTACACGCTTGCCGGGATCAACCTGTAGGCGTCGAACTTGATGTGCCGCAGATCGAGCTGACGCACCGACTGCGAGCGCTCGGGGTCCGGCAGGTCGTCCAACAGCACGCCCGGCTGGTAGGCCGGAAGCCACAGATCGAGGCGCACGATTCGCGCCCAGCGGCCCGTCTTGCCGTTCGGGCTCCCGGCCCAGCGGAACACTCTCGACTGCTCTCGGCATAGCGGGTCGCCAACCGGCGCCTGTGTGTCCCCCGCCCCGGTGTACCCGAGCGCATGGAGCAGCCGCAGGTTTGCCCGCTCGATCGGCTCGATCAGCGTCGCGCCGGTGACTACATCTTTGCTAGCGAGTTCCCGGTATCCGAGGAGCCGTTTGGTCTGCTTCTCGCGAACCTCGAGCGGGTTCTCGATGATGCGCCCGTCCTCGCAGCGGATCTTGCTCGCCGCCAGCGACCTCGCGAGCCGCCAGTAGGCGTGCATCCCGCCGCTGCCGGCGCTCTCGACCAACAGGTGCGCTGGCTTGCGTGCAAGCAGCGCTTCGAGCCTGCCGAGGTGCTCGGGCCCGTCGATGTCCAGCCACAGCCAGCGGCTCCACTGCACCGCCGGCTTGCCGCCGAGTGTTTGCGCACGCGGCGCGACGCCGAGGAACAACTCCTCCCCGGCCCGCAGATGACGCTCGGCGAGGTCGAGCGCCGCCACCCGCCAGTCGTCCTCGCCGGTGCCGCCGGCCGGCACGAAGTATTCGCGCCAGCGGCGGGTGTAGATGTCGAGCTTGCCGTCCTTGTCACGACGGCCGGCGGCGACCTCGATGAAGCCGCGTGAGGTCGCGTGCAGGTACCAGAGGTGCACCTGCCGGTGCCAGTCGGGCGACCGCTGGACGGTGGCTTCTCTGCCGTCGTTCAGTCTGACGGTGACGGGCAGCAGCACCTGCGCCTGCTGCTCGCCGCCGCCGGCAGGCGTGTCCTTGCCTGCGTGTGGTTGGGTTGCTGTGCTCACCGTGACCGTCCTTTCACGCCGCGACCGCGTGCGAATCGCAGTTGGCGTGTTGGCGGGCGAGCGCCGCGTGCTGGCGGATCTCGCCGATCGGCACGGTCACCGGCTGGCGGTGCCCTTCGCTGTCCACCATCGGCCGTGGCAGCGGGTCCGGGATGGACTCCTCGCCCCGCTCGTTGTTGTGGAATCGCTGCTGGTCGGCGGCGTACTCGGCGGCGAGGAAGGTGGCCTCACCGAGCTTGTCGTCGTGCCCGTCCAGACGTTCCACAAGCCACCCGTGGGTGTGGTCGCCTGCGGCGGGCACGTCATACACCGACCAGGCGCCGGTCATGTCGATCGAGTCGACGCCGACCAGCGCCTTGCGGGCTTCGCCCTCGAAGGTGCGGTAGTGGTACTCCAGCGGCTCGCCCTGCCCGCTGGTGGGCGTGTAGGGGCTCATAGTCCCACCACCTCTCGGGGTTCCACTCCGAGTGCGCGAACGACACGCACGGCGTCCACCGGGCGGATCGTCTGCGCGAACCGGCTGCTGCCGGCGCCGGTCATGTACCCGAGTTGCCGGCTGCCGTGCGAGCTGCTGGCGTATCCCGCGCGGGTCAGCAGCGCTGTGCGAGTGATCGTCGCATCGCAGGCGACCATCCCGTCGATCAATGCCCGCAACTGCACGTTCGGGATGTGCGTGCCCCGCGCGAGCCTGTTCATGTCCCGCTTGTCCAGGCGTTGCAGCGCGGCCTCCTCGTCCGCGGCCTGCTGCTGCTCGGCAGTGAACGGCCGCGGAATAGCGTCGCGTTCATTGGCACGGCGTAGTTCCAACTCGACGATCAGCGGGTCGATCGTCATCCGCCAACCGATCGTGTTCGGGTTCTTTCCTTGCGCCGCGAGCAAACGTATTTTTTCAAGGGCGCCCTCGGCGAGACGCACGGGCAGCGCTTCGAGTAGTTCCATGCGCGCGTCGTGCTGCTGCTCGCCTGAGCCCCAGGTGCCGGGGTTCACGTGAGCAGCTGTTGGTGTGAATGTCTGTGTCATCGGTTCCTCCGTGACAGGTCTTGTGGGTTAATCGAGGCGGGCGCGGCGTCTCCCTGGTGCGAGTTGCCGCGTCCGTGCGCGTCGTTCCGAGGGCCGCTCAAGCCGGCGGCCGTTTGCGCTGCTGCAGACGAGCGAGCGCGCGATCGAACGCGACGCCAGGCGGCTCCCCCGGTGGTGGTGCCTGCCGCTGGGGGGCGAGCAGCACCGGGAATTCGTCGGTGGGCGTCTCCCACGGCTGCGGGTGCCGTGGCCAGCGGCGCCGAACCCGACGACGGTGGCCGGGGAACACGTCCATCAGCCGGCCGCGAGCCTGGCGAAACATGCGGCGTGGCGACACGCCGCGAAGGCGGGCGGGCAGCCGCCGGGACAGCCACCCCGGCAGCCGGTGGTGGCGATGCCAGTACCAGGCCAGCAGCAAGCCGCCAGCCAGCAGCACCGGGGACGCGGCGACGAGCACGACCGTGACGGCCGCGATCGGGTACAGCACGACGCCGAGCAGAATGTCGTGCCGTGAGGCGGCGCTGATGAACGCCAGCCAGAACATCGTGCGTGCGATGCGTTTGACCTTCGGTGCGCCGTTCAGCGCGAATATGCCTTTGGGCATGGTGCTCCTTTCGCCCACACGCCCACCGATAGGGGCGCGCGGGATCGTGGTGTGAGTGATCCGCGACGCCGCCAGGTGCGGCGCTGCGAGGTGTGCTGCGGTCGCTGCCGTCAGGCAGCGGTGGTGCGGGCAGTGATTTCGTCTTGCCCGGCTGGCGGGCTGCTCACCAGCGGGCTTCTGCCCGCACGGCGCACCGGGCGCACCGGAGGCCCCGGTGAACGTCTGCCGGCGTGAGCTGGTTGCGCCGGCCGCACGTCGGGCACGGCTCCTTACGCCGGTTGGCCCTGCTCGCTTTCCGAAGCGCGCGGCTTCCCGGCCGCTCCGCCTGGCCGTGCCGGCGAGCGTGGTTGTGACGTGGCATGGACTGCTCCCTTCCTGGTCGTTAAATGCAAAGAGCCCCACGCGGGGGCTCAGGAGAAAGTGGACTGCCGCGCGGCTCGCGGCAGCGATGCGGAGGGGCTACGCGGTGCCGTCAACCTCGGCGCGGAACATCCCGATGCACACGACCCCGCCGTGCTCGCGCCGCAACCTGCGACGCACGTGCGGGTTCGCCGGGGCCGGCGCGGCACTGTCGATGATCCGAAGCGCCCCGCTCATGCTCACAGCGGTGCAGTGGATGACCGGCACGCGCTTACCGCGCTGGTCGATGGTGCTGATGTCAACAGTGGTGGTCATCTGCTCACCAGTTGCCTTTCTGTCGTTGATGTGTGTGCTGCCCGCCAGCCGCGCTTTGCGGCCAGCCGCTTTCACGCCCACCCCGACTGGCGGGGGGACGAAAAGATCGAATGTCGCTGCGGGACCACAGGCCCAGCGCTCTGTCGTGGGACCACAGGCCCAGCGCTCTGTCTGCCGACATAACTGCCGAGTAAGCACCAGCGCTGAGGGGGGCCAGCGGCCGTGCGATGGAACCCGCCGGGCACGCCCGCACCCGCAGGGTGACGTGAACAATGCGACATCGCCAGGACCGCAGGCCAGGCCACTCAGCGCAGCGCTCTGTCTACCGGGATAACTGCCGAGGAATCACTCGCGCCCAGCCCACCGGCACGGCTCAAGGTGCGCAGCGCCCCCGACCTACCAGGCAGTTATCGCCGTCATCAAGGGTGACAGGGAGAACCAGATCACTGCCTCGTGCCGCCAACGGGCCACGAGCCAAACCGGGGAGAACAACCTACTTCCTGCGGTGCTGCGAGCCCCGTCACGCGGGGGAGGCCAAAGCCCAACAGGGGGTGGCGTCAAAAAGAGGCTGGCACCGTAGCAACCGCCCACAGACGACAAGCGGCCAGCCCCCACACCGGCAACGGCGGGGGGAACCTGGGGCAATGAACAGGGCAGGGCAGGTGAAGGCCACAGGCGACTGACCGGCAGGCAACGGAGCGCACACGTCCACACGGGCGGGCACAGGCAGAGCACCCCACACCCAGGCACGCAGGGCGGCACCCAGCCAGGAGGACCGGACCACACACGGACAGGCCAAGACCCATCGGTCCTGACCGCTAACTAGTCACCGTTTCCCGGCGGGGTTCCCTCGCCCGTTTGCCCCGTGGCCATGCCGTTTGCGGCGGTGTTCTCGCTCCCTTCGTGGCGCCTTCCGCGGCCCCATTCTCCGGCGCGACGCCTACCCTGCCGCGAATCCCGGTTTTTGGCTCTGTTGTGCCGCTTTTGCCGGTTCGCGGCCTGTGTTTGCCGGCGGGGTTTGGGGTATTCCCGGCGGGGTCCGGGCGGGCGCTGCCGGCGTCTTTCCGTGGCGCCTGGTAGCGCCGTGCCTGCGCGGGTGCCTGCTCGTCCCCTCGGGGTGCCGCGCCGGTGTCTCCCAGGTTCTCGCGTCTCGGCGCGCGGCTCGCCGGGTGCGGCGCTGTATGCTCCGCGAGTGCTGCGTCAGGGGTCAGGTGAGCCACTCGTTCTGCTGCATGGCATTCTCTGCAGCGAGCGTATTTGGGGCAATGTTGTGGGGCTGCTCACAGGCCAGCACGACGTGATCGTCCCGACCATGTTGGGACACAATGGCGGTCAGCTCGCCAGCCGTAGACCGGCGAGCATCGAGCATCTCGTGGATGACCTCGAGCGACTGCTGGACGAGTTGGGGCTCGCCAAGGCGCATCTGGCAGGTAACTCGCTGGGAGGCTGGGTGGCACTTGAGCTTGCCCGTCGTGGACGGGCACTCACGGTCTGTGCGCTCTCTCCGGCGGGCGCGTGGGGCAGTGACACCGACGCGCAGCTCGTCCGGGCGACTCTCAACAGGGCGGTACGCGACATCCAGCGCTCACGCAGAATCGTTCCGCTGGTTGCTCACTCCAGACACATCAGGCGTTTTGCCTTGCGCAACAGCGCCCTGTACGGGGAGCGAGTCAGCCCAACCGAGTTCCGGTCGCTCACCGACGATGTGATCGGCTGTCAGATAAGCGGCGATCTGTTCGCAAGCGACGCACGGCAAACCCCTCTGGACCCCGCGCCATGCCCGATCACCCTGGCGTGGTCAGCCGAGGATCGCATCTTCCCGATTGCGGCCTACCGCTCACATGCGTGCGAGCTGATTCCGGGAGCGGACTTCATCGTGCTCGATGACGTCGGGCACGTGCCGATGCTCGATGACCCGCGACTGGTCGCCCAGACGATCCTCTCGAGCGCCGCGAGGGCCACCGGCACGCTCTAGCGGCTAGCGGGGCGTGGGTACGGCGCGAGGGTAGGTAGGCGGGCTGTCGAGTCCCGGCGGGCCGCTGCTGGCTGCCGGCGCTCGCTACGTCGAGGCGAGGGGCAGGGTCGCCTCCCGCACCAGCCGCTCGTCGATGAGGTTCACTCGTTCCACGGCGAGCGTGGTCTCGCCGTCGAGCGCCGAGCGCACGAGCGGCGGCAGCGGTGGCAATGCGAGCGCGGCGAGGCTACCGTTGTAGATGTCGCTCTCGGTGGCGAAGAACAGGTGCTCGCGGCCGGCGTAGTAGCGCTCGTGGCTGGCGCTGCCGGTCACGCCGATGCTGCCGTACATCTCCTCGTCGGCCGCGCGGGCGTAACTGAGGGCGAGCTCCGGGGTGCGGCAGACGAACACGACGGCGGGCCTCACGCCGAGTTGGCGGTAGCGGCGGTGCTCGCTCCACCACGCGCACAGGAAGGCGTCGTATCGGCAGAACTTCTCGCGGTTGTAGGAGGTGCGGTCGGTGAGGTCCATCTCCACACACAAGTCGATCGTCAGTTGGGGGTCGGGGACCTTCACCTCGAGGATGGCGTCCGGCGCGATCGTCGCGAAGTGCGCGCTGTCCACATCGAAGATGCCGATGTGCTTCGGGCGGCGCACGTCCTTCAGCGTGATCGTCCTGCGGCTGCGGCCGTTCCCGATATGCGGCAGCGCGCACGTGCCCGCCGGCCAGCGTGGCGTGCGCCACTTGTCGCTCGCCAACCGTCCGATCGCCGTGTGGAACGCGATCACCCACGCCTCCAGGTGCAGGTCGTGGCGGATGCGCCCATCCTTCTCCACCTCGATCTCCCTGAACTCCCGTTTCTCGGGTATCGCCGGCGGTTGGCGCTGCTGCGCGGTCTGCATCCCGAACCGGGTAAGCGAATACAGGAACGGCAGGCCGCCGCGCGGCTTGTCGCGCAGAATGATCGGCCAGCGCTCTATCAGCCCGTGCCGGTGCAGCTTGCCGTGGAGCCTGTCTCGCAGGGTGCGCTCTGCCACACCCGGCAGCACCGCCCGGCGGATCATCCCCGGCAGCGCGAACCCCACCCGGTCAAGCAGGGCGAGTACCGCATAGTCCTCGTCGAACAGTTTGGGCAACTCCTCAGCCGGGTCGCTGCGCTCCGCCTTCTTGATACCGAGTAGCGGATCGACGAACAGCGCGAGTTCCCGCAGGCTCTCCGGTGCCTGCTCGTCGTCGCTGAAAAGCTGCTGGGTCTGCGCCGGGGCGCGGCCGACGCCGATCACCTTGCGCACGGGGCTGCGCTTCACCTCGGGCACCTCTCCGGCCGGTCGGATCAGCGGCTGCACCGGCCGCTGGGCGCCCCGCTCGCTCTCCGCGGTCGTGCCTGCGTTTCGTGTGGGTGTCGGTGTCCTCGGTGCTGGGCGCTCGCGCGCGGCGCCTTTCCGGGCCGCCGGCGGCGTGGCTGTTGGGGTCGCCGGGTCGGGGGGGCGCTGGTAGGTGCGCGGCATCTTCTCCGGGTAGGCGCCAACCGCTTCCTCCAAAACCCGCAAATGGTGCTCGGCCCACCGCCCGCCGCGCAGCTTCTCAAACTCGAAGGTTTCGCCGAGGAACAGTTCTATGCGGGCGCCGCCGACGATCCACGACGCCAGGCAGTAGTGCACCGGCAGATACAGCGACTTCTCCGGCGGGGCGCCCATCAGCTCGCGGCTTTCAAGGTCGCCGCGGATCATCGTCTGGTACACCGACATTCCGATCCGGCTCTGCTTCTCCGCGTCTTCAGGGTCGCCCATGCGAAAGAGGCAGCGCGACTGCATCAGGTTCATCACGCCCTTTCGGATCGCCTCAGTGATCGCCGGTGATTCGGCGTCCGCTCCCAACTGGCTCAGATATTGGACGCCCATTACCGGCTCAAGGCCAGCCTCGCGGTGAGTCGCGAACTGCTTGACGGTGTTCATCTTGACGACGTTCCCCGCCTCCTCATAGTCGACCGGGACGCGCGGGCGCTCCTGTGGCGGCAGGTGAATTAGCTCCTGCATCAGCGCATTGATCTGCTGGATGACAAGGTGCATCACGACCTGGGAGTTACCTTCGCCCAGGCTCGCCATGTTCGCGTCGATCAGGAGAATGTCTCTGTTGAGGACAATCTCTCGCAGCGTGATATCGACCGGATGGTTGTAGAACCGCCGCAACGACGGTGAGGCGAGAATCGCCTCCAGCTTATTTCTTGGCGGATCGAGCCGTTGATGTGTGTTAGCCCGGTTGCTGTCAAGCTCCTCGGGCAACACTCTGGAAAAGAACTCGGTTGTGTGATCCAGATCGGCCCACGCCTGGCAGGCGTTGACGGCCGCCTCCCTGACGTCCTCGCGCGAAGGCAGCAACAGCGCGAACACGTCCTCGAACGTCGCCAGCCGGTCGTGCTGGTGCGCGAGCGCCAAAGCCCCAACAATCGCGTGATACAGATACCTTCGCGAGCTCTGGAAGACCTGGCCTTCGGCTGTGTCAGAAATTGCTTGGACTACGTTGTCCGCGACCGAGGATGCCTGCTCGGCGAGGCTCCTCGACGGGTCAAGGCGAAGCGGTGACATGCCGAACATCGGCCTGCCAAGGTCAAGCCACCACACCCGCTTGCCGCAATCCGGTGGTGTGTGCTCAAGAGCGAGCTGCGCGAGCTCGCTCTTGGGGTCGATGATGATGGGGCTCGCGTTCGGGTCACGAATGTCGCTCTGGTACAACCGCAACTGCAGCGCGGTCTTGCCCGACCCCTGCCCGCCCGCCGCCAGCACCCCGTACTTTCTGTCCTGCGGGTGGATGTAGACCGGGCCGTTTGACGCCTGCAGGTGCGCCACCATCTGGTAGGGCAGCGTCGGCAGCCTTCCCGGCTCCCCGACCTGTGCGCCCACCCGGCGGTTCCGTGACCGTGGCCGGGTGGCAAGGCGCTCCAACAGCGCCCGTTCCTCGGCCGTCCCCTCGCTCGCGTCCGCCGTGGCCACGCTCACTCCTCCCGTGTCGGCGGGCGTCCAGGTTGGGCGTCGGGCTCGGCGATCTGCAGGTCAGGCGGGGCAGGCAGGCGTGGCAGCGCGAGCCGTCTCACCGGCACGTTCTTGAGCCTGCCCGTGGGGAGCGCGACGAGCTGCGCAACCTCGCTCGCCGAGGCGAGGGTCCGCAGCCCAAGGCCAGGCAAAAGCGGCGGATAGGCGCTCGGGAATCTGTCCCGGTACAGATCCTCCCGCCAGATCATCCAGCGGCGCTGCAGCCGGTTCTGGCCTCGTCGGGCCTGCACCACCGCCGCGATCCTGTTGGCGATCTCCCGGTTCGGTGCGGCGACCTGCACCTCAAGCCAGCACCACGTATGGCTCTGGCTGCGCGCCGCCGCCTGCATCTCGCTGCTGGACAGCGACCCGAGGTGCCCGCCGTCGTCGGCGGCGAGCCGCGCTTCACGGTCGCGCAACCTGGTTCGCGCGAAGCGCTCCACCGGCAGCGCACAGGGTGTCATCTGGATACGCACGCTTGAAGGGACACCGGCGGCGGCCTGCGCCTGGGCGACAGCTTCAAGCGGCCGGGCGGCACCCGGCTGTACTTCATCTGTCAGCGGGAACACAAAGCTGCGCTGCTTGCGCAGCCTGAGCACATGCCCCGGCCGGGGAATCCTTCCGCCGATCTCACGCGGCGGGCCGGCGAAGCGGTAGCCGACCCGGACATCGGGGTAGGCGGCGCTGATGATGCCGTCCAACGCGGCGGCCAACTGCCGCTCGCATCGCAGGCACAAAACCCACTCGAGCTCGCCGCCCTCACCGGGACCGTAGTGCGCCTCGAAACACACAAACGGCTGCCCCTGACTGCTGCGCTGCTCCGGGAACTCGCGCACCGCGCCGAGCAGCGCCTCCACCATGTCGGTGACCTCCTGCTCGCGCGCCTGGTCGTGCATCGACAGCCTCACCTCGAACACGCCGTACTCGCGGGTCAGCCGATTCTCAAGGCGGCGGCGCACCACCGCCACCAGCCACCAGCCGACCGCCACAGCGCTCACCACGCCGCTCGCGCCCACGACCCACACGAAATGCGTGAACGTCAGCCAGCCGTGGCCTTTGTGGGTGCGGTGCGCCGCCGCGTGTACGGCGCTCGCTGAGCCCGGGGGTGGGTGCGCGAGGTGCCCGAGTTTCGGGATCAGCACCGCGAGCATCACCACGCTCATCAGCAGCCCGACGGCGATCAGGAACAACATTGGCCCGGTGCGCGGCCGATCGTTCACGATCCCGCTCCGAGCTCGAGGACCGCCGCCACGGCGAGCAGGGCGGCGACCGCCACCAGCCACACGGCCGCCGCCCTCCCGCTCGTGCGCCCGCGGCGCACATCCACATACAGCACGATCAAAAGCAGCCAGGCCATGACCTCGACCGGGCCATCCGGCACGAACGCCTCCACCTGGCGCATCCCGTAGGCGCCGAGCAGCACCCCGGCGACGACAGACGAGCCCATCGCCCAGCCGGCGACGAACACATCGCCGACACCCACCAGCAGCCTGCGCCACAAAGGGTCGGCGCCGTCGAGTAGGTGCCGGCAGGCGGGGTCGATGAACGCGAACACCGCCACGCCAAGCTCGCTGCGCAAGTTGTGAAGCCAAATGCCGGCGGCCTCCGAAGCCGTGGCGGGCAGCACGGCGAAATGCACCGCCAGCAGCGCGCGGGCTTCGCCCGCGAACAGCACGCCGGTCACTGCGGCTGCGAGCACGGTGATCGTCGCCAGTCCGCCGGCGAGCACGGCCAGGTCGCGGCGCGCGAGGACACCAAGCAGCCGGCCGCTCATCGGGACAGCAGCCCACCGAGTGCCTGCAATGCCACCGCCGCCTGCGCTTGCAGGTCGCGCAGCGGGCGGTCAGTGACATGCCCGAGATGGGGCAGCAGCACCAGCGGCGACCGCCGCGAGTCCGCCAGGTCCGCCAGCCCACCGAGCGGAGGCTTCCCCCCGACGGGGTCGGCGCGCGCCACCAGGATCTCCGGGCGTGAAAGGCGGGTGATTCGGTCCAGCACCCGCCCGCCGCGCTCAAGTCCCGAGCGGCTGGCGGGCAGCACCCAAGCGACGTGCGAAGCCGCCCCGAGCGCCGCCTGCTCGGCGGGCCGGGCGAGGGTGCCCGCGTCGATGACCGTCAGGCCGTGCGCGGCACGCGCATCAGAAAGCACCCGCCGCACCGCGTCGTCGCTGCCCTGCACGGTGAACTGCGGCTCACCGGCGAGGACCCGCAACCCCTCCGGGACGTCCGCCCAGAAGCGCGGCGGCACCCGCTCGCTGGCGGCGACACGCTCGCTGATGTCGGCGAGCGTCAACGGGGCGCTCGCCCCCGAGTACAGCGCGGCGCCGGCCGTCGGGCCGCCCGTGTCAGCGAGCAGCACTGGCGCCTGTGAGGTTGCGGCGGCGCTGGTTGCGATGAGATGCGCGAGCACGGAAACGCCAGCGCCGCCGCACAACCCAACCACTGCCAGCAGCGGCCCAGGCGTCTGGTGGAAGGACAGGCCGCTCACGCTCAGCCCGCCGCCACTGGCGCTGTGCGCTAGCTGCAATGATCGCGGCCAGCCTGCCGGCCTGTTCGATTTCCCTCTCAAAGTTCTGCTTTCGTGCATGACCCCGACTCACAGCTCCGGCCGCCACGATCTGACAGACCAGCCGCCTGGCACCCGCGCCACCGTCGCGAGCGTCACGTGATAGGCGGCGGCGAGCGCCGTGTATTCACCCTCGCCGCCGGTCTGCTCCCTGGTCACGCACGCCCACACATTCCCGCCGGCGCCTTTGACCGGCCCGACCGTGACGACCGTCCCTGTGTTGAACACGCGGCCTCGCGCGAGCGCCGAGTCCCGCTCGGTTTGCTGGCGTGCCTGAAGCTCGCTGGCGCGTGCTTCACCGACAGCCGACGCCGCGAGGTGCTGCTCATCGGCGGCAAGCGTTTGGTAGCTCCAGTTGATGTAACCGTCGGCGAACCGTTCCACCGCGCTCTGCGGCGAGGGTGCCGGCGCAAGCGGCGCCGCCTGCCGCTGGGGTGGGGTGCTGCCCTCCCGTTCACCGGGATTGGCCTGCGCCGGGGTGCTGGCCGTGCTGCTCGCCGAGGGTGTGCCTCCCCGGTTTGCCAGGCCGCACGCGGCCAAGAACGGAACGCTCGCCGCCAGCATTACTGCCACCAAGATTCGCGTTAGTTGACGCACAGGATTCACCTTGCTTTCGCTCACATTCCGGGCGGGTGCCTGACAACCCACGTCGCCCATTTCGGTACTTCCGGGTACACACGCCAGCGCGGCCCGTTCTCACCGTTGTTGGGGCCTTCGTCGGTGCCTTTCCATGACGTGTCAAGCCTCAACCCCGCCACATACATGAAGGCGTGTTCACTATTGGCGTAGACCGTCACCCACTTGCCCGGCCCCGCTTCGCCGTACTGCTCCAGTTCGCCTGACACCCAGGCGTAGTCGCCGAACACGCCGCCCGCGTGCAACACATACGACACCGCCGAGGAGCAGTCATACGCGGGTTGCAGAGTGGAAAGCGGCGGGCCGTGCCCCGCCCCATACCCGTAGGTCGCACTGTGCAGCCTGTTGCCGGCGGCGATCATGTCCTTCACCTGCTGGGGTGCTTCGCGCGGCGCCGCCGCCAAACCGTCCGGTAGCACCTTCGCGGTCTGGGCTGCTGTCAACGGCAGCGGCCCTTCCGGCGCCCCTGCACAGCCGGCCGTTTCACCTTCACCGCCGCCCACTTCGGTGTTCGTCGGCGCCGCTTCCAGTACACCGGCCGTGCCGTTCCCGGCGGCGGGGGTGAGGGTGACATGGCGGGTGCCCCATGCCAGCTGAGCCGTCCGGCCTTCCCAGTCGTAGATGTCGATGTGCTTGCCGAGGATCGCGCCGCCCGTGTCGCCGGCGAGGAACGTCAGCTTGGGGTTGCCCCACGGGTTCGGCACCACATGCCAGTAGGTGCCGAGGTGGATGACGCTCGGGTCGACCGCGATGATGTAGTCGTGCGGGTCGTGCTGTAGGTTGATTCCGGTGGCGGTGATCCCTTCGCCCTGGATGCCTTCCCACGGCGGCCCATACGCGGTTGCGAGCCATTCGCCGCCTTCCCCCGTGACCGCCGCCGGTATTGCCGGTGGTGTGCAGGCCGCCTTGGTGGACGGGGCGAGCAGCGTCACGATCAGTGCAAGGAACGCGATCAGGGCGAGCACCGGGGCGAGTAGCGCGGCCAGCCCGGCGAGCACCGCCGTGGTGGTGGAGTTTTGGCCGCCCACCGTTATGCCTCGCCGCCGGTTGGTACGCCCTGGCGGGCGAGCGAGCGGACAGCCCGCCACACATCGCCTTCGTGCGCTGCGATCGCCGCGTCACGCATAGGCACGTCTACGTGCGGCTCTGAGGTGAACATCCAATACTCGGTCGGGCCGACCGGTAGTTGCTCGCGGCCCTTGCCGCGCAGCCCGTTCAGCCAAAAGAATTCGCTGTAGCGGCCCTTCACCGTTCGCAGTTGCGGGAACATCGCCGCCTGCTCGGCGGAGACACCGAAAGCGTGCTGGGTGAACTCAAGCTCCGCTTCATCCTCCTGGCGGAACTGGATCGCCATTGAGCAGTTGCGGAGCAGCGGAAGGCCGTGCTCGGTCCCCAAATCCGCGAACTGCTGGCTCTGAATTATCAAGAACAGGCCGATGTGTCTCGCTTCGCGTGCGAGCCCCGCGACGTGCACCCCGGCCTCCGGGGTGGCGACCTTGTGCCACGCCTCGTTGATGACAAGACAGCTCTGCAGGTGCAGTAGCGGCACGCCGTCGCGGCCCACCAAATGCTGGTGTTCTTCACGGTGCAGTCGCACATGGCGGGTGACGTACTCGACCGCCATGAACATCACCGGGCCGAGGATCTCCTCCGGGCACTGCTTGGTGTCAAACACCACCAGCGGACTGCCTTCGGGGATGTTCGTTTCCCTGTCGAAGACGTAGCTGTAGGCACCCTGGTCGCAGAACTCGCCCAGGCGCTCGGCGAGGCTGCGCAAGCTCGCCGCAAGCTCACCAACCCCGGCCTCAGTTTCCTGCTTGGCACGCTCGAACAGAACCTCTCTGAGCATCGACTCGCGCGCCTGCACGCCCTGCGCGTGTGCGCGTGCGTAAACCTCCCTGATCGCCGCCCCCAAATGTGAGCGCTCGAGCGCGCTTAGCGACTCGTCCGCCGCCATCGAACAGTGCAACGCGACCAGAAACGCGACCTTCGCCCTTGGCACCGCCCCCTGGTGGGGTGTGTCCCACGGGTTGATCGCCCACGGCGAGTCGTCGCTTCCAATGTCCAGATGTGCGCTGCCGGGTATCAGCTTCGCCAGCAGCAGGTGGTGGCGGGATCGGTCGATAACAAACAGCCGGCCGATGCCAAGCGCAAAGCAGCGGGCGATGATGACCAGCGTCAACAGCGTCTTGCCGGCACCAGACTTGCCGGCGACGATCAGCGAGTAGTTGTCGTGCACCCGGTCGACCGGGTTCAGCCGCTCAAGCGTCCTGCCCGGTGTTGAGAATGCGAACGGGATGCCCTCGGGGCTGCCGCAGCTGGTGCCCGCCAAAGGAACACAGTCACCGACGTTGCGGGTGGCATACGGGCGGGAGTAGCCGGCAACGTCGCGGCCGAGCGGCAGCGTCGCCGGCCACAGCCGCTGTTGGTGATGGGCGCCACGATTCACCGCGACATCGCCCGTCGAGGTCAAAGCCTCCACACAAAAATCGACGGCCTCGCCCTGCGCCGCAAGATCCGGCTGCGGGCCGCGGGCGCGCACCGACAAGTACATCGAAACCTCGAACAGGCCGGTGCGAGCATTGCCGGCCATGTCGCGGAGCAGGTGCGCGGACTCCTCCTCCTGGGCGTACCTATCCCAATCCGGTACACGGCCGCGTGACTCGGCGCCGCGATTCACCGCATACAGGCGGCGGTAGCGCATCTTCAGGCGGTTACGCTCACGCCTGCGGTTCAGCGCCGCGACGTGAACGGAAAGCGTGAACGGCTCGCGGGTCAGCATTGCGCCCATCAGCCACGCCGGGGTGGTGTGATCCGCTGTCGTGGCGACGAACACGGTTTGCTCGACGTCGTGCTCCACCTCGACGTGGTGATGGGAGCGGGTGAAGTCCAACGGGGACTGTGCGATCGCGGATCGCAGGCGGTGCGCGACCTCCCTGGCCTGCTGCAGGTCCACTTCGCTGTCGAGGTCCCCGAGAATCTCGGTTGTGCGGGGCGGGCGGCGAACGCCGCGATCCGCGCTGGTCGGGTTGAACCTCGACCACAGAAGCTCGACGAGCTGCTCCCCGTTCACGAGGCGGGAGGGCACCTGGAGCGCGTCAAGCTCCGAGCGGATGCCTTCGGTGAATGCGAGGCTTTCCCGGGCGGCGCGGCGGTGAGCCCGCACGCTGCGGCGCAACGGTGCAGACAGCAGTCCGTGGCGGCGCGGCAGCAATTCCCGCCACATTTCGCTGTTGGAGCGCCGTGGCGGCACCCACGGGCAAACCACATAAAACGAGGTCTGCACCGCCGCCTGTTCGTCACTGTGAAGACGCAGGCTCTCCTCCATCGCGAAGTACATCCGCCAGCGGGCCATCGCCAGCGGGTCGTGCGCTGGGTCATCCAGCGAGTCCGGTGGCTCCCCGGCGGCGGCGGTCACTTCTCGGCGGGCCTGCTCGAGGATCGTTTTCAGGTCGATCGGGCGGGAGACGACATAGAACTGCAGCCGCTGGTCCGCGCGCAGCCGTGCGATCAGCTGGCAGTACCCCTCGGCGATGCGTCTGCGGTCCTGTTCGCCGAGCACCAGCGGGTTCGGGGCCGTCACCGCCAACAACCGCACAAACGCCCCCTCGCTCGTCACGGCAAGACCGCTGCGGTCGATCGCCTCGACCGCCAAAAGCTCGCCGGCCTCCCGCATCTGCCGGGAGCGCCTTTGCGCTAGTCGCCCCATAGGTCCCTCAGCTCAAGCGGTGCCACCGACCCGGCGCGTTCACCGGTGCGATCCGCCTCAGCGAAGACCGAATATCCGTTAGTCCCCTCGCCCGGACCGGCGGTGAAGCGACCGTCGGTGAATGCCTCACGCACACACCCCTTCAGATACAGCCACAGGTCAAACTCGGTGCTCGACGCGAGCAGCACCGACCCGGCCGGCAGGCACGCCAAATAGATAGCTGTGAAAAGCGTCAAATACGGGCTGAACGGGGACAAATACAGCGCCCACACCAGCCCGCCCATGAAGCCGCAAAACATTGCGACGATCTGCGGCACCGTCAGGTCGCCGATCCGCAGCCGGTCCTGCAAATGCTTATACGCAGGATTCACAGCGGGTCGCCCTTTCACTCCCTAAACGGGTTGATGTCGGAGGCGTCCTCCTGCGGCTCGGACGCCTGCTCTGCACCACCAGACGGGGGCTGCTCACGCAGCGGGGCGCCCAGGCTCGGCGTTCCCGCCGGCGGCGCCGTAGCGTCAGGCGAGCCCGGCGTGCCGGGCGAGCCAGGCGACCCGCCGCCGAGTGCGAGGTCCATTCCGTCCTGGGCCTGCTTCTTGCGCGCGGCTCCGATCGTCCACAGCGCCTGGCGCTCCCCGGCGCTCCAGCCGGGGTCTCCCATTGAGTGCGCGATCGAGTCGCGCAGCCGGTCTGGACTGGAATCCATGATGTCCGCGAGCTGCTGCTGCGTCTGCGGTGGGAGCTGCGCCATCGCCGCTCGCACGTCTTTCGCGCTCGAGCTTTCGGTCTCCGAGTGCGCCTGCTCGTACATGCCGCTGCCGGCGCGGTCGGCTTCTTCCCACCTCGCCTGACGTCCCGCTCGCGCCTGCTGCTCCGCCTGCCGGGCCGGGGACACCGGCTGCTCACGTGGGGCTCCAGCCGCCGCCGCGGCGCCGGTCGTGGCGGCCTGACCCGCCGCGGCACCCTCGCTTGCCGCCGCACCGGCCGCAGCGCCCGCTGGCGCCCCTGCACCTCCCGTCGCCGCGCTAGCCGCCGCCGCACCAGCCACCGCGCCCCCGGAAGTCGCGGCTGACGAGGTGACCCCGCCGCTCTCGCGCTCGGGGACCGGCAGGTCAGGTGGCGGCACCCGCTCGGAGTCCTCCTGATCCTCCTTCACGTAGCCCGACTTGCCGAACACCATGCGCCCTGCGAGCGAGCCGCTGCCCGCTCCGCTTGGTGGCTTGATCGGGGTGGGCAGGGCGTCGATCACCCGAGCTGCCGTCGCGTGGCCTTCTGTCGCGGCGGTTGCGACGGAGCGGGCGCCGCCCGCGGCGGCCCGCCCAGCGAACATGCCAAAGGTGACAGTTCTCCACACCCTCCAACCGCCCGGCTGGCCGTGCGGACCGATCAGCGCCGCCCGCATCAAAAACCGGGGGATCGTGATGCACAACAGCATCAGAGTGATCCCGGCCAGCGGCCGGATAATCACTGTGTCGATAATGCTGTGCGACCCTGCGAAGGTGAGAACATCCGTGTTCACCGCCGCGCTGAGCGCAAACAGGATCGCCCACACCGACGGGACGATCACGCCAACCCCGAGCGCCTTCATCGCCGAGCTGGCAAGCCACGAGAGCTCCGGCACTGGCCACAACACGATGCACAACGGCATCGAGACGTACAAAAACATCATCATTACCGACAAAAGGACCTTCATCCACAAAAGGCCGATGAAGACGATGGCGCTGATGAGGCCAATCAGAATCACGAAAATCAGGCCCAGGCCGATGTTCAGCGCGAACGCGCCCGACCCGAGTGCGAGCGCGGCGTCGAACAGCGCCGCCACGTTGTGCTGAACACTCGTGCTGCCCAACAGCGCGTGATTGAACGCCGAGGGGATTTGCAGGCACTCGCTGAAAAAGCCGGGCCACAGGATGATGAAGCCGACCGCGCCCACCACGCGCACCAACCCCTGTAGCGCCTCAAAGCCACCCGACGAGCTGTTGGTGAGGCCCGCGATGTAGTAGCGCAGGATCGAAAGAGTGAGAACGGCGGTGAGCATCCCCGCCGCGATCGCGGTCGTCGTGTGCTCAAGCTGGGCGACGTGCCCGGTGTTGAAGTTCGGGATCGCCAACAGGCCGGCGATTACTTCGGCGATGAGGTGCGCCTCAAACCCGCCGAAGATCGCTTGCAACAGCGCCACGAACCCCTTGAGGATCGTTTCGGTGGGGTGCAATACCGCTTCGCCCGCGTTGCCGATCCCTTCCACAACTGGGCCGACGACGGGTATTTCCCCGACGATCGGGATCTTCGCCTGCGCGGGCGTGGCACCGGCGAGCATCGCCACCAGCGCGACAGCGCCGGCCGCGACCGCGAGCACGGCCAGGTGCGTCCAGTGTGACCGGGCGCACTCCCGTCGCGAAGCGAAGCCCGCCGGGGTGAAACTGTCGTGCTGGCGGAACAAACCGGGGCTCCTAATTCACCAATCCGGTAGCCGACGCGGCGAGCGCCAGCGCGCCGACGGTGCCGGCGATGATCCCCAGCGCCCGACGGTGGCCAAGCATCAATGCGCCCGCGCCGAAGATCAACGCAAGCGGCGCGACGGCGGCCAGGGCGATCAACAGCGGTTGCGACAGCGACGCCATGAACGCCGCGAACTTGTTGATGCCTTCGACCTTCGAGCTTTCACCGATGCCCAGGTCGGACTTGAACAGGAACGGGTAGGCGAGCACCACCTTGACGGCGCCGAATACAGCCGACTCCAGCAGTGACACCACTACTGCCTGACGCAGCATCCACCGCGCCGCGGGCCAGTTCTCTCTCATCGTTTTTACCTCCGTGTTGTGGGTGCAGCGCGAGCGCGGGTTAGCGCTCGAATCCGAACTCGTTTCCTTCACCGCGTCCTTCGCGGGGCGGGCCGCCGGTGTTCGAGGCGGCAGGTACTGAAATCGGGGCGACTGTGCGAGTCACAGTCGGTGGGGCGGCTGGCGCCTGCTGGGCAGAAGCAGCCGCCGCCAGCGCACTGGCACCTCTCGGGGCGTATGCGGGTGGACGAGCGGCGACGGTGCTTGTGGCAGGGTCCGTCGTGGTCGGGCGTGGCTGGCGCGGACGTGGCGCCTGTGCCGGGCGGGTCGCGTTGTTGCTGCCGGCGGGTGGGTGCGTGCGCGTAGGAGTCGCGCTGGCTGGCGTGGAAGGTGCCAGTGATCCCGAGCGCGTTGTTTGGCGGGCGCAGCCTGCCGGGTGCGCTGCCAAGATCACCAGCAGCAGCAACACAGGCGCGAAAGGCCGGGCGCGCCGCGCCCAACTGCGCACCCACGGCGGCACACCGGGAAGTGATATCTGCCCTTTGGGTGCCGCCACACGTGGCTTTGAGCGCACGGCGCCGCGCCGCCCGCCGTCAACTGGACGGGGGCGACGCGGGCGGGGAGGAGCCGTGGTGGAACGCGAAACGTCAAGCTGTGCCTCGGCCTCATCCGTTTCGGGACTAGCGGCAGGACGCTCCACCGCAGCATCCGCCGCGCCGGCGAGCTCGTCCGCCTGCTGCGCGTTTTCTGAGAATAGGTTTGCCGTGTGACTGCGGTCGAGCATTGGTCTCTCCAGATGCTGGTCTGGAGAGAAATCGAGCGCACTCGGCGTTTCCCCCGGGACGGATTTGATTTTTTTCAGACCGGCCAGACCAGGGATCTGCCGGTGCGGCCAGCGGCTATTTGCGCTCGAAGTTGAACTCGGCGTTTTCTTCTTCGCTGCTGCCCTGCGGCGACGCACTGTGGCGGGCCGTGTGAGCGAGCGGCGGTGGCGCCGGCGTGGGCTGGTGTTCCCAGCTGAACTCGAGTTTGCGGTTTTCTTTGGCCGCCGGCGAAGGATGGTTGCTCACGAACTCTGTCGCTGCGCGGTCGCGCCGCCAGACGGTCCTCGCCCGGGGCTGGCGGCTGGTGACTGCGAGCGGCGCCTTCAGCTTGCCGGTGAGCGCCCCTAAGTCGATGCTCGCGGGTGCGCGGTGGGCCTGTGCGACGCGGTGGTCGTGCGAGTCGTTGGAGTGGTTGGTCGCGACGACCGCTGCTGTGCCCGCGACCGAGAGCGCCGCCGCGCCCGCGAGCAGGAGCGCCTTGGTGCCGCCGCCGACCGCCACGCCGCTTGCGGTTGCGCCTGCTGCGCCCGCGCCTTGCAGCGTGGCTGTGGCGTGCCCGCCGCAGAGCCAGCGCGACAGGTGCGCGAGAACGCGCGCGGCGTCGTGACCCTCGAGCAGGCCGGGGGGCAGCAGCGGCGGTAGGACGGCGGCGAGGCCGCGCAGCCCTCGGACGTAGCGGCGGCACGCCTCGCAGGGGTCCGGGCAGTCGACGTGTGCGTGTGCGCGCTGGTAGTCGGGCTCGTCCTCGGAGAGCAGCCCCAGCGCGTAGGCGCGCATCAGCCGCGACCACTCATCGCCGCCGCAGCCGCGGGCCTCGATGCTCGCGACGACGCCGGCCATCTTCTTCGTCGCGCCGTCCATGATCCGCTCGAACACCACGCGATCGATGCCGAGCAGGTCCGCGGCTTCTGGCCGCTTGTATCCGTGGAGCACGCACAGCGTGACCGCGCGGCGCTCCTTGTCGTTGAGCCGGTCCTTCAATCTGCCGAGCAGGCGGGTCAGCTTCTCGTGGTTATCGGCCCGGTCGGCAAGGTCAGCGTCCACTGCTTGCTGTTCGAGGTCCATCTCCACGCGCCGGCCCTCCTGCTTAGCGCGGTAGATGTCGATCGCCCGACGGTGGACCATCGTGAACAGGAGCCCCGCGAGACTCGTCAGTGGGCGGCCCTGAACAATGTGCTGCGTGACGCCCTGCCAGCCTTCGTTGTAGGCAACTTCGAGATCCTGGCGATTCAACGTCTTGATCCCCTCCACGCGCAGCCGCCCATTGACCGAGCGCAGGATCTCCTCCATCATCACCCCGTAGTTCGCGTTGGCGATTTCTTCCGCCTCATCACGTGGGGTACGATGCTTCAGCCGGACGGTCACGACACCCTCCGGTCCCGCAGGATCACGGCGTCGTAGTTCTCCCACGACACGCGGGAGAGCGCGACCACCAGCGCCCTGTCGCCGTACTCCAGGGCCACGTCTATGACCTCCCTGATGATCGCCGCCCTCACGGCTGGCTTGTCCGCGAGGCTGAGCCACAGCTGCGAAAGCTCGTGCAGCTTGTCCTCGCTCAACCCGGCTGCGAGCGCCTGCCACTCCGCGGCCCCAACACCCTCACGCAACTGGTCAACTGACGAGCTCACTGGGCCTCCCGTTCACCCTCGTTCGCTTGATGCCGACCAGCCGATCTAGCTCGCCAGGTTCGCCACCGGGTCCGGCGCGATCGACAGCGACATCGAATCGGCAAGCGCACAGACCGGGGACGTGAACAGGACGACACAGGCGAAGGCGGCCACGAAGACCGTGAGATCCCGCGCGCCGGCCGACAACATCGGGCGACACGCAGGGAGATGAGACGACTTCTCATATTTGGACTCCTCCATCGGGTTGCGGGAGCCTTCTGCCCCTACAGACCCGTCGTCGCGAGAAGCCGTTTTCCCCCGAGCGACTTTACGCTTTGTTGACGCAAGCGATCAGGAGTCACCAGACCTGGAGTCTTTGTCTACAAGGCTTGGTTTCGCTACTCCACGGCTCCACGCCGAGCCTAACTGCGAGTAAGGCTGGTACGGCGGGCCACCAACAAGAAGGTCCCCGTCCCAGCAAACGGGTCCAGCATCCACGACCTCCCGGCCACCATCTCAGCGAGAACGCCGGCCCATGCAACTACCGTCCGGTACGCCCCCAATGCTGTTGATGACCGCGTTGCCTGCCCCGTAGGTCGAGGCGGTAGGCTGGTGCCCGTAGTAAGGCTGGCCCGGTACGGGGGTCTCCCTGGCGTGGGAGCTTTGCCCGTACCGGGCCGGTGGCTTCCTACTGTCCCCTCCGAAGACACGGCGACCCAGCGCCTTCTCCCTGGATTGAGAGACCGTGCCGGGCCTTCGTCCGACGCCTCCATTGGGGACGACCGACACCATACGACAGGGCGCGGGGATACTTCTCGCACGGACTGCGCCTCGCCACTGTATTGCGGGCTTTCGACACGAGCCTGCCGCAAACTTTAGAGCTCACGCGGAGGTCAAATGCCCAGCAAACAAGTCCATGACGTAGCAGGCGTGCAGCCGCCGAACATGTATATGGTGCCGCCGAACATGTAGATGTTGCCGCCGAACATGTTGTAGATGGTGCCGCCGAACATCTTGTTGATGTTGCCGCCGACCGTGTACTTGATGTTGTTGCCGACCGTGTCGTTCTTGCCCTCGTAAGGGATCGCGTCGAAGTGTTGCTCGACGCCCACACAAGTCGTAGCACTGCACCGAGGGCAGCCCGCCTGTCGTCTGTCCCCGCCCGTTAGCCTGGCCGCGTATGGACATGGGCGGGGAACACCGCGATACGACGGGCCGCGCCAGGGACGGCTGGCGCCGCTCTCATAGCGCTTCCGATGCGGGCGGTGCCGGCCCACAACGCGATGCGCCCGAGCTACCGCTGCACAACGCGCCGAGGATGCTCGGCCATCTCGGCACGCACCTGCGCTGGCACGCGAGAACGGTCGAGGTCAACGACCAGCTCGAGCAGCGTCTCGCTTGCCTTGACCGCAGCGATTGGCTGTATGTCCGGGGGCTGCCCCTGGGTTCGGTGGAGCTGCCGATTCCGTTTGTACTGTTCGGCCCGGCGAGCGTGTTCATTCTGCAGGCGAGCCGCGGCCACTGGATCGACCAGGACATCGCCCTGATGAGCCGCGCCGCGAACGCGCTCGGCGCCGCGATCCGCGAATACCCGGACCCGGTGAGGCCGTGCATCGTGATCCTCGACGGCAGCACTCAGGAACGCCAGCACTTCACCGGGGCGGGCGAGGGACCGTGCTGGATCGTGAGCGGCGGACGGCTGCTGCCGTGGCTGCTGCGGTTCCGCGACCACGGCTTCTCGCCGGGCGACATCGCCCGACTTCGCGGGCTCGCCGACCCCGCACGCATCAGAGAGACCGAACGCACCGTCGTTCCACGCGGCGCTGGACATTCCGGCAGCAGGCCGGAGGACTACTACTTCCCCAGCTGAGCTGGCCCGCACCCAACGTTTGCTGTGATCTGACCACAAAGCGGGACCACTCCACTCGCTTGTGCGCAGGGGGCGGAAGTTTGCGGGCGGTCGTCAACCTGCTGAGCATGGTCACGTGGTTAAGCGATGGCGGGCTGTGCGACTTCTCGTTCGCACATCTCTGACGCCAGCATGTACAGCATCTGTTCGGGCTGCGCGGAGATGAACTCGGTGATGAACGGCCCGAACGGGCCGGAGGTGAGCTGCTCAAAGAGATGCGGTCGATAGCGAACCACCGAGCCGAGGTAGTAGAGCGTCGCCCACAGCGAACCGATCTGTGGCTGACGCTCACCTCCCGGCGGCGTCAGGTGTAGGTAGTAGCGGCGGTACGCCGTACCGGGGATGGCGCTGACGATCGCCCAGAGGTAGGGACGCACGCTATTGGCCAGCTTCTGGAGCACCTGGACTGGGTCTTTCGTGTACCTCTCTGGTTTGCGCAACTCAAAGCAATGAGCTTCCGGTTTCAGGCTTGGGATTAGGCGAAACAACGGTTCGAGCTTCGCGTCTGTCAGCACTTGCGTTGGCGTGATCGCGTACCGTGAGAGGTCGGCTTGGTTCACGTACAGGCAGACCCACACGGCTCTCTCGTTGCTGTCGTGGCGAAACTCGGGCTCGACGCGCACGAACCGCTCGTCGTGGCCCTCTGCGTCTCGCCACTGGCGGTGTCCCACCACTATTTGCGATAGCAGTTCGCTGACCTTGAGCTGCGTGCCGTCGGCTGGGGCCGGATAGCCGAGTGCATCCAGCACAGCGGGGAACACGTAGAGCCTCTTGCTGCTGTTACGCACCACGAGCTTCGCGGTGTCCAACGTGAGCCCGCCACCCTTGTCCGGTGCCAGCTCGCCCAAACCGTGGTGAGCGCGGTCAAGCGACACCTTGACCCGGCGGACACGCAGGAGTGCCTTCCCAATGTTTAGGAAGGCGTAATAGTAGAGGAGAGGATTTGCGGAAACCTTCTCGCGAGCCGCAACGTAGAAGTCGTGGCCCTGACGGAGAAACGCCGAGGGCTCGGCCCTGGTTTTCCCAGACAATCGTGCGTTGATGGCTCCCTGCATCACGGCCCACGGGCTTACTGCGAAGATCGTGTCGGACTGGTGCCACTGTCGCTGTCGGCGTACCGCCGGGAAGAGCGAGAAGTCAACAGAGCGCTCGTTGAGCTCAAGAGATCCCCCGGGTCGCCGTGGTGGGTCAGCCATAGCACCCAATTCTAAGTCTCGAAGCCTGCGAGAGCTTGGTCGTGTTGGTAGCCGCCGGAACGCGGCAACGTGCTCTGCCGAGTCGCCATTCGCGATCCACGTTGGCACCCGTGCCACTTATAGGCCGTGGGACTTTGACACGTCCGAGGGGCGGTCTCGCCGCGGCGAAGGGTACGGGAGTGGGCGTGGGCGTGGGCCTACGCGCGTCGGTGTCGCCCGAGAGGTTGATGCGTAGCGTCAGCCCGTTGGCGAACAGCCACTGGATGCCCTGCTCGTAGCGGCTGACCGTGCCGGGGAAAGGTGGCAGGTTCAAGACCGTCCCGTGCAATCTCAATCATCACTTGCGGCTCTCATTCTCCAGCGGCGATTCAGGAGGTGACATGGACGTTGATCGTGTTGCTGGCGCCCGGCGTGTAGGGATAGTCCTGTGCGCCAGTGTCCGGTAGTGCGACTCTGAATGTGTAGGTGGTGGGTTCGGTTGTTGCGTGGAAGTGGTAGTGGTAGTGAAAGCGGCCCTTGCGGTGCGCGACGACCTGGTCGAAGATTCTCCAGTGTTTGCCTTCGCGGACTTCGACGTCGAGCGTGACTCCTTGTGCCGGGTAGGGTCCGCCTGCGATCGTGCCGCTCCAGTGGATCGTGTGCCCGTTGCTGGTGCTGTGATGGTCGATCCGCAGCTTGATTCTCGGCCGAATCGCGATCGCCACCGTGGCGGTCGCTGACGGGCCGGGATCGTTGCTGTACGCCGTGTAGCTAAAGCGCAGCACGCGGTCCGGACCCACCGGCACCTTGTAAGAGAACGAGCCGTCGAGAGCGGTCTGCACAGCGGTGTCGATCGCGGCGCTGCGCGGCCCGCCGAGGGTGACGATCGCGACGCTAGCGCCCCGGATCGGCACCGTCCCACAGTGCAGCACGCCCTTGATCGTTACTGGTTTGCCGTACTGGATGATGGGCGGCCTGCGCTTACGGTTGACGGTGAGATCCAGAGCCTCCCCAGCACACGGCTGACCATTCGGGATGCGGGGGCCGTTGACCGATCCGTTCACGCCGACCAGCGGCGGGCCGCTGGTGGTGATCGTGCTGTTGTAGGCGATGGTTCGGTTGCCCGCGGCGTCATCGACGACCAGCTCGAGCGAGTGCTGACCAGCTGCGAACTGGTTGGTGTTGAGCGTCAGGCTGGCGCTCACCGAGCTCTTGCACGGCTGGGCGTGTTCGAAAGACCGCTGGCCGTCACTCGTGACGCCGAGGGACTGGCAGGCACCGCCGTTGGTGTCAAGAATCTGCGAGACGGCGGAACGCCCGTCCACAAGGAGCGTGCCACCGTAGACCCCGGACTGGCCATCGCTCGCGTTGAAGGAGACGACCTGCTGGCCCGACAGCGTGCCACCGGCGACAAGCGGGCCAGCTATGGCGCTGACGGTGGGTGGGGTGTTGTCGACCAGGTCGATGTCGGCCGCGTAGACGTCGAATTGGGATGAGAGCGTTCCGCTCCCGGACGCCGGGCATTCGCCGCCCGGTCCTCCGCCACAGGAGCCGGACCACTGGATCTGCGTCACGCCGCTGAGACCTCCGACGCTGACCGCGTTCGACGGGTCAAACGGGTTGCTCTGCGTTCCGCGCGAGCTGCACCCTAGCGATTGCGCGCATAGACCCTGAACCGATGCTGGGCCGGGACTGTAGTAAAGGTTCGATGCTGGCGCCCCGTAGGGCTGGACGGGCGCATCCGCCTCGTAGCGCCAGACCGTGAAGCCGGCGATCGTCAGACCTGCGGGAGCGTTGAACGTGTCCCAGCCGCCAGAACCGTATGGATGGGACACGGAGCCGTCCATCGAGGCATAGAGCACCCCGCCGCTCGCGCAGCCGTCACCCGCGTAGACGTAGGTCCCGTTGGTTCCGTAGCTGACGTCATCGGCCGGTGCTGGGTGGCCGGCGTTCGCGCCGTAGGGGGTCCGGCAGAGGAAGTCGTGGTAGCTGTTCGCTGCGACCGGCGAGGGCATCGCGAGCAGGTACGCAGCACCGGCGAGAACCACAGTCGCGATGCGTGCGCCGCGGTGCCTGTGCTTGGGACTGCTCATCCTTGATATCTCCTGCCGTTGCGCGAGGGACGTTCTGCTTATGACCTCTCGTCGCGGGAGACCGCGCCTTTCCCCCCAGCCAATTTCTACGCCCGCCACGCGGGCGTGTCCAGCCAGTGGGACGGGTCCGATCCTCCGTGCGGGACCCTGCTCTTGATGACGAATGGCACAATGTAGCTCAAACCCCGCATCCGCGTCCACTTCTTCGCCGGGCCGGGGCGATCAGGGCCTTGGGGCGCGGTGATACACGTAGCGGGTCACGGTCTGAGAAAACCAATGGCGGGAGCTGTGGCGAACGACGGTCACGCGAGCGGTCAGAGCATTCACGGGCAGACCAAGGATCGCGGCCCATCTTCCGTGGGCGACCCGAACGGTCTTCTGGACGCTATGTGAGCGAGCCCCTAGCGTGTAGTGCACGATGATCGTGATGTGCCCGGAGAGCGCTCGGGCGGCGCTGCCGCGCACGTGCAGCGCGTGCCTTGTCCTCCTCACGCTGAGGATGTGCAGCTCAGGGTTTGCCTTCCCGTTCTTGCTGTGGTTGATCGCGAGCGTCGCGCTGTCCGCCGGATTGGTGTTCCCCGCGGCGTCCGCCAGCCAGGCGCGGAGCTCGTATCGGCCGTACGGGCTGCGCCGGAACTGTGGCGTGTGGTTGGGGTCGAACTTGAACGCTAGACCGGGGCTGGTCTGCGTCGGCGTGCAGGTTCCCTTGCTGTTGCAGGCGATCCAGTTGGTCGCTGTGAGGGGCGCCAGGTGCGCGGGGGCGCCCAGCGTGATCGTGTACGGTCCCTTGCCGCTGACGCTGATGGACCTCGGCGGCGGCGGCGGGGTGGTCTGGTAGCCGAAGCTGATCGCCGCAGAGTTAGCCTGGGTGGTGTTCCCGAACACGTCCGCAAGCCACACGAAAACGGTGTAGACCGCTTGCGGCTGACCGGCGAACGCCGGGTCCTGCGCCGGATTGAACGCGAGCGAGTTCAGGGGGCTGGTTTGACTATGCTTGGCGTCGCAGCCGCTCGCGGGCACGCTCGTCTCGCTGCCGATGCACGCGATCCAGTTGACCTGGCCGATCGGGTCGCCTTCGGGCTGGGCGGGGTTCGTCCACGTGATCGTCGCGGGCTGGTTGAGCCATGCACCGCCGCTCCGCCCATTGACCAGCAAGCCGCTCGGAGCGCCCGGATTGACGTTATCGACCATGACCTGAACGGGGCTTCCAAGAGTCTGATTGCCGGCAGCATCGACGACGGCCGCCTGGATCTGGTGCGCGCCGTTGGCGAGCGCTCTCGTGTCGATGCTGAACTGGTCGCTCGAGCTGACCGGGCAGGGCGCGGGCCGCGTGAAGTCGCACGGAGACGCCTGCTGTGCGACCTGAGCGCCGTCGACGTAGACGCGGGCATACTGCACTCCGCTGTTATCTGAGCCATTAATCGTGCCCGAAAGGGTGCCGCGCACCAGACCGCCCGCGAACAATGGACCGCTCGTGGAAGCGATCTGCGGCGCCTGTTCGTCGGCGATCGTGATGGTGGCGCTGTTGAGCTCGACCCGCGCGTCATGCTCTGAGAAGCCGTTGCCACAGGCGCTCAGACCGAAAGGTTCGGGATGGCAGATCAGCTCGATCGCGAGGCTCGCCGTGTTCAGGCCGGTGTGCGTAGAAGGACCTGAAACCTCGCAGCCTCCATTGCCAGCACTGAACGAGCAGGTCTCACCCGGGAGTACGCTGCCTGCGCCGTCAACAATCTGCGGAATCCATCCTTCGCCTTGCTCGTAGAGGTCGCGGTCGAGGCTGATCGCGCTGATCGTGTCACCGGCGGGCGCGGTGAACTGCCAACCAGCGACCACGCCCGCGGGAACATTGGTGGCCAGTCGCAGAATGTCTGCGGCCGCGAGCCCGGACGTGCTGGCGCTGCCCCCGGTCACGTCGCTGCCGGCGCAGTTCGCGCTCGTTTCGAGGTAGGCCGTGTTGTTGTTGAACGGCTGCCACGAGTTGTTGACCGGCGGTGCGATCGCGGCGCACGCACTCACTTGGTAGCCGCCGGCGAAAGCAGTCCCGGTCGCGATCACGCCCACCACGAACAGCATCGCGGCGGCGGCCGCCACGGCGCGTCTCATCTCACCGCCCGCCTGCGCACGCTGGAGTGCCTACTGTGGCGGGTCACCACGACTGCGGGGAGCTCGTCGTGTCCAGCGAGGAATCTCGCCACGATCCGATCCCACCTACCTACCCGCAGGACGGTCGTCGTGCGATCGGTCGTGGCTTTCGCGAGCGTCATGAGACGCCCAAGCTCGCGCCTGTCCTGCACGACCAGCCTCAACCGCAGCCCCTTGGGTATCGCGGCTACGGTGACCCGGAGACGGTGCCGCTTGAACGTGATCTTGATGATCTTCGGCCTGGGAGCCGGCTTGCTCTTGGGAGCAAGGATCGCCGCAGACGGCCCGCTCGGTGTGGACGATGAGGTGTTTGCAGCCTGGTAGGCAGCCATTCCCTCGCTGACGATCTGTCCTAGCCCGCACGCGGTGAACGCCGCGGCGACATCTAGGTTCCCCCCGCCCGTGAGCGTTGACGTGATGCACCCCTGCGCCTGGGAATAGCTGAGCGTCGGCGAGTACGCGCGCATACTCGCCTCGGCAGTAGAGACGATCTCTCCCGCCTCGCTGGTGCCATTCGCCCAGGCGGGCAAGCCATCGTCACTGAACGCGATGTCGATACCGTTACCCCCGCCGCTCGGCTCGATCTGGCTACCGCACCCAGGAGCGAGTAGGGCGAGCCCTGGCCCGTGGTTGCTGAAGGAGCACATCGCGCCGCGGTTCACGGGATTCGCATCCGAGGCGCCTACGCCGAGAACCCCACGAACGGAGGCGGGCGCCTGCACCGGGCCGGCTTCATTGCCGGCCGCCGCGACGACGCTCAAGCCGTGCGCGTTCGCTGACTGGACATAGTTTTCAAGGGTTTCGAGTTCACTTCCGTTGGGTTGAGTACCAGACCCGAGACTGAGGTTCACGACCGTGATCGGCATTGAGCTGCTCAACGCTTGGCAGCGGTAGATCGCCACTGCGTACTCAGAGAACGAGAACGTCGTCTGCCCCGCGGCGAGGGCCTTCACGTTGTAGACGCGCACGCTGGAGGGAGCGAGACCGACCATGCCCCACCCGTTAGCGGGGGCCGCAGCGATCATCGCCATATACGTGCCATGTCCATCGGGGTGCCCGCCGGGCAGCGGCGGATTCAAGGCGGCGAGTTCGTCCTTGGTGTTCGTGTTTGGCGAGAGCGCATAGCTGCCAGCCAAGATCGGCGTCGTGTCCGGTGTGGGGTCCACCCCCGAGTCCACTAGGCACACGATCCCTGGATTGGGCGGCGCGGGCGCGTACTGCAGAAACAGTGCGTCGGCGGCCGCCTGCTGCGCCGTTCCCGCAGGCACGCCGACCTCAGCTGACGCCGATGTCGCGCAGCAGAGCGCAGCAGTGGCGGCAACGATGCTGGCCACGACGGTAGTCCTCATCGTCAACAAGATAGGCCCCTGATTGGTATGAGCGTGAGGGTGGTGGCTGGCGGGAAGCGCGTACAGGGCGCCACTCGGCGTCGCTCGATCACACGCTGCGTCTCGCCGAAGGGCCTCGCGCTCCTCGCGGCGGATCGCGCTTGGGAGCGCGCACTCTGCGAGTTTTACGAGGGCGTGAGTTGAACGATCGAACATACGTGCCAGAGTCCTCCAAGAAGGGGGCTGTCTCATCGTCGGGCGCGGCTGTCGCTTTCCCCCCGATTATTTTCTAAAGGGGCTGGCAAGATCGGGTCAGTGCTCAAAGCCGAACTCGTGGCTAACGCTGCTACTCCCTGTGCTTTCTCTCGGCGCTGAGGACGTGGACGATGCCGAGGAGGGGTACCGCGCGTTTTCTATCCCAAACTCAGATGTAGCCGGCGGCGTGCTCGAGCCTTGCTGGGTCTTCCTGACAGCTCTAGCCGCACGCCGCCGAGCGGTCGAATGACGCCGCCCATGAGCACGCGCGACATGATGCACCGCCGCGCCAGAGCCCGATGAACGCGAGCCTGACACCGTGGCGGACGCAGATGCGGCGCCCGGCGGTGTACGGGCTAGCGTCTGTGCTGCGGGGGTCCGTCGCGTGACCACGTGATGAGCCTTACCGCCGTGAGTCGCTAGCACGGCCGCGGCAGCGCCAGCAGCAAGGACAGCTACGCCCTTGGCGACCGTGCCGGCGCTGAGCGAACTCGCAAGAGCCCCTCCCCCGGCGCCGCCCGCCGCACCCGAACCTGCTGTCCGCAGAGCTTCCACCCCTCCCGCGCCGTGGCCGTTGCGAAACAAGTGCTCGAGGTGGGCGAGGATGCTCGCGCCATGTCCCGTGGCCACAGGCCCGAGCGGTAGCGTGACGGGCGGGAGGATCGCCGCTAGGCTGCGCAAACCATTGACGTAGCGCGCGCACGCCTCGCACTCCGCGACATGCGCAGCCGCACGAGGATAGTCCCGGTCATCCTCGGCGATCAAACCAAGCGCATAGCTCTTCATCAGACGCGCCCACTCATCCCCACCGCACCCGCGCGCGCTGATGCTCGCGACGATACCCCCGATCTTCTTCGTCGCGCCATCCATCAGCTTCTCCATCTGCGAGCGCTCAAGACCCATCAGCTTCGCCGCCTCCGGTCGCGGATAGCCGTGGATGACGCACAAGCTGACGGCTTCGCACTCCCGTGGGTTCAACCGACCGCGGACACGCGCGATGAACCGCTTGAGCTTGATCTGATCGTCCAGTTGCTCGTCAACGTCGGGGTCGACGCTGTGCCCGTCGAGCTCGACATCGGCACGCTTCCCAGGGTGCAACGCGCGGTAGATATCGACCGTGCGCCGCCAAGTGATCTCGACCAACATCCCCGTCAGATTCGAGACGAGCGTGCCGCGCTTGATCGTCTCGCACACCCCGTGCCACGCTTGGCAGTACGCCTCTTCCAGGTCGGACTCATCCAGGCTCATCTTGCGCGCAGAGAGCTTGGAGCTAACCGTGGCGATCACCTCCGCCTGCAACTCGCGATAGTGCTCGTTGGCCGCACTCTCGGCCTGCTGCTCAGGCGACCGGACATCGAATCGGTGCATCACGGGGCTCCTTCGGCAAGCCCTGCTATCACCGAACGATCAGCAATCCAGGTCTGCGTCATACGTCAGGCGCGCGAGCGCCAGCACAAGCGCATGACCGGGCTGAGAGCCGGGAAGCAGAGTGCGTATCTCCGCCACGAGCTTAGCGCCGAATCCCCGCGGGCACTCCCCGAGCAGGATTCTCAGGTCGTGTAGACGTTCATCGTTCAGGTGGCTCGACAGGTAACGCCAATCCTCCGCACAGACGAGCTCAACCCATCCAGGAGGCGGAGTAGCAGCGTTCTTAGCGGTGTCCATTCGGTCCATCAGGGCACGATCTCCTGTCGAGCACATCCAGCAACCCTGAGATTCGCAGAAGCCCGCCGGAGCACTCCAACCGATCACCGTGATAGTCCCTGACAGCCAGGACGGCAAGCGCTGGGCCAGTGGCCGGCCGCGAGCGTCGCAGGGTCCGGGTCCTCACAGCAACTCCCATTCCCGACTTGCATGGGAGCGAAAAGAAGACGCGGTTCCGGGTCGCTTGAGGAACCTTCGCCTTCGCGCCGGTCGGCGCTTGGGCGATGGCTCGTGACACCGCCTCGAGTAGAGGCTCGTACGGGGGGATCATCCTCCCGCTCAACAGGGCGGGGGTGCGCTGCTGGACTGGCCCGACCTCCGCTCGACGCTCGGGCCGCTGCATCTGCGCTACCACGAACAACATCCACATGGCCGGGTTCGTCGAGTACGAACCAAAAGGACTCCACCCGCGCGTAGCTTCCCTTCTCCGCTGCCGGCGGTAGAAGGTGTGTTTCTAGGCGGCGATCTTCGGATGCCAGCCGCGCCCCTGCTTGCCTACCTTGCCTTCTCCTTCCAGCCCGGGAAGGATGCGGTAGAGATAGTTCTGCTTGATCCCCATCTTCGACGCAATCTCGGGGATCGTGACCCCCGGCTGCTCCTGAATGATCGTGAGGGCTTCCGAGGACCGCTTGCCGCTGCCCTTCCGCCGTCCTCTTGTGCGCTTGCCAGCGGTCCTTGCTTTCGACGCGGACGGAGTTGCTTTCGTGGCGGACTTGGAGCCGCGCGGTCGGCCCGGCCTCCGACCGCGAGCGGAAGGCCGCGGCGCGGCGAATGGAGCCTCATTCGGTGAGGCCGCAGGTATGCCGTCGAGTGCCGAGACGGCCTTCTCCAGACGCTCATACTCGGCTACAAGCGGAGCAAGCTCCTTCAGCCGCTCATCGATCTCCTTGCGCTTCTCCTGCAGAAAGTCAGCCACAGCCATCGCCCTCCTCGTATGGATCACCAACATATACAGGACATGGCGGCCGGAGGCCCCAACACGCGCACCACGCTCGGTGGGCGACGCCGGCCGCTGTTCTTCGCGAGTGCATCTCTCCTTCTGCATAGTCGATGCCCGCGCCGTCGAAGTCGAGCATCAGGTCGAACGGAATGTGTGCCCGACGAGTCGAACTGCACGATGGCGATGTCGGGGCTCCCGGCGCGAGCGGTTCGGGTGTTAGTGGCGCCGCGGCTTGTTGGTCGGCTGTCGGTCCTTGGTCTCTAGCTCGTCGGCGTTGCGGGCGAGTTCGTGTAGCGCGAGCCCAAGGGCTCGTGAGACGCGATCCGCTACGTCCCAGGTGGGGTTGGCTATGCCGCGCTCAAGACCCCGGATGAAGGTGGCGTCGAGGTCTGCGGCGTCGGCGAGGGCCTCTTGGGTCAGCTCGACCTCTTCGCGGCGTAGGCGGATCGCTCGGCCGAGGGCGACCTGTGGGCTCTGGCTGATCCGCACGCTTGAACCCTCGACGGCAGAGCCCCCCATGCCCAGGGAACAAGTTCCCGGTAGGTCGCAGCGTATCGAGTAACCTATGTCCCGTCAGTCCAAATATGGGCAATATATAAACAAAGCGTCTAGTAGCTGACCAACCCACCATAGAGCCGACTATGTTGCAGGACTACCCACATACGGTTTGGGGTCATGACGCCAGCGATGACGTGCATCGGATCACAGGCAGCCGGCGACTACAGAGGCTGCATTGCCCTCGCTGATCGACAGCATCATCCTCGCGCTCGTGATCGAGAAGCCGAGCTATGGCTATGAGCTTCATGAGCGGTTCGGGCGCCGGTTCGGCAAATTCTTGTCGACCAGCCTGGCGAACGTCTACGACGCGCTTGGTCGCTTGGAAGAGGACGAGTATGTCGAGGTTGCTGGCCGCAGCGGTGCGTTTGGCAGGCCGAGGGTCAACTTCCAAGCGACGGCCAAGGGAGTCGAGATACATCTATCTTGGCTCGCGGAGCGTCTTCGGGAGGACCCTCGGCGCTTGGCGCTCTTGAGTCGGCTGGCTTCGACCAGCCTACGTCGGACGGATGCAATGCTGAGAGTGATTGACCGCTTCATAGAGGAGTGCTCGCTGGAAGCACGTCAGATCGCCATGCCCGCGTGTGAGGATGACTTGCTTTGTGAACTGTTCGCTGAGCAGCGTCGACGTGTGGTCGCTGCGCAGCTTGAGTGGGGTGCCTATGCGCGAAGCAAGGTTCTCGAGCGGGCGGGACGCGGGGAGGCCGAGGGGTGAGCTTGCTGTCGATCAGGCACGTGACCAAGCGCCACGGGCACGGGCGGATCGAGCGTTTGGCGCTGAGCGACGTCTCGCTGGAGATCGAACCGGGCGAGATCGTTGCGGTGTGGGGTCTGCGGCGCTCGGGACGCACAACGCTCGTGCGGATCGCGGCGGGCATGGAGCGCCCCGACGATGGCACAGTCCTCTTCGCTGGGCACGATCTGTCAAAGCACAGGGACAAGATCCTGGGCAGCGAGATCGGCTGCACTCAATTTCACTTCTCGTCCGAGGAGGGCGAATCGGTGCTCGATCAGGTCGCGAATGGCCTACTCGCAGGAAGGATCTCCATAACGGCAGCGCGGCGCCGCGCGAAGGAGGCACTCGCTGATGTCGGCGCGGATGAGTGCGCAGAGTTCAGTCCCCGCGACCTTGATGCTGGCGAGACGGTGCGGGTCTCGCTTGCTCGCGCTCTGGTTGTCGAGCCGAGGCTGCTGGTCATCGACGAGCCGACCAATGGTGTTGATCTGCGTGACCGTGACCCGATCCTCATGCTGTTGCGCCGTATCGCCAACCGCGGCGTCGCCCTGTTGATGACTACGGGTGACGGCGCTGCACTGTCGGGGGTCGATCGCGTGTTTACGCTCGACCACGGCGAACTGCACGGCGGCACCTCGCAGCCCCCCGCGTCGGTGAGCCCGTTCCGCCGTCCCTCGTCACAGGCGTCGGTCAAGTCCGAGCGCATGGGATGACGCGGGCATGAGCACGCTTGAGCTGCAACGGGTGGTCAAGCACTACGCTGGGCCGAGCGAGGTAGTGCGTGCGATCGATGGCGTGAGCCTCACGGTGGCGCCTGGGGAGATCATCGCCCTGTTCGGTCCAAGCGGGTCCGGTAAGAGCACCCTCCTAATGCTCGCGGCGGGGCTGCTCGCCCCGGACTCGGGAACTATTCGCTTCGGAGAGCGGGATATCGCGAACTGGTCGGAGGGTGAGCTAACGGACTATCAGCGCCACGACGTTGGGTTCATCTACCAGTCACCGCATCTGATGAGTGGGGTTCCTGCAGTGGAGAACGCGGCGATCAAGTTGCTCGCGGATCGCGTGCCCCTCAGACGGGCATGTCGGATGGCTGTCCCGTGGCTCGAACGCGTTGGCCTGAGCCGACGGTTGCGCCACACACCGGAGCAGCTCTCTGGGGGCGAGCGCCAGCGTGTTGCGATTGCGCGCGCTCTTGTCAACGGGCCGCGCCTGATCCTTGCGGATGAGCCGACAGGCAACCTTGACACTCGACGCGGCGGGGAGATACTCGCGCTGCTGGCGGAACTCGGCCGGGAGCAAAAGGCCGCGATCGTACTCGCCACACACGATCTGCAAGCAACGGAGATCACCGATCGTCTCTACACCTTGCGGGACGGCAGGCTTCTACCAAACGACCGGGAAACTCTTCTTGAGCCAGTATCGCCGCAGTCGAAGATCGTGGGCGGATGAACTATGCGAATCTCTGCGCTGCTTAACTTCTACGCCCGGCGGCTGCGGAAGCGTCCAGTCCAGGAGCTGCTTGCGGGTGCCGGTATCGCTCTCGGCGTCGCGCTGGTGTTCGCGGTGCAGGTGGCGAACGACAGCATCACGAGTTCCTCGAGAGAAATCGTAAGGAGTATCGCTGGCCCGGCGACTCTCCAGGTACGTTCTCGCAGCGCCGATGGCTTCGATGGGGCTTTGGCTGAACGTGTATGGCGGCTTCCGGGGGTTGTGCGAGCGGCGTCCTTGCTTGAACTGCCGGCGACGATCGTCGGCCCCCGCTCGCGCCGTGTCACAGTGCAGCTTGCCAGCGCGACCCCGGCACTTGGGTTGCTCGATGGGCTTTCGAGCAAGGTGCCGCTGAACGCAGCCCTGGAACCGGGCATCATGCTCCCAAGCGCCACTGCCCACGCGCTTGGCCTCTCAGCCACGGTTGGACACGCCATTGAAGGGCCGCCGCCGCGCGTCACCCTGGAGTTCCGTGGCCGTGCGAACCCGGTCAAGGTCACTGCGATCCTTGGGAGGGAAACAATTGGGGCGCTCGCGGACGCGAGGGCGGCAATCGCTCCCCTGTCGGTGATCCAAAGCCTCGCTGGGCTGTCCGGCCGAGTGACTCGCATCCTGGTGCAGAGTGCTCCTGGGCGCGAAGCGCTGGTGCGTGGCGAGCTCGAGAGGGTCGCAGCCGGGCGCTTGGAAGTCGTATCAGCCAATCAGGATGTCGCGCTGCTTACGCAGGCGCTTCGCCCGAACGCGCAAGCGACCGGGTTCTTTGCACTGGTCAGCGGCTTGGTCGGACTGCTGATTGCGTTCAACGCGATGTTGTTGACCGCGCCGGAGCGCAGGCGAATGATTGCTGACCTGCGCATCCAGAGTTATCGGCCCTGGCAGATAGTGCAGATGTTGCTCTTCCAGGCTCTGTGCCTGGGCATACTCGCTTCGCTTGCTGGTCTGTTGATCGGGGGGCTGCTCTCTCGCGGAGCCTTCCACGAGACGCCGAACTACCTGGCCGCTGCGTTCCCCTTGGGCTCGCAGACGGTAATCGGTCTACAACCACTGTTGATCTCCTTTGCGGGCGGAGTCTTGGCGACATGCCTGGCAACGGCCCCACCATTGCTCGACTTGCGCCGTAGTCGAGCCGTTGACGGCATCTACTTCGAGGACGGCGAACCTGGCCACGCCCTCGATGCGCGAACACGGCTATGGATGCTGGCGGGCGGTGCAGTGCTGGTCGCCGGGACGAGCGGCCTACTGTTCATAGAGCCCGGAGCGGCGATCGTGACCACCGTTGGGCTCGCGGTGGCCATGCTGCTCGCGATCCCCGCCATCTTCACAGCAACGGTGTGGGCAGCTGAGTCCCTGGCCGAGCGGACTGACAGGCTCAATATGCTGCTCGTTGCGACTCGCGCGCTGCGCGCGACGACAATGAGATCGCTTGCACTCGCAGCGACCGGCGCGATCGCCATCTTCGGCAGCGTCGTCGCCGACAGCAGCCACCAAGACCTGCTCAACGGGCTGTACCACGTCTACGGGCAATACGTCGGCACCGCAGATGTGTGGGTGACGAACAACAACGACGACTTGGCCACGATGGACTTCCCGGCGGACGGTCTGCCGAGGCGCATATCCTCTCTTCCGGGCGTCGCGGAAGTTCGCTCCTATCAGGGCGGATATCTGGACATCGACGGTCGGCGCGTTTGGATTATCGCCCGATCCCCGGCAGTCAGAGACATGATCCCGTCAAGCCAGATCGTCAACGGCAACCAGGCAAAGGCCGCAGCGCTGCTGCGAACCGGCGGCTGGATCACTGTCTCTCAGCAGCTCGCCGTCGCGCTGCACGCAAGAGTCGGGGGTCCGGTCACGCTGCCCACCCCGACCGGCCAGATGAGCTACAGGGTGGCAGCGATCACGACCAACCTCGGGTGGAGCGCCGGTGCGATCGTGTTGAATACCTATGACTATCGTCATGCTTGGGCCAGCGCCGATCCGAGCGCCCTGGAAGTGGACGTGCGCCGTGGCGGCGACCCACAGATGGTCAGGCAGGAGATCCTGCGCGCGCTTGGCCCGAGTTCGGGACTGCAGGTGCAGACGAGCGCACAGCGAGCCGCAACAGCAGACGGACTCGCCAGACAGGGCCTCAGCCGGCTCAGCCAGATATCACTGCTGCTAGTCGTCATCGCCGCGCTGGCGATGGCTGCTGCGATGGGCGCGGCGATCTGGCAGCGCCGCCGCTCGCTGGCGTCGCTGCGCGTCCAGAGCTTCCGGCCTCGGCAGTTGCGCTGGGTGCTTCTGTATGAGTCGGGTCTGGTGCTTGGCGCTAGCTGCTTCGTGGGTGCGCTGGCAGGGGTCTACGGCCACCTGCTCGCCGACCGCTATCTGATGTTCGCAACTGGTTTCCCCACATCTCTCTCATCCCAGGGCCCGAAGGCCATCGAAGTCCTCATGCTTGTGCTGGCCGCCGCGCTCGTGGTACTCGCAATCCCGGGATATTTGGCCTCGCAAACCTCACCAGCTATGGCGCTCGAGGAGCCATAGCGAGATCCCTACTTCTTCGGGGCCGGGACCGATAGAAAGCACTGAGGCTTCAGGCCAGCATGGCTGGCATGAAACCTCCACGCATACCAAACCCGCGCGACGCGCTCGCGCTCCTCACAACGGGCATCACCTACTGGTTCACGATAGCTCCCACAGCACGAAGCGAGCTGCGACGCTGGAAACGCTACGCCCGATCAATCCCCGACCCAGCGCTGAGAGGACACGCTCTGGAGAAGCTCTCAAACGAGGCACTCAACCCGGAAGCAGCCGCCTTCTTCGCCGTCCTTGCTCCCAAAACAAGCCGATCGAGACTGGTCCGATTGATTGTCGCGTACCAGGTCATGTACGACTACCTAGACGCGGTGAATGAGGCACCAACCTTCTCGTCACTGCGCGACGGACTACAGCTACATCGCGCACTCCTTGACGCCTTGCTGTCCCAGCAGACCTCAACCGATTATTACGCGCACGATTCCCAGCATGACGACGACGGCTATCTCAACGCCCTCATTCACACGTGCCGCGATGCGCTGGATGTCTGCCCTTCCAGGGTAGCTCTTACCCCGGCGCTGATTGCCGCAGCCAGGCGATGCGGTGAAGCGCAGGCCCGCAACCACGCCGTTTCGATTGAGGGCTACGACCAGCTGATCGACTGGTCAGAGAGACAGGCACCATGTAGCGGATACCTATGGTGGGAGCTCGCGGCGGCAGGCATTTCGTGCCTGGCAATTCACGCCCTGTTCGCAGCCGCCGCAACGCCAAAAACAACCCCATACGAAGCGCAGCGCATTGACGCTGCCTACTTCCCACCCGTTTGCGCAATCAGCGCATTGCTGGATAGTCTCATCGACCTTCCGCACGACGCCGACACTATCAACCACAGTTTCGCAGCGCACTACACTGCAAGCAGCCACGCGGCAGAGCGATACGCAGCGATCATCGCTGACGCTGAGAAGCAGTTGAGCGGACTTCGGCATGCACGACGGCATAGGATCATCCTCGCGGGCATAACCGGCTACTACCTATCCGCCCCTGAGGCCCACAACACGTTTGCGCACACGGTGACAATACGGGCAATCAGCGCTGCGAGCCCCGTGATCTGGCCGATTCTCGCCGTCATGTGCATCCGACGCTTGAAGCACACCGCTGCGCTAACCCCAAATCCTGTTATCACGACGCAGACAAATACTTAGATCGAGGAGGCTGGACTTTTTCGACCAGCCGAATATTCGGCTGGTAGTTCATCGTCCATCGGCGGTATAGATGTGCGATGGCGTCTAGGGATACGACATGGACAGCGTGGACCGGGGGCTCAACGAGCCGGCCCCGACCGCGCTTACCGACCACGGGCGGCGTGAGCCACCGGCAAGGCGCCGCCCGAGTCCGCGACGGGTGCGCGCCCAGGCACCCACAGAGGAGAGGCGACCCAGATCCGCGGCAGGTTGGCGCCGCGCACGCCCGGGTGGCTGTTCGTGTCCCGAGGCGGGCCGGGCGTCGACGAGGCTTCCCTGGGGCCCGACGCCCGACCCGCCAAGGCGCCATCGCATGCAGTGGGGGTGGACCGGCAGCGAACAGGAAGCCGACCGCGATCACACTGCAGGCCAATGACCCCTAGCTGCGCATCGTCCAGCGAGGAGGTCGGTTCAGAGGAGGCGCCACTGGGGGATGTCATACGCGCCCGCGAGGAGGCACGACGCCTCATCGACGGGCTGCTACGCCGACAGATCCCATCCCTCGTCCTGCCGAGCACCGGGGGAGCCGCCATCGACGTGAGAGACCTCGGGCAAGGGCAGGTCGTTTTCTATCTGTATCCGGGAAGCCCAACCTCACCGGACGATGGAGCCGACACGCCGATGGTGGATGCCGTCCAGCACAGGGCGTTCCGCGACCACCTCGGCGAGATGACCGCGCGGCACGTCAACGTCGCCGGCATCAGCAGCCAGCCACTCGAGGTGCAGTACAGGGGCGCGAAGGCGAACCAGCTCACGCAGACGCTGCTGACAGACCCGGAGTGCCAGCTCGCAGAAGCGCTTGAGCTACCGACGTTCATGCTCGAAGGGGCCAAGTGGTATCGCCGGCTGACCCTGATCGTGAGCGCGGGACGCATCAACAAGGTGTTCTTCCCGGTCTCCGCCGCGCGCAATGCCGACCAGGTTCTTGCCTGGATGAAGGTGCAGGCCTCCTAGAATGCTGGCGCGTCGCCGGTCGGACCAATCCCATTCGACGGGAATCCGGCACGAACTGACCTCGCGTGGACGGGTACTTATCTTGACGAGCGTGGACGGCTTGGTTTATCTACCTGGCCGACATGTCGTCGGTCTACGATCCACCAAACCAATCGATGCGGGCCCGCGCGTGAGCCCGTCGAGCGTCGCTGAACAAGTCGGCTGGGGGGAGCTGAGGCGAATCCCGAGTCTCACGGAGCCTCGCGAAGAGCTCGAGGCAGTGCGCGAGGCTGGCATCGCGATCAATGACCAGGAGCTCCCGTCCCACGAGGTCGCCGGCCGAGATGATGAGACGCCTCACACGAGGCCATTGTCAGCTCCAGTCCTCAAAGGACTGATCGCAGCATGAGTGAAACGGTCATCGTGGCTGCCGGTCTCGTGCGACATCTGCGCAAAGGCATACGCACACAGTTCGGCTTCGCGGCCGAGCGATTGGCGGTATGCCTACTTGAGTTCGATGAGGACCCGACCGAGGAGTTCGAGCGTTCACTTCAAATCTTTAACGCTGCACACGAACTATACAGTCGGCTAAAGACGATAGGCGATCAGCCGTCGGCGAACATTGACATAGACGTCGCCTCGAGTGCGGTACTTGTGCTCAAGGCGCTCGAGTGTCAGTACAACGCAGAACTCATCCGACTGCAAGAGGCGGATATCCGACTACAGCAGATAGGACAGTCCGGGCAAGTCAGTGAGGCGGATAACGAGGAGCTTCGTGCGCTCGCGGACTTGGTAATGGTGGTCAAGAGGCACGTACAACGACAGGGGGCCGACAAGACAGAACTATTTCCCGTGCCGCCAGTGCCGCAGGCACGGACACATGGTCGGCGACGAACCTCAACGCTGACAGGTAGCCGACCACGACGTTAAGAGCAAGGCTTGCCGATGTACGGGTCATACATCTGCTGGTTTGGCTTGTATTGGCCCCAGGACGCTACACGGCCACATCGGAGACGCACCTCACCGGAGGTGTGTAAATGAGCAAGGAAACAAGAAGCGGTGACGGGTCCTTTGACGAGATCCGCGCTCGTGTCGTTGAGTGGTTGCGGCAGTGTCACTCCGAGATTGAGCAGGCGCTCTACGCACGCATCCAAAAGGATGTGCCCGACCCGATCGGTGACAAGAACCCCGAGTACCAGGCAAGCCTGCGGGCGACCGTAACGGCGATCCTGGGCTACACCCTCGAAGTGATCGAGCGGGGCCTGGTGTCCGCGCCCATTCCCTCGGCTGCCGCGGCCCAGGCACGCCGTGCTGCACGCGCTGGCGTGAGCCTTGGCACAATTCAACGCCGCTATTTCGCGGGACACGGAGAGCTCGGGGATTTCGTCGCCCGGGCGGTCGAGGAGCTCGGGCTATCAAACGACGGGCGTGCCCTCGATCATCTCCGTAGGGCCCAGGAGACGGTGCTGGGGCACATAACGGCATCGATCGAGCAGGAGTATGTGCACGAGCGCGAGCTGATCGCGCGTCCCCTTGAGCGTCGCCGCATCGAGACGGTGCAGAAGCTGCTCGCCGGAGAGCCGGTTGACCAGGCCGAGTTCGATGAGCTCGACTACCAGCTGCACGCCTACTGGCATCTCGGCGTGATCGCCACGGGCGGCGAGGCCAAGGACGTTCTCTCACACCTGCGGACGGGTCTGGAGTGCAAGCTGCTGCAGGTGCCGTGCAGTGACGGCGCGATCGCGGGCTGGCTCGGCGGCCAACACGAACTCGCGATCTGTGATCTCGAGCGACTGCTCTCAGCCAACGGCTACGTGGACTCTTGCCTGGTTATTGGCGGACCGGGAAGGGGGCTCGATGGGTTCCGTCAGACCCACCGCGAAGCCCGCGACGCCCTTGTTGTCGCGCTGCGAAAGACGGAGAAGATAGTGCGGTACGCCGACAGCCCATTGTTCGCGGCTGCGGTGCAGAACGACACCCTGATGAGATGGTTGAAAGACTTCCTGGCCCCGCTTCGCAGCTACAAGGACGGCGGCGTCGGACTACTGCAGACGCTGCGTGCCCTGATCGACGCCGAATGCAACCGCCGCGCCGCAGCCACCGTGCTCGACGTCGACCGGCACACCGTCGAAAGTCGCCTCCGGACAGCTGAGGAACTACTTGGCCGTACCCTGCCGACGTGCCTACCTGAGCTGGACATCGCCCTCCGGCTAGAGGAACTCGACGGTGCAATGACGGACAGCTCACGGCCATGAAACCGGCCCACAAAGCCGAGACAGGGGCCATGTTGTCCAACCATCCGGCATCGGATTGGACCATTGGGCCAACCAGCCCCACCATAAAGGCGTAGCGCGCCCGCTTCCCCTCTGGTACTCATAGCTTGAAATCGTTCCACGTTTCCCCCACGCAGCTGGGTCCAAACCAACCCGAACCTCTCGTGCCTGCGGTAACAACCCCCGTATCTGGATCGACCGGCACTCATCGGAGCGCCGGAAGGCGCGGGCTGGGACTTACGAAGGTCGGCTGGGTGCCCGAGGGAGAGATCGAGTACCCGGAATGGATAGAGGCGGGACGGTATCTCGGAGCGCTTGGACGCGGCCACCAATGGTGGATCGGCGACTGGATTCGCTTTGGCACCAAGCAGTGGGGCGAAAAGTACGCCGAGGCCGCGCGTCTTACCGGCTATGACCGCGGCAGCCTGCGCAACCTTGCCTGGGTCGCATCCCAGTTCAGTTTGTCACGGCGCCGTGACAAACTGACGTGGACCCATCATCTTGAGGTCGCGCCGTTGAAGCCCGATGAACAAGACCAGTGGCTCGACCGGGCGATCGAGGAGAAACTTTCGGCTGCAGACCTGCGCATCGAGTTGCGTATGCTGCGACGAGCTCGCCAGCAGGCCCTCGACCAAGTCCCCGACGACCCCGAGTCCTCGCCGGCTGCGGAGCCAGTCGAGTTGCCGGCAGCACATGGCGACGGCATCGTCTGCCCGAACTGTGGGCACAAGCTGCCGCTCCCTGGATATCCGGTGGATGAGACACCGCCACCCGTGGCTAAGTCGGCGAGACGGCGCGCGCTGCCGGCAGCAGCCTGAACCCCGAGCGTCCCTTTCGTCCGGCCCACGCTTGCCGGATACGGCCGTTTTTTTTGACCGCGGATAGATCGCTATGTAGCGTCAATGTTCGACTGCCTTGACAGGGCTTCGACGACAACAGGACCTTTGGGTTCAGTCAGGAGGAAGACGTCTATGAGAGGTGATATGCCAACGAAGCGTCTAGGGCTCGCAGTGGCGCTCCTACTGGTCGCGGTTGGTGCTGCGGCGCCAGCGGTGTTCGCCTCTGGCCGATCATCTCGGCATTCCCCAGCGACAGTCGCCCGGACAATCTCCCTCAACGAGAGCGCCACCCTGAAGATCGTTCATCAGGAATACCACAAGGTCGAAGCCCGCGGACGGACCACAGGCACGTTCAATGCGCCGATGACCCTGCACTACAGCATCCAATCCGGGGAACGCAGCAGTTCGTCCTTCATCAGCTATCCCAGCGGCGGCAGAATTTACGGCGGTGCGTTGTCCACCTACCGCGTTTCAGGAGCCAATTCGTACTTCACGGGTACAGTCACAATCAACGGCGGCAGCGGCACCTACAAGCACGCTTACGGAACCCATATCCACATCACAGGAACGCTGGAACGCTGGCGGCTGGAGCTAAGCATCCACATCACCGGCACAATGCGTGTCTAGGGGGGTGCGCGCTATGACCAGAAACACACTCACTACGATCGCGCTGCTGGCTTGCGCCTGCCTACCAGCCACCGCCAACGCGACTGAGACCGTAGCCATGAGCGCGAAGTTCACGCCCTACCACCTTCTCGGCCACACAACTGTTCATTTTGGGTGGAAGATCGGCACGACGACCGGAGCCGTGCCGTCGCCTATGACGAATGTCGATGTTTCACTTCCGGCCGGCATGGGCCTTGAAACCACCTCTCTCGGCCTAGCTACCTGTAGCACCGAAACGCTCCGTCTGATGGGGCCAGAAGGCTGCTCTCCGGATGCGGTGATGGGGTTCGGGAGCGCGCTGGGAGAGATCCAAGTTGGGCCAGAGCTCATTCAGGAGCACGCCGAAATCACAACAATGATGGCACCCACCGCCGGCGGGCATACCGTAGTGTTGTATTACGTCGACGCTGCAGGTCCGGCGAATGTGCAGCTCATCTTTCCGGGACTCGTGCTGGGAGCAGCCGCGCCATTCGGCACGAGAATCAATACCAAGGTCCCCATAACAGGGACATGGCCCGAAGGCCCTGACGTCTCGGTGGTGAGTTTGTCGGCCGGCATCGGCCCAGAAAACCTGACCTACTACCGACCGGGCAGCAAACGTATCCCGTTCACACCTGTCGGGATGCAGATCCCTCCAAGATGCCCCAAGGGCGGCTTTCCTTTTTCTTCCACGATCAGCTTTATGGACGGAAGTCGCGTGACGGCATCAACCGCGATTCCCTGCCCAAAAGGTAGTGAAGGCGGACGTTCAGCACACCGACACCACTAGGTCAGGATGGGCGAGGAATCAAAGGACAGGGACCCGGTCGAAGAGTTGGCCGTCGAGCTTGCCGGCGCGGATTCCCTCGTCGGCCCGGTCGAGCTGTTCGATCGCTGGGAGAGGCAGTCGTGGACCACTCGGGAACTGCAGATGGAGGACGACCGTGCTGATTGGGAGCAGCTCGGGCCGTTTACGCTGCGCGAGCTGCGCCTGCGTCTGTACCAATTCTTCCTGGGTGAGGCAGCGGTCACCAGGACGCTACCGGCACTCACACTGGCGGCCCCCACCAGTGCCGCACAATGCTTTCTTGCCACACAAGCCGCTGATGAGGCGCGTCACACGATCTTCTTTTGGCGCTACCTACGCGCCGTCGGCGAGACGGACGGCACCGACGTCGACACTCTCGCGGAACAGTGGTCAATCGACGCATCCACAAGCCATTCCCAGTTCTTTGATTCCGAACTCGTGCAAGCGACCGAAGCCGTCCGCGTCAATCCATCAGACCGCGGCACGTGGATGGCCGGGATCACCATTTACCATCTGCTGACCGAGGCCGTCCTTGCGATCGCAGGCCAGCGCGGGATTGTCAGGACAGCACGCCGCGCCAAGCGCCTGCCAGTGCTCACCCGGGGGGCGCTGAACGTCGCACGCGACGAGTCCCGACACATCGCGTTCGGTGTAAGGGCACTGCGGGAAGGTGTCCATGAGGGACACGGCGATGCAGTTGCGGGCATGGTGTGTGAACAAATCCTGCTGCTCACCTCGATACTCGTCAGCCCAGAGCAGCGGCTACCACAGCTCGTACCTGGTGCGCTGGGGCCGTTTGTTCAGGAGATATCTGCCAGCTGGGACGCCGCCTATGAGGCGCTCGCCAAGCGCCTGCGGCTGATCGGGCTGGATGACGTCGTTGGCGATGTGGACCGGCGCTGGCAGAGGGGCATTCGTGACGCGCTCGAGGACTACCAGGTAAGGCATGGTGTGGCGCATCCCGCCACCATGCTCCGCCCAGCGGTGGCTGTAGCTGAGGCATCGCTGCCGATTGCGGGAGGAAGCGCATGACCGTCTCACCGGAGGCCCGGATCAGAGACACTTTGAGAAGCCTGCTCGTTCAGATGTCCCCCAAGGACATTCAATCGGTGTCCGCCGACGATCGGCTAGTGGAGGATCTTGGATATGACTCGCTGACGCTGATCGAGCTGGCTGTCGCGATAGAGGACCGTTTCGACCTGCCCGCGATCAGCGAAGAAGAGGCGATGCGAATACGGACGGTCGGAGACCTGGAGCAGTTCATCGCAAACTCAAGTGGATCGGCTGTTACCGGTGCACACTCAGAGTGACGAGCAGCCAGGCGCCACGGCGCTAGCAAATGCCGGCGATGAGGACCTGCGTGGCTGGCTGGACTCGCTGACGCAGCTGATCCCTACACCGTCGGGGTTTCGGGAGGAGACGATCGACCGCCGCACCGCTCTTGAGATGCTTCGCTGCGACGAGACAGTGATCAACGCGCTCGTGGAGAACGGACTGCCGTGTTCCGGTGCCGCCGGTGATGAGCGCTTCGATAGGTGGGATCTCTTTAACGTGGCTCTCTATTCGCGTTCCCGGCGCTCGATCCCTGAGCTGAGTGCATTGGTGGTAGCGAGGGCAGCGGCCGAGAAGCCCTCGACCTGGGTTGAACGCCGAGAAGTGCGTCTGACGCTGAGCCTACACTGCACCCATCCTGCCGGGTGCGCCGATCGCCCGGAATGGCTGGTGAGACCTCCAGAGCCGGAGCGCTTCGGCGGCTGCATCACTCCCTGGCGGGCTTCAACATCACTGGAGGGTACAACTGCTGTCGGGACGATCACGCACGCCCGCACGGCGATCGAGCTCGGCGCCACCGTGGTCACATCTGGATCGCAGGAAACCGTCAACGCTGCACCAGTTAGATCGCTGTATTGGGAGATCGTGCACGGCATGCGTTTTCAGGTGCTCCCGCACGCGCTGGCGCTCCAGACAGACCGCATCGCAGACCACGGCGCCGTCGACTGCACCGCCGTTGCCATGCTACTCGGCGCGCGCTGCGAGCAAGCCGGGCTGGAGACCCGCGTAGTAAAGGGCTTGCTGCTAACGATGCTCGGAATCGATAATCACGCCTGGCTCGAGGTAAAGGACGACGGTGAGTGGAAGCCGATCGACTGCTCGCTCGCGATGATCTCGCTTGGCTCCACGATACCGAACCCAGCTTTCGCGCAGTTCTGTCTCGGCTCTCGCTTCAACCGGGTCTTGCCGTTTGCCTGCCCGCCCGAGGAGCCAATCATTCAGCACATATGCGGCGGCGAGCGCCGCCCTGTGGATGTGCGCGTGAGCATAAGCGGGCTTCACTCAAACTAAAGGAGCGGACTGCCATGTTTGCAAGAGTAGTTCTAGCTTTCACTGCCGCCGCCGCGATACCCGTCATCGGTCACAGCGCAGCCGGCCAGGCCGCTCGTCTGGCCCGCAGCCACGTGGTGACCCTGCGCCATATCGCTTTTCACCCGCAAACCCTGACCATCCACAGAAATGAAAGTGTCACATGGGTTTGGGAGGACCCGGGCATCGCGCACAACGTAACCGCCCGCAACTTCCATGCGGCGACCCGGACCCACGGTTCCTTCACGGTGCGCTTCACACGGACTGGGGTGTTCAACTATCGGTGCACAATCCACCAAGGTATGGCCGGAACGGTCTTCGTGAAATGAGTTGGAGATAAGTGAAAGCCGGATGGGCGATCTAGCAGCAGACACCGCCGTCGAAGGTCTAGGCGATGGCCGTTACGCCGCGACTCCGTCGAAAGACTGGGAGATTTGGGGCCCCAACGGCGGCTACATGGCCGCCCTCGCACTACGGGCAGCCGGCTGCCAAAGCTCCCACGGCCGTCCGGCAAGCATCGCCTGCCACTACCTCGCCCGCGCCGACTTCCTGCCGGTGGAGATACAGGTCACTTCACTGCGCACCAGCGCCCGCGTAGAGTCGCTGCGTGTCAGCATGACTCAGGAGGGACGCGCGGTGCTCGAGGCCCTGGTTTGGGCCGCCGGGGAGCTTGATGGCCCGCAGCGCGAGTGGACCAAGCCGGGCACGATCGCCTCGCCACTGGACGTGCCGAGCGTCGAAGAGGTCGCGGCCGCCCACAATTTCCCCGCACTCCCATTCTGGAAGAACATCGAGATTCGGATCATCACCGGACCCGATCCCGGCTCACAAGAGGCGCAGGAGCCGCTCGTACTCGCATGGAATCGATTCCGCCCGCAGGCGATCTTCGACGATCCGTGGATCGACGCTTGCCGCGCCACCGTGCTTGTCGACGTCCATCAGTTCCCAGCCGCCTCACGAGGGTTCGCCCGCACCGAGCTGACATTCGCCGCACCGAGCCTTGACCTGTACGTCGCCTTTCACGCCCAAGCCCCGAAGGATGATTGGCTGCTCAGCGAAAGCCGCGGCTTGATTTCCCACAGTGGGCTGCTCGGCGGACGCGCGTGCGTTTGGTCACGCGATGGGCTGCTGCTCGCCAGCGGCGGACAACAGATGCTGCAGCGATCCTTCGCCTCCTGACATGCCGACACCGAAATTAGGCATACCGGCAGACGCAACCTACGATTCCGGCCGATGAGCGAACTCGCTATCGCGGTCCACGGGTTGAAGAAGTCATACGGCTCCACCGAGGCCGTCCAGGGCATTGACCTTGAGGTCAAGCGCGGCGAGGTCTTTACGTTCCTTGGGCCGAACGGTGCCGGCAAGACCACGACCGTCGAGATCCTTGAGGGATTCAGCAAGCGCAACGCGGGCGAAGTGACCGTGCTGGGCGTCGATCCTTGGCGTGCGCCGCGCGAGTGGCGGGCACGCATCGGGCTGGTTCCCCAGCGATGCGAACTGGTGCCAGAGCTCACCGTGAGGGAGGCACTGACGCTGTACGCGGGCTACTACCCTGCGCCGCGGCCCGTAGCGGAAACGATCGAGCTGGTCGGGCTTGCCGAGCAGGAAAAGCAGCGAACCGGCCGTCTTTCAGGCGGCCAACAGCGTCGTTTGGACGTAGCGATCGCGCTCGTGGGCGACCCTGACCTGATCTTCCTCGACGAGCCCACAACAGGATTCGATCCACAAGCGCGTCGCCAGGCATGGGACGTCATCGCCAGCTTGCGCACGCTTGGCAAGACCGTCTTCTTGACCACGCACTACATGGACGAGGCGGAGAGGCTTGCAGACCGTGTAGCCGTGATCGCAGCGGGACGCATCGTCGCCTCGGGTACGCCGCAGACACTGGCGCAGCGCAACGGCGCCCCGACCGAGATCGGCTTCACGCTTCCCAACGGCGTGACGGTTGGGGACTTGCCCGGCGGACTCGCCGCAAACGTCGAGGTGCAGAACGGCAGCGCTGCACGGCTACGTGTTCACCAGCCGGTAGCGGCGCTGAACACGTTGACCAGCTGGGCGCTTGAGCGGAGCTTCTCGCTACCCGATCTACACGTCACGCGCCCGAGCCTTGAGGATGTCTACCTACAACTCACCAGGGAGCCATGAAGGGACTAAGGCTCATATTCCACCAGGCGCACTACGACCTGAAGGTGTTTTGGCGCAACCCGCAGTCGCGCTTCTTCACCGTGGCCATACCGGTCATGTTTCTCTTCATCTTCGTCGCCGTATTCGGCAACAACACGACCAGAGTGAACGGTCACAGAATCCATAACTCGACCTACTACGTGCCGTATATCGCGGCGCTCGGCCTGATATCGGCGGCGTTCGGCGAGTTGACGATCTCGATCGTCACGCAGCGCGAGCGCGGCGTGTTGATGAGATTTCGCTCCGCACCGGCACCGACATGGGTGATTATCGTGTCCCGCGTCCTGCTCGCCTGCATGCTCGCAGCACTGCTCGTGCTCGCACTGATCCTGATCGGCTGGCTCGTGTTCGGCGTGCAGCTACCCGGCTCAACCGTTCCCGGCGTGATCGTGACGACGCTCGTCGGCGCAGTATCGTTCTGTTGCCTTGGGCTTGGGCTCAGCACGTTCATCCGCTCGGCTGAATCAGCGCCGCCGGTCACGAACATGCTGATCCTGCCACTACTGTTTATCTCCGGGATCTTCTTTCCCAACGAACTTCTCCCTCACTGGCTGTACCACGTTGCGAGCTACTTCCCAGTGCAGCACCTGGGACACTCGCTGGTGACCGCGTTCGCCCCGGAAACCAAGGGTGTCGGCATCGTCGTAAAGGACCTGTTGTGGATGGTTGGCTGGGGTATCCTCGGGCTGCTGATCGCGCTGCGACGCTTCAACTGGATGCCACGTCGCGGCTCCTGAACGGGGCGACGTCCGTGCGATCCTCGCGCTGGCCGCTTGCTGGAGCACGATTCCGCGCCTCGGCGACTAGGCTATCCCGATGACCGCGCGTGAGTCCCCCGAGGTCATTGTCGTTGGCTCCGGCGGCGCGGCGCTGACGGCCGCACTGCGGGCCGCGCGAGCTGGGCGGCGCGTCGTGGTGCTCGAGCGCTCAGACCTCGTCGGCGGATCTACCGCAGCCTCAAGCGGCTATGTGTGGGCACCGAACCATCATCTGCTGGGGCAGGCCGGCATCAGCGATAGCCGGGAGGACGCGCTGGCCTACTGCAACGCCACCAGCATCGGCGGGGCGCTGCTTGAGACGTTCGTCGACGAGATACGCGAGCTGATGCCGTGGGTTGAAGCGCACAGCCCGATCGATTGGAAGCCGATGGACTATCCAGACACCTTTGCTGAGCTGCCATCCGGCCGGCGCTCTGGCCGGCATCTTGAGGTGCGGCCTTTGCAGGTGTCCGTTCTCGGTAGCTGGACCGAGAAGGTGCGCAAGCCGGCGAATCCTCCGTATCTCACTGGCGATGAGGTGTTCGCTCATCGCGTGCATCTCACCCCAGTCGGCCTGCCGATGGAGCTCATTGGTGCTCGCCACGGCGCCGGAGAGTGGTGCGGCGGCGCTGGGCTCATCGCAGGTCTTTTGGCTGGTTGTCTCGACGCCGGCGTTCAGGTACGTCTCTCCGCCCGCGCCGAGCAGCTGCTGGTCGAGGACGGCCGCGTGCTCGGTGTCAGCGTGAACGGCGAGCAGCTACGAGCCGAGCACGGGGTTGTGCTGGCCTGCGGCGGGTTCGAGTGGGACGAGAACATGCGAGGCGAGCTTCTGAGCTCCCCACTGACTCATCCCGCCAGCCCCCCACTGCATGAGGGCGACGCGCTCAGGATGGCCGCCACCGCAGGTGCCCGGCTCGCGCATTTGGCGGAGACATGGGCATGGCCGACGCTCCCCGCCGCCGCCGGCGGCACGACGCACCGCGACCCCTCACCCCTTTGCATGGGGGAGCGAATGGCTCCTCACTCGCTGTGGGTTAATCGGCGCGGCCGGCGCTTCACAAACGAGTCATCGCACAACTGCGCACTCGCGTTCGCGGACATCGACTCCGCCTCCGGCGGATGGGCCAACATCCCCGCCTGGGCGATCGTTGACGCCCAGTTCCGGGAGCGCTACTCGTTCGCTGGAATGCCACCTGGAAAGGGAGACCATCCCGCAGCCGTGACGGCCGCGACACTCGAAGAATTGGCGGCCCGCTGCGGCATCGACACCGCTGAACTGTCTAGCACCGTGGAGCGTTTCAATGCAGCGGCGCATGAAGGCGCTGACCCTGACTACGGCCGCGGCGAAACAGCTTACGAGCACTACATGGGCGACGCAGAAGCAGCCCACCCCAACCTTGGCGCCCTCACGACAGGCCCATATAGCGCAATCCCGATTCAGCCGGGTGCCGTCGGCACGAAGGGCGGCCCGGTCACCGACTCCAGCGGCCGAGTTCTTGACTACAACGACCAACCAGTGCCGGGGCTCTACGCGGCGGGGAACGCGGCGGCGCGGATCTTTGGTCCCGGAGTCAATGCAGGCGGTGCCACGATCGCCTCCGCGCTGGTGCTGGGCTCCCGGTCAGGCCGACAACTAGCCGATCTATGAGATGGCCGGCAGCCGATCGCCACTCCCATCGCAGACGGGAAACGGTGATAACAGCCGCCAACAAGCGCTTGTCGTTGGCGCAGGCCCCGTTGGCCTAACCGCTGCGCTGGCGCTGCGGTCCCTCGGCATCTCGCCAGTGGTGCTCGAGGCCGACTCCCAGGACACCCTCCGTGCAGGAAGCCGGGCGCTGTTTCTGCACCGCGAGTCGCTTCGGCTACTCGATCGCATGTCGCCGGGCATAGCGCCTGACCTCGCCGCGCACGGCCTGGTCTGGTCAACCAAGCGCACCGTCTACAGAGGCCGGCAAGTCTTTTCGCGTACCTACCCGCCCTCGCCGCGCGACACGATTCCCCCCTTCGTCAGCCTGCGACAGCCAGACACCGAGGATCATCTTCGCCGGGCGTGCTTGGACGCCGGCGTGCAAGTCATCTGGTCAACGTCGGTCACTGAGGCTGAATCAACCGCTGAGCAGGCTACGGTCGTAACCACCGATGGCCGCCGCTGGCAATCCGAGTACGTCATCGCAGCTGACGGGGCACGATCGGCCGTGCGCCGATCACTGGGGATCAAGATGTGCGGCTCGCGGTCCCAAAGCGTGCACGTCATCGTCGATCTTGAGGAGGACCCCGCCCAGCCGATGCCGGTTGAGCGGGTATTCCACTACCGTCACCCAAGCCTGGACGGCCGCAACGTGCTACTGATCCCATTCGCTGGCGGCTGGCAAATCGATCTGCAGTGCAAGCCGGGCGACGATCCCGAGCAGCTCACCGATCCGTCGTCGCTGTCGGAGTGGGTTCCCAGGGTCGTCGATGATCGATACCGCGACCGGGTGCGCTGGGTCTCAACCTACCGCTTTCACCATGTGATAGCCGAGAGATTCACCGACCACCACCGCCGCATACTGCTTGTAGGGGAGGCTGCGCATCTGTTCGCCCCCTTCGGGGCACGCGGAATGAACAGCGGCATCGCTGACGCCGATGCTGCCGCAAGCGCAATCGTGGTCGCGCTGGCAGCCACTCACCCGAATCGGTCGCGCGCAGCCGTTGACGATTTCGATCGCGGCCGCCGCCAAGCCGCCCGGCACAACGAGCAGGCCGCAAGTGCAGCTCTATCGCACTTGCGCCGCGACCGTTTTGGCGCTTGTCTTCTACAGCAGGCGGCGGCCACACTAGCACCAATGTTCACATCCTTCGGCGCGTGGCTTGACGAGGCGCCATACGGGCCGAGGACACCGCCCCTGTCAAACCCAAGCGGAAAGTATTGAAGCCATGATTGACACGGCAGAAACTCAGACCAAACCGACCCTGGTAATCGAGACTGACGTCGCACGTGATCCGCTCACACAGTTTCACGAATGGTGGGAGCAGTGGGCATCCCGCGACTGTGCCGACCCCACCGCCACATCCGCGGTACTGGCTACCGTCGATGCCGGCGGGCAACCGTCAGCTCGGCTTGTGGACATAGCCCGAGTTGACCACGGGTTTGTTTTCTTCAGCAACCACGGCAGCCGCAAGGGCACGGACCTGGCAAGCAACCCGCACGCTGCACTGTGCTTTGCGTGGCTAGCGTTGGCGCGGCAGGTACGCATCGAGGGCACTGTTGAGCGGCTCAGCGATGTGGAGTCAGACAGCTTCTTTGCGACGCTGCCACACGACGTGCAACTGCTCTCCTGGGCGTCTGACCAGCGGCAGACGATCGCCGACCAGCAGGTTCTGGTTGACCGCTTCGCTGAGATCGAGCGGCGCTTTGGAGACCAGGAGGTTCCACGCTCACGTTCCTGGGGCGGCTACCGGCTGATACCTGACAGCATCGAGTTCTGGCAGGGCCGCGGTGACGTACACACCAACCGCAGGCGCTACCGCCGGCAGGACGCGAGCAAAGACTGGATTTTTGAGCAGTTGATGCCGTAAACCTTCGGCTGTGCCGTGGCCGAACGAGGAAGTGAGCGGACCGTGCTAGAGGGATGTGTGTCCTGGCCGGCAAAGGTCGCTGATGACTACCGCCGCAAGGGATACTGGGAGGGCCTGACGCTTGGTGCGCTGCTACGCAGCTGGGCCGAGGTCCACGGTGAGCGGACAGCGCTCGTGTCCGGCGAGGATCGCCTCAGCTATGCGCAGTTGGACTCAAGGGTGGATCGCCTCGCTGCCGGGCTGGTCAAGCGCGGGATCGCGCCGGGTGAGCGCATCGTCGTTCAGCTGCCGAACATCACGGAGCTGGTGACCGTCTCGTTCGCGTTGTTTCGGATCGGTGCGCTGCCGGTAATGGCGTTGCCTGCGCACCGGCGCAGCGAGCTCTCCTACCTGTGCGACTTCTCTGAGGCGGTTGGCTATGTCGTGGCAGATCGCTACCAGGGCTTTGACTACCGTCGACTCGCCAGCGAAGTGCAAGACGCAGCCCCGGCACTCGAGCACGTGTTCGTCGCTGGCGACCCCGGCGAGTTCGTGGCGCTCGGCGATATGGACGAGGACCCAATCACACTGCCTGACCCCGATGCGGCCGATGTCGCACTGTTTCTCCTGTCCGGTGGCACTACGGGACCGCCGAAGTTGATCCCTCGCACGCATGAGGACTATGCGTACAACCTGCGTATCAGCGGTGAGGTCGCCGGACTCGATAGCGATGCCGTGTATCTCGCGGCGCTTCCGGCGGCGCACAACTTCGCGCTGGGCTGCCCTGGGGTGCTCGGCACGCTGCGCGCGGGCGGAAAGGCCGTGCTGGCTCTTACCGGAAGTCCCGATGAGACGTTTCCGCTGATTGAGCGCGAGCGGGTCACGATAACCGCGCTCGTGCCGCCGCTTGCGTTGATGTGGATGGACGCTGCAGCGCACAACAACCACGACCTTTCAAGCCTCGAACTTGTGCAAGTCGGCGGGTCCAAGCTCGGCGCGGAGCCCGCCCGACGCATCCGCCCGACGCTCGGCTGCACCCTTCAACAATCGTTCGGGATGGCAGAGGGACTGCTCAGTCAAACCCGCGCTGATGACACCGAAGGTATCCGCACGATCAGCCAAGGCCGACCTATATCCCCCGGTGACGAGATCCGGGTAGTTGACTCATCAGGCCAGGACATCCGCGACGGTGGGGTTGGTGAACTTCTGGTGCGGGGACCCTACACGACCCGCGGTTACTACCGTGCCCCTGATTACAACAAATCGGTGTTTACCTCCGACGGCTTCTTCCGAACCGGGGATCTCGTCAAACTGACCCCTGCCGGGAACCTCATCATCGAAGGGAGAGCCCGCGATGTCATCAACCGCGGCGGCGACAAGATCGCAGCCGATGAAGTCGAGGATCACCTCCTTGCCCACCCGGCCATACGCGGCGCCGCGCTCGTTGCGATCCCGGACGACGTCATGGGCGAGCGCACCTGCGTCTGTGTGATACCCCGCGGGCAGCCTCCCACATTGCGGGAGATCGCCCAGTTCCTGCGGGGGCGAGGGCTAGCTGCCTACAAGGTGCCTGATCGGCTTGAGGTACTCGACTCGTTCCCGCTCACGGGCGTAGGCAAGGTGAGCAAGGCCGATCTGCGTGCCCTGGTGTCGGGTGCGCCCAGCGGAGAGCTAGACGATCAAGCGACGTCCGAGGTATCGGTCTGACTCCGCTGCGGCTCGTTGCAGCAGGTGATCGCCGTGAAACTCGGTGACTGTGAGGTCCGCGCCGATAACAGCCAACGATCCTGTGTGTTCGGTGATCGGGTGCAGGTCGTAGATACGAATCTGGCCTGTGAGCTCAGGGTGATCCTCCCACGCGATCAGCCGCGCGGATCGCCCAGGATCAGCGAGGGTGATCCTGTTCATAGCGATGTTGAGTCCGTCACCGGTTGCCTTCAGCAGAGCCTCCTTGCGGGTACAGTAGATCAGAAGGGAGCGGTGCCTGTCCGCATCGGCTAGATCGGCGAACACCATGCGCTCCGCTTTCGAGAGCACGGCGCCGGCCAACTGTCCGCGGTCGGGCCGGCGCATATCCTCGACGTCGATACCAACGGGCACACCCAAGCTGACCGCGATTCCGGCTGTTTCCCCCGAATGGGTTATCGACATCTCTATCGGGCGCCGTCCGAGAACACGCGGCTTACCATGCGGCTTGCGGCAGCGGACGCAGGCGTGCGCGCCGAAGCGAACCGATCTCGGCGACGTGCCGAGATGCTGAGCTACCACGATTCGTACCATCGCGTGCGCCACCAGGTAGCGAGCGCGGTCTGCGGGACGGTGAAAGTTGGCCCACCGGGCTCGCTCCCGAGCGTCGAGGTATTGCAGCAGCTCGGTGTGCGCCGAGGCTGTGCTTGCCCACCACACGTGGCACTCCCCGTGGCTTAGAGCGGGTGAGGCGTCGTGCATAGCTGGGGCTACGGTGACGCGGCCGCGTCGATAGATCGGCGGTCCTCTGAGGTTCGGTAGACCAGGGCACGCAACGGGGCACGCGCCTTGAGAAGCATCTCCTCAAACTCCTCGTCAGGGTCGGAGTCGAGCACGATCGCGCCGCCAGCACCGACCGTCAGCCTGCCGCCCTCCAGCACGATGGTCCGAATGACGATGTTCAGATCGGCGGCGCCACTCAAGCCGAAGTACCCGATGACACCCGAGTAGATGCCTCGCGCTCGAGTCTCGATAGCGTCGATTATCTCCATCGTCCGCAGCTTGGGTGCCCCTGTCATCGACCCTCCTGGGAAGCAGGCGCGTACAGCTGCCACGGGGCTCGTGTCCTCCCGGAGTCTGCCTCGCACGGTAGACACGAGCTGGTGCACCGTCGCGTATGACTCCACCGCCATCAAGCGGGGCACCGACACCGTACCGACCTCGCACACGCGCCCAAGGTCATTGCGGAGTAGATCGACGATCATCAGGTTCTCTGCCTGGTTCTTGGTGCTGCTCGCGAGTTCGTCTCGCGCTGCTACGTCAGCGATCGGGTCGGCGTGTCGCGGCGCTGTGCCCTTGATCGGCTTGGACTCCACCATCCGGTCCTGTGTCACCTTTAGAAACCGCTCCGGTGAAGAGCAGAGAACGTCGAGTCCTCCGAGGCGCAGATAGGCAGCATACGGGGCGGGATTCGTCTGCCGTTGCCTGAGATACAGCTCCAGCGGATCTTCGTTGAACGCGAGCTCGATCGTGTTCGTCAGGCAAATCTCGTAGCTCTCCCCGGCGCACAGTTGCTCTCTGCATCGCTCGATGTCGGCGATATAGGTGCCACGTGGCCGCACCAGCCACGGCTCCGGGTCAAACTCCACCTTCTCGCTGATTCTGCCGTTGGCGGGCTGCTGGTGCGTCGGCAGCGACCGTACCCGCGCCTGCGCGTCGGCCAGCCACCGCTCGGCCGCCTTCACCCCGTCACGGTCAGACCCGCACAACGCCAAAAGCCAGGTGTTCTTCTGCAGGTGATCGACAACGGCGATTCGTGTGGCCGCTATCCAAATAGCGTCAGGGGTCGGGGATACGTGCCGATTCGGTGAACCACAGTCGGCCTTGCACTCGTAGCCGAGATAGCCGACGTACCCGCACGTGAGATCGAACGGCATCTGCGGATCGGGTGCGAGCGCACGGGCGGCCAGGCGCTCCTGGAGCGCGTCGAAGATCGACCCGGTAATCAGTGTGGCCGGCTCCGATCCTTTACGAACCTCGACCGTGCCCGTCGCAACGTTATAGGTCAGTGTCTCCCCATAAGGACCACCGCCGTCACCGAGGAACGAGAACCGGGAAAGCCCCTCATCAACGAGACTGCTGTCGAGCCAGAAAGCGTCACCGGATGCGGCGAACAGCTCCCTGAGCAGCCCTCCGGTACTCACCTCGTGGTCGATGCGGCAGAACCGCAACGACCACTTCCCGCGGCCCTCAACCACCGCTGTCTCCCGCGCATTGCGCTCGAAAGTTCTCAAGCAGCTGCGCCCCGTATTCGGTTGCGATCGACTCGGGATGAAACTGCACGCCGCGTAGCGGCCGCTCCGTGTGACGGAGGGCCATGATCGCTCCGTCCTGCGCCCATGCCGTCGCTTCCAATGCTGGCGGCAGCGGCGTTGCGACAGCGAGCGAGTGGTAGCGCACACCAGTGAAGCCCTGGGGAACCCCGTCGAACAGGTCCTCACCGATGTGCGTTATTCGCTCAAGATATCCGTGGCGTGGCGCCGGGGCGCGTACAACCGAGCCTCCGCCGGCGCACGCGATTGCTTGATGCCCAAGGCACACGCCTAGTAGCGGAAGGGCTGTCGTGCGGACGATGTCCAGGCAAACACCGATATCGCGAGCCACATGCGGCGACCCTGGACCCGGCGAGATGACAATCGCGTCGAACGCATCGAAGTCCAAATCCGCCCACTCAGGGGCATCGTTGGTGAGTACCTTCGGCGCGATGCCATATACCTGAGCGAGCAGCTGGTAGAGGTTGAACGTGTAGGAGTCGTAGTTGTCGATTAGCAGCGTTCGCATCACGACTACTCGGCAGGGATGTGGTCTACGGGAGTCATCAACTCATCCAGAGCCGTGGCCCACTCCCGAAAGCGGGACCTAACTGGCGGGTCTGCCTCGCCGGCTCCGTCCAATCCCAGCCAGTTGGAGACCGGGCGAATGCCGTGGAGCGCGTTCAATGTCCATGTCTCGACCGCTGCGAGCTCCACCGGACGCATGCGCTCACGGATGACAGCGCCGCCACGGTGTTGCACGAGTTCGAGCAACAGCCGTCGCGTTACCGACGGCAATATCGAGCTCTCCGCGGTTGGGAGGCAAAGAACGTCTTTGCGCCACCAGACCAACGACGAGTGAGCGGCCTCGAGGACGCTGCCGTCCGCCGCGCACAGCAGCGCGTCGTCTGCGCCCTGCCTCTGTGCTCGTTCCCGCAGCTCGCCGAGGATCGCAAGGTCTGGGCCCTTGATCTGCGGGCTCGATCGAGGGTCACTGTCAGGCGCGATCCACAGGGTCGCGTACTCAGTTCGTGCCGGCGCTGGACGTAGCCACACGGCCAGCTGCCCCCTCTGCGCTTCGATCCGCGGGAACCAGCAACCGGCACGCGGAAGCTTGAGTCGGACGGCGCTGAGGAACGCTCGGACGGTGCTTCTGTCGAAGTCCGGGAGCAGCCGTGTGCATGCTTCGCTGAAACGCCGCTCGTGCATTGCAAGCCCACGCACTCGCCCGTTATCCATTAGCCAGGAGTCCGCGATCAGAGGCTGACGCACTGTGCTGTCGGGCACTAGCTGTCCAGCGCACCAGACGAAGCGGGCCGCGGTCGCCACCTCGGCGATGGGTGGGGGCGCGGCAGTTACCGTGTCTTTCACCAGCGCCCCTCCCGTAGTAGGAAGCGGCGCAGCTTGCCGGTTGGGGTTCGCGGCAGCGTCTCCACGAACTGGATGTCACGCGGCACCTTGTACGGCGCGAGCTGGCTACGGGCTAGCTGTTCCAACTCAGATCGAAGCGGCCGATGATCCTGACCTGGTTCGACTGCCACCACGAACGCGCGCAGCTCGGTCGCTCCGCGGCCGTTTGCGACCGCAGCCACCGCAACGTCCATGACGTCAGGGTGATTTCCCAGTAGAGACTCGACCTCGATCGGCGAGACGGTGATTCCCCCAACCATTTCCATGTCGTCTACACGGCCCACGTGGGAATAGCTCCCGTCACGGTGGCGAACGGCAAGGTCATAGGTCCGCAGCCAGCCATCCACCAGCACTTCCCGCGTCTCGGCCGGCAGGTTCAGATACTCAAGCAGCAGCGACGGCCCACTCACCCAAAGCTCTCCTTGAACCTCGTCACCGACCGGGTTGCCTTCGACGTCTCGCAACTGCAGGCGGTATCCATCTGTGGGTCGCCCGACCGTGCCGAGTATGTTGGCGTCGACCGCGTTGGCGCAGAATGCGTGCCCCGCCTCTGTAGAGCCAAGCTGCTCAAGAACTGGGGCGCCGAGCAGACGCGCAGTCTGCTCGGCGAGCGTGACGCGGAGCGCCTCGCCCGCTGACACGGCGGCACGTACTGACCGGAACATGGAAGGGTCCGCTTCGGCAACCAAGTTTGCGTATGCCGACGGCACGCCGTAGATGACGCTTACACCGTGACGAGCCACAGCCTCCTGAACGGTCGGCGGTGTCGGTCGACCTTCAATCAGGACAGCAGCCGAGCCAGAGAACAACGGGAATACAAGGGCGTTACCGAAGCCGTAAGCAAAATAGAGCTTGGAGATCGACAGCGCGACATCGTCAGGCGAGATGCCAAGCGTCGCTACGCCAACAGCCCGGTAATAAGCGAGCGGGTGAGCGTGAGTGTGCACCGCCGCCTTTGGTCGGCCGGTCGTGCCGGAGGTGTATTGGGCGTAGAGCGCGGCTGTTCCCTCCATTGGATGCGCCGCCGCTGGCACGGCGCCAGCAGCATGGTCAAGCAGCTCGTCAACGTCCAGCCAGCGAACACCGGAGAACCGCTCCGCGAGCTCCACGCCGCTCACGACGAGCCGCGCCTGAGTGTCTTGCACCATGAACGAGTGGTCGTCGGCCGTGAGCAACGGGTTCACCGGCACCGCCACCGCCCCGATTCGCGCACAGGCAAGAAAGATCGCCACCCACCCGATCCCGTCCGGCAGCGCGATCAGGACACGCTCCCCGAGCGTCACGCCTCGATCGCCGAGCACAGAGGCCGCTCGGGCGGCGAGATCATGGACTTCGCCGTGGCTGTAGCTGCGCTCCCCGGTATGGAACGCCGGCCGGTCACTCCAGCCGTTGCGGTCGGACAGGTCAGCAAGCTGAGCGGCGACGTTCAACTGACCAGAGCGAGGCGAGTGGGATCGACGGGCACGCCTTGAGACGGCACCAAACCAGGGCGTGCGTGTCAAAAACACCGAGGCGTTCTCTGGAGCTGCCCCCAGCCGGAGGCTGAAGTGGAAGCGCCTTGCTCGCAGTGCTACGAATCGGAGCAGCCCCGTTGCGGTTCTCTACCCGCCGACAGGGACCCCAGCAAGCCAACCGGAGGTATGGGATGGGCGACAAAACAGCCGATGCGCCGACCGATCCCTCACCGACGTCTTCGTTTGACAGGGAAGCCACGGCGAACGCCCTAGTCTCGCACGGGCGAATCCACCGCCCCTCGACGATCGAGGCGACGGTACGCCACGTCGATGGCCTTCGCAACACCTCGCTGTGCGCTCTCCAGCTCTACCACGAAGACACAATCCTGCTGCTCGTGGAGGCCGGCACGCCGGGCGACCGTGCACTCCCAGACATCGCGTGCCGGGCGCGCGCCGCAATCGCGCAAGCGCACGGGTTCGCTGCGGACGTGGCGCTGGTCCCCGTTGGTGCTCTACCTCATCTTGAGGACGGCGCACTCGACAGGCACGCGACCAGGCGCTCCTATCGCCGCGGCGAGATAACGGTTCTTCATCTCGATCGAATGACCGTCCGCGGCGGCGGGATCGGCTTGGGCGACCCGCCGCCGATATGGCCATCAGCCGGTTCCACCGGCCTCTCCCATGTGTCCTCTGCGCTTATTCCGCTCACAAAGGATGCTCTCCGTACCGCCGTTGCGAACCTCTTGCAAACCGGCGAGAACGGTATTGACGACCGAGAGGATCTGATAGCGGTGGGGCTGGACTCCATCGGGGTTATGGGGCTCGTCAACGACTGGCAGGCAGCCGGCATCGACCTGAAGTTCGGCGAGTTGATGGAAAAACCAACGATCGCGGACTGGTGGATGCTGCTGTCCACCACGCGCGCCAACGGTGACGGCGCAGGTGTCCATCAGCCTGTGGGAGAAGTCGACCACTCGGCGCCATTCCCGCTCACGCCGATGCAACATGCGTACTGGATAGGCCGTGGCAACGAGCAGACTCTCGGCGGTGTGGGCTGCCACTTCTATGCCGAGATCGACGGCAGTGGGATAGAGCCGCAGCGACTTGAGTCAGCGGTGCGCGCCCTGTTCGCACGTCACGAAATGCTGCGAGCCTGCTTCCTAAACGACGGTCGCCAACAGATCGGAGCGAAAGGCATATGGTCAGCACTGGCGGTGCACGATCTTCGGGATCTACCCGAGAGTGAAGTCGATGCGAAGCTGGGAGAGACCCGCCAAGCACTTTCGCATCGTCGTCTCGCCGTCGAGGATGGTGAGGTCTTCGATGTGCAGCTATCACTTCTGCCCGAGGGCGCCACCCGGCTGCACGTCAATGTCGACCTGCTCGTAGCCGACGTGCTCAGTATCCAGATCCTCTACAGAGACCTCGCCAGGATCTACCGAAACCCGCATGACGAGTTGCCCTCCCTCAGCCATAGCTTCGCCCGCTACCTCGCCGAACAGGACGCGCGACGCGCGGCGGGCCGCAAGCGCGCAAGGAGCTACTGGCAAGACCGTCTCGACGAGCTGCCCGGCGCCCCCGGATTGCCGCTTGCGGTAGAGCCAGAGCACATCGGCGTCCCCCAAGTAGTACGACGCGCGCACAGGCTCACCCCGGCCGACTGGCAATCCCTCACCGAGCGCGCCCGTGAACATGGATTGACACTTTCGATGGCTTTGGCAGCCGCCTTTGCCGAGATACTGGCGGCCTGGAGCAGCGATCCGAGGTTCCTGCTGAATGTTCCGCTCTTTGATCGTGAAGCACTGCACCCTGACACTCAGAATCTCGTCGCCGACTTCACGAACCTGATCCTACTGGAGGTCGACGCCTCCACGACACTGTCGTTCGCCGAGCGCGCAAAGCGCCTACAGTCACGCTTCCACGCCGACGCCTCCAACAGCGAATACTCGGGAATCGACGTGCTGCGTGATTTGACACGCACCCGCAACGGCCAGCCCGTCAACGCCCCGGTCGTGCTCACCAGCGCCCTTGGAATGGGCGATCTTTTCCACTCCGACGTCCGGGATACTCTCGGCACCCCAGGCTGGATGATTTCGCAGACGCCGCAGGTGTGGCTGGATCATCAGGTGTTGGAGTTTGAGGGTGGCTTGTTGTTCAACTGGGACGCGGTGGAGGAGTTGTTCCCGGCGGGGTTGTTGGACGCGATGTTCGCCGCCTATGTTGGGCTGCTTG
>DASXZV010000041.1:0-162911 GCA_036501715.1 Solirubrobacteraceae bacterium | reverse complement strand
GAACAGGGCGCCGGCGGCACGGGCGGCGGGGGCGCCACCGGGACCGGGCCCCCCGCGCCGGAAGCCCGCACACCGAGCGAACCGAGCGAACCGGCCACACCCGCGCCGCCTGGAGGAGGAGGGGGCGGCGGCGATGGAACGACCGGTGGCGCCGCACCCGGGCAGTAGTCCTCCCGGGGTCGCACCCGACTCCAGGAGGAGCGCTCCGGGGCTACGATCGCCCCTCGAGACCCGCACGCTGGTAGTTTGAATCTGGAAATCCGAGACGAACGGCAGCGCGCACCAAGGTGCGAAGCGCCAGATGGGATGCAGACTCGTGGCAAAGGAAGACAAGGTTGAATTCGAGGGCGAGGTGATCGAGGCGCTGCCCAACGCGATGTTCCGGGTGAAGCTCGATAACGATCACGTCGTGCTCGGGCACGTGGCGGGCAAGATGCGCCGTTTCAGGATCCGCATCCTCCCGGGGGATCGCGTGCGCTGCGAGCTCTCCCCTTACGATTTGGACCGCGCGCGAATCGTCTACAGGCATCGCTGAGCGCTCCCTGATCGAGGCCATCGGGCGGGCACTGCGACCGGCCCACCCATCTGCGGCCGACGGCGGCCGCCTGCTGCGCGGTGTCGGCGACGACGCGGCGGTGGTGCGCGCGCGGCCGCTGTGCGTGACGTCGGTCGATGCGATGGTCGAGGGAGTGCACTTCCGTCTGCGCGAGGGCTGGGCCACCCCGGCTCAGGTCGGCGCGCGGGCACTCGCGGGCGCGCTCTCGGACCTCGCGGCGATGGGCGCCGATCCGGGGGAGGCGTACCTGGTGCTGGGCCTGCCGCCGGGCTTTAGCGAGGCGCAGGCGCTGGCGCTCCTGGATGGCGCCCGCGAGCTCGCGGGCGAGCACGGAACGACGATCGCGGGCGGCGACGTGGTGGCGGCGCCGGCCTTGATGGTCTCGTTCACCGCGGTCGGCTGGGCCGAGAGCGAGCGGCAGCTGGTCGGTCGCGACGGCGCTCGAGTCGGAGACGTCGTCGGCGTGAGTGGCCGCCTCGGCGGTGCCGGCGCGGGCCTGGCGATCCTCGAGGGACGCGCGCGGCGCGGCGCAAACTCGGACGCGGCGATCGCGCGCGTGCTGCGACCGACTCCGCGGCTGCGGGAGGGGCGTGCGCTGGCGCGGGCGGGCGCGCACGCGATGATCGATCTCTCCGACGGCCTGGCGACCGATGCCGGCCACGTGGGGCGCGCGAGCGGCGTGTGCCTGGAGATCGACCTCGCCGCGCTACCACTCGAGCGAGGGGTGGCCGAGACCGCTGCCGAGCTCGAGCTGGCGCCGTGGCAACTGGCGGCGCAGAGTGGCGAAGAGTACGAGCTGTGCTTCTGCCTGGCAGCGTCCGATCGGGCTGCTGCGGAGCGCGCGGTCGGCGCGGTCGGGGGCGTGGAGGTCACGTGGATCGGGCGCGTGCTGTCAAGCGGACCGGACAGCCCCCCCGGCGTGGTCCTGCTGGAGGGTGGCCAGGCGCGCGCGCTGGAGGGCTTTGAGCACGACTGGTGAGGCGGGCGGGCGCTAGGTGCGCAGCGCGGCGCCGACCGGCACGGCCGAGGCCAGGCGGGCGTAGATCAGGATGCGTTTGGCGGCGCTGAACAGCGGGGTGCAGGCGGAGAGCACGAGGCGGCTGTAGCCGACTTGGGTCGTGGCGGCGCGAACGTCGGAGGGTTCGACGACGCGCTGGCCGGTGACGGTGTAGAGGAAGTGCGCGTAGGGCATGTCCAGCTGGATGTGGTCGCCGCGGCGCAGTTCGTTGATGCGGCGGAAGGGTGCGAGCCAGGTGGTGCGGTGACCGGCGATCGCGGTTGTGCTGCCGAGCCCGGGGAAGCGTGTTTCGGGGTAGACGCCGGGCCCTTTCTCCAGTTCGGAGGTGCCGGTGCCGTCGATCACGACGAAGTCCGCGTCGATCCGCGGGATGCGAATACTGCCAACGGGCGTGCCGGGTTCTGCGTGGCGCTGCAGCCGGCGCGCCAGGAAGGCGATGCGGCGCTCCTCGGAGAGTCGCATCAGTTGCGCGCGCTCGGCGGCGTCGGGCTGGGCACGTTCGATTCCGCGCAGCGCGCTCTTGAGGTGATCCTGTTCGAATTTCGCGTACAGCGCGGAGAGCGGCTCCTGCCACACGAGCGTCACGGCGGCGTCGATCAGCGCGAGCGCGCCCAGGACGATCAGCAGTGTCGAGAGCGCGCGCAGCGCGCGACCGCCACGGCGCCGACCACCACGCGCTGCGCCGACGCCTGGAGGTCTGGTGGTGAAGAGCATGTCGGACACAATCAATCCCGGGCAGCGGCCGGAGAGCGGGTTCAGCGGCGCAGAGCGGACTCGGTCCCACCCAGCGACCCCGGACCAGCGTAGGACACCGGCCCGCGGATCGGGGCCGACTCGTACTCGACTCCGCCACCGTCGGGGCCGAGGGAGCTGGGGGGTTGCTCGCGGGGGGGCGCAAGCGCGAGCAGCAGCGCGGCGGCAAGACAACCCCCGGCGAGGCTCCAGAGCACGGCGCCGGCGACCCCGATGCGCCCTCCGGCGAACAGCAGCAGGGCGGTGCGCGCGACGCCCCCCAATCCGAGACCGAGCCGCTGTGCGTAGAAGGCGATGAGCAGCGCGAGCGGGGCGGCACCGAGCACGACGAGCAGCAGCGGCCACGGGGCGGCGCGTGTGGCGCGGCGGGTCAGTCGCTCGGGGGTAGCGAGCACGAGCCAGAGGTGCAGGGCGGGGACGAGCAGCAGTGCGGTGAAGGGATCGAGCGCCCAGACGAGCACGGCGAGTGCGCCGAGGACGAGTACGAGCGCCAGGGCGTCGGTGTCGCCGGCCGGGCGCGTGGGCAGCGCGAGCCGGCGCAGCGCCACGGGCCACGCCAGCCAGGCGAGGGCCAGCACGAGCAGGGTCGCCAGCACTGCCTCCGGAGCGGAGCCGTCGCGGGCGAGTGCGGCGGGCGCGAGCGGCGGGCGCGGGGCCGCGAACACGCCGAGCGCACCGAGCGCGATCGCGAACAGCGCGCCCACTAGGAAGGGCAGCCCGCAGGAGGCGACCCACAGTAGGGAGCGCGAGAGCGGCGCCTCGCGCGTCAGCCGCCGGCGGCGGCGCAGGCGGGCGAGGCCGTCGCCGGCGGCGAGCAGCGGAGGCAGGAGCAGCGTGCCGACGAGCAGGCGGACGGCCCACTCGGGCAGCAGCTTGCGCCGGATCGGCAGCGCTGTTTCCAGGCCACCGGATGAGGCTGCGATTTCGGGTCCCGCATCGAGCGCGTAGACCGCGGAGAGCACGGCGCGCCCGAGCCCTTCCAGGCGCGCGGGGTTGCCCAGCGCGTCGCTTGGCGGCGGCAGTTCCCCGCCGGCCTGCACCATCACGGCGGGCAGGCCGCGCGCGCCCAGCGGAGCCTGTTCGCCTGCGGGGAGCGGGAAGCTGAGCTGCGCTAGGCGATCGAGCAGCGTCGGGGTGCGGACGGCGACCCCGGCCTGCTGGCCGATCGCGGCGGAGACGGTACGCCCCAGCAGCTGGGGGGCGGCACTGGGGGCCGCGGAGAAGGTGGCCAGGTAGGGCGTGCGGGCGGAGGGCCCGGCGAGATCGCCGAGCACGATCGCGGCATCGATGGGGCCACCGGCCCAGGCGGCGGCGTGGGCGGCGAAGTCGCTTGCGCCGGCGTTGCCGCCGGAGCCGCCGCTGGTGGAGACGAGCACGATCGTGCGCCGGGTCTGGCTGACCGCGAAGACACGCGCGAGCTCGAGCAGTACGGCCGTCGCGGAGAGTTCGTCGCGGGCGGGCACGGAGGCGGCGTCGCGGTGGGCGATGATCGCGATCGAGGGCTCCCCGGTGGTGCCGGGACGCCGGGCGACGATCGTGCGCAGCGTGCGCCGCCCTTCGATCGTCTGCGCTTGCAGCGTGCTGCTCTGCACCGAGAAACCGCCTCCGGCGGTGCTCCCCAGCCCGCGTAGCTCGCCGACGATGGCACTGGCCAACTGCTGATCGCCGGGGCTGCCGGGGTGGCGGTCGGGAAACTGCGCGGCGAGGCGCTGGAGTTCGGCAAACGCACGCGCGCCATCGAAGGCGTCGGGCGCGAGATTGGAGCTGAGTGGCGCCGGCCGGTCGGACAGCGAGAACCCTGCAATCGCAAGCGCGAACAGCAGGGGTAGGAAGGCGGCGCGATAGATCCGTCCGTTTAGCACGCTCGGAGAGACCATAATCGCTACGGCACATGGTTCAACGCGCCTCGCGCATACTGCTGGTGGACGACGAGCGGGCGATCCTGACGCTGCTCTCTTACCCGTTGCGCAAGGACGGCTATGAGGTCGTGCAGGCATCCGACGGGGGCGAGGCGCTGAGTCGCTTTGCGGAGGGCCGCTTCGACCTGGTGGTGCTGGACGTGATGATGCCCAAGCTCGACGGCCTGGAGGTCTGCCGGCGCTTGCGCGCGCAGAGCTCGGTGCCGATCATCATGCTGACGGCGAAGGCGGAGGAGATCGACAAGGTCCTGGGCCTGGAGTTGGGCGCTGACGACTACATCACCAAGCCGTTTTCGATGCGCGAGTTCCGCAGCCGCGTGAAAGCGGCGCTGCGGCGCGCCGGGATGGGTGCGCCGGCCGGCGGCGCAGCGCAGGCGGAGCAGGCCGAGGAGCAGCCGCTGCAGGTCGGGGAGCTCGCGGTCGACTTCGCCAAGCGCTCGGTGCGGGTGCGCGGCGAGCATGTGCAGACGACGTTCGTCGAGTTCGAGATCCTCAGCGCGCTGGCGCTGAGCCCGGGCCGGGTGTTCACGCGCGATGTGCTGCTGGCGCGGATCTGGGGGGACTCGGCCTACCGCGACCCGCGCACGATCGACGTGCACATCCGCCACCTGCGGGAGAAGGTGGAGCGCGACCCAAAGGAGCCGGAGTATCTGTTTACGGTGCGCGGCGTGGGCTACCGCTTCCGTGACGACGAGCAATGACGCGCGCACCCCGCGCCCCGCGCGGCCTGCGGTCGATCAAGTACCGCCTGGCGCTGCTGTTCTTCGCGATCACGTTCGTGGCGCTGGCGGTGGTCTATGTCTATGTGACCCCGACGCTCGGCACGGGCCTGCGGGCGCAGAAGCTGCGGGCGCTGGGGATCACGGCGCAGGCCTACTCGCACCGGCTACAGGGCGCGATCGCCGACAACGACGGGCGCCACGAGATGGCCTCCGCGGTGCATCACGCGGCGCAGGTCTCCAACGACCGCGTGACGCTGCTCGGCGTGCGGCGTAGCGCGGCGGACCTGGTGACTTTCTACATCGATGACTCCTCGGCGGAGTCTCCGGGCGAGCGCGTCGGCAACCTCAGCTTCCCGATCGCGGCGCGCGTGGTGCGGGAGCGCAAACTGCTGACGGCCACGGAGACGAGCGGGGATGGGCCGGTGGGGGAGGCGGCCAAGCCGCTGTTCGACCACGGAGCGGTGGTGGGGGTCGCGGTTTTCTCGGGGACGCTCAGCGACGTCGAGCGCAGCGTCGCGGCGATCCGCGAACGGATGCTGATCGCGGGCGCGCTGGCGCTCGCGCTGTCGCTGCTGGCGGGCTACCTGCTGGCGCGGGCGATCAGCCTGCGCGTGGGACGCCTGGAGGAGGCGGCGTGGCGGGTCGCGGAGGGCGACTTCAGCGCGCGCTTCGCGGTGGACTCCGATGACGAGCTGGGGCAGCTGGCGCGGGCCCTGGACTCGATGCAGCGGCAGCTCGCGGAGTTGGACAGCGCACGCGAACGCTTCATCGCGACGGCTTCGCATGAGCTGCGCACCCCGATCTTCTCGATCGGGGGCTTCCTGGAGTTGATCCAGGACGAAGACCTCGACGAGCCGACGCGGCGGCAATTCCTCGGACAGGTCCGCACCCAGGTGGAGCGGCTGGGGCAGCTGGCGACGGGGCTGCTCGACCTCTCGCGCTTGGAGGCGGGGGCGCTGGAGCTGCGCTCCGAGCGGGTCGACCTGGCGGAGATCGTGCAGATGGTGAGCACCGAGTTCATTCCCGCCCTGAACCAGCACGGCTCCGAGCTGCGCCAGCGTCTGGCGCACGAGCCGGCACCGGCGCTGTGCGACCCCGAACGGGTGGCGCAAATCTTGCGCATCCTGATCGACAACGCGATCGCGCACACGCCGTCGGGAACGGGAATCGTGGTGTCGGTGGCCCCGGCGGAGCGCACTACGCGCCTGGCGGTGCGTGACTTCGGGCCGGGCATCGCGACGGCGGCGCGGGAGCGCGTGTTCGAGCCCTTTTACACCTCCGATGAGGGCCAGGGCTCGGGCCTGGGGCTCGCCATCGCGCACGAGCTCGCGGAGCGCATGGGCGGGCAGCTGACGCTCGAGTCGACCCCGGGGCGGACGGTTTTCACGCTGACGCTGCCGCGGTAGGGGGGCTGCTCGTCAGGTGAGCTAGTCGGGGTAGATGAACTTGCTCGTCGAGCACTCCGCCGCGCGCGGGCGCGCACGCACATACGCGCGCGGCGGGGCCTGCAACGGAACATACGCACCCTCCCCAGCGGAACACACGCACCCTCCCGACGGCGGCCTCCGCTATCGTGCGCGCGTGCTCCAGCCCGTCTCCGTCGCCAGCAAGACCCTCTCGGACTACACGCATATCTGCGGGCGGGATCTGATTGATGAAATCCGCGAGCTGGCGGAGCCGCTGAAGGGCAGTCGCGTGGCGCATATCTCGGCGACGGCTTTCGGGGGCGGGGTGTCGGAGATCCTGTACACGCTGGTGCCGCTGATGCGCGACGTGGGCCTGGAGTGCGAGTGGCAGGTGATCTACGGGCGCGAGGAATTCTTCAACGCGACGAAGCTGATGCACAACGCGCTGCAGGGCGCGCCGCAGGATCTCGACGAGGAGCAGTGGGAGACCTGGCGGCGCTACAACGAGATGAACGCGCGTGAGCTCTCGGGCGATTGGGACGTGTGCCTGGTGCACGACCCGCAGCCGGCGGCGCTGCACAAGCTGGTGCCGGAGAAGGCGCGGGGCTGGGTGTGGCGCTGCCACATCGACCTCTCGACGCCCAACCCGGAGACGATCGCGCAGCTGCTGCCGTACATCGAAGACTATCCGCAGTCGCTGTTCCACATGGCCGACTACGTGCCGCCGGGGATGAACGGCAAAGTCAACGTGGTGCCACCGGCGATCGACCCGTTGACGCCCAAGAACATGGCGCTTTCACCTGAAGATGGGGCGTATGTGTGTGGGCAGTTCGGGATCGACGTGGACCGGCCGCTGATGTGCCAGGTCTCGCGCTTCGATCCCTGGAAGGACCCCTTGGGGGTGATCGACTCCTACCGCATCGTCAAGGAGCGGGTGCCCGCGATGCAGCTGGCCTTGGTGGGCTCGATGGCGAGCGATGACCCGGAGGGCTGGGACTTCTTCAACGCGACGATCGCGCACGCGGACGGCGACCCGGACGTGCACATCCTCAACAACTTCAACAACGTGGGGGCGATCGAGGTCAACGCCTTCCAGTCGCACGCGGACGTGCTGATCCAGAAGTCGACACGCGAGGGCTTTGGCCTGACGGTCTCGGAGGCGATCTGGAAGGCGCGGCCGTTCATCGGGGGCAACGTCGGCGGGATACCGCTGCAGATCGAGGACGGCGTCACGGGCTACCTGGTGGATAGCGCGGAGCAGTGCGCGGAGCGGACCCTGGAGATTCTCGCGGACCCGGGCCTGGGCAAGTCGCTGGGTCGGCGCGGCAAGGAGCACGTGCGCACGCACTTCCTGACGCCGCGCTACCTGCGCGACTACCTGAAGATCTTCAACGAGCTCAGAGAATCGTGAGCGAGGCACCGGCACTGCGGGCTCCGCTGGTGCTGGTGTCCAACCGGGGTCCGGTGACCTTCGGTCCCGGCGGCGAGGTCCAGCGCGGCTCGGGCGGCCTGGTGACGGCGCTGACGGGCCTGGCGTCGCACCGCGAGGCGGTGTGGATCGCCTCGGCGATGAGCGAGCAGGACGCGGAGGTCTCGCGCGAGCACGGGGGGCGCGCATTCCCGGTGCGTTCACCGGCGGGCGGCGAGTACCAGGTACGCCTGGTGGCCAGCGACCCGGAGGCGTATGACCGCTTCTACAACGTGTTCGCGAACCCGATGCTGTGGTTCATCCAGCACTACCTGTGGGATCTCTCCAACGCCCCGGACATCCGCCGCCCCGAGATCGAGGCGTTCGAGTTCGGGTACAACGTCGTCAACGAGGACCTGGCGCGCGCGGTGGTGGAGGAGCTGGACGGCAGCGAGGAGCCGGTGGTGATGGTCCACGACTACCACCTGTACACGCTTCCGGACCTGGTGCGCAGGGCGCGCCCGGATGCGTTCCTGCACCACTTCATCCACATTCCCTGGACGCAGTCGGACGCCTGGCGGGTCTTACCCTCGCGGATCCGCGAGGAGATCTTCACGGGCCTGCTGGCGAACGACATCATCGGCTTCCACACGCGCTCCTACCGGCGCAACTTCCTGCAGTGCTGCCGCGACCTGATGGACCTGGAGGTCGATTTCGAGCGCGGCGTGGTGTATTTCGGCGAGCGCGAGGTGTGGGTGCGGGCGTATCCGCTGCCGATCGACCACCGTGCGACCAGGCGCATCGCGCAGGGCGAGCGGGTCGGCGAGTTCGAGCGCCAGCTGCTGGCGCGGCGTCGGGACTTCCTGATCCTGCGCGTCGATCGCGCGGACCTCTCCAAGAACGTACTGCGCGGTTTCTCGGCATTCGACCTGTTCCTGGAGCAGCACCCCGAGTTTTCCGAGCGCGTGACGTTCATGGCGCAGCTGATGCCCTCGCGGACGGACGTGCCGCAGTACGCGGAGTACCTGGAGCGCATCGAGGCGCTGGTGGCGGTCGTCAACCACCGCCATGGGACGCCGGACTGGATGCCGATCCAGCTGAAGCTGCGCGACGACCTCGAGGAGGCGATGGCGGCCTACAAGCACTACGACGTGCTGCTGGTCAACGCGATGTTCGACGGGATGAACCTGGTCGCGAAGGAGGGCCCGATCGTCAACGAGCGCGAGGGCGTCTCGATCCTCTCGGAGAACACCGGCGCGCACGAGGAGCTCGGGGAGTTCGCGCTGTCGGTCAACCCGTTCGATATCCAGGAGCTCGCGGACTCGATCTACGCGGCGCTGGCGATGGAGCCGGCCGAGCGGCGCCGGCGGGCGGAGGGACTGGTGCAGATCGTCACCTCGCGCGATCCCGGGGACTGGGTGGACGAGCAGTTGGCGGACATCCGCGCGAAGAACACGTGAGCCAAACCACGGGCGTAGTTTGGGATTGGACCCCTTGAGGGGTCCCGGGTCGTTGGCGCGGTGGCGCGCGGGCGCGCCTACCGAGCGACGCGCGCTGTTATCATCCGCCGCCGCGTGCCAAAGGCGCGCCTGCCGATGACGCTGCCCGCACCTACATACGATCTCGTGGTGATGCTCGATACCGAGGCTGAGGCGAGTGTGCGCGAGAAGATCCTCGCCGATACGAGCGCGGCAATCTCGGCGCAGGGCGAGCTGCTGCGGCACGACGTGTGGGGCGATCGCGCGTTGACGTACCCGATCGACCACAAAACGACGGCGGAGTACCACCTACTGCAGTTCCACGCCGGCGCGCCGGAGCTGCTGAGTGGCCTGGACCGTTCGCTGCGGATCGCGGATGGTGTGGTGCGCTTCCGGATCGTGAAGCTCGAGCCGGGCACCCCGGCGGCTCCGGACATGTCCTCGGCGGCGCCGGCGAGCAGGCCCGCCGAGTTCGACGCCGAGCCCGAGCCCGTCGCCGAGACGGCCTGATCGCCCCTCGCCGCGATGCGGCGAGGGCGGCACTTGTAGCTAGCGCGCCGCGTCCGCGCGCGCTCGTACCTCGGGGCCTTATGAGTCGGCGTCTGCGTAATAGACTCGGGATCGTGAGTACTGCAAACGGGAGCGGCGGGCAGGTGAGCAGGACCGACGTGCTGCGGGCATCGCCCCCGATGTTCGAGTCGCGGGTGCTGGACTTCTTCTCGCGTGTGCACCCGGCGGTGCCGGTGCTCGTGTTCGTGCCGGTGATCATGGCGATGGCGGCCTGGAGCCTGGCGGAAGTGAGCGTCGCGGCCATGCTCGGCCTGGCGCTCGGAGGCTACGCGCTGTGGACGCTATTCGAGTACTGGCTGCATCGGATCGTCTTCCACTTCGAGCCGCAGGCCGGGATCGGGGCGCGACTGCACTGGATCATCCACGGCATCCACCACGAGCATCCCAACGACCCGCTGCGCCTGGTGATGCCGCCGGCGGTGAGCATTCCGCTGGGAGCGATCGTGTTCGGCGTGCTCTATCTGATCTGCGGGGAGCGCTACGCGCCGGGGCTGGGGGCCGGCTTCTTTGCGGGCTACCTGGTGTACGACCTGATGCACTACTACCTGCACCACTTCACCCCGAAGGGCCGCCTGGGGCGGATGCTGCGGGAGCGCCACATGCGCCACCACTTCCAGGACGACACGCGCGGCTTTGGGATCAGCGCGCCGTACTGGGACGAGATCTTTCGTACCTCCTCGCGCGGGCGTGCCGGCGCGGGCGAGCGGGTCGGCACGGACCGCCCCACCAGCTAGGCGGCGCTCCCCAGAGGCTGGCTGCGAGACGCGGAACCTCGCAACGAGCGGGGTCGATGTGCGTGAAGGAAAGTCGCGCCCGCAGCCGGGGTTAGACTCGGGGACCGCCTCAAACCAAGGCTACGAACGAGCATCCCACCGCGGAGAGGGTGCTGCGTCCTGAAAAGTACAGCGGAAAGGAAACCAGCGAGACATGGCTGCCACCAACATCAACCGGGTAGTGCTGACCGGAAACCTGACCAAGGACCCGGAGCTGCGCTCGTTGCCGAGCGGCACCTCGGTCTGCGAGCTGCGCATTGCGTGCAATACGCGCCGCAAGAACAACGCGACCGGAGACTGGGACGACAAGCCCAACTTCTTCAACGTGAAGGTCTGGGGCGCGCAAGGCGAGAATGTCGCCCGCTTCCTCGCCAAGGGCCGCCCGGTTGCAATCGACGGTCGCCTGGAATGGCGCGAGTGGGAGGCCCAGGACGGCGCAAAGCGTCAGGCGATCGATATCATTGCCGACTCGGTTCAGTTCCTGGGCTCGCGCGACGAACCTTCCAGTGGGGGTGGCTTCGCGGGTAACGGGGCCTCTCAGGGAGGCGATGTACCGGTCGATGAGCGGGATTACCAGCCCGCGCCGGTCGGCGCCGGAGGAGGCGACGAGGACATTCCGTTCTAGTCGCCAAGAGGGTGACGTCGTCGGCCGGAGGCCCGCGAGCCGGGGCCCTCTATAGTAAGCAGCCGCACGAACCACCATCACAGTGAGGTAGACAGCAGTGGCAAAGGCACGTCGCAGTAAGCCGACCCGCCGGCGAGAGAAGCGGACCGGGACCAGTGGCGGTCGGCGTAAGCCTTGCCAGCACTGTCGCGACAAGATCGAGCAGGTCGACTACAAGGACGTAGTCTCGCTGCGCAAGTTCATCTCCGAGAAGGGCAAGATCCGCTCGCGGCGGATCACGGGCGCGTGCCGCCGTCACCAGGGCCAGATCGCCCGCGCTGTGAAGCGCGCCCGCGAGTTGGCGCTGCTGCCGTACGTGAACGAGGGTGGCCGCGACGACAGCCCGCGCCGCGAGCGCGGCGATCGCGACCGGGGACGATAGGAACCAGGCATGCCCGAGGCAATCCTCCTCAAGGACGTCGAGACGCTGGGTGAGCAGGGCAAGGTGGTCGATGTCTCCAAGGGCTACCTGCGCAACTACCTGATCCCGCGCAAACTCGCCCAGCCGGCGACACGCGGCGCGGTCGAGGCGGTGCGCCAGCGCCAGGAGGCCGCCGAGCGGGCCGAGCGCGAATATGTCGAGCGGGCCGAGGAGAACGCGGGCCTGCTGAACAAGACGGTGCTGACGATCCACCAGCAGGCGGGCGCGGACGGACGACTCTTCGGGTCGGTGACCGCCCAGGATGTCGCGGACGCGATCCGCGAGGCGCGGGGCCTGCGGCTGGACAAAGCCAATGTGCACCTGCCGGAACCGATCAAGAATGTCGGGACCTACATGGTCGTGGTCGACGTCGTCGACGACGTGACGGCGACGGTCAAGACAATGGTGGTCGCCAAGAAGTAGGTCGGTGGGACCGGCGTGGCGCCGGTCCGGACAGAGAGGGCAGCGCGATGGATGATGAGCTTCCCGCGATATCGCTGCGGGGCGTCGTCAAGCGCTTCGGCGCGATCACGGCGGTGGACGGCCTGAACCTGGAGGTGGCGCCGGGTGTGTGCTTTGGCCTGCTCGGACCGAACGGGGCGGGCAAGTCGACGACGATGCGGATGCTCACCGCGCAGGCGCTCGCGGATGAGGGCGAGATCGCGGTCCTGGGCTATGCGCTGCCGAGCGAATCCAAGCGGGCGCGGATGGCGATGGGCGTGGTGCCACAGCTGGACAACCTCGATGTGGAGTTGACGTGCCGCCAGGTGCTGGCGGTGTTCGCGCGGCTGTATCGCGTCCCCCGCGCGGCGCGCGCGGCGGCGGTGGAGCGGGCGCTGGAGATCGCGAACCTGCAGGGACGCGCGGACACGCGCGTGGTCGAGCTCTCGGGTGGGATGCGGCGGCGGTTGCTGGTTGCGCGCGGCTTGATCCACCAGCCGCGCCTGGTGCTGCTGGACGAGCCGACGGTGGGCCTGGACCCGCAGGTACGCCAGGAGCTGTGGTCGCTGATCGACCGTCTGCGCTCGGAGGGCGTGACGGTGCTGATGTCGACGCACTACATCGAGGAGGCGGAGCGCCTGGCGGACATGGTGGCGGTGATGTCGAAGGGACGGATCGTCGCGGAAGGCACCCCGGCGGAGTTGGTGCGGGCGCACGCGGGCGAGCGGGTGCTCGAGGTGTACGGACCGCCGGCGGAGCTCGCGGAGGTGGATGCGCTGGCGCGGCGCGAGGGCTGGGCGAGTCGTCGCAGCGGGCCGGCGATCGCGATCTTGCACGCGGAGACGCTTAACGGCGAAGCCCCGGAGGGCGTGCTGCGCCCGGCGAACCTGGAGGACGCATTCGTGGTGCTGACGGGGCAGGAGATCGAATGAGCGCGGCGCGGGAGACCCGCGAGCGCCCGCTGCGCCGCCTGGAACCGGCGGCGCTCGCCGGCGTGATGAGCCGCGACGTGACGCTGTTCGGGCGCTACTGGAAGGCGACGACGTTCTCCTCGGTGGTGCAGCCGACGATCTACCTGCTCGCGTTCGGCCTGGGGATCGGCGCGCTGGTCTCGAAAGTGAACCACGTCGACTACGTCGAGTACGTGGGCACCGGTGTGGTTGCGACGGCGGTGCTGTTCTCCTCGGCGTTCCCGGGGATGTTCAACACGTTCGTGCGCTGGAAGTTCCAGCGCACCTACGACGCGATGCTGGCGGCGCCGGTGGACGTCGAGGAGCTGATCACGGCGGAGGTGCTGTGGATCTCGCTGCGCGCGGGGGTCTATGGCATAGCCCCGATCCTGGTGGCGATGGCGTTTGGCCTGGAACCGTCCTGGGGGATGCTGCTGGTGCCGGCGATCGGCTTCCTGACGGGCTTCGGCTTCGCGTCCTTCGGCGTCGCGATCGCGGCGGTGGCGCAGACGATCGACAACTTCAACTACGTGACGAGCGCGGTGCTGACGCCGCTGTTCCTGGTGGCGGGGACCTTCTTCCCGGTGTCGACGCTGCCCCCGGGCGTGCGCACGGTGGCGCAGTTTAACCCTCTGTTCCACTGCGTGCAGCTGGTGCGCGATGCGGTCTTCGAACAGCTGGGGGCGGTCGACCTGTACCACGCGGGCTTCCTGCTGGTGTTCGCGCTCGCGATGTGGCGCCTGGCGATCTCGCAGCTCGGCCGGCGGCTGATCGACTGAGTCCGGCGGTCCGGCCGAGTACGTCTGCTCCCATTGCGAACATATGTTCGTGCAGCTGATTTCCTCCTACTTAGCGGCTTGCGCCCGCGACCCCGGCCAGCCCCCGATCTAGACTCGCCAAGACGATGAGCACTGCCTCCCCCGCAAATGGTCAGCGCACCCCGGGCAATGGCTCCTCGCCCGGGTCGGGCGGCGCGATCGCGCCGCCGCACAACCTCGAGGCCGAGCAGTCGGTGCTCGGCGCGATCCTGCTCTCGGACCGTTCGCTGTACACGCTGGTGATCGAGGAGGGCCTGCGACCGGAGGACTTCTATCGCGAGCGCCACGGGCTGATCTACGACGCGATGCTCGCGCTCTACAACGAAAGCGAGCCGGTGGACGTGCTGACGGTCGCCGACCGTCTGCGCCAGCTCGGCAAGCTTGAGGCGGCGGGGGGACCGGCCGCGGTCGACGAGCTGACCGGGGTCGTGCCAGCGGCGGGCCATGCGCGCCGCTACGCGCAGATCGTGCGCGAGAACGCGCTGCTGCGGCGCCTGCTGACGAGCACGTACGAGATCCAGGCAAGCGTGCTCGGCCACGAGGCGCCACCGCGGGAGCTGGTGGAGCAGGCGGAGAAGGCGATGTTGGAGGTCGCGCGCGACGACCGCCAGCAGGATTTCCGCGCGATCGAGGACGTGCTGCACGAGGAGCTCGACAAGCTCCACCGGCTCTCGATCGAAGGGACCTCGCTGACGGGTACGCCGTCGGGTTTCAAGGATCTCGACGAGATCACGGGCGGCTTTCAGCCGGGCAACCTGATCATCATCGCGGCGCGCCCGGCGATGGGCAAGAGCGCGCTGGTGTGCAATATCGCGGAGAACGCGGCGGTCGAGCACAAGCGGCCGGTGGCGCTGTTCTCGCTGGAGATGGCAGAGGCCGAGCTGGCCCAGCGCTTCGTGGCCTCCCAGGCGCGGATCAAGGGCGAGGAGCTGCGCAAGGGCCGGGTGGCGGAGCAGCGCTGGCCGAAGATCCTCTCGGCCAGCCAGCGCCTGGCGGCGGCGCCGCTGTGGGTGGATGACTCGAGCGACGTGGGGATGCTGGAGATCCGCGCAAAGGCGCGGCGCCTGCACAGCCAGTGCGAGGGGGGCCTCGGCTTGATCATCATCGACTACCTGCAGCTGATGCGCACCGACAGTCGCTACGACAGCCGCGTGACCGCGGTGGGTGAGCTGAGCCGCGGGTTGAAGATCCTGGCGCGCGAGCTGGGTGTACCGGTGATCGCGCTCTCGCAGCTGAGCCGTGCGGTGGAGACGCGCCCGGACAAGAAGCCGCAGCTCTCGGACCTGCGCGAGAGTGGAAACCTCGAGCAGGACTCCGATCTCGTGATGTTCATCTATCGCGATGAGTACTACGACGAGGACTCCGAGCGCCCGGGCGAGGCGGACCTGCTGATCGCCAAGCACCGTAATGGAGCGGTGGGCAAAGTCACGCTCACCTTCCAGAAGGAGTACCCGAAGTTCATGAACTACGCGGGCGAGCGCTACGGGTAGTCACCCGACACGGCGCGCGGCCACGTGTCGAGGGCCGATCGGCCCTCGCCCGGCGAGCGCACCCTGCGCGACGCCGGGACGGCCGCGGCGCCCCTAAACTCCATGCGGACATGCCGGGAATAGTCATAGTGGGCGCCCAGTGGGGCGACGAGGGCAAGGGCAAGATCGTCGACCTGCTCGCGGAACAGAGCGATGCGGTCGTGCGCTTTCAGGGTGGCAACAATGCGGGCCACACGATCGTGCGGGGCGAGGAGGAGTGGAAGCTGCACCTGATCCCCTCGGGAATCCTCTACCCGGGCAAGCGCTGTGTGATCGGCAACGGCGTGGTGATCGATCCGAAGGTGCTGATCGAGGAGCTCGACGGGCTACGTGCCCGGCGCATCGACGTGAGTGGCCTGCGGATCTCGGCAAACGCACATCTGATCATGCCCTACCACCTGCTGCTGGACTCGGCGGGGGAGGCAAAGCTGGGGCGCCTGCAGATCGGGACCACGCGCCGGGGCATCGGCCCGTGCTATGCGGATAAGGCGGCGCGCCTGGGCATTCGTGTGCAGGACCTGCTCGACGAGAAGATCCTCAAGAAGAAGATCGTGGCCGCGATGGAGCCCAAGCGGCTGTCGCTGCGGCCGTTCGAGAAAGACCCGACGCTCGACCTGCGCACGATGACCGAGGAGTACCTCACCTACGGGCACCGGCTCGAGCAGCACATCGCGGACACGGCGAAGCTGATGTGGGAGCTGCTCGACAGTGGGCGGCGCGTGATCTTCGAGGGCGCGCAGGCGACGATGCTGGACATCGACCACGGCACCTACCCGTTCGTGACCTCTTCCAACCCGGTCGCGGGAGCGGCTTGTATCGGGGCGGGCGTGGGGCCGAAAGACATCGACGAGGTCTGGGGCATCGCCAAGGCCTACGCAACGCGCGTGGGGGCGGGCCCGTTCCCTACAGAGCTGGATGACGCGATGGGCGAACGCCTGCGCATCCGCGGTGGCGAGTTCGGCACGACGACCGGGCGCCCGCGGCGCACGGGCTGGCTTGATCTCGTGGCGCTGCGCTACGCATCGCGACTGAACTCGCTCTCGGCGTTGGCGATCACCAAGCTCGATGTGCTCTCGGGCCTCGATCGCATCCAGGTGTGCACGAGCTACCGCGGCGCGGAGGGCGCGGAGTTCGATAGCTTTCCCTACCACCAAACGGTCTTGCACCATACGAAGGCCGTGTACACCGAGCTCGATGGCTGGAGCGATGACATCGGCGAGTGCCGAAGCTTCTCCGACCTTCCGCGCGCGGCGCGCGAGTACCTGGATTTCATCTCCGAGCACAGCGGCGCTCCGGTGGCGCTCGTGGGCGTCGGGCCGGGGCGCGATCAGGTGCTCTGGACCGAGGCCGGCCAGCAGACGATCGCGGCGAGCAACGGCGGCGTCCCGGCCTAAGCGAGCTCGCGGCGGCGTCGTACGGCCGCCGACCCGGGCGCCGAACCGATTGTCAGCCCGTGGCGGTGCCTGGCGCCGCGGAGAGCTCGCCGTCGAGCAGCCGCATGAGCGCGAGGACGACCTCGGGATCGAACTGTGTGCCGGCGCCTGAGCGCAGCTCGGCGAGCGCCTCGGTCAGCGGCATGGCCTGGCGGTAGGAGCGGGTGGTGGTCATTGCATTGAAGGCGTCGCAGGCGGAGACGATGCGGGCCTCCAGGGGGATCGCGGCACCGCGCAGACCATCGGGGTAGCCACCACCATCCCAGCGCTCGTGCGAGGAGCGCACGATCTCGCCGACCTCGCGCATCAGACCGCCGACCCGCTCGAGCATCTTCTGACCCTCGATCGTGTGCGTCTTGATGATCTCCCACTCGTGCTCGTCGAGCTTGCCGGGCTTGTTGATGATCTCCTTGGGAACGGCGATCTTGCCGACGTCGTGCAGGAGCGCGGCGAACTCGACGTTGCGCCGCCGTGGTGCGTCGAGCCCCAACTCCTCGGAGAGCTCGAGCGCGAGGCGTACGACGCCCTTGCAGTGCTCGCCGGTGTAGCTGTCGTCGGCCTCGACTACATCGCCGAGCACAAGGGCGGTGCCGCGGTAGGCATCGCCGAGCTCGATCAGCTGCTCCAGGCGGGCACGGCGCTCCTTGGAGAAGAGCCGCAGGATCCCGAAGAGGGGAGCGATCAGGAGCACCGCCCAGTGATGGCCGACGGCGGCCAGGGCGACGAGCAGTCCCAGTGGGGCGAGCGCGAGATCGATCAGGTAGACCTCGCGCGCCTCGCGGGCGAGGTCGCCGATCGCGATGCCGCCGCAGAGGCGCTCCCGGACGGCGCTGGCCGCGAAGTCGCCGGCGAACTGTGCGAGCAGGGCAAGCAGCATTACGCCCAGCGCGCCGTCGGGTCCGGGTTCGCCGGCCAGCAGCAGCACGAGCGCCGGACCGACCGTGAACCAGGTGTTGGCGGGCACCGACAGCAGCCGGCTCGGCGAGACGCGGCGGCGCAGGACGGCGGGGAGCATGCCGAGCACCAGTGCGAGGGCCACGAGCAGCGGCGCTAGGGCGACGGGCACTGCGAACAGCAGCGGCACGAAGACGGCCTGGGTGGGAACGGTGAAGCCGGAGCCGACGTCGATCCGGATGTGACCGGCGGCGGCCAGCGCCAGCACATACAGGGCGGCGAGCGGCAGCGAGAGCGAGCGAGCGCCGGTCCCGTGCAGCGCGATGGCGAGGGCGGCGCAGAGGAAGCTACCCCCGACGGCTAGTTCGCCGCGGCGCTCGGCCAACCCCATCCGCTGGCCCTCGCGCAAGAAAGATGTCCGCGCGCGCTCGGACTCGATGATGGCGTAAGCCGACACTGCAATAACCCCCATCTGTGTCCGACACCGGTTTACCCCTGGGCCTGTATCGCCAGGCTCCGAGCAACGCTTGAGGCACCGCAACCGCAAGCCGCGCATGGCGCTTTGATCGGTTTGATTTACCGGAATTTGAGCGGATAGACCGCGCCAAATCTGGTGGCTGGAATTCCCGTTTGCTCCGAGTTCATACATGCGTCCAAGCTCATCGGCCGGCGGGTCATTTGCACCGCACCATGACGAGAAAGCCAGCAACAGCGAAGAAACAAAAAAAACTGAAAAGGGCAAACTCGCTGTGAGGCGGGGACGCAAAGCCAGAGGTCTCCAGGGGAGATGGCTCAGCTGCCGGTAGATCCACGGAGGCTCATGTGTTCTCGTACCCGTCCAGACTTCTGTATTTGCGGAACAGGCGCCGGTCCGCTCGGTTCGCGGGCATCGGCACACTGCTACTAGCCGGCACCCTGACGATCGCCTGCCTCCCGGCGGCTTCGGCCCAGGCAGCCCTGTTGAGCACCGGAGCGTGCAACGAAGCAGCGTTGGCCCAGCCCTTTGCCCGGTGGGGCGACACGAACCTCTATGAGCTCGTACCGCAGGGCGACTTCGAGTCCGCGCCCTCGCAGTGGACACTGAGCGGTGGCGCATACCGTGCTAGCGGGAGCGAGTCCTACGGTGCGACCGGGAGCGTGGGCGCGTACTCGCTCGCGCTGCCTGCAGGCGCCACGGCCCAGTCGCCCTACACGTGTGTCAACGCCAGCTATCCGACGTTCAGGCTGTTTGCGCGCAGCGGCGTCGTGCTGTCCACGGTCGCGGTGGCGGTGGTCTACAAGACGCTCCTCGGGACCGTTGCCCTGCCGCTGGGGCTACTCGTGCCGGGCGGCAACTGGCAGCCGACGCAGCCGCTGCTCACAGGCTCGGTCGTTGCCGGGCTGCTCTCCGGCGGCACGGCCCAGGCGGCGCTGCGTTTCACGGCGCTGACGGGCTCCTCGGAGATCGACGACGTCTACATCGATCCCCGCATGCGCTGAGAGCCTTCCGAGCGTTGCTGGATCCACGCGCCCAAGCGGGCGGGGGGACGACCCGGCCGGCCAGAGCACCCGGCCGGTCGGCGCCCCGGCGGCCTTGCGCCGCTACCGACAAGCGACCCTCCACTGCTAAGCGCCCGCGAGCGACGTCGTAGCTAAGTTTGACAGTGTGCTAGCAGACTAATACACTTGGTCCCAAGGTGATCTTCCTCGGGACCCCAGCGTGGCCGTTGCGAGCAGCCCGGAGCCTGTCGTGGCCGGCTCACTAGAGGCGCCGCCCGTCCGCGGGGCGGTCGAGCACGCGGTCCTACCAACGAAGGGCTTCATCGAAGAAGTCGGGGACATGATGCTCCTGACGGGCAAAACCATTCTGTCCGCGCTACGCCCTCCATACCCTTATGGCGGCGAGTTCGTCTCACAGTTCCTGTTCACGTTGCGACTCTGCTGGCTGCCGCTGCTGATCTCGACGGTTTGCATCTGCTACGCGGCACCAGGCCTGCAGGCCGCGAACTTCCTCTCCCTCATAGGCGCACTCGACCGCCTCGGCGGAATCTTCGTGCTCGCGGCGATCCGCGAAATCGGGCCGCTGGTGACCTCGATCGTGCTGGCGGGAGTGGCCGGTACCGCAATCACCGCGGACCTCGGCGCGCGCAAGATCCGCGAGGAGCTCGACGCCCTGCAGGTACTAGGCGTGGACACTGTCAAGAACCTCGTGGTCCCGCGCTTCCTGGCGCTGATGCTCGTCACGGGGCTCTTCAACATCTACGCGGTCCTCTTCGGCCTCTTTGGGGGACTGCTCGCCGAGATCGTCAACCGCCAGCCGCTTGGGCCCTTCTGGGTGACGCTGTTCGCAAATGCGTCGAGCACCGAGCTGTGGGGCTCGGAGATGAAGGCCACGATCTTCGGCGCGATCATCGCGATCGTGTGCTGCTACAAGGGCATGACCGCCTCCGGCGGCGCGGAGGGCGTCGGGCGCGCCGTCAACCAGGCCGTCGTCGTCTCGTTCCTGGGCATCGGAGCTTTCAACTACGCATTCACGCAGCTACTGCTCGCTACTCACCCGCAGATTTCGGTCATCAAGTGAGCGACCTGCTCGCCCCTCCCCGCGAATGGTTCTCGGCAACCGGGGAGGCGGCGGGCTTCGCCGGGCAGATCGTGCGCGACGTCTACAGCCTGCGGGTGGCGCGCTTCTTTGGCGAGACGCTGCGCCAAGCGGGCATCATGATCATCTCCTCGACGATGATCATCTGGTCGCTGATGTTCCTGATCGGGCTGCAGTGCGGCACCGTCGGCGCGTATTTCACCGCGGCTCAGGGCGCACCCTCCTACGCGGGCGTGTTCAGCGCGTGGTGCGGGCTGCGCGAGTTCATTCCCTACGCCTTCGGCTACATGATGGCGGCCAAGGTCGGCACCGGGATCGTGGCCGAACTCGGAGCGATGCGCATCTCCGATGAGATCGACGCGCTCGAGGTCATGGGCGTGGACTCGATGACGTTCCTGTGCGCAACGCGCCTACTGGCGGCCTGGATGGTATTGCCATTCATCTACGTGGCCGGGATCGGGGCGGCCTTCTTCGCCTCCTACCTGGCCGTGGTGCAACAGGTCGGGTCCGTCTCCTCCGGTGGCTACCTGCTGATCTTCTGGCAGTTTCAGAACCCTCCTGACTTCCTGTACAGCACGATCAAGGCGATGTGCATGGCAACTGCGATCGTGCTCGTGGGCTGCTACTACGGCTATAACGCCAGCGGCGGCTCCGTCGGGGTTGGCACCGCGACGGCCAGGTCGATGGTCCTCAACCTGGTGCTCGTGCATGTCATCGGGATGCTCGGGACGCAGGTCTTTTGGGGTTCCAACCCGCGCGCTCCGATCGGGGGCTAGTGTGTCGCGCGGCACGCACCGTCTTTTCACAGCGCCGCCAGCTTTACACCCTCGCCTTGTTTCTTACTCTTTGCGGGACACCGGAACATCCGGTCGGGCGCTGCATTATGGCGGTTTTACAGGTGTTTCTGGGCCTGTCGTCGCAAATAGCGCCGCGCACCGTTGCCGGCCCACGTCGCGAGCTCTTGACTGGATCGCCGAAATCGGATAGCTCTTGTATTTGCTCGATCTAAGTATCGGGTTGCCCGCTTAGGGCTACCGACTGTGGGAGAGCACATGAGAAAGGGAACGCAGTAGAAGCATGTGCAGTTCATATGAACGCTGCTGGGTGCTGTCCATCGGCCAACACCGCAGTTACGAATACTTGTACCGAGCGAAATAGGGGATTGACGATATGAAGCCAAGCAGGTGCATCTTGCTGTTGGTCTCGGTGCTGGCGTTGGCGCTAGGCGTAGCGGCGACCGCGAGCGCGAGTCCTGCGTGGAAATTCAACGGCACCGAACTTTCGGGCTCCGAAACGATCCTGGGAGCTGCGACTAGCAGCAGCATGACCATTCCGGGCGTGACGACCGAATGCAAACACTTTCTTTACAACATGAAAATCTCGAACAGCGGCGGCAAAGGCAAAGGCGAAATCACCGAACTCCCGCTGTTTGAATGCACGGATCAGACCGCGGGCTGCACGGTGAAATCCATCGAAGCGAAGAACCTCCCATGGTCTACGCACCTGACCTCGGCGTGGGGCAACAACTACCTCATCGTCGAAGGCGTCGACGTGGAAGTCGTCTACGGTGGAGGCGCGTGCGCATATGCCGGTATACCGATCACGGTTAGCGGCAGTGCCGGTGGAATCGTCGAAAACAGCACCGAAACGGCTACGTTCAACAATTCGACCATCATCGCGACGGGCACCGGCCTCTGGGTTGGCTTCGCCTGGGTTGAATGGAACGGCGTTTTCCCGACGGAAGCCTTCGCAGCGCACAGGGAACAGGCGATCTCGGTCGGCTAGCTTTCAGACTGGAGCAGTTGAGTGCCAAGGCGGGCGATCGCATTACTTGCGGTCGCCCGCCTTTTTGCTGCCTACAGCAAGAACTGTCGGCATGTGAGCCTTTGCGCCGGCGCTGGGGCCTCTGACCCGCGGTTCAGCTCCGCTGAGCCACCGCCGCGAGGTGTGGACATGGCTCGCCAGTCGGTTAGCAAGCATCTGGCAGTACTCGAACCCCCGAGCGCCTCTGGCAGGCACTAACCAACCCCGCCTTCACCGGCCGCTACTGGGGAGCCACGTTCGACTCGGACTGGAAGGCCGGCTCGCCGATGACATGGGGGGACGGCTGGGGATGCAAGCTCGGGGTTGTGCTCTCCGTGAGACGCGCACCGCGTGCGGCGAACTGCAACGTCGCATCAAGGGCAAGCGCGAACCGCTGGCTGTACGGCGCGGGGTCGGTAAGCGCGATGCGCAAAAGATCCACGAGCCCCGCCACTTCTACAGTGCCCTCGCCGACCGTTACCTCAGTCGCGGCGCGCGCGAGATCGGCGAAACCATAGGTGCCGGGGGGCGCGTCGAGGAAACGAACGCGGTCGGGTACCGCCGACGCAGCGAGGATCGTCTCGGCGGCAAACCCTCGATCCTCGGGGTGCACTACGAGATCGAGGGTTCCCTCATCGCTGAGGATCAGTGGCCACCCGTGCAGTGCTCCGGCGACCTCACCCACCACGATCGCCCGCGGGCCAACAGCCCCGACAAGCTCGAGAGCCGCGACGCGATCAAAGCGATCGCGGCTCAGGTGACTGACCCTCTCCACCGGCTCGCGCCCGAGCTGCTCGTGGATCAGAGCCGTCCACGAGTCCTCATCCCCCGTGGCAAGCCCGAGCGTCAGATCGAGCTGGCACGCCGCCACGACCTCCTGCACCGTCTGGAACTTGGGCTCGGTCGCGCCGCTCTCCCAACGCGCAACCGTCACCTGCGAGGTGCCCAGGCGCCCTCCCAGCTCCTGCTGGGTGAGGCCTGCGCGACGGCGGGCAATCACGATGATGTCGCGCGCACGCATCCTGTCAACATAACAGAACTGATATAGATATCCGCCGGGCGGGGCTCGGACTAGACACTAGGGGCGCACTCTACGATCTTGTTTGCGCACAAGAGTGATACCCGTGAGGCGAACTGACCTCATTTTGCCGACCAGGCCGTCCCAAAAATGGGTCGATTTACAGGCTATTTGTGTATGGGCCGTCCGGGAATCGAACCCGGAACCTTGGGCTTAAGAGGCCCCTGCTCTGCCGGTTGAGCTAACGGCCCGCGTGGACGCAGTATCGAGCGGCGTCCCGGGAGAAACATTCTATAGCCCCTGATCAGAAGACCACGGTGCGTCCGCCGTCGGCTATTACGCGGTCCTCGAGGTGCAGCGAGACGGCGCGCGCGAGCACGACGCGCTCGATATCGCGGCCGACACGTTCGAGCTCGGCGACGCCCTGGCGATGGTCGACCCGCTCGACGCCCTGCTCGATGATCGGCCCCCCGTCGAGCTCGGCGGTGACGTAGTGAGCGGTCGCGCCGATCAGCTTGACGCCGTGCTCGTGCGCCCGCCGGTATGGCTCGGCGCCCGCGAAGGCGGGCAGGAAGGAGTGGTGGATGTTGATCACCGGGGCCCCGAGCGACTCCAGGAAGTCGCCGCTGAGGATCTGCATGAAGCGCGCCAGCACCACCACGTCCGCGGAGCCACGCAGTTGCTCCAGCAGCCGCTGCTCGGCCTCCTGCTTGCGGTCGGGCTCGTAGGGCACGTGGTGGAATGGGATCCCGGCGGCGCGCACCTCCTGCCCCAGGTCGGGGTGGTTGGAGAGCACAGCGACCACCTCGGCCCCGAGCTCCCCGCGCCGCCAGCGCCAGAGCAGGTCGACTAGACAGTGGTCTTGGCGCGAAACCAGGATCGCGAGGCGCCGACGCTGGCCCCAGAAGCGCAACTCCCACTCCATCTGGAAGCGCTCGGCGATCTCCTGCCTGAAGCGCTCCCGTAGCTGCTCGCGCGCGACGGGTGACTCCAGGAGGCCTGCCAGGAAGAACTCGGTGCGCAGGAAGAAGCGGCCCCCGATGGGGTCGGATGAGTACTGATGGGAGGAGACGATGTTCGCGCCGCGCTCGAACAGGAAGCCCGACACGGCCGCCACGATCCCCGGTCGGTCGAGACAACCGATCAAGAGGCGGGCGCTGTAGCCAGGCACGCCGCGCTCAGGCGCTTCGTGCTGCAAGCGACCGCCCATCACGCCGGCCCACTACTTCTTGGCGGCCGAGCTCGACGTCGAGGTACTTTTCGCAGGCGCCTCGGTCAGCGTCCCTTTCCCGGAGGATTTGAGGACCGTCTTTTTGCCGCCGACCGTCGTCGTGTACGTGCCGCTCGGAACCGCCGTGCTGGCGGCGCTGGCGCTGGCGTTGGGGTTTTGCTTGAGCGCCGCCAGATAGCCCTTGACACTCTTGCGTTGACTGGCCGGCGCGAGCGCCACGGCCTTTTCGGAGGCAAGGTCCCCCTGGCCGACGTCATGGGCTTTGTATGCGTACTGCGCGAGCGAGGCGTACAGCCCCTCGCTCGGCGGCTTGGCGGCGATCACGATCTGCAGCGCCGCCACCTCCGCAGCGGCCTGATTGAGACCTTCTTCGCCATAGACGCCCAGCATCCGCAGAGCCAGCGTGGAGCTCGGATGCTGGGGCTCGACCGCCAGATACCTGCTCCACGAATGTGATATCTGGGCGAGCAGCTGCTTGCCCTTGCTGGTGTACTGGTTGGTGGCCGCACTGAAGTACGTTTCTTCGCTGGCCTGATGCAGCTGGGCTTCGGTCAGCGCCACCCAAGCTTTGGGATTGCCCGGTTCCCGATTCGCGACCTTCTGGGCCTTGGCGACCTTGCTGGCAAAGCTCGCGCTGCCGCCACCGTTATTTTCGGTGAGCGCGTTGATCAGCCCGCCACCGCCCCCGCCGACTCCCACGCCGAAGCCCACGAAGCCGAGCAGGAAGATGACTGCAAGGCCGAGGTAGATGACCTGTACGGTGCGGCGCCGCCCGCGCCCTCTGAGGTCGAAGAGCATCAGTCGGACAACTTTCTGTCGATATGGTCGATGATTGCGCTCACGCTGGAGTCGGTCTCCTCGTTGGCTTCGTTCGCCGGTGGATTACCGGGGCTGCTCGGGGATGGACTCGGGGGGCTCGTGCCCCCCGCACCCGGGGACGGCGGCTGCGACGGCGGATCTCCCGCCGCCGTCCGCGCCCTCTCCCGCGCAGCATCCCGGCGTGCTACCAGCGATGCCAGCAGGATACTCGCCTCGTAGAGCACATAGAGGGGAATCGTCTCGAGCAGCAGCGTGATCGCGTCCCCGGGGAGGAACGCCGCGACCGCAGCGCACGCCACGAGCGCAAAGCGCCTGCCGTAGCGCAACTGGCGCGGCGTCACGAGCCCCGCCCGCGTCGCCCCGACGATTGCGACCGGCACCTGGAAGACGAGCCCCATCGCCAGCACAATGGTTGCCGCGAACTGGTAGTACTGACTGGCCTGCACCAGCACGTTGAACTGACTGCTGTTGAAGTTCTGCAAGAAGCGCACCGCGGCGGGCATCACGACGAAGTAGCCGAATAGCGCACCTGCGGCGAACAGGAACGGGATCGCGATCACGAGCGGGCGCACCGCGCGTCTCTCACTGGGACTGAGCGCCGGCAGCACGAATCCGTAGATCTCAAAGAGGATCACCGGCAGCGAGAAGATCAGCGCGAAGACGAAGGTGACCGTGAGCGTCGTCGTGAAGGGCTCGCCAATCCCGAGCGTCACCGGCTTGTTGCCCTGCGGTACCAGCGGGATCTTCGCCACGTCCGCCCGCAGACGCGGAATGGTGCCGGCGAGCTGCGCGCGGGTCGCCGCCGGCAGGCCGCTGGAGGGGGCGCTGAGGATACCCGCCAGCGCCTCTGTGTCACGCGCCACTTTGAGCACGCCCTGCTGCGCGAGCGCGGTCTGACCCAGCGGCCCTTCGCCTCTCGCCACCTGCTTCTGGGTCTGCTTGTCGAGGGGACGGTTGATGAGCTGCAGCAGCGCATGGTTCTGCCAGAAGCACACGCCGAAGGCAATCGTGAGCGCCACCGCCCCGAAGATCAGGCGCGTGCGGAGCTCATCGAGGTGCTCGACGAGACTGAGGCGGTCCTCTGGGCCGATCGCGCGAATGGCTGTAGCCATGTGCTTTCTGAAGCTATCACGGTGCAGCTCGCCCCCCGCCGTGGGGTCCAGTGGCGGGAAACCCGCGGTCGCGCGGTGGACTATCCGGCCAGAGGCATACGCAAACCTCGGTATTCCTGCGCGCACGCTAAAGACCGCCACAGGGGGAGTCGATGACTCGGGCGAGGAATCAGATGCACTCCGACAAGAGCCATCACCGCGCCCGCCACCACGTGCGCCTGCCGAGCGGCAAGCAGATCGAGGTCGTCTACCTCGACAACCCGCTACCGCCCTCGCTGGACGGCGCCCCTGGCAAGGCCCGCATCGAGCGGGTAGAGGAGCCGCTGCACGTCTGCTTCTACTGCGCCGGGGAGTTCGTGCACCCGGTTGACTGGACCGAGGCCGGCACCGGCCAGTGGCGGATCCTGTTGCGCTGCCCCGAGTGCGAGGCGACACGCGAGGGGGTCTTCGAGCAGGCCGCCGTGGAATCGCTCGACGACGAGCTCGACCGTGCCACCGGGGCGCTACTCAGCGACCTGCAGCGCGTCACGCACGCAAACATGGCCGAGGAGATCGATCTGTTCGTGCGCGCGCTCGACGCCGACCTGATCGCGCCATCGGACTTCTGACGGCGAGGCGCCGTCCTGCGGCCTCCTAGCGGTAACGCTCCACGACCGCGTCGGCCACCAGGTCCAGTAACACGCCACGGCCGCCCGGCAGCAGGGCCGGTAGCGCCGCCTTGGCCTGCGCAACGAAGGCCAGGGCCCGCTCGCGAGCCTCGCGCAGGGCGCCGGTGGCCGCGATCCGGTCGCACAGCTCCGCCGCCTCCTCAGGACCTCGCAGCGCGGCCAGGTCGACGCTCGCAAGCCGCTCGTCTTGCTCGCGGGCCAGGATCAGCGGCAGCGTGACCGTCCCATCGAGTAGATCGGCCCCCCGCGTCTTGCCGGTGCGCTCCACCGGCCCGGAGACGTCCAGTACATCATCGAGCAGCTGGAACGCAAGCCCGATACGGCGGGCGAACACTCCGAGGCCCTCGGCAAGCGCGGTGCTCGAACCGCGGTCGGCCGCCCTGCCCGCGACGAGCGCCCCCAGACGGCAGGCCGCCTCGAACAGCGCCGCGGTCTTCAGCTCGCAGCGCCGCAGGTAACGCTCGACGGCCACGCGCGCCGCGTAGGCATCCTCGCGCTGCAGGAGCTCACCGGCGGCCAGCGCCGAGCTAGCGTCGGAGAGAGCTCGCAGCTGCGCGAGGTCGTCGTTGCGCGCCAGCTCCGCAAACGCGCGCGAGAACAACAGGTCACCGGTGGCAATCGCCGCATCGCGGCCGGCATCGGCGACGACCGTGGGGCATCCACGGCGCAGCTGCGCGCCGTCGATCACATCGTCGTGGACAAGCGTTGCCGAGTGGACGAGCTCGACAGCGACCGCGGCCCGCACCAGCCGCAGCTCACACGCGGGGGCATCCGCCTGGCCCTCGGTCTCACCGGGACCGCCGGCGGCTTCACAGGCGAGCACGACCAGCAGCGGGCGCAAGCGCTTGCCACCGGCGGCCACCGTCGCGCTTGCGTGGGCGGCGAGGGGCACACCGGCCTGCGCAGTGACTTGCTGCAGATGCCGCTCGGTGCCCTGCATCCGCCCTTGCAGCGCCGCACCTCCGCGGCGCATGATCTCCGCAACCGCGTCCTCGTCTTGCTCCTTTGTGCGCCACTGCGCAGCGCTGCTCACTGCACTCATCATGCGCCATTCGGCGGCACGATGCCGGTGTGGATCGCAACGATGCCCCCAGCCGTCAGCAAACACCCGACCTGCACGATCCCCGCCTGCCGCATCTCAACGGCCAACTGCTCGGGTCCGGGCCAGCGTTTGACGGAGTTGGGGAGATAGTTGTAGGCGTCGGCGAGTCCTACCTCCCGCGCGCTCGCGCGCGAGGGTCGCAGGCGCGCCAGAGCACCCTCGGCGCCGCCAACCAATAACCCGAGCAGCGGCACGACGCGATCGAACCACACCCGGTAGAAGAGCGATAGCGGCAGGCGCTTGGGCGTGGTGAACTCGAGCACGATCACCCGCCCGCCGGGCCGCACAACGCGCGCCATCTCCCCCAGGCCGCGGCCGAGATCGGAGAAGTTACGCGCTCCAAAGCCGACGGTGGCGGCGTCGAAAGAGTCATCCGCGTAGGGCAGCTTCAGCGCATCTCCCCACTCGAAGCGCAGCTCCGCGCCGGCCGGGCCGACCTGCCGGGAGACCTTTGCCGCCTTGATCCGCGCCCGCGCGAGCATGCCCTCGGAGAAGTCGCTACCGACTACCTCCCCGCCGGGCGCCACACGCCGCGCCAGCTCGAGCGCCAAATCGCCGGTACCGCTCGCCACGTCCAGCACGCGACTCCCGGGGCCGACGTGCGCAAGGTCGACGGCGCGCGTGCGCCAGCGGTGGTGCAGGCCGGCGGTCATCGCGCTGTTGAGCGCGTCGTAGACCCAGGCGATACCGTCGAACATGCTCCGCACCTGGGCCGCCTCCAGTTCTCCAGCGCCGGCACCTTGCTGAGGAGCCATCGCGGACCCCCTTACTTCAGCTGCGAGAGGAAGTCGACCGCCGCGTTGAACTTCTTCGGCGGGAGGTACTTGAACGATGGCATCGGCGCCGTCGGGTTCACGAGCGTGCGTGCGATCCCCTGGCGCGGGATGCGTGACCCCACGTGTGTCAATTCCGGCCCCGGCCCGCTGTTGCCGTTCTCACCGAGCTTGTGGCAGGCCAAGCAGCCCGACTGGGCGATCACCTTCCTACCGGCTTCGAACTCCGCGAGTGTCTGCCCGCCGGCCTGGCGGATCGCCGCCGGCGTTGGTATTTCCACCGCGTACGGCGAGCCGGTACTGGCGCCCTCCCAGGTCAGGAAGGCCATCGCACCAATCACGAAGATGCCAGTGATGACTGCGATCGGGCGCCGCTCCGGGCGCCGCTCGGGGCTGCGGTCGTAGAACGGCAGCAGGAACAACAGGATCATGCCCAACGTCGGCACGCCAATCGTCGCCAACGGCACAAGGCTCGGCGGCTTGATCACGCGCAGGACCTCGAACAGGAAGAAGAAGTACCACTCCGGGCGCGGCACGTAGGAGGTCGTCGTGGGGTTCGCCTTCGAGCCCAGCTCGGCCCCGAGCACTAGCGACATCGTGATGATGCACGCCATCACGACGCACGCCATCAGCGAGTCCTTCGCGACCGCGTAGGGGAAGAACGGTTTCCCCTTGGCCTTCAGGATCGAGTACTCGCGGAGGTACTCCTCCTTCTCGCGCTGGTTCATGAGCCGCTCACGCCTCCGATTTACGCAATTCGACGTCTTTCTCGGCTTTGCTCCACGGGGGAGCAGTGGTGCCGAGCTTGGCCACGAGGTACAGGTGCGCACCGATCAGGCCTGCGATCAACCCGGGCACGAGCAGCATGTGAATTGCGTAAAAGCGCGAGAGCGTCGTCGATCCGAATTCTGCGCCGCCGCGCAGGAAGTCGCTCAGGTACGGGCCGACCAGCGGCCCGGTGCCGTTGATGTTGACGCCCACGACCGTCGCCCAGTAGGCGCGCTGGTCGAACGGCAGCAAGTAGCCGGTAAAGGACATCACCATCGTCAGGATCAGCAGCACGACCCCGATCACCCAGTTCAGCTCGCGCGGGTACTTGTAGGCACCAAAGAAGAACGTGCGGCCCATGTGCAGGAAGACGAGCACGACCATTACGGTCGAGCCCCACTTGTGCATGCCGCGCACGAACTGCCCGAGGAACACGTCGTTGGTGATGTAGCGCACCGATTCGTAAGCCCCGCCGGACACGTCGGGCCGGTAGTACATCGCCAGGAAGACACCCGTCACAGCCTGGTTGAGGAACGCGAACATCGTCGCGGAGCCCAGCGTGTAGAACCAGTTGGTGCCCTTGGGGACCTTGCGGAACATCATCCAGCGCGCCGCGCCGCTCAGCGAGGTGCGCTCGTCGACCCAGTCGACTACCGCGATCCCGCCGTTTGCCGCGTGGTCGAGCGGGCCGACTTTGCCGTTGCCCTCGCCTGGCCGGGGCGGCGGGGTCTGCAGCGGGCCGGGAAGCGGTGGGGCAGGGAGCTTGGGCAGCTTGGGCATCGGCCTAGCGCCTGATCGACGGCCGGGAGGGATACAGGTACTGGCCGATCCCGTCGAGCGTCTCGCCGGGATCGCGCGGCGAGAAGCGGCGCAGCTCGCTGTTGACGCTAAAGCGCGATCCGATCTGTACGTAGCCATCCACGACGCGCGTGTAGAAGCGGTCCAACGGGCGTACCGGCGGTCCGCCGACGCGGCGCCCGAGCAGGTCGTAGACGCCGCCGTGGCAAGGGCAGATGAAGCGCTCCGCGGCATCCACCCAGCGCACCGGGCAGCCGAGGTGGGCGCAGCGCGAGGTGATCGCGATATAGGGCATGTCGCGGTCGTAGGGGTCGGTATCGATCGCGGGGTTTTTGCGGCGCAGGTACACCGTCCCCTTGCCGACCTCGCCGATGCCCGGAACCAGCGTGATCACGACCGGAACGTAGTTGTTGTCCGGGAACATGTCCGTCGGGCCAGCCGTTTCCCAGCGATGCGGGGTGCTTTTGAAGATCGGCCCGATCGCGAAGCCCAGGGCGGGCAGCGCAAATGAGGCAGCGGCAACTATGCCGGCGCCGTGCGCCGTTCCGGTCATGAACCGCCGCCGCGTGACCGTCTCGCCCTCGAATGCACCCGGGATCCTGCGATCGAGGGTGTATTTGGAGGCCTGCTTGTCGTATTTGCTGGGCAAGGGTGCCAAAGAATACCGCCTGCGGCTCAGATCCGGTCGAGCTGCGCCGCCGCGCACATCGCTGCCAGCGCCCCGGGGTCGCCGGCGCGGGCAAGCGCCTTGGCCTGCCGGTGGGGTTCGCTCGAGCCCCACCCGACGGCGCGCGCACCGGCCGACCAGATCGCGCGAGCCAGATCCTCCTGTCCCGCCCCGTGGGCCAGCGCCGTAAGCGTGATCACATCCGCGAGCTCCGCCACGGCCTGCAAATCGCCGAGCGCGACCAGCCGCGCCAAGCCGAGCGCGTACAGCTGGTCGCCGGCGAGCAGACCGAGATCGGCCTCCGGCGGGTGCAGCAGCCGTGGTACGCCGTAGTGCAGCAGGTAACCCTCGTAGATCGCCTCCAGCAACAGTTCGTACTCCGCCGCCTGTGCTTGCGCACGCGGGCCGGCGACGGCGAGCTGCGCCGGGCCCGCACCATTCAGCGGCTGGGGCTGGCCCGTATCGGGCGCGAGCAGGCTGGCGAGCAGGCCCCCCTGCTCGCCCAACAAAGCCCCGAGACGCTCCAGCCCGTCGCTCACGCCAGCTCGCGGAACGCCGCCTCAGCCGCTGCGAGGGTGCGTTCGATGTGCTCCGGGGAATGGGCGAGCGAGGGGAACCAGGCCTCGAACTGCGACGGCGGCGGGTAGACACCGCGCGAGAGCAGGCCCCGGCACCACGCGGCGTGGGCCTGCAGATCGCAGGCCTGCACGTCCCGCAGGCTCTGCACGGGCCGCTCGCTGAAGAAGACCGTGAAGAGGCCCGGCAGGCTGACCACCTGAACGGGCCGCTCGCCGGCGGCCTCGCGCAGCCCGGCGGCCAGCTGCTCGGTGATCGTCGCCAGGCGCAGGTAGGCGGCTTCGTCGAGCAGCTGCAACGTCGCGAGGCCCGCGGCCACCGCGAGCGGGTTGCCCGAGAGCGTGCCCGCCTGGTAGACCTCGCCGGCCGGGGCGAGCAGACCCAGCAGCTCCGCACGACCCCCCACGGCAGCCGCCGGCAGGCCGCCGCCGATGACCTTGCCCATCACGACCAGGTCGCCGTGGACCCCCGTCAGCTCCTGCGCGCCGCCGCGTGCGACGCGGAAGCCGCTGATGACCTCATCCAGCACGAGCAGCGCCCCGCTGGCGTCGGCCTGCTCCCGCAGCAGCTCCAGGAAACCCGCACGCGGCGGCACGAGGCCCATGTTGGCCGGGATCGGCTCGGCGAAGATCGCCGCCGGGGCCTGGCGGCGCACGGCCTCCACCAGCGCGTCGGGGTCATTCCACGGCACCACCACCGTATCCGCGGCGACGGCCGCCGGTACGCCGGGGCTCGCTGGGATCCCTTGCGTCGCAAGCCCCGAGCCGGACTGCACGAGCAGCCCGTCGACATGACCGTGGTAGGCGCCCGCGAACTTCAGGACCCGCTCGCGGCCCGTCGCCGCGCGCGCAATGCGCAGCGCGGTCATCGCCGCCTCGGTCCCGGAGGAGGTCATCCGCAACATGTCCACCGCGGGCATCCTGCGCACCACCTCCTCCGCCAAATCGATCTCGCCGGCCGTCGGCGCTCCGAAGCTCGTCCCGCGCTCCGCCGCGGCCTGCACCGCCTGGAGCACCGCTGGGTGTGCGTGACCGTGGATCAGCGGGCCCCACGAGCAGACATAGTCGACGTAGCGGTTGCCGTCCACGTCGAGCAGCTCCGCGCCGGCGCCGCGCTCGATGAACAGCGGCTCGCGGCCGATCGCCCGCATCGCGCGCACCGGTGAGTTCACGCCGCCGGGCAGCAGCTTCGATGCGCGTCTATAGAGCTCGGCCGAGCGCGTGTCGGTGAGCGAGGCCATCACAGGCCCCCGCTCAGGCGTGCTGCTCTTCCCACCGCTTGTAGTCGTCGGTGAAGTACAGGAGCCGGATCTTCTTGAACTCGGTGGAGGAGTAGAGCGTCGCGCGCTCCTGCACGCCCGTCTGCTCGGCGATCGCGTCGAGGATCGCGTCGCACTCCTCCTTGGAGCGACCGTGGGCCATCGTGAAGACCGAGTACGGCCAGTCCTCATAGGTCGGGCGCTGATAGCAGTGGGATATCCCGCGGAAGGCAGCCATCCGTGGACCGAGCTCGGCGATCCGCTCGTCGGGCACCTTCCAGACACCCATCCCGTTCGCCGAGAAGCCGGCGCGCCGGTGGTAGAGGATCGCCGCCACGCGGCGCAGCAAACCGCGCTCCTGCATCCCACGCAAGTGCTCGAGCAGCGCATCGACCTCCATGCCCAGCAGCCGCGCCGCCGGCACGTAGGGCTCGGAGACAACCGGCAAATCGCCCTGCGTCGCACGGATCACGGCGATGTCGAGCTCGTCGTAGGCCACTGACTCCAGCAGCACCTCCTGCTGCTCTGCGCCCTCGCTGGCCAGCGCTTTGGTGTCGCCCTCCATCTCCAGGTCCATGCGAATCTTGAAGAGCTTGAGCGTCGGCAACTGGCGGATCGACTCCGCTCCGGTCAGCTCAGCCAGGAGCTCCAGGGTCCCTTCCAGGCCAAGCCGCGAGTCGGGCTCGGTCGCGAGCGTGAACCACATGTTGAAGTCGTGGTTGCGCAGGTAGTTATGGGAGACCCCCGGATGGGCGTTGACGATCTTCGCGGCCCGCCACGGATGCTCGGGGTCGACCTTGGCGGCCACCAGCATCGAGGAGTAGCCCAGGGCGCGCGTGTCGTAGATCGGCGTGACCTGGCGGACGATGCGCTGCTCCAGCAGCTGCCGCATGCGCTCCAGCAGCTGCTCCTCGGGGATCCCCGCCATACGCGCTACCGCCGCGTAGGGCCGCGCCTCGATCGGAAAGCTGCCCTGCATCAGGTTGAGCAGCCGGCGGTCGAGCTCGTCAAGCGCGACCGCAGCGCCATCGCGGCGGCTGCGGGTCTTGGGGGTCGCCGCGCTCGCACGATCCAAAACCGGTGCGCCCGGAGCGGCGCTCGTGGTATCTGCGGTGGTCAACTCTGCTCGTTCAGCCATCGGGCCGCGTCCTTTGCGTGGTAGGTGATGATGACGTCCGCGCCCGCACGGCGCAGCGAGGTCAGGATCTCGAGCACCGTCGCGCGCTCATCCAGGTAGCCGGCCGCGGCAGCCGCCTTGACCATCGCGTACTCGCCGCTGACGTTGTATGCGGCCACCGGCAGTCCCGTCTCCCGGCGCACCACGTGAATCAGGTCGCCGTAGGCGAGCGCCGGCTTGACCATCACCATGTCAGCACCCTCCTGCACGTCGAGCAGCGTCTCGCGCAGGGCCTCGCGCCCGTTGGCGGGGTCGAGCTGGTAGGCACGGCGATCCCCAGCGGTCGGGGTTGAGCCGGCGGCCTCGCGGAAGGGGCCGTAGAAGGCCGAGGCGAACTTTGCGGAGTAGGCGAGGATCGGGGTGTCGGCGAAGCCCTCGGCGTCGAGCTCCGCACGGATCGCGCCGACGCGGCCGTCCATCATGTCCGAGGGCGCCACGATGTCCGCGCCGGCACGCGCGTGACTGCAGGCGGTACGCGCGAGCAGCTCCAGCGAGGCGTCGTTGTCCACTCGCGGCGGGTCCGAATCGTCCTGCAGTACACCGCAGTGGCCGTGCTCGGTGTACTCGCACAGACACACGTCGGTGATCACCAGCAGCTCCGGAAGCTCCTGCTTGAGCGCCCGCGTGCAGCGCTGCACAACACCGTCCTCGTCCCACGCCGCCGAGCCTTCGGCGTCCTTCTCAGCCGGGATCCCGAACAGCAGCACCGCGGCGATCCCAAGCTCCAGCGCCGCGCGTGCCTCCGCCACAGCCTGCGCCGGGGAGTGCCGCCACACGCCCGGCATCGTCGCGATCTGCTCCTCCACTCCCAGCGCGGGGTCCTCCTCGCGCACGAACAGCGGCAGCACCAGCTGCCCAGCGCGCAGCTCGGTCTCGCGCACGAGCCCGCGCAGCGCAGCCGATGCGCGCATTCTGCGCAGGCGCGTCTCGGGGAAAGCCATCGCCTTCGAGGATAGACCTCCTGCGCCGGCGCTACTCCACGCGGCGCAATCCCAACCGCGCCAGCAGCGCGAACAGCGCGGTGAGCACAAGCAGGTGCACAAGCGAGATCCCCAGTCCCGGCGAGGACCGGTTGACTGCAGCGTCGAGCGCCTGCAGCGCCGCCTTGTAGGGGAAGATCAGCGAGATCGCTCGGATTACGTCGTAGAGGCCGCCGGCCACCGCACCGGCCGGGACGAGCGCCAGGAAGGCCAGCGGCAGCGAAAGCAGGAAGGCCAGCAGCGAAGCCGCTCGCACCTCGCGCGCGAGCGCGCCGATCGCGATCCCGAGCGCGCCAAACGCAAGCGCGCCCGCCGCCAGCGCGAGTACCCACAGCGCGACACGACTCCACTGCAGTCCCACGAACGCGCCGATGCCCGCGAGCATCGCGAAAGCGAGTACCAGCGAACAGCCGGCGGCCAGCAGCAACTTCTCCGCCAGCAGCGACTCGCGTGTGAGTAGCGACCGGGCCGCCCCACGTTGCCCGACGGTCCCGCGCACGAGCCGCGCGAGCGTGTGCTCTTCGCGCTCCAGCGCGATCCCGCCAGCTGCGAGCAACACGCAGACGAACATCAGCGAGATGCTGACCGCGACAACCACGGCGTAGGCATCCAGTGGGGTGCGGCGCCCGTGCAGCAGCACGCTGCGCACCGCGATCGGGCGGCTCACAGTGGTAAGCACCTTTCCGCTGATGCCGAGGTTCTGAGCCGCGAATTCGGCGAATTCGGCGACCTGCGCGAGCGCGGTACGCTGCGCGCCCGGGGGCTGGTGGCGCAGGACGCCGTGCAGGATGCCGGGAATCTGACGCAGGCCCGGGAGGCTCTGCGGAGCGCCCGGCACACCGAGGCTGCCACCCTTGACGAGATCGCCGATCACCCTGGCCGCGAGTTCCCTGATCTGGTCGGAGAGTTCGAGGTTGGCCTGCGCGAGCGCCGCTTCGATCGTCGAGTGCACGAAGCTCTGCTCGAGCGCTTCGCCGTTGTAGATGACTTCGATCTGGCCCTGGCTCGTCACCGAGGAGAGGCGCGTGGCGATGTTTGCGGGTATCACGATCGCGGCCAGCACGCGACCCGACTTGACTTCGGCGAGAGCCTGCGCGCGCGTGCTGACCGGCACCGCCTGGACTTGGTTGAAGAGCCCGCTGTAGTAATGCCCCACGTCCAGGCGCCGCCCGCCCAATTCGACACTCGCCCCAGGCGGCGAGAGGTTCAGGACCGCGACCTTCGGCTTGGACGGCGCACGCGAGATCGCCAGCCCGATCAGCAGCGCAACCGCGATCGGGTAGACGATCAGCACGCCCACGAGCAACCGCGAGCGCGCCAGGATCCTCAGGTCCTTGCGCAGCATCCACCGCATCTAGTGCCCCCGCGCGCGCAGGAATTCCACGAAGGCCGCTTCGAAGCCCAGTCCGCCATCGGTCCCGGCAGCCTGCGCGAGCTCCGCGGGTGTGCCGCTGAAGAGCAGCTCGCCGTCGGCGAGCACGAGCACCCGACCGGCGTAGTGCTCGGCCTCGGCGACGTTGTGGGTGGAGAAGACCACACAGCGCCCCCGCTCGGAGAGCGCGCGTATGAAGACCCACAGGCGCTCCCGCTGACGCGGATCCAGTGAGGAGGATGGCTCGTCGAGCACCAGCACCGCTGGGTCCGCGAGCAGGCCGAGTGCGATGTTCACGCGCTGGCGGTTGCCGCCCGAGAGCCGCTCCACCCGCTCCCCCGCGCGCGCCTCCAAGCCGGTCTGCGCGAGCATCGCCCGCACCACGCCGCGCGGATCGGGGACCCGCTCCAGGCGCGCGAAGAGCTCGAGGTTCTCCGCCACCGATAGCCGCGAATAGACGGCCGGCTGCTGCGGCACCCAACCAACGCCGCGAGCCGCATCGGTGTCGGCGTGCACCACCTGCACCGTGCCCGCACTCGGCGCCTGCGCGCCGGCGATGATCGAGAGCAGCGTCGTCTTGCCAGCCCCGTTGGGGCCGATGACCGCGACCAGCTCTCCCTTGCGGGCTTCCAAATCGACGCCCCGCAGCGCCTCGCGCGCGCCGTAGCGCTTGCTGATCCCGCGGGCGGTCAGTAGCGCCGCGTCCGGGGCGCCGCTCACAGCAATCCGCCCTGAGAACGCTCCCAGGACTCAAAGCTCAGATGGCGGCTGAGGTAGACGAAGGTCTCGCGCAGAATCGAGAGGATTGGCAGCGCGATCAGCGCACCGACGATCCCGTAGATCTGCAGCCCCAGCAGCAACGCGAAGATCACCAGCAGCGGATTGATCCGCAGGGTGTGCCCGAAGATCTGCGGCGCCACCACATGGCCCTCCAGCTGCTGCATGCCGACGAACAGCAGCGCCACCCATAGAGCGCTCACCGGGTTCGTCAGCAGCGCCACGACGACCGGCGGTCCCGCTCCCAGGATCGGGCCAATGTAGGGGATCAACTCCATCACCCCGTAGAACATCGCAAACGCCACCGCATACTTTTGGCCATCCGGGAAGATCCCGATCACGCCGAAGATGTACAGCGCCAGGCCAGTCGAGGCACCCATGATGAGGCTGAACAGCAGCTGCCCACCCACGTAGCGCGAGACCGCGTGCTGGACCAGCGTTGGATAGTCATCGGCCGGCGTACCGTCCCCGTCGGGCATCGCGCGGCGCACGAGCCGCCCGATCCGCTGTCCGTAGAGCAGCATGTAGACAGAGAGCACGAAGATCAACACCAAGTCGAAGATCGCGCTAGCCGTTTCTGAGAGCAACCCACCCCCAAAAGATGCGATCGACCCAGCGCTCTTCGCGACTTTGTCCTGAATCGTCTGCAGCGCCGTTTTCCCCTGCTTGATGAATTCCACATGGATGCCGTGCCCCTTCAGCCAGCGCTGGAGGCTCGCCAGAGATTCGTTTGCTTCGTTGCCCAAAGTGGGCAAGTTGTGCGTAAAAGACTGCACCTGATGGGAGATCGGGTTTGCCAGCAGAAAGCCGATCCCGACCAACGTAAGGAAGAATGCGAGATACACCGCTAGCACCGCCAGGCCACGCGGCAGGCGCCCGCGCTGCAGGAACGCGACGGCAGGGTTGAGGATCAGTGCTATGACCGCAGCCACAATGAAGATCACGAGCACTTTGCCCGCCGCCCGCGCCAGCGCCCACAACGCGAGCAGCGCGATCGGCAGCATCACGAGCTGCACCCAGCGCGGCACCATCACACGCGCAGGCGTAGCTGGTGCGCTCCCGGGCTCGCCCGTCAGCTCATGCTCCTCCTCGCGCGGGGGAGCCGCGTCGGGCGTCTGCTGGCCCCCGACGCTCACGTGCCTCCCGTCATGGGGCCAGTATGGCTGAGCGACAGGCGGGCGGCCAAGAAGTCGAGCAGGCACCGGACCCGGTGCGCGCGGCTCAGGCCAGCACGAACGGGGCACTCGCAACCTCGATTCTGTTCGTCGGCGACCTGGTGGGCAGCATCGGCCGGCGCACGCTGCTCGAGTGCCTGCCAATCCTGCGCGAGCGCTACACACCGACCTTCGTCGTCGTCAACGGCGAGAACGTCGCCGGCGGGCTCGGCATCACACCAAAGTCCGCCGACCAGCTGCTGGCAGCCGGGGTCGACGCGATCACGCTCGGCAACCACGCCTACCACCGGCGCGAGATCTACCCCTACCTCGACAGTCAGCCGCGGATCGTGCGGCCCGCGAACTATCTGCGCGGCCAGCCCGGGAGAGGGGTGTGCGTGGTGACCGCAGCAGGGGGCGCGCGGCTCGGCGTGGTCAACCTCAGTGGCAGCCTCTACCTGCGGCCCGGGCGCTCTGCGTTCGTGGAGATCGAGACCGCACTCAAAGAGCTCGGCGAGGTGGATCAGATCCTCGTCGACATGCACGCGGAGGCAACCAGCGAGAAGGTCGCCCTCGGCTGGCATCTGGACGGCCGCGTCAGCGCGGTCGTGGGCACCCACACGCACATCCCCACCGCCGACGCGCGCGTGCTGCCCGGCGGCACCGCCTACATCACCGATGTCGGCATGACCGGGCCGCGTGGCGGCGTGATCGGCGTCAAGCGCGAGCAGGCCGTGCAGGCACTGGTGACGCAGATGCCGATTCGCTTCGAGACCTCCGAGGAGGATCCCTGGCTGAACGGGGTCCTGATCCGTTGCTCTACGCGACTGCGAGCGGATTCGATCGAGCAGGTCCTGATGCCGCGTCCGGCGCCGCCGGCGACTGCGTAGGGTCCTCGCCGAGTTGGACGGCGGTCCCCAGCAGGGCAATCATCACCAGCCCGAAGAACCAGGGGACGTAGAGGTAGAACCAGTGTTCGAGGCCGAGTTGCAGCGCGATCAGGATCGCGCCCGCTGCCCCTGCCAGCGCGGGGATCCCCGGGCGGCGCGGCACGACCGCCAGCAACAACGCAAGCAACACCGCGCCCGCCTCGACAGCTGTCTGCTCAGCATGTAGGCCGCCGTAGAGACCCCAAACCGAGAACGGCGAGCCGCGGTTTTGCTGGTAGGCGATCGTACGCTCGTAGATCTCGTGCAGTGAGTCGTGCGCGAACGCGGGGATACCGACAAGCAACGTGGTCAACGCAAAGGCCCCCACGAACAGGCCCAACGCCAGCGGGCGGCGCCGATATGGAAGCTCGGTCAATCCATGTGTCGCGAACAGCGGCGCCAGCGCCAGCGGCGCGAACTTCGCGAGACCCGCAAGCGCCGCGAAGACCCCGCGCGCGGGCGGCGAGGAGGCCAGCAGCAGGGCAGCCAGCACGAGCACCGCGACGATCATGTCGTTGCTGTTGCTCTCCAGGGCATAGAGCGTGAACGGATAGGACACCCACGCATAAGCCAGCCCAACGCCCAGCGTCGGGCCCCGCACGCGCATCCCAATCAGGAACAGCAACCCGACCGCCAGCACGTCGAAGAAGATCGCGGCCGCGTGCGCCGCCGGCAGATCGTCCCACGTGCCACTCCAGCCGAAGATCTGCTCGAAGGGCACGTAGGCCTCGTAGTTGACGGGTCCGTACGTGTCGCCGTGTTCGTTGTCACTCGGGTAGTGCCCGTAGAGCGGCTTGCCCTCGGCGATGCGCTGCGCCCCGATCACCCCCGCGTAGCCGACGTCGATCACGTTGGAGTCCGTGACGTTCAGGCCAATGCGAAAGCCCAGCAGGAAGACGACGCCCACCGCCAGCCAGGGCGCGGGGATCCAGCTCCGCCACGGTCGGCTGGCGCGCTCGCCGAGCCCGACGATCGCCAGCATCCGCACGAGCAGGTAGACGAGCGGCGGGTAGGTGAGCGGAACCGAGGCGTATATGTGTCCGTGGTTGAAGAACGCCAGCGAGACCGAGAACGAGAGCAGCGCCAGCAGGTCGAGGTGCAGCAGCGAGAAGGGCCGGCGCCAGTCCACGAACGGCACCAGGAAGAGCAGGCACAGCGGCAGCCATATGTAGAGCGCGTTCACGTGCCGGCCGAAGGCCCCCGGATAGCCGCGTGCCATCGTCCAGGCCACCTGGAAGCCTGTCCACTGTTCCAGCACGCGACCGTTTGCGTCGGCGATGATGACCTGGCCGATTTCCTTGCCCGGGCGAGAGAAGTAGCTGACCTGCCAGCGGCCCGGGCCTTTCAGGTAGGCGCCTCCGTAGGAGCCCCGGTATTTGGCGCGTACGCCGCGCATCTTGGGAAGCCGGTCAGCTATTTCCAGAACCCGATCAGAGGACAGGCGCCGGCCAGAGGGAGGGACGATCGACGGTGCGACCGGGACCGGCGCTTCGGGGTCGCTCGCGGACGTACTGCTCGCAGCCGTGGTGGCCCTGTCCGGGAGGCCACCAAAGGCGCGCAACCCCTCGGATCTCCCCCTCGCAAGCGACAGGGCGCTGCGCGTTGCGCCCGCCGCGGGCGTCACGACCTGCAGCAGGCAGCAGCTGGCAAGCGCGAGGACGGTGCATACGCGGCGCATCGCACCGAGGGTACCCGCGACTTCACCGGGCCGACTCACTTGCCCTCGAGCGCTGCGACTCAGCCCGCGACCAACCCGAAATGCGAGCGGATCAACGGCGCGACGTCGCGGATCGACCACTGCACCGGCCCACCCGCCTGGGGCGCAGGCGGATCGCCGTCAGGCAACCCACAGAGGATCAACGCGCCCAGCGAGTCTTCGCCGCGCAACGAGCCGTGGCTGCCGCCGCCAACGTGCGCCTGGCCGCCCCAGTCGAGGAACTCATAACCGGGAGCGGCCGACAGCAGTACCTCCCCGGAGGTCGGACACAGCAGCGCCGACCACACGCGCGCGAGCGCGTCGGGATGGTGGGGAGCGTCCAGCAGACCACCGCGCACGCAACCCGCGAGCGCAGCGAGCTCCCCCTCCAAATACCAGTTGCCGCCACGCGCATCGTGGACCTCACCGCCCGGGCAGAAGCGCAGTTCCCCAACCGAGGGCCGCGCGATCACCGCCTCGACGGGCTCGCCGTGGGCATCACGCTCGAGCCACATGACGAGCTCCACACCGTCGAGCTGCAGCGCCTTGCGTACGACGTCGGAACGCAGCTCCCGACGGCGGTGCTCCCCCAGCAGGTAGATCATCGCGGCGCGCTGCGAGGGGCAGACCGCGATCCGCGATCCGCTCGCCCCCGCGGCCGCTGCCCCCCTTGCGCTGGGCTTCAGGACCTCGAGCTCCGCAAACGCCGCCGGCAACTCGACGGTGTGCTCGACCAGCGCGTGGGAGTGATCGGCCATCACGATCACCGCGTGCTCACGCAAGAACTCCTCGACGCCGCCGGCCGCATTCATCACACGTTCCAGCTGGCGGTCGGCGAGCGCTAGCGACTTGACCTGTCCCTCGGGCCCGTGCTTGTGCGAGTACCAGTCGTTGTCCGGCAGCGAGAGCAGCAGGAAATCGAAGAGGTCGTGCTCGACCAGATAAGCCCCCACGCAACCCGAGTGCTGGTCGCGGACGCCCGGCATCCCGAGCGTCGAGCGGCAACCCGTGCGACGGCTGGCGAAGATGTCGGCGTAGAAGAGCTCGCGTGGCCCCATCACGGGGTGGCGCATCAGCGTGCTCGACGCGATGCGCGTAAGCGCACCGTCGCGCTGGGGCTCGTGGCGGTGACGACCGCGATAGATGAGGTAGGTCGTACCGGCCGTGCGCACGCCGGCGTCATCGAGCGACTCGAAGACCGTCAGCGGCTCGGGCGCGAGGTGCGCACGATTCATGTTGTAGACCGTGTCCGTCAGCTGGCGCGCGATTCCGAAGCGCTGGACGGCCCGGAAGCTCGAGCCGTATTCGACGTAGCGCGCCTCGGCGCGGTCGTACCAATTCATCGCCGGGATGTGGTGGCGCTCCTGCCCCGCGCCGGTCGTGATCGAGGCCGCGCAGACCGGGGTGACCGAGGGGAACGTAGCGGTGCAGTCGGAGACGTAGCGTCCGCGTCGCATCAGCTCCCCCAGGACCGGCGCTGCACCCTCCGCTACCGCCCGCTCGAGCAGCGCCGGCGCCATCGCGTCGATCACGCAGAGCACCAGCTTCGGGGCAGTCAAGCCTCAGCGTCCCAGGATCCGCAACCCGGCGTACCGCTCACCCTCACGGCGCCGTCCAGCCAGGAGCAGCCAGGCAAACGGCACGAGCGCGATATACCCGAGCGGGTGCAACAACGCCACCAGCGCCGCCAGCAGCAGCGCCGCGCTGTCCACGTACAGCGTGACCGCTTCGCGGGCGCCACGGTCTTGCAGGCGGGTACGCGCGCGGCCCAATAGGGGGCGCGTCGCACCTCCTACCAGGGCCGCCGCCGCCACTCCTCCGAGCAGCCCGGGCCAGGCCGCATCGCCGTGCTCACCCAGCACGCCGGCGAACAGGACCGCCGCAACCCCGATACCGAGTCCCGCCAGCGCCGCCCCGAATGGTCCGGCTTCAACGCGCGTGACACCAAGCGTCAGCTGCAACCCCCACGCCCCGGCGAACGCCGCCGCGATAGCGAGCAGCCACCAGCCCGACTGCAGGAAGGCGTAGCCGCTGTGCGCGAAGTCCACGCCGAGCACGTCGCCGCGCGCAAGCGCACCCGCGAGCAGCGCCGGCAGGAAGGGGCGCAGCCCGGCCGCCAGCGCGAGGCCAAGACCAAGACCGATGTAGAAGACGAGACCGTTCATGGGAAAGCGCCTGCACCGCGCCGCTGCGCGTGCGCTACGGTGCGAAGCGCCATGACGATAGACGACGGGAGCCGCCAGGCCCGGCCGACCGCGCACGAGCTGGCCCGCTACGAGCGGCTGTTCGCGGACCGCACGCGGGGCATGCGCTCCTCTGCGATGCGCGAGATGATGGCGCTCACCGAACGCCCCGACGTGATCTCACTAGCGGGCGGCTTGCCGGATACCTCGACCTTCCCCCCAGAGGTCTACGCGCAGCTGATGGCGCACGTCGCGGCCAAGTCGACCGCGCGCGCGCTGCAGTACGGCCCGACCGAGGGGATGGCCGTGACGATGGAGTGCATCGTGGAAGTGATGGCCGAGGAGGGAACGTCAGTCGACGCCAAGGATCTGATCGTTACGACGGGCGGCCAGCAGGTGATCGACCTCGTCTGCAAGACGCTCCTGGACCCCGGCGACGTGGTCGTGGCCGAGGCGCCGACCTACCCCGGGGCGGTGCCGACCTTTGGCGCCTACCAGGCCGACGTCGTGCAAATCGAGATGGACGGCGAAGGTATGCCAATCGACGAGCTCGAGGATGTTCTGGACCGCCTACGGGCCGCAGGCCGCCACCCGAAGTTCATCTACACGATCCCCAACTTCCAGAACCCCGGCGGCGTGACGATGTCCCTGGGACGGCGCCGGCGACTCGTGCAGGTCGCCCGCGAACGCGAGCTCTTGATCCTCGAGGACAACCCCTATGGCCTGCTGCGCTACGAGGGCGAGCCGCTACCCACGCTGTACTCGCTCGACGCCGCCAACGCCGGCAAGGACGGCGCCTCGGACTTCGTGATCTATCTGGGGACGTTCTCCAAGATCCTCTCCCCCGGGCTGCGCCTGGGCTGGGCGGTCGCACCGCGACCGGTGCTGGCCAAGTTGAACCTCGGCAAACAGGGCACCGATCTCTGCAGCTCGCCGGTGACGCAGCTGTTTGTCGCGGCCTACTTCGCCGAGCGCGACTGGCGCGAGTACCTGGGGCAGCTCAAGCAGCTCTACCGCCGCCGGCGCGACGTGATGCTCGAAGCCCTGACAGAGCACTTCGGCGGGCGCGCGACCTGGACACGTCCGGACGGCGGCCTGTTCATCTGGGCCACACTCGGCGGCGGCGTCGATACGACCGACCTGCTCGCGCGCGCCGAGGGTGTCGCGTTCGTACCCGGCCGCGCCGCCTACATGGATGGGCGCAGCGGAGCCTCCTCGATGCGCCTGAACTTCGCGGGGGTGCCCGAGGAGCTGATCCGCGAGGGCATCCGCCGGATCGGCGCGACCATGGGTGGAGACACCGGCCTCTTTGGCGCACTCAGCGGCTCGCCATCCGCAACGCCGACGCCAGACGCGGACAAGGAAGCGCGCACCGCAGCGACCGGCAGCGCCGATGAGTCTGCCGGCACGCTTGCGGACGTCCTCGAGCTGCCACTGCCCGAGCATCAGGGCAAAGGCCGGCGGCGGCAGGGCCAATGAGCGGCGCCTCCGTCGTAGGCATCGCCGACAAAGATTCACAGCCGGGCACCGGCGCCGGTAAGCGAATAGCGGTCCTCGAGGGTGGGGCTTCGCTGGAGCGCAGCGTCTCGCTGCGCTCCGGGGCGCGTGTGCAGGGCGCACTGCGGCGCCTCGGACACGAGGTCACGGCAATTGACGTCGGCCCGGAACTGGTGCAGCGCCTGCGCACCGAAAGGCCCGACGCGGCGTTTATCGCCCTGCACGGAAGCGGCGGCGAGGACGGAACGATCCAGGAGCTGCTGGAAGCGCTGGACGTGCCCTACACAGGCTCCGCTACGGCCGCATGCATGCGCTGCACGGACAAGGTGCTGGCCAAACACCTGCTGCACGCCGCGGGCATCCCCACGCCGGACTTCCGCTCTCTGCGCGAAGCCTCGATCAAGGAGCTCGGTGCCGGCGCGGCACGGGAAGACATCGAGGCCGCGCTCGGCTTTCCGCTGGTCGTCAAGCCCGCGCGCGGCGGCTCGGCACTCGGCGTCAAGTTCGCGCACTCCAGCGCCGAGCTGCCCGGCGCGATCGTGGGGGCCTTGTCATACGACGACAAGGCCCTGATCGAGCGCTACGTCGATGGCCGCGATCTCGCCGTCTCAGTGCTCGATGGACCCACGCCCGGCGCCGCGCCGCTCGCGCTGCCGGTGGTCGAGGCGATCCCCCGCGAGGAGAACTTCTACAACTACGAGTCGCGCTACGAGATCGGGATGACGACGTTCATCTGCCCCGCTGAGCTTCCGGCAGAGGTGACGGCGCGCGCGCAGCAGCTGGCGCTGGCAACGTACGAGCTGCTCGGCTGCCACGGTGTCGCGCGGGTCGACCTGATGCTCGCGCGCGACAGCGGCGAACTGGCCGTGCTGGAGACCAATGTCGGCCCCGGCCTCACCGAAACCAGCCTGCTGCCCCTAGCTGCCGATGCCGCCGGCATCGGCTTCGACGCACTCGTGGCCCGGATTCTCACTAGCGCCTGGACACGCTAAGCGCGACGCGAGCACCGCCGCCCGGCAACCTCAGGAGTCCCCGGCGGCGAAATCCTCCGGAGACACCTGGTCGAGGAACTCCTTGAACTGCTCGACGACGTCCTCGGACTCCTCCTCGTTCTGCTCGAATTCGATCGCAGACTCCGCGATGACCTCCTCGGCGGCATAGATCGGCGCACCGGAGCGCACGGCCAGCGCGATCGCATCGCTCGGGCGGGAATCGATCTCCAGCTCACGCCCGTTGATGCTGAGCGTGATCGACGCGAAGAAGGTGTTCTCGCGCAGTTCGGTGACCGCCACCTGGGTACAACGAACCTCGAGCTCTCCGAGCATGTCACACAGCAAATCGTGGGTCATCGGCCGTGGCGTGCTGGCGCCTTGCAGCTTCATCAAGATCGAGGCCGCCTCGGGATGACCGATCCAGATCGGCAGAAACTTGCTGCCCTCGACCGTCTTCAGCAACACGATCGGCTGCTTGCCGACCATGTCAAAGCTGACACCGTAGATGACCATCTCCTGCACGGAAAATCCTCCGCTGTGGGGAATCCAGAGTATAGGTACCCGCTAAGGCCGCGTTTGCGCCGCGGGCGGACACCGATCGTTCTCAGCCTGCCCGGAAGCTCCAGAGCTTGTTGCCGAGGAAGTTGAGTGGCATCGAGGCCGCCACCGCCAGCGCCTGAGCGGAAACCTTGGCAAGGCCGGCATCCTCGACGAGTAGCGTCAGCAGCAGCAGGCTGAAGACCTCGGCCACCAGGCTAACCACGAGAAAGCGGATCGCCTGAAAGCGCGCACGACCCTCGCGTGCGTCAAACGTCCAGTGGCGGTTGAGCACGAAGTTGTTGAGCACCGCGACCAGCCACGCGGCGACCGACGCCGCGCGGTAGTCGATACCCAGGGGGTGCACGAGCAGCGTGTAGACCAGGAGGTTGACCACGAAGCCCGTGCCACCGACGAGCGCAAAGCGCACCAGCTGCAGCCAGTTGGCGGGCCGGCGCATTCCGTGGAGGACACGCACGTGCGGGCGTGTTTTGGCGGCTGCAGGAGCGGCAGGCCGATGCATCCCCACAACCGTAGCTTCATCTGGCATCCGCCCAGGGTAGCCGAGCACCTACCCGGACCGCGTCGCTCCTGTTGCCCCACCCAGCGGGCACCCGGCGTGGAGCGGGGCCCACCGTTCGATCTGAGCGCTAGCCTTTGGTCGCAGTGGCCACGCAGCAGAGAGAGAGCACCGGCTCCAGCGGCCCGCTGAAGCCTGGTCCGCGGTTGGGGCTCTCACGCTACTCGCTGGCCGGCGCCCTGCTTGGTGGCGCGCTGGTACTCCTCGGCGTAGTGCTCGTCTTGACGCTCGGCGGCGGCTCACAGCGTTCCGGCTCCTCGCGGGCCACCTCCCCCTCCGACAGCGCAGGCCCCACTGCGGCGACTGGCGGCGTGCACGCAAAGCAGCAGGCCACCGGGCTCAGCGCCGCCGGGCAGCGCGCTCACGCCGGCAAGGCAGCGCCGCACGCCGCGGTGGTGGCGGGCGCAGACGGGGTTGCCGTGGGTGCGGTCGCTGAGACCCCCGACCCCGAAGAAGCCAAGAGCTTCCCGGCACCGGCATCCGTACACCACTCGCTGGCGACCAAGCCGAGGACGGCCGCCGAAGAAGTCCTCGCGCCGGGCGCTCCGTCGAACTCCGAAGTACGCGCCGAGCTCAAGCAGATGCACGCGGTCGAACGCGCGGCGCGCAAGCAGGAAGCGCAGACGCTCACGATCGTCCCGGGGGGCGACTCAATCGGCGGCAATGGCCAGCTCGCGATCCCACAGGGAGTTCCGGAAGTGGTACAGCGCGTGATCGCCGGAGCAAATGCGATTACAGACTTTCCCTACGTGTTCGGCGGCGGCCACGCCTCGTTCGTATCCAACTCCTATGACTGCTCGGGCTCGGTCAGCTACGCGCTGGCCGCCGGCGGTCTACTGAGTACGCCTGAGACCTCGGGGACGCTAGAGAGCTGGGGCGCACCCGGACCGGGCAAGTGGATCACGATCTACGCAAACGCCGGGCACGTATACATGTACGTGAATATCGGAGGACGCTGGATGCGCTACGACACCGTTGGGCGCAGCGGCGTGTTCGCATCGCGCTGGCAACCCGACATCCGCTCGAACGCCGGCTTCGTCGCGCGTCACTGGCCGGGGCTCTAAGCCGAGCCGCGGGTTTACTGTAACTGGACCCGAGCTCTGAACCCGAGCCACGGGTACTGTCAGTGGTGCAGGACGACCGTGCTGGTCACGGTCGTGAACAGCGGGCTCTTGGAGGCGTTTCGTACGCGCAGGCGCAGCGTCAGCGTTACCTTGCGCGCATGGCGCAGGTGCTTTGCGATGCGCTTGGAGAACTTGATCCGCACCGAACTGTGCCCGCCCTTGGTGGTGACCAGGAAGGCCTGCCCAATCACTAGCGACTTCGGAGAGCCCGCCGGGAGTTCGGTCGCGACACGACCGCTGATCCCGAGACTGCGAGCCGTGGCGGCATTGAGTAGCACTTCAAAGCGTCCGGCGACCTGCTCGTTGACCGTGTAGTGAACGACGAGCCCGCCCTTGGCGACCTGCTTGAGAGAGCTTGACATCGCTTCCGCGGTAGCAAACGGGCCAGGCAGCACCGGCGCCGCGCCGGTGCCGGGTGCTCCCGGTGTCGCGCTTGGAGGCGCGGCCGCCGGGGCAGCTCCGCCTGTGCCTGAGCTGCCAGTGCCGGTGCTGCCACCGCCCGGCGTCGAGCCCGGGGGCGGAGGCCCAGCCACTGCGATCGCATGGGTAACGCTGGCGGTGTTTCCACCGGTGTCGGCGACCGTCAGCGTCACTTCATAGGTGCCGCCGTACTGATAGGAGTGGAAAGTGCTCGCTGCGCAGGGCGCCTTCCAGGGTTCTTCGCAGAGGCTCGTAGGAGGGTTGCCGGGAGGCGCTCCGGGCGCGTAGCCGGTGACTTCGGGTGAGCCGTCGCCGAAGTTCCATTTATACACCGCATAGGTGGGCATGGCCACGCCTTTGGAGGAGTATTCGGTACCCCAGTCCAGCGTGATATCGGACTCCATGCCGTTGAATCCGACAAGTTCCCCGGCCGCGACAGGGTTGGGGGAGGTGAAACGCGGTAGGAGTTCGACTCCTCCCAAGCACGGCACACCGGGGAACGGCAGGTTCAGGGCCGCGAGGTCAAACGCATCGTTGATGTAGTAGTTGCCACCGTCGAGCGTCTGGTTGAAGAGCGTACCCGCGGCCGTGTATTCACTGGCGCCAACGCCACCGCCCAGTGTCGGGGCGAAGTAATCGCGGCACTCATCGGTGATCTCTTTGCCTCCAGAATCATGCCAAGCGTCAAGCAACGGATCCGTGACGATGTTCTGCTGCTGCACCCCGATCTGGCTGATGATCAAGTCCGCGAGCCCGGTGTCGTCTGAGCCGTCCGGCCCGTTGGTCGTAAGCTGATTGGGCTCCTCCTGATGCGGGCCTTCGAGTAGTTCCCGCAGCGCCTGAGCTTCCTGTTCCTTTATCGTCTTCCCGACTTTTTTTTCTTCTTCTTCCTGCTGCTTGGTCTTTTCCGCCGGTTTCTCGCGTTCCTCGATATGAGGTTTGCTCGTGGGGTCATAGCCTCCATCCTGGCAATCGAAACCCCGAGCCTGATCTTCGGTGCCCCCGAGGTGGCCGTCGCCGTAAAAGCCAGCAGTCCAAGGAATCACTCCGTAGATGATCGTGTTGGCGTCGCCGCTCGTCGGATTGGTGGGGCTGATATCCGAGTGATAGCTGCAGAAGCTGTTTTCATAGCTTTCCGAGGAGCCTTCCTGGTAGTCCGAGCAATGGCCCGTGACACCGCCTCCATCCAGACACACCGTGACCCCGGGGGGAGTCAGCACGTAGAAAATCGTGCCCATGCCGGTGGGGAGTTGATGGGCGGCTATATAAAGTTTTAGCTGTTCCTGGATCTGCGCGTTGGTGAGGCACGTGATCGCCTCCGGCTGGCGCTCCGGATAGGTACGGCCTTTCAGCGGATTGGGGTCTGTGCAGACTTCCGGCGGATAGGGGTTGCTGTCCTGCGAGGCGCCCATGAAGGTCGAGGCGTAGGAGGCGTGCTGATTGGTCGCATCGGTGTATTGAGAGTCGACCGCGAAGACGCTGCCCAGCGATCCGCTGGAAGCGCCCATCTGTTCGAAGAAGCCGTCGATCAGGTGCTGCCAGTCGGCGTGATAGCTGTCAGTTGGATCCCAGTAGATCGCGTACGTGTGCGTGGCTGGGAGTACCGGGGCCCCTTTGGCGTTTTCGAATTCGAAGACGCTTAGGTTTTCGAAGGGTGTACCCAACGGGCCGACACCGCGGACAGCGTTCAGGAGGTCTTCGCTGCGCGGCTGCACACCGGCTTTGACCGCCCCGCTTTCGGCTTCCACCAGCAGTGCTCCGGCGGGTGCGGCGCCAACACCGAGCGCGAGGACGCTCAACACGAGCAGGCTCGCGAGCGCCGCCACGAGCCAACAGGCCGCCACAGGCATCGAGTCCAAGCGAAGACGTTGCGTCACGAGGCCATCATCGGCAGCGACCCCGGCTTGCCTTTAGCCCTGCTGGACGTCCTCTTGCAGGGCGCCGCCGGACGGCACGCGGATTTAGCCTTCGCGTGCGAAGAGCGCCGCCTGCCCCTGCCCAACGCCTACACAGAGCGTGGCGAGACCGAAGCGGCCTTGGCGGCGGCGCAACTCGTGGACAAGACCCACGACCAGCCGCGCACCGCTCATCCCGAGCGGGTGCCCGATTGCGATCGCGCCGCCGTTGACGTTGACGCGCTCGGGGTCGAGGCCGAGCTCGCGGATCACAGCCAGGCTTTGGGAGGCGAAGGCCTCGTTGAGCTCCACTATGTCGAGGTCCTCGATCGCTATCTCGGTGCGAGCCAGCAGCTTGCGCACGGCAGGGATCGGACCGACGCCCATCACGCGCGGGTCGACGCCCGCCGCGGCGGAGCCCACAAAGCGCGCGAGCGGCGCTACCCCGAGTCGGCGAGCGGCAGCCGCCGATGCGATGACGAGCGCGGCGGCACCGTCGTTGACGCCGGAGGAGTTGCCAGCGGTCACGGTGCCCCCGTCGCGGAAGATCGTGCGCAGCTTGGCAAGTGCCTCCGGCGTGGACTGCGGCCGCGGATGCTCATCGCGTGCGCACTCCCCGACCGCCACGATCTCCTCCGCGAAGCGACCGGCGGCGTCGGCCGCCGCCCAGCGACGCTGGCTCTCCAACGCAAAAGCGTCCTGGTCGGCGCGGCTCACGCTCCAGCGCTCGGCGACGTTCTCGCCGGTCTCGCCCATGCTCTCCAGCGGGAACAGCTCGGCCATGCGCGGATTGGGAAAGCGCCAGCCCAGCGTCGTGTCGTAGAGCGTGCGATCGCCACGAGCGAAGGGCTTTGAGTCCTTACCCACGACGAGCGGCGCGCGGCTCATCGATTCCACACCGCCGGCCAGCGTCAGCTCGACTTCGCCGGCGCGAATCGCCTGACAGGCGCACACAACCGCCGAGAGGCCCGATGCGCAGAGGCGATTCACGGTCACGCCAGGGATCTCCTGCGGCAGCCCCGCGAGCAGCAGTGCCATCCGGGCGACATTGCGATTGTCCTCGCCGGCCTGGTTGGCACAGCCGAGATAGACCTCCTCGATCTCCGCCGGATCCAGATCGGGGACCCGCTCCACGGCAGCCCGCAACGCAATCGCCGCGAGATCGTCCGGACGTACGTGCGAGAGCGCTCCGCCGTAGCGCCCGACGGGGGTGCGCACGGCTGCGAGGATCACAGGATCGGTGGGCGCTGTCATCGTCGGTTCCTCTCCACGGTCGGGTCCATAAATCGGGGGCCGTCAGGCTACCGGCTACTACGACTCTCGGCTTCCGTGCGACCGATTGACAGGTGCGAGGCAGGCGGCGGCCGTGACCGCGCGTGGCCCACCGGTGAGAATCCAGTCGGCCACGAGCTCGCCGAGCGCCGGCGAGAGCTGGATACCCGATCCGCCGGCGCCGCCGGCCAGGATCACACTGGGATTGCCGGCCGCCGGTCCGACTTGGGGCAGGCCGTCGGGGCTAACGGGGTAAAGGCCCGCCCAGCCATGGGCGAGACGGGCAGCGGCCAGCGGTGGGAGACGGGCCGCGAGCTCTGCGGCCAGTAGCTCCAATAGATCGGGGTCGACACCACGCGCGTAGCGGTCGGGATCTTCGACTGGCTCGAGTGCCTCCTCGGTGTGTAGGCCCGCAATCAGCTGCCCCGGGCGCTCATGGCGAAAATAGAGGCCCGACTTCCCCGAGCCCGGGGTGTAATCGGTCACCGACGGCATCACATACGAGAGCTCGTGTGGCAAATGGACGACGACCGCCTGGTGGCGTTGCGGCACAAGCGGCAGCTCCTGACCCAAGATGGCCGCCACCCGCGTCGCCCATGGGCCCGCTGCGTCGACCACGTAGTCGCACTCATGCGTACCGGCACTCGTGCACAGCAACCAGCCCCCCGACGCGCCGACCTCGGCAGCCAGCAGCTCCTGGCCGCCGAGCACCCTCACCCCCAGAGCGCCGGCCAGCTCCGCGAGCTTTTCGCAGTAGAGATGACCATCCAGGAAGCCGTCGCTGGGACCGAAGAGAGCACCCGCGACATCCTCGACAGCAAGGTCCGGAACTAGCCGAGCGACCCCCGTACGATCCAACACCCGCGCGTCGGCAACCCCCAACTCGTGCTGCACGCGCACGCTCTGCTCGAACGCGGCAAGCTCTGTCGCAGTGTGCGCCAGCCGTAGGTAGCCGTTGCGCACGATGCGCAGGCCGTGCTCGCGCTCGAGCTCATCGAAGAACGCCATCGCGCGCACGCGCAGCTCGATGTCCAACGACGTCACGTACTGCGTCTCGATGATCCCGACGGACAGACCCGAGGAACCGGCCGCCACGTGGCGCGCCTCGAGCACAACGACGCTTCCCGCGCCGCGCCGCGCCAATGCCAGCGCGCTCGCAAGGCCCACGGCGCCGGCGCCGATCACGCATACCGACGGCCGACTCACGGCTTCACGCGCTCGAATGCGTCGAGCACCCGATGGACGACGACATCGTCCATCGGCGTCGAGACGCACATGAGACCGCCGCTCGCGATCAGGACACCGGCGTGGTAGAGGCGCCACCAGAGCTCCTTGGGATCGGAGACGTGGACCTTGAGCAGCGAGCCGCGGCCAGTCACGCGATAGCCGCGTTCGGCGAGGCCCATCCGCAATCGATCGCCGAGCGCGTTGATGCGAGCGATAGCCGCTGCATCCAGCGCGTCGAGCGCAGCCAGCCCAGCCCGCAACGAGACTGGGTTGGCGGAGAACGTACCTCCGTGCGCGACGGCATCGGGACGGCGGGGGTCAAAAACGCTCATCTCATCCGCGCGCCCACCGATCGCGCCGATCGGGAGGCCGCCGCCGATCAGCTTGCCGAGCAGGATCATGTCGCCCTCGATCCCGTAGGTCTCCTGCATACCTCCGCACGCAAGGCGGAAGGTGATGATCTCGTCCAGGATCAGCACGATGCCGCGGCGCGCCGTCTGCTCACGCACGAGCGCTACGAAGGCGGGCTCCGCCGGGCGCAGTCCGGCGCGATTGGGCATCAAGTCGAGCAGCACACACGCGAGCTGCTCGCCGTGCTCGTCCAGTGCGGAGAGCAGCGCACGCTCGTCGCCCACGGGCAGCGTCACGACGTCCCGCTGCGCAGCGGCCGGCACGCCGCGGGCATCTGACTGCACAACGGCATCCCAACTGCCGTGGTAGCAGCCCTCGAAGCGCAGCACACCGTCACGCCCGGTCGCCGCACGCGCGGCACGCACGGCCATCATTACGGCTTCGGTGCCGGAGCCGGCAAAGCGCCAACTCGGCGCCCACGGCAGCCGTTCGGAGAGGCGCTCGGCGAGCTCGACCTCGGCGGCGGTGGGCAGTCCAAACGCCGATCCTTCTGCCAGCGCGGCGGTCGCTGCACGCACGGCCGGCGGGAAGGCGTGGCCGTGGACTAGCGAGGCATAGTTGCACTGCAGGTCGATTAGCTCACGGCCGTCGACGTCCCATACTCGCCAGCCTTCGCCACGCAGCGCATACGGTGGATGCGGAGGTACGAACACCGTGGTGCGGGAGTTCCCGCCCGGCAGGTGTCGCAGCGCGCGTTCATACAGCGCGTCGCCAACAGGGGTGGCGCTGATTGTCGGAGGATCGTCCATGTCCAAAGGATGACCGGCTCGGCGCCGCTCAGAAGTAAAGGTAACGTGGGTGCCCACGATGGGTTCTCTGGTGAAAATGCGCGAGCATGCTCCCTTTAGTCCATTGACGCTGGCGGTGCTCGCGGCCCTGACGATTTCCTTCTCCGCAATCCTCGTGAAGGCGTCTGGTGCCACACCCTCAACGGCCGCGATCTTCCGCTGCCTGTACGCACTGCCCTTCCTCGCCGTGTTGGCGTGGCGCGAGCGGGCGCGCCGCACACCCATGGAGCCCCCGGCGACTAGCGCGCGGCGCCCCGCGCTGGCCGCTGCCTCGGGCGTATTCCTGGCCTTTGACTTGATCTGCTGGCATCACTCGATCGAGGACCTCGGGGCGGGGCTGGCGACGGTGCTCGGCAACTTGCAGATCGCCTTCCTGCCGCTGATCGCGTGGATCGTGCTGTCCGAGCGGCCCGGAAGGCGGATGCTGGTGACACTCCCGCTGGCGTTGGCCGGAGTGCTGCTGATCTCCGGCGTGCTCGAGCACGGCGCCTATGGCAGCAACCCCTCGGCCGGCGGACTGTTCGGACTGCTTACCGGCCTGACCTACTCCGTCTGCCTGCTGCTGCTGCGCGGCGGCAGCCGCGGACCGCGTAACACAGCCGAGCCTTTGTTCCTGGCCACTCTCACGGCAACAGCAACCGCGATCGTCGTCGGACTGGCGCTCGGGGAAGCGCAACTCGTACCCAGCTGGCCCTCGGCCGGGTGGCTGCTCACGCTTGCGCTGGGCTCACAGGTGCTTGGCTGGCTATTGATCACACGCGCGCTGCCGCAGCTGCCGGCGGCGATTACCTCGATCGTCTTGACCATCCAACCGGTCGGTTCGATGTGCCTCGCGGTTCTGATCTTCGGAGAGCGCCCGAGCTCGCTCCAGCTGCTCGGACTACTGCTGATCCTCTCGGGCCTGCTGAGTATCGCCTTGCCGACGGGCGCCGGTGCGGGCCCACCGGAGGCGCAATCTGAGATGATCGCGGCGTGAACGCCGCCGAGCTCGCATGGCCGGCACTACGCGAGCGCCTGCATGATGGTGCGCCGCTGGTCCTTACGGTGGGAGCCTTCGAGCAGCACGGCCCGCACTTGCCGATGGCGACCGACTCGATCGTCGTCGAGTGGCTGGGTCGCGAGGTCGGCAGCCGCGTCGGCGGCCTGGTGCTGCCGACGCTGCCCTTCGGAGCCCCCTCGCGGCCACGCTCGGGGGGCGGCGATGGCTTTCCAGCGCCCGCCTTGACCCTGGGAGCGCTGCTGGCAAGCGTCGAGTCGCTTGCGCTGGGCGCCCTGCGCGCGGGCGCCGAGTTGCTGGTCGTGATCTCCTGGCACATGGAGAACGCGGCCGTCCTCTGGGATGCCCTACGGGGACCACTGGAGCGGGCCGAGGGTGCCAGGGCGCTGCTCTTCGAGACCCCCTGGGACTATCTCGGGGAGGAGCTGACCGAGGCTCTGTTTCCCGAGGGGCCGGCGCTGTGGCCGGAGGACCACGCCGGTCGGCTCGAGACCGCTGTCATGCGACACCTCGCACCCGAGCTCGTGGGCGAGCCGCCGGAGCCGGTCGCGTTCAGACCGCGCAGAAACTACGACGTGCTACCCACGCCGCCCGACGCGGTCCCTACGACGGGTGTCGTGCTGGATGCCCGCGCCGTCGATGCACAGCTTGGACAGCGTTGCCTGGAGGCGATGGCCGCCGGGATCGCGCTCGCCGTCGAAAGCGAGCGCTAAAGCCGGTCGGGGCCAGCCACTCCCCCGATCTCCTCGGGCTCCTCAAACCAGCGCACGCGCTCGCCAACCCGGTCGCGGGCGCGCCAGCGCAAAGACTTGGGCGCCGCCGCGATCGCCTGCTCGAGCGCGCTGAGCCGCTCGGCGATGCGCGCGCTATCGGCCTGCTGCAGCGAGGCTCCGGGCAGCTCATCGCGGCAGACATCGAGGTTGGCCGTGAGCGTTCGCCACCAGCCCCAGTCACGGGCACAGAGCGCGGCGATATAGCCGGCATCGATGGCTGCTTCCGGGAGGCGCTCAGCGCTCGGCGCCTGGCCGACGTCGATCTCGTGGTTCCACAGCAGGCAGTACAGATCGAGACGGTCCTTGGGGGCGAGCCGTACGATCTGGCCCTTGCTCAACAGCAGGTCGGTCGGCGTGAGTGTCAGCGGATCGAGCTCCAGACGCCCGCGCAGTGGGACGGTGTGGCACATCTCGAGGTCGCCCACAAAGACGTCGACCTTGAGGTCCGCCTGCTGCTCGCCCACGAAGACCAGCCGTCGCTGGCCATGCAGCGTGTTGAAGCGCTCCGACAGTGCGACGAGACCGCCGTCCAGCAGGATCTCACCGGCACGACCGCCGGCTCCCTCTTCGACGGCGAGGTCGAGGTCGTTGCTGGGGCGCGACAGGCCAGGCGGTGTCTGCGGGCTGGCGCGCAGCGCGATCGCGACACCTCCGAGCACCCGCAGCTGGACTCCCCGCGCGGCGCCAAGAGCGAGGAGCTCACGGGCGCGCTCGCCGGCGCTACCTGCAGATGGAGCGTCGCTGGAGGACATCTAGCCGGTCGTGAACTGAAATGAAGGTCGCTCGGGGTCGAGCGTAGCGATCGCGCCTTTGAGCGCGCCGGTCGAGTATTCGCTGCCGGGGTTCAGCGCAAGCGTCCTGCCAAGTCGCGTCGCTGCGCGCGACTCGTGAATGTGCCCGTGCAGGCTCAGGAAGGGTTGGAACTCCTCCAGCGCCTCGCGGACGGCGCTCGAGCCGGCATCGAAATACTGAACCTCACCGCCGACACGCACGATTGCGGGCGGGTCGCTGGTCGTGTCGAGCAGCGGGCAGCGATCCAGGCCGGTGCCGATCGGCGGTACGTGCAGGTTGAAGATCGTCTGACGTGGATCGGGCGCCTGCGCCGCGAGCGCACGGATGCGTCTCAGCAGCTCCTCCTCGGAGAGCTCGCGTGGTGTCTTCCAGGGGGTGGGGTTGCTGTAGCCGAGACTGAGAATCGAGATCCCTTCGCCGAGCTCCTCGACCACGCCCTCACAGAAGATCAGCGGTGAACCGGGCGGGCGCCGCAGCGGCTCCAGCACCTCCTCGGGATCATCGTTGCCGCCGGTCACGTAGCAGCGCGTGCCCTGACCACCAAGGCGCTCCTCGGCCAACTGCGCCCAGCCCGCCGTGCGGCAACGGGCCTCCGCGGCGAGCGCCGCGTGCAGCTCCTCTGGGTCCTCCCGCAGTTGCTCGGCGCGCGCCCGCGAAACGCGCACCGCATAGCTGCCTTCATCGGCGACCTGCCTGGCGAAAGTCGCAACCTTTCCCTCCCCCTCCAACAACGGCGCGTCGCGGCCGAGGCCGCCGCGGACGGCGGCTGGGCCGTCCTCGACGAGCGGCACCAGCGCCTTGCCCATCACATCCCCACCGAGCACGAGTAGGTCCACTTCGTAGACGCGCGCCGCGGCGAGGAACTTGCGAAAGCACGCCTCCGAGGCATGCAGGTCCGTGGCGAAGAACAGTCGGCGCGTGTCGCGGCGGCGCGCACCGCGCCAGGGAATCCGGCTCACTCTACGGGCAGCTCCTTCATGACCGAGCCGAGCTTGACACCCTGAGACCGCCGGAATAGCCACGAGATCGCGTACAGGATCCCCGCAACCACCGGCGCAATCAACATCGCTATCGCCTCACTGCGATTGTGCGCCCAGCTCGTGCCCGATGCCGGATCGGCGAGCAGCACGTAGACCATTACGCCGAGGCCGATGACCCCGGCAACTCCGGCGATGCTCAGCAACGGGACGCCGGCCACGCGCACGTCACCCGGAGAGCCCTCGAACAGGTCGCGGCGTTTGAAGGGAAAGACAATCGCCGCGCAACAGGCGATGAGGAAGGTAATCGTGAACCCGAGCAGCGCGGTGATGACGGAGAAGAACGAGGTGAACGAGTACAGCGCGAGCAACACGACCGCAATCGCGCTCGTCACGAGCGTCGCATTGACGGGGTTGCCGCGGCCATCGACGCGGCCGAGCCACTCGGGCATGATGCCGTCGAAGGACCACGCGAGCATGCTGCGCGTAACCAGGATCGTCAGCGCCGGCACATACTGCCAGAGCCAGGCGCCGAAGCCGATCGCGAGGATAATCCCGAGCGCCGGGCCCGTCCACGCACCCAGCAGCTCCACGAAGTAGGGGATCGATTCGAAGCCGTACTTGGTCGCTTCGGTGTTGCCGAGCGCAGCCAGGAAGTTGGTCCCGAAGGCGGACAGGGCGAGCTGCAGGACGACGATGATCACCACGAACGTGACCGCGAAGGGAACGACGATGCCGATCACGTGCGAGCGCAGACCCGTGCGGTGCTCGCCCGCCCAGTATGCGGACATCAGCAGGAATGAGGAGACGTAGTAGGGCCACGTCGAGGCCAGCAGCGACTGGTGGAAGCTGAAGGGGCCATGGGGCCCGCCGGTCGCAAGGATGAACGAGTACGCATGTGCGATGTGGGGGTCATATGCGTGCACGTAGTGATTCCAGGCACTTATGAATGCGCCATGCGACATCGCCGCCAGCGCGATCGCGGTGGCCAGCAGCGTGATGCCGCAGAAGTAGAACACCCAGCGCTGGAAGCGGAAATAGCGGCGCAAGCCGCGGCGACTGGTAAGCAGCACGGGGTAGACAAGGATCACCAGCAGCACGAGGCCGGAGATCATGCGGCCCCAGTGCGTGTTGAACCAGCTGCCCCATGTCTGCAGATGGTGATCGCCGGTCCAGTAGCCGAGCTCACGGAACACCGTCTCCAGCGAGAGCTGGCCGATGTAGGAGCCAGCGGTGCCGATGTAGAAGGCCAGCCAGAACATGAAGCTGGCGTTGGCGGCAAAACCCACGGAGGGCGAGAAGGTGCGACTGATGAAGACGTAGTCGCCCCCGGAGCGCGGCATCGTGGCGGCGAACAACGCATAGACGACGTTCAGTCCGATGCAGCACGCGAACGCGATGGTCGTCGCCAGCAGGACGTTGGAGCCCGGGTAGAAGGGGATTGCATAAAGCAGGATCCAGCCGATAACCGGACCAAGCGTGGTGCCGAGCACGTTGAAAAGCGCACCGTCGGTCGGTTTGCCCTCGCGCACGAGACCGGACGCCTGACGGTGATGAATCGCTTCTACAGCCATGTATACCCCTCCCCCGGGTCCATCGGCGATCGAAGTGCCAGCGCCAGGGTGGAGCCGGCCCTCAACCCTCACAATTCCTCCCCGAGTCTAGGTCGTCCAGCCGATGACAGTCAAGACCTACCAGCGCAATCGGCTGAATTATTCAAAGTTTGCTCAGATCGGTCCCGACTAGCGGAACACCGCGGCGAGCGTGGCGCTGTCGAACGCCGGCTGCGAGTCGAGCACCCGCCCACCCACGACCGAAAGGATCGCGTGCGCCGCATAGCGCGCGGTGCGACCGCCGCCGACGTCGTACTGGGGGATCATCTCGCACACGTCAAAGGCACCTACGAGCTCGTGGGCGCCGACGACGCCCAGCGCCTCCAGGACCTCCCCCGCGGTGAGCCCGTCGAGCACGATGCTGTGCGTGCCCGGAGCGTAAGCGCCGTCGGTGGCATCTATGTCGAACGTCACATAGACGTGGTCGGCCCCCTCGGAGGCCAGTTCGAGGGCCTCGCGAATCGTCTGCTGCACACCGCGGCGGCGGATCGAGCTGACCGTGTAGGCGGCAAAGTCCCGCGTGCGGCAGAGCTCCAACTGCTCGGGCTCGAGGATGTTGGTTCCGTTCAGGCCCCACCAGACCATCCTGCCGACCGCCTCGTGCTCGCTGATGCGACGCGCGAACGTCCCGTGGTTGTAACGGCCCATGTCCTTGAACTCGTCCCAGAGGTCGAAGTGACCGTCCAAGTTGAGGAAACCGACCTTTGCGCCGGGCTTGCGTGCCTGGAGGCCACGCACAAACCCGAGGAAGGCTGGATAGGGGACGAAGTGGTCGCCGCCCAGCACCACCGGCATCGCACCGCGCTGCACGATCTCTGCAACGGGTGCGGCGATCGCTTCGATCTGCGCTTGGACATCGCCTTGGTGCAGGCGCACATCGCCGACGTCGAACAGGCGCGGACGCTCGGGCACGGTCCACACGCACCCGCTAGTGACGTCCACATAGCCGGCGGGCTCGGGCTGCAAACCGTAGTAGCCGGCCAGGTACAGCGATGCCTCGCGGATCGCGCGTGGGGCGTAGCGCTGGCCGTTGCGCCCGAGCGTCCAGGAATCCAGCGGCACGCCAAGCACTGCGACGGCTCCCTCTGAGAGCGCGCGCGGCTCGCATTGCGGCGCGCGGTAGAAGGTGCTCGGCCCGGCGTACCAGTGGACGGTGTCGCGTTGCGGTGACACGTAGCTACCTGCTGATCAGCTCGGTGGTGACATCGTTGAGGACCTCCGGCGCACCATCGGTGACGAGCACGTTGTTGCCGAACATCATCGTCGCTCCGTCGGCGTAGGCGAGACCGGGCTCCATTGTGATCACCATTCCAGGTGCCAACACGTGCTCGTCACCACGCATCAGGCTAAGGCCACCGATCCAAATCGGTGGATAGGCGATCTCCATGCTGAAGCCGAACCGTCCCCAGGTATTCCGCTCGTAACCACCCTGCAGAGACGCGACGAGCTCGACGACCTCGCGCACGCTGACGCCGGGCCGCAGCGCATCGGTCGCGCGGTCGAGAGCCTCCTTGACGACGGCGTAGAGCTCGCGTAGCCGCGCGCTTGGCTCGCCCAGCACCACTGTGCGCGAGATGTTGCAGTGATAGCGGCGCACGACCCCGCTGACCTCCATATAGACGGTGTCGCCGGGAGCCAGGACCTTGCCGATCGGCGTCCCGTGCAAGGTACCTCGCGCGTCCACGAGAAAGGGGTAGGCCGGGAACTCGCCGCCGGCACAGGACACCGCGTGCTGGATCGCAGCCATCACCTCACAGTCGCTGACGCCCGTCCCGATCGCCTCGATGCCGGCGCTGACGCCGAGATCGGCAACGTGCGCGGCGCGGCGCAGGTACTCGATCTCGGCGGGACTCTTGAGCAGGCGTAGATCGTCCAGCGGTGCCGTGACATCGAGAATCTCCGCGCCCGTGAGTGCGTCGCGCAGCTCAAAGGCAAAGCGGGGCCGCAGGTGGTAGCTCATCAAGTTGAGCCCGACCCGCCGGGCGCCGAGCAGTCCGCGTTCGCGCAGGACCTCGACGGTCCGCGCGATCTGATCCTCGTGGGTCCAGATGACACGCACGTCGGATACCCAGCACGTTTCCTCGCAGAGCGCCAGCTCAGCCTTGTTGCAGATCAAAGTCAGCGACTCCTCCTCGGCGGCTGGGACGATCAGCGACTGGTGGTAGAAGACGCTCGTCGGGTCGTAGCCGCAGAGCCAGTTGTAGTGCTCGGGCTGGTTGAGAATCAAGAGGTCGACGTCGTGCTCGTGCATCCAGCGGCGCGTTCTGGCCAGCCGCTGCCCGTACTCCTGCAGCGTGACGGCCATGCGCGGAGCGACGCGCGCCTGCTCGGGCACGGGGCTGTCAAGTGGCGCGCCCATCACTTCACGACCGTGCGACTCTGCTCGCGCATGAACTGCGGCAGGTAGTAGGGACCGAGGCCGCCCTTACCGGTAGTACCGCTGGACTTCCAGCCACAGAAGGACTGCGCGCGCGGCCACGCGCCCGTCGTCGCGCCGGCCCCGCGGTTGACGTAGAGCACACCGGCCTGCAACTCGTCGAGGAACCGCTCGATCTCGGCTTCCTCCTCGCTGAAAATGCCGGCGGCGAGCCCATAGTCAGTCGCATTGGCCTCCTCGATGCCCTGCTGCAGCGTCGCGACACGGGTGACCGTGAGCAAGGGTAGGAAGAGCTCGCGCCGCGTGAGCGGATGCCCGCGCGGGAGACCCTCGACAACGGTCGGCTCGACAAACCAGCCCTCGGTGGAGGGCAGGCCGCCGCCGCAGACAATGCGCCCGTCGCGTTCTGCTTCGGCGACGCTCGCGCGGAAACGTGTGTGGGCTCGCTCGTTGATGACGGGCCCCAGGAACGTGTCGCGCTCGGAAGGATCGCCTACCACCAGCGTGGCGGTAAACGCGCACAGTCGCCGCAGCAGCTCGTCGTAAACGCCCTCGAGGACGATCGCACGCGAGCAGGCACTGCACTTCTGGCCTGAGAGCCCAAAGGCGGCGCGCGCGAGGCCTTCGGCGGCCTTGTCGAGATCGGCGCTGTCGGTGACTAGCGCGGGGTTCTTGCCACCCATCTCGGTGAGCGCGGGGCGTGCATAGGGACCTTCTGCCAGCCGCCGCACGATCGCGCGGCCGACTTCGGCGGAGCCGGTGAAGGCGATCCCGTCGACCGCTGACTCGACCAGCGCGCGGCCGCTGTCGGCGCCCCCGTGTACGAGGTTGAAGACGCCTGGCGGAAGTTCGCCGGCAAGCAGCACCTCGGCGAGCAGGGCCGCCGTCCAGGGCGCCTCCTCGGATGGCTTTATCACGACGGTGTTGCCCGCGATCAAGGCGGCAGCGGTCATCCCGAGCGTCAGCGCGAAGGGAAAATTGAAGGGTGCAATGACACCGAATACGCCGTAGGGCCTGAGTATCTCGGTGCCGTGCTCGGTCGGGGAGAGGCTCGGGAGCGTTCCTATGAAGCCGCTGTTGCGCTCCATCTCCTCGGAGTAGGTCTCGATCAGCTCGATCGCCTCCTGGACCTCTCCGATCGCCTCGGTGCGGCTCTTGCCGGTCTCGAGACTCATTACGGCGGCTATCTCGACGTGGCGTTCGGAGATCGCCAGGGCACTGGCAGCCAGCCGCTCCAGGCGCTCGCGATAGGGCGTCCGACGCCAGCCGGCGCTCGCCGCGCGGGCTCGTTCGACTGCGAGGGCAACGGTCTGCGGGTCGGCGCCGTGGGCACAACTGGCGACTCGCGCCACGCGCGCGGGATCCAGCCGCTCGAAGACGCTCCCCTCGTAGCGGGAGTGCGCGTCGATCACGTGCGGCCACGGACCGGGTTGTGCCTCCCTGGCCATGACGAGGCACCGCTCGAACTCCGCATGTGTCGCGGAGTCGATGCCACCGCTCGTATAGGTCAGCCGCACGGCCATCTCGGTCCCCGCGGTTACGCTAGCGCACCCGCACGCGCCGTGTAACAAAGTTCAGCTATAGGAACAAATGCATTAGCAGTCCGTCGCTCACAGCAAACGTCAAGCTTCGCGACCGCTGACCGACACAGCCGGCGTGGTACCGATCGAAACCGACGACCACGTACTACGCGCCCGCCGTACGGCGGCCTCTACCCGAGCGATCTTGGGTCTAACGGGCATCGCCTTGGCGCTTGCCCAGCCGAGCCTGCTCCCCCACCCGGTCCTTGCCGTGGTGGGCTTCGCCACGATCACGACAAGCGCGACGGTGCAACTGATGGCGCCCGGTATGTCGTGGTTGAAGGCCGAGGAGTCGCTCGCCGGCGCGGCGGCCATTCTGATCGTCGGGCTCGGCGATCAGCGCGTGACGATCCTGAGCGTCCTCTGGCTGGCAGCGGTGGCCAGCGGCGTCATGGCTCGCGGCGGGCGCGTCCATTGGATCGGGCGGACCGTGGTGCTCAGCGCACTGGCGCTGCCCGTGATCCGCCAAGGCCACCTCAGCGCCGACCAGGCGGCTTTGACGGCCGCTGCCATCGGGCTGCTGCTCACCAGCGGCCGCCTCACACGCGAGCTGAACCATCTACTGCGCCGCGCACGCTGGGACGCCGACCACGACGACTTGACGGGCCTGCTTTCACGCGCCGCGTTTCGCACGGTGCTCGACGAGGCAACCGCCGCCGCGGGCGAGTCGAACCCGATTTCGCTGCTGCTGCTCGACCTCGACGGCTTCGGATTGGTGAACAAGACGGTGGGGCACGCAGCCGGCGACAAGTTGCTGGCGTCCTTTGGCGGGCGCCTGCGCACCGCGGTTGACGCGAGCCGCCCAGCGGGACGCCTCGGTGGCGACGAGTTCGCGCTGATCGTCCCGGGTGCGGATGCGCTGCCGTTGGCTGAACAGTTGCTCGCGACGCTACCGCGAGACGGCGAGGATTTTCGCGGCATCTCGGCAAGCGTGGGCATAGCGCAAGCCCCGCGCGACGGGAGCGATGCGGAGGCGCTGCTACGCGCGGGTGACATCGCGCTGCGCGTCGCCAAGCGCAGCGGGACGGGGGGCCAGATCTCGACCTACGTGGGCCAGTCGCTCAGCGGCAGTGGCGAGCAGAGCGCACGAGGGGCCCTGACACGTCTCATAGAAGGCGACGGGCTCGCGATGGCCGTGCAGCCGATCGTCGATCTGCGCACCGGATCGGTGCATGCCTACGAGGCGCTGGCGCGACTCGGAGCCGCAGGTACCGGCAGCCCGCTGCAATGGTTCTCGCTGGCCGATGAGTTCGGTGAACGCGATGCGCTAGAGCGAGCCTGCCTGCGCGCTGCACTGCAACTCTTCGCGAGGCGACCGCAGGGCATGCGGCTGTCGGTCAATCTCTCAGCGCCGGTTCTGCTGGATCGGCGCACACTGCGCATCCTCGATCAACCGGCCGACCTATCGGGTCTGATCATCGAGGTCACCGAGGAGGCGCTTGTCCAAAGCGACGCCCAGCTCCGCGCCGCCATGGCTCCGCTACGAGCGCGCGGGGCGCGGCTCGCCGTGGACGACGTCGGGGCCGGCTACTCGGGCCTGCGACAGCTCACGACGGTGCATCCCAGCTATATGAAGTTGGATCGCTCGCTGGTCAGCGGCATCGATCACGACAGCGAGCGCGCCGCGCTCGTGAGCGCGCTCGTGGGCTACGCGGAGCGCGTCGGTAGCCTGCTGGTGGCCGAGGGCATCGAGAATGAAGCCGAGCTGCTTGCCCTGCGCAAGCTCGGCGCCCCACTCGCGCAAGGCTTCTACCTGGGGCGCCCCGGCCCGCCCTGGCCCGCGGTCTCGAGCGAACGGTCGATCGCGCCGTCGGCGATTGCCCCGGCCGAGGTGGGTGGGAGCACGCTCGCCGCCCTACAGCCGGCCCTGGGTTAGTCCTCCTACTCCATCCAGGATGCGCGGTCAAGGACCGGCGGGACCCTGAGCTCGGGGGCGTGCTCCGTGATCCACGCTGCGACGTCACGGCAGGGCCCAGCCCACAACTCGCCGCGGTCTACCCCGCTGAGGATGCGTGCAAGGATCTCCTGGATAGCCTCGCGCTCGAACTCGATCATCCATGTGTGCAAGACGAGCACGGCGTGTCCACCGCGGGCGAGCGCACTCTCGATGCTTTCCAGCAGAGCAGCGCGGACCGCGTCAGGACCACCCGGGTCGGTGCTGGCGCCCAGACGTTTGCGCAGCGGCGCAAAGGCAGGCAGGACGTGGAAGGCGTCCACCGCTGGCCACGCGAACGGGAGCACCGCGATGCGATCGACTCCGGGCGCTGCACCTGCAGGAGAGCAGTAACTCAGGCCGCGACTGGCGAGCAGACCAGTCGTCCGCGGCGTCAGCCGCCCACCTGGTGGCCGCAGGCCACAGACGTCGATGTCGATCGCCCGCAGCGCCGCCAGACCGCGATCCAGATTGGCGACCTCGGCATCGGGGGTGAGAGCAGACCAATCCTCGTGACACCAAGCGTGGTAGGCAAGCTCGTGGCCCGCATCGCGAATTTTGCGCAGGGCATTGGGATAGATCTCTGCGTTGAGCCCCTCCACGAAGAAGGTCGCGCTCAGCCCAGCGTCGGCGAGCAGCGCCAATACGATCGGGAGTGCGGTAGTGACCGAGTAATGGTCACCGGGTTGCATCGCTGGACTGCGCAGCCCAAGCTCGATCTCAGCTGCCTCGCCGAGATTGTCGACCGTAACCGAGACCGCAGCACGGGCGCCATGCGGCCAGATCCCTGGCACCTCTCTCTACACCACGTCGAGGCCGTCGTCTGCGATCAGCACGGAGCTCCAGCGCGCGGGGTCGCGGCGGGCCTCCCGCTTGGCCCAGGCAAAGTGGTGGCGCGCCGACTCCAGCAGGAGCGGACCGGTCGCGATACCCATGAACGCATACTTCAGGTGCTCGCGGCGCGTCTCGAGCACCACGCTCCCGACTCCCCCTGCCAGCCAAGCCCACAGGATCGTGTTGTAAGCGGGCAGTTGCGCAGGGGCTAGCCCCTCGGCCTCGTCGAGCCAGGGCACCACTCCCCAGCGCAGCGACCATGGCCAGTCGACGAAGTGCACGAGCATGCCGGCAATCGCGATGCCCGCGTTGAAAGCCAGCAGCGGCGCATCGCGCTCGCCACCGCGGAGGGCGCGCTCGAACCCGACCGGCAACGTCAGCGTCCACAGTACGTTGGTCGCCCGACGCCCGATCCAAGGCTCCAGAAAGACCCCCACCCCGGCCCAGCGCTCGAAGGCGTTGTGCCCGGCCGCGCCCAGCGTCGCGACCGCGTTGAAGGGCTTGAAGGTGCGGCGCGTCATCGATGAGCTGAAGTTACAGGAGTTGGGGATCGGTCCCGATGGCAGCAGACTACGGGCTGGACTACACCTCGGGTGATCGGCCGCTCGTGCGACACTGCTCTAAAGCTGGTCCAACAGCGAGCAGATCATCTGGACGCCCCAAAGGGGACTTGATTCCGCGCGTAATGTACGTATGCTTGTCGGACATCTTTTCTGGAAAGGCCAAGGGCGTCCGATGAGCACTATCAGCATCCGTGATCTACAGCGCAACACCAGTGGCGTCGTCGCTGACGTCGCCGATTCCAAGCACACCGCTCTCGTCACACGACACGGTGAGCCTATTGCTGCGCTGGTGCCGATCGACGCGCAGGATCTCGAGGACTACCTACTCTCGAAGGTCCCAGGTTTCGCCAAGGACATGGCCGCCGCCGATCGGGCTCATGCAAATGGCGAAGCGCGCTCAGCTGCTGATGTGTTCGCCGAACTAGACGCGCAAGACACTGAGCGATAGCGCCTACATACAGGAAGCCGGATCGCCATAGATGACGGACCCGCTGGGCAACATCAGGCTCGCTCCACGTGCCATCCGAGACCTGAAGCCCCTGGACCACAAGACCCGCAAGCGGGTGCAGCGGGCATTCGAAGCTTTGGGGGCAGACGCGGCGAATCTCGACATCAAGCCGGTGGCCGGACATGCCCCTTGGCGTCGCTTGCGCGTCGGCGAGCATCGCGTGCTCTACCGCGAACTCGCCGACGAGGCCGACGCGCGCTACCTGGTGGCACGAGTCATCGACCGGCGTGACCTACACCGCGCCATCGACAAGCTCTGAGATTCAGCGATGGGCGATCCTGGACTCGAACCAGGGACCTCTTCCTTATCAGAGAAGCCCGAGATACGGCCGTAAGCAGGGCGGAACACCGCATGGAAGTTGGGGTTTCGCCCCTTCCGAGGGTCTGCGGCCAGCGGCCCAAATAGCGGCGGATTGGGGGCGATATCGGGCGATAGGGGCAGCCCTGCCACTTCGCCGCGGTGCCGGACAACGTGCGAGCGCGGCTGATTGGGTCGAGTCAATCCCGCTTCGCCGACGTGGGAGGCGGAGATGGAGCGGGGGACGAACCGCTCGTAGGCTCAAACGCTTTCTCGTAACCCAGGAGCCGACACACCTCTCGCTCGATCCCTGCCAGTATCTCGTCGCTCACCGAGATCTCGATTGGACCACGATCGTCCGCCAGCTCAAGCGCGTAAAGCTGCTTGCCCTGGAAGACCCTGTCGATCACGGCGTCCAGTCTAGGAGGCGTCCGGAGGAACGGCCATGCTGCTGTCGCCGCTATGACCAGCTTCGAGGAGCGGATATACCAACTCGGCTCGGAGGCGTTGGCCGAGCAGGAGCGCCAGGTAGCCGAGGTGCGGAGTCGTGGATCGACCCTTCTCGCCGCCGGTGCCGTGATCGCGTCTCTGCTGGCCAAGCCCGTCTTCCACGGCGGGCACCCCAGCGGTCTGGCGGAGACATTCGCAACGGTCGTGGGGCTGATCGGGGCTGGGGGCCTGCTCGTCTTCGTCGTGATGCTGTTGCGGCCCTACCAGCTTGGTTTCAGCGTCAACGCGAAGACCACGTATCGGTGCTCTGGGAGAAGGAGATCCTTGAGCAGCCGATGGTCGATCTGGCTCTTGCGGAGGCATTCGAGGAACAGAAGGAGGAGAACACGAAGACCGTCAGGCGACTGGTCTGGTTCCTGGGTCTTGCCCTCGGCGCTCTGGTTCTGGAGACCGCTGGTCTTGCCGCCGCGGCTGCGCTAGCCTCATAGTCATGGCAGATCATCCGACAAGTACTCCACCGTCGACTCCCAAGCCCGGCAGCCCGCCTGCGCCCGACTCGATCCCCAAGCTGCCCAAAACGATCTTCAACCTGCAGAAGCGGGGCGGAGCGGGCAACATCGGGCAGGCTGAGCGTCAGTAGACCCCTGTCCGATCCCGCGCGTCAGCGCGGACACGGGGGCTTCGCCAGTCAGGTCATGCGCGCGTTGCCGTGGATGCGCAGCTACATGGGCAGGCACGGACAGGGGCGCGACGAGCGACCACTATCTGAGCCCTATGCGCGGCTCGCGCTCGGGCTCGCGGCGGTCTTCGATGAGTTCATCGTCGGTCTGGCGATTGAACGCGACTCCTCACTAGTCAGGGTAACTGACCAACGCTCGGCGAGGGCCGAGGATATCCCTGTCGATGAGGCCGACTTCGTGCTCTTTCCGGCGGCCAGCGGGGACAACGACATACCGTTCTAGCTTCCGAGAGCTGGCCGAAATATCATCGCCCGCGCAGTGTAGCCCCCGGTTCTTCGCGGACAGTACGGGAGGCGAAGTGGCAGATAATGGCAGACGGATCACCGGAGGCGGCTTGGATGTGGTGGAGCGCAAGGCCGATATACATCGAATCACGCTCCAATACAGGCGATCCATCTATGGGCGATCCTGGATTCGAACCAGGGACCTCTTCCTTATCAGAGAAGCGCTCTAACCAACTGAGCTAATCGCCCGCGAGCGCGGATTCTAGCGTCCACCAGACCACGGGCGCAGACCGCGAGAACTCCGCCGCCGTCTCGTCGGCTTGCAGAGATCGACTAGGCCGGCGCCGCGCCACCAAGCCGTTCAGCGAGAGCAAGCGCCTCCTCGCGCGAGCCGAACGACAGCTCCACCCGGTAGCTACCAGCAGCCGTCGGGCGGGCCTTGACCTCCGCCCCCAGCACCTCCCCGAGAGCAGCCTCGATCTCGCTAGCCGCCGCTTCCTGGTCCGGGTGCGGGCCGCGCGCTGTGCCACGCGGTTCCTTCATCCCCGCCGAGCCGTTGGCGCGCTCGTCGTTGCTGCGCCTGGCGCGCTCTTCCATGGTGCGCACCGACCAGCCCTCCGTAGCGCTGGCGCGCGCCAACTGCCGGCGCGTGGCATGGTCCTTGGCCAGCAGCAGCGCGCGGCCGTGGCCCTCGCTGAACACCCCCTGCTCCAGCAGCTCCAAAGCCTCGTCGGGCAAGTCCAAGAGGCGCATCAGGTTGGAGACCGCCACCCGGCCACGGCCGACGCGCCTACCCACCTCCTCGCGGGTCAGCCCCAGCTCCTCGACAAGCGCCGCACAGGCACGGGCCTCCTCGACGGGATTGAGGTCCTCGCGCGCCATGTTCTCGATCAGGGCGGCCTCCAACGCCTCTGCGTCGTCGCGAGGCCGTACCAGGGCGGGAATCCGCTCGAGACCAGCAATCCGAGCGGCGCGCCAGCGTCGCTCACCGGCAATCAACTCATAGCTGCCGTCGGGCTTGGGACGCACGAGCACGGGCTGCAACACTCCACGATCTCCCAGCGAACCCGCCAGGGCGCTTAGCGACGCCTCCTCAAAGCGACGTCGAGGCTGCTTGGGGTTGGGGGAAATCGACTCCAGCGGCAACTCGCGCAACTCCTCGCTCACCCCTTTTGCCGGCGACACCGACAAAATCGCGTCCAGGCCGCGGCCCATTCCGCGCTTTGGGCTAGCCACGTGCCGCCACCTCCTTGGCCAACTCGAAGTACGCCTCCGCTCCCGCGCTATGTGGATCGTGATGAGTCACCGGCAGACCGTAGCTTGGCGCCTCGCCAACGCGCACGTTCCTCGGGATCACAGTCTCAAACACGAGCTCGCGAAAGTGCTCCCGAACCTCGCGCTCCACGTCACGTCCCAGGCGGGTGCGGTTGTCGTGCATCGTCAGCAACATGCCCGCCACCGTCAGCCTCGGATTCAACTCCCGCCGAACCAGCTCCAGCGTCTCGAGTAGGCCTGCCAGCCCCTCGAGCGCGAAGTACTCGGTCTGCACCGGCACGATCACTCGATCGGCAGCGACCAGTGCACAGACTGCCAGCGGGCCAAGCGACGGCGGGCAGTCAAGCAACACGTACTCAAAATCCTCCCTGACCGGTTCCAGGCTCTCCCGCAGATGGCCCTCAAACCCATCCAGGCGCGGCAGCTCGACATTGGCGCCCGCCAGACCCGGGCCGGCTGGCAGCAACCGCAGGCCCGGAATCGGAGTGTCCACCAGGGCTTCTTGTGCAGAGTTCGCGCCGGTGAGGACCTCATACAGCCCCGGCGCCTGCTTGCGCTGGTGACCAAGCCCTACAGTCGCGTTCGCCTGGGGGTCGACATCGACCAGCAGCGTCCCGTAGCCCGCCTCCGCAATGCATGCCCCCACATTGACCGCCGTCGTCGTCTTGCCCACCCCACCCTTCTGGTTGGCGATTGCGTAAACCGTGCCCATGAACGGGGAAGCTAGCAACCGAGCGGGCGCTTGCGGGCGACGCCCGCGCGGCGCGGGAACCTGGCCGGCGTTGGAGCGACCTTCAGATAGGTATGCAGGTGGTGTGCCCGAACCCCCGGGTAGGGCTGCTTGCTGCAAATCGAGTCGAGCTGTAGGCCCAACTCTGCGGCCGCCGCAGTTGCTGCTGCCTCCTCCTCGGCATTACGCCGGCCTCGCCAATCAACGAGCATCCCCCCTACGCGCAAAAGCGGGGCCGAGTACTCCAAGACGACCGGCGGAGGAGCTACCGCCCGTGCCAAAACGATGTCGTTGGCCTCCATGCCCTCCGCCCACTCCTCCGCCCGCGTCCATACGACGCGCGCATCGTCAATGGCCGCCGTCTGGCAAACCCGCTCGATAAACGCGCACTTGCGGCGGTGACTCTCGACCAAGCGCACCTGGCTTGCTGGCAGCGCAATCGCCAGCGGCAGACCCGGGAAGCCCGCACCGGCACCCAAATCGGCGATCCTTACCGCCGAGCGGACCGCTTCCAGATCGAGGGCCGCAAGCGAGTCGGCCAAGTGGGCGTGCAGAGCCTGGCCGGGCTCACGGACCGTAGTTGGGGCTCCCTCTCCACTAGACAAACACCCCAGGACCGCGAGCATCTGATCTTGTGCCCGGGCCGGCAATCCATAACGTCCACATAGCGTCTCCAGACCTTTGGACACCACGTCAGATGGGGCGGACGTTTTCACGTGAAACACTCCTGGAGGACCCCGTCTCTGAGTCCAAGGCCCGGCTCAGCCCGCCACAAGCCCTACTGCTCAGCCGGGGAGACGATCAAATAGCGCTCAGGCTCGTCGCCCTCGCTGTGAGTCTGGACGTCCCCCCGCTCGCGCAGGTACTCGTGCACCACGCGGCGCTCCGACGCAGGCATGGGACTGAGCTCAACCGACTCGCCCACGCGCAGGGCCTCCTCCGCGGCGCTGTCCGCGTCTTCATAGAGCGCCTGCGCACGTCGCTCTCGGTACCCGTCGGCATCAATCACAACGCGAGCCGTCGACTGACCCCCAGGGAAGACGATCCGCTGGGCCAGGTGTTGCACGGCGTCGATCGTCTGCCCGCGGCGCCCGATTAGTAGGCCGACATCCTCGCCTTCCACGCTGCCCCGCAGGACATCGTCCTCCTGTGTAACGACCACCTCACACTCCAGGCCCAGACCAACCACGAGCTCCTTCAGAAGCTCCTCGAGCAGCTCCGCGGGGTCCTCGTCGTCGTAGTTACCACGGCTCGTCTCGCTCATCGTCGGCGCCCCGAGCGTTTCTTCTTCTTACGGGGAGGAGGCGGTGGAGCGCTAGAGCTAGACGCCCCCCCGATTCCCGCCAGCGCCGGTTCGCTTGCGCCGCTGCGCGGTCCAGTAGAGCTCCCATTCGGCGAACTCCCTCCGTCTGTCTGCATGGCTCCCCCTTTGCCTGAGGCTACAGCGGCAGGCGGAGCCCCGATACTGCGCCTAACGAAGTACTGCTGCCCCATCGTCCAGAGATTGGTCGTTATCCAATACACCAGCAGTCCAGCGGGAAACCGGAAGACGAACAGCACGAACACGAACGGGAGGGCAAGCATCATCCCTTTCGAGCCAGCGGGCGCAGTGGCCGACATCATCAGCGTCGAGGCCACCTGCGAGCCCACGTAGAGCACAATCAGGACAACCAGCGCGATCCCTGTCGCCTGCACCGTGATATCCGGCAAGAACAGGAACTTGGCCGAATGGGGGGCTACCTGATTACAGCCGATCGCCTGGAGCTTCGCCGACGGAATCTGGCTGGTGCTCGCTACATGGAAATGCTGCTTGAGCTGCTCCCCACAGATGTCGATCTTGAGGTTCTGGCGCAGAGCATAGAAGAGTGAGATGAAAACCGGGAGTTGAAGCACGAGCGGCAAACAGGCTCCGAACGGGTTGACCCCGTTCTCCCGGTAGAACTTCATGACCTCCTCGTTCTGGCGCTGTTTGTCGTCCTTGTACTTGGCTTGGATCTCCTTCAGCTTTGGGGCCAACATCTGCATCTTCTGCATCGAGCGCAGTTGCCTAAGCGTCAGGGGAACCATCAACGCGCGGACGATCACCGTCAGCCCGACGATCGCAAGGCCCCAGCTCCCCCCGACGATGTGGTCGTGGACGAATACCAGGACCGACTCGAACAGCGTAATCAGGGGCGAAAACGCTTCTTGGATGATGTTCGCAAGGATCAACATTTACATCGAGGCTAGGTCGACCGATCGCCGTCTTCTAATGGTGGGCGTGGGCCCTGTGAGCAACTCTGAACACTCCCTGAGCGGCCACCGGGTCATACCCTCCAGGACTCCACGGATTGCACCTGAGCAGGCGCCAACCGGCGAGCACGAGGCCCCTCAGTATGCCGTACTCCCAAATAGCTTGTACCGCGTAATGCGAGCACGTCGGCTCATAGCGGCAGCGGCGGGGCAGACCCGGCCCAATCAGGCGCTGGTACGCGACGATCGGGGCAACAGCCAGTCGTCTGGCAATGCCACGCGCGCGGGTTACGCCGGCATCGACGCGAGGCTCGGGGCTGGGCATTACCGCGCGGCTCCACGCCCATCATCGGACGTCCGTAGGCCTGCCTTGTCAACCAGCTCGGTGAGTGCCGCATCCACGCCGGTCAGGCCCTCACGCTCAGCCAACTCGCGGGCCTCGGGGCGAGCCACGAGCACCACATCCTGGCCCGCATGAAGCTCACCCTCGACCCGCGCAAAGGCCTCGCGCAAAAGCCGCTTGACGCGGTTACGCTCAACGGCTCCCCCGACCTTCCGCGAGACGGACAATCCAAGCCGTGGGCGCTCAGCCGCCGCATTGGGGAAGCTGTAAAGCACTAGGTGTCGGTTGGCCGACGATCGGCCATGTCGATAGACCCGCTCAAACTCAGCGCTGCGCGAGAGACGCTGGCGACCGTGGCCACCACGGCGGGCCGGGCGCAACTTCATCGCCTCACGTCGAGAGGCGCTTGCGCCCCTTGTCACGGCGGCGCTTGAGGATCAGTCGACCGCCGCGTGTCGCCATGCGGGCACGAAACCCATGCGCGCGGGCTCGCTTGCGCTTCTTTGGCTGATAGGTGCGCTTCATCAGGTAGTTCTCTCGGTTCGCTGGACGGGTGCCGCGGAGCGGCTCGGCGGGACAGCAGCCGCCTCCGACTGGCGCCAAGTATAGCCTTCCCAGCCCTCCCGGAATTTTCTCGCCAATTGCGAGACGGGGACGCAGCCACTCCCAGCACTTGGGATATATTCGGCTAGCCGGGCCCTGCGCGGGCCCTCCATCTAGCGGTCCCCCGAACCTGCTTCCCAAAAGGAGTTGCTGAACGCTGCCGTGAGCGCCGAGTTGGATCACATTTGGGCACGTGTGCAAAGCGAGCTCGCGGCTGCCGTGGACGAGCCCACCTACCGCATCTGGCTCGAGCCACTGCGTCCACAGGAGCTCACAGCGGGAAGCTTGACGCTCGAAGCTTCCCCCCATGCTTGCGGCTGGGTGCGCGAACGCTTTGGGCGGCTACTACAGACGTGTGTCACAGCCAGCCTCGGGGAGAGCGTCAGCGTGGCGATCGTAGAAGCACAGGGCCAGGGATCTAGGTCTCCTGCCAGTCCCAACCAGATGCCTCCCGAGGGGGAGCGTCCCTTCTCTGGTCCCCTCGGCAACCCCCGCTACACCTTCGACCAGTTCGTCATTGGAGACTCCAACAGGCTCGCACACGCGGCCTCGCTGACCGTAGCCGAGCTTCCTGGAGGGGCCTACAACCCGCTGTTCATCTGCGGACCCCCCGGAGTCGGCAAGACGCACCTCATGAACTCGATTGCGAGTCTGCTGGTCGAACACAATCCCGGCCTGATCCTGAGAGCCGCGACCGGCGAGTCCTTCACCAACGAGTTTCGGCTGGCATTGGGAGACGGCCAGATGGACAGCTTCAAGATGCGCTTCCGCCAGCTCGACGTGCTGCTCATCGACGACGTCCAGTTCTTCGAGCGCAAGGCCAAGACCGAGGAGGAGTTCTTCCACACCTTCAATGCTCTCCACGAAGCCGGCGCCCAGATAGTCCTAACCTCTGATCGCCCTCCTCGCGACCTCCAAGCGCTCGAAGACCGCCTACGCGAGCGCTTCAACGCCGGTCTAGTAGCCGACATCGGGCCACCCGACTACGGCACGCGCCTTGCAATCCTCCGCAAGCGGGCCCTCCAAGACAGGATCGAACTCGCCGACGAGCAAGTGCTCGAGCTCATCGCAGCTCGCATCACCGTCAACGTACGTGCGCTGGAGGGGGCACTGATCAGAGCCGTGGCCTACAGCTCGCTGACGGGCAGGCCACTCGCAGCCGACCTCGCCACAGAGGTCCTCGACGGGCTCTACCCGCAGGCCAACAGGCCGCCGCGGTCAGTGCTCCAGATCCAAGTCATGGCCTGCAAGCACTTCGGTCTCACAAGCGATGAGCTTCTCTCTAGCTCACGGACCGCGCGCATAGCTTGGCCCCGACAGGTAGCCATGTACCTGGCGCGTGAGCTGACGGACGAGTCCCTGCCCGTCATCGGCAGGCAATTCGGCGGGCGCGACCACACCACCGTCCTGCACGCTTGGCGGCGAACTACCAAGCGCCTCGCCACCGACACAACCTCTCGAGTAGCTGTGGATAACCTGCGGGCTTTGCTTGAAGACCCCGACTCTTGACCGATCGACTTGAGAGACTTCACAGCCCTTGCACAGGCCTAGCTGCTCAACTACCGCTTCAATGCTCGTAACCCACATCCCCACATCCCCTACTAAGACGATTCTCTATATAGAGGTGTTGGTGCCATGAAGCTCTCCCTCTCCACAGCCGAGCTTCTTGCACAGCTTCAGACCGTGACGCGCGTGGCTTCGAGCCGCAGCGCGGTCCAGGCGCTATCGGGAGTGATGATCTCCGCCGCTGAGTCTGGCGCCGAGCTCCTAGCGACGGATATGGAGGTGGGCCTACGAGTCAGGTTGCAGGCCGAGGTCTCGAGGCCTGGTCAGGCTGTATTGCCGGGTCGCCTATTGCTGGATGTCTGCCGCGCTCTGCCGGCAGAGCTCCTTACCCTGGAGCTGCGTCCCTCCGAGCAAGATGTCGAGTTGATCTCAGGCGGAGCCACTTTCCATCTGCGGACTCTGAGGACCGAGGACTTCCCATCGCTTCCCGATCCAGCTCCGGAGACACGTCTGGCGCTGCCGGCGGAGGCCTTCATCGCGACTGTCGAGCGAGTGGCGCGCTCGGCCTCCAAAGACGAGACCAGGCCGGTCCTGACCGGAATCCTGATCTCTGCCAATGGCCGGGAGTTGCGGATGGTCGCGACGGACTCCTATCGCTTGAGCGTGAAGCAGACGTCGCTGGAGGAGCCACTCGTGGGAACGCTCGAGGCCAACGTGCCGGCACGCGCGCTGCAAGAGCTCTCGCGTATTGCCCAGCAAGCTCAGAGCACTGAGCTCGCGGCAAGCGTCGGACAGAATCAAATTGTCTTCGAGTTGGACGGGGTGGTGCTGTCCTCACGCCTGATCGACGGTCAGTTCCCCAACTACCGCCAGTTGATTCCAGAGTCCGTCGAGCACGAGTTGCGGCTGTCGACATCAGAGCTCACAGACGTCGTGCGGCGAATCAGCCTGCTGGCCCAGAAGAACACACCACTGCGGCTCGCCTTCCGCGAGGGTGAGCTGACGGTTTCCGCCCAGACCCCGGACGTTGGTGAGGCCAGCGAGACGGTGCCTGTGCCGTTTCACGGAGAGTCCTTTGAGATTGGCTTCAATCCGGAGTTTCTCCGTGACGGGCTGGAGAGCATCGACACCGACGAGCTCCTGATGAAGCTGATCAGCCCGCTGCGCCCGGGGCTGATCGAGTCTCCCGCGGCCGGTGACTTCGTGTACTTGGTGATGCCAATCCGCCTCAACGCTTAGGCGCGCTCATGCGCGTCGTGAGCGTCACGCTCCGCGACTTCCGCAGCTACGCACGTGCGGAAGCGCATCTGGGGGCAGGGCTCACAATTGTCCATGGCCCAAATGGTGCCGGCAAGTCGAACTTGCTCGAGGCGCTCTTCTTTGGCTGCACGGGCCATGCGTTGCGGGCCCGCAACGATCGTGAGCTGCTGCGCTTTGGCGCCGATTCCGCCCGCGTAGCGGTCGCTTTGGCGGAGGGTCCTGCGCGCCACGAGCTGAGCGTTGGCTTTGGCGCCGGGACTGAGGGGGAGAAGCCCGTCAAGCGCATGCGCGCCGACGGTGCGCTTGTCGAGCGGCTGGTCGATGTGGAGGTGCGGCCACTCCTCGGGGTTTTCGTGCCCGATCGGCTGGAGCTCGTAAAGGGAGCCCCGGCCCCCCGCCGCGCACACCTCGATCGGCTCGTTGCTGCCATTTGGCCGCTGCGCACCGCGACTCGTCGCGCCTATTCGCGCGCGCTTGCTCAGCGCAATGCATTGCTTGCCGGCATTCGCAGTGGCCGCGCATCGCGCTCGACGCTCGACACCTGGGATTACGAGCTAGCCCGTCACGCGATCGCCTTGCGCGACGACAGAGCCACCGCGGTGGCTCTGTTGAGTGGTTCCTTTGCGCACCACGGGACCTTGCTCGGCCTTACTGGAGAGCTCGAGCTGCGCTACCGCCCGCGCTCACGTGCGCTTGACGTCGAGCAGTTCCTGGCCGAGCTACGAGAGCGCCTGGAGGCTGAGCTGGAGCGCGGCTTCGGGTCTCATGGTCCCCACCGCGACGAGCTCCTCTTCCTACGCGACGGGCGCGAGCTGCGCACCTATGGGTCGCAAGGGGAGCAGCGCCTCGCTCTCCTGGCACTACTCCTCGCCGAGCGCAGTGTGCTCGCGGAGAAGCGGGGGACGATGCCGCTGCTTCTCCTGGACGATGTGATGAGCGAGCTCGACCATCGCCGCCGCGAGCTACTCATACGTGAGTTGGAAGGCGGTGGCCAGAGCGTGATTGCCACCACCGACCTCAGTCATGTACCGGCGGCCTCTGATGCCCGCGTGATGCAGTTGCGTGTCTCGCCGGGCACGATTCTCCAAGAGGCCCTTGCGGCATGAGCCATCCGCGGCCAGCCCTGTCCGAGCCGCAACGATGGCTCTGCATATGAGCCGTCAGGCCCCCCGCTCGCTCGCTGCAGCCCTCGACGGCTTGACCGGCGAACTTGCCCCCGCCAGCACGCTCGGGCTTGTGCAGATGGCTTGGGAATCAGCCGCCGGCCCCGCTATCGCCGCCGCCGCTACGCCCACGACCGAGCGCGAGGGGGTGCTCACGGTCACTTGCTCTGCGGCCGTCTGGGCACAGGAGCTCGAGCTGATGGCCCCGACGCTGCTTCAGCGTCTCAACGAGGCGCTCGGCGAGCAGCTTCTGCACAAGTTGCGCTGCCGTACCGGATGACCGCTTTATCGCTTGTTTGCAGGGATTTGAGGTAGACCGACGGCGGCTGACAGGGGGAGTTTGTGCTATTGTTCGCTAGACACCGAATGTGCCCCGGCCCATGGTCTTTAGTACCTGGGATTCCGGGGCTTTCTCACGTAATAGTGGAGGGTCATTGGCCACTGGCAGCGACAGTAAAGACAGGCGCATCGGCAGCGAGTCCGGCACCAGCAACACAGCTGCGGGCGTAAGTGCCGGCTACGACGCTCAGGACATCACGGTGCTCGAGGGCCTTGAGGCTGTCCGCAAGCGCCCGGGCATGTACATCGGCTCCACCGGTGTCATGGGTCTACACCACCTCGTCTACGAGGTGGTCGACAACTCGGTCGACGAGGCGCTAGCGGGCTACTGCACCGAGGTATCGGTCACGATCCACCCCGATGACTCGGTGACGGTCGTGGACAACGGCCGTGGGATCCCGGTCGCCATGCACGAGAAAGAGGGCCGCCCGGCGGTTGAGGTCGTTCTCACCGTGCTGCACTCGGGCGGCAAGTTCGGCGATGGCGGTGGCTACAAGGTATCGGGCGGGCTGCACGGGGTCGGTGTCTCGGTAGTCAACGCGCTCTCCGAACAGCTGAGTGTGGAGATCCGCCGCGACGGGCACGTCTGGGCGCAGGACTACTCGCGCGGCGCCCCGCAGGGCGAGTTGCGTAAGGGGGAGCCCCTGCCTAAGGATGCACCCACAGGGACCACCGTCACTTTCTTGGCCGACGGGGAAATCTTCGAGACGCTGGACTTCGACTTCCGTACTTTGGAAGAGCGCTTGCGCGAGACGGCCTTCCTCACACGCGGTCTGAAGATCTCGATCGCCGACGAGCGCGGCGAGGGCCACTCCGCTGAATTCCAGTACGAGGGCGGCATCGAGGACTTCGTGGCTTACCTCAACGAGAACAAGGACACCGTCCACCGCAAGGTCATCTTCTTCACCGGCGAGAGCGAGGAGGGAGCGGTTGAGGTGGCGATGCAGTGGAACTCCTCCTACCAGGAGTCGATTCACTCTTTTGCCAACAACATCAATACTCGCGAGGGCGGCAGTCATATGTCGGGCTTCCGCTCCGCGCTCACACGCACGCTCAACAAGTACGCGCGCGATCATTCGCTGCTCAAGGAGAAAGAGGACAATCTCTCGGGCGAGGACGTGCGCGAGGGCCTGACGGCCGTGATCTCCGTGAAGTTGCGCGACCCGCAGTTCGAGGGCCAAACCAAGACCAAGCTTGGCAACCCCGGTATCGCCGGCTTCGTCGAGTCGATCGTCAATTCCGGTCTGGCGGAGTTCCTCGAGGAGAACCCCAGCGAGGCTCGTGCCGTGATCATGAAGTCCGTGCAGGCCCAACGTGCCCGTGAGGCGGCGCGCAAGGCGCGCGACCTCACCCGTCGTAAGTCTGCTCTGGAGAACTCGACGCTGCCCGGCAAGCTTGCCGACTGCTCGGTCAAGGACCCCAGCCTCGCCGAGTTGTTCGTGGTCGAGGGCGACTCCGCCGGCGGCTCGGCCAAGCAGGGCCGCGATCGCAACACGCAGGCGGTGCTGCCACTACGCGGGAAGATCCTCAACGTCGAGAAGAGCCGCATCGACAAGGTCTTGCAGAACACCGAGATCCAGGCCCTGATCACTGCGATCGGCACCGGAGTACGCGACGAGTTCAACCTCGAGGGTGCCCGCTACCACAAGCTGATCATCATGACCGACGCGGACGTCGACGGCGCCCACATCCGCACGCTCGTACTGACGCTTCTGTTCCGCGAGATGCAGGAGCTGATCGAAGCCGGCTACGTGTACATCGCCAAGCCACCGCTCTACAAGCTCAAGCAGGGCTCACGTGAGCGCTACATCGAGAAGGACTCGGAGCTCCAGGAGATTCTGCTCTCCGACAAGTGGGAGAAGCTCCAGGTCACAGACCGCCATGGCAGTCAGTTCAAGCTGACCGAGAGCCGCTGGCAGCGCTTCCTGCGGCTGCTCAAGCAGTACGAGGGCTGGTCCTCCTCGCTGCGCGCTGCACGTGGCCACGATGTCGTGCAGTTCCTGGAGGAGTCGGGTCTGCTCGACGAGCAGGCGATGAGCGCGGAGCAGGCGATTGCAGTGCTCTCCAAGGATGGCCTGGATGGCGATACGCACTCCACCGAGTTGCTGATCGAGGAGGACCCGCTCGAGCTGCGTGTCAAGGCGATCGAGACCCGAACCGGGTTCGCAAGAACCCATCGCATCGCCCGTGACCTGTTCGATTCGCAGGAGTACCGCCAGCTCGCGGCCGTCCACCGCCAGCTGCTGGAGCTCGCCGGCACGCCCGTCTTCGAGGTGCGCCTCGGCGATCAGCGCGAGCAGGCCGACTCCTTCGAGGGACTGCACCAAGCCGTGATGACGGTCGCCGAAAAGGGCGTCAAACTCCAGCGCTTCAAGGGCCTCGGCGAGATGAATGCCGACCAGCTTGGGGAAACCACGATGGCTCCGGCCACGCGTACCCTCGCTCAGGTCACGCTCGAGGACGCCGCCGCCGCCGATCGCATCTTCTCGATGCTGATGGGCGACCAGGTCGAGCCGCGCCGCGCATTCATCGAGGACAACGCGAGAGCCGTAGTCAACTTGGATGTGTAGGAGGTGAGGTATGGCGAGCGCTGACGTGATCGGCGGAGGCAACATCGAGCCGCGCGCCCTGGAGGACGAGATGCGCACGGCGTACCTCGACTACGCGATGTCGGTGATCGTCGGGCGCGCGCTACCCGACGTTCGCGATGGTCTGAAGCCGGTGCATCGCCGTGTGCTCTACGCGATGAACGAGTTGGGCCTCGGGCCGACTCGCTCCTACTCGAAGTGCGCCAAGATCGTGGGCGAGGTGATGGGCAACTATCACCCGCACGGCGACTCGGCGATCTACGACACGCTCGTGCGCATGGCGCAGGACTTCTCGATGCGCAACGAACTCGTCGATGGGCAGGGCAACTTCGGCTCGATCGACGACGACCCGGCCGCCGCCATGCGCTACACGGAGGCAAGGCTCGCGCGGATCGCCACGGAGATGTTGCGCGACCTCGACATGGACACGGTCGACTTCGTGCCCAACTACGACGGCTCGCGGCGCGAACCACTCGTGCTGCCGGCGCGCTTCCCCAATCTGCTCGTCAACGGCTCCTCGGGGATCGCGGTCGGTATGGCGACCAACATTCCCCCGCACAACCTGCGTGAGGTAATCGACGCAACAGTCGCTTACATCGACGACCCGGATATCGGCGTTGACGGCCTGATGGAGCACATCAAGGGCCCCGACTTCCCCACCGGCGGGATCATCCTCGGCCGCCAGGGCATCCGCGATGCCTACGAGACCGGTCGCGGGCGCGTGCGCGTGCAAGCGCGCGCGCACATCGAGCCGCTCAAGCAGGGCAAGGAGGCGATCGTCGTCACCGAGCTGCCCTTCATGGTCAAGAAGCTCGGCGACAACGGCCTGGTGCAGAAGATCGTGGATCTCGTGCACGACAAGAAGATCACCGAGGTCGCCGACATTCGCGACGAGACCGACAAGCGCGGGATGCGCCTCGTGATCGAGCTCAAGCGCGACGTGATCCCGAAGGTTGCGCTCAACAAGCTCTACAAGCACACGCAGATGCAGACCACCTTTGGCGTGAACATGGTGGCGCTCGTCGACAACGTCCCGCGCACCCTGAACCTGCGCTCGGTGATCCACAACTACGTGGCCCACCAGCGCGAAGTGATCGTCCGCCGCACCAAGCACGAGCTCTCCGAGAAGGAGGCCCGCGCGCACATTCTGCAGGGTCTGCTGATTGCGCTGGAGAATCTCGACGCGATCATCGAGCTGATCCGCGCCTCACGGGACCGCGACTCCGCGCGCGAGCAGTTGGTAGAGCGCTTCGAGCTCAGCCACATCCAGGCGACCGCGATTCTCGACCTGCGTCTCTCCCAGCTCACGGCGCTCGAGGCCGACTCGATCAAACAGGAGCACGCCGACGTGACCGAGAGGATTGCCGAGCTGCGCGCGATCTTGGGCGACGAGAGCCGCGTGCTGGCGGTCATCAAGGAGGAGCTGGCTGAGATTCGCGAGCGCTTCGGCGATGAGCGGCGCAGCGAGATCACCCACGCCGAAGGCGAGATCGACATCGAGGATCTCATCGCCGATCAGCAGATGGTCATCACGATCACCCACTCCGGTTACATCAAGTCGCTGCCGCTGGCCACCTACCGCCAGCAGCACCGCGGGGGGCGCGGCATCACCGGCATGGACCTCAAGGACGGCGACTTCATCGAGCACCTCTTCATCTGCTCGACCCACGACTACCTGCTGTTCATCACCAACCGCGGCAAGATCTATCGCTCCAAGGTGTATGAGCTGCCCGAGGCGCAGCGCACCGCCAAGGGCCGCGCGCTCGTCAACATCCTGCCGCTGCGCGAAGGCGAGCGCGTCCAGTCGGTGCTCTCCACGCGCGACTACAGCGAGGGCAAGTACCTCGTGTTCGCCACGCGCCAGGGGATCGTCAAGAAGACCGAGTTCCAGGCGTACAACACGCCTATCAACGCCGACGGCATCATCGCGATCAAGATCCGCGACGACGACGAGCTGGTCGCGGTGCAGCGTACCGGTGGAGACGACGACATCCTGATGGTCTCGCGCTCCGGTCAGGCCGCGCGCTTCCACGAGTCTCAGGTACGCGCGATGGGCCGCGACACCTCGGGCGTGCGCGGCATGAATGTCTCCAAGGCGGGCAACTACGTGCTTTCGATGGATGTCGCCCGTGACGACCAGGAGCTCTTGGTCGTGACCGAGAATGGCTACGGCAAGCGCACCCCGATAGCTGACTACCCGCGCAAGGGCCGCGGCGCAATGGGTGTCAAGACGATTGCGCTCACCGATCGCAAGGGCGCGCTTGCCGGTGCGCTGGTCGTGCGCGAGCACGAGGAGCTCGTGTTCATCTCCACCGGCGGCATGGTGCAGCGCACCTCCGTGCGTGGCATCAGCCGCTACGGACGCGCCTCTCAGGGCGTACGCCTCATGAACCTCAAGGGCGAGGATGTCGTCAGCGCGGTGGCGCTGATCGTCGACGACAGCGAGGAGGGCGATGGCGCGGCATGGCAACCCGGTGATGGCGCGGCTAGCGACGGAGCTACCGGCGATGAGCCCGTGGTGGAGGCCCCGAGTGCCGAGGTGGACGGGTCAGCCGAGCAACAGGGTGAGGACACCGAGTAGGAAATTCCTTGCCGAACGTCACCTCCGTCCGCTACCCTGACCGGACCAGAGAAAGGAGGTGGTCCGTACGTTATCTGACAGTTCTTGCGGGACCCTGGAGGTGACCGGCCGCTAGGTCGGATGCCCCGTATCGGGGGTCAGGTACCCCGTTTGGGGCACAGGCAGGCTGGACCGCTTAGCGGAATCCAACCCGGGACACCCCGAGATCGCCGCCGGATCTGGTCCCGCCGGCAGCGCAGGCGTTCTCGGCAATCCAGTCGAGTAGAGATAGTTGGTGCGAGGGGCGTCACAGGGTCGTGGCGCCCCTCGCGCTCTATATACCCTCCGCGCTGACTCTTAGGCCGCTTGCGGCAGGTACTGACGCCAGGCCGCTGGAATCGTAGGGCTGGCTACATGAATGAAGACCTCCGCGCGCGGCACGCGCGGCACGCGCCGCGGATGCATGTTGGCCTGGCGCGGGAGCCGATCGCCCTTGCGACGGTTGCACGGGGCGCAGGACGCCACGATGTTGTCCCAGCTCGAGGAGCCGCCCTTCGAGCGCGGGATCACATGATCGACGGTCAGATTCGAGCGCGAGCCGCAGTACTGGCAGGTCCATCCGTCGCGGGCGAACACCGCGCGCCGCGTGATCTTGCGCTGATGAACGTCGCGCGGCACGTTCACGTAGGTAACCAGCCGAATCACGGTGGGCCGCGCGAAGGTCGTGCTCTCGGAGTGCAGCTCCCAGCGCCCATGCTCCAGGAGCTCGGCCTTCTCCTTCAGGAGTAGCACCACCGCCCGGCGGACCGTGCAGACATTGATGGGCTCGAAGGTCGCGTTCAAAACAAGCACCCGGCCACTATCAGGCCCGCGTCGCCGGTGCTCGGTTGGCGACACGGACCGTCCTGAAGCTGGTGGAACGGTGGCTTCCATCTCCGTGGGCCGCAGTGTAGCGGCGCAAGCGGCCCCTGGCTACCGCTTACGGAAGCTGGAGGCCGGCCGGATAGGAACCCAAGACGCGGCTCTGTTCGCAGGCCGCGCGCAGGCCGGCAAGCGCCTCTGCGACGGTGCTCTGGTGTGTCGCGCCCTCGATATCGAGGAAGAACATGTAGTGCCCCAGCGCTGCCCGGCGCGGTCGTGACTCGATCTTTGTGAGGTTGATGGATCGCCGCGCGAACTCGTCGAGGCAACGCACCAGCCAGCCGGGACTATCGGCGCCGGGTCCCCAGAAGACCACCGATGTCTTCCACCGCTCCCCATCACCAGCCTGCTGCAGAGGCGGCGCCGGACTCGAGTTTGGCTGCTCCGGGCCAAGCCGGGGAGTATGGGAATCCCCTGTGCGACGCGCCAACCACACAAAGCGCGTCACGTTGTCGTCCCGATCCTGGACCCCTTCGCGCACGACGGTCGCCCCGTAGATCTCCGCCGCTAAGTGCGTCCCGAGCGCCGCCTGCTCGCGTCTGCCGCCGCTGCTGATGAGCCGCACGGCCTCGGCGGTCGAGCTGGCCGCTAGCACGCGCGCGTGTGCGAGCTCTCCGCGCAGGAAGCGGGTGCACTGGCCCGGAACCTTGGGATGGGAGATCACCGTCTCGATCTCCTCCAGCGCGACCGCTTCAACGGCAATCAGCGAGTGTCTGACTGCAAGCAGCACCTCGCCGACGATTTCCAGATCGCCATGCTCGTCTGCGAGCAGGTCGAGCGTGACTGTGACCGACCCGTCGAGCGAGTTCTCGATCGGTAGCACCGCCCATTGCACCGCCCCGCTGCGCACAGCCACGGCGGTGTCATAGATCGTGGGCAATGCGACCGGCTCACACGACCCCGCGAGTGCGCTCGAGCGCAGGGCCTCCTCGCTGAACGTTCCCGCCGGACCGAGATAGCCGACCCGCGGCAGCTCCCCGGCCGATTCGAGCGCGCCGGCATCCCCTTCACTTGCGGCAAGCGCCATCGCTCAGGCCACGGGAGCTTTCGTGGCGGCATCCGCGGGCGAGAGCGCAAGGCGGACTGCTTCGGCCTCCTCCGGGGAGAGCTCGAGCTCGCTGCGCCCGTCCCGCACCTGCTTGGCGTATACGCGTGCCTGATCGCGATGGTGGATGCACGAGAGCACGATTCCGGAGTGCGTCCCGTCGAGTAGCGCGATCGACATCGACTGCTGGCCGGAGAGCTCGTTGTAGGCGTCGTAGCGCACCAGCGAGCGGTGCGCGATCGTTCCGCGTAGCTCGAGCTCGACTCCGGCCAGACGGCTATCCAGGCGCTCAGCGACCTCGCCGACATACTCGCGCAGTTCCTCAAAGGCCTCCTGCAGCCCTGTCGCGTGGGCGATTACGTCGCGCTGGCCCTCGCCCAGGATCACCCGCTGACCCGAACGTAGGCGGCGCAGACTGAAGAGCAGGGCCACGCATGCGATCAACGCGAGTAGTGCCACCGCAGCGGCGGCGATCGCGATGATCCCCTGGGTGTCGGTCAGGGAGGTGGCTGGCACTTGAGACAAGCTATCGCGTGAGGGGGAGCAAGCGGAGAATCAAGCTTTGCCGCTGCCCTCGGCTAGGGGCCAAAGACCGCCAGGTAGGTGCCCTTGTTGTTTTCGTCGTTCGCCTCCCCGGGGACGGGCTGTATGTAGACCGAGATGCGCGCTGCCGCTCCCTGCGGAACGCCTTCGACGGGAATATCGACGTTCGCCGTGGCCCCCGGTTCGGTCTTGTTGATCACATGCGAGGCCTTGTACTGCTTGCCGCCCGCGGTCACGGATACTTCGACCTTCACGCCCGTCTCGGGATTGCTGCCCGAGTCTTCGACCTTCACGGTGAAGGTCGGGTTGGAGCCGCCGCTGATGTGGTTCAGGGCCGGGGAGGGTTCGAGCGCGGTGGAGCCGACGCTCACCCCGATCAGCGCTGAACCATGCGTTCCTGGCGCGATCTGGCTACTAGCCGCCGAACCGGTTGCCTGGCCCGTGAGGCGCGCAAGGACGACACTAGGTTCGAGCCAGCCCAGGTTTGGCAGGAACTGGGTGCCGGCGGTGCTCTGGTCGTGGATGCCATCGTCGGCCAGTGCCTGTTGGATCAGCGGGGCGACGCGCTGGGACCAGATCACGTCGGAGGTCAGGAACAGCTCCATGGCGCCCGCGATGTAGGTACTTGGCTGCTTGCCTGCACCCCCCAGCGCGGTGCGCACGAGGTTCGCGATCTTCGTGAGTCCTTCCGAGCGCAGGTTGAATGCCAGCAATAGGTTGCGCTGAGCCGACTGCATTTCGCTGGGGACGCTCATGCTCTGGGCGTGCGACGCCTGTGTCTGAGCTAGGAGGCGTAGCTGGTTGACCTCCTCCTCGACATCGAGCGGAGATTTGCCGGATGCCCCCGCGAGCGTTTCGAACAGCGGTCGCGCGACCTGCTGGTCGGATTCCTGGACCAGCTGGCTGGCTCCGCGGTTGTATTCCTTCAAGGCCGATTCGCGCCCGCTCTTCAAGCAGCCGTTGATTAGCAGTGCGATCAGGATCAGGAGCACGACGCCAATCCCGGCCGCGACACGCCGTCGCACCATCATCGCGTGGCGGTCCTGCCCCGGTCCCGTCTGTGACGGGCGCCGTTGCCGTGGCTGTGCGCGCGTGCGCGAGGTCACAGCCGCCGGTCGGGGCGCCCCTCCCTCGTCATCGTCGAAGAACGACAAAGCCAGCTGCTCCTCTCATGGGTCCACGCTGCAACTTCTCGCTCATACCGGCTTTTCCTGCCTGGCGCGGGCAGGGAGCAGGAGCGGCGACGGCGAACGCAGAGCTCGGTGAATCATCACAACACCCTAGTCGTGCCCGCGGAGCCCGGCAGCGCGCTCGTGCTGGGGCGCTACAGCCTGCACGAACGACTCGGCGCCGGTGGCTTCGGGGTCGTCTGGCGGGCCCGCGATGAACTGCTGCACCGGGAAGTCGCGCTCAAGCAGATCTCGCTGCCGACGGCCGAGGACCGCGAGCGCGCGACCCGCGAGGCGCTGGCGAGCGCACGCTTGGCGCACCCGGCGATTGTGGCCCTGTACGAGGCATGCTCGGACGAGAGCGACTTCTATCTGATCTCCGAGCTCGTGCATGGCGAGACCTTGGCGACCCTGATCGCGGAGGACGCGCTCGCCGACGAGGAGTTGCTGGAGGTGGGGGTGGCCCTCTGCGACGCGCTCGCGCACGCCCACGCGCGGGGGGTGATCCACCGCGACGTCAAGCCCCAGAACGTGCTGTTGCCCGACAGGCCCGAGGAACCGGCCGGTGCACTGCGGCCCGTGATCGCGAAGCTCACGGACTTCGGTGGCGCGCAGCTCGCCGGCGAGGCGGCGCTGACGCGCACCGGTGACGTGCTCGGAACGCTCGCATACATGGCGCCCGAGCAGAGCGAGGGCTACGAGGCGGGCCCTGCGGCCGACCTCTATGCGCTTGCCTTGGTCATCTACGAGGGGCTCAGTGGAGTCAATCCCGTGCGCGGCCTGACGCCGGCCGCCACGGTCCGCCGCATTGGCCGTCCGCTGCCGCCACTGGAGCGCTACCGCGGTGATCTGCCCCGCTCGCTGACGCGGACGCTGGACGCGGCGCTCTCCCCCGACCCGGATGCCCGCGGGACCCTCGCCGCGCTGCGCGAGCTGCTCACTCAGGAGTCTGAGCTGGGTCTGCGGCGCTCCCGCTTCCGCACACGAGCGAAAGCGGATCGAGTTGCCGCCACGGTGGTGCAGGATGCTCGGCCCCCCGCGTATGCCCAGGAGGTAGGTGTCGTCGACCCGCACCTGCCGGCGCAGCCACAAGCGATCTCCGACGCGGTCCTACCCCAAGAGCGCCCGCATGACAGCGCCGGCTGGCTGACGCTATCGCGCTTTATGTGGTTGGCGGCAGTCCTCGGGGTCTGCGCCTGGGAGGTCGGTGCGGGGCGCCCCGGAGCCGCCCCGCTGCTACTCGTCGCCGTCCTGCCGCTAGTGGCGCTGGTGCGCCGCCCTGGGCCAGGATGGCTAATAGCCGTGCTCGCGCCGGTGCTCGGCTTGATCGGTCTCGCCGGGAGCTTCCCGGCGATCGCGGGGCAGGCCACGGGCTGGCGTGCGCGCGCGTTGCTGGGCGCTCTCGGCTATTGGTGGCTGCGGCTCGCGGAGCCGCTGCTGGACACGTCCGGCAGGCGCCTCTGGTTGGGTGCACCGGCGGGCACGGCCGGCCATTCCGGGAGGCCTGTGTGGGAGAGCTCGCTGAGCGTCGCGACGAGCCATGCGCTGCTGCCGCTGCTCGCGTTCGGGCTGCTGCTTGGCGCTGCGCTGTGGGCTGCGGCCGCGGCGCTGCTGCCATGGGTCGTGCGCGGGCGCAGCGCGATGCACGACGCCGTCGCGGCGACGGCTTGGGCGGTCGCACTGGCGGCTGCCACGCCGCTGGTGGTCTCGAGCGTGTCCCATGGCAGCGAGCCATCCCCGCGAGGTGTCATCCTGGGGCCGGCGTGCGGCGCGGTTCTCGCCATTGCTGCACGCGCTCTGCGCGGGCAGGTAGACGGGCCGCTGGGCAAGCAAGTGGATGCACGGGTGGGCTGACTCGATCACTTAGCATGGCTCAGGGGCGCCGGGCGATTCTCCCGCGCCCTCCGCCGATGAACCCCCTGCGAACTCTGGAGAATACGCTCGCCTCTCTGGTGGAGGGCGCTTTCGGGCGTGTCTTTCGCTCGGAGGTGCGCCCGATGGAACTTGCGCGCAAGCTCGCGCGGGAGATGGACGAGCACCGCACGACTTCGGTTTCGCGGGTCTACGCACCCAACGAATATGCGGTTTGGCTCTCCGCGGAGGATCGCGCGCGCTATGACGGCGTCGAGGAGGACCTGATCGACGAGCTGTGCGCGTACCTGCTCGAGCACGCGCGCGCCGAGCAACTGACGTTGGCTTCCCATCCGGTAATCACCTTCAACACCGACGAGCAGCTCGCGCTTGGCGAGTTCGGCATCCAAGCGCGCTTGGTGCGGCTTGACGAGAGCGATCCGGTGCAGTCCGGGGAGGAGCGCGAGGACTGGGGACCGGCGGACGGCCCGGCCCGCGGCACGTCGCGCGCAAGCTCCGGGGCGCTGCCCGAAGAGCACGGGCAGACGATGATCTACAGCACCTCCCGCCGCCTGCGCGAGCCGCTGGTCGAGCGCACCGGTGCCACCAAGAGACCCCCTCGGGCCTTGCTGCTAGTCGCGGGCCGTCGCCTGTTGGTAGCGCCTGGTGGAGCGCTGATCGGGCGCAGCCGCGACTGCGACATCGTGCTCGACGATGCCGGTGTCTCGCGCAGGCACGCCCGGCTGCATCCGGTCTCGGAGGGCTGGGCGCTCGAAGACCTCGGTTCGACCAATGGTGTGCGCCTCAATGAGCAGGAGATTCGCGATATGACGCCGGTACGGCCGGGAGATCGCATCGAGATCGGCTCGACCAAGATTGTCTTCGAACTGCGATGAACACGCTCCAGCCCGTCTCGGTCGCGCTCAAGTTCGGCTTCCTGGCCGTCCTCTACCTGTTCCTGTTGTGGGTTTCGCGCAGCGCGCTGAAGGACCTACGCGGTCGTGTTGGGTCTGGCTGGAGCTCCGGTGGCGGCACGAGCACTCCTCCTGCGCCCGACGCCACCGGCTTGCATTCGGCATCGACGGTGGGTCGAGTCGATCTATCCGGTCGCGCGCCGCGGTTGGTGGTGCAACGCGCGCCCGGCCACGATCCCGGGATGATCTACGACCTCGATGGGAACCTCGTGCTCGGCCGCGGGGACCGCGCCGAGATCCGCCTCGAGGACCCCTTCGCCTCCTCCAGCCACGCACGCATCTATGAGCAAGCGGGATCGCTTGTACTGGAGGATCTTGGCTCCACCAACGGCACTTACCTCAACGAGGAGTTGCTCGACACGCCGCGTCCGTTGCACCCCGGCGATCACGTGCGCATTGGCGATAGTGAGTTCGTCTTCGAGGTGAACCGCTGATGCTGCGTGTTGCCGAGCACTACACGGGGACCGACACCGGCCTGCAGCGGCGCGCCAACGAGGATTCGCTGCTGGCGCGCTCCCCCCTGTTCGTGGTTGCGGATGGAATGGGCGGCGCGCAGGCCGGCGAGGTGGCCTCGCGGCTTGCCGTCGAGTCGTTCCACGACGGCCTCGGGAATCCGGCGCGGCCCGAGGAGCAACTCGCGGCGAATGCGCTCGCGGCGAATGCGCGAATTCACGAGCTCTCCCAGAGCAATGCCGAGCAGGCTGGCATGGGCACGACGCTGACCGCCGTGTACGTGGGCGCGGAGGAGGTCGCGATCGCACACGTGGGCGACAGCCGCGCGTACTGCTTGCGCGAGGGCGAACTGCTGCGCCTCACCGACGACCACTCGCTGGTCGACGAGCTGATTCGCGAGGGACGTCTGACACCCGAGGAAGCTGAGGAACATCCGCAGCGCTCCATCATCACGCGTGCTTTGGGGCCGGAGGAGACCGTGGAGGTCGACACGCGCTCCTTTCGCGCACGTCCGGGCGACGTGTATCTGCTGTGCAGCGATGGGCTCACCTCGATGGTTCCCGAGGTGCGACTTGCCGAGATCCTGCGCGCCCATTCGCGGCTGCACGATGCCGGCGAGGCACTGATCGCGGAGGCCAATCGGGCGGGCGGTCGCGACAACATCACGGTGATCCTGCTGCGCCTCGAGGAGGTGGGCGCCGATGGCGGCGTGCTGGATCAGCACACGACGCTCACGGGCGTGCCGGTGGCGCCGCCACCAGGCGTGGCTGAGTCGGGCGGCGAGGTTGAGATGGATGGCGCCGCCGCGCAGTTTGCTGGCGTTGCGCAGGCTCCACCGCCGGGCCTCCCGGTTGTCCGCCGCCGTCCGCGCCGTCCTGCGCAGCCTCAGAGCGGCCCGCGGCGCAAGCGCCGTCTACGGCGTGTGCTGCCGTCAGTGGTCGTCTTGGGGGTTCTGGGGATACTGCTGGCCGGCGCATACATAGCGTCGCAGTCGGTGTACTTCATCGGGACCAACAGCCGCGGGCTGGTGAGCATCTTCCAGGGTCTTCCGTATGAGCTGCCGGCAGGGATCAAGCTCTACAGCAGCTACTACGTCTCCGGGGTGAGCGCGTCGACGCTGAGCCCGCGGCGGCGGAACTCGCTGCTCGACAACACGTGGCGCTCCGAAGCCGACGCCGGTGGGTTGATGCACAGCCTTGAACTGGAACAGCTGAGCAGGTGAGCGGCTCTGCGAGCACCCTGGCGTCGCGGGTGGCGAGGTCCACAGCCCAATGAACAGGCCGATCGTGCGGCTCTACGGGCTGGTGGTCCTGCTGTTTGCGCTGCTGGTGGGTTTCACTTCGCGCTGGACGATCTTCCAGGCTTCCGCGCTGCGCGAAAACAAGCTGAACCACCGCAGGCTGCTCGAGCAGGAACGCGTCGACCGCGGGCGCATCGTGGCGGCCGATGGGACTGTGTTGGCTTATAGCGTGCGGGGGCCGGAATCAACCTATGTCCGCAGGTACCCCCCTGGGGGGGAGTTCGCGCACGCGATCGGCTATTCATACGTCGATCTCGGCAGGACGGGGCTGGAGCGCTATCGCAATGCACCGCTTGAAGGACTGGCTTCGAGCGGGCTGCAGACGATCCTCGACCAGCTCCTGGGGCGCAGCGATCGTGGTGACGAAGTCATCACGACGCTCGACCCGCGTGCGCAGCGCACGGCGATAGCGGCGCTGGGTGCCCACCAGGGCGCGGTGGTGGCGCTCGACCCGCGCACGGGCGCGGTGCGGGTGATGGCCTCCTCGCCGAGCTACGATCCCGAAGCCGCGCACTCGCCGGCCTCCTACGCAAAGCTGGAACACGATCCCGAAGATCCGCTGGTCAATCGCGCGACGGAGTTCGGCTACGCGCCCGGGTCGACCTTCAAGATCGTGACCGCGACAGCGGCGATCGACTCCGGTGAGTTCACTTCCTCCTCGGTGCTGAGCGGACGCAATGGAATCCCGATCTCCGGTGTCCCCCTGAACAACGACAATGGTGAGAACCTCGGGCAGATCACGCTCACCGCAGCGCTCGCAAAATCAGTCAACACGGTGTGGGCGCAGGTGGCCGAGCGCGTCGGCAAGTCGACGCTGGCACGCTACATGCGCCGCTTTGGCTTCGATGCCAAGCCGCAACTCGACCTCCCCGCTGAAGAAATGAGCGCCAGCGGTGAGTACGACAGACACGGCCGGCTGGTGTCGCCGACGAGCCCGGCGGTGGACGTGGGGCGCATGGGTATCGGCCAGGACAAACTGCGCGTGACGCCGCTGCAGATGGCCGAGGTGGCCGCGGCCGTGGCGAATAGGGGCAAGCTGATGGTGCCGCACCTGACGAGCAGAATCGTCGATCCCGAAGGGCGCACCGTCGATGAAATCGCGCCGCGCGTGCAGTCGGTCGTGATGAAATCCTCGACCGCCACTGCGATCACCGGGATGATGGAGGCAGTCGTCACCGAAGGCACGGGCACTGCGGCCCAGATTCCTGGGGTGCAGGTGGCCGGCAAGACGGGAACCGCCGAGACGCAGATCGGCAACGCGATCAACAACGTGTGGTTCATCGCCTTCGCGCCGGCGGCTGACCCGAAGGTTGCGATCGCGGTCACACTCAAGGGCGTGCCTGGTGAAGGTGCCACGTTCGCCGCACCGGTCGCCCGGCAAGTCATGGAAGCGCTGCTCCATGATTGACGCGGGCACGGTCATCGACGGACGCTATGAGGTGCTCTCACGGATCGGCACGGGGGGTATGGCCGACGTGTACCTCGCGCGCGACCAGCTGCTGGGCCGCCAGGTGGCGGTCAAGCTGCTGCATCACCGCTTTGCCGAGGACCAGGAGTTCGTCGAGCGCTTCCGGCGCGAGGCGTCGAGTGCGGCGGGCCTCTCGCACCCGAACGTGGTGGCGATCTTCGACCGCGGCGAGTGGGACGGCACTTACTACATCGCGATGGAGTACCTGCCGGGTCGCTCGCTGAAGACGGTGGTTCGTGCGCAGGGCCCGCTGGATCCCGCGACGGCGATCGACATCGTCACGCAGATCCTTCAGGCGGCGCGCTTCGCGCACAAGCGCGGCGTGATCCATCGCGACCTCAAGCCACACAATGTGATCCTCGACGAGGAGGGGCGCGCGAAGGTCACCGACTTTGGGATCGCACGGGCCGGTGCTTCGGACATGACGCTGACGGGGTCGATCATGGGCACCGCGCAATACCTCTCGCCGGAGCAGGCGCAGGGCCAGGCGGTGAGTGCGGCCTCTGATCTGTACGCGGTGGGGATCGTGCTGTATGAGCTGTTGACCGGGGCGGTGCCCTTTGACGGAGAGACCGCGGTCACGATCGCGCTCAAGCAGGTCTCGGCCGCGCCGCCGCTGCCAAGCGCGCTGAACCGCGCGGTTCCACCGGACCTGGATGCGGTTGTGGTGCGAGCGCTGGCCAAGGATCCGATGCAGCGGTTCAGGGATGCGGATGAGTTCATCGCGGCGCTTGAGTATGTGCGGCATGGGCTCTCGGATGTAGCCCCTGGCGATAACGGACCGGTGGCGCTGGGTACCGCGACGGCGCTGCTGCTGCCCCCGGCGACCCGTCCGGCGGACGATCCGGAGACCGCTGCCGCAGGGCGCCGGCGCTGGTGGTGGATCGCGGGGGGCGTGCTGGTCGCGCTGGCAATTGCCGCGGCGCTCGTCCTGCTACTGGTGCCCAGTAAGAATCAGGTGACGGTTCCGAACGTAACCGGTCAGCCCCAGGCCGTCGCCGTGGCGCGACTGACCGAGGCAGGCCTTACGGCGGTGCCATCGAGCACCGCGAGCGTGACGGTGCCGGTGGGAACCGTCCTGGGAGAGACCCCCCCGCACGGAAGCGTCGTGAACAAGGGCGCACGTGTGACGCTGCTGGTCTCCAGCGGTCCGGGTAGCGCGCCACTGCCGGACGTAAAAGGCCTGACGAGCGGGCAGGCGGTGCAGCGCTTGAAGAAGGCCGGCTTCAAACCGAACATCCAGAACCAAGCAAGTACTTCCGTCCCCGCGGGCCAGGTGATCTCGACGGAACCCTCGGCCCATACCGAGGCGCAGGCGGGCAGCCCGGTCACCGTCTTTGTCTCCAGCGGTCCGGCGCAGGTCAGCGTCCCCGAAGTGACGGGCCAGAGCGAAGCGGAAGCCAAGGCCTCGCTACGGGCGGCGGGGCTGCAACCGGGGACGACTACCAAGCAGGAAGCCCCCGGTGCGGAAGCCGGCACCGTGCTTTCGCAATCACCGGTGGCGGGTAGCTCGGTACCCAAGAATCAGCGCGTGGACCTCGTGGTGGTGCGAGCGGCCCAGGAAATCGCGGTACCGCGTGTCGTGGGCCGCAAGGAAGAACTGGCGGAAGGCGAGCTGGTGGGGGCAGGCTTCAAGCCGGTGGTCGCCACACGCACGGTTACCAAACCGGAAGAAGCGGGGATCGTGCTGCAGCAGAACCCCCCCGGTGGGAGCAAGGCCAAGCACGGGGCTACTGTGACGATCACAGTGGGGGTGCTAGGTGGGCAGACGACGCCGAGCACCACGACCACTCCCCCGAGCACCACACCCAGCACGACAACCACGCCGCCGGCGTCGCCGGGAGGTGCGGCCCAATGAGCGGACCCGAGGCGCTGACAGTGGTGCTGCTTGCGGGTGGGCGCTCCTCTGAGCACGACGTCTCGCTGGCGTCAGCGGAGGCTGTGCGCAGCGGTCTCAGGCAGGCCGGTCATACGGTGCGCTGGGTGCTGATCGAGCGCGATGGCACGTGGTCCTGTGAAGGCGCGCGTTTGAGCCTGTGCCCTGGTGCAGGACTACTGGAGGCCGACGTGGTGTTTCCGGTACTGCACGGGCCGTTTGGCGAGGACGGCGCTGTGCAGGGCGCTCTGGAGACGCTGGGCGCCGCGTACGTGGGCGCCGGGGTGGCGGCGTCGGCGCTGTGCATGGACAAGGTCCTCTTCAAAGAGCTGATGGCCGCGGCTGGGGTGCCGCAGGTCGACTTCGTGGGTGTGCGTGAGGAGCGTTGGAGGCACGCGCCGGAGGAGGTGCTGGCGGAGGTAGCGCGGCTGGGGTTGCCGGTATTCGTAAAGCCGGCGCACCTCGGCTCATCGGTGGGGATCGTCAAGGTCTCCGAGGGCGAGGCGCTCGGCGGCGCATTGGCGCAGGCATTCGCGCATGACCCGCTCGTGATCGTCGAGGCGCTGGCGCCGGGGGCCGAGGTCGAGGTCGCGGTGCTCGGGTTGCCGAGCGCCGAGCGCCTATCGGTCGCGGGCCGGAGCAACGGCTCACACCCCGTGGCCCCGGGGGCGCTGGCCTCCGAGCCGGGAGAGATCGTCTTTGCGGGCGATTGGTATGACTACGAGGCGAAGTACGCAAAAGGCGGGATGGAGCTGGTGATGCCGGCGCGCATCTCCGTGTCGGCAGCCGGGCGGGTACGCGAGCTGGCGCTGGAGGTCTTCAGCTACACAGGCTGTGAGGGCCTCGCGCGGGTCGATTTCTTCGTGGAGGGCGAGTCGGTCCTGGTAAATGAGCTGAACACGATGCCGGGCTTTACCCCGACCAGTGTCTACGCGCGCCTGATCGAGGCGGCAGGCATCGCATATCCGGAGCTCGTGGACCGCCTTTGCCGGCTTGCCTTGGAGCGCTACGAGCGCCGCCGCGCGCACAGCTATTGAGCGGCGAGCAGCAGCTCGAGCAGTGCCCGTGGGTCGCGTCGCACACGCGCGCCGGAGCGCGCGGCAGGCTGCTTGGAGAGGTCGAGCTCGGCGGGGTCGTGCAACTTGCGCAGGCGGTGAGTTTCGATGAGCTGTTCGTCGACGGCCCCTAGCCGCCCCTCGAAGGTGCTGTACACGGGCGTACCGAGTGCGACGGCCTCGCGGTTCATGGTCCCGCCGGCAGAGATCACGAGGTCGGCTGCGGCGATCAGCGATTGGGCGTCGATCGCCTGCTCGGGGACGGTGAAGCCGGCAACGGCGCGCAGCGCCTCGCGCTGGGCGGGAGTGCGGGGCAGCAGCACCGGTTGAACGCCCTCGCTAACCGCCACGTGTAGGCGCTCGAGCACGGCCGCGAAGAGGTCGTTGCCGAAGCGGTGATAGAGCGCGACCTCGGGGGCGGTGCGCACGACGACGATCGGACGGGCGGGGTCGAGTCCCAGCTCAGGGAGGATCGTGGGGTCGGGCTCGAAGTCGGCGAGGTAGTACTCCTCCTTGAGGCCGGCATAGGGGCGCAACTTGCCGTGGGCGCCGTAGGGCAGCAGTCGCTGCGGTGGGATCGCATCGGGTACGACGACGGCGCGGGCGAGCCGGCAGTTGACGTGGTGCTGGACGGCGGCCCACTCGTAATCGAACATCGTGGCACTGGGTATGCGCAGCGCGGCGGCTGCGATGGAGACATCGTTGGAGCCGTGTCCGAGCGCGATGTCGAAGCGCTTTCCCGCGACGCGGGCATCGGCGAGCGCCCAGCGTGCGAGCGCACCCGAGCGCTGAGCGAGACCGCCGGCCTTGGACACGAGGCGCTCGCCGCGATGGCGCCCGATGGCCGTGTGGGGGATCTGTAGGCGTTCCAGCAGCCCAAGGGTCTGGGCGAAGTCGCGGGCGGTGACGCGCACCTCGTGGCCGTCCTCGCGCAGCAGCTCGATGATCGGTCGCATGACGAGCACGTGGGGGCTGTTGGTGAGGTCGATCCAGACGCGCATCGCGCGGACGATATCTTTGGCGCGATGCTGATCCTTGCCTCGGTCACCGAATCGGTCGTCACGTTCACTTGGCACTTCGTCCGCGATGCGGGCCTGCCGGGGGTATTCGTGTTGATGGCGGTCGGCTCGGCGTGCATCCCGATTCCCTCGGAGGTCGTGATGCTGTTCGCGGGCTTTGCGGTGGCGGATCCGGGAAGTTCGGGAGCCCACCATCACCTGACGATGGTTGGCGTGATCCTGGCCGGCTTGCTCGGGACATTGGTCGGCTCGTGGATCGCCTACGGAGTCGGTCGCGGGGGGCGCCTGGAGCTCCTGGAACGACATGGTCACCTACTCCACATGGGCCCGGCGCAGATCGACCGGGCGGACCGCTGGTTTCAGCGCTATGGCGATCTGGCGGTGCTCTTTGGGCGGATGGTCCCGCTGATCCGCGCGTTCGTGTCGCTGCCGGCGGGCGTGGCGCGTATGCCGCTCGTACGCTTCACGGTGCTGAGCATGATCGGTTCGATCCCCTGGGTCGTGGCGCTTGCGTTCGCGGGCCATGCGGTTGGCGGCAACTGGACGAGTGTGCGCAAGGACTTCGAGTACGTCGACTACGTGATCGTGGCGCTCGTGATCGCGGGCATTGCCTACGCGATCCTGCGTCGACGTCGGCGGCGTGACACGCCCCCGGCGGCGAGCGGGGAGAGCCCCGAGCCCGAGCCCGAGCCGGTGCCGGCAGCCGAGCGGCACTAGTCAACGGCACGCGGCGGGATGCGGCAGAGGCCCTCACTGCGCGATGCCGTGGTCCTTGGTGCGGTGCAGGGGCCAACGGAGCTACTGCCGGTCTCCTCCTCGGCGCATATCGCATTATTGGCGCGGGGAGCCGGGGGGTCCGACGCGGAGCTGCAGGATGCGCTGGAGGTGGCACTGCACGCCGGTACGGCGCTGGCGCTGCTGGTCGCGGGGCGTAGAGAGCTGGTGCGCGCTGCACGCGAACTGGACGGCCCACGGCTGGTGGCGGGAGTCTTGGCGCTCGTTCCGCCGGCGCTCCTCGGGTATCTGCTGGAGCGCGGGCCGGCCCGCCGGCCTGCTACCCCACGCACAATCGCGGTAGGGCTGGCGTTGGGGGGCGCGGCGATGGTGTGGGCGGATACGCGACCGCAAGTCCGCACGCTCGCGCAGGCGGGCGCGGGGGACGGCCTGGCGCTGGGCCTGGCGCAGGCAGCGGCATTGTTTCCCGGCGTGTCGCGCAACGGTGCGACGCTGACAGTGGCCCGCGCGCGTGGCTTTGCGCGCGCGGACGCGCAGGCACTCTCGTGGCGCGTGGGGGTCCCAGTCATGGTCGGGGCGGCAGCTCTCAAGGGCACTCGTCTGATGCAGGCGGGCGTGCCGCCGAAGGCTGCCAGGACCCTGGCGGCAGGTGCCGGCGCAGCCCTGATCTCGACCTTGGCCGGCGCTCCCCTGATCGCCCCGGCCCGGCGCGGTCGCGCCCTGCTGCCCTTCGGGCTCTACCGCATGGCGCTGGCGCTACTGGCGAACCGCCTGCGCACGGCGCACAATAGGAGCTGATGAACGGCACGCTCCTCGGTACCGCGCTCGGTGGCCGTTACCGCCTGGACGCCCAGATCGGGCGCGGCGGAATGTCGACGGTCTACCGCGCCTTCGACGTCGTGCTCGAACGGCCGGTCGCGATCAAGCTGATGCACCGTGAGATTGCCTCGGACTCCGACCAGCTCGAGCGTTTCCGGCGCGAGGCGCGGGCGGTGGCGCAGCTCAGCCATCCGCACATCGTCACCGTCATCGACGCCGGGGAGGAGCTCGACGGCGATGGTGGCGGAACGCCGTACATCGTCTTCGAGTACGTAGACGGCGAGACCCTGAAGGCGCTGATGCGCCGCAGTGGGCCGCTCGACATCCCCGAGGCGATTGCCTACACAATCGAGATCGCGCGCGCGCTCGGGGTAGCCCACGAGCACTTGATCGTGCACCGCGACGTCAAGCCCCAGAACGTCCTGGTCGGCTCTGATGGGATCGCCAAGATCACGGACTTCGGCATCGCGCGCACGCTCACCGAGGAGGGACTCACGCTCGACGGGCGCGTGCTCGGGACGACGGACTACGTCTCGCCGGAGCAGGCGCTGGGGCAGTCGGTGACGGGGCAGTCCGACATCTACTCGCTGGGAGTCGTCCTCTACGAGATGTTGACGGGCACGGTTCCTTTTACCGGCGACACGCCGGTCGTGGTCGCGATGCGCCACGTCCGCGAGGACGTCCCGGACGTGCAGCTCGCCCGCCAGGATGTCTCGGCGGCGACGGCCGCAGTCGTCGACCGCGCCACGGCGAAGGATCTCGCGCGGCGCTATCCCGACATCCCGACATTCCTGGCCGACCTCGAGGAGGTGCTTGCCGTCGAGGCCGCGCGCGCGGGGCAGGCCACGGGTGAGGTGACGACGGTGCTGCGCACGCTCCCCGGCCCCGCCCGCCGCCGCTTGCCGTGGCGGATGCGCCATCCCGCGCGCTGGTTGGCCTCGTTGGCGTTGCTCGCCGGATTGATCGCGCTGGGCATCGTGCTAATAGCTGGGCACACTCAGCGTGGCACCGGAGTGGCCCCGGATGTCAACGCAAAACCGGGTCTGTCGCCGGTTTCGCTGGCGGCGGTCGCGGCGCATGACTACAACCCCTTCGGCACCGAACCCGAACATCCCAGGGCGGTTGCGAATGTTCTCGACGGCGATCCCAATACGACCTGGAGCACCGAGCACTACCTGAACAGCACGCTCGGGCGCAAGCCGGGCACGGGGATCTATCTCGATGCTGCCCCGAGCCTGAGGGCTCGTGCAATCGAGGTCCAGACTCCGACGCCTGGCTTCAGCGCAGCTGTGTACGCAGCCAACCACTTCAACAGCAGCCTGCCGTTTGGTGCCCCGGAGAGCCTCTCCGAACGCGGCTGGACGCCGCTGGCGGCAGCTCAGGCGCTCGCGCGGCAGAGCACGATCAAGCTCGACACCGGCGGGGTTCGCTACCGCTATTACCTGCTCTGGATAACCAGCCTGCCGCCGGGCAGCGAAACTGCGGCGATCTCGGAGATAACTCTCTTCCGGTAGGGCCTCGCGGCTCGGCCTGTCCTTTTCCGCCGACCCTTACAATCTCGGGTAATGCGCCGACGTTTCCGCTCGGCGACCTTCGTACCCTTCCACCGGCACGTGCTGCCCCAGATCGCTGTGGATGGGGCCCTGGTCGCACTCGCGTACTACCTCGCGTTCCACCTACGCTTCGACGCGGGGCTCACCCACCGCTACGAGCTGCTGTTGCAGCGCACGATCTGGGGGGTCACGGCTGGGGGGGTGCTGACGCTGGTGCTCTCGCGCGTCTACTTGCGTAGCTGGAGCTACTCCGGCCAGCGTGACTACTGGGCGATTGTCCGCGGTGTGGCGGCAACTACGTTGCTGACGGTGGTAGGCGTGGCGGTCGTGCGGCCGGTGCAGATTCCCCATGACGGCACGATCGCACTCGCACTGCCCAACGGGGTGATCGCGATGCTGTTCCTACTGATGCTGGTGCTGTTGGTGGGTGTGCGGGTGCTGGCGCGCGCGCTCAACGAACGGCGCATGCCGGGGGTCTTCCGCGGCGTGCGCGAGGGGGAGCGTGGTGTCTTGATCGTAGGTGCGGGCGACGGCGGGCGGTTGGTGGTGCGCGAGATCGTCCGTAACCGCGAGCTCGGTCTCGCGCCGGTGGGTTTCCTCGACGACGACCCCCGAAAGCGTGGTCTGCGCATCGACGGGGTGAAGGTGCTGGGGGGCACCGAAGCGGACCTGCCGCGCATCCTCGAGGACTCCGAGCCCGACGAGGTGATCATCGCGATTCCCTCAGCGCCGGGCTCCACACGCGCGCGTGTGGTGCGGGAGTGTCGTACACGCGGGATCCCCGTCCGCACGCTGCCGACGGTCTTCGAGCTGCTGCAGACGCGCGGCGCGAACACGATTGCCAGGCAGGTGCGCGAGGTGCGCGTCGAGGATGTGCTGGGCCGCGAGCCGGTGTTAATGGAGCTCGACCATGTGGGCGCCTATCTGGCGCAGGAGACGGTGCTGGTGACCGGCGCGGGCGGCTCGATCGGGGCTGAGCTGTGCCGCCAGATCGCGCACGTCGGCCCGCGGCGGATCGTGTTGCTCGATCATGCCGAGGACAATCTCTTTGCGATCCAGCGCGAGCTCGAGGACGAGCGCCACGTGCCCCCCGCGGCGCTGGCGGCGGTGCTGGCGGACTGCAAGGAGGGCGAGCGCATGCGCGAGGTCCTGCAAGAGCACCGCCCGACGGTGGTCTTCCACGCTGCGGCCTACAAGCATGTTGGCTTGATGGAGGCCAACCCGGTCGAGGCTGTGCACAACAATGCGATCGCCACGCGCGGAACGGCGTTGCTCGCGGGTGAGTTGGGTGTCAAGCGCTTCGTGTTGGTCTCGACCGACAAGGCCGTCGCCCCGGCGACCGTCATGGGTGCCTCCAAGGCGCTCGCGGAGTTCGCCCTGGAGGGCGCTGCGGCGCGCTTCCCGAACACGGTCTACAAGGCGGTGCGCTTCGGCAACGTGCTGGGCTCCTCCGGCAGCGTGGTCCCGATCTTCCGCCGCCAGATCGCGCGCGGGGGGCCGGTGACGGTTACCGACAAGCGCATGACGCGCTACTTCATGACGATCCCGGAGGCTGTTCAGCTCATCATCCGCGCGGGGTCGCTACTAACGCCGCCGACCCTGCCGCGCGCGGCGGAGGTGCTGGTGCTCGAGATGGGAGAGCCTGTGCGCATTGTCGATCTGGCGCGCGCGATGATCGAGCTCTCGGGTCTCGATCCCGACCGTGACATCGAGATCGAGGAGGTCGGCGCGCGTGCGGGGGAGAAGTTGCACGAGGAGCTGTTCAACAGCTACGAGCAGGCGCGTCCCACAGCGGCGGAGAAGATCCTGCTCGCCGAGCGGGAGCCGCTTGCCCCGGAGACCGTTGCGGCGATGTTCGACGAGATCAAACTGCTGGTGCTCGAAGGCGATGCGGCCGGGCTCGCGGCGAAGGTAGCCGGGCTGGGCGCGACGGTGCGCGGGGACAGCGCGGCAGCGTCCGCGGCAGGCGGCGCGGTCAGGGAGCTCGCTACCGCGCCCGCGTCGCCTGTTCCGCTCATACACTCTGCCGACGCATGATCGCCCTGCCGCTCGCGCTCTCGCTCTCGAACACCGTGCTCAAGGTCGGCGCTCTGGCGGCCTTTGCGGGCCTGGTCGGGATCGCGGTTCTGTCGCTGCTGGTCTTCGCGCAGGCGCGGGAGCTCAAACGGTTGCGCGAGTGGGCCGGACGCGCGCCGGAGCGCGCGCTGGAGCTCGAGCAGCGCGTGAGCGCTGAGGCGGCGGCGCGGGCACAGCGAGTTGCTCAGCCGCGGGTTGCTGGGGCGGTTGTGCCCCGTACTACGCCAGTTGTGACGCGCGCGCCAGCCGCTCCGGGGGTTGCCGGTGGCCCTGCGACAGCGGTGTCCGGTGGCGCGGTGGCGGCCGGAACAGCGCCGGCGCCAGCAGCGCCAGCTGCTGCGGCTGTGTCCGCAGCGGGGCAGTCGCCCACGGGTACCCAGCCAGCTCCGGGCCAGCCCCCAGCTCCGGGCCAGCCCGTTACGCCGGGTCAGCCCGTTACGGCAGCTCCGGCCGCGCCACTCCCAGGCCAGCCCGCATTTGTGCCCTCGGCGACATCCGCCGCGGCGCAGCAGTTGCGTGGGGGGGCGGAGCAACAGCCTCAGGCTGAGTCGAACGGGGAGAGCCAGCCAGCGGGAGCCGCGGCCTCCCAGCCGCCCGCGGTAGCGGTCGGCAGCGGCGAGGCTGCGGCCGTCGAGGAGCAGCCCGGTGCCGGCGCTGGGCAGACTCCGGCAGAGCCGGAGAACAAGCGTGTGCCGGCCGCCGCGGCAGTGGCGGCGGCCTCGCCGGAGCGGGTCGCGACGGGCGCGAGCGCGTTGACAGAGAGTGGCGACTCGTCGCAGGCAGGCACCCCGCCGGCGACGGTTGCGGCGCGCGCGGCTGTACCCGCTGGGCGCTCGCCGCTGCCGCCCGCCCCCACTGCCGCGGGGGCCTCGACGCGTGCGGCCCCACCGGTGCCTCCGAGGTCGGGGGTGGAGCAGGCCGCGCGCGGTATCCCCGGGCGGCCCGCCGGCAGCGGTGGAGTGCCGCCGCGTGCCCGCGCGGGCCGTGCGCAGGGGCCGCCGTTCCTGCAAGAGGAGCGCTCGCCGAGGCGCACGACGGCGCTGCTCGTTGGCGGGGTGGTCTTCGGGGTGGCGGTGTTGGTAGGCGTGCTGCTATCGCTGGGGGGAGGCTCGCACTCCAAGCAGGGGAGCGCCAGCACCGCATCGCACTCGGCCTCCTCGGGGGGGCACCGCAGCAGCTCTCACCATGCGCACGGCGCCAGTGCGGTGGCGAGCCCCGCCGAAACACGTGTGGTGGTGCTCAATGGGACGGAAACCAATGGACTTGCGCATCGGCTCTCGGCGAATCTGCAGCAGAGTGGTTATACGCAGTCGACAGCGCTGGAGGGCAATCCGCCGGGTCGCTCGACGTCGGTTGTGGAGTACACGGGCGGCCACCGCACCGAAGCGGTGCATGTCGCGCAGACGCTGGGTATCGCGCAGGTGCAGCCGCTCGAAAGCGTGATTGCGCCGCTGGCGGGTTCGGCGACGGTGGTGGTGATCGCGGGCGCCGACCAGGCGGCGCTGGGCGGCGGCGAAGGGTGAGCTTCCTCGACATTCCCGAGCGTACGGTCAAGCCGCGCGAGCGTGGCTTGACTCATGTAATGGATCGTGGCCTGTCGCTGGCGGAGGTGGACGGGCTGATGGAGACTGCCGGGGCGAGCGTCGACATCGTCAAGCTCGGCTGGGGAACGGCGCTGGTGAGTGCCAACCTGCACCCGAAGCTCGAGCGCTATGTGGCCCACGGTGTGCCGGTCGTGCTGGGGGGGACGCTGACCGAGCTGGCGGTGCGCCAGGGGCGTGTGGAGGGCATGGTGCGCTGGCTCAGCGAGCTGGGCTTGCGCCACGTGGAGGTCTCCGACGGGACGATTGAGCTGGAGCCGGAGGTCAAGTGCGGGTTGATCGAGCGCCTGGCGCGAGAGTTCACGGTGCTCTCGGAGGTGGGCAGCAAGGACGCGCAAACGATCATGGCGCCGTATGTCTGGATCGAACGTATCCAGGGTGAGCTGCAGGCGGGTGCCTGGAAGGTGATCGCGGAGGCGCGCGAGTCCGGCACCGCCGGCATCTATAGAGCCGACGGGGAGGTTCGCAGCGGCCTGATCGATGAGATCGCACACGCGGTGGACTGCGACCGGATGATCTTCGAGGCGCCGCGCAAGGAGCAGCAGGTGTGGTTGCTGGAGTTCTTCGGTGGCGAGTGCAACCTCGGCAACATCACGCCGCAGGACGTGCTCTCGCTGGAGACGCTGCGCCTGGGGCTGCGCTCGGACACGGTCGAGCGCTTCGCGCTGGGCGGCGGGGATTGAGGGGTTGCGGCTTCGCCGCGGGTGGCTCGGTGGGTGGGGTAAGGGAGCGTGGTCTGGAGCGCCTGTCGCGGACGGTGTTCGCGATACTGGTGCTGGCGTGCTTCGTAGCGTTCGGGGTCACCCAGCGTTTGAAGCACACCCCGACGGCGGTGCAGCACTTCGAGCGCACGCTGGCCTTCTATCCAAGCCACCGGGCCGCGGCTAGATGCCGCGGACGTGTGCCGCGGCGGCTGGTGGGGGCGAGCAGGCGCATCGAGTACGTGTCGTTCAAGCTCGCGCAGGCCGACGCGGTTACGGTGGCGGTCGTCAATGCGGCGGGGGGTGAAGAGGCGACGCTCGTGCGGGATCTGCCGGTGGAACGCTACAAACAGGTGTCGCTGTGTTGGAACGGACACCGCGGCCCGCATGAGCGCGGCGGCCTGGCTCCGCCGGGCGAATACCGCTTGCGTGTCGACTTGCGTGGCCGCGACCTCCCGGTGTACTCCCCCGAAGGCTTTGCGCTGCGGGTGGCCCACAGATGAGTGTCCTGGTGATGGCAACCGCGCACGGCGTCGGCGAGGGGGCGGAGAAGCTTGGCGTGATTGCGGTGGCTTTGCTCGCTGCGGTGGTCGTCCTGAGTGGATCGGCGGCGGGTGCGCCCGCGGGCGGTCTGCCGCGGGTCTCGCAGCGGACGCGCGCGATGGCGTTGCTGGCGGCGTTGGTGCTCACACCGGTGCTGTTGGCGGTCGACGTGTGGCACACGACGCAGCTCGAGCATCTGCGTGCGCACCCCGCCGAGGCGGCGGCCGCGGTCGTGCTCGGGCTTGCGGCGGTCTTCGCGCTGGCGCTGCTGGTACATAGGCGGCCGCAGGCATTTGCGCTGCTGGCGGTGGCGGCGCTGCCATTTCGCCTGCCGATCTCGACCGGCGGGAGTCAGTCGAACCTGCTGCTCCCGCTGTACCTGGTGGTAGGCGCGGGGTCGCTGGCGTATCTAGTGCCGCGGCTGTTCGGTGGCCGGGGGCTCGACACCGCTGCCGAGCCGCCGCCGCTTAGGCGGGAGCCGTCCGCGCTGGATGAGCCAAATGGTGTCCGTCCGATGGAGTCCCGGGGGCAGGTCGGCCCGCGCGCTTGGCTGGTACGGGCATTGACGCCGCGGGGAGTGGAATGGTTGCTGATGGCTGTCGTTGTGCTGTATGCGCTGCAGGCGGCCTACTCGGCGGACTTCTCCAAGGCGCTGGAGAACATGGTCTTCTTCTATGTGCCGTTTGCGCTGCTGTTCGCGTTGCTGCGCGAGGTGCGCTGGACGCGCGAGCTGCTGCTCGCGTGCCTGGCAACGGCGGTGGCGCTCGCAGTGGCGTTCGCGGGGATCGGCTTCGTGGAGTACTACCGCAAGCACCTTTTCTTGAACCCGAAGGTGGTAGCGGCAAATGAGTACAGCAACTTCTTCCGGGTGAACTCGCTGTTCTTCGACCCGAATATCTATGGGCGTTTCCTGGCATTGGTGATGATCGCGGTGACAACGGGAGTGCTGTGGGGGGCGCGCCGCCGCGAGGTGCTGGGAGGCGGCGCGGTGCTGCTGTGGCTGCTGGGGGGTCTGGTAACGAGCTTCTCGCAGTCGAGTATTGCGGCGCTGTTGCTGGGTCTGGCGGTGCTGGCGGCGTGGCGCTGGGACCTGCGCGGGACGCTCTACACGGCGGGGGCGCTGGCCGCGATCGCCGCGGTGGTCGTGCTCGTGGCGCCCCCCAGTCTGCACCTAGGGCTGAGCGGCAAAGGCGGCTCGGCGAGCAACGCGACGAGTGGGCGCACGAAGCTGATCGAGGGTGGCCTGCGGCTGTTCGCGGATCGACCGCTACAGGGCTTCGGACCGGGCTCCTTTGCACAGGAGTACCGCAGCCACGAACACGTGGGCAGCACCAACGCGACCTCGGCGTCGCACACAATCCCGATCACGATCGCGGCTGAGCAGGGGATCGTAGGCCTGGTGCTGTACGTCGCACTGCTGGTGTCGGCATTTGCGGTGCTGTTCACGGGCGCTGGGCGCGCTCCACCGCGACTGAAGCCGGGCGACACTCGCCTCCGGCTCGAATCCCCGTTTCAGCCAGCTCTAGCGGCGTGCTTCGCGGCGCTGGTGCTGCATACGTTCACCTACGCGGATTTCCTGGAGGACCCGTTGACGTGGACGCTGCTCGGGATCGGGGTGTCGCTTGCGGCGAAGGGCCGCTTTGCCGTGGCGGCGCCGACTTCGCGAGAGGCTCCGTCCGGGATGCCGGCGGCGAGCCACCAGGCTTAGCGTGCGGCGGTCGGCGTCATCGTGCTCAACGCCCGCCAGGTAGCTTCCAGGCGGTGCGCGACTACCTGAAGCGGCTGCTCACGACCGGGGCGGCCTACCAGGCCGCGGACATCGTGGCGAAGGGACTGGCGGTGATCCTGCTGCCGCTGTACACGCGCCACGTGCCGGAAGCGAGCTACGGGGCTTACCAGACACTGCTGACGAGCGTGATCCTGTCGAGCATCGTGTTGCGGATGGGATTGGGCGAGGCATTTGTGCGCTTCTATTTCACCGATCGCGACGAGCAGCGCCGCGCGCGGATCGCGCGTACGGTGACCGCGACGGTGGCGTGGACGACGACGCTCGCGGCGCTGCTGGCGTTGGTGTTTGCGGGCGACCTTTCGCAGCTGATCCTCGCCTCGCGCGATCCGCTGTTGATGGACTGCGCGATCCTCGGGATGTGGGCGTTCACGAATCTCGAAATGGCCTACGCGCAACTGCGCGTGGACGAGCGTGCGCGCGCATATCTGTTCGCATCGATGGCAAATGTGGCGATGACGGTGGTGTTCACGGTGGCGCTGGTGGTGTTCGCCGACCAGCAGGCGCGGGGGCTGCTGCTCGGCAACTTCGGCGCCTCGGCGCTGGTGGTGCTGGGGTTGTGGTGGGTGCTCGCGCGGGCGCGACGCTTTTCGCTGCGACTGCGACTGCACGATCTGCGGGCGATGTTGCGCTTCGGCGCGCCGACGGTACCGGCGGACGCGAGCGTGTATGCGCTGCAGGTGGTGGACCGGCTGTACATCTTTCGTGCCTACTCCGAGAGCGCGGCGGGCCTCTACTCAATCGCACTGCAGCTGGCGACGGTGGTGTTCGTGGCGGTGCGCGGCTTCCAGTATGCGTGGCCGCCGTTGGCGTACTCGATCGAGAGCGACCGGGAGGCTTCGCGCCTGTACTCGCTGGTGACGACGTACTACGCGCTGGCGACGGGGGTGGTGGTGTGTGGGGTGGTGCTGTTGGGGCGCTGGCTGGTGCGGCTGCTGGCGGCGCCGGGGTACTTCGGCGCTTACAAGGCGCTGCCGTGGCTGGCGCTGGGGTGGGCGCTGTACGGGTTCTACCCGGTACTGATGGTGCTGGCGGGCCGCGCGGGCAATACGGCGCGTAATTTTCCGGCGGCCGCGGCGGGCCTGGCGGTGAACGTGGTGCTGCTGTTGTGGCTAGTGCCGGCCGGTGGCGCGAACCTGGGCATCGCGGGCGCGGGCCTGGCGCTGTGTGGAGCGTACGTGGTGATGCTCACCGTGCTCTATGCGCTGACGCGCTCACTCTTCCGGGTGGCATTTGACTGGCGGCGCTTGGCACTGCTGGTCGCGATCCTCACCGGCGTGGCGGTCTCCGGCGAGCTACTGCTACCGACGAGCGGCCTCGGCGGCTTCGTGCTGCGCGCGTTGTGGCTGGCGCTGGTCCCGCTGCTGCTGCTTGCGGTGCGTTTCTTCGAGCCGCGTGAGCTCAGCGCGGCTCGCGGAGCGCTGCGGGCCGCTCGCGGTTATAAGCAGCGGCGGCCTCCCGCAGACCCTGGCCCCGACCCGGCCTGAGGGTGGCGGTGACGTGGCGCCAGTAGCGTGCCGCGGAGTGGCCGGGCAGGACGAGCGCGGCGAGCGCGCGCACGGCGTAGGCCCAGGCGGTCAGCCAGCGCACGGCGCGGGCGGCGGCGGGCGAGTGGTGCTTGCGCATGTAGAGGTCGCGGTTGCGCGCCATTTCGACGATGCGTCGCTCGGGCACGACGTCGGTCGAGAGCTGCTCGTGATGAATGGCCACGGCGGCGGGCACCCAGAGCGAGCGCCAACCGGCGTCGCGCAGGCGGCGCGCGAAGTCGACCTCGTCGGAGTAGACGAAGAAGTCGGGGTCGAGGTAGTCGACCTCGGTGGCGGCGGTGCGTCGGACGAGCAGCGCGGCGGATTGGCACCAGTCGACCTCGCGCGTGTGCGTGCCGCGGCTCTCGACGACGAACCAGCGGTGCAGGAAGAAGGCGTTGGCGAGTGCGGTGAGGGGGGTTGGAAAGCGCCACGCGGAGGCCTGTGGGACCCCCTCGGGACGGCTGCGGTCGGGGCGGCGCAGGGCGGCGCCGGCGCAGGCGGCGCGCGGGTCGGCATCGAGCGCGCGGTGCAGCGCTAGCGCGGCGCCCGGCTGCAGCTCGGAGTCCTCGTTGAGCAGCAGCGCGTAGCGCCCGCGCGCGCGGCGCAGCAGTTCGGAGTCGTTGAGTCCCTTGCCTCGCCGCTCGTCGAGCGCGATCAGCTCGTCGACGGTGGGGTGCGCGCGTGCGGCCTGCGCGGAGCCGTCGCGGGACCCGTTGTCGAGGACGAGGACCTCGGTGGCGAAGGGCAGCGCGGCTCGCGCGCGCGCGGCGGCGTCGAGGCCGCGCAGCAGCAACTCGCGCTGGGAGGTGTTGACGATGCAGAAGGAAAGCTCGATATCGGGCACGCGCGCTGACACTATCTCCAATGTCCGCGAGGGCGAGGGTGCGGCCGTCCGGGGGCGCCGCGCGCCCACTCGACCGCGCATATCGTCTGCAGCCATGCGTGTCCAGATAGTCGATCCCTCGGCGTATACGCCGCCCTATGACGACGCGCTCTGCCGCGCATTGGCGGCGGCGGACGTGGCGGTCGAGCTCGTGACGAGCCGCTTCGCCTACGGGACCGTCCCGCCACCGTGCGGCTACACGAGACGTGAGCACTTCTACCGTCTGGCGCACCGGGAGGCCGCGGGTGGTCCGCGCTCGCGTGCGCGCCTCGCGCTGAAGGCGGCGGAGCACGTGCCGGACATGCTGCGCTATCGCCGTGTCGCGCGGGCCGCGGATGTCGTCCACTTCCAGTGGCTGACGATGCAGCCGCTCGACGTTCACCTGCTGCCCCCCCGCCGGCCTCCGGCCGCGCGCCCCAAGCGGGTGTTGACTGCTCACGACGTGTTGCCGCGCGAGCCGCGACCGGGACAGCTTTCGGCGCAGCGGCGGCTGTACGAGCGGATGGACGCCGTGGTCGTGCACACCGAGCATGGACGGCGCCGATTGTGCGAGGAGCTGGGTCTTGCAAAGGAGCTCGTGCACGTGATCCCGCACGGGGTCCTGCGGCCATGGGAGGGCGAGGCGGCTGGCGACTTGCCGCTCGAGCTCCGACGGGTCGAGGGGCCCGTGGTCCTCTTCATGGGACTGCTGCGCCCCTACAAGGGCCTCGACGTCTTGCTTGCCGCGTGGCAGGCGGTGGCCGCCGAGACGGGACGCACCGGGACCGGCGCCGCGGAGCTATGGATCGTTGGCATGCCGCGGATGGACATAGTCCCGCTGCGTGCCGCTGCGCAGGCTGCCGAACGCGCGGGCAGTGGGCGCGTGCGGCTCGTGCCGCGCTTTGTGTCCGACGCCGAGATCCGTGCACTCATGTGCAGAGCCAGCCTGCTCGTGGCGCCCTACCGTGAGATCGAGCAGTCCGGCGTGGTGCTCACAGCGCTCGGCGCGGGCAAGCCGCTGCTGCTGAGCGATGCCGGCGGCTTCCCCGAGATCGCGGCGAGTGGTGCCGCGCGCACTATGCGCGCCGGCGACGCACGCGCCCTTGCCGACGCGCTGCGCGAGTTGCTGGGCGATCCAGCGCTGCTCGACGCGATGGCGACGCACGCACGTGCCGCAGCATCCGGAAAGTACTCGTGGGGCGCGGTAGCTCAGGCCCACCTGCGCCTTTACGAGCGGGTGCTCTCACAGTAGGAGCGGGCAGCGCTGGCAGGACAGTCCGGTCCGGCGCGGGCTTGGGACGCCGCGCGGCTCGGGGTTGGGCGAGAATGCGGTGCACCGATGCTGCACAGCGCGATGGAGATCGTTTTCTGGCTCGCGGTCGGCCTGATCGCGTGGACGCAGCTCGGCTACGCGGCGGCGCTGGCCGTGCTGGCACGCGTGGTGGCGCCCCGTGCGGCACCACGGGCCCCCGTGGAGTTGCCAAGCGTCTCGCTGATCGTGGCGGCACACGACGAGCAGGCGTCGATCGCGGCAAAGGTCGGCAACGCGCTCGCGCTCGACTACCCGCGGGAGTTGCTGGAGGTGATCGTCGCCTGCGACGGTTGCACCGACGCGACCGCGGCGGACGCTCGCACGGCCGGCGCGCATACAGTGCTGGAGCTCCCGCGTGGCGGCAAGATCCGCGCTCAGGATGCCGCGGTGCAAGGCGCGCGCGGGCAGCTGGTGGTGTTCTCGGATGCAAACGCCCAGTGGGAGCCCGACGCGCTGCGGATGCTGGTTGCGGCCTTTGCGGATCCACGTGTTGGCTATGCCTGCGGCCAGGTCCGTTTCGTGCGAGATCCGCGCTCTCCGGGTGGGTCGCAGGCCACCAACCAGGAGGGCCTCTATTGGCGCTACGAGCTAGCGGTGCGCGCTTTGGAGTCGCGCCTGTCCTCGATTACGGCGGGCAACGGTGCGATCTACGCGACGCGCCACGCGGACTACATGGTCGTGGACCCGATCATGGGCCATGACCTGTCGTTTCCGTTCAACATGGTCAAGCGTGGCCGGCGTGCGGTTTACGTGCCCGCGGCGCGAGCGAGCGAGCGAATGGTGCCCTCGATTGAGGGTGAGTTGGCACGCAAGCGGCGCATGATGAGCCACACCTGGCCGATCGTGCTGCGCGGCGGGATGCTCTCGCCGCGGGGCTATTCGCCGGGTTACGCGCTGATGATCCTCTCGCACCGGGTGCTGCGCTATGTGACTCCCTTTCTCCACGCCGTAGCGCTGCTCGCGAACATTGCGCTGGTAGCGATCGACGCCGGGCCACGGGCGCTGTATGTGGCGACGTTCGCACTGCAGTTCGCGCTACTGGCGGCGGCCGGTGCTGGCGGCGTCGCGCACATTCGCCCATTGCTGGTGGCGCGGTATTACGTGCTGACCACGGCGTCGCTCGCGCTCGGGTTGTGGGACTGGCTGCGTCACGGCACGAACCCTGGCTGGGAGGCGGCGGAGGGGACGCGTCCAGCCGGCAGAGCAGCTGAGGGCACGCCGTGATCCGCCGCGCGGTCGATCTCGCGGTCTCGGCGACGCTGCTAGTGCTCACCTCGCCGCCGCTCGCTGTGGCAGCGCTTGCAATTCGCTTGGAGTCCCGCGGGGCGGTGCTCTATCGCCAGCGTCGCGTTGGCCGCAACGGGCAGCCGTTCGACATGCTGAAGTTGCGCACGATGGTCGACGGCGCGGAGCACATCGGGGCGGGACTGGCGGTCAACGAGAACGACTCGCGTATCACCCGCGTAGGCGCATTTTTGCGGCGGACCTCTCTGGACGAGCTCCCGAACCTGCTGAACGTGCTGCGCGGGGAGATGTCGCTGATCGGTCCGCGCCCGACCGTGCCGGTGCAGGTGGCGCAGTACACCGAGCGCCAGCGCGGGCGCCTTGCGATCCGGCCTGGGATCACGGGCTGGGCGCAGGTCAACGGCCGCGCGTCGCTGCCGTGGAGCGAGCGCATCGAGCTGGATCTGCACTACATCGAGCACCGCTCGCTGGCGCTGGACCTGCAGATCCTGCGGCGCACGCCGGCGCTGGTGCTGGGCGGCGGCGGTCTCTACAAGGGTCAGACCGGGGGGTGGGCGGAGTGAGCGAGCAGGGCCTGTCGGGCAAACCGGTGCGCTCGGAGACCCCGGCGATCCTACTGACGGGGGTGGGCAAGCGCTACGACATCGTCTCGTGCTTCGCGGCGCTGACCACGACGATCGCGGCGGACCCGAATCCGCTGGCGCCGGCGCAGTACGCGGCGCAGGTGCGAGTCGCGGTGCCCCCGATTGCCGACCCGGGCTACGTGCCGGCACTGCGGGAGTTGTGCGAGCGTTACGGGGTGGGTGCGGTGATCCCGCTGACGGACCTCGATATCGAGGTGCTCGCGCAGGCGCGCGTGGAGGGCCTGCTGCCTGCGCTGGTGCCCTCACCGGAAGTTGCGCGCGCGACATACGACAAGTACGAGGCGCACCTGCTGCTGACGCGCCTGGGGCTGCCTTCCCCGCCAACGGTGCTGCCCGAGGAGCAGCCGCAGTCCTACCCGGTGATGGTCAAGCCACGCCGCGGTTCTGGGGCGCGCTCGATTCACCTCGCGCGCGACGCGGCGGAGAAGGACTTCTTTGTGCGCTACGTATCGGCGGGACGCCCGGGCTACGACGCGGAGCCGGTGATGGTGCAGCGCGCGATGGGTGGACCGGAGCTCTCGATCGATTGCCTCGGCGACCTGCAGGGGCGTTGTGTGAACGCGATCCCGCGCACGATGCTCGAGTCGCGCGGTGGCGAGTCGATCAAGGGCGCGGCGATCCACGATGAGGAGTTGATCGAGCTTGGGCGGCGCGCGATGGAGCTGCTGCAGGTGCGCGGGCCGGCCACGATCCAGGTCTTCCGCGACCCGGAGATCGGCCTCGGGATCACCGATGTCAACACTCGTTTCGGGGGGGCCTTCCCGGCGCCGGCTTATGCGGCGCTGCCGGGGCGTACGTATCCGGAGCTGATCGTGCGTCTGGCGGCCGGTGAGACGGTCGCTCCGCACGTCGGCGAGTTCCGCGCGGGGTGCACCTTCACGCGCTACTACTGGCAGCTCGAGCTCGACGAGCAGCTGCGCCCGACGGGCCGCGAGATCGTCCCGGGGGGCCCGCCTGCGCCTCGGCTGGACAGCGGTGGATAGAATTGACCTGCAGTGCATACCTTGCTGGTCGATCCTCCGGCTGCTCCCGGGTCCGAGCAACCGCCCGCGGCTGATGGTCAAGCCGACGCCTCAGCGGGGCCACCTGGTGCTGAGACGCCCTCGCCGGACCCCGCTGGCCGGACCTGCGCGAACTGCGATGCGCCGCTGCGCGACGGGCAAGACTGGTGCCTGCAGTGCGGAGCCGGTCAGCCGGGGAGCCTGGGCGAGCGTCCCAACTGGCGTCCGCTGAGCACGTTGGCGCTGGTTGCCGTGCTGCTCACGGGTGCGGCGGCGGCAGCCGGCGCGGCGGCGCTTGGCTCGCACAAGGGCACTCCGGCGCAGACGTTGACTGTGGCGCAGACGCCACCTGCGGCTACTCCGACCGTGAGTACGCCCACCGCGACTCCTCCCGCGACCCCGGGGACGGCGAGCACTCCGACCGCCACCGCGCCAAAAGCGCCGCAAGGCGGGACGGGCGCAAACAACCCGCTGTTCCCCTCGACGGGCAAAGCGCCGAAGCTCCCATCGAGCACCTCGACGCCGAAACCGTCGGGCACGGGCACCTCGACCGGCTCTAGCGAACCCGCGACGGGCTCCACGGAAAAAACCTCCACGACCGAATCAAAATCAAACGGCGGCGGTGAAACCAAAGCCGAAGAACCGAGCGCGATCCTGCTCGACACGAATGCGGCGAGCACCTACAACCCCTACACCTATCCCGAAGCTGGCTTCGGGGACCCGGCCCTGGCGATCGACGGCGAAACTGTCACGGCGTGGACGGCTCAGGTCCAGCCCAGCTCCGCGCCGCGCATGGCCGAGGGCTTGCTGATGGATCTCAACGCGCCGACGAAGCTCGGCAAGGTGAAGCTGATCACCGAAACCCCGGGGATCACGGTGCAGATCTACGGCGCCAACGGGCACAAGCCGCCCACGACGATCACCGAACCGGGCTGGACTCAGCTGAGCTCCTCGCATGTGCTGAAGAAGACCACCCACCTGAAGCTGCGCGCGAGTGCAAAGGGATTTCGTTTCCTGCTCGTGTGGCTCGTAAAGGCCCCGGCCTCGGCGGTTGGCACGCCGCAAGCGCCGGGCCATGTGGACCTCAATGAGGTCGAACTGTTCCCGCCCGCTTCCTAGCGGGTTTCGCGCGTCGGCTCCAGACCTCATCGAGGAAGGCGGCGATCTCGCCGGTGAGACGCTCGGGGCTCAGGCGCAACTCGACGAGCGAGTCGGCTTCCAGCAGGCGGCTGTTGGAAAGCTCTTTGGCGAGCATCCCGGCGTCGGAGAACGGATGCACGGGATCGCGGTGGTGACCGATGACAAGCGCGGGCGTCTGAAAGGTGCGCCGCTCGCTGCGGTGCGGGGCGATGCGCCCGAAGAACAGCCCCTGCAGCACCGCCGCCCCGGGCCCCGGCTCTTGGCGCACGGTGTCGAGCACCACATTGCCGTAGTGCGGCAGCAGGCGCCGCGGGATCGCGCGCGTGAGTCGTGCGACCTGCTTCATCACGGGCTCCCCGAATGTCAGCGCGACGAGGATCGGAGTGAACGCCAAGGCGCTCGCGAGCAAGGCGTTGTCGAGCACGGGCATCTCGATCACCATCCCGCGCAGGCGCTCCGGCGCGCTGGATGCGATCTCCAGGGCCGTGTTGGCACCGAGCGAGGTCCCCATCACGACAGCCTGCTCCAGTTCGAGGTGATCCAGCAACGCCACGACCTGGTCGGCAAAGAAGCGCATCGAGTAGTGCCACATGTCGCGCGGCCGGTCCGATTCCCCGTGGCCGAGCAGGTCGACGGTGATTACGTGATTGCCCAACGCCGCCAGGTCCTGTGCGAGCGGGCGGTGCATCTCTTGCGAGAGCAGCAGGCCGTGTACCAGGATCAGCGGGCGGTCTTTGGCGGGCGCGGAGCGTGCCGTGCGGCCGCGTTTGCCCGTGGGGGTAACCGCCGCCGGACCGCCGCCGTACTCGGTGTAGGCGATCTTCTGACCCTCATAGAGGAAGTGGGGCATCCATTCAGGGTACTCACACATGCCCGGGCGATGCCGTGGGTCGCCCGGGCCGTGTGCCCTCTTTCCCCATGAGATTTCCTGCTGTCCCAGAAGAGCAGGTCATCTGCCCACATAAACCCGCGTGGCGTACAAAAGGTGCGCTAGCGTGCTGGTGCAGCTGATCGTCGGACGCAACGATCGGGATCCTCGAGGGAGGGACAGAAGATGGCCAAGCAGCCCCGTATCCTCGCCGGCCAGACGGCCGCGATCACAGGTGCCGCGCGCGGCATCGGGCGTGTCACAGCGCAGGCCTTCCTGCGCCAAGGGATGAGAGTCGCGATCGGGGACGTCGACCTTGCCGCCGCCGAGCTGACCGCTGCCGAGCTTGGGCCGCGCACCGTTGCACTGGGACTCGACGTGACCGATCGCTCCTCGTTTGCGCGGTTCGTAGCCGACACCGAGCGCGAGTTGGGGCCGCTGGATGTGTTGGTCAACAACGCCGGCATCATGCAGATCGGGCCGCTGCTCGAGGAGGATGAGGCAACGACGCGCCGGATCCTCGACATCAACGTGCTCGGTGTGATCAACGGGCTCGTTGTCGCGCTACCGGGGATGCGGGCGCGGGGCCGCGGGCACGTGGTCAACATCGCCTCGCAGGCAGGCAAGTATGGCTTGCCTGATGGCGCGACCTACTGCGCCAGCAAGGCCGCCGTGATCAACTTCAGCCGCGCGGTGCGCAAGGAACTGCGCGGCTCCGGGGTCGACATATCCGTCGTGAGCCCCGTTGCCGTCAACACCGAGCTGGGCTCGGGCCTCTCCGAACCACGTCAGCCGCAGTTCCGCAAGATCGAGCCCCAGGAAGTCGCCGACGCGATCGTGCGAACGCTGCACGTGCCCACTTTCGACGTCCACGTTCCGGGCAATCTGCGCCTCAGCGAGCGCCTCTCGGCCCTGATGCCGATCGGCTTCCAGGACGCGCTCGCCCGCGTCAGCGGGGCTGACGCCGTGCTCGGCCAGGCTGACCACGGCGCGCGCGCCAGCTACGAGTTGCGCGCCGCGCGCTCGGAGCCCGGATTGCTCCCGGCTGAGACGCCGCGCCAACTCGCCGAAAAAGTCGGCTGAGGTTCCGGCGCTGAGATGCGGCGGGCCCTTCTGGGCCGCGCGCCTACTGCGTCTTGAGCCACTCCGCGATGTGGCTACCGATCAACGGGCCCTGGTCCTCCTGGAGGAAGTGTCCGGCGTCGGGGATCGTACGTGGCGTCTGCTTGCCGATGGCCGCTGCGAAGTTCTCGCCGACCGCGAGCGGCAGTACCGGGTCCGAGTCGCCCCACAGCATCAGCGTCGGGCGACGATCCTCGCGTAGCGCGTGCAGCACGCGGCGGCCGTCCGCTGCGCCCGGGGCATCGGGCTCGTGCGGGATCAGCAGCGGGAAGGCTCGTGCCCCCGCCTTGGATGCGGCGCTTGGGAACGGGGCTTCATAGCCGGCGATCACCGCGTCGCCGGGGTCGTTCTTGCATCCGCCGCGCACGAGGAAGCCGACAGGCAGGTCCTCGGTGCTCTCCACGAAGTCGCGGAACGCCAGCCACGCCGCGCTCATCTGCTGGCTGCCGGTGAACAGGCCCGTGTCGAGGATCACGAGCCGCTCGATGCGCTCGGCGTGGTCGACTGCGAGCCGCAGCCCGATCGGCCCGCCCCAGTCATGCACGACGATCGTGGTGCCGTGTAGGTCGAGATCCTCGAGCAGTGTCGCGGCGAGTTCGACGTGGCGCTCGTATGAGTACCAGCCGACATCGGTTGGCTTGTCCGAACGCCCGAATCCCACTAGATCGGGCGCGAGGCAACGGAAGCCCGCATCGCGCACGGGCGGAATCACATTGCGCCATAGAAAGGACCAGGTTGGCTCGCCGTGCATGAACAACACCGGTGCGCCCTCGCCCTCGTCGAGGTGCGCGAGGCGCAGGCCTTGAACCTCACGGTAGTGCGCCTGGAACGGGAAGTCCGGGAGGGCCGCAAAGCGCTCCTCGGGTGTGCGGATCGCGTCGCTCACGGTTGTCGATCCTACGCGGATGTCTTCGCATTCGCCACCCCGCCGCGCGTGCCCGCGTGGGTGCGCGCACGCGGGCACGCGCGCGCGGCGGGCCGATTCCGGGATTGCCAAGCGCCCACCCCATGCGTTAGGCTCGGCGCGATGCATGCGGCCCTGCTACAGGCGGTTCCAGTCCTCGCGGCGGCGAAGAGCAAAGTGCCCTTCTACATCGTCGGCGGCCTGCTGGTCTGCTGGGCGCTTGTCCTCTCGATGGGGATCGGGATGCGCAAGCCAGACTTTCCCGGCACGGTCACCGCGGAGCGCACCGTGATCGGAATCACCGCCGTGCTCGTGGTGGCGACGATGGCAATGGCCGTGATCACCTCCGGTGGGCCCGGGTAAGCACATCCTCGGTGGGCGAAGCGACCTCACCCTTGGCGCCGATTGAATTGGGGGACCGGCAAACAATTCGATGACTAGTAAAGGGGCCGCGCGGGAAATCTAAGAGCGGGGACCCCGCTCCTGCGATGGCCCCGTCACCTGAGTAAGGAGGAGGATGTGGATGTCTGAGACCGATCTAGCCTTCGAGGCGGTGGAGCGGCTGGAGTACGCCGATCCTCCGACCGATGAGCGGGCTCCAGGATTCGATCGCCGCGCGTTCCTGCGACGGACAGCGCTTACCGGCGTCGCGGCGGGTGGCGTAAGCACATTGCTCGAGGCCTGCGGTGGCGGTGGCACAACCTCCTCAAACGCCGCCTCGGGCGGCGGCTCCAGTGAAGTGTTTGGGTCGCACCCGAACTACAAATTCGTGATCGTCAATCACGTCACGACGAACCCGTTCTTCGTGCCGACACAGTACGGCGCGGCCGATGCTTGCAAGCTGCTGGGCTGCTCCTACCAGTGGACGGGATCGGAAAGCAGCAACGTCAGCCAGATGGTCAACGCGGTCAACACCGCGGTCACCGGCGGCGCAGACGGGATCGCGGTCGCGCTGATCGACCTGACGGCCTTCAACGCGCCCGTCGAAGCCGCGTTGAAGGCGGGTATCCCGGTCGTCGCCTACAACGCCGACTCGCCCACGAACAAACGGCTCTCCTACATCGGTCAGGACCTGAAAAAGGCCGGCGAAGAGATGGGCGAACGGATTGTCACGGACGTCGGGTCGGGCGATGTCGCGCTGTTCATCGCGACGCCGGGCTCGGCCAACCTGCAGCCGCGCATCGCGGGGGCGATCAGGGCGGTCAGGGCGTCGGGCAAGCCGATCACGCTGCACGAAATTGCAACCGGCGCCGCGGTGCCGGGCGAGCTCTCGACGATCGACGCCTACTGGGTAGGTCACCAGAGCACGAAGGGGATGTACGCGGTCGACGGCGGCTCCACCGAAAGCCTCGCGAAAGTGATGCAGAAGTATGGGCTGGCGGCAAAGGGCATCAAGGCCGGCGGCTTTGACCTCACCGAACAGACGCAGAAGCTGCTGCAGGAAGGCAACATCGAATTCACGATCGATCAGCAGCCCTACCTGCAGGGGTTCCTGCCGGTCCTGCAGCTGTTCATGTGGCACGTCTCCGGGACGCTGACGGGCCCCGCGGAAACCGACACGGGTCTGAAGTTCCTCACTAAAGAAACCGTCGCTCCGTACGTCGAATCCAAATCTCGCTACGAGGGAACCACCTCGACGGTCAAAGTGATCACGATCAAGGCCGGCACGGTCGCCTGAAGTCGTGACCCCTGGTGCGGCGGGAGGGCCGGTCTCGCAGCAGCCGGCCGATCAGGGACAGGACCCGGCGCCCACGCGCCGGGTCCCAGCGCCGCGCCGCGACGGCCTACTGGGACGGGTGCTTGCGCTGCGCGAGGGCAGCATCATCCTCGTCACGCTCGTCGTCGCGATCTACTTCGCGCTGAACACGAGCAGCTTCCTCACGACGGCGAACTTCAAGACGCTGCTGCCGTACTTCGCCCCATTCGCGATCCTCGGCGCGGGTGAGGTCTTCGTGATGATTCTCGGCGAGATCGACCTCTCGATTGGCGCGATGTATCTGTTCGCGCCCTATCTCTTCTACAAGTTCAACACGAGCGTCGGCCTGCCGCTCGTGCCGTCTGTGCTCGCCGCGCTGATCGCGTGCATGGCGGTCGGCGCGGTCAACGGCTTCTTTGTCGCGATCGTCGGGATCAGCTCGTTCGTGACCACGCTCGGCACGCTGTTCACGTTCGAGGGACTCACGCTGATCATCTCTCATGGTGAACCAAAGGAAACACCCGCCTCACAGGTGCACGTCACCACACGCCAGGTACCCCACGTCGTCAATGGCCACCACATCACGCTGCCCGAACAGGTCAACCACATCAGTACGTTCGCGAAAATCTTCGGCGGCGGGGTCTACTCGGAGCTGATCTGGGCGGTCGCGATCGTGATCGTGCTGCAAGTCGTCCTGACGTTCACGCGCTGGGGCCTTTACACGGTTGCGGTCGGCTCCAACAAGCTGGGAGCCGCTGAGGCGGGTATTGGGGTGCGGCTCGTCACGGTTCGCAATTTCATCCTCTGCGCGACGACCGGAGGCCTTGTCGGGATCCTGGAGGCGGTGCGCTCGGGGACGGTTCAGCCCGACACCGCCGGCGGCAACGAAATCCTATTTTTTGGGATCGCGGCGGCGGTGATCGGCGGCACGCTGCTGGCGGGTGGCTCGGGCACGGTCGTCGGCGCGCTGATCGGAGCGCTGTTCCTCGGCATCTTGCACGATGGTCTGACGCTGCAGGGCACCAACGCCAACTATCTGCTGCTCTATCTCGGTCTCGCGATCATCGTCGCGATGACGCTAGACGTCTTCGTAAAACGCGCGCGCAGGGGGTACCACAGTGGCTGACGCGGCGATACCAGAGCAGTCGGTTGTGGGACCAAGTGCGGCCGACGACGACGTGCTGCGAGTCGAACACATCGCCAAGCGCTTCGGCCCCGTGACCGCGCTGCGCGACGTCAACCTGCACCTGCGCAAAGGCGAGGTGCTTGGCCTGCTCGGCGACAATGGCGCCGGCAAGTCCACGCTGATCAAGATTCTCAGCGGCTTTCAAAAGCAGGACACCGGCAAGATGTTCATGCACGGGAAGCCCTACTCGCCGAAAAGCGTCGACGAAGCGCGCGCGACGGGCATCGAGACCGTCTACCAGGACCTCGCGCTGATCGACGAACTATCGGTCTACCACAACCTGTTCCTGCGCCGCGAGAAGGTCCATCGTCCACTGCCCTTCCTGGCCAACCGCGAGATGAAGCTCCAGGCCCGCAAGGCGCTGGATGAGATCGGCATCAACATCCCGCGGATCGACGTCGCGGTCGCGCGCCTCTCCGGCGGTCAGCGCCAGGCGATCGCGGTCGCACGCAGCATCAACTCCGACGCCGACGTCCTACTGCTCGACGAGCCACTCGCCGCGATGGGTGCGAAGGAGGGGGCGATGATCCTCGACCTCGTCGCGCGCCTGAAGGCCGAGGGTCGCGTCTCGATCATCATGATCCTCCACAACTACGTGCACGTGCTCGAGGCCTGCGACCGCGTCAGCATGATCCAGGACGGCGTGATCGCGCTCGACAAGCCGACGGCGGAGACCTCGGTGGAGGAGCTCACGGAGATCGTCGTCGAGGAGTACCGCCGCGCGCGGCTGGAGTCGCAGGCTTCCTGAGTACGATCAGCGCATGCTTGCGCGGATCGGACTCGGCGCGGTGCTCGGCTGGATCCTCTGCGCGGCTCCGACGGCGCTCGCGGACTGGTCGGCGCCGAGGCTTCTCACGGGCTGTGCGATAGCGAGCTCGCAAGCCCCGCCGCTGGTCGTGTTCCCGAGCTCGCAGCCGCAGGTCCGCAGCGGCTCTGGGGCGCTGCTGTGGACCGGACCCGTCGCTTGCGCGGGATCGAGCGACGGTGGGACGGCGAGCACCGCGGCGCAGCGAGAGGCGCTCGCGGCGCGGCTTGGGCCGAGCGGCCTACCGGGTCCTGGCCGCGCGCTGAACGCCGGGGCAGACGGTCCCGTCGAAATCGCGGCGGTCGCGGGGACGGCGCTCGGGCAGGTGATTGCGCTCGGCGACGGCCTGCTCGCGGAGGGCAACGTGCCGGGGACGTTCGCCGCGCCGCTGGCGCTCGACGGCCCCGCAACGCCGGTGACGGTTGCAAGTGGATACCTCGGCGACACGGCGGTCGTCTCGACGCGCCGCGAGCGACACTCGAAGTGGGCGCTGGCGCTGCGCGTGCAGCGCCATTACAGCTCGACGCCGGCTGCTCCGCGGTTGCTCGCGGTGGGCTCGACTCGACCCCGCGCGCTGGCGGTCGCGATGGACTACCGCAGCGATGTGCTCGTCGCCTGGGCCACCCCCGCCGCGATCTACGCGCGCGAGGTCGCGGCGGGGGGCTCGGTTGGAGCGGTCGAGCGCGTCGGCCCTGGCGCGGGCGTGTCGGAACTGCGAGCGCTGATCAGCGACGACGGTCGCGCGATCCTCGCGTGGCGCGTGCAGACGCTTGCGCGCGGCGGGCTCGCCGTGACGAGCATCGAGTCGAGCATCTCGGGTCCCGGCATGGCCTTTGCGCGCAGCGCGACGGTCGAAAGCTTCACCGACCTCCCAGCGCTCGCTCCGCCGCCGGGCTCGCTGCGCCTCACGCGCCTCTCGAGCGAGGCGGTGATGATGGTATGGACGGGGATGCGCGTCGGTCGCTACGTCGTGCGCGCCTCGCCGGTCTCGCTGCGGCGCGGCGTCTGGGCGCCGGTCACTATCTCGCCGCGCGGCAGGCAGGCGCTACTCGCGGATCTGATCGCGGGTCCGCGCGCGGAGGTTCTCGCGCTGTGGACGACGGCACCGCGCCTGCGCGATGGCACCCTCGACCCGCGGCACCGCGCGATTCTTGCGGCGTGGGGTCACTACGGCGGACGCGGCGAAGCGCGCTTCGCGGCCACCGAAGCGCTCGCGGCACCCGGTCCCAATGGGGTGCCCGCGGCGGCGTTCGATCCGCAGAGCGACAGGGTGCTGGCGGCTTGGACGGTGGGTTTGCAGACGCCGCGCATCGTCTATGCGCTGCGCGCCGCCGGGCCGCCCCCTGGGGTGGCGGTGCGCGGTGCGCGTGAGCGGGGCGGCGGTGCGCGCGCGGCGCGAGGTCATACGACGCGCGACGCGCTGCTGCCGGGTCTTGGGCTGCTGCTGCTGGCGGGGGCTGCGGCCTGGCACCAGCGGGGCGGCCACCGCCGCGCGGCGCGCCCTAGGCGAGCATAGAGAGCAGCGCCATGCGGATCGGGACGCCGTTGGCGGCCTGGCGGAAGTAGGCGGCCTGCGGCAGCGAGTCGACCTCGGTCGCGATCTCGTGGATGCGCGGCAGCGGGTCGAGCAGCAGCTCGACGCTGGAGCCCGCGAGATCGGCGGCGGTGAGGCAGTAGCGCTCGCGGTACGCGGCGGCGGTGTCGGGATCGGCGATGCGCTCGGTTTGAAAGCGGTTGACGTAGAGCACCTCGCGGTCGAGCAGGCGCTCGAGGGCGGTGCTCTGCTCGACGGCGAGTCCGCGCGTGTGCAGCTCGCCAAGCTGTTCTTCGTCGAGCCACAGCTCTTCGGGGCCGACGAGCAGGACGTCGTTGCCGGGATAGCGGCTGAGGCCGCGGCAGAGCGAGTGGATCGAGCGCGAGTGGCGCGGGTCGAAGCCCATCCCGACGCGCAGCGAGTCCAGGCGGCCGAGCTCGTGGCGGATCGTGTACATGTCGATCAGCGCCTGCGTTGGGTGCTCGTTGGGTCCGTCGCCGCCGTTGATCAGCGGCACCGGACTGACCTCCGCGGCGCGCTGCGCGACGCCGGCTTCCTCGTGGCGCAGGACGATCAGGTCCGCGTAGGCGCCGACGACGCGGATCGTGTCCTCGATCGACTCGCCCTTGGATAACGAGGAGGACTCCACGCCGCGGTGCTCGATCACGGCCGCACCGAGGCGCGCGGCGGCGGCGTGGAAGCTGAGGATCGTGCGCGAGCTCGGCTCGAAGAACAGCAGTGCGATCACGCGGCCTGTGAGGCTCGAAAGACGAGTCGGAATCCGCAGCGCCGCCGCCATGTCGTCAGCGGTCTCGAAGATCTCACGCGCGAGTACGTCGTCGACCTGGTCGATCGAGATCAGGTGACGGGGCACGCGGCCAATATAACCCGCGCCCGCTTTCCGGCACCGGCTCGGGCCGGCCGGGTTTATGCGCGCGTCAGGCGCGCTGGCGCCGGGACGGCCTATACGAGTGTGGGCGTGCCGGCCTCGAGCTCGAGCAGCAGGCGCTTACGATCGAGGCCGCCGCCGTAGCCGGTGAGCGAGCCGCCCGCGCCGATCACGCGATGGCAGGGGACGATGATCGCGATCGGGTTGCGATTGTTGGCGCCGCCGACGGCCCGCGCCGCGGCGGGCTGCCCAACGGCGCGCGCGATCTCGCCATAGGAGGCGGTTGCGCCGTAGGGGATCTCGCGCAGAGCGCGCCACACCTGCAGCTGGAAGGATGTCCCGCTCGGTGCGAGCCGCAGGTCGAAGTCCTCGAGCTCGCCGGCGAAGTAGGCGTCGAGCTGGCGCCGCAGCTCGACGAACGGCGCCTCGTCATGGGTCCAGCCAGCCTCCTGGGGGGAGATGCGGCCGGGGAAGTACAGACGTGTGAGCGCCCCCGCGGCGTCGGCCGTTACGAGCAGCTCGCCGACGGGGCTCTCGATGTAGGCGAAGCGCGTCGCCGCGGCGGAGGTTCGCGAGGTGGGAGTCGAGATGTCGGTTGGAATTTGGTTTCGAGGGGTCGGGACAGTCGGTGGCGAGGCGAGGCTTTGAGTGATCATGACAGCACTGTGCCACGTCGAAGCGGGTGAACCAAGCGGTTTTCGGACACGGACACAGATGCTGCTGTCGCTGTCCGAAACCCGCTAGTCAAGGCCTCATACTAGAGGCATGGCAACTGCGCTGGATAGCTCGCTGGAAGCGGGCCACGGGGAGTTCGACGTGCGCTACCGGATCCTCGGCAGCCGCGATCGCCGCTTCGATGGCTGCTTCTTCGTGGCGGTCACCTCGACGGGTATCTACTGCCGGCCGAGCTGTCCGGCGATCGTGCCCAAACGCGAGAACGTGCGCTTCTATCCGAGCGCCGCCGCGGCGCAGGGCGCGGGCTTCCGCGCGTGCCTGCGCTGCCATCCGCACGCGGTCCCGGGCTCGCCGGAGTGGAACCGCCGCGGCGACGTCGCCGCGCGGGCGATGGCGTTGATCGCGGATGGCGTCGTCGATCGCGAGGGCGTCGCGGGCCTTGCGCGGCGCGTGGCCTACAGCGAGCGTCACCTCACGCGGCTGCTCACCGCGGAGCTCGGGGCGGGCCCGCTTGCGCTCGCTCGCGCGCAGCGGTCGCAGAGCGCGCGGATGCTGATCCAGACGAGCGGCCTGCGGCTGGTCGACGTCGCGTACGCGGCGGGCTTCTCCAGCGTGCGCCAGTTCAACGACACGATCCGCGCAGCCTACGGGCGCACGCCGACGGAGCTGCGCCGCACCGTTGCCAGAGAGGGTCAGCGCCGCGCGCCCGCGACTGGCGCTGACGGCCCTGGCGTCCTGACGGTGCGGCTCGCCTTCCGCGAGCCGCTGCACTGGGAGCGGCTGCTGCGCTTCTTCGCTGACCGCGCGGTCAGCGGCGTCGAGGAGGTGCGCGATGGTGCCTACCGTCGCACGCTGCGGCTCCCGCACGGTCACGGGACCGTCGCGCTGAGAGTACCTCCGGCCAAGGCGCGCGAGCCGCGTCATGTGGAGTGCGAGTTGCACCTCGCCGACCTGCGTGATCTGACCGCGGCGGTTCAGCGCTGCCGGCGGCTGCTCGACCTCGACGCCGACCCGGCGACGCCCGTCGAGCACCTGGCGCAGGACGCGCTGCTCGCACCGCTCGTCCGCGCCGCGCCGGGGTTGCGTGTGCCGGGGACCGTCGAGGGCTCCGAGCTAGCGGTCCGCGCGATCCTTGGCCAGCAGGTCTCGGTTGCCGCAGCGCGCACCGCGGCCGGCCGCTTGACACAGCTCCTCGGCGAGCCGCTGTCCGAGCCGGACGGGTCGCTCACGCACCTTTTCCCGTCACCGGCTGCGATCGCCGCGGCGGACCCCGCGCTACTCCCCGGCCCTCGCAGTCGCCGCGCGACGCTGCGCGCGCTGGCGAGCCGGCTCGCCGACGGGGTTCTCACGATCGACCCCGGCAGCGACCGCGCCGAGGTCGCCGCGGCGTTGCTCGAGATCCCCGGGATCGGGCCGTGGACGGAGCAGTACATCGCGATGCGCGGCCTCAGCGACCCCGACGCGTTCTTGCCCAGCGACCTGGGGGTCAGGCGCGCGCTGGAAGCGCTCGACGTGTCGTGGCGCGGTCCGCGCGAGGTCGCGCAGCTGGCGGAGTCTTGGCGGCCGTGGCGCGCGTACGCGCTGCAGCATCTGTGGGGGGCACTCGCAGTGCCCGGGCGCCCGGTGGACGCCGACGCCGAGACCCGCCCCGACCTGGCTCCTCATGTCGATCTCGTATCGTCCGGCCGATGACGCGCCGAACCTCTGTGATCGCGGGGTACCGCATCGCGCTCGCGTGCCTCGCGCTCACGGCGATCGTCTATGAGCTCGTCAGCGGGCTCGGCGAACCGCATTGGAGCACGACGGATTACTTCAGCTACTTCACCGAGCTCAGCAATCTCTTCGCGATCGCGATCTTCCTCGCCGGAGGACTGTCGGCGATCGGGCTAATCCCCGCCGTGCGGAGCTCGGCCAGATTCGACGCGCTGCGCGGTGCGGCGGTGCTCTACATGCTGACGACCGGCATCGTCTACGCGGTGCTGCTCGCCGGACAGCACAACTCGATCCCGTGGGTCAACACGGTCCTGCACCGGGTGATGCCGCTCGCGGTCGCGCTCGACTGGCTGATCGATCCGCCGCGCACCTCTCTCCAGGCGCGCCGCGCGGTGCTCGCGTGGATGGCGTTCCCCTTGCTCTACATCGCGTACACGCTGGTGCGCGGTCCGCTCGTGCACTGGTACCCGTACTTCTTCGTCAATCCCGGGCATTCCGGGGGCTACCTGCTGGTGGCAGTGAGCGCGATCGCGATTGGGCTCGGGCAGATCGCGATGGGACTCGCGATCGCCTATGTGGGGAGGGTGCGGGCCGCGAGGCTGTATCCAGCGGCCTCGCCGAGCTCAGCCTGACGCGCGAGCACGCTAACCACGACGACGCCTGACCCGCGCGACGACGCAAGACGTCGGCACGAGAGCTATGCGGCGACGGCGACTTGTGTCTTGCGCGCGGCGTCTGGGTTGCGTGTGCTCGAGCGCTCGCGCAGCACGACCTGCGCGCCGCGGGAGGGACTGATCGTGATGCTGCGCCGCCGCGCGACCTCGGGCCTCGCCCCAACGGGTTCAAGCTCGAAGCGCTCGAACACGGCGCTCAGCACGACCTTCATCTCCATCAGCGCGAAGCTCGCGCCGATGCAGCGCCGCCGCCCACCGCCGAAGGGCAGCCATGTGTAGGTGCCAGGCGGGCGCCCGCCGGCGCGCTCCAGAAAGCGCTCGGGGCGGAAGGCGTAGGGCTCGGGGTAGATGTCGGGGTTGTGGTGGACGAGGTGGGCGTTGACGACGAGCACGACGCCGGGCGAATAACTGACGCCGCCGATTTCGATCGGCTGCTTGACGAGGCGCGGCTCGGCGTTGGGGAGCACGGGGCGCCGGCGCATGGTCTCGTGGATCGTGGCGGTGAGGTAGGCGTCGTCCTCACCGGTGTCGAGCTCCTCGGTGAGCTGTGCGCAGACGGCGGGCTCGCGGGAGAGGTGCATAAACGCCCACGCGAGCTGCGAGGCGGTCGTCTCGTGGCCGGCGACGAGTGCGGTCACGAGCTCGTCGCGCAGCTCGGCGGGACTCATCGGCGAGCCGTCTTCGTGGGTGGCGGCGAGCAGCAGCGCGAGCACATCGGCGCCCTCGGAGCCGCTGCTGTCTTCGCGGCGGCGCTCGTCGATCAGCCCGTAGATCAGCGCGTCGGCTTGCGCGAGCAGCGCCTGCAGGCGGCCGAGCGGCCCGCGGTCGCGCATCAGCCGCTCCAACCACGGGGGCGGTGGGGGCAGCACGGAGAGCGGGCTCTCGGTGAACTTCAGGACGGCGGTCAGTAGCTCGCGCAGCTCGTCGAGCCGTGCTCCGCGCTCGAGGCCAAAGACGGCGCGTAGGACGATCTCCAGCGTCAGCTGCTGCAGGCGGCTGTGCAGCTCGATCGACTCTCCGTGTGGCCAGTCGGCGAGCTCGCGCTCGGTCAGTTCGCGCATGAGGCCCTCGAGCGCATGCATGCGCTCGCCGTGGAAGGCGGGTAGCAGTAGCTTGCGCTGCTCCATGTGCGGCGCCTCGTCGAGCAGGATCACCGAGTTGCGGCCGATCAGCGGTTCGAGGATCCGGGCGCCCTCGCCGGGGTGCAGTACGTCGGGCGGCGCCACCAACACTTCCTTGATCTCGTCGGGATCGGAGAGGATCACGAACGGCGGCTGTCCCAGGAAGCGGACGGTGTAGCGCTTGCCGTAGCGCGCGCGGTTGCGGTCGAGAACGGCGGTTGGACGGGTCCAGCTGCCGAGCGCCTGCAGCGCGGCCGGCATCCGGGAGCCAGGGGGAAGCGGGGTCTTCGTGGGACTGCTCATGCGACTGCTCCTCACGCTAGACTGTCGATACGTATGAGTATATCTACTCACGAGTATGTGTCAAGGGTACTTCGCGAGCAAGGCGCACGTGCACTTCAGGTGCCTCCCAGCGCGGGAAGCGCGCGGATCGCGGCGGCGCGCTGATGCCACGGGGGGAGTTCGATCGCAGTGCCCAGCGCGCGCGTACGCGCGCGAGACTGCTGGAGGCTGCGGCGCGGGTCTACGCGCGGCGCGGCTTTGCGGGGGCGACGCTCGAAGAGGTCGCCTCCGAGGCGGGCTTCACGAAGGGCGCGGTGTACGCGCACTTCGGCAGCAAGGAGAATCTGTTGCTCGCACTCGTCGAGGAGCACCTCGCGGGGCAGGTGACTGAACAGATAGCCCTCTTCGACCGCGACCGCGCGACCTGGGAGCGCCCGTTGGCGGGCAGCGATCGTTGGATGGAGAGCGTGCAAGAGAACCCGGACCGCTTCCGGCTGTTCGTCGAGCTGTGGGCTTACGCGCAGCGCGACGAGTCGCTGCGCAAGCGGCTGGCGAGTGGGCTGGCGGTGCTGCGCGCGACGTTCGCGCGCTTCGCCGCGGAGAGCTCCGCGGACGCCGGCTTCGACGTGCCGGCGGGCGTGCCGGAGCAATTCGCGAACGTGATGCTCGGCCTCGGCATGGGGCTCTCGATGCTCAGTCTCTCCGAACCGGAGGCGGTCACTGGAGGGCTGCTGGGGACGACGCTCTCGGTCCTGATCCGCGCGACTGAGTCCAGCGGTGACGCGCAGCAGGCGTTCGCGGCGCTCGCTGCGGAGGCGCAGCCGCGTGCCGCGAGCGAGGAGCTGGCCTAGGTTCAACGAGGAGCCCGGCCAAGAGCAGGACCAGGCTAGGTGTAGACGGGAGCGGCCGGATCCGCGCTAGGAAAACGGCCGGGAAGTCCCGATTACCTGTCCCCCAGCGGCGAGTGCCTGCAGCTTGAAGCTTTTGTAGGTCTGGGCCAGCGGGATGGCGGTCTCAAAGCCGGACTTCGCGCGGGTCGCGACGACGGCCAGGTGGCTGGCGCTGGGCCCGGCGAGGACTCTCCACGACACGACTCGGGTGGCGCCGTTCCAGCTCGCGTAGACCGTGGTGTTGGCGCCGGCGCGGCGGGCGGCGCCCAGCGGCGCGGAGAGCGGCAGGCCGACCCACTGCTGCAGGGTCGCGCGATAGCTGAGATCGGGTCCGGGGAAGCTGCCTTCGAGCAGCAGCTTGCCGGAGCGGCTGAACTCGGAGAAGGCGGGTTCCGATCCCCAGCCGACGAACACGTTGCCGTTCGGCAGCGGCTGCGTGTCGCCCATGTATTCGGTTTCGAATTTGCCGTCCCCGGGGTACTGGGCGGCGAGCGCGGCGGTGCGCGCGCTCTGATCCAGCCTGAGCACGAGCCCGCGGGAGGGCGCGGTCGCGGGCACGGAGGTGCCGCCGCCGGTGAGCTGGCAGCAGTGGTCGTCGAAGACGGTGATCGTCGAGTCGGGTTGCATCCGCACGTCGTGCTGCCACTGGAAGGCGGCGCCGGGGCCGAACTTGAAGCTCGAGTCGCGCCCGCCGAGGGTCCATTCGATCCGGCCGGTATTGATGTTCACGAGGTAGGCGGCCCAGGTGTTGCGCATGGAGACGAGGAACTCGTTGTTGCCGACGAGCTGCACGGAGTTGACGTGGTAGGCATCCCAGGGGAACCCGTTGGTCGGCAGCGAGGCGTAGGAGTCGCTCAGTGGGATGTGGTCGAGCGCGTCCCAGTTGCGCAGCAGCTTGCCGGTCTTGAGGTTGTACTCCTGGATGGCCGAGTCGATCAGGGCGCCGTTGTAGGCGCCGCCGTACTTGGAGAGGTCGCGGGGGATGTTCTTGTTCGCGGTCACCCAGGCGTCTTCGCCGGAGATCGCGAGCTCGTGGAGGGTGAGCACCCAGCCGTCGGCGCCCTTCAGTCGCGCGACGGTCTGGTAGTGCTTGTTGACCACTATGTATTCGCCGCTCTCGGTGGCGCCGGTGTTGGTGACAACCCCCTGCCACCAGGCCAGCGCGGGCTGGCCCGCGTAAGTCTGGAGGCTCAGGTTGGCGGCGGCGACGCGCTTGGGTACGGGTTGGAACCAGACCGGTTGCAGCTCGTTGTCGAGGATCATCGGCCCGCTCTGGCCGATGAGCGGCGGTTCGTTCAGGTCGAAGAAGCTCGTGGTGAAGATGTAGCCGGGCGCGAGTTGGTTGGCGGGCGCCGGATGGCTGCCGCCGAGCTTGGGCGGGTGTAGCGAGGGCTCGGTTACGAAGCTGTAGGCGCCATCGAGGGTGTACGCCCCGATTGGAGCGCCGTGCGAGCCGGCCAGCGCGATGTCGACCGCGAGGAAGCCCGCGAGGACGACGCCGATCGCGACCGCCAGGCGCCGGGCTGCGGGCGCCCGCTCACCGCTGGGCTTGGGCAGCGAGGTAAACGTGACGAGGGCCGCCGCCGCCGCGAGGCCGGCGCCGATTAGATAGGCGAGCCGGAAGCCGTCGGTCAAGGCCTGCGGCACCTGCTGGCCGGTGCCGATCAGTTGGCTCGAGCGCTGGGTCGCGAGCGTGACCAGGATCGCCAGCCCGAGCCCGCCGCCGACTTGGCGCGAGGTGTTGACGAGGCCGGAGGCGAGCCCCGCCTGCCCCTCCTTGGCACCCTGCGTGGCGGCGATCGTGGAGGGCACGATCGACATCGCGATCCCCGCCGCGGTGAGCAGGCCGGGGATCATGATGTACACGATCGGGCTGCCGCTGGAGCCGACTTTGGCGAGCAGCAGCATGCCGCCGGTCAACAGGACCAGGCCGCCGCCGAGCACGGGGCGCACCCCGAAGTGGCTCACGAGTTTGCCGGTGCGCGAGGCGACGAGCATGATCATCAGCGTCATCGGCAGAAAGATCAGGCCGGTGTGCAGCGGCGAGAGCCCCAGCACCTGCTGCAGGTAGAGCGAGCTCACGAACCACATCGGGAAGAGCGAGGCGCTGAACAGCAGCACGATGTTGTTGGCGATCTGCAGCGGCTTGGTGAGCTCCTTGAAGGGAATCAGTGGTTCGGAGGCCAGACGGGTCTCGATCACGCCGAACACGACGAGCAGGGCAATACCGCCGATGATCGGGCCGAGCGCGGCCAGCGTGTCCCAGCCGGCGAGGCCGGCTTCGACGACCCCATACACGAGCACCATCTGACCGATCGTCAGCGTCACGGCGCCGGCGACGTCGAAGCTCCTGTTGGGCGCGCGGCGACGCTCGGCGACGACCGCCCACGCGACCAGCGCGGCTGCGATCCCGATCGGGGGGTTGATCAGCAGTACCCAGCGCCAGCTGAGCTCCTGGGTGATGATCCCTCCGAACAGCATCCCGGCGGCGCCGCCGAGGCCGTTCATCGCGGCCCACGCGCCGATCGCGCGGTTGAGTTGCGGCCCCGGCTTGAACGAGGAGGTGATGATCGCCAGCGAGGAGGCGGCCATCAGGGCCCCGCCGAGACCCTGCGCGGCGCGCGCGGCGACGAGCAGCGTGCGGTCCGGTGCGAGACCGCCGGCCAGCGAGGCGAGCCCGAACAGGAGCAGCGCGAGGACGAACGTGCGGCGCTGCCCGAAGTGGTCGGCGGCGCGACCGCCGAGCATCAGGAAGCCGGCGAAGGTGATCGCGTAGGCATCGACGATCCACTGCAGTTCGGGCGCCGAGAACCCGAGGCTCAGCTGGATCGAGGGCAGCGCGACGTTGACGATGCTGAGGTCGAGGATGACCATGAACTGCGCTACGCAGCAGACGGCCAGCAGCCACCCCATCCGCGTGCCCCGGGGACCCGCGGCCGGAGGCGCCTCGGCTACGCCCGGACTTGCCGTTGTCTCAACGCTCATGAGGGTCTATCCAACCGCGATTTGCGGCAAGAACGCCTGGTAGGGTGAGCGCCCGAGCCACCGAGCGACGATTGGAGCCCTGCGCCATGAAACGAACGCCACTGACCGCCATGCTAACGCTCCTGGCCGTCCTAGCGACCACCTTTGCGGTGGCGGGGTGCGGCAGTAAAGGCGGAGGCTCCTCCTCCAAATCGACGAGCACGCCGACGACGACGCACAAGCACTCCTCCAAGCCGGCTTACTGAATCGCGGGTCCGCGCGCCTCGCGGACGGCGTGTCGATCGGCTCGTGGGGGCTCGCGCGCATCGCGACCGTCAGTGGCTCGGGAGTGAGGCGGCGTAGCTGACCACGTGCGTTGCCTGCGAGGTGCCGAGGACGTGGCCGGCTGAGTCGAGCGCCTGCACCGCCGCGTATTCGTACTTGACGGGTAGTGTCGTCGAGCTCTCGAAGCCGCTCGCGGGGATCGCGGCCTGCGCCGCCAGCGATCCGGGGTGCTTGCCGGCGAGCACACGCCAGGAGGCGACTGCGGTGGCGCCGTTCCAGCTTGCGTGCACGATCGTCTCTTCGCCGGTGTTGTTGAGGCTGGCGAGGACCGCCGGTGGGCTCGCCGGCTGCGCGCTCCAGGGGAAGCGAAAGGCGCGGTAGAAGATCAGGTCGAACGGCTGGTGGGCGTCGAAGAGCAGCGCGCCGTCTTTGGCGTACTCGCTGATCGCGGGCACGCCGCCGTAGCCGACGACGGTGTTGCCGTCGGCCAGCGTTTGCACGTTGCCCTGGCTGGCGGCGAGCAGCGGCGGGTCGTGGTGCGTGAATACGGAGGTGAGGTGCGCTTCGTGGGTCTTGAAGTCGAGCGCGATGCGCACGGCGCGCGACTGGCGGTGGATCGGCGGGTTCGCGCCGTCGTCGAAGAAGGTGACTTCCCCATTGGGCAGGACGCGGCCGTCGTGCTGCCAGGCGGTCATGGTGCCGGGTCCCATCTTGAAGGAGCTGTTGGTGCCGCCGAGGCGCCAGAGGATTCTGCCGGTGGAGCCGTCCAGTTGGTAGCCGGCCCAGGTGCTGCGGGCGGAGATGAAGATGTCGCCGTCGGATTGGGGGTCGATGGAGTTGATGTGGAACCAGTCCCAGGGCGTGGTCCCGGTCGGCGTTTCGACTTCGGACTCGGAGGCGCCGACGTGGTCGAGGCTGTGCCATTCCCAGCGCACGAGACCGGTCTTGATGTCGATCTCCTGAATCGCGGTGTCGGTGATCGTCCCGTTGCGCGCCCCGTGAACCGGCGTGAGGTCGCAGTGGATCGGGTTGAAGGCGGTGATGTAGGCGATGTCGCGCGGGGCGATCTGGAACTCGTGTAGGTCCGCCTTCAGGCCATTGCCGCCGGCGACGCGCGCGATGGTCTGATAGTGCGAGTTCATGACGATGTCTTCGCCCTGGCCGAAGCCCAGCGAGAGCACGCGCCCCCGCCACCACGTGAGGGCGCGCTGACCTTCATAGGTCTGCTCGTTGAGGTCCTCCGCGGTTTCGCCGGTGGGCAGGCGGTCGAACCAGACGAGACGGCCCTGCGGCGTGTAGATCAGCGGGCCGTACTGGCCGGGGCCGGGGCCGTTGGTCGTGAAGATGTCGCCGGCGGCGGGGTCGCGGTCGGGGACGGTGACGCTCAGGATCGGCGGCTGCGCACTGGGCAGTGTGTAGAAGCTTTGGTAGTCGGCGGGCGCCGCCGGCGGGTTGTGGAACTCGGGGGTGTTCGCGGTCGAGTAGGGGGTGTCGACGCGGAAGCGATACGCGACCTGCTTGGCGGTGCTGCCCGCGCCGATCACAGCATGCACGGTTACGTCCTCGCCGCTCTCGAAGGGCGTGTCGGGCGCGAAGCTTGCGCCGTCGCCCTGTGAGTAGGCGTGCAGGCGGCCGGAGTGAGCGCCGCTGCGCTGGCCGACGACTGAGACCGCGCGGATCGCCGAGGCGGGCGCGCCCAGGAAGCTAATCTGGGTGCGGGGATTGGCGGTATTGGTTTCGGGCTCGGGCGAGACATCGACGGTGGTGCCGGGCAGCGCGGCGGTGTGATCGAGGGTGGCCGGCAGGCAGGAGGGCGAGGTGTCGCTGGAGGTGCTCGAGCCCGCGAGCTTCAGGCTGGGGGAGCCGAGCGCGATCGCCAACACGCCCCACACGAGCGCGAGTGCGGCGATCCCCAGGAGCGTGATGAGTACGTTGCGGTGCATGTGCGACTGAGGGACCTACACGCGCGCAGGGCGCGCCCGCGAGAGTCGAGTTCGGAAGGGTGCCATATCCGTGCGGCGGCAACGTAAGAGTTGCGGAATGGAGCTAGGGGGACTCGAACCCCCGACCTCCTGGGTGCGATCCAGGCGCTCTCCCATCTGAGCTATAGCCCCGCATACCGGTCGGGCAAAACGGTCAGCGAAGTGTAGTGGCCACGCACGCGCGCGTCGCGCGCGGCGTCGCGCGCCCGCGAAGCGGAGAAAGCCGTGGGGTCGGGGAGGTATGGTTTGGAGACGTCATGGGATTGCTGGACGACGCCATCCGCGAGCACCTCGAGCTCAAGCGTCTGCGGGGCGCGGACCCAAGCGAGGTCGCTCGCGACGAGCGCGCCGCATTAGGGCCGCTGGAGTCCGAGGATGGCGAGGCGTACGGCTCGGCTGAGACCGACTTGGAGTCTGAGGGCGAGGCGGACGGCTATCACGAGGAGGCGCCGGCTGTTGAGGGAGCCGATCGAAATGGCGGGGACGCCGACCGGTCTACAGGTGCGGAGGTGCCGCGCTCCAGCGAAGAGACGATGGAGGTCGACATGCGCACGATCATCGACGCGGACCTCGAACACGACGATGTCGACCTCGGACTGAATGGCGAGGCGATGGCAGCGAACGCCGCGGCTTACGGCAGGGGCGCCGACCGTGCGAGCAGCGGGTGGGGGGTCGATTCGAACTCCGCCGACTGGGAGGCGCGGGAGCAGCGCCGGCGACTGGCCACTCGGCCGGTGCGTGCGTTCAGCTTCGGTGGAGGTCCTTCCGTTGAAGGATCGTTGCCCTAGACTCGTTTGAGCTAGGGGGCCATAGCTCAGCTGGGAGAGCGCCTGCTTTGCAAGCGTCCCGCGGGTTCGACCCGAGGGACCGAAATACCGCATGAACAGCTGGTTTCGCGCCCTGCGGCCCGCTGTAGTCGTCCAGCTAAGTAGCGGCGCATCGAGGGCGATTCGAGAGGATTGTGGCAGGGCTGCCAATTGCCGGCGACGGCTCACGGCTGCATACCGTCGGCGTGTCGCGCAGCTTTGTGAAGGCGCCTGGGCGATGCGTAGGATGCCGCCGTGAGCGTAGTGGTTGACCCCCTAGGCCGAGCGGTTCACTTGACTGCCGAGCGATGGGAGCACATCATCGAGGGCCACCCCTACATGGCCCCCCACCGTGCGGACGTGCTCCGCGCTGTACAGGCGCCCACGGACCGAGTCGTGCAGCCGCGCCCAGGGCAGGACTGGTTCTACCTGGAGGGTGCAGGCCCCAGTCGGTGGCTCAAGGTCGTAGTAGCCTTTGACGAGAAATCCGTTGGGAGCATCCGTACGGCGTTCCCGAGAAGAAGCAGACCGTGAGCATCCAGATCGGCCCATACAAGTTTGATCGTGTCCGCTACGACCGCGACGCGGATGTGCTGTACCTCGCCCACGGCGATCCTGCCCGCGCGGTCGATTTCGACGAGACGCCGGAAGGCCACGCGGTCAGTTACGACGCCAACGGCGAGCTGATCGGCCTGACGCTGGTCGGCGCGCGTCGCCTCATCGACGAGGCGAAGGGCGAGAGGGTGTTGATCGAGCTTCCCGCTACGGCGGACCCCGCCGAGCTCCAGCTCGCAGTGGCCTAACCGCGCGTACTGACAGATCACAGAGCAGAGGGCAAAAACAGACGCAAGTGTGCGCCCGATTAGGGTCAGCTCGCCCGGGTGCTAGTACTTCGAGCGCATGGCATCGAGCCACACGCCTGGCGTTTCGCCCCAGGCGATGAACAACGTCTCAAGATGCTCCCGCGTATGGGCGCACTTATTCGAGTGCCTGTTGTGATCCTCGGTGGCGGTCGAGAGTTCCGCTACCACCTCGCAGACGCGCGCACAACGAGAAGAACTAGTATCGACTACAAACGCGCTGGCTCAGCTGGGGGACAGTCGAGAGCGGCCCTAGCGCTAAGGTCAACTACATGGCCGACCGTGTGTGGCGTGTCGAGATCGCCGAGCGAGAAGGCAGCGAGGACATCCCGTCGCCTCCAAGGGACGCAGATCCAACGCCTGGATATCGCACGTTTGCATGGGCAGGGCCAGCGGCCGAGAGGGTCGCGGCGATCGATGCTGCGAAGACGGCGTTTGCGGAGCGCTATGGCGAGACGCTGAGGGCTGGAGCAGTGATCCGCGTTGTTCCGCCGCCTCGACCAGGCATCGACGCGAACACGGCGGTCCCGGACCATGAGCGGTGCAACGAATGTCTTGGATGGGGCTACCAGTGGGTCGAGAAGGTCCTCAACGTCGCGCCCTTAGGCGACTGGTGGTACGAGTGCCGAGCTGGGTGCGAACGCACCGGCAATATCAAGGGCTACCGAGGTGGTGCCCCGATTCTTGAAAAGCCCGCCTCGCCCCAAGTGAGTACTAGCCCAATAGCGGACTCAGCGACTCGCCGGCGGGTCGGTCGAAATGGCAGATATCGGCAGACGAGCCCCGAGACGATGAGAGACGCGACTCAGAGCACGCCGGCCTGAGTGCGAGAATCCCGCTATACGGCGGTATATTGAGCCCCCAAGGGGCCATAGCTCAGCTGGGAGAGCGCCTGCTTTGCAAGCAGGAGGTCACCGGTTCGATCCCGGTTGGCTCCATAAATACCTGCAAATAGGGCCTTTTTGACATGACGCGCTGGGGCGTTGGATGTACACCGACAGTTCTGCCAGTCTCCTGCCCATTGCGAGAAGCCCAGTAAGTACGGGCCTCTTTCAACCGCGAGCCACGCTTCCTTCGGAACAGGCGCTCTCATAGTTGATATACGAGCGTTCCACCGATGAAGTGCCTGCAATTCGAGGGATTTCTGGATTTCTGCGGGGAGGCGTTATCGGTCGCGGCGTCACTCTCATCTCGTGGAAAGCGCCCATTTGCAGGGAGAAGCGTTTCGGCACTCGCTTTGGGCACTTTCCTCCCGCGTCCCAGAAACAAGCTGAGCGGACAGTAGGCCGACCCTCACCACCGGATGAAACCCTACGCATATAGGGCTCTCATGTGTAGACTTTCATCCGATGAGATCGGATCGCATACTCGAGATCGTAAGGCGCGCCGGTGGCACCGTCACCTCGGCTGAGCTGATTGCCGGCGGAGCACGGTGGGAGGACCTGTACCGGCTGCGTGACCTCGGAGTCCTAGTGGAGATCTCCCGTGGCGTGTATCGCATCGTTGATGCTCCAGCGACTGCGCACCTTGATCTTGTGGCGGTGTGCCGACGGGCTCCGGCCGCGATGGTCTGCTTGAACTCGGCCGCCAGCTTCTGGGATCTGACCGACGAGATGCCCGATGTCGTGCATCTCGCGGTGCCGCGAGGCGCACATCGCCCGCGCGTCGCCTACCCGCCGACAAGGGTGCATATCTTCGCGGCCGCCACCTTCTCGCTCGGCCGTATAGAGCAGGAGGTGGAGTCGGGGGAGACGATCGCGATCAGCTCCCGAGAGCGGACAGTCGTCGACCTCATGAGGTTGCGCTCACGCTTGGGACGCGATCAAGCATTCGCTGTGCTGCGGGCCTATCTGGACGGTCGCGACGCTCGGCCCGGCGAACTCTTGGCGCTGGCTCGCGAGCTGCGCACAGGAAAAGCCATGGCGGACGCGCTGGAGACGATGCTGGCGTGAGCACGCGCAGCCCGGAGGAGGCCTATAGGGCTCTGCAGCGGCTGGCGCGTGCCGACGGACGCACCACTCAGCAGACGTTCGAGCTGTATGTGCACGAGCGCTTCCTCGCGCGCCTGGCAGACTCGCGCCATGCCGAGCGGCTCGTGCTGAAGGGCGGCATGCTGCTGGCGGCGCTCGATGCACGGCGCGCCACCCGCGACGCCGACATGCTCGCCCGGGGGATCGACAACGACGTGGAGAACCTGCGCGATGTCGTCACCGAGATCGCTGCGATCGAGCTCACCGATGGGGTCGTGTTTGACGTCGAACGCATCTCGCTGGTCACAATCCGCGAGGACGCAAAATACGAGGGCATCCGAGTTGTCGTGCCCGCGAGTCTGGGTGGTGCCGTCTTGAAGCTGCGATTCGATCTGTCATTCGGTGATCCAGTCGATCCTCAACACATCGACTACCCGACACTGCTTGACGATGCGGTCATTTCGTTGCTCGGTTACCCGTTGGAGAACGTGATCGCAGAGAAGGCGGAGACGATGATGGCCCTCGGTGACGCAAACACGCGCGACCACGACTACGGCGATGTCTACCTCCTGTCGGGCATCTACGCACTCGACCGCGATCCTGTGCGGAATGCCCTGCTGGCGACCGCCAAGCATCGAGGTCACGAGGTACGACCGCTGGGACCGTTGCTCGTGACGCTACGCGAAACTCGTCAACAACCGTGGGCCGCATATCGTGCTCGTGTCGGTCTGCCGGGATTGCCAGAGCGCTACGCCGACGTCGTCGACGCGGTGGTCAGGTTCCTCGACGGCCTGCAGGCGAACGACGGCTCCTATTGGGATCCGCACCAGCGTCGCTGGGATAGCGGACCTCACGGTGGGCGTCGCTAGCGACCGTCGGCATCTAAGCGCGAGCGGTAGCTCTCAAAGAGTTCGTCCACATGCTCGCTAAGTCCGACGTAGTAGCCACGCTCGTCGCGGAACTCGAGCTGCTCATCGCCCCTGAACGAGAGCCAGTTGTATGAGGTCGCGATCGAGAAGCGCGAGTCGCAGACCAGGATCTTGGCATGCGTGTCACCAAGTCGAGTCATGTGGAAGAGGTCGGGGTAGTCGTCACGTTGCAAGCAACACACGGCGATGGCCGCACCTCGGTTGGGCTTCTCGATCGAGCTCCCCGGCGGTATCGAGCAGGGCAACGATGTGATCGGCGCGATCGAGCCATGCGCGATGGGGCTTACTGTTGATCGAATCGGCGGACAGCGTTCCTTCGCCGAGCTTGGCCTGGCGGTAGCGGTCGACGTCCATGACCGTGATCTCGTCGAGTCGGGCCGAAGGGAAGAAGCGCAGCAGGGCTGCCGCCAACCTACGAGCTGTTCGCGACCTACGGTTTGTTCACCGGCCGGTACGCGAGGCTCGCGGGTCCAAGCTTTGAGGAATGGCTGGACGGGTACTCGAGGGGCCGAGCCAACAACGGCCTGGATCGGCGCGAGAGGCTTCGTAGGCGCGGCGCGCGCGGCGCAGCGGAAAGGTCATGTCGTTTCAGGGTGTTGCGCCCCATCAGATGTAGCCCGACATCGCTCATCCATCCGAGCTTGCGACCGGGTCACCCATCTGGTCTACGACGTCAACCGGTGAGGCTGTCACACGGCAAGCATCGTCACCCCGAGTTTGTGCACAAGACCCCGGACCGCAAGTGAGGAACGGCGTGGGCAACGACATCGAGGGCTCCGCAGACCCGCTTTTACCGCCTCAAGTAACAACGCCATACTCCGCCGATCACCGTCACACAGCGTCACTCGGAATCTCAGTTCAGTGTAGCCGAGAACGGCTTGCCACCCTGCGTCCAGCGTAGGGTGCTTCCATTGAGAACCAGCGATTTCAGGCCAATTCCCGTGCCTTCATCCGTTTGGCCCGAGGCCAGGATACGGCTTCCCGTCCTGTCCACGGCGTGGAGTTCGGTGAGGATGTTGAAACGGCCATCCTCGATCATCCATGCCAGCGAACCATCTTCCTTAAGGGCCAGCGTGACGGCGACACCGTCGCATATAAAGCAGGGCCCGATGTGAGGTGGGCCGCCAGTGTGCACCTTGCGAATGATTCGCCCAGTGCGCAGGTCGCTCACAACGATCAACTGGTTTCTGGCCGAGTTCTTGAAGCGTTCCACCGCGACAACCGGACCGGTGAGCGCCTTGACTTTCGCTTCTTCTCCCGGGCCAGAATTGGGCGTAAATCCGGGGCCAAGAGCGTACACATGCCTTTGGCCGTAGGCGCACCCGAATACCTGGTTGGCTGCTTCGTAGACCTGCGCCTGCGCATCGGCCGCAAGCACTTGCGAGTGAAGCTTCCGCGGACACTTTGGAGTGACCTTCTGACCACTGCGTGCGTCGCTTCCCACAGCAGTCCCCAAGGTGAGCGCTAGCGCGGCGATCAGGTACACGGCAACTCGGCGCATCATTCGTTAGACCCCCGCTCCCGGCCGAAGTTGCGTGAGGATAAGCCCTTCCGGATCAGCGACGAGGTGCCGCTAGCGGCGCACCACGACCTCCAGTCGTAGTCCGACCATCTTTGGCGGTTATCGAGCGGCGAGTTTCTGTGCCACCACAGGTGCGCTGGACCGAGCTCCCCGCGCCGCTGCTCGGTCGTCAGCTGGCAGCCTTCGATAGTAGAGCCCCTCCGGCGCTCTGTGTGGCGTACGAAGCGCGTGAAGGGGAGCGCAGCGCATGCGCAGCGGCGAAAAAAGCTCACGTCCGACTTTCGGGCGTACACCGATGCGGTTTATATGCGGGTAGCCTTGTCGGTCTGACTTGATGCACGAATAGAGTGCCGCGCTGCTCACCACTGAGCCCGAGCTGTGCCACGGCTTCCCGAACTCCCGGATACTCCGGGTGGGTGAAGTCGTCGAATACCAGTAGCGCACCGCCTGCCAGAAGCGGCTGCCATGCCTGCGCCTCTCCGATGGTCTCCTCCCGGCTGTGCGAGCTGTCGATATAAAGCAGATCTACCACTCGATGGTGCTGCGCATCGACTCCCAGCGCGCAAACCAAGGTGACTCGATCGCGGACCGATGAGTTGGTTAGTTGCAAGTAAGGCTCGCGCTCGGAACGCATGATGGGGTCGTAGCTCACCACTGTGCGCCGCCGATTCGCTAGCGCCAGGCGAGATCGTGGTCCACGCGGTTCCGGTTCCCAGCTCGGCCACGTAAAGACGCCCTTGCGCCAAGCTCAACAGCACTGCCAGGTCCTGTGGCCGCGTGGCCGATGCCAAGCTGAACTGATCCCCTACGCGCAAGGCCAGCCGACGCGCGCGCCACTGAAACAAAGCCACTCTGGGTGGTAAGACCCGTAGCGCTATCAGAAAGCTCAGTTCGCGTCGCAAGTCGCCACGGCAGCCATTCTTTTTGCCCCGGGCTTTTATGAAAGCCTCCGACGCAATCCTCGTAACCATCAAAGGCACCCCCCGTGCGTAGTCGCGACACGCAGAAGCGCTCTTCTCATCGTCTCCCCCTTGGGCCGTATCGGCTAGCCCCAGGTTCGGGCTGGCCAGGTGTGACAGCCGTCCCAACACACGGAATAATTGAATGTTGCGGTGTGATGTCTCAGCGTAGGAGGTGTGGTGCTGTTCCCATCCTCCCTCGGCGGATGCGTAATAGGTCCCACGGCTTCCTAGCCGGCGCGGTCAGCCGGGGCAGTCGATCCAGCGGTACATGAGCCCGTCGCGAACCTCGTGGTATGAGGGAGGGGCCGGTGGCGGGTCGTTGGAAAGTCGCGCGACTACCTCCTCGGCACCGTGCAGATGCTCCTCGACAGCGGTGGTCCAGTGAATATCGGGATGCAGCAGTCGCCGCAGGCGCATCCAGTTGCGACGCTCGATCGCATCGAGCACATCGCATACTGCCGGGACCTGCTCCGCCATGCGCAGAAGGCTAGAGCACGAGTGTCTCTGCGAAGATGAGCCCATGCAACAGCGCCTGAGCCTGATCACCCTCGGCGTGAGCGACCTCGCCCGCGCCCGCGCCTTCTACGAGCAACTCGGTTGGCAGACCGGCGCGGAGCCAGATGACGACGTCGTGTTCTTCCAGGTCGGCGGTTTCGTCTTCGGGTTGTGGGATCGCGGCAGGCTCGCCGAGGACAGCGGAGTCCAGGACCCGGGTGGTTGGGGCGGCGTGACGCTCGCGTACTGCGCGGAGTCGCCGGCCGCGGTGGACGCGGTGCTGGCCGAGGCCGACGCGGCGGGCGCGACCATCACCCGTTCGGCCGCCGCGACCTTCTGGGGCGGCTATTCGGGGATGTTCGTCGATCCCGACGGTCATCCGTGGGAGGTCGCGCACAACCCCCACTGGACGCTGAACGACGACGGCTCCGTGACGCTACCCGCCTGACGAACTGGTGGAGGTGCCGATGACAGATGGCCCCGCGATCGAGGTGCGTGGACTTGTGAAGCGCTTCGGGGAGGTCTGCGCCCTGGACGGCGTCGATCTAACGGCCCGACAAGGCCAGGTCTTGGGTCTGCTCGGCCCGAACGGGGCGGGCAAGACCACCCTGGTGCGTGTACTGGCGACGCTGCTCAAGCCGGACGCCGGGACCGCGCACGTCCTCGGTCTGGACGTGCAGCACCAAGCCTCGACGCTGCGCGAGCGGATCGGCCTGGCGGGCCAGTATGCGGCGGTCGACGAGAACCTCACCGGCCTCGAGAACCTGACGATGGTCGGTCGGCTCTACGGAGCCAGTCGCAGCTCGGCAAAGGCCCGCGGGCGGGAGCTGCTCGAGCGCTTCGATCTCGTCGAAGCGGCGGGGCGACCGACCAAGACCTACTCGGGCGGGATGCGTCGCCGCCTCGACCTCGCCGCGGCACTCGTCGCCAAGCCGCCGGTGCTGTTCCTGGACGAGCCGACCACGGGTCTCGATCCCCGCAGCCGTCTCGGTCTGTGGGGTGTGATCGAAGGCCTCGTCGCCGAGGGCACCACGGTCCTCCTGACCACTCAGTATCTGGACGAGGCCGACCGCTTGGCCGACACGATCGCGGTCATCGATCAGGGCCGCCTGATTGCCGAGGGCACCTCCGACCAGCTCAAGGATCGCCTTGGGGGCGAGCGTCTGGAGATCCGGCTCGATGACCCCGCTGATCTCGACGTAGCTGTGGGCGCGCTCGCGCCGATGGCCGACGAGCCGCCCACGACCGAGGCGGGCCTCGTCAGGGTCGGCGTGCGCGAGCGCCGCGGTGCCATCGTCGAGGCGGTCCGGCGGCTCAGCGAGGCTGGGGTCGGCGTCGACGATCTGACATTGAGCAGGCCGACGCTCGACGACGTGTTCCTCGCGCTGACCGGTCACGCCGCCGAAGAGGCCCGCGAGGAACAAGAGCGGGAGCAGGAGCGCGCTGCGTGAGGCGCCTGGTATCCGACACCCTGATCATCGCCGAGCGCAACCTGATTCGCCTGCCGCGGGCGCCGGAATTGCTGATCGGGTTCACGCTGCAGCCGATCATGTTCGTGCTGCTCTTTCGCTACGTCTTTGGCGGCGCGATCAGCACCCCGGGCTACAGCTACGTGGACTTCCTGATTCCGGGGATCATCGTCCAGAACACCGCCTTTGGTGGCTTTGCTACCGCGCTCGGACTCAACGAGGATGTGCGCAAGGGGCTGATCGACCGCTTCCGCTCGCTGCCGATGTCGCGCGCCGCGGTGCTCGGCGGGCGCACGCTCTCCGACGTAGCCACCAACACGCTGTCGATCACGATTCTGCTCATCACCGGCGTGATCATCGGCTTCACCTTCCACACGAGCTTCGCCGAGGCGGTCGCCGGCTTCGGCCTGCTGCTGCTCTTCGGCTACGCCTTCTCCTGGTTTCTGGCCTTCCTCGGACTGCTCGTGTCCTCGCCGGAATCGGTCAACTCGGTCGGCTTCATCGCAGTCTTCCCGCTGACCTTCATCTCCTCGGCGTTCGTGCCGGTCGCGTCGATGCCCGCCGGTCTGCGCGACTTCGCGGAAGTGAACCCGTTCACGTACGTCGTCGACGCGATACGCCATCTCTGGCTCGGCGCCCCGGCCGGCAGCAGCGTGTGGGGTGCCGTCGTGTGGTCGCTGGCGATCGTCGCGGTGTTCGCCCCGCTCGCGGTGGCGCGCTACCGCCGCGCCGCGGGCCAGTAGACGACACGCAAGCAGGCCCCGGACGCGAATGGCCCCGGACGCGAATACGACGGGAGATCGACGTTGCTCGCCCGCAGTAGCTCGGCTCGATGTGAATCCTTTTGGGGCGGAGGCGCCTCTTATCCGCATACGCTGACTGGGCCGACCGGAAGGGGCACCTGAGAATGTCAATCGCGATCTATCTCCTCATAGCGGCGATCGTAGTCTGCGCTTGCCTCTTCGTCCTCACGAGAGCTCGCTCCCGTGGGTGACTGGCCCGCTGCACAGGTCGTCAGCGCCGCTCAGCGGGGAGATCCCCGCGCGATCACGACGCTCGTCGCGGGATCGCATGTACATGTGCGGCGCTTCGCTCGCACGCTCTGCTCAACCCCCGAGGACGCGGAGGATGCCACGCAAGAGGCGCTCATCGTCCTCTACCGAAAGATCGGGACCCTGCACGCCACCGCGGCGCTCGCGTCGTGGATGTTCCAAATTGTGCGCAACGAGTGCATCCGTCGGTCGCGGATCGCGTTCCGTCGGCCGCTCCCTAGCGACAGCGTCGAGCTCTCCGCCGAAGACGCCGTGCTCGCGCGTTTGGAGGTCGAGCGGATCGTCGACGGGATCTCACGGCTGCCTCCCGACCAGCGTGCCGTCCTGGTGCTGCGCGACATCCAGGGCATGTCGGGCGCGGCGACAGCTCAGGCGCTGGGTCTCAGTCGCGCCGCGATGAAGTCGCGCCTGCATCGCGGCCGCGAAACGCTGCGTTTGGGGCTACGAACCCCGAGCGATATGACCGCCCCTGGGGGCTCGAAGGATGTCTGACCGTGACGCAAACGCCCTCGCCAGTACCTCTGTCGCTCGTCATCTCGCGCGAGGGGCGGTCGGCTTCGGGTTGATCGGCATGGCCCTCGCGCTCATCCCGAGCCTCGGTCCAGCCGCTCTTCTACCCGTGCTCCCCGGCATCCTCGCACTCCGCGGCTGCCCGACGTGCTGGGTCCTTGGATTGATTCAGACCGCCTCGGCGGGGCGAATCCAGCGCACCTGCGCCGAGAGCAGTTGCGAGCTGCGCGCCTCCCCTCGCCCTCGTGTTCCCAGCTAACGTAGGGCTGGTCCAGGCCTCTTAGGTGGGCCGGTCCAAGCCGCTTGGCGGGTAAGTTCACACATACACACACAGGGAGGGGAGCGCGGTATGCCCCGAGTTCTAGTGCGCCCAGACCAAGCCGGCGTCGCAGAGGCGGCGGCGGCGATGCTCGCCGAGGACGCGACGGCGGCGATCGAGCTGCGAGGTCGCGCCGTGTGGGTGGCCGCGGGCGGCAGTACGCCGGCCGCCGCGTACCGCATCCTTGCCGAGCGATATGCCACGAGCATGCGGTGGGCTGAGGTGACGCTTGCGATGGGCGACGAGCGTTGCGTACCTCTCGACGATCCGGACTCGAATTGGGGTCAGCTTGCGAAGACGCTGCTCGATTGCTTGCCTGGTCGCTCGCCAAACCTCTTGGTGCCACGGACCGAGCTCAGCGCGCAGGACGCGGCGAGTGACTACCAAGCGCGCCTCGCGCACCTCGACCCGCTCCCCTCGGGGCTACCGCGACTGGACCACGTCTGGATTGGACTTGGCGAGGACGGACACACGCTTTCACTCTTTCCCGGCCGACTCGCTGAGTTGGGGTCGACCGAACTGGTGGCAGCGGTGCACGATTCGCCGAAGCCGCCGCCTGACCGTATTAGCCTGACTCTCGAGGCGCTCAAGGGCGCCGCTCACTGTGTGGTGCTCGCCACCGGCGCCGGTAAGCGCGAGATCGTGCGGCGGGCGTTGGCCGAAGATGCGTCGCTACCCGTCGTAGCCGCAATGCACGCGGTCGAAGGTGCCGGCGGAGCGGTGACGTGGGTCACGGACGAGGCGGCGGCGGGAGTGAGCGCTTAGCCGAGGTGGCGGCGTGTGGTCAAACCTCGACGAGCAGCGTGACCGGGCCGTCGTTGACCAGTTCGACCGCCATGTGTGCCCCGAAGATTCCGCGCCGCGCGCAGGCGCGCTCGCAAAAGCGCTCGTAAAGCGGCTCGGCCTGCTCGGGCCGCGCGGCGGCGATAAAACTTGGCCGGTTGCCGCGACGGGTCTCGCCGTAGAGCGTGAATTGACTGATGCACAGAATCTCCCGCTCGCCGAGCGCCTCGTTCATGCGCCCCTGAGCATCCTCGAAAATGCGCAGCGCGCGGATCTTGTCCGCCAAGCGATCCGCGGCGGTGAGGTCGTCCTCATGGGTAATACCGAGCAGCACCAGCAGCCCCGGTCCGATTGTTGCAACGGACCGATTATCCACACAAACCGCGGCACGGCTGACTCTTTGTACGAGTGCACGCATTGTCTATCTCCTGCGGAGTTGTAACCGTTTTTCTTGACAACCGGCGGCTTGCGGAGGAGGATGGGCGCTCCGCTGAGCGTAACCGAGAGGGGCAGCGACGGGACGATGACCGGGGTGCTCTATGCGATCGCGCAGTTCTGCGTCCGACGTCGATTCGTCGTCCTCGGTACCTGGCTGGTGGTGACGATCGCGCTGGTCGCGATCTCACGCGGCCTGGGCGAAAACACCAGCGAAAACCTGTCCCTGCCGGGGACCGACAGCCAGCGCGCGACGGATACGCTCGCGAGGTCGTTCCCCGATCAGTCCAACGGCACGAGCCCGATCGTGCTGCACGCCGCGAGTGGGAAGCTGACCGACGCCAAGTACGCGAGTGCGGTCGACCAGGCGGCCGCCGACGTGGCAAAGGCGCCGCACGTAGCCGCGGTCGTCAACCCGCTCACACCGCAGGGCGCGGCGGCGCTCAGCAAGGACGAGTCGACGGGCTATCTGTCGGTGACGCTGGCGGTCAGCCCGGGCGAACTCTCCGCGGGGGAAGCGCAGCAGATCATCGACGCGGCCGACCCCGCGAAGGCCGCGGGCCTGCAGGTCGAGACCGGTGGACAGCTGGGCCAGAAGGTCTCCAAGTCCGCGACCGAGTCCAGCGAGCTGATCGGGATCATCGCCGCGATGGTGATTCTCTCGCTGACCTTCGGGACGATCGTCGCGATGCTGCTGCCGATCCTCAATGCGATCCTGGCGCTGCTGGCGACGCTCGCGATCGTGCGTCTGCTCGGCCACGTCACGACGGTCCCGACGGTCGCGCCGACGTTGGCGACGATGATCGGGCTGGGTGTCGGGATCGACTACGCGCTGTTCATCGTGACGCGCCACTTCCGCGGGATGAAGGAGGGCCTCGCGCTCGAGGAGTCGATAGCGCGCGCGGTCGCGACCTCGGGCGGGGCGGTGTTCTTCGCCGGCGGGACCGTGACGATCGCGCTCGTCTCGTTGGCGGTTGCGGGTATCCCGCTCGTCACGACCATGGGTCTGATGGCGGGCGTCGCGGTCGTCGTCGCGGTGCTCGCCGCGCTGACGCTGATGCCGGCGGCGCTCGCGATCGCGGGGCCGCGTATCGACTCCCTGCGCGTGCGCGCCGTGCATCCCGAGTCCGCCAAGGACGGACTGTGGGCGAAATGGGCGAACGACATCGCCAAGCGGCCGCTACTCGCCGGCCTGCTGGCGTTGGCGATCCTGCTGCCGCTGACGATCCCGCTGCTGTCACTGAACCTCGGGCAGCAGGACATCGCCGCGTTGTCCACTACGACCACGGCGCGCCGTGCCTACGACCTCATTTCCGCGAACTTCGGGCCGGGTGTCAACGGTCCACTGATTGTCGCGGTCTCGCTGGGCTCGCCCGCGAAGGGCGCCAGTGACCCGCGCCTGCAGAAGCTGCAGAAGGAAGTGGCGGCCACGCACGGGGTCGCGGCGGTGACGCCGATGCAGGTCGACAAGGCTGCGACCGCGGCTTACTTCAACGCGATCGCCACGACCGGCCCGGCGGAGAAAGCGACCGCGGACCTCGTCGAACGATTGCGCTCGAGCGCGATCCCGGCCGCGGAGAAGGGCACGAACATGCACGCGGACATCGGTGGCAGCACCGCCGGTAACGTCGACCTGGCCGCGCAAATCTCGAGCAAGCTGCCGCTACAGATCCTCGTCGTGATCGCGCTCAGCTTCGTGCTGCTGATCCTCGCGTTCCGCACCGTCGTGATTCCGCCGCAAGCGGCGGTCATGAACCTACTCTCGATCGGCGCCTCCTACGGTGTGCTGACCGCGGTCTTCCAGTACGGCTGGCTGAGTGGCGTGATCGGCTTGAGCGGGCCGGTGCCAATCGTCTCCTACGTGCCGCTGTTCATGTTCGCGATCCTGTTCGGGCTCTCGATGGACTACGAGGTGTTCCTCGTGAGCCAGATCGAGGAGCACGTGCACGCCGGCGAGGACAACCGCGGCTCGGTCGTCGCAGGACTGGTTACGAGCGCGCGCGTGATCACAGCGGCGGCGCTGATCATGTTCTTCGTGTTCGGCAGCTTCGTGCTCAACGGCGATCCGACGATCAAGCAATTCGGCGTCGGGCTCGCGGTCGCGGTGGCGCTCGACGCGACGGTCGTGCGCTGCCTGCTGGTGCCGGCGCTGATGCTGTTGATGGGCAAGGTCAACTGGTACATGCCGGGTTGGCTGGAGCGGGTCGTTCCGCACCTGAGCATCGAGGGCGCAGAGTTCTTCGCGCCGGACGAGGACCCCCTGGTGGCCGCGGCCGAGCCGCGGCCGGTCGTGGCACCCGGTGCACCCGGGTCGTAGTGGGTGAGCGTGAGTTGCTGCGATGCGCTGCAGTGGCGAGCAAGCGGCGAGCAGCGGCTGAGCAGTGGTGCGCTGCTTAGCCGCCGACGAGCGCGAGCACGAACCCGTCGTGGCCCTTGGCACCGACCGTCTGGATCGCGGTGGCTTGCAGGCGCGGTTCGGCGGCGAGCAGCTCATAGAAGCGTCGCACTCCCTGCACTCCGCCGTCTCCCATGCGTGGGTCGCTGGCCTCGGGGTCGAGGATCGCGCCGTCGCGCACGACGTTATCGGCGACGATCACAGTGCCCGGCCGGGAGAGCTTCAGCGACCACTCCAGATACCCCGGGTTGTTCTGCTTGTCGGCGTCGATGAAGATGAAGTCGAACGGCTCGCCCGCGGCCGCGAGTGCGGGGAGGGTCTCGAGGGCCGGACCGTCGAGTACCTGCACGATCTCGGCGAGGCCGGCGCCGGCGATGTTCGCGCGGGCGAGCTGCGCGTAGCGGGAGTTGGCCTCGAGCGTCACGAGCTGCCCTGTGGGCGGCAGCGCGCGGGCGAGCCAGATCGTGCTGTAGCCGCCGAGGGTCCCGAGCTCGAGTACGCGCCGCGCACCGTGGATGCGAACCAAGAGCTCGAGCAGCATCCCCTGGTTTGCCGTGATCGAAATCGGCGGTAAGCCAGCCGCCTCACTCGCGCGCAGCGTCGCGTCAAGCGCGGGATCCGCGGGCAGCAGCTGCTCGCAGATGTAGCGATCGACCGCGCTCCAGCGCTCCTGGGTCATGGTCGCGGAGGGCTCACGCCGTGGCCCGCGCCTTGCCGGTCTGGCCGCGTGCCCCGCGCAGATTCACGCAGCCCGTGCAGCCCACGCAGTCGACGCACCCCACGCACCCGATACAGCGCTTGCAGCCACTGCAGCCCACGCATCCAATGCAGGCCACGCAGCCGGCGACGCCCGCGCAGGCGAGCGTGAGCGCGCTGCCCGCTATGGCCACGCCCAGGAACGTCGCGGCGCTGCCGGCGACCCCTACGCTACCGGCGGTAATCGCGGATCCCGCCACCACGACGCTGGCGGCGGTCAACGCCGAGCCGGCGACGACGACGCCACCGTAAGTCAGGGTGCTCCCCGCGACGGCCACGTTGCTTGTGGTTGCAGTGCTCTCAGTCACGCCGGTGTCGCCCTCGGCTTGCTGGCCAGAGGTTGCCTGCCGAATGCGCCGTGCGGGACTCGAACCCGCCCCACCGGATTAAAAGTCCGGCGCTCTGCCCGATGAGCTAACGGCGCGCAAGGGCAGCAGTCTGTCAGATGTGGGACTGGACGTCGAGGGCCGAGCCGTCGATGGCGGCCCGGCCCTCGTTCACCCAACAGGCGCCGTCTCTGTGGGTGCCTATCCGAAGGTGAGCGTCACGGCCGCCGAAGAGCTGGCCCGCGCGGTGCTCGTAAAGGAGGCCACGAGCTTCCTCTTCAGCGGCCGGCGGCGCCGGCGCAGCGACGCGGTAGCGGTCCGTGAGAGCTTGACGGTCAGCGTCACGCGCTTGGCCTTGGCGACGCGCACGGTCTTGGACTTCAGGCCGCGACCGCGCAGCGTGAGCTGCCCGGCGGCGGGTACCTGGAGCACGAGCGTCGCCACGCCATCCTTGGTTCGCCAGCTGCGGATCTGGACTTTGCCGGGCTTTATGGCCGCGGCGGCGGTGGTTGCTGGGATGCTCACCGCGGGGCCGGGGAGGTTGAGGACGAGCGTAAGCGGGCTGCCCCCCGAGCTGCTGCTGCCGGGAGTACCGGCGCCACCGTTGCCTCCTTGGCCGGAGCCGCCGCCACCACCTTTGCCTGTACCTGATCCGCTACCGCTTTCGCTGGAGCCGCCGCTTTTTTCCCCGCCGCCTTTTTCTTCGGCGCCCTTGCTTTCTTCCGTTGCTGAGGGGCCCTCGAGGAGGCCGAGCGCGAGCCCTTTGACGGCGGGCGCGATAGCGAGCAGCTTGCCGCCGCTGACGGGCGCGGTCAGCATCGTCGCGGTGGCGGGCAGTGTGTTGCCGAGCTGTCCCAGTTCTTCGCCGAGGGCTTCCGAGGTGGTACCAAGTTCCTTGGCGGTACCTTCGACCGTGGTGGGCGCAAAGGGTCCTTCTAGCGTGGAGCCGAGCAGGCCTTCGACGGTGTTCGGGCCGAGCGCCTCGACGAGGCTGTCGGCGAGGGCGACGAGGCCGTTGAGCTGCGCGGGTTCCTTGGCGCTGCCGAGCAGCGAGCCGACAAGTTGCGTGAGGTCAAGTTTTTCGAGCGCTTCAGAGAGCTGCTGTTTCTGTCCGCTGTCGAGGGCGGAGCCGAGCAGCAAGCTGAGCAGGCCATTGAGCTTGCCTTCGATGGAGGGGAGCAGGGCGGCGGTGTTCTCGAGTTCGCCGATCGTGGCGGAGCCCCCGAGCTGTTCGATGCCTTCGCTCAGGCCCTCTTCCAAGCCAGGGAGGCCGAGTTCTTTGGTGCCGTGCCCGGTCTTCAAGCCTGCCAGCAGGCCGATCTCTTCGAGGCCCGCTAGGTAGTGCGTGAGCTGCGCCGTGCTCAGATCGCTGAGCGGTAGGCCGGCGAGCAGCCCTTCGAGCTGCCCCGCGGGCAACAGTTCGCCGGGTGAGCTCAGCCGTCGAACTCTGGCGAGCGAGGTTACGGTCGCGGCTGCGCCTCCTTGTGTAGCCGGCTGTGCGAGCGCGGATGCGGTTGGCATCGCTGCGAGTAGCGCTGCCGAGGCGGCGCACAGCATTGCCGTGCCGCAGCGCCGAGCACTGCCGGCGCCTCGACGGTGATCCTGTGATGCTTGCCAGGTATGTGAAGACATGCAGACTTTTCCCCTTACTCGAATTATCCCGCGGTCCTTGTTCGTTCTGTCTACCACGGAAGTTTCCCTCACTCGAACAAAATCGTACGAACGTTTATTTGACACTTCCGAATATTTCGGTGTGACAAAAGCGCTCAGCGCGGATGACTACAGGACCCACACGCGCGCGTCTGGGTGTCGCGCGCTGGGGTGGCGCGCGGGTGCTGTGCCTGGCGAGGTGTCGCGGCGGCGGCGCTTTTAGCGCGCGGGTGTCTCGTCGGCGGCGACGCGCAGCATGTCTTCGATGCGCGTCAGCTTGACGCGCGGGCGCCCGCTGGACTCGCCGAGCTCGCGCTCGTGACGGTCGATCTCAGACCAGCCGGCGTAGGTGACGAGCTCGGCCTGGCGCGCGCGGAGAGTCTCGTCGAGCTCTGCGGGGTCGGGTGCCGGTGGCTCGTGCAGGCGGCCGGCGGCGAGATCTTCGAAGATCGCATCGACGGTCTCCTGGGCGTCCTTCTTGTTGGTTCCGATGACCCCCGTGGGACCGCGCTTGATCCAGCCCACGGTGTACTCGCCGCGCAGCGGACCGTCCTCTCCCAGCACACGTCCGCGGTCGTTGCGGATCACGGCGCGCGAGGCGTCGAAGGGTACGCCGGGAGGCGCGATGCCGCGGTAGCCGATGGCGCGCAGCACAAGACCGGCGGGGATCGTCTCCAGCTCCCCGGTCGCCTGGGCGCGCAGTTGTCCCGTGGAGTCCGGGACGAGCTCGTTGCGCGCGAGCGCGACCGAGGCCACGTGGCCGTCCTCGCCGGCCTGGATCTCCAGGGGGGAGAGCAGAAAGCGCAGCACGATCCGCCGCTCGCGCCCATCGGCGGCTGGGGGCCGCGCGGCGTACTCGCGCAGGAGCTCGACGTTCTGCTTGGTAGTGGCGCTCGCGTAGGGCTCGGGGATCGCCAGCGCGCGCTCGAGCTCCTCGCCGTCGACGACTACCTCGGCGTCCGCGAGGTCGCGCAGCTCGCGCAGCTCTGGATTCGTGAAGGCGGCCTGCGCCGGCCCGCGGCGCCCGACTACGACGACCTCGCGGATCGCGCTGCGGTGCAGCGACTCCAGCGCGTGGTCCGCGGTGTCGGTACCGGCGAGCTCGGCGTGCGAGAGCACGAGCATGCGCGCGACGTCGAGCGCGACGTTGCCGTTGCCGATCACGACCGCCCGCTCGCAGCTGAGGTCGAAATTGAGATCGGGGTGGTCGGGGTGGCCGTTGTACCAGCCCACGAACTCAGTCGCCGGCCAGCTTCCGGGTAGGTCTTCGCCGGGGATGCCGAGCGGTCGGTCGGTCGGCGCGCCGGTGGCGTAGACGAGTGCGTGGTAGTGCGAGCGCAGCTCCTCGCGGCTGATGTGGCGACCGAGCTCGACGTTGCCGAAGTAGCGGAAGCGCGGGTGCCCGGCCGTCTTCTCGTAGATGCGCGTGACCGACTTGATCTTGGGGTGGTCGGGGGCGACCCCCGAACGCACGAGTCCCCACGGCGTGGGCAGGCGCTCGAGCATGTCGACCTCGATACGACCCTCGGAGTCCTTGAGCAGGTGCCCCGCGGCGTAGAAGCCGGCGGGGCCGGCGCCGATCACGGCGATGCGGATGGGATTCTCGCTGCTCATCGAGGCACAAGGATAGGACGTGCGCCCGATCGGAGCCGGCCCTTCAGACCGCGCCGCCGTGGACACGCTCATAGCCCGGTTTCGCTGGCTTGCCCTGCTTGTATCGTCCGTAACGTGCGCCTCAACCACGTGACGCTCGCGGTCACCGACGTGGAGGCCTCGGTCGCCTTCTACGCGCGCCTAGGCCTCACCCAGGTCGTTGCGAGCTATCCGGAGTACGCGCGCTTCGTGGCGCCCGTGGGCGATACGACGCTCTCGCTACACCGCATCCGGGATCTTCCACCGCGGGCCAGCACCAGCATCCACTTCGAGGTCGAGGACGTGGATCGCACCGTCGGGGAGCTCGAGCGGGCCGGGTTTTGCTTTCTGGGGGATCCTGTCGACCAGCCGTACCTCTGGCGCGAGGCGGTTCTCCTGGACCCCGACGGGCATCGGATCTTCATCTACCACGCCGGCGAGAACCGGCTCGACCCGCCGTGGCGTCTCGGCGCAGGCGCGCCCCCACCGAGTAGCGACCCGTATACCGAGCCCAACTTCGCAGCGGCCGCGCTGCTCACGATCGATACGCAGTGCGACGTTCTGGACGGTGGGCCGCTGGAGATCGCGGGGACCTCGGCGGCACTCCCCGCGATGAGTGCGCTGGCGCGGCAGTTCCGCGCGGCCGGACGACCGATCGTGCACATCGTGCGCCTGTATCAGCGCGACGGCCGCAACGTGGACCTCTGCCGCCGCCGCGCGGTGCAGGACGGCTTGCGGATACTGGCCCCCGCCGCCCCCGGTTCGCAGATCGCCCCCGAGCTGCTGCCCCAGCCGGATCTCGAGCTCGACGAGCAGCTGTTGCTCGGTGGCGGCATCCAGCCGCTGGGGCCGCAGGAGGCAGCGCTCTACAAGCCGCGCTGGGGTGCCTTCTATGGCACGTCCCTGGAGGAGCACCTGCGCGCGCGGGGCGTCGACACGCTCGTGTTCTGCGGCTGCAACTTCCCCAACTGCCCGCGCACCTCGATCTACGAGGCCAGCGAGCGCGACTTCCGCGTCGTGCTGGTCCGCGACGCGGTCTCCGGGCTGTACGAGCGGGGTGCGCGCGAGCTCGCCAATATCGGCGCGCACCTGCTGAGCGCCGCCGAGGTTGCCGATGCGCTCGCCGCCGCTTCGGGCGGCGGCGCTACTTGATGGGCACGGCCCGACTCGAACGGGCGACCCCCTCGGTGTAAACGAGGTGCTCTAGCCAACTGAGCTACGCGCCCGGGTCACGGAACATCGAAGGCTAGCGCCCCGCGGGTCCGCCGTGTGAGCGGGCGAGCCGAACCCGCGTGGCGCCCCCCCAAGGGGCGCCCCTCCAAATATTCGGCCGCGGTGCTGCGAAGCTGTGGAGTATGCGCATACCAACGGCAAGGCCGGCGCGCATCGCGCTCGGCCTGGCGGGCGGCACTGTGGTGGTGCTCGTCGTCGCGCAGCTCGTCCTGCCGGGAGTCGCGGCGCGCATCGCACGAGATCAGATCGGCAAGTACGGGACCGTGCGCAGTGTCAGCCTGCGCGCGTTTCCCGCGATCGAGTTGCTGTGGGGACGCGCCGACTCCGCGCGCGTCGAGGCCGGAAACCTGCGCATGAGCGTCTCCCAGTTCGACGGGTTGCTGCCGCGGCTCAAGGGGGTCCAGCGCGTGGACATGACCGCCGAAAGTCTCCAAATGGGCCCCCTGCGCACGGGTCGCGTCACGATCACCAAGCGCGGTGAGGAGCTCAGCGTGCGCGGCAACTTGACGCAGGCCGACCTCCAGAGCGCGCTGCCCGCGGGGGTTAGCGCGCAGCTCGTGGAAAGCGTCGGTGGTGGTGTCGAGGTGCGCGTTAGTGGGAGCCTTTTTGGGGTCGGTGCATCGCTGCTTGCGCTGCTCAGCGCACAGGAAGGCAAGCTCGTGGCCATGCCCCAGGGGTTTCCCTTCGCGGGCCTCGCGCGCATCACGATCTTCTCCGACCCCCACCTCGCCGTGCAGGCCATCGGCCTGAGCTCTCAGCCAAGTCCCGGCGGGGATGCGGGCTACCTGCTGACGCTGCGCGCAAGGCTGCTCTGAGCGCGCCGCGCGCGCTCGCGCACGATCACCGGTAGGCCCTCGCGCGGGCTGATCGTCGGCATCTGGCGGATCGAGAGCTCGAAGTCGCGCGGCAGCTCCAGCGCGAAGCGGCTGAGGATCAGCGTCGCGATCGTGCGCACCTCCAGCTGGCCGAAGCGCATCCCGATGCACGTGCGCGAACCCCCGCCGAAGGGAATGTAGGCGCCCTTTGGGAGCGCCGCCCGCGCATCCGGCGCAAAGCGCTCCGGGCGAAAGCGCTTCGGTTCGGCGAACACGTCCGGCAGGTGGTGCGAGGCCCACGAGGAGTAGTTCACATACGCCCCGCCCGGCACCGCACGGCCCTCGAACTCGAAGGGTTCCGCCGAGCGCCGCGGGCCGATCCACGCCGGCGGGTACTTGCGCAGCGTCTCCTCCAGCACCATCTCGAGCTCCGGTAGCTCCCCGCCCATCAGCTGCTCCGCGCCCGGCCGCGTCCCGCGCAGTCGCTGCTCCTGCTCGGCCACCATCCGTGCCGCTATGTGTGGATGGCGCGCGAGCTCGTAGAACATGAACGACACCGTCGAGGTCGTCGTGTCGTGGCCCGCGAACAGCAGCGTCATCACCTCGTCGCGCACCTGGCGATCGCTCAGCGATGTTCCGTCCTCGTCGCTGGCGTCCAGCAGCAGGCTCAACACGTCCTCGCCGCGCGCGCCCGTCGCGCGCCGGCGCGCGATCTCGCCGTAGATCACGCGGTCCAGGCGCCGCGCCGCGCCCTGCAGGCGCGCCCACGGGGTGAACGGGCCACGCAGGAAGCGCGCGGTGTATTCCGTCGCGTAGAACGACAGCGCCTCCTCGAAGAGTCCCGCCGCGTCGGTCCCGCGCGCGGGCTCGCTGTCGGGGTCCAGGCCGAACAGCGCGCGCATCGCGATCCGCATCGCCAGGTGCCGCGTCCAGTCGTAGAGGTCGACCCGCCCATCCCGCGCCGCGCCGCCGCCCGCCGCGAGCTGCTCCAGCGCGCGATCCGTCTCCTCGATCATCACGTCGATCGACGCCGCGATCCGCTCGCGGTGGAAGGCCGGGAGCATGATCTGTCGCGAGCGCCGGTGGAAGTCGCCGTCGATCGTCAGCAGGCCGTCCCCCAGCAGCCCGATCAGGTCGCGGAAGTGCGACTCGCGCCAGATGAAGTTCGCGGCGTGCGAGACCGTCATGTAGTGGTTCGCCGCCGGGCCCAGCATGAAGACGACGTTCCCATGCAGCACCCGCACCGTGAACACCGGGCCGTAGCGCTCGTAGCACTCCAGCAGCAGCTCCAGCGGTTCGTTCGCAAAGCGCCGCGTCCGCGCCATGCTGAAGCTCGTCTCCCCCGGCGGGTACGGGACCTCGTTGGCGCGCTCCGCGCGTACGTCGTGCACCATCACCGCGAACGGGTTGAAAGGGCGCAGCGGCTGCGGGCCGGTCAAGGGCACGCACGTAGCCTATACAAAAACTGGCTGGCTAGCCAAGCAGGGCGGTGAGACGACTTTCCGCGAGCGGCGCGCTCACTTGGCATACTTGTCCCCACGCGCGTGGAACCGCGGTGGAGCGGCCCTCCCCGTATCGGTCTACGTGGGGGCGTAGCTCAGTTGGTTAGAGCGCCGGCCTGTCACGCCGGAGGCCGCGGGTTCGAGTCCCGTCGCTCCCGCTATTGTTGCCTCATCGGCCGCATTGCCCTTTGGGCGCTGGGTTTGCGCCTCGGTGGCGGCGATGAAGTAGCGCGCGAATGCGGGGTTGGGCTTGACGGCGACGATGCGCCGGTCCTTTGCCCAGATCTGGGCGAACAGCGAGAGGATGAGCTTGCGGCGCTCGGCGGGCTCGGGCTCGGCCTCCCAGAAGCGCGCGAAGTCTTCGAGGAGGGTCTGCGCGCGGTCGAGGTCGGGATCAGTGGGCGGCGCGGTCCGCTGTAGTTCTTCCTCGGTGAGTTGGCGACGCATGACGTACTGGGACTTGCTTACGTCGCCCATGACGTACAGCTCGCGCAGCCGCTCAAGCTGGGCGCTCAGCTCGCGTCGGCGCTCGGTGTCCTCGCTGGGTTGTCCGCCGCTCTCGGCCTCGATCGTGGCGAGGATGCGCTGGCGGAGATCGGCGTGGGGCTGGAAGGCGCAGAGCCAGTCGACGAGCTGCTCCTCCAGAGGCTTGAGTGCTTGGGCAATGGGTATGATTTCGACCTTCAGGATCATGCAGCTGCGAAGAGAACCCGCCCGATATCACCGGACAGGGCGCCGAGCTGGCGCCGAAGCCTTACGCGCAAGCGAGGAAGCCGACCGCGCCGCCTGCCGTGTGCCCGCGCTAGCTGGCGAGACCATCACCGCCTCGGTGGGGGGCGCCACGGCACTACTCGCCGCGGCGATTCTCGTGGTGTGCGCGTTTACCGCTGCCGCGGCCCCGGCCGCGCAAGCTGGTCCTCCGTTGATCGAAGGCATTGGGTCGGGCGCCGGTGCCGAGGTCACCATCGAGGCGAGCATCGACCCCGAGGGCCTCGAAACGACCTACGAACTTGGCCTGGAATGCTCGCCCTGCGGGTCGGGCAACCAGTGGACCAAAGGTACGCTCCCCGCCGTCAGCGAAGCCCGCGAGGTGACGCTTGCGCTCACCGGCTTGCAACCCAACCGACGCTACTGGTTCGCCGTACGCGCTGCCAACGCCGACGGCGAAGAATCCAGGCGCAGCGAAACCATCGAAATGCCATCCTCGCCAGCCCCCTTCCCCAACGGCACCGCTCCGGCCGAAGTCATCCAATCATCCTCTCCCGGACTCGGGAGCAGCGAGCTCATAGAAATCGCCGTCAAGGAAGAACAGCAACGCGCCAACGAACGCGAAGAAAAAGAACAACGCATAAAGGAACTAGACGCTGCTCCCGCCTCCGCACGAGACCAGGGCGAACAGGCACCACCAGCCGACACCAAGCCCGAGTTGCCCGCCTGCCGGGTTCCCGCGCTGAAAGGCGACACGCTCACCGCCGCCCGCCGCGCCCTCGCCAAGGCGCATTGTCGCACCGGCGCCATCCACAAGCCCGCCCACTACCACGGCACCCTCTACGTCAGCGCCCAGGGTGCCGCGGTCGGGAAGCGGCTCCCGCACGGGGCGCTCGTCGCGCTTACCCTCGGCGCCAACGCAAGCGGTACAAAACAGACTCAGCGGCGGGATTAGGGCGCCGCCCCCGGCTCGTCGCGAATCTCGTGGACTTCGGGCGCAGCACCAGGCTTCTTTGGGCCACGGCCGTGTCGCTACGGCCCAAAGACCCGTTAAACGTGCGCCGTGTCGCCAACAGCAATGTGATCTCGATCCCCAAGGACGCCTTCAGGCGCTCGGCGAGATCGAACCACGCATCCGAGGGGACTTCTTGGTGACGAGCAGAACGCCAGCCTTGGCCGGCGACCCTCGGAGCCTTTGACGGAGTCCGTCGATCGGCTTAGAACGCAACCAAGCTCGTAACGAGCAGTGCTGTGCCGATCGCAAACAAGGTGATGGAGGTTTGTAGCCACGCGTGCTTGCGCCAGGCGACATTTCCAGTGACTCGGAGCTGGCGAGCGACCTGTAGACGCTCCTCCTCGGGGGTCAGGCGTTCGAGCGCCTGTGCGATGTCCTCTACGCTTCGGTTGCGCAAGTGCCCGAAGTAGATGAGCCCACCAGATACGGCTGGTTCAGTACTCGTACGTTCGAGGCGGCGAGCTTGAACGCGTGATTGCCTTGGCGCGCCCGACCGCCTGAAAAGTTCTTGCCACCCCAACCTAGCTGGCGATGCGTCGGGGGGTGTGCGCAATGTGCTCGCTGCCAAGCTGTCGAACCTTGGCGTAGTCTCGGTCGCTGAAGACCGTTGCGGTTTTCTTGCGCATCCCGGTGATGACGGCGATAGCTGGCCCACGTAGGCCACGCGCTGTCAGCGTGCGCGTGTCGGCGTTCTCCAGCATGCAGAAGAGGCGGAACTGCTCGCGGCCTGGTCCGGTGACGCGGATCTCGTGGTAGCCGCCCATGTCGCCGTGCATGGCCTCCCACTTGCCTCCCCCTGAGAACGCGGGCGGTGGGGCCGCCGCAACCCGCATCGATCACTGCCAGGATCGTTCCTCGGATCTTTGCGGGGCAGCCGTCGAGGAAATCCGCTCCCGGCACGGAGCCCTCAGAGGTGGCATAGAAGATGACGTCCCACGCCATTGCCGCAGCCTACGAACCGGCGCGGCCGTTATTGAAGCCGGTCAGGCTCGTACGGCGGCGCGCTTGCCATTTGATCTGCGTGGGCGGCGCTTGATCTCGATACTGGCGTCTAGCGCGTTGGCTATCGAGATGATGAGCGGTAGCTCTGGGCGTGCCTGCTCGGCAGTAAATAGGCGTCTAATGCTGGCAGGGTTGCGCCCCACCCGCCGTGCGAGCTCCGCCTTCGACATCCCTGCGTCCTCGCGCAGCGCGTCCAGTGAGCGGATGACAGCATCGATCTGCTCGATCTCGCTCCGGGCTCGCTCGTACTCCGCGCGGGTATCCTCGTCCGCGAGCCAGCTTTGGCGGCGCTTTTCGTAGTAGCTGATGTCGAGAGTCTTGGACATGATTGGGGACTGACGTGGGTGGCAATCGTGACCCTCTGCCCGTGTCGTCGCTCATCAGAGCGTAACACAAGTGCTACACGCGATTTGCTGAAGCGCCCGATCGAGAAGCGATCAGCCGACTCGCTTCGAGTGCGGATCTCGATGGGGTGCGAACGAGGATCCGACCCCCCGTCGCTCCCGTGGAAAATCCCTGCAAATAGCGATTTGGATGGTTGCCCCGCGTTTGTCGCCTCGCCGCACTAAGGGACTGCCGGGGTTCCGAGCGCCGGGTCGATGCCACGGGTGCGCGACACCGAGGGAGTCGATAATTTGCGCTGGTGAACAAATGGCGCCTTTGGCTGGGGTCGGGGATGGGCGAGGTCGTCTCGCAAGAGTTGGCGGCTGCGATGGCGGGTCTGGACGGCCCCGAAAAGCGGAGTGCGAGACGGTTGGTACGGCGCGGTGAAGCTGCCGAGGACGTCGTCATTGCGCGCTACGCGGTCGCCTTTACTCGGGAGCGTCAGCGTCGTTTCAAGCGATCCTCGGTCCGCTTTGGGCTCGTGCTGGGTGCGGCGTTTGGTCTAGCCGGAATCGTGTTCGCCATGTACTCACTCAAACGATCGGAAGCGCCGCAGGCAGTGGCGGTAGCCGGGTTCGCGGCTCTCGTTCTGGCCAGCACCTGGCGTACCTGGCAAGCCGCGAGGAATGTGGAGGCCGCCGAGCAGCTCAACCGGGAGTATCTGCGCCGCTCGGGTGCTCCCTACGTCCCAGGTGGTCCGCCGACTCGGGTGTACGTGCCACCGCTGGCCTTTGCGTGCTCGCTTGCCATCCACGTGGCCGCCATCGTCGTGGTGGGCGGAGTCCTCACGCTCTTGCTGAGGGCAGAGCCGTTCTCTGTGGGTAGGGCTCTCTCGGTGGGTGTTTCGGGTGGTGTGGGTGCTGCCATCGCAGCGGCCATCGGGGTCATTGCGGCACGATCGCGTGATGAAACGTCGGAGGAGGGCCGGTCAATTGTGGAGTACCAGCATCTCCCCGATCTGGACTGAGCCGGCGGCAGACAGAGTCGGCGCTCGCGGCGCCGCGAGCAGGCTTCGGCGATATCGAGGTCTACCCCACGATCTTGGAGAAGGCCGCGATCTCCTGGAGCGCTTGGCGCGCAGCGCACCGCTTGAGCCAGTCCCGCGATCAGCCGCCAGCGCTCACGCGCCATACAGCCGGATCTCAATCCGCGAGGCAACAATCGCGGGTTCGACCCCCGTCGCTCCCGCTCTTTACACACCGCTCACCATCCGCCGGCAACCGGCGCCAAGCAACGGCACCGCTCGGCGCGTGGGCCGGTGTCATTCCGAGGCCCCCCGAATCTGATTGGCTCGCCTAACCAAACGCGCGTGAGCGGAGGCGCGGCATCTGTTTGACTGGTGTCAAAAGACGGTCAGGCTATAGAGGTCAGCAATACGCAAGAGCGCGGCATCGTCACGGGGAATGGGCCGCCTCTCCTGCTCGTCGAGCGCGACGTTCTCGAACAGCGCCCAACACTCCCACTCCGATGAGAGCCGCGACATGTACCGAACACCGGCGAACTTCATGCGACCCTGCGCGTCGCGTTGCTCGTAAGCCCATCGTCCGATCCATCTCGTGATGCGGCGGTCGCCCCCGCGGATCGTGGGAACGTCGAGGTCGCTGTACCCATAGAACGCTAGTAGCTTGCCGAGTTCGTCACGGAGGATGGACCGAGTTGCAGCCGCCTCGACGTCGAGAAAGCGGATTGTGGGCATGGCGTCGGTTGGGGCGGGTGTGATGCGCACCGCTAGGCGCCGATGGCGCCAGTCGGCCGGGACCTCTCCGAGCGCCATGAAGCCCTCCTCGTCGGCGATCGTGCGGAGGCCGGGATCGGGTCGGAAGCGGGAGAGTGTCTCTCCGAAGCATCCGTCGAGCGTGGTCCTCAAGCAGGCCGGGGCGGAGCGGGTCGGAGAAGCGGAGGGGGTCAGGTGAGCGGCTTACGCGCCATAAACCGTTTGCTGGTGCCTCGACGATCTTTGGACTCGGCGGCACTCATCCCCCGGCAAGGAATGCCTTGGCTGCTACGAGCACTCCGCGGGAGTTCCCCTCGTGGATGCTTTGCGCGGGGGACTCATCGTCCAACTGCGGGTTCAGGCCGAGAAACCAGGCTCGGACGGTGTGGGGGGACTCCTCGGTGAGCAGGAGCTGGAAGGTCTGGTAGGCGCAGCGCAGCCGCTGTTCGTGTTCTGCGCGCGGTGCTCGCTCTCCGGCTGCCCAGCGACCGACCGTTCGCGGATCGGATACCCCGGCGATGTAGGCGACCAGTTTCTGTCCGAGGACCTCCTGCATGTATACGACCACGTCCTTGATCGTGGACTCAACCGCTTTCCTATGCGCGTCCTGTGGTGCGGAGCGAAGCTGCGGCATGGGCTTCCCTTTGCTCGTGATCGGCTTGGCGGATTGCTCTTTTCGTCAGCATCCACACAGTTGGCGATATATTTGCCTTAAGATTGGCCGCCTATTTGGCGATCTGATTGGACATTATATCGGCCCTGGCGATGGCGCATCTGTAGAAGCCCGTAGAGCTATGGCCAGATTGACCAACTGCTCGATCGTGACGCCCGGGCGCTGGTAGTCGCGGCGAGCGGCCTCGGCTTCGCGTCCTGCTGGGGGTGGTGCGGGTGAGCTCTTCTTACCGGTCGTCGGGATCGAAATGTGCCGTGGCGCAACGCTTGTTCGCCGGCACCGGCCTACGGCTGGTCGTCGGGAGGAGCATGTGCGGCTCGTGCTCGCTCCAGAACGCCTCGGACTGCTCAGGCGTTGGGTCGAACAGCCCGGCCCGCTCGCGGATTGCCTCAGCTGAAGAAGGGCGACGCGCGCCAGTCGATCGAGCTAGGCTCCTCACGTTTGACGGCTGCGGCTCGTGGCGGTGTCGAAGTCCCCCGCAACCACAGCGGCAACAGAGCACCGCACAGCCCTCGAAGAGCGCCTGCGCCGCGCGCGCTCCTCGCGCTCACCTTCGAGCGCATCTGGCTAGACGAGCAGCGCGTCGTCGCCGTGCAACCCAAGCCTTCATTCGCGCCTTACTTCCAAACCCCGGCCCTGCAAACCGCCGGGGGAGCGGTGTGTAAATAAAGAGCGGGAGCGACGGGGGTCGAAGCCGCGTTTGTTGCCTCGGGGATCGAGATCCGGTTATAGGGCTCGGCTATCCGATGGGCTCCGACGCTTCGCGTATGGGTTGCGCGATGTCCTCGGGCGTCGCGCCTTGCGCTCCAAGCGTCTGATCGCGAGCTAGCCGACTGGATACTCAGCTTCAGCTGAGCAGACTCGGGATCGTGATCGGCCAGGATCTGGAGCGCCTCGCCGTGATCGGCAACAACACGCGCACCGATCTCCTGTATGCGCTCACGAACCTTCTCTGTCGCCATGATCCTCAAATCACCGCCCGGAAGCTCCT
>DASXZV010000040.1:0-137865 GCA_036501715.1 Solirubrobacteraceae bacterium | reverse complement strand
TCTGGCTCAAGAACGCCGGAATCGCAATCGCGGCCAGAATGCCGATGATCAAGATAACGACCAGCAATTCGATAAGGGTAAAACCACCCTCATCCTCGGTGCGCTGGCGCAGTCGATACAACATTGAATCCTCCTAGGATCCGGATATAGGGCGCCAGCCCCAGGCCCCACCGCCTCATAATGGCGATGCGCCCCCCTTGGGTCGACCTGTGGTCGTCATATGAGAGTCGCCGGCTTTGCTACGCACCCTTTGGGTACTCTGCCCTGGCGCCTCGGCACTGGCTCTGTTAGCCCCAGCATCGGCTTGCGTCCCACACGCTTGAATACTGCAAGCGTCGCTTGGACAGATGGTGCGCGCCCTAAGCGTCAGAGTCGGCGGCGGCCGGCGGGGCGCCCTCGCCGCCGCGCTCCTCGCCCAGCCAGGATGCCTGCGCGTCAATGCCAGTCAGGCGTAACCGCTCACCGCCACACCAGGGGCAGGTAACCTCCTGCGGCTTGCCGCCCAGATTTGAGATCACCCGCCCGGTCCCCCGGCAGGGCATGCACGCTTCGGCCTCATGTTTCGCCATTGGCGGCGAGGTTAGCGTTACCGGCGCCGCGACGCCCCGTGGGGGCGACGCGCAGTGGGTCCTGCAGACCCTGCGCGGCGCCTGGCGCGGCGGCTGGATCGCGGCGGCGCTGCTGACGCTGGGGGCCGCGGGGCTGCGCCTAGCGCACCTCGGAGCGGTCGTAAGCGACCCCTTCTACGACGGCGCGGTGCGCAGCATGTCGCTCTCCTGGCACAACTTCTTCTTCGGCGCGGTGGAGCCCTCGGGCGCGGTCGCGATCGACAAGCCGCCGGTCGACCTGTGGCTGCAGGTCGCCAGCGTCAAGCTCTTCGGCTGGAGCTCGACTGCGCTGAAGCTGCCCCAGGCGCTCGCGGGCACGCTGGCCGTGCCGCTCCTGTTCGCGGCGGTCAAGCGCCTCTTCGGCGTGCGCGCCGGGCTGGCGGCGGGGCTCGCGCTGGCGGTCCTGCCGATCGAGGTGATCACCGCGCGCAGCGACACGATGGACGCGGTCATGATGGCGCTCACGGTGCTCGCGCTGCTGTGTGCGGTGCGCGCCGCGGAGAGCGGCCGCACGGCCTGGCTGCTGTGCGCCGCGGCGGCGCTGGGGCTGGCCTTCAACGTCAAGCTGTTGGAGTCGCTGCCGGCGCTCGCGCCGATCGCGCTGCTCGCGTGGCTGGGGCTGCCGGGGCGCCGGCGGCGGCGGGCCGCGCAGATCGCGCTGGCCGGGGCGGTGTATGTGGCGGTGGCGCTGGCGTGGCTTTCGGCCACCCTGCTCTATCCGGCGCACGAGCGACCGTACGCCTACGGCTCGACCAATGGCAGCGCTTGGAACGCGGCGTTCGTCTTCAACGGCCTGGATCGCCTTGAAGGCAAGGCCCTCGAAGGCCCACAGGCGGGCTACATTCCGGGCCACCACTACCCGGAGCGAACGCAGGCGCAGCGCGACGGGATCCCGATCGTCCCGCCCTCGGCGACGCGCCTGCTGGCGCGCATCGGGCCGCTCTCCGGCGAGCGTCTGGGCCTGGAGGTGCTGGCGGCCCTGCTGCTCGGCGCGGCACTGCTCGGAGCACTCCTCTGGGAGCGCAGGCCGGCGCGGCGCCGGACAGCGCCGGCGAGCGGGTCTGACCCGCCCACAGAGCAACCCGCGCGGCGCCGAGAGCAACTGCAGCTCGCGCTCGCCGGTGCCCTGATGCTGTGGCTGGTGATCGGGATCGCGCTGTTCAGCGACATGGCGCGCCTGCACCCGCGCTACACCGAGGGCTTTACGCCGGCAGTCGCCGCAACGCTCGGCGTCGGAGCGGCGTGGGCCGCGGAGCGGCGTGCGCGCTGGCGGATGGTGGCCCTTACGGGCACGCTGCTGGTGGTGGTGATCTACGCCGAGTCGCTCCTGTTCGGCGCGAGCGCGCTGTGGTGGATCACGGCCGCGGCGGCGCTCGGCGCCGTGGCGCTCGGCGCGACCGTCGAGCGACCGACCGACCTGCGCGCGGCGGGAGTGCTCGCGCTCACGCTCGTCTCGCTGCTGGCGATCCCGCTCTCCTCCTCGCTGCGCGACGTGCACGAAAACCTCTCGGACACGACGCGCCTGGGAGCACTGCACAGCGGCGAGTTGGAACCGCTGAGCAGCTACTTGCGCGCCCACCAGGGCGCGGCCTACTACGAGGCGGCGTTTGACTCGGGCACCAAGATGGGCGAACTGGTCGTGCGCGACGCGCGTCCGATCTTGGTGCTGAGCACGCTCAATGGAGAAGTCTTCACCCCGGTCGCGCGCCTGCGCGCGCTGGCGCGTAGCGGCGCGGTGCGCTACGCCTTCCTCGACACGCTCTGCGGGCGCCATTCGCCGCCGACCGACGCCGACTGCACTGCGCCGGCGCGTTGGGTGCAGGCACACGGCGTCGATGTCTCGCGGGAAGCGGGGCTGCCGCGCGCGGGGATGCTGTGGAGACTGCCGTGAGGTGTAGCGTAAGCAGCCCATGAGCACCGTCGAGGCGCCCCTCTCCTTGAAGATCCTCGTCGTCGATGACGAGGCGTCGCTACGCGAGACGCTCACGCGCTCCTTCACGCGCGAGGGGCACACGGTGGAGGCGCTGGCCTCAGGCGCGGAGGCGATCGAGCGCGCCGACCAGGAGTCCTTCGACGTGATCCTGCTCGACGTCGCGCTGGGGGCGGGCCCGAACGGCTACGAGGTCTGCCGCGCGCTGCGCGAGCGGCGCAATGTGGTGCCGATCATCATGCTGACGGCGCTGGACACCGAGGCCGACGCGGTCCAGGGCCTGGAGGCCGGCGCCGATGACTACGTGACCAAGCCGTTCGGCCTGGCCGAGCTGCGTAGTCGCGTGCGCGCGGTCTTGCGCCGCTCGGGCTCGCGCTCCAGCAGCCGCGAGCTGATCGTCGCGAGCGGCGTGACGCTCGACCGCAGCCGCCGCGAGGTGAGGGTCGGCGAGCAGCTCGTGCGACTGACGTTCTCGGAGTTCGAGCTGCTGGCGCGGTTGATGGCCGAGCCGGGGCGCCTGCTCAACCGCCAGGAGCTGCTGCGCGCGATCTGGGGCGACTCGGCCTACCGCGACCCGCGCGCGATCGACGTGCACATTCGCCACCTGCGCGAGAAGCTGGAGGAGCACCCGGATCAGCCGCAGCTGATCCTGACCGTGCGCGGGGCGGGCTACCGCTTCCAGCAGGAGCCCTGAGCGTCGCATGGGCCTGCGTCCACGGCTGCTGGGAGCGCTGCTGCTGACGAGCGCGGTGACGCTCGCGGTGGCCGCGCTGGCGCTGCTCTCACCGCTGGAGCAACGTCTGCGCCAGGATGGCGAATCGACGGTCATCACGGCGCTCAACGCGGCTCACACCGAGTTCAGCGAGATCACGGCGGACCCCGCTACGGGGCGACCGCAGGCCGCGGAAGTGGAACACGCGGCAAACGCGCTGCGGCGCCGCTCGCAGGCGACGGTCACGCTTCTGAATAGCCAGCTCGACGTCGTCTATGCCGGTGCGAGCACTAATCTCAACGTGCCCGACTACTACGGCCAGGTGCGTCGGGCGCTGCGCGCCCACAGGCGCATCCAGACGCTGGCGGGCAACGATCTCGTGGTGGCCTATCCGCTGCATATCGCCGGCCAGCGCTACGTGCTCGTGCTGACCAGACGCCTGGACTACGTGGCCTCGGCCTTCGACGTCGTGCAGAAGGCATTCATCGAGAGCGCGATCGCGGGGCTGGCGATCGCGTTGCTGCTCGGCGTCGGGCTGACCACGACGCTGCTGCGGCGTCTGGAGCGCCTGCGCGATGCGACGCGCGAGCTCGAGCGCCGCGGGCCGGACGCGAACCCGCTGCCCCAGGATGGGCGCCACGATGAGATCGGCGAGCTGGCGCGAGCGTTCGCGCGGATGCAGTCGCGCCTGCGCCGCCAGGAGGCGGCGCGCCGGGCCTTCGTCGCGACCGCCTCGCACGAGCTGCGCACGCCGCTGGCCTCACTCGATGGCACCTTGGAGCTGTTGGAGGACGATCTCAGCGCGGGCAATCTGGACCTCGAGGACGCTCGCGCGCGCACGGCGCGTGCGCGCGAGCAGTCGCGGCGGCTCTCGCAGCTGGCTTCCGACCTGCTCGACCTCAGCCGCCTGGACGCCGAGGTGCAGCTGCGCAGCGAGCCGCTGGAGCTGGGCGAGATCTGCCGTGCGGTCGCCGCCGAATTCGAGCTCGCCGCGGCCGAGCGCCGCGTGGCGATCGACATCGAGCCGGCGCAGCGACCGTGTTGGGTGCAGGCCGACCCCGGGGCGGTGGCGCGCATCGTGCGGATCCTGCTCGACAACGCGCTGCGCCTGGCCCCGGAAGGGTCGCGCATCGTGCTGGTTACGCTCGCGAGCGGGCCGTGGGCGCAGATCGCGGTCAGCGACAGCGGGCCCGGGATCCCGCCCGCGGAGCGCGAGCTGATCTTCGAGCGCTTCCAGCGCGGCAGCGCAACCGGCGGGCATAGCGGCTTCGGGTTGGGCCTGGCGATCGGCCGCGAGCTGGCCTCGCGCATGGGTGGATCGCTGGAGCTGACCTCCGAGCAGCCTCCCGGCGCGTGCTTCCAGCTGCGACTGCCGGCCGCGGTCGGCGCGAGCTTCGAGGAGCATGCGGTCCTATGAGATCGAGTCGGCCGACCGGCCGGGGACACAGAAACGGGGTGTGCAGGACATGAGCCGCAGGGCAACACATACGCGCGAGCTCGACGAGCCCGGTGTGCTTGCGTCGCTCGCGACACAGGCGTGGGACAGCGGACGTCTGGCGCTCGACACGGAGTTCATGGGCGAGGGTCGCTACCGCACGCTGCTGTGTCTGGTGCAGCTCGCGGTGCCCGACGAGACGGCTGGCCTGCGGATCGAGTTGATCGATCCGCTGCGCGAGGAGCTCGACGGAGCGCCGCTGGCCGCGGTGCTCGCCGATCCCGCCGTCGAGCTCGTGGTGCACGCGGGCCGCCAGGACGTCGCGCTCGTGCGCCGGCGCTTTGAGACGGAGGTGAGCAACGTCTTCGATACGCAGGTCGCGGCGGGCTTTGCGGGTCTGCCGGCGCAGTGCTCCTATGACACGCTGCTGACGCAGCTGCTGGGCGTGCGCGTCTCCAAGAGCGCGAGCTTCACGCGCTGGGATGCGCGACCGCTCTCCGCGGAGCAGCTCACCTACGCCCGCGAGGACGTCGTGCACCTGTTGGAGCTCGCGGCCGAGCTACAGGGGCGCCTGGCGGCGCTGGGGCGCCTGGAGTGGGCGCGACAGGAGTGCGCGGCGCTGGAGCGCTCGAGCGACGTGCGCGACCTCGACGCGGTCTTCGCGCGCCTGCCGCGCATCCGCGGCCTGAACGGTGCCAGCCAGGGGGTCGCGCGCGAGCTGGTGCAGTGGCGCGAGCGGACCGCCGCCGCGGGCGACCGGCCCGTGCAGAGCATCCTCTCCGACGCGGTGCTCGTCGAGATCGCCAAGCGCCGGCCCACGAGCACGGGCGCCCTCGAGCAGATCCGCGGGGTCGCCCAGAGCAGCATGCGCCGCCGTGGCGCAGAGGTGCTGGAGGCGGTGCAGAAGGGCAGCGAGCGGCCGCCGCAGCCGCTCGAGCCTCAGAGCCACTCCGTCGCACCCGACCAGGCGGATGCGCCGCTGGTCGCGCTCTGCGAAGCGCTCGTGCGCGCCCGTGCCCGCGAAGCCGACCTGGCCTACGAGTTGATCGCCGCGCGTGCCGACCTGCAGGCAATCGTCGGCGCGGTGCGCGTGGGCACCGAGGAGCCCGCGGTACGCACCCTGCAGGGCTGGCGGCGCGAACTGGTGGGCACCGAGGTGCTTGAACTGCTAGACGGCGCTGTCTCGCTGGCGGTACGCCGCGGCAAGCTGCTCGTCGACCGGGGCCCGGCCGGCGTCTCTGGGTGAGCTCTGCCAGAGCCCTCAGCGCACCCCGCTGAGGACCCGGCGCGCGCGCAGCGCCACTGCCAGGAAAACCGCTGTGAGTGCCAACACGCGGCGGTCCCGCCTTGCCTGCTTGCACTCTCCCTCTTCGATCAGCTGACAGAGATGTGCCCCCCACTCCCATGCGTAGCGACGCGCATCCTCGGCGGACATCAGCCCCATCGCCCAGACCGGGACGCTGGCCTTGACGGCGGGACGCAATTTGCGAGCCGGCCACCTCATTCGGATTTGCATTGACCAGGACGCCTTGCCTGTCGTTTTTAGCTGGTCTTTCCTATACCGCTCGGCCAGGATCCGTCCGAATCCCTCTGGGGACATCTCGCCCCTGACGCGCTCGTATTCCACCCATGCCGCGTGGGTTGCCCCGTCCACCACAGTCAGGTTGGCCGGCGTGTGCGCAGCATCGGCGCGGACCATGAGGTGGGAAGCGCTCAATCCCGCATATCGGTATGAGAATTTGAACCGCGCGACGCCTAGAGACTCGCGAGCCGAGCGCCGCTGGCCCCGCACCGCGATCAGCACGCCGAGGACGGTCGCGAGCGCTCCCAGCACCGTCGCCGCGCCGACGATCAGCGCCATTGGGCCCCCCACCCCGGGATCAGCAGGCGCAACGCCTGTTGATGGGCAGCCGTCTCGCGATGCGCGACCCGCCGACCCTCACCGTTGAGACGGTAGTAGCGACGTGGCGGACGGCCCTCGTCCTGCGGCTCGATCTGCTCCCAGCGACCGTCGAGCAACCCTTCGTCTTCGAAGCGGCGGAGGATCGCGTAGGCGGTTCCCGCGGGTACGCCGCTAGCGCGGACGACCTCCAGCCCATACGCCTCGTCCTCAGGCGCGTCAAGCAGGACCTGCAGGATCAGCTTGGCCTGGTGGGAGCGCTTGCGAGGCACCACCACAGGCTAGCATGAACTCAGAATAGGTATTCTAGGCCAGCGAGGATGACAGTCAGAGGCCTCCTCGCTCGTGGAGAGGCGAGACACGCGCGCGCGCTCCGCACCGGCACGCCAATAGCACCCGCGGGGGCGTTATTCGATGTGGTTGTAGATCGTGAACAGCGGCATGTACATCGAGATCACGATGAAGCCGACGATGCTGCCGATCACGATGATCATGATCGGCTCCATGATCGACGTGAGCGCCTTCACCGAGGCGTCGACGCGGTCCTCGTAAAAGTCGGCGATCTTGTCAAGCATCGCGTCCAGCGCGCCGGTCTCCTCGCCGACGCCGACCATGTGCGTGACCATCGTTGGGAAGACCGGGATTTTCGTGAGCGGGGCGGCGATCGTGCCACCGCGCTTGACGGAGGTGATGACCTCCTCCATCGCCTCCTCGACGACGATGTTGCCGCCGGTCTTGCCGGTGATCTCGAGCGCCTGCAGCAGCGGCACGCCGGCGCTGGTGAGCGAGGAGAGCGTGCGCGACCAGCGCGCGACGGCGACCTCCTGGACGATCGTGCCGATCTTCATCGGGATGCGTAGCCGGAAGCGGTCCCACTGCGGGCGACCGCGGGTGCTGCTCTTCCACTTCAGGAACGCGACGACGACAGCGGCGAACACGAGCGCCATCGCCCAGAAGTATTTGGTGACGATTTCCGAGAGCAGCACCGAAAACTTCGTGATCGCGGGTAGTTCGCCGCCGAATTCCTTGAAGACGTTCTCGAAGACCGGCACCAGGAACGCGACGAGTGCGAGCATCACGCCGACGGCGAAGACGAGTACGAGCGTCGGGTAGATCATCGCCGAGCGGATCTGGCGGCGCAGCGAGGCGTCTTTCTCGAGCTGGTCGGCGACGCGCAGCAGCGATTCCTCGAGCATCCCGCCGGTCTCCCCCGCGCGTGTCATCGCGACGAACAGCGGGCTGAAGACCTTCGTGTGGCGTTCCATGGCGTCGCTCAGCGGCAGGCCCGCCTCGACGTCCTTGCGCACCTGGACGATCGTCTCCTTCATGAACTTGTTCTCGGTCTGGTCCTCGAGCACGTACAGCGAGCGCAGGATGCTCATGCCGGAGGTGATCATCGTCGAGAGCTGGCGCGAGAAGACCGCGAGGTCGGCTGCGCTGACGCTCTTGAGGAAGCTCAGCTCGATCTCGCGCGAGGCGTGCTTGTCGGCGATCTCGAGGACGATCAGGCCGCGTGACTTGAGCTGGTCGGAGACCGCCTGCTTGGAGTCGGCCTCGACCTCCCCGCGCGCCTTGGCGCCGGCGAGGTCCATCGCCTTGAAGACGTAGGTGCTCATCCGCTGCGCCTACGCCGCGAGCGAGCCGGCGCCCAGCAGGCGCCGCAGCTCGTCGGGGGTCGAGGAGCGCGATTCGGCCATCTTCTGGGAGATCGAGCCCGCACGCACGAGCGTCGCCAGCGAGGCGTCCATCGTCTGCATGCCGTGGGCGGTGCCGGTCTGCAGCACCGAGTAGATCTGGTGGGTCTTGCCCTCGCGGATCAGGTTGCGTATGGCCGGTGTGGGCACCAGCACCTCGCAGGCGGCCACGCGGCCGGAGCCGTCCGCGGTCGGCAGCAGCTGCTGGGTGACGATCCCCTGCAGGGCGACCGAGAGCTGCACCCGCACCTGGCCCTGTTGGTGGGGCGGGAAGACGTCGATGATGCGGTCGATCGTCTGCGCGGAGTCCTGCGTGTGCAGGGTGGCGAACACGAGGTGCCCGGTCTCCGCGGCGGTCAGCGCGGTGGAGATCGTGTCGAGGTCGCGCATCTCCCCCACCAGAATCACATCGGGGTCTTGGCGTAGGGCGGCCTTGAGGGCGTCGCCGAAGCTCTGTGCGTCGGAGCCGAGCTCGCGCTGGTTGACCAGACAGCGCTTATGCGGGTGCAGGAACTCGATTGGATCCTCGATCGTCATGACGTGCTCGTCGCGCGTGGAGTTGATCTCGTCGATCATCGCCGCGAGCGAGGTGGACTTGCCGGACCCGGTCGGGCCCGTCACGAGCACGAAGCCGCGTGGCCTGCGCGTGAACTCGTGCACGGCCGCCGGCAGCCCGAGCTCGTCGATCGAGGTGAGCCCGAACGGGATCAGGCGGAAGGCCGCGCCGATCGCGCCGCGCTGGTAGTAGGCGTTGACACGGAAGCGGGCGTGACCGGGGATCGAGTAGGCAAAGTCGATCTGCCAATCGGTCTCCAGGCGCTGGCGCTGATCGCCGCTGAGGATCGAGTAGACGATCTCGCGCGTTTCGGTGCCCGAGAGGACGGGATAGTCCTCCAGCGGCGTCAGTCGCCCGCGTACGCGCACGGTGGGGTGCGCCCCGGCGCTCAGGTGTAGATCCGAGGCGCGGCGCGAGACCACTTCCATCAGTAGATCTGCGAAATCGATGCTCATCGTTGCGCGCATCGACCCGCGGAGCACCCACCAAGCGCAGCGCGTGCCGCAGTGGACGAAAATTCTAGTGGCGCTTCCAGCCGCACTGTCGCAGCGGCCTCCCAGCACACGCGGCGCGGGGTGCGGGCGCCCTAGTTGCTGCCCAGTACGCGCGCGATCTCGGCGATCGAGGTGCGCCCGCGACGGACCTTCTCCAGACCGTCATCGCGCAGGCGGCGCATGCCCTCGCGCACCGCCACGTCGCGGATCTCCTCAGCGGGGCGCCGTTCCAGGGCCAGCCGCCGGACCTCGGAGGTGACTGACATCACCTCGTAGATACCGGCGCGCCCGCGGTAGCCCGAGCCGGCGCAGCGGCGGCAACCGACGGGCTCGTAGGCCTCGAGGTCCACGAGCGCCTTGTAGCCGTTGTGACGCAGCACCTCGGCGGGCACGATCGTGCGCTGCTTGCAGTGCGCGCACAGCATCCGCACGAGGCGCTGGGCTAGGACGCAGTCGAGCGCCGAGGCGACCAGGAACGGCTCGATACCCATCTCGATCAGGCGCGAGATCGCCGAGGGGGCGTCGTTGGTGTGCAGCGTCGAGAGCACGAGGTGCCCCGTCAGGGCCGACTCGATCGCGATCTGCGCGGTCTCGTGGTCGCGGATCTCCCCGACCATGATCACGTCGGGGTCCGCGCGCACCATCGCGCGCAGGCCGGTCGCGAACGTCAGCCCGGCCTTCGCGGAGACCTGCACCTGCGTGATGCCCTCGACCTGGTACTCGACGGGGTCCTCGACGGTGATGATGTTCTTCTCCGGCGTATTGAGCTCTTGCAGGGCGGCGTATAGCGTCGTCGACTTCCCCGAGCCCGTCGGGCCGGTCACGAGCACCGCGCCGTGCGCCTGGTGGAAGGCCTCTTCGAAGCGCTCGCGCTCGACCTGCTCGATGCCGAGCTTCTCGAGGTTCATCACAACGGAGTCCTTGTCGAGGATGCGCATCACGATCGACTCGCCGTGCACGCTCGGGAGCGTGACCACGCGCAGGTCGACGTGGCGCCCGTCGACGGTCAAGCCGACGCGGCCGTCCTGGGGCAGGCGCCGCTCGGAGATGTCCAGTTCGGACATGATCTTCACGCGCGAGACGACTCCTGCGGCCATCCGCCGCGGGACCGTCGTGATGTCCTGCAGCACACCGTCCACGCGGAAGCGCACGCGCGTCTCCTTGCCGTCTGGCGCGAGGTGCACGTCGGAGGCGTGCAGCTCAACGGCCTGCGCCACGATCTGGTTGACCAGCTTGATGACCGGCGCGTCGTCGGCGGTCTCGTGCAGATCGACGACCTCGGCCTGCTGTTCGCTCGAGCCTTCGCCCTCGCCGCCTTCGGCGACGACGTCCTCGAGACGATCGAGGCGTGAGATCAAGCTGAGGATGTCCTCGGGGGCGGCGACCGCGACGCGGACCTCGTAGCCGGTCATGATCGCGATGTCGTCGACCGCGAGCACGTTGGAGGGATCGGTCATCGCGACCAGCAGCGTGCGCTTGTCCACGAACGCGACCGGCACGGCTTGGTAGCGCTTGGCGGCGGCGGTCGTGACGAGGTTGGCGGCGCCCATGTCCACGGAGAAGACGCCGAGGTCGAGGTGATCGAGGCCGTAGCGCTCGGCCAGCGCGCGTGCGAGGCCGTCGTGGCTGAGCACACCTTCCTCGACGAGCGCTCGCTCGGGCGTCGTCCCGGTACTGCGCGAGGTCGCGATCGCCTCGTCCACGCGCTGGCGCGGGACGAGGCCCATGTCCACGATCACGTCGGTCAGGAAGCGCGAGGAGGAGCCCCTGCGGGTCGGCGAGGTGAGGCCACCGTGGGCGGCCACGCCGTCCGGCGCGCTGTGATGGATCGCTCCGCTCACGCGCTCGGAGTCGGCGGGCGCCCCGGTGTCGTCGCGCTCGTCCGTGTCCTGCTCGCTGGTCTCGACTACGACGGACGACTCATCGCCGACGTCCATGCCGAAGATCTCGTGTAGGTCGGGCCCACTTCCAGAGCTCTGCGCGCTCATCCCACTCCCACCGGCATCGGGGGCGCAGTCGGCGACTGGCCGCGCCCGGCTGTGGCGGTCCTCGCGGAGCCGGAGTCAGTCGGATTCGTCGGCGGGCGCCTGGCGAGCGGCGCTGCGCATGATCTCGATCGGCGCCGGGCGACCCGTCCACAGCTCGAAGCTGAGCGCGCCTTGGGCGACCAGTATCTCCAGGCCGTCGAGCGTCGGCACCGCCTGCTCGCGGGCGGCGAGCAGCAGGGGCGTGACGCCTTCTCGGTAGACCAGGTCGATGACATAGGAGTATCTACCGACCAGATCGAGTGTCAGGCCCAGTTGGTTGAGCGCCGGGAGCCCCTGGTGGCCGTCCGTTGCGAGCAGGCCGACCGCGGTGCAGTTGACGAGGATGTCCGCGGCCTCGGGGCGCGGCACCGCTCGCGCGCCCAGCGCGAGCGCTAGTTCCTCGGCGCGGGCGGCGGTGCGATTCCAGACGGAGACCTCGCGCGCACCGGCGTCGAGCAGCGCCCAGACCGCCGCGCGTGCGCTACCGCCGGCGCCGAGCACGAGCGCGCTGAGACCCCGCGGTGGGTGCTGCATCGCCGCGATCAGGCCGGGAGCATCGGTGTTCTCCGCCGCGATCGTTCCATCCGCGGCGAAGCTGAGCGTATTGGCGGCCCCAATCGCGTGCGCCGCCGCGCTGGCGCTGTCGGCCAGTGTGAGGGCCGCGTGCTTGTGGGGGATCGTCACGTTCGCCCCGCGGAAACCCGCGGCGCCCAGCGCGCGTGTGGTCTGCATGAACAGCTCAGGGGGCAGCGGCAGCCGCTGGTAGCTCCAGTCCTCCAGGCCGACCGCGGCCAGCGCGGCGTTGTGCATGGCCGGCGAGCGGCTGTGCGCGACGGGCCATCCGATGACACCCAGGTGCACAGCGGGTCGCGCTGAATCCCACCCGACCGCCTCCCGGCCTCCCACTTCCTGCCCCACTGCTTCTGGCCCGGGCGTCACCGCTACCGCCTCCGGCAACTTGGGACGCGCCCGCCGTTGCGGGCCAGCGCCTGCTGGTAGGCCGCCGCGTTGCGTTCGAACTGCGCGTAGCTTGTGGAGAACACGAGCTCGCCACAACCGTCGGCGCCGTTGACGTAGTAGAGGTAGGACACGTGCGCGGGATGCGCCGCGGCCGCGATCGACGCCAGGCCGGGGTTGCTGATCGGTGTCGGCGGCAGGCCGTGGTGCAAGCGGGTGTTGTAGGGCGAGTCGATCCGCAGCTGCGCCTCGGTCAACGGCTTTGAGTAGTCGTGCAGCGCGTAGCGAATCGTCGAGTCGATGCCCAGCGGCATCCCCAGGCGCAGGCGGTTGTAGATGACCGCCGCCACGCGCGCGCGGTCGTGCTCGAGCAGCGCCTCGCGTTCGACCATCGAAGCGACGACCAGTAACTGGTAGGGAGTGATGTGCAGTGCACGGGCCCGCCGCGTCTCTGCTTCTCCGAAGTCTTCGTGAAATGCAGTGAGCTGCGCCGCGACGAGCCTGCTGACAGAGGCGCCGGCGTACATTTCATAGGTAGCCGGGAACAGAAAGCCTTCGAGATCAGGGGTGCCGCGCGGCGCGCCGTAGTGAGTCGGGTCCAGCAAGGGGGAGTGCCGCGAGGACTTCAGATAGCTGCCCGTCAGCCCTCGCGCGGAGGCGATCTGCGCGATCTGCGCACGTGTCTCTCCCTCGGGGATCACGACCTTGACGATCGCGATCGGCGGCGCCGGCTTGGGCTTGGATTTGATGTGTCCGAGCACGACCACCAGGATCACCCCGAGGATCGCAACCACCAGCGCCAGCAGCAGGCCGACACCAATCCGGGCGGGCCAGCGACCGCGCTTTCGCCTGGACAGACTCGCCAGCGCGATATTGGGGGTAGCGATGCGCTCCGGCAGCGGCGCTGGAGCCGGCAGCTTTGTCGCGATCGGGTACAGCGACTCACCGGAGCGGGCCGGCTGGAGCTCGGGAGCCGGCTGGGCTTCGGACGCCGGCGGGGCCTCGGACGCCGGAAGGACCTCAGAAGCCAACTGGGCCTCAGACGCCAACTGGGCCTCAGGAGCCCCCTGGGTCTCGGGAGGCGGGGCGGCCGCGGAGGGTGCTTCCGGTGTTGCGAGGTTGGGTGGCGCCGAACTCTCAGTGGCGGGCCCATCCCCAGCGGCGCCGCGACGCCGTTCGCGCTCGGCGCGCGCGCGTTCGCGGTCCTCGCTGGTGCGCTGCTGGCCGTTGCCGCGGGACATCCGGTTCACCCTAGATGGCGGCGGGATGCTCGCGCTCGCGCGCGGCCAGCCAACCCTCGAGCATGTGGGCGGCCGCACGCGAATCCTCGGCCGTGGTGGCGCCTTGCATGCGTTGGGCCATGCGCGTGGTGAAGCGCTCGTCGTAGAGCTCGACCGGCACGTCCTCGCCAAGACGGCCAGCGAGGCGCTGTGCAAAGCGTCTGGTCTCGCGCGTCTGGGCGCTGTCCTCGCCGCTGAGCCCAAGTGGCAGACCAACGACGACGTGCTGTACCTCGCGTGCCACAACAAGCGCAAGTAGCGCGTCCAGCCCGCGTCGCTGCGCGGGCTGTGGGATCGTCTCGATCGGCGTGACCAGTGTCCCGCTGGCGTCGCTGACCGCACAGCCGCAGCGGGCGCTCCCGTAGTCCAGGCCGAGCACCCGCATCAATGCGCGGCTGGGCTCCGCGTGAGCGCGGACTCGATCGCGGCTGTGGCTGCGAGGAGTGCCTCCCCCAGCTTGCTCGGATCGCGACCGCCGGCCTGCGCGAGCGTGTCTCGACCACCGCCACCTCCGCCGACAACGGCTGCGGCGGCCTTGACGACGGCGCCGGCTTTGACACCACGCGCGACGAGCGCCGGGGCAACGCCGACGATCAGGTGCACGCGGCCATCGAGGGTGCCTCCAAGCACGATTGCGGCATCCTCGGGGAGCTTGCCCCGCAGGCGGTCGACGAGCTCGGGGAGCGCCTTTGGATCGGCGACCTCGACGGTCGCGCTCAGCACGCGCGCGCCCGCGAACTCAGTGGCGGCGGCGGCGAGCGCCTCGATGTCCACGGCCCCACCGCCAGCGGCTGCGCCGCCGGCGCTGCGTAGCTGCTTCTCCAGGCGCCGGCGCTCGAGCTCGCGTTCGCGCACCGCTGCCGGGGCGCCTTCGGGACGTGTGCGCAGGGTGCTCGCGATCTCCTCGAGCCAGACATCGTGCTCGCGCATCAGCTGCACGGCCGCGGGCCCGGTCAGCGCCTCGATGCGGCGCACGTTGGCGGCACTGGATGTCTCGCTCTGAATGTGGAAGAGGCCAATCTCGGCGGTAGCGCGCACATGCGTGCCACCACAGAGCTCGCGCGAGTACTCCCCCTCCCCGATCTGGACCATGCGCACGACATCGCCGTACTTCTCGCCGAAAAGCGCCATCGCACCGAGGCCCTTGGCCTCTTGGAGTGTCGTGGAGATCGGCCGCACCGGATCGTTTGCCAGGATCCAGGCGTTTACCTGATCCTCGACGTCGCGCAGCTCTTGATCGCTGAGCGCCGCGGAGTGGCTGAAATCGAACCGCAGCTTGTCCGGACCCACGTAGGAGCCGGCCTGGCGGACATGGGCCCCCAGACGGCCACGCAGGGCGGCGTGCAGCAGGTGCGTCGCGGTGTGGTTGGCCTCAGTCGCATGGCGGGCGGCATGATCGACGCGCGCAAACACGGGCTGCTCGGGGCTCAGCGAGCCCCGCTCGAGCACGACGGCGAGCGCCTGGTCATCGCCGAGCCGAAAGACGCCCTCCACGCGAGCACGGCACTCGCCGTGCTCGCACTCGATCACGCCGGCGTCCGATACCTGTCCGCCACCGGCGGCGTAGAAGGGCGACTCGGCGAGCTTGACCAGATAGTGGCCGTCCTCCTGCGCGACCGCGGCGACGGTCGTGTGCTGGCTCTCGGTCTCATAGCCGGTGAAGCGCGTCTGCGCACCGGCGGCGGCGAGCTCGCGCGCCCGCTCGCGGGGGTCCTGCCCAGTCGCGCCTGCCTCCTCGCCGCCACCGGCGGCGGCCCGGGCACGAGCACGCTGCTCCTCCATCAGTCCCTCGAAGCCCGCTGCATCCACTCCGAGCCCTTGTTCGGCGACGATCTCACGGGTCAGGTCGAAGGGAAAGCCATAGGTGTCGTGCAGCGTGAAGGCGTCGCTCGCGGCGATCCCCTCAGCACCGGCCTCGCGGGCGCGCTCGATCAGCTCCCCCAGCAGCCCGGTGCCCTGCTCGAGGGTGCGCCCGAAGCTCTCCTCCTCGGCCGCGAGCCACTTCTCGATCGCATCGCGCTGCTCGTGCAACTCGGGATAGGCGCCGCCCATCAGCTCACGCACGACCTGCGCGTAGCGCACGAGGAAGCCGCCCTCCATGCCCAAGCCACGACCCTGCAAGATCGCGCGGCGCATGACGCGGCGCAGGACATAGCCGCGTTCCTCATTGGAGGGCACGACGCCGTCGGCGATCAAGAACGACATGCCGCGCGTGTGGTCGGCGAGGATGCGCAGCGCGCGATCGCTGGTGAGCTCCTCACCGTAGGTCCGACCGCTGAGCTCCTGCCCCAAGTCGATCAGCGGCTGGAACTGATCTGTCTCGAAGACCGACTCCTTGCCTTGCAGGATCGCCGCCATGCGGTTGAGCCCGAGACCGGTGTCGATGTTGTTGGCGGGCAGCGGGTCGAGGTGGTCGTGGGGGTCCTGGTTGTACTGCATGAAGACGAGATTCCAGAACTCCAGGAAGCGCTCGTTCTCACCGCCCGGCAGGTCCTCGGCCGCGCCGAACTGCAGACCGCGGTCGAGATAGAGCTCAGAGCACGGGCCGCTCGGCCCGATTGGGCCGGCTTCCCAGAAGTTCTCCGAGCGGGGACAGCCGACGATCCGCTCGCGCGGGATGCCGACGGCCTGCCACAGCTCGATCGCCTCCTCGTCGGCTCCCAGTCCCAGCGCGTCATCGCCGGCGAAGACCGTCACCCAGATGTCCTGCTCGCGAAATCCGAAGACTTCGCGCGATAGCTCCCAGGCCAGTTCGATCGCCCCCTGCTTGAAGTACGCCCCGATCGAGAAGTTGCCGAGCATCTCAAAGCACGTCAGGTGCCTCAGCGTCAAGCCGACCTTCTCGATGTCGGGTGTGCGGAAGCACTTCTGGCAGCTCGTCAGCTTCGACGCCGGCGGGTCCTCGCGGCCGAGGAAGTAGGGCTTCAGGGGCTGCATGCCCGCCGTCGTCAGCAGCACGGAGCGGTCGCCGGCCGGGGGCACCAGCGAGGCCGAGGCGAGCCGCTCATGGCCGCGCTCGGCAAAGAAGGAGAGGTAGCGCTCGCGGATCTCGTCCGAGGTCATCGTCGGATGATCTTAGGGGTCCGCCGGATGGTGCCGGGCTCGCTCAGGTCGCGACGGTGCCATAGCCGAGGATGACGTCGCCGGCATAGAGGCATGCGACCTGTCCCGGTGCCGTGCGTTCGATCTGCTCAGCCAGCTCGACCTCGACGCTGGCGTGCCGTCCGGGATCGGCGTCGGCCATCAGCCGGCAGGGGTGGCGACGTCCGCGCGAGCGGATCTTGATCGCGTCGACGTGCGCGCCGGGCCGGCGCAGGGTGACGTCGCGTACGGCGACGGTGCGCGTCAGCAACTCCTCGCGGGGACCGACGGTAACGATGTTCTCGTGGGGATCGGTGCGCAGCACGTAGAGCGGCTCGCGCCCTCCGATTCCCAGTCCGTGGCGCTGGCCGATGGTGAACGCGCGCGCTCCGCGGTGGCGGCCGAGCAGGCGCCCGTCGCGATCGACGATGCTGCCCTCCGCTGGCCCGGGCGGCGCCCCGTCCGTCGCCATCGCACCCACTGCATCCTGCTCGGCGTGGGCGCCGTGACGTTCCAGGAAGCGCGGCAAGCGCGTCCCCGCCAGGAAACATAGGTCCTGGGAGTCGGGCTTGCGTGCGACTGCCAGGCCGGCGTCCTGTGCGAGTTGGCGGACCTCTGTCTTGGTCATGTCTCCGAGTGGAAAGTGCAGGCGCGCAAGCGAGGCTGGGGCGAGGCCGGCGAGGACGTAGCTCTGGTCCTTGACGGGGTCGAGCGCCATGCGCAGCAGCGGCGCATCCTCGCCCAGCTGATGGTGCACGCGGGCGTAGTGCCCGGTGGCCAGCCACTCGGCCCCCAGGCGGCCGGCCAGCTCGAGCATGGCGTCCAGCCGCACGTCGCCGTTACAGCGAACGCAGGGGTTGGGGGTCAGCCCGCGGGCGTGGTCGGCCAGCCAGTGCTCCACGACGCCCGCACGAAACTCGGCGCGCAGGTCGATCGAGAGGTGAGGAAACCCCTGGCTGTGGGCGAGCGCACGGGCGCCGCGTACGGCCTGCGCGGAGCAGCAGCTGCGATCGCCGTCGTTCTCGGGGTCCGACCAGAGCTCGAGCGTGACGCCGACGACGTCCTGGCCGGTGCGAGCGACGAGCAGCGCCGCCACGGCGCTGTCGACCCCGCCGCTCATCGCGACCAGGGTCCGCTCACTCCCACTCGCCGGCGCGCTCAGCGCGGCGCGCGCGCGGGCACCGGCGCCAAGGGCGCGGTGCAGGGCATCGGCGGCGAGCTCCGCAGCGTGATGCTTGGCGGGGTGCAGACCACCGAGCTCGGCAGCGATCTCCCCGGCGCCGATGCGCGCGGCCTGCAACAGGGGCCGGTCGCGCACGAGTGCCACGGTGGCGCTGCCGGCTGCGATGGCCGCGCCGCAGCCCGAGGCGTCGAAGCCGACGTCGAGGATGCGCGCGTCGTGGCTGTCGGGGTCGAGCGCCACGGAGATGCGCACCAGATCGCCGCAGGCCGCACCGCCGGCGGCGCCGGTGAAGGCGTCGGCAGGCGTGTGTCCGCGCCCCAGGGGACGCTGCAGATGGTTCGCGAAAAGCTCCTCGGCGAGCACGCCGCCGAGTTTAGAGCCAGCTACCCGCGGGCTTCGCGGATTGTCTGTTCGAGCGCGTAGGCGTCGGTGTAGCCGGTCACCGTGGTGACCTGGGCTTTCGGGTTGACGATCAGCAGCGTCGGGGTCTGGTAGACCTGGATGTCGCGGGTGATCGACCCAAACGATCCGACCTGGCTGGCTGAGGCCGTGTGTACCACGACCCGGTGACCGAGCTTGCGGGCAACGTCCTGGACTTGCTGGCGCACAAGGTTGTCGCTGCTGGAGTTGTGGTTCCAGAACAGCAGCAACACGACCTTGCCCCGCTTGAGCTCGGCGGCGACGGTGGCCTGCATGGCGGGCGTGCTGGGGGTTTTCGGCGCCCCGGCGGAGCCGTGCTGCGCAGGCTGAGAGCCGCGCGGTGTCGCGGCGACATGGGAGGCAGAGGGCTTCGCGGCTGCGTGCGAGGTGCCGGTATGGCTGGCGGACGACGCCGCGCCAGCGTGCAAGGTCGCGGCGTGAGCGGCAGACGATGTCGTTACGTGATGCTGGCCGGCGGCCGCGGAGCGTGTATGTGCCGACTTGCCGGCTTGCTGGCCGGCGTGCGCGGCGTTGCCCTTCGTGGCGGCGGTGTGCGTCGCATGATCGGAAGCAGCGGTATGAGCGGCGCGGCGCGCGGCCGCGTGCCGTGCGGCCGCAGAGGAGACGCTCCTATGGGTACTCGCCGGCGAGTTCGCGACGAGTGTGGGGCTAGAAGTTGTGCTGGTGGGCCGGTGCAGCGCAAAGAACCAGACGAGCACGAGCAACGCAAACGCCGCGAGGACGACCTGAAATGGGCGCGAGATCTGGGCCATTGACCCCTCCTTCGGCATATCGCACGCGCGAGTTGAGCGCGGCAAGTGGCGTTGGACGGTGGGGTGGGCGCTTCTAGAGGTCGCGCAAGCCGCGCAGGACCGCGTGCACCACGGTCTCACTCGCGACGGTGCCCTGTTCCCCACCCTGCATGTCCTTGAGCACTGTCTCTCCGGGCCCGTCGCCGCCGCCTACGATCGCCACGTAGCGCGCGCCGAGGCGGCCGGCCTGACCGAGCTGGTTCTTCAAGGAGCGCCCCGCCAGCTCCATCTGCGCCGTGAGGCCGGCGCCGCGTGCCTCCTGCATGACCCGAAAGGCCGCGGCGCCCAGCTGTTTGCCCTCGAACGCGACGTACAGGTCGATCTCTGGTTTGCCGGCCGCCGGCGCCTGCCCGGCCAGCAGGATGCGCTCGATGCCCGCAGCCCACCCCATGCCGGGCGTCGCCGGGCCGCCGAGCTGCCCCACCAGGCCGTCGTAGCGCCCGCCGCCGCCCACCCCGCTCTGCGCGCCGAGCTCCTCAGAGGTGAACTCGAAGACGGTGCGCGTGTAGTAGTCCAGACCGCGCACCAGCGTCGTGTCGACCTCGTGTGCGACGCCTGCCTCGCGCAGTAGCTCGCGCACCGCCGCGAAGTGCTCCGCGTCCTCCGTGCTGAGGTGGTCGAGCAGCCGCGGTGCGTCCGCCATCACTGCACGTGTGCCCGCGTGTTCGGAATCGAACGCGCGCAACGGGTTCAGCTCGATGCGCTCGCGTACCTCCTCTGCGAGGCTCGCTTCGTTGGCGCGTAGGTGCCCCTGTAGCCGCTCCCGATACTCGGCACGCGCCTCGTGACCTCCGAGGCTCGAAAGGCGCAGGCGCACCCCGGCGAGACCCATCTCTCCTAGCAACTGTGCCAGCAGCACAATCGACTCGGCGTCCACCGCTGGCTCGTGCGAGCCAAGCGCCTCCGCCCCGACCTGCCAGAACTGCCGCTGGCGTCCGGCCTGAGCGCGCTCGTAGCGGAAGAAGCTAGATAGGTACCAGAGCTTCACCGGCTGGCGCAGCTTGTGCATCCCGTGCTCCACGTAGGCCCGGCAGACCGGCGCGGTGCCCTCCGGGCGCAGCGTCAGCGAGCGACCGGAACCGTCCTCAAAGGTGTACATCTCCTTCTGCACGATGTCCGTCGAGGAGCCCACCCCCCGCGCGAACAGCTCCGTCGCCTCGAACGCGGGTGTCTCGATGCGCTCATAGCCGGCGCCCTCCAGGATCGAGCGCGCCTGTTCCTCCAGGCGTCCGCGCGTCGCGGCCTGTGCGGGCAGCACATCGTGCGTGCCCCGCGGCGCCTTCAGCTTGGGAGCGCTCACGCGACCTGGGTGCGAAGCTCGGCGAGGAAGGGGTTGCTTTGCAGCTCCCGCCCTACCGTCGTTACGCCCATGTGGCCCGGGTAGATCGTCGTCTCGCCGGCAAAGCGCTCCACGAGCGTCCCGATCGAGCGCTCCAGCACGCTCCAGTCGCCACCGGGCAGGTCTGTGCGACCGACCGAGCCCTGGAAGAGCACATCGCCCGAGAGCAGCGCCGAGGCGCTCAGGGGCGTCTCCTCGCCGACCGCAGCAGCGATCGCGTACGTCAGGTGCCCGGGACTGTGGCCGGGGGTGAACAGCACCTCGATATCGATCCCCGCGAGCTTCAGGCGCTCCCCGCCGGTGAGCGTCTGCTCTGGCTCCCAGTTCTCAAACGGTCCGAACCCCGGTGGGGTCCAGGCCATGATGTCCCGCAGCAGCGGCGCCTCGATCTGCGGGCAGTAGACCGGCGCGCCCGTCGCGCGCGCCAGCGGCGCCACCGCTCCGATGTGGTCGAAGTGGCAGTGCGTGATCAGGATCGCCTCGACCTCCACGTCGAGTGCCTGCAGAGCCTCTTGGAGGCGCTGCGGCTCGTCCCCAGGGTCGACTAGCAGCGCCCGGCGACTGCCGGCCTCCGCGCGCACGACGTAGGCGTTCTCCTGCACCGGCCCCACCGTGAACATGCGAACGTCAAGCGGCGCGGCCGCTACCGACCCATCCGGCGCGTCCGGTGCCGACCCGTCCGCCGCACCCGGCGCGCTCACCCCGTGCCCGCCCCTTCGGCTGCCTTTTTGCGCATGCGCCGCTTGTACATCCACATGTCCGTGTAGTAGCTAATCGGTACGTAGAGCGCCAGGACCACTGGGAAGATCAGGATCAGCTGCGCCGGCTTTTTGCTGATCACGAAGAGACTCACGGCAACCATTAGCACGGCCGCCGCCAGCGCCCGGTAGAACGCCCCGCGCCACGTGGGCGGGCGGTCGTAGCGCTGCTCGCGCAGCTCCTTCTTCTGCGCCTTTTCGCGACCCGCGGTGCTTTTCTCGGCCGCCGTCGGACGGCGGCCGGTGCGACCGCGGGACTCGACCACGCCGGCCGCGTTGCCACGATGCTTGGTCTGACGCTTGCGCTTGGTCTGGGCCATCGCTACAAGCCTAGTGCGTTCTCGATCACGTGGCGCGCGGGATCGAAACCCGGCATCGGCAGATCCGGCGGGAAGCGCTCCAGCGCGGCCCGCGGAGCCAGGCCGACGAGCTCCGCGCGCGCGGGCCGCGCATGCCTAGCCACCGCCGCGACCACCTCCGCCAGTGCTAGCTGCGCGGGACGCTCGACGTTCATCGAGACCTGAGCTACCGGTCCGTCGGCGCGCTGCAGGGCGATCCCGATCGCGCGCAGACCCGGTAGACCCTCGGGACCGCCTTCGCGGATCAGGCTGGCGATCCGGCGCGCGTCCTGCACACCCGCGGGCGCCGCCAGCTCGAGGTTGAACGCGACCAGCGGCGGACGCGCCGCCACGAGCGTGACCCCCGCGGTCGGGTGGGGCACTCGCGGCCCGAAATCCACAAGCAACTCCCCGCGGCGCAGCTGCTCCCCCAAACCCCTTACACCCCCGCGCCGTAGCTCGGCGCGCGTGCGGCCACCGGCGAGCTCGCCGTAGAGGAGCACGGGCACCTCCAGCTCGCTGCCGATCCTGTGTGCCGCGAGGAGCGCCTCGGCGCAGGCCGCCCCGCGCGCGGCCTCCTGCAGGTAGACCACGGGGACGACGTCCAGCGCTCCCACGTGCGGGTGCGCTCCGCGCTCCGCGCCGAGATCGATACGACGCGCGGCCTCCGCCGCCCCCGCGAGCAGCGCGCCGGCGAGGGCACCCGGCCAACCGACGAGGCTCACGACGGCGCGGTGGTGGTCGAGGTCTGCGTGCACGTCGAGCAGCCGCGCCTGGTCCTCGGCGGTAAACGCGGCCGCGATCGCGTCGATGCTGCGGCGGTCGCGGCCCTCGGAGACGTTCGGGACCGCTAGCAGGGGCAGAGCGCTCATCGCTCTGGCATCACAGCAGGCGCGGCGCGCTTGCGGCTCACAGCCGCGCGAGCACCATCCCAGTGGCCAGCAGCACGACCCCGATCGCGCACGCGCGCAGCGCGGCCTCGAGCGGCGCGGCGATCCGCGCGGCATCGAGCGCGACGATTGAGCCGTCGCTCAGGCGCTGCTCGCCGGTCAGCGCGGTCGTCCGCCGGCGCAACTCCCGCGCCGGGGTGCTGAGCTGGCGCTGCAGAACGGTCAACATGAAGCAGCCCGCCGCTGCCAGCAACGCCGGCGCGCGCAAGGTCTGGGAGTTGACCCAGTAGCCCGTCAGCGCCGGGAACGCGCCCCAGGCCGCCGCTAGCCAGAACGTCGTATGAAAGCGCCCGCCAAACCACTCCAGGTTGTAGGCCATGACGATGAAGGCTCCTACCAGCACAAACGGCAGGAGCGTGAGGGAGATCGTCACCGCCCCGACCACTCCGATCGCTACGGCGCCGGCCAGCGAGAGACCCGCCAGGGCCACGAGCGCACCGCTTGAGATGCTTGTCTGTAGCGGCCTGCCATTCAACTCGTCCAGCGCGTGCGCGCAGATGCCGACTGCCAGCAGGAACGCGCCGAGCGCCGCCAGCAGGCGATTGCCGTAGAGGTGCGGCGCGAGCGACGCGCCGATCGCGACGTTCGCCAGGTTCCACGCGGTGTAGGGCGGGTGCAGCAGCGTCACGAGGTCGCGCCAGCCACCGGGCCGCAGCGCATAGAACGCCGGGCGCTCCAGACGCCGCGAGGCGGCGCGCTCAGCCATCGCCAGCCGGGCCGCGGGTGCCCCAGATCACGACGCCGCCGCCGAGACTCATGCGGCGTGCCTGGACCGCCTCGATCCCCGCTGCACGCCACTCCTCGAGGACTCGCTCGAGCGGATAGCGCTCGTAGAACTCGGGGATGCTGTGCGCCAGAAAGCTGCCGGCCGCCGCCCACTCACGCGAGACCACGCGCCCCAGCAGTGGTAGCCCGATGTGCGTGTAGATTCGCCACGCCTCACGCCAGAGTGGGTTTGGAGGCACGGCGAACTCCAGCGAGGCGATGCGCCCCCCGGGACGCACGACCCGCGCCAGCTCGCGCAGCGTCGCCGCGGGGTCCTCGACGTAGCGCAGCAGGTATGTGAACGTCAGGTGATCGAACTCGCGCGCGCCAAACGGCAGCTGCTCGGCCTCGCCCTGCAGGAGCGAGATGCGCGCGGCGAGATGCGGATCGCGCGCCAGGCGCTCGCGCGCGCCGCTCAGCATCTCCGCGCTCTGATCCAAGCCAACTACCGTGCAGCCGTAGCGGCGCACGAGCTCCTGCGCAACGAGGCCCGTGCCGGTCGCCACGTCGAGCACCCGCTCGCCGGGAGCCGCATCGAGCGCGGCGACCAGTGCGCTGCGCCAGCGCGGGTCCTGGCCGAAACTCAAGACGGCCGCGACGCGATCGTAGTGGCGCGGCAACGGCGCGAACAACTCGCGTGCGTGGCCTTTGCGGTCCACCTCGCCCTCCACCGTCAACGCGCCCATCGCTCGTCCCCTTTCCCGGTGATCGAAACTACCGGCACACACCTTGCCAGCTTTGCTTCGCGGGCACCATCGAGCGACCCTTCGCGGACCGCCAACCCTATTGCGAGCGCTCGAGCACGACCACCGGGATCACGCGAGGGGTCTTCTCCTGGTATTCGTCGTAGGCTGGCCAGACCGCGGTCATCGTGCGCCACAGCGCTGGCTTCTCGCTCGCGTCGGCCGTGTGGGCTTGGGCCGCAAAGCGCTCGCCCAACACTTGGACCTCGACGTTGGGGTCGGCCTGCAGATTCAAGTACCACGCTGGCGGCTCGTCGGCACCGCCCTTGGAGGCGACCACCAGGTAGCGCTCACCGTCGCGCTGGTAGATCAGCGGCGTGCTGCGCGGCTCTCCCGAGCGACGCCCGTGGGTGGTGAGGATCAGCACAGTGGTCCCCTGCCAGTCGTGGCCCTCGGCACCGTCGCTCTCCACATAGCGCTTCACGTGCTCCTTGCCGAACAGCATTCTTGCTCCTCTCTACGCACTCGACGCGCGATCGCGGGCTCACTCAAAGCGTAGCCCGCTGCGGCCGTGCTCTCAGGAGCGGTGATAGACCGCATAGGTGACTGCGGCTGGGCCCAACAGATCCTTGCCGGCGCCGTACTCGCTCTCAGCAACCGCGGGCGTGAAGTTCGCCGACAGCGGGATCTTCTTCTTGAGGGCGTAGAGCACGAACTCGATCGTGCTCGTCTTGCCGCCTGCGGGACAGATGCCGCCGTAGCCGCTGCGACCCTGCGTGTCGGCTCCGACAATGCCGCCTTCCGGCGTCTTCCCTGCCGCCACACCCTTGGTGTTCGGGTTGATGTCGCCGACGACCCAGCGGATGCCGCTCGCGGGACCGGTGGCGCTGTCGTCGATCACGAACAGCACGAGCGCAGCCGCCTTCGCAGGCACGTTTTGCCATTCCAGCGGAGGACTGGTGTCGGCACCATCGCAGGTGTACTGCGCTGGGATCGCGCCGTTGCGTTCGAACGCTGGACTCCCAATCGACATGCCACCGGGCGTTGAGTAGACCTCACCGCTGGCGCTCGAGGAGCTCGAGGCGGCGCTTGAAGTCTGGGTGTTGGAGGATCGCTTGGCGCTCGTCGTGGCACCGGGGGTTGGGGCCAGCTGGGCTTCCGGCTTGCCGCGGTACTCAGAGCAATCTTCCATCACGTATCCGACCCGGCACGTCGTGCGACTTTTCCAGCTCTGCTGGAAGGTCCGCTGGAAGCTGGCGAGCACGCTCGCGTGCCGCGAGGGGCTTGCGCCAGCCGTGATCTTTGCGACGACCGCCGACTCGAGCAGTTCGATCCTCACACGTCCCAGCAGGTCGGCTTCGGACTCACGCGATTTCGCGAGGAAGCGCGCCAGGGAGCCGGGCTGCGAGAAGCTCTGGCGCTTGAGCTGGGCCAGCCGTGCGCTGACTTGCGCTGCGGAGACCGCGAGGCCGCGGTCGGCTGCTTCGCGACGTACCCAGGTCGAGCTGATCAGAAAGCCGAGCGCCTTGTGGCTCGCGGTTGCACCGGCGCCGAGCGCGCGATCGACCGCCAGCCAGTGCTCGTAGCTCGCGGTCGAAATCGGCGTACCTGAGACCATGGCGACTGCATCTGCGGTCTGCTTGGAGGTCGCAGACACATTGACCGCAGCCGCGGATGAGGTTCTCGTCGCGGAGGAGGCGGGAGCGCTTTCACCGCAACCCGCAAGCGCCCCCAAAGCCAGCAGCACGAGCAGCGCCAAGGGCCATTGGACATGCAGCGGTGTATGAGCGAGTCCCCCAGGACGTCTCAGCCTCATCCCCAGCAACGTAGTCGTCTTGCCTAAAGCGCCGTGAAATCTTGCGCGCAGACACTGGGCGTCGGCGATGCCAACCCGGGTTGCGGGGGGGGGTCGAAGGCCCAGCGTCCCGGTGATGCTCGCGTTCACTCGTAGAGCCGCTTCACAAAGAGCGGGTCAGGGCCGGCGCGCCGTTCCAAGTATGTGTGGATCAGCCGGGAGCCAGGGCGTGGGACTGAACGGGAAGCGCTCGCACGCCTCGATCGTGAACCCAGCCCGCTCGATCGCGGCGGCCGTGTCCCGAGCTAGATGACAGCCGCCGGAGAGGCGTGGCCACAGGGTCGCGTCGGCGATGCGCTGAAAACGGGCCTCCCGTCTGGAATGGCTGACGACATGCTCATAGAAACGCAACTCGCCCGCCGGGCGTATGACCCGGAACAGCTCCGCGAGGGCCCGCTGCTGACTGGGAACGGTGCAAAGTACGAGTGCGGCGACGCCAGCGTCAAAGGAGACCTCCTCGCCAGGTAGGAGATCCGCGCTACCCGCCACCACCTTGATGTCAATTGCTGCCGTCGCTGCCGCGAGCTGAGCCCTCTGGCGCAGATACGGCTCGGGCTCTACGGCGAGGACTTCGCTGACCGCTGCCGGGTAGTGGGCGAAGTTCGCTCCGCTGCCGGCGCCGAGCTCAACGACACGGCCACTCAGGCCCGCGAGCAGCTTGCGGCGATGCTCGGCGCCACCACGGCGCTCGCTCGCCTGAGCGACTCTCGCATAGACGCGAGCGAAGATCGGGTGGTTGGCCGGTCTCAATCGATGCGTAGGCAGCTCAGACAACACGCCTCAAGTCGGAGTGAGAAAGAACATCAGTGTCTTCCCCCCGCCTCGGAGTCGCGGTCCTGCTCATCGAGCAGCCTCAACCTTCTGAGCGGTAGCGCAAACCACAACACTGCGAACGGAAGCGCCCCCAGCACTGCCGTCAGCACGCCCGCCGTCACACCGAACAACTTGGTCGTAACGAGCAGCAGGCAGCCACACATTGCCAGGGCGAGAAACACAAGGCCAGCGATCACCACCCGGTTTGAGCTGAACACAATGTGATGCTTGTCGTCGTGGCGAAAAAGGAATCGATGCGCAGCCGAGGGGGCGATCGTGCATACCGCCGCAAGCGCTGCCAGCACCAACGTCACGAAATACACGGTGCGCTCGAAATGCCCGACGTGTGCGAACCCAGTGTTGAAAGGCACGATCAAGAGAAACGCAAAGAGAACCTGCACGCCGGTGACGACTACGCGCAGCTCGCCGGTGAGCTCCTCGAGGTTGCGGTCAAGGCGCTCGAGCTGAGTCTCGTGGCGGGTCTCGCCCTGCGCGCTCTGCGAGTCCGGCATACCCGTCAACGGTAGCTAGCTTCCTTCAGCGGCGATCGTTCCTCTCAGTCTCGCTGCTGCGCTCACGATCACCCTCGCCATCAGCGCGGGCGTCGCCGCCGATGCGCGCCGCTTCGTCGGGGACCTGCCCCGGCTGGTGCCTCCTCGGGCCAGCCGCGTTACGAGCACCCCGCATCGCGGCGTCACCGCCCCGATTGATCCTGGCGAGTTCGGGTATGAAAACCCCAGCGCACCCGTTCAGCCCAGCGAGCCCCGAAGGAGGCCAGCCCAATGAGAATCGGCTATTTCTTGTCAAGCGAGGAGTTTGGCCCGCGCGAGCTCATCACACAGGCGCGCATGGCAGAGGACGCCGGCTTCCAAGGGCTGTGGATCTCCGACCACTACCACCCCTGGAACGATCAGCAGGGGCACAGCGGTTTCGTTTGGTCCACGATCGGCGCGCTCGCCCAGGCCACCTCTACGATGAATATCACGACCGCCGTCACCTGCCCGACCGTGCGTATCCACCCAGCGGTCGTCGCGCAGGCCGCCGCGACCTGTGCGGTCCTGTTGGAGGGCCGTTTCGCGCTCGGGCTCGGCAGCGGCGAGGCGCTCAACGAGCACATCCTCGGCGACCACTGGCCGCAGGCCGATCAGCGGCTTGAGATGCTCGAGGAGGCTGTGCAGGTGATCCGCACACTCTGGCAAGGCGGGATGCAAAGCCACCGCGGATACCACTACCAAGTGGAAAACGCCCGCATCTACGACCTACCCGAGCGGACACCGCCGATCCTCATCTCCGGGTTTGGCCCCAAGGCCACAAAGCTAGCCGCCAAGATCGGCGACGGGTACTGCACCGTCCAACCCGATAAGCAAGAAGTGCAGCGCTTCCGCGACGCCACCGACGAGCCACGCCCGGTCGCCGGTGGGATGAAGGTCTGCTGGGCGCCCGAGGAGGCCCAGGCGCGTGCCACCGCGCACCGGCTATGGCCCAACGAGCAGCTGCCCGGCGAGCTCGCGCAGATCTTGCCGACTCCCGCACACTTCGAGCAGGCATCGGAGCTCATCAGCGAGGACATGGTGGCCGAAGCCGTACCGTGCGGGCCAGACCTCGACCTGCACCTGCAGGCCATCAAACGCTACGAGGACGCGGGCTTCGACGAGCTCTACATCCAGCAGATCGGCCCAGACCAAGAGCGCTTCTTCGAGACCTACGCCAACGAAGTCCTGCCCCACTTCAACGACAGCGAAAGCGCCACCTCGGCGCTCACATCCGCCGCAGTATGAGCCGCTGATCGGAGGTCGATGAAAATGCCGCCCCGTGGTGTCAAAAAAGGCAGCAAGCGCGAGCGCCAGTATGAGCACATCAAGGACAGCGAGCGCGAACAGGGCGCCTCGCTCAAACGTGCCGAGGAGATCGCGGCGCGCACCGTCAACAAGGAGCGTGCCCGCAGCGGCGAATCGCAAACCAGCTCGCGCACGTCCACCAACGACATCTCCTCCGGCCGTCGCGGCGGCCTTCGCTCCGGCAAACCAGGGCCACGCGGACGTACCCGCGAACAGCTTTACCAGGAGGCCCGCGGCCTCGGCGTCAAAGGCCGTTCCCGTATGAACAAGGCGCAGCTCCAAAGAGCCGTCGAGAGCAAGAAGCGCTAGCCCCGAGCTCCACCCCGCGCCCTCCGTCATTTACGAGCCGCGTCATAGCCGCCGCTGCGGTTGCGGACCACCACCTGCCCGCTCCAGCCCCGTAGCGGGTGCTCGCGCTCCCGCACGAGCCCCAGGCACACCCGTTTCGTCGCCACGAACACGACGGCAGGCACGACCAGGAACGCGCCGCGGAAGAACCAGACCGAACCTTCATAGCCAAACCCGAACTGGAAGAACAGCCTGTCCGCCGACCCGGCGGCGAACACCACCGCCACTGCGCTGAGCACAGCCGCCGCGAGCGCGCTGCGGCGCGGATTATCGCGCGGACGCTCGAGCAGGTCGTGGCGACGGTAATCCTTGCTGATGAAGCGCCGGTCAAGCCACGGCAGCGCATACAAAAGGCCGAACACGAGGCCGGGGAACAACACCCCGCCGAAAAACGGGTTCGGTACGAGCGTGTGCCCGAAGACGTGGATCTCCAGGTTCGGCATCAACCGCAGCGCGCCGATCAACCAGCCCAGATACCAGTCCGGCTGCGCGCCGTTGGTGCCGATATAGGGGTGGTAGGGCCCCCACAGCCACACCGGGTTGATCTGGATCAGCCCGCCCATCAGCACCAGCACCGCCGCGACCGCCGCGAACAGGCCAAGCGAGCGCAGTGAATAACCCGGCCACATCGGGGTGCCGACAACGTTCTCCTCGCGGCGGCCGGGGCCGGGGAACTGCGAATGGCGCTGGCGCATGATGATCGCCAAATGCGCCGCGATCAGCGCCCCAAGGATCGCCGGGATGATGAACACATGCGCGATGAATAGTCGCGACTCAAACGCCGTCGACCCAGGAAACCGTCCGCCCCACAACGCCGTGGCGAACGGGCCGCCAACCAGAGGGAGCGACATTGCCACCGCCCACGCGATCGCCAGGCCCATGCCCGAAAGCAGATCGTCGGGCAAGGAGTAGCCCGCGAACCCCTCGAGGATCGCCAACGCCAACAGCGTCACGCCGATGAAGTAGTTGATATCGCGGGGCTTACGAAACGCGCCGGTGAAAACGATCCGCAGCAAATGGAGCGTGATCGCCGCGACGAACACCAGCGCCGCCCAATGGTGAACCTGGCGGGCGAGCAGGCCACCCGAAACGTTGAACGAAATGTGCAACGCCGAGGCGTAGGCATCGGAGACGCTCTCGCCCTGCAGCGCCTGATAGCTGCCGTGGTAGACGGCCTGCGTCGTGTCCGGGTCGAAGAACAGCGCCAGGAAAGTGCCGGTGAGGATCAGCACGATGAACGAGTACAGCGCAATCTCCCCGAGCAGGAAGCTCCAGTGGTCGGGGAACACGTAGTCCATCAGCCACCGCATCCCACGGGCGGCGCCCAGCCGCTCATCCACGAACGCCACCGCGTTCACCGGCCGCGCTTCCCTGCCGGCACGGCTCACTTCGAGTCTCCCCACCACGAGGGGCCGACCGGCCCGGACATCGGCCCGGCGGCGCGCAGCACGCCAGCAGCGTCGATCTGCAATGGCAGTTGCGGCAGCGGCCGTCCGGCGGGGCCGAACTCGACGCTGCCGCCGTCCAGCACATCGAACGTCGAGTAGTGGCACGGACACACCAGCGCCGGCCCACGCGACTCCGTGGACGGGCTCAAAGGGTCACGAAACAGCGAGATCGCACACGCCGCATGGGTGCAGATCTTCGAGTAGGCAAGGATGCCTTCCGGTGCCCAGCTGGCCCGCTCGGTGGGCAGCTTCAGCGTCGCGGGGTCAACGCGCACGACCACGACTGGGGAGCCCAGGTCCTCCTGATCGGCGTCCTCGGGAAACGCAGTCTGAAAGCTCCGTTCGATGATGTCGGCGGCGAGGATCGGCTTGCCTTGCTCGTCCACGAGCGCGCGCCCCGCCCGCCAAGGGGTGCGCCGCAGCTGGTCTTCGAGGCCAGGGCCGAGCGCCGCCACCGGGATCACCATCGCCGCCGTCAGCCCGGCGCCCGCGACTCCCGCGGCGCCGGTCAGCAGACGGCGGCGCGTGATGCCCTCCCCACCCTCGCCAACGCGCTCGACTACCTCGCGGGTCGCGTCTGGGTCGGCGAGTCGGGGGCGCTGCTCGACCTTCGTCTCCTGCGGCACCAGCCAGCGACCCGCGAGCACCAGCGCGCAGGCAACCAATGCCAGCGTCGTGCCGAGCGCGAGGCCCAGTAGCTGCGTGTTCGGGTCAAGCACGAACAGGCCGACGAACGCCAGTGCCGCCACCGGCACCGCTAACAACAGAGCGACGATCAGCCGCTCCGCCCACGCGGGCGCACCCGCATGCCGCTCAGACGGGTCCACCTCGCGCCGCTGGCGGCGGGCATGCAGCCCTCCGCTACGCCACACCACGAACACTACGACCGCCTTCCACAGACGACTCATATGTCGCCCCTGCCTGTCTGCACTGGCGGGCTGTGCTGGTCGGTCGTGCGCTCCCCGAGCAGCCTTGCGATCAAAAGCAGCGCCGCGGCTGCAAGCAGCCAGGCAACCATCCCCTCGGGGATCGGGCCGATCCGCCCGATCCCCCAGCCACCCAGATTGTCGGGGTGCTGGATGCTCTGGATGTAGCTGGCGAGCGAGTTCACCTGTGCTGTGGAGAGCTCGCCTTCACCGAAGCGGGGCATCACATACGGGCCGATCCGCACCGCCTCGCCGATCTGTGTCGGTGTCGCCTCGTTCAGCGACGGCACGATCGCGCCCGTCACGATCCCGCCCTGCCCCTGGATCGAGTGGCAGCCCGCGCAATCAAGCCCAAACAGCCGCTGTCCTTCCGCCAGCGACCCCCGCCGGGGCGCCACCGTGGGGATGCCCGGCCCGCCGAACGACGCGACGTAAGCGACGAGCGCCTTGATCTTGCTCTGCGAGAACGCCGGGCTGGTTCGCAGCGGCTGTGCCTTGGGGCTCGGCAACGGCATCCGGCCGGTCTGCAGGTAGAAGTCGGCTGCCAGCGCGCCGACACCGTGCAGGCTGGGAGCGCGACCCCGGTCGCCCTGGGCGCCCAGGCCATGACACGACGCGCACGAGGACTCAAATAGAGCGTGCCCTTGTGCCAGCAACGACGAGGACGCCGTTGTCGAAGAGGCCACCGGGGTGCTGGCATCCGCGTTCCAGTGGGCGGCGAAGTCAACGAGCCCTAGTGCGCCGCACACCACCGCCCCAACGGCCATCAGCCGACGTCTCATAGGCCTGCCAGCTCCCTCGCAGGGTCGGCAACAGCGGGGCCGGCGGCGGTGCTCACCGTGGGCTGGTCGGCGTAGCTGTCACGGCGCTTCTGGCGTCGCTCTTCGGCGAGCATCGCGCCCATCGCGATCACGATCGCCAGCACGCCCATCACGACGCCGCCACCCACGAGCATCAGCATCCCAGCGGTGCGCTGGTCGGCCAGCGCCGAAGTGTGAAGGGCGTATGCCGGCGCCACATAGAACTGATAGTGAACGTGGCCGTCGAAGAGGAACACGCCGGCCGGCAGCGCCATCACGACCATTGCGGCCATCAGCCACGAGAACCGCGCGATCGCGCCCGGCGGATGGGGGATCGGGTCAGCTGCGAGCAGCGGCGCCAGGAACAGCAGCCCCGACCAAAAATAGGCGGCGTGCTCACAAGCATGGATCGTCTGGTTACGCAACGCCGCTTCATAGGCGCCCGTCAGATGCGTGCCGAGCACCACGACCGTGAACAGCACGAACCCGCACGCCGGCCGTGTCAAAATATGCACCGCGCGGCTACGCAGCAGCCCGGCGATCGCGCGTCGAGGAGCGGGCCCGGAGGCGCTCAACGCCAGGCGCACCGGCGCCCCCCACAACAGCAGCACCGGGGCGATCAGGATCAGCAGCAGGTGCTCGAGGACGTGCATCGACAGCAGCTCATCCGCGTACTCGTCGATCCCCGAGAGCAACGCCAACGACACCACGAACAGGCCCGCCATGAACGACGTCGTGCGCCGCGCTGGCCAGCGTTTACGACAGCGAATCGCACCGCACCCATACAACACCGCGGCAAGGCACAGCACACACAAAAGCAGCGGGTCTACCGTCCAGTCGCCCAGCAGGCGCGAGAGCGTCAAGGGCTGCGCGCTCACCTCGATCCCTCCCTGCGCAGCGTGCGCGAGCGAGCGCGCTGCTCGCGCATTACGCCGCCGAGACCGAGCGCGAAGACGCCAGCTCCGATCAAGATCAGCCACAGCCCGAACCCCGCGCCCAGCAGCGCGAGCGCCAACCCGAACACCAACGTGACTGTCGCGATCGAGCTGTCGGTGATCGCTCGCGGACGCTCGCCCCGCGCCTGGCACGCATCCAGCGCCCACACCACCAGACCAGCTGCCAGGCACGCCGCGCCGGCCACAGCAGGGATCGAGAACTGGATCAGTTTCGGAGCGAAGGCGGCCTGCGCGCCAGTCAGCACCCCCAGCCACAGCCCCCAGGCGAGCAGCACGATCGCAGCGCGCCTCACACGTTCACATCCTCGCGGGCTTCGCGCAGGTCAAGCAGCGGCGCGTAGCTACGGATCGCCGGCAACGCACGGAAGTTGTGCCTCGGCGGCGGCGAGCTCGTCGCCCACTCCAGCGTATGCGCCCCCCAAGGGTCATCCCCCGCTGGGTGCCGGTCACGCAACGAAACCAGCATGTTCGCCATGAAGACCAGCACCGACAGGGCAATTACCGCCGACCCCGCCGTCTCGAGGATGTTCAGCCCCTGCCAGCCAGTTGAGGCGGGATAGCGCGCGATCCGGCGCGTCATGCCCTCAGCGCCGAGGATGAACATCGGAAAGAACGTCACGTTCGTCCCGAGCACCATCAACACAAAATGCAGCTTCCCCAGCCGCTCGCGCAGCATTGTGCCTGTGATCTTTGGAAACCAGTAGTAGATGCCGGCGAACAGGCCAAACGCGCTGCCCGCGAAGATCGTGTAGTGGAAGTGCGCCACCACAAAATACGACATGTTCAGACCGTAGTCCAACGGCGGGGACGCCAAGATCACCCCCGTCAGCCCACCGACCAAAAACTGCACAAGGAAACCAAGCGCGAACAAAAAAGCGGTGGTGAAACGCAGGCTGCCGCGCCATAGCGTCGCCAGGAAATCGAAATACTCAATGCCGGCCGGGACGATCAGGGCAGTCGAGGTCAGCGCGAAATACTTGTTCGACAGCACCCCGAAGGTGAACATGTGGTGCGCCCACACCGTCATCGACAAGCCCGCGAACGCGAGCAGCGCCACTACGAACGCTGAATACCCGAAGAACCGACGGGATGAGAAGGTAGCGAGCACCTCGCCGACCATCCCCACGAACGGGAAGAACATCACATACACAACCGGGTGCCCGTAAAACCAGAACAGCGCCTGGTAGTCCACGGCGCCGGCGCCGCCGACCAGCACGCCGCCGAAGTGACGCTGCGCCCACAGCAACCCCAGCGCGAGCAGCAGCGCTGGGAACCCAAACACCACCATCAAGCACGTCACGACCATCGTCCAGGTGAACACCGGCATCCGCATCAGCGTCATGCCCGGCGCACGCCGCCGCAGAGCAGTCGACAGGATGCAGCCCGCCCACAAGATCTGTCCGAGCGTCGCCAGCATCACCCCGAAGATCCACAGTTCCATGCCGCTGCCCGGCGAGTGGATCGAGTCAGAGAGCGGGTCGAACCCCCACCACGACGCCGCAGCGGCGCCGCCGCTGGTCAGAAACCCTGACCACATTGCCATGCCGCCGCACACGAGCATCCAAAGTCCCGCGAGCGCCACCCGCGGGCCCGCGATCTCAGCCGCACCGACCTGCAGCGGCACGAAGTACAGACCCACCGCGAGCGCCACCGGCACGATCACGAGGTAGACCATCGTCGAGCCGTGCATCGTGAACAGTTCGTTGTAGGTTTGCTGGGAAACCACACCGCCATCCGCCGCCAGCTGGCTTCGCATCAACAACGCCAACAGCCCGCCAGCGAGGAAGAACAGGAAGGCGACCATACAAGCGGCGCTGGCGATCCGCTTGTGGTCGGTGGAGGCCAGCGTTCGCGACGCGGCACGGGCAGGCACCGCGACTGCGTTCACGAGGCCAGCTCCTGACGGGAGGCTTCGCGGGCCAGCCACCCTCGAAACCTCTGCAGACTGACCGCTTCCAGGGCGAAATGCATCTCGCTGTGGTCCTCACCGCACAGCACCGAGCACTCACCGCCGTAGTAACCCGGCTTCTGGAAAAGCAGATCGAAGCGCGTCGTGTAGCCCGGCACCAGCTGGCGTTGGTAATGCAGTTCAGGCACCCAGAAGCCGTGGATCACATCCTCAGAGCTACCCGCGAATTCGACCTCCGTGCCCGTCGGCACATAAGCCGGCGTCGGATGCCACGTGTCGACGTCGGCCACGCTCACCCCATCGGGGTACACGAACCGCCAGCTCCATTGCGCTGCGATCACCCTGATCCGAAACCCAGGGTGCGCGGCAGTACGATCGATCGGCGTCTCGGCGGTGAACGTGACCCACAACAGAAACGCCGCCACCAACGCCAGCGCTCCCGCGTACACCGCCTCCAGCACAAGCGCCTGCGAGCGCCCTCCCGGCACCTTCCGGCGTCCGCCGCGCGCGAGCAATACCAGCAGCGTGCCGACCACCACCACGAACACGCCCACCGCGATCGGTAGGTAGACGTCCTGCACATGCTCGTAGGCGTGCAGCGTGTTTCCCATCAGTGCTCGTAGCGCTCCGCCTCGTCCTCGCGCACCGCCAACCCCATGCCCGAGACCGCGGGGTCAGGGCATAGAAACCCATCGCGCAGCGGCGGGGGCCCGTCGAACAGCAGCTCCTCGATGCGGGCGTGGTCGTGGAAATACTCGACATGCGCAAGCGGCTCGATTGCCGCGCCCACGTGCGCGTGGATTGCCGGGCTCGTATGCGCCGAGAATCGCACGCCTCGAGCGGCGCACAGCGCGCCTACCTGCAAGAGCTGGGTGATCCCACCGCAGCGCGTCACATCCGCCTGCAGCACGTCGACCGCGCCCGCCTCCAGCATCCGCCGGAAGTAGAAGAGGTCATAGCCATACTCGCCGGCGGCGATGTCCATCCCCGCCGGGCCTCGGTCGCGCAGCAACCGCAGCCCCTCGAGGTCATCGGAGGACACGGGCTCCTCAAACCAACACACGCCGGCCTCCTGTGCGAACGTCTCGGCAAGTGCCAGCGCTTGCTTGCGCGGGTAGGCGCCGTTCGCGTCAACAAACAGACGCACGCCCTCGCCGATCACGCTGCGGGCGTGACGGACACGCTCAGGGTCGCGGTCAGGCTCGGAGCCGACCTTCATCTTTACAGCCGTGATGCCCTGCTGAACCCAGCCGCCGAGTTGGCGCTGCATCTGCTCGGACGTGTAGGAGGTGAAGCCGCCGCTGCCATACACCGGAACCCGCTCGCGCACCCGCCCAAGCAGCGCCGCCAACGGCACTCCGAGCAGCCGTGCCTTCAGATCCCACAGCGCGACATCCACCGCCGAGATCGCGCTCGAGGCGACCCCTGGATAGCCAACGTTGCGCACCGCGCGGCGCATCCGCGTCCAAGCTGCCGGCGGCGAAAGCGCATCCGTGCCCACCACGGCGCTGGTGAGCAACTCGGGGATCAGCGTGGCGGCGGCGACGGCCGCGTAGCTATAGCCAATGCCAGTGTGCCCGGCCGCACCGGCTTCGGCGACGACGATGGTCGTCGCATTCCAGCTGAGCGTGCCATCCGCCTCCGGCGCGTCGGTCGGGACCGTAAAGGCTCTCGCCGCGAGCCGCTCGATCACGGGCTCGGTCTCGCTAACCGGGCGCTCCACGAGGCTCTCGGGGTCTGCGCTGCTCACAGGCCCGTTCCGTGACCTGTGCCTCGCTCAGCGAGTGCCGACGAAACGAGCTCGCTGCTCGTTGTCGACCTCGACGTGCTCAGGCCGCGCAGGGTCCTCTTGTTTGCCTTCGATCTTGTTTTCCTCGGGGTCGAGCTGTTTATGGCGTAGCCACATCGCCACGGCGTATACGCCGCCACCGAGGATGCCGCCGACCATCAGCACGATCACGAGGATGAAAATGCCACCGAATTCCATGTCAGTGTCCTACCCCAACCGGGACTGCTCAAACCGGCGCCGCTTGCGCGTCGGCCCGCGTGAGCGCGGCCACCGCCGCGACATGGGACAGGTGCGTCAGCGTCTGCGGATAGTTACCGAGCAGCTCGCCACTATCAGGGTCGATCTGCTCGGAGAACAAGCCCAGCGGGCTGGCGGCGCTCATCGCCCGGTCGAATACCTCCCGCGCCTGTGGCAACCTTCCCTGGCGGGCATAGCACTCCGCCAGCCAGAACGAGCAGGCAAGGAACGCGCCCTCCTCGCCCGCAAGCTCATCGTCCTGGCGGTAGCGGTAGAGAAACCCACCCGCGTCAAGGTCCTCGTACACCGCGTCGGTCGTGCGCAGCATCCGCTCATCGTCGAACGCCACGAACCCGACGACCGGCAGCAACAGCAGCGCGCTGTCTAGCGCCGGCTCGTCAAAGCATTGCACGAACACGCCACGCTTCCCGTCATAGCCGCGGCTCTCGATCGCCGCGCGGATCTCATCCCGCGCCTTCTCCCAGCGTCGTGTAGGCGCCTTGCGTGCGCACTCCTCAGCCAGCCGCAGCCCCCGGTCAATCGCCGCCCAGCAGCAGGCCTTGGAGTGAACGAAGTGCCGCGGCTCACCGCGCCACTCCCAGAGACCCCGGTCCGGCTCAGACCACCGCTGCACCGCGCAGTCGACGAGCTCTGAGAAGAACCGCCATTCGTCATCGTCAGGGGAGTGCCCGCGCAGGTGCCAGCGCCACGCCAGGTTCAAGATCTCCCCGAACGCATCTAGTTGCAGCTGGCCCGCTGCCCCGTTGCCGACCCGCACCGGCCGCGAGTCACGGTAGCCCTGCAAGTCGAGCTGTTCCTCTGAGATCCGTCGCTCCCCGCCGATCCCGAACAGGATCTGCAGATCCTCCGCGTGCCCGCCGGAGCTACGCACGATGAAATGACGAAACCGCCCGGCCTCACGCTCGCAGCCCAGCTCCGCCAGTGCATGCGCCGTCAACGTCGAGTCCCGCACCCAGCTGTAGCGGTAATCCCAGTTACGCTCGCCTCCGAGTGTCTCCGGCAGCGATGTCGTGGGTGCCGCCACGATCGCACCCGTCGGAGCGTAGGTCAGCGCCTTCAACGTCAGCGCCGAACGCACGACCGCGCCGTGGTCAGGGCCATCCTCGCTGAGACGCGCACGCCAAGCCCGCCACCACTGGACGGTCTCCTCAAGCCGGCCATCGACTTCCTCGGCATCCAAAGCGGTCTGCTCTCGCTCGAGCAGATGCGGGCGGACGAACCGGATCAGTAGCCGCCGCCGCTCCCCGGCATGTATCTGCCCGCCCGCGACCAGCGCTTCACGCTCCGCGCGAAGCTCACCGTCACTCCAAACCAAGAGCCCATCGTCGCCGCCGATCGCCGTGAACACGTCCGCGCCCGCGCGGCGCAGCCACGGCCGCACAGCCCCATAGTCAAACCGTGGCGCAACCTCGAACTGCACCTCGGCGCTGCCGCGCTCGCACTCCACGATCCTGATCAGCTCGCGGTGCGGCTCAAGCGCACCGTGCTCACGCATCGCAAAGAAATCACTGACCCGCACAGTCCCCTGTGGCCCCTCGAGTACGCTCTCGAGGACGAGCGTGTCCTCGACGTAGCTGCTGTCCCGCCACCTTGCATCCCCCTTCACGGATATCGCGCAGAACCCGCCGCGCTCATGGTCAAGCAGTCGCCCAAAGCAACTGCCGCTGTCAAACCGCGGCAGACAGCACCAGTCGATCGAACCCTCACGGGAGACCAGGGCGGCGCTGTGGCAGTCACCGATCAGCCCATACCCGCTGATCGCCGGCGCTCGCGTGCTCATCGCCCCCGGCGCACCACGCCCACTCCGAGCAACCCTGCGATAACCCCAGCTCCGCCGCCGAGCAGCCGCCGACGGCGAGTCAGCTCCCACTGCACACTGCGCGGCTTGGCTTCCTCGTCAAAGTCGCCGTGCACAGACTGCGCGCCCGGCAGCGGCGCAAACAGGTTGTCCGGCCGCCCAGGCTGCACCGGCTCGTCCGTCTGCTGGGAGTCAAACCCTGTCCGTGCCAGATAGCGGTCGGCGAACCCCGGCGCCAGCGCGTTGCCGAGCAACGTTAGCGCCGTCGAGGCGCCCACCCACCACTCACGCCGCGCCGGCTGCCGGGCAGCCGTCACGATCGCCCTGGCGGCCACCTCCGGCTGGTAGATCGGCGGCACCGGCTGCGGATGCCGCGGCAGGCGGGTGCGCACGGTGTCGAACTGCGGCGTGTTCAGCGCCGGCAGCTGCACCATCGTCACCCTCACCCCGCTTCCCTCGTGCATCAGCTCGCAGCGCAGCGACTCGGTGAACCCCTGGATCGCGTGCTTGCACGCACAGTAAGGGCTCTGCAAAGGGATGCCCCGGTAGGCCAGCGCCGAGCCGACCTGCACGATCACGCCACGATCCTGCGGGCGCATCCGCGACAGCGCGCACAGCGTCCCATACACCACCCCCAGATAAGTGACCTCAGTCACCCTGCGGAACTCCTCGGCGGTGATCTCCCAAGTAGGGGCAAACACGCTCGCCATCGCGTTGTTCACCCACACCTCGATGCCGCCGTACTGCTCGAGCTCGCTCGCCGCCGCCTCGACAGCCTGCGGGTCGGCGACATCGCACTCCAACACGACCGGCTGCCCCCCCAGCGACCGCACCTCCGCAGCGGTCGCGGCCAGTGCCTCCTGCCCGCGGGCAATCAACCCGACGGTCGCTCCCTCACGGGCGAACGCCTGCGCCGTGGCGCGCCCCACTCCGGAGCTCGCGCCCGTCACAGCCACGACGACATGCGTCGAGGACGAGTAGCTGCCAACGCGAGTGCTCGAGACCGGCGGCATGAGCAACTACTGCGAGGATGCCTCTTCGCGGGCAAGAAACTCTCTCAGCATCGACCGGCCATCCGCGAGCACCGGGTCGGCGTGGGCGAACAGCAGCGTGTCGAACTCCTCGTCTAGCATCCGCGTCAAATTGCTGCGCAGCCCTGACTTCACTGTCTCCGGGTCCTCCCCGAGTAGATCGTCCGGCATGAACGCGAGCAACCCATCCTCACTCCTCCTCAGGCCATCGCCGAACGACAGCACGCCGCCCGCGATGCTCAACAGCAGTGCCGTCTCCTCAGCACAGATCGATGCGAGCTCCACAGCACGCACACCATCGGCGAGCTGCTGGCCAAAGGTGAATCCAGACACTGCATGCTCGCCCCGAAAATGCCCCAGACCGGCCTCATGGCAGAGCACAGAACACTGGAACCGCTCGGTGTACGCGGCGCTATGACGGAAGTGGTGTCGGTTGCTCAACACGATCCGTTGTGGACTGCCGATGGCCGCGATCGCATCGAGTCCGCCCTCGGGCTCCATCGGGTCAAGCAGCGTCCCAGAATCGCACACGAAGCTGCTGTGAACGAGCTGTCCGATCCCATCGTGGAAGGCGCTCCAGTGAATCAGGCCCGGCAGTATCTCCTCCATCAACGCACCTCCTCGCTATCCCGCCGGCGCGGGGACAGCGGCCCCTTCTGGGGAGTCCTCGACGGTGAGGGGCTTGGCGATGCTCTCGAGGCTTTTGCCCTCGGCCTTCACTCCGAATATGAGCTCGGCCAGGCCGCCGAGGATCATCATCACAGCGCCGAGGCTGAGGGCGAGGAACACCTGCTCGTAGCTTTCGGTGTTGATCATGCGGCTGAACACCTGCGGGCCGATCACCCCGCCGATCCCGGTCCCGACCGCGTAGAAGACCGCGATGCACAACGCCCGGGTCTCCAACGGAAACACCTCAGAGACTGTCAGGTAAGCGGCGCTCGCCCCAGCGGAGGCGAAGAAGAACACCACGCAGCAGCACGCCGTGAAGCTGATGTCGTTGAGGTCATGCGCCTTGAACAGAAGACCGGTGACGATCAACAGCACACCGGAGATCATGTAGGTGCCGGCGATCATCGGCTTGCGGCCCAACGTGTCAAACAGCGGGCTGAGCAGCAGCGCCCCAGCGAAGTTCCCCACGGCGAACACCGCCAGGTAGTACGGGACATTCCCCGACGGCGTGTGGAAATACAGGCTCAGCAGATTCCCGAACCCGAACAGGATCGAGTTGTAGAGAAACGCCTGGCCGATAAACAGCGACAGGCCGAGGATCGATCGCCGCGGATACAGGCTCACCACCGAGCGGATGATCAAAGGCAGCGGGATCGTCCTGCGCTGGCGCACAGTCAAAGGCTCCTCCTCCGGCTCTGAAAGCTGCTGGCCGGTGGACTCGCTGACTTGCCGCTCGATGTCCTTGGTGATCTTCTCCGCCTCTTTCTCGCGGCAGTGGACGAACAACCACCGCGGGCTCTCCGGCACGTTGCGGCGCACCAGCAGCACAGCCAAGCCGATTACCGCACCGAGCACGAACGACAAACGCCAGCCGACGTCGATGGGGAAGATCGCGGTGTTCAACAGGAACACCGCCAGCAAAGAGCCGCCGATGCCGCCTAGCCAATAGCTGCCGTTGATCGACACATCGACCCGGCCGCGCTGGCGGGCGGGGATCAACTCGTCGATCGCCGAATTGATCGCGCTGTACTCACCGCCAATGCCCATTCCGGTCAGAAACCGGCAGGCAAAGAACCAGGCCGGCGAAAACGTAAGCGCCGTCAACACCGTCCCCGTCAGGTAGATACCGAGAGTGAGCATGAACAGCCGCTTACGCCCAAAACGATCGGTCAGTTGCCCGAACACGATCGCCCCCACACACGCCCCCGCGATGTACAGCGACGCCGCCCAGCCCGACACATCACCAGCGCTCAGGCCCGTACCCGCACCGTGTTCGGAGATGCGGCTCGAGATCGAGCCGACGACGTTTACCTCGAGCCCATCAAGAATCCACGCCGTCCCCAGACCAACAATCACGATCCAGTGAAAGCGCGACCACGGAAGCCGGTCGAGACGCGCCGGGATCTTCGTCTTGATCGTCCCAGCCTCAACACCCTCGCTCATCTCAAGTCCCCTCGCCATAGATCACAGCCGCATCGAGACACATCGAGCATCTACCCGGCCGGCCGGCCGGCCAATCCGTCGCCGCAGCGAGGCGAACGTGGGCGGTTCACAGCGGACGGCTGCGGGTATGCAGCGAGGAGATGAGCGAGCAAGCGCGATGGACTTCCTAAAAGAGGCACTGAGCGGCCGCAACCGCTTCGTCCTGCGCCTGGCGCTGGTCGCTGCCCTCGGTGGATTCCTGTTCGGCTACGACACCGGCGTCATCTCCGGCGCCCTGCCATTCATCAGCAAGGACCTCGGCTCAGGCACATTCGATGAACAGGCGTTCGTCGGATCGCTGCTCATCGGCGCCGTCGTCGGGGCGATCCTCTCCGGGTTCTCCGCCGACGCGATCTCACGCCGGCGCACCAAGATCATCTCCGGCTGCATCTACGTGATAGGTGCCCTCGCGTCTGCACTCTCCCAGACCGCGCCCGAGCTGATCGCCGCCCGGTTCGTGCTCGGTATCTCGGTCGGGACTGCCTCGTTCGTCTCCCCGATGTACATCTCCGAGCTCGCCCCTAAGCGCATCCGTGGCGGGGTGACCTCCTTCAATCAGCTAATGATCGTCAGCGGCATCATGGCCGCCTACCTGGTCAACTGGGCGCTCAAGGACGCCACCGACAATTGGCGGTGGATGCTCGGCCTCGGCACGCTACCAGGAATTGCGTTGGCGGTCGGCATGTACTTCCAGCCGTTCTCGCCGCGCTGGCTGGTCGAGCAGGACCGCGAGCAGGAGGCAGGCGAGGTCCTGCGCAAAGCCCGCGCGAGCGACGATGAGGCCGAGCAGGAGCTCGAGGAGATCAAGCAGGCAGCCAAAGAAGCAGGCGGGCTGCGCGAGGTGTGGCGCCCGCAGGTAAGGCCGCTCGTCGCCGTCGGCCTCGCGCTCGCCATCGCTCAGCAGCTCATCGGTGTGAACACCGTCATCTACTACGCGCCGACGATCCTCAAGTTCACCGGGCTCTCCACGAACTCCGCGATCACCCAGGCGCTGTCGGTCGGTATCACCAACGTGATCTTCACGATCGTCGCGATCGTGTTGCTCGACCGAGTAGGACGCAGGCTGCTGCTGATCATTGGGACCGGCGGGTGCATCCTCTCGCTCGCGCTGCTCGGCGTGTTCTTCGCCTCAAACGGCTTGCAGCACAGCGCCTCCTGGATAGCGCTGGTGTGCCTGATCGTCTACATCGCCTCGTTCGCGGTCGGTCTCGGCCCGGTGTTCTGGCTGATGATCTCCGAGATCTTCCCGCTGCGGGTGCGCAGCCCCGCGATGAGCCTCTCCACCGTCGGCAACTGGAGCGCGAACTTCCTCGTCTCCTCGTTCTTCCTGACGCTCATCGACGCAATCAGCCGCGAGGGTACCTTCTGGCTGTATGCCGGGTTCGGCGTGCTCGCCCTGATCTTCTTCCTGGCACGGGTACCCGAGACCAAGGGGCGCTCCCTGGAGGAGATCGCCCACGACCTCGGAGCAGACGAACAACCACAGGCCGACACCGTGGCCGCCCACTAACACCATGCAACCCCAGCCGATATGGCCATGACCGTGGTGATACTCGACGTCGACGGGACGCTCGTCGACACCAACTACCAGCACACCCTCGCCTGGTATCGCGCGTTTCGCAGCCACGGGATCGTGCTGCCGATCTGGCGCATCCATCGTCATATCGGCATGGGCGGCGACCAGCTCGTCGAGGATCTCACCGACCCCGACGTCGAGCACCGGCTCGGCGATCAGATCCGCTCGCTCGAGAGCGAGTGCTACGGCCAGATGATCGGCGAGGTCGAAACGATGGAGGGCGCCAGCGAGCTGCTCCGCGACCTGCGCGACCGTCACCACACAGTCATCCTTGCGAGCTCTGCCAAGCAGCCCGAGATCGAGCACTACGTGGACCTCCTAGACGCACGCCAGCTCGCCCATGGATGGACCAGCGCCAACGAGGTTCAGGCCACCAAGCCCCAGCCCGACCTCGTAAACGTCGCCCTGGAGAGCGCCGACGCCCGGCCCGAGCAAGCCGTGATGATCGGCGACTCACCCTGGGACGTGCAGGCAGCCGCCCGCGCAGGAGTACAGACAATCGCGGTGATGACGGGCGGCTTCTCAAAAGAAGAGCTCTGCCAAGCCGGCGCCGCCGACGTCTACGAGTCCGTATCACAGCTCCGCGCCCAGCTGGACCACACCATCATTCGTGGCGCCTAGAAGCGATTCAGCCGTCCTCCACAGCGTCCTCCAACAGCTCCAGCACCGCGCGCTCTACCCGAACACGAACTCGTGGCCTACCCAGATCCGGGCCCGCCCTGCCGATCGCGCCCACGATCGTCACCCCAGCCTGAAAACGGTCGATCACGCGCGGGTCCACGTAGGAAGCGCGGCAAACCGCAGGCGTGTTCCCCAGGTAAGCCGCGACCGTCTTGATTGCCTGCTTGATCTCTCGCTCACGCGCCGCATGCCCGCGCGCACCATTGGCGCCCGCCAACGCGACCGCGGCAAGCACCGTCGCGTTCCATGTACGGAAGTCCTTAGCCGTGAACGGGCCACCCGACTTGCGCTTCAGGTACCCGTTCACCTCCTCCGCCGTCAGCTCGCGCCAGCCATCCACGGCACGGTAGGCGAGCAGCTGTGAACCGGTGCGCCGCCGCTTGAGCGCAGCAAGCAGCGCGAGCGCCTGGGGGTCGGCGATCGCCTGCACCCGTCGCTGCCCAGACTTTGCCGGGAAGTCAAAAATCACCTCGCGCTCGCCGACCGTCACGTGCTCGCGCAGCATCGTCGTCAGTCCGTAGGACTCGTTGCGCTCCGCGTAATCCTCCGAGCCGATGCGAAAGAACCCGAGATCCAACAGCCGCACCGCGCACGCCAGCACTCGTCGCTCCGTCAGCTGCGCCGCCCGCAGACGCTTTCCGTCGTCGACCTTCAGGTCGCGCGCCACGTCGCGACGCAATCGCGGTAGCGCTGCCCCAAAGGCAAGCATCGAGTCGAACTTGCGCCGGTCGCGGTGAGCACGCCAACGAGCGTGGTAGAGGTACTGCTTGCGGCCAGCGGCATCCACCCCGGTAGCCTGCAGATGCCCACGCGGGTCCATGCAGATCCAGACATCTCGCCAGGCCGGCGGGATCACCAGCTCCGCGATCCGTTCAAGCACCTCCGGGTCATCGATTCGCCTGCCGCCGGGGTCGAGGTACTCAAAGCCACGGCCACGCCGTCGCCGCAAGATGCCCGGCGACGCACAGTTGCTACGCCTCAACCGCGGGATGGCCCCGCCCCCGCCGATAGCGATACCGCCAATCCCTCACACACCGTCCTCACAGTACCCGGCGTCCGACGGCCGTCAAACCACGCACTTGCCGTCCGAGGTTGACGAGTTTCATCTGTCCGGCGAGCGCGGCCGGTTGCGTCCGACCACCGCCGGGTAACCGATCACCAGAAACCCGCCAGCGAAGGGAGCCCGTCATGTCAGCAGTCCAAAGCAGCACAGGGATTCTCGCCGAGGACGCCCGCGAGGAGCGCCAGCGCATAGTCGAGCTGCTCACCAAGGCGTACTGGATGGAGATCGAGACCGTGATGAGCTACCTGGCCAACTCCGTCAACCCCGACGGCGTGCGCGCACAAGAGATCATCAAGTCCCTACGGGAGGACATTCGGGAGGAGCTCGGGCACGCCACCCAGTTCGCCAACCGCATCAAGGAGCTCTATGGGATCGTGCCCGGCTCGATGGACTTCCAAGCCGAACAGTCCTACCTGCAGCCACCCGAGCACCAGACCGACATCGTGCACGTCATCAAGGGCGTGATCGAGGCCGAGACGGGCGCGATCGACTACTACAACCAGATCATCGAGGCCACCGAGGAGTCAGACCCAGTAACGAACGACATGGTGATCGCGATTCTCCACGACGAGGAAGGCCACTGTCGCCTGTTCGAGGGGTTCCTGCGCGAGTACCAAGACCAGTCGTGAGCAGCACAGCTTCCGCCGGTTTCGCACCCAGGCCGCTCGGGCATTTCCTTAACGTGCCAAGCACTCTGAGCCTCACCTTTGACGATGGCCCCGACCCAACCTGGACGCCGCTCGTACTGGAACAGCTCCAGCGCTGCCACATAGCGGCGACGTTCTTCATGGTCGGCGAGCGTGTGCTTGCCGAGCCCGTTCTCGCACGGAAAGTGCTCGCTGCCGGACACGACATACAGCTTCACTGTCACCGCCATGTCCGGCACACCGAGCTCACCGAAGCGGAGCTGCAGGATGACAGTGAGTCGGCTCTAGCGGCGCTAGAGAGGGTCGGGGTGCATCCGCGGTTATGGCGGGCGCCGTGGGGCGTCTGCACCGATGCGAGCCACCGTGTCGCGGAGCGGCTCGGGCTACAGCTCGTGCGCTGGTCGATCGACACGCACGACTGGCGCGGCGACGAACCGCAGGCAATGCTCGACCACGCTCGCCTCCAGCTCGCCGACGGCGGCGCGGTTTTGATGCACGACGCCCTTGGGCCTGGAGCGAGGCGAGCCGGCTGCCAGAACACCCTCGCGTTGCTGCCGCAGCTCGCAGCGGCAGCCCGCGCCCACGGTCTCCTGCTCACCCCGATCGGTTACCGCCCCTACTGCCGTCCTCCCGCGATCGGCCAGCCCACGACTGGAGTGGCAGCATGAGCGTCCAAGAGCTGCCTGCTACCCGTTCCACACCCGGCGAGGGCTTGAAGTGCGCGCTCGGGCGAATCGCCAACCGCGCAAGCGAGCTTGACAGCGAACCGCGTTTCCCTACCGAGAATTTCACCGATCTGGCCGCCGCCGGCGTCTTCACAGCCCCACCAGACGGGATCGCCGGCGAGGTGCGACTCGTGCGCGCCGTGGCAGCCGCGGATGCTTCGACCGCGCGTATCCTCGACGGACACCTCAACGGCATCGAGCGCCTCACGCTCGCCGCACCCGAGCCGCTGCGCTCCTCCGAGCTCACACAGATATACGAAGGCAAGCTGCTGCTCGGCGTGTGGGGCGCCGACCCCACCGCCAACGAGGGGCCACCCGCTCGACTGGAGCAAGCCGACGGTCAGCTCGTGCTGCGCGGCGTCAAGACGTTCTGCTCCGGCGCCGGAGGCGTACAGCGCGCCCTCGTGATCGCTGCCGATCAAGACGGCTCTCGGCGCCTTGTCTACCTCGACACGACCAGCGGGGTGAACGTGGACCGCGGCTGGTATCGCGCCTCGGGGCTGCGCTCCTCAGAGAGCCATCGCGTCGAGTTTCACGACACCCCGGTGCTCGCGCTGCTCGGCGGACCCAGCGAGCTCTCCCGCGAGCCCTACTTCTCTCGCGACGCGATCCGCACATCGGCGACCTGGGCCGGGCTAGCAGACTGCATCATCGCAGAGACCCTCGCCGCGCTCGACCCCGCACGACTGGAAGCGGTGCAGGCACACGCCCTCGGCCGGATGCGCGTCGCACAAGGCACGATCAACCGTTGGCTGCAGCACACCACCACCGAGCTCGATCAGCTGGGAGACCCCCGCCCAGGAATCGACCCGGCGGTGCTCGCTGTCGAATGCCGCGTCGCACTGTACGAGTGCGCGCTGTTGATCTCAGGGCAGGCGGCACGGGTCTGCGGGTCCCGGGCGCTGATCGGAGCGAGCACACTGGACCGTGCCCGACGCGACCTCGACCTCTTCCTGCTCCAACACCGGCTGGACCCCAAGATCACCAAGCTCGGCGCTGAGATCCTCGACCGCTTCGACGGCCGATGAGCCCTCGGCGGATCGTGATCGTCGGCGCCGGCCCGGCCGGCCTAGCAACCGCCCGCTCCTACCGCGAGCACGGCGGCACCGCAGAGGTGACGCTGCTCGGCGAGGAGACCCTCATCCCATACCGCCGGCCGCCGCTCACCAAGGAGTTCCTGCGCGGCGAGCTCGACGCCAGCGAGCTGCCGATCCAATCCCAGGACTGGTTTGACGAGCACGACATACAGCTGTGCCTCGGCTGTGAAGCCACCGCGATCGACCCGCAGACAGGAATCGTTGACGTCGACGGCACCGCGCTTCGTAGCGACGCGATCGTGCTCGCCACCGGTGCCGAGCCCACACGCCCCGACCTCCCCGGCCTAGACGACCCGCGGGTGCAAACGATGCGCGAGCGCGCCGACAGCGAACGCATAGCCGCGCAAGCCCAGCCAGGCACCCGCGCGGCTGTGCTCGGGACCGGGTTCATCGGCTGCGAGCTCGCCGCATCGCTCGCATTGCGCGGTGCCCACGTGACCCTCGTCGGCCAAGAACCGGCCCCCCAGCAGCAGCGTCTCGGAACGGACGCGGCCGCGCGCATCGCGCAGTGGCTGACAGACCTCGGCGTGACCTTGAAGATGGGCGTCGAAGTGTGCGCCGTCCACAATGGCCGCATCGTCCAGCTCGAGGACGGCAAGCGGATCGAGGTCGAGAACGTGGTGCTCGGCATGGGTGTGCGGCCCCGCACAGGGCTTGCCAAGCGCGCTGGCCTGACGATCGTCAAGGAAGCGATCCTCACCGACGCGCAGATGCGCGCGGACGAGCGAGTACTCGCCGTAGGCGACGTCGCCTACGCGCACAACCGCAGCGCGGGGCGATGGCTGCGCGTCGAGCACTGGGGCGACGCTCTCGGCCAAGGCGAAGTCGCCGGTCGCGTCCTCGCCGGCGAAGATGCCCACTGGCAGGACGTGCCCGGCTTCTGGTCCAGCATCGGCCAGCACACCATCAAGTACGCCGCCTGGGGCGACGGCCATGATGCCAGCCAGCTCGAGGAGCACCCCGACGGCGCGTTCACCGTCTGGTACTCCGACCACGGCAAGCTCGTCGGAGTGCTCACCCACGACCGCGACGAGGACTACGAACACGCCCGCCAGCTGATCGCCGCCGGGGAGAGCCCACCATGAACACCGGCCGCCCAGACGCCTTCGCGGCGCAAGCGCTCGCCGACCTCGCCGCGCTAGCACCGCCACACCCCGACCTGCAGGCGATCGTCGTCGTGCCCGCGCGCGACGAGGCGTCGCGCATCGCAGCCTGCCTGCAGGCGCTGAGCACCCAGCGCGACGTGGCCGCTGGCAGCTACGAGTTGATCCTGATCCTCGACGGGTGCCGCGACCGCACCCTCCAAGTCGTCCAACAGACCGCGAGCCTGCGCAGGCAGCCCGCGGTCCACACCGTCACTCTCCTGTACCCCCAAGGTGTCGGGCGCGCCCGGCGTCTCGGCATGGACATCGCCTGCCGGCGTTTCATGCAAATCGGCAGGGAGCATGGGCTGATCGCGAGCACCGACGCCGATACCAGCGTCGCCGCCGACTGGCTCTGGGCGCAGCTTGCGCTCGCCCAAGCAGGTGCCGCAGCGATCGGCGGACTGATCGAGCTCGACCCCACAGAGCGCCAGGCGCTCGACCCGCACGCGATCGCCGTGCGCGAACAGAGCACCGTCCAACGGCTCGCCGATGCCATCGAGCAGACCGCGGGTGAAGCCGCCGTCGAGCACGCTCACTTCTCCGGCGCATCGCTCGCCTTGACCGCCGCCGCCTACCAGCGCTGCGGCGGGCTGCCGGTACGCGCAGCGCTCGAGGACGAGGCGCTCGCACAAGCGCTCACCAGGCAAGGCATCGCCATCCACCGCAGCCGGCGCGTGCGGGTACGAACATCCGCTCGCACGGACGGGCGCGCCCCACGCGGCCTCGCCCAAGACCTCACGCGCGCTGACTGGCGCGCCCGACGCACCTACCACGCAGACGAGTTTTCCCTCAAGCGCCTGCTCGCGGCCAAGCAGCACACGGTCGCGCTGCTGCTGCCCGCCCGCGAAGTCGCACAGACGATCGCCCCGATCGCCGCAACGGCGGCCAGACTCAAGGACGCGGGCCTGCTGGATGAGGTGCTCGTCATCGACGCCGCCTCCCCAGACGACACCGCGACGATCGCCCGCCGTGCGGGTCTCCGGGTCGCGCAAGAGAGCGAGCTTCTCGGCGACTACGGACCAGCACAGGGCAAGGGCGACGCGATGTGGAGAGGGCTAGCCGCGACCGACAGCGAAATCGTCGCGTTCGCCGACACCGACACCGAGGACTTTCACGAAGGATTCCTTCTCGGCCTGATCGGCCCGCTGCTTTGTGACCCCGACATCCAGCTCGTCAAGGGAGCGTTCCGGCGCCCTTTCCGCAGCGGCAACACGACTCTCGCGGAGGGCGGCGGTCGCGTCACCGAGCTGATGGCCCGACCGCTGCTGAACCTGCACGCTCCTGAGCTGACCGTCTTCGAGCAGCCACTCGCAGGGGAGACCGCCGCCCGCCGCTCGCTACTCGAACAGATCCCGTTCAGCGCCGGCTACGGCGTAGAGATAGCGATGCTGATCGACTGCTGGCGGAGCTGCGGACTGGAGGCTCTCGCACAGGTCGACCTCGGCGTCAGACAGAACCGCCACCAGTCGCTGCGAGACCTCTCGGCTATGGCCTACGCCGTGCTCGTCGCTGCCCAAACCCGTTTCCTCGGCGCGGCGTTCGCCGACGCGCACGCCTGCAGCTCGATCATCCTGCCACCCACCCGCGGCGCCCCTGAACTGCTGGAGAACCGTCCCGTCACCGTGGAGGAACGCCCACCGCTCTCAGAGCACCGCCGACGCGAACACGCCCACGTTCCCGCCGCCTGAAACTAGCCGCGGTTGCGCCCCGCCGGACTACACGCCGTTTTAGCTCATGACCCCGGGGGTAAGAGCGAAGAGATGAGTGAGACCGTCGCCGACCACCTGCTCGACCGACTCGCAACCGAGTGGGGAGTGAAACGTATTTACGGTTATCCCGGCGATGGGATCAACGGGATCATGGGCGCGTTCGGGCGCTCGGGCGACCGGCCGGAATTCATCCAGGTTCGTCACGAGGAGATGGCCGCCTTCATGGCCTGTGCCCACGCCAAGTTCACCGGCGAAGCGGGCGTGTGCCTCGCCACCTCGGGGCCAGGTGCGATTCATCTCCTCAACGGCCTGTATGACGCAAAGCTCGACCACCAGCCCGTCGTGGCGATCGTCGGCCAGCAGGCCAGGCTCGGCCTTGGCGGCAACTATCAGCAGGAGGTCGACCTCACCACTCTGTTCAAGGATGTCGCGCACGAGTACGTGCAGATGGCCACCGAGCCCGGCCAGATCCGCCACCTGATCGACCGTGCCATGCGGATCGCCCTCTCGGAGCGCACTGTCACCTGCGTCATCCTGCCCAACGACCTGCAAATGGAAGAGGCGGTACCTACGCCGCCGCACGCCCACGGCACCGTGCACTCCGGCCCCGGCTACACGCCCCCACATGTGACGCCCGCCGAGGAGCAGTTGCGGCACGCGGCCGAGGTGTTGAACGCTGGGGAGCGCGTGGCAATGCTCGTCGGTGCCGGGGCGCTGCACGCGACCCAGGAGGTGATCGAGGTCGCCGATACGCTCGGCGCCGGGGTCGCCAAGGCGCTGCTCGGCAAGGCCGCCGTGCCGGACGACCTGCCGTTCGTTACCGGCTCGATCGGGCTGCTCGGCACGCGACCGAGCTGGGATCTGATGCAGGACTGCGACACGCTGCTGATGGTCGGCTCGAGCTTCCCCTACTCGGAGTTCCTGCCAGAAGAGGGCGCTGTGCGTGGGGTGCAAATCGACCTGGACGGTCGAATGCTCGGCATCCGCTACCCGATGGAGGTCAACCTCGTCGGCGACAGCGCCCTCACCCTCAAAGCGCTGCTACCACTGCTGCAGCGCAAGGACGATCGCGGCTGGCGGGAGAAGATCGAAAAGAACGTCGGCGAGTGGTGGCAGGTGATCGACCAGCGTGCCCATCAGCCGGCCGAGCCCGTGAACCCGCAGCTGATCTTCCACGAGCTCTCAAAGCGCTTGCCCGACGATGCGATCCTCACCTCCGACTCCGGGTCCGCCGCGAACTGGTACGCCCGTGACGTGCGTCTGCGGGCAGGGATGATGGCCTCGCTGTCGGGGACCTTGGCGACGATGGGGCCCGGTGTGCCGTATGCGATCGCCGCCAAGTTCGCGCACCCCGATCGGCCCGTGATCGCACTGGTCGGCGACGGCGCGATGCAGATGAACGGGCTCGCGGAGCTGATCACGATCGCCAAGTATCGCGAGCGCTGGTCAGACCAGCGGCTGATCGTGCTCGTGCTCAACAACCGCGACCTCAACCAGGTGACGTGGGAGCAGCGCGCGATGTCCGGTGACCCCAAGTTCGTGGAGTCCCAGGAACTCCCCGACGTCCCGTATGCGCGGTGGGCGGAGATGATCGGCCTGAACGGCATCCGTACCGACGACCCCGAGGCGATCGGCGAGTGCTGGGACCGCGCACTCGCAAGCGACCGGCCTACGGTACTCGAGATCTGCTGCGACCCGGAGGTGCCCCCGCTACCGCCGCACATCACCCTCGAGCAGGCCCGCTCGTTCGCGTCGGCGATCCTGCACGGCGATCCCGGCAGCCGGCGGATCATCGCCCAGTCGTTGCGTCAGAAGCTGCCCGAGTTCCTGCCCGGCCGATGAGTAGGCGGAGGACTGTGAAAATGGCTCGCTTGGGTCTGCGCACGCTTGGCACGCGCCGATCGCTCAAGGTCGGCCGCTACGCGCACGATCTCCAGCGCGGTCGCGTGCAGCGCACCCTGGCTGCCGCGACCGCGCTGAGTGCCCTGCCACTCGGCCTGGAGATCTACTTCGAGCACTTCCGCGGCTCCTTCGGCGACAAGTGGATGTGGACCCCCGTCGCGCTCTCACCACTGCTGAGCGCCGCCGGCCTGGCGAGCGTCCACTCACCGCGCGCCGCAAGGACCGTGCTGCCCGCCATCTCCGCGCTCTACTGCCTGGACGGCCTGATCGGCGTCTACACCCACATTCAGGGCGTCCGCAAGCGCCCCGGCGGGTTCTCGGAGCCGCTCTACAACATCATCATGGGACCGCCGCTGCTGGCGCCCGGCTCACTCGCGCTGGTCGGCGGCATGGGCGTAGCGGCGGCGCTTGCCGAGCGGGAGCGCTGAGAGACATGGCCGACACGCAGAGCACGGCGGGCCATCTGCCCAAGCAGGGCGGCGACACCACCCCCGGGCCGCCCGACCGGCTGCCACGCCAACGCCGCGGGACGACGCCGCAGATGCGCGGGCGCTACCCCGACTACGACGTGCTCACCGCCGCGACGCACTGGGACCCCCTCACCCGCAGAACGGTGCTCGAGCGGGTGGCCAGCGTGCCGCCGATCCGCTTCTTTACCGACCAGGAGGCCGCGACGCTCAGAGCCTTCTGCGAGGTCGTCACCGGCCAGGACTCAGAGCCCCGCATCCCCGTGCTCGAGATGGTCGACGCCAAACTCAATGCCGGACAGCTCGACGGGTTCCACCACCACGACATGCCACGCGACCCAGAGACCTGGCGGCAGGTCGCCGCCAATCTCGACCAGAGCGCCCGCGAACACGGGTGCCAAGAAGGATTCGCTACCGCGAGCTCAGAGTGCCAGCACGAGATCATCCAGCAGTTCTCCGAAGGCGAGCTCAACTGGGAGCTGCCCGTCACCAAGGCGTGGGGAGTGATCATGCGCGGCGTGCTCGGCGCCTTCTACTCACACCCCTGGGCGTGGAACGAGATCGGGTTCGGCGGACCCGCCTACCCGCGCGGCTACGCCCGCCTCGGCGCGGGTCAGCGCGAGCACTGGGAGGCCCCGCCCGAGTTCGCCGTCGATCCGGTAGCGGACGTGCGCGAGCGGGAGTTGGAATGAAAGAGCGGCTGCGTGTCGCGCTGAAGGGCGCGTTGCGTCCGCCCGAGAACGACTCCGCGTTCCTGCTGCACCCGCACCGGCGTGGCGTGCCGGGGCGCGAGCGTATGCGCCGCTACAGCCCCGACGAGGCGGTCGACATGCTGATCGTCGGTGCGGGCGCTGGCGGCGCTACGCTCGCGCAGCGTCTCGCCCGCAGAGGCTGGCGGGTGCTGGTGCTGGAGGCCGGGCCGTTCTGGGACCCAGACGAGGATTGGGTCTCAGATGAGGCCGGCGCGCATCCCCTCTACTGGACCGAGGAGCGCATCATCGGCGGAGAGGACCCCGTGGAGCTCGGCAAGAACAACTGCGGGCGCGGGGTCGGTGGGTCGATGATCCACTATGCCGGCTTTACCCCGCGCTTTCACCCCTCCGACTTCGAGGTCTTCACGCGCGACGGGGTAGCCGCCGACTGGCCGATCGGCTACGAGGACCTCAAGCCGCACTACGAGCGCCTGGAGCGCGAGCTGCCCGTCGCCGGCGAATGGTGGCCTTGGGGGGATCCGCACGGCTACCCGCACGGCCCGCACCCCGTCGGCGCCGGCGCGCTGCGCGCCTGGGAAGGCGCAAGGCGCCTCGGCATCGAGATGCGCGTCGGCCCGGTCGGGATCGCCAACGGCAGCTTCGGGCACCGCCCGCGCTGCATCTACCGCGGCTTCTGCCTGCAGGGCTGCAAGGTCGGCGCCAAGGCATCCCCGCTCGTCACCCACATACCCGACGCGCTCGAGCACGGCGTCGAGATACGCGCCGACTGCATGGTGACGAGGATCGAGACCAACGAGGCCGGGCGTGTCACCGGCGTCACCTACTTCAAGGACGGGCAGGAGCGCTTCCAGGCCGCTGAAGCGATCACCGTTGCTGGCTATTCGATCGAGACGCCGAGGCTGCTGTTGCACTCCACAAGCGGGCGATTTCCCAATGGCCTGGCCAACGGGAACGATCTCGTGGGGCGCGGGATCATGGTGCAGGGCGCCCCCCAGGTCGCGGGCCGCTTCCCCGAAGAGATGCGGATGTACAAGGCACCGCCGCCGGAGATCAACTGCGAGCAGTTCTACGAGACCGACCCAGGACGCGGCTTCGCCCGCGGCTTCTCGATCCAAACCGTCGGGCCGCTGCCGATCGGCTGGGCCGAGCACGTCCTGGCCGACGGGCATTGGGGCCAGGCGCTGCGCGAGTACATGCGCGACTACAACCACTGGTACACGATCGGCTGTCTCTCAGAGCTGCTGCCGAGGGCAGAGAACCGCGTCACGCTCGCCGAGCAGACCGACCGCAACGAGATGCCTGTCGCGCGCCTTGACTACACGCAGTGCGAGAACGACCGGACGAACATCGCCTACGCCAAGAACAAGCTCCACGAAATCCTGCAGGCCGCCGAAGCGCAGGACGTCCTCACGATCGACCGCTACGCCCACCTCGTCGGCGGCTGCGCCATGTCGGCATCGCCCGAAACCGGGGTGATCGACGCCGACCACCGCGTCTGGGGCGTCCCGAACCTGTTCGTCTGCGACGGCAGCGTCATGCCCACCCAAGGCTCGGCCAACCCGGCGCTCACGATCATGGCGCTCGCCTCACGATTCGCCGAACGGTTGGGCGAGAAGCGCATCGATCCCACCAGCAAGCAGCCCGCGGAGAGCTGCGCGTAAGCACCACCGCGGCCCGTGGACAGCGCAGAGGGCGATCCAGGTGTCATAGCACCGCCAGCCGGGTAGGTCTAGCTCATGGCCGCTCCCGAACAACGCAACATCGACTGGGGCAGCACCGAGATCGAAGACGCAATGCTTACGGTCGATCTCATCGGCGCAAGTTCAAAGGCATGGAAGCAGCGCTTCGAGAGCATTCTCGTGCTGCTCGAAACCCCACACAGCCGCTGGGGCGCCGTGCACCTCAGCAAGGGCAGTATCCAGGTCGCCGAGGTGCAGCAGGGCACAGAGACCGAGCTGCGTCACTTCCTCGAGAGCATCGTGCTGCAGGTCAACTCCGAGCTGCCCCAGCCGGAGGAGTCACAGCAGGAGGGCGAGGAGGAGACGCACGTCGATCGGGAAGCCCGGGCCGACCGACAGATGACCGCCGCGTTCAGGGCATTCGCAGACAACTAAACGAACGGGCACAGCCACGCACGCGCCGCGACAAAGGAGGATCGACGATGGCCAAAGATCACGGGCCGAGTGTCAAGAACGATAAGCAGTACGAAGGGCTGCGTGAAAAGGGCATGAGCAAGGAGCGCGCAGCAAAGATCGCCAACAGCCCAGGCTCCTCCAAACGGGGCGGCAAAAGCTCGGGCTCTGGGACAAAACGCAAAGGCACCTCCCAAGGCGGCACCAAAGCACAGAAGGCCGCCGCAGGGCGCAAGGGCGCCAAAAAGAGCAACAGTTAGCCCTCCCCAGATCATGCCCGAGAGCGCCACAGATAGCCGCGCCACCACAGCGCACCCCGGATCGCTTAGCTCTCACTACGCGCCCGGACAGGAGCGACCGCTTGGCTCCTACGCTGTCCTCACCGGCGCATACGGCACGACCTTCGCTGGGTCGCTCATCGCACTGCGCGCCCGCGGACACCAGCTACCCGAGCGCCCGACGGCGGCGGACCTGCTGCTCGTCGGCATCGCCACACACAAGCTCAGCCGGCTAATCGCCAAGGATAAGGTGACGAGCTTCGTGCGAGCACCGTTCACCAGGTTCCAAGAGCCAAGCGGGCAGGGCGAGGTCGAGGAGCAACCGTGCGGCCACGGGCTGCGCCTCGCGGTAGGAGAGCTTCTGGTGTGCCCCTACTGCCTCGCCCAATGGGTAGCGGCGGGACTCACGCTGGGGCTCATCGGCGCACCCCGGCTCACACGCCTAATCAGCACGGTGTTCGTCGCGCACACGATCTCCGACTTCCTGCAGGTCGCCTACCGCGCAGCCGAGGACCAGCTGTGAAAAACGCCACCAAGCCGAGCCGCATTCTCTCGATTCCGAGCCCCGGCAACCGACGTCAACACGAAGGAGGTAGTCACCAGATGGCATCCACACAGCTACAAGGACAGACAGTCGCCTTTCTCACAGCACAGGAGGGCGTCGAGGAGGTCGAGCTCACGGAGCCCTGGAAAGCCGTCCAAGAAGCAGGCGCCACCCCGAAGCTGATCGCCCCCGAAAGCGGCGAGGTCCAAGCATTCAATCACCTCGACCAGAGCTCGACATACCCTGTCGATGAGACCCTCGAGGACGCCGACCCCGACAACTACGACGCGCTGGTGCTGCCCGGCGGCGTTGCCAACCCCGACCAGCTGCGTACCGACGAGCGGGCAATCAGGTTCGTGCAAAAGATCTTCTCCGCCGGTAAGCCCGTCGGGGTGATCTGCCACGGCCCCTGGACGCTCGTCGAGGCGGACCTCGTACGCGATCGCAAGCTCACCTCCTGGCCCTCTCTGAAAACCGACATCCGCAACGCTGGTGGTGAGTGGGTCGATGAGGAAGTCGTTGTCGACCAGGGTCTCGTCTCGAGCCGCAAGCCGGATGACCTGCCGGCGTTCTGCGCCAAGATCGTCGAGGAGTTCGCAGAGGGAGAGCACGACGTCGCGCACACTGGCGCAACCGCCCAAGCCGATTAGTGGCCGACGCCAGCACGATGACGACGACACAGACCGCGATACCGCTGCCGCCACGGGCTGCGCGAGCTCCAGGCCGTTTAGGAGCCGCAGGCCGGGGGTAGGCTCGGCGTAGCTCCGCATACCCCCGCAGGCGACCAAGGCGGTTTCACCAATGACGGCAACGAGCATCCCCGAAACCAGCGCAACGCCAGGTCGCTGGCTCGTGGCAGAGTCCACGGGACCGAGGCGTGCCGCTGGCGCGCTGCTCCCCTCGACAGAGGTTCTATTCCACCGCGCCGGCCAAGGCGATCGCGATGCACGTGAGACGCTGACTGTGCGCTTCATGCCTCTAGCGCGCAAGGTTGCGCGTCGCTACTGGAACTCCTCGCTGCCACGCGAAGACCTCACACAGGTAGCCAACCTCGCCCTGCTCAAGGCGATCGACAGATTCGACCCCACGCGTGGCCGCCCGTTCGAGGCTTTCGCGATCCCGACCATCCTCGGTGAGCTACGCCGCTACTTCCGCGACAGCTCCTGGGCCGTACATGTCGCCCGCGGCGCCCAGGAGCGCTCGAAGGCCGTTCAAGATGCCGTCGAGCTTCTTTCCCGCAAGCACGGCAGGCCGCCAACCGTCCACCAGCTCGCTCTGTACCTAGAGCTCTCAGAGGAGGACATACTCGAAGGGCTGCAGGTAGCCCACGCCTACATGGCCAGCTCCCTGGACGCGCCCGCGCAGAACGGCGGCGAGGAGGACGACGAAACCACACTCGCTTCCACTCTTGGCGAGCGTGACGAGGGCTACGAGCACGTTGAGACCGACATGCTGATCGAAGATGCGCTCGCGAGCCTGACCGAGCGTGAGCGACGACTGCTAAAGCTGCGCTTCGTGGACGAGCTGACCCAGGCACAGATCGGCAAACAGCTCGGCGTCTCCCAGATGCAGGTCTCACGGCTGCTACGCGCGACACTTGCCAAGCTGCGCAAGAACATCGGTGAACCGGTCCCCCCCACCTAGAACCCGTCCGTCTGTGCAAGCCTGATGTCCCCGGGCGCAGCTATAAATGGTCCCTTAGATGCGCAAGTGGAGACAGAGATGCAAAACGGGCTATCTACCGACACCCTGAAATCCGCCGAGCAGTCCCCGCTCAGCTCTTCTGTATCCAAGAGTCGGCGCACCCACCGGCTCAGTATCACGGACTCCACACTCGGATACATGTCTCTGGAGGACATGCTCTCCGAACTGCTCGAGCGCATCCGCAGCTCCCTCGACGTCGACACCGCAGCGGTGCTGCTGCTCGACGAGGATCGTGGCGTCCTCGTCGCACGCGCCGCACGAGGGCTAGAGGAGGAGGTCCGTCAAGGCGTCCAAGTGCCGCTCGCTCGCGGCTTCGCAGGCCGCGTCGCGGCCGAGGCGCGTCCCATCATCATCGAGGACCTCGACCACGCTGAGGTCGTCAATCCGATCCTGCGACAAAGGGGCATCCGCTCGATGCTCGGCGTACCCGTCCAGGTCGAAGGTCGTGTGGTCGGCGTGATGCACATCGGCACGCTCATCCAGCGCCACTTCGACGAGGACGACGTGACGCTCCTGCAGCTTGCTGCCGACCGCGCCGCGCTTGCGATCGACAACGCCCGCATCTCAGAGCAACGCGCCGTCACGGAGATCATGCAGCGCACCCTCCTACCGGACACCCTGCCCGAGATACCCGGTATGCACTTCAGCGCCAAGTACCTGCCGGCGGGCTCCGGCATCAAGATCGGCGGGGATTGGTACGACGTGTTCCAGCTCACCAACGGGCGGATCGCGTTCGTGATCGGCGATGTCGTCGGCCGCGGCGTGCTGGCGGCCTCAGTGATGGCCGAGATCCGAACAGCCCTACGCGCGTACATGGTGCAGGGACACAAGCTCACCGAGGTCGTCTCGATGCTCAACGAACTACTCATCTCGATGGGCCGTCGCCGCGGAGCCACGTTGTCGATCCTCGAACTCGATCCCGAGGCCGAAGAACTGGAGGCCGTCATCGCTGGGCATCTGCCGCCGCTGCTAATCGAGCCCGACGGCCACACCCGCCTACTGGAACAGACGCACGGCCTACCCGTCGGCGTGCGCCTCGGACACCACTACCAAGCGTGCCGCCACCCATTCCCGATCGGCAGTCGACTCCTGCTCTACACCGACGGGCTCATCGAGCGACGCGACGAGTCGATCGACGAGGGCTTCCAGCGGCTGGCCGTCGCCGCGCGGGCTGCCGCGCAAGGCACCGATTCGTCCTTCGCCGACCGTGTGTACCGCGCACTTGTCGATGAGACTCCGCTCGAGGACGACATGGCGCTCCTGGCCATCGAGGCCCTGCCGCTCGAAGGCACGCTCGAGATGACCTTGCCGGCGCGTCCCAACGTTCTCGGCGGGCTGCGCAACACACTCGGCCGCTGGCTCCAGGCCGCCGGGGCCAACGAAAGCGAGCTGTTCGACGTCACCCTCTCAACCTCCGAGGCCGCCACCAACGCAATCGAGCACGCCTATGGCGCTCGCGAAGCGAGCTTCACAGTGCGCTGTGAACAAGACGGCCAAGAGGTGACCGTCACCGTCCGCGACATCGGGCAATGGCGCACCGCCCGCTCACAAGGCGGCGGCAGGGGACTCGAAATCATGCGCTCGCTAGTCGACAGCGTGACGGTCGACAGCGACAAAGGAGGAACCGTCGTGACGATGACCAAGAGGCTCTCCCGTCAAGCATGAGCCCAGTGAACCTCGAACGGATCGACAGCGTGCCAATCGCGCACGTCAACGAAGACATCGACGCAGCGAATGCCGCGACCATCCAGCAGCAGCTAGCCGACGCACTCGGCCCAGACGCTTCAAGTCTCATCATCGACCTCAGCGAGACCCGCTACCTCGATAGCGCAGGCATCGACATGCTGCTACGCCTCAGCGACCGTCTTGACCACCGCCGCGCCAAGCTGATCCTCGTCATTCCCGACACCTCACAGCTCAAGCGCCTCGCCTCGATCGTTGGCCTGCCCAACGCAATCACAATCCATCCCACGCTCCCAGCAGCCCTACAAGAGGCCACGAACTCCTAAACGCAGACCGCAATCCCACCCGCGTACAATGCTTGGACGACGCGCTCGACTCAAAACAGAGGATGAAAGTGATTAGGCATCCCTACCTGACCATCGACGTGACGAGCGCCGCCAGGACCCAGACGATCGTTCTGACCGGCGAAGCAGACCTGCTGGACGCCCCCAGGATCGAAGCGGCTCTCAAAGACGCCTCCGACGACGAACCAGGGCTGATCATCGTCGACCTCAGAAACCTTACGTTCATCGACTCGAGCGGCTTGCAGGCACTCCTGGCGGGACATGAACTCTGTCGCGCACGCGATCACGAGCTGAGGATCCTTCCCGGCCCCGAAAACGTGCAGCGCCTGTTCGAGCTGACCGGTATGACCGAGGCACTTCCCTTCGCCGACGCTGCCGACCTGGACGCCAAAGCCAACTCGCCAAGCGACGACACCGCGCCGCGCGCCCGGGCCTAGCGGCGGGCCAGCGCGTGGGTGCCGTACACACGGCGTGGCGGCTAAACTGCCCGCTCCCCGCCGGAGTAGCTCAGTCGGTTAGAGCAGCGGAATCATAATCCGCGTGTCGGGGGTTCGAGTCCCTCCTCCGGCATCAGAAATTGCCTGCAAATGTAGGTCTTTGGAGACTATCACGGGGACTGCGGATTTCCCCAGGGATTTCCCTGTGAGGCGTGGAAGGGCACCGGCAAGGACGTCCTATCGAGCGGGCACACTTGATCGCGTGAAGATCGACGCGCAGATAACGGCCGTCCGGGCGAGCCAGAGTGCCCTCCCGATCGAGCAGCGGATGCTCGACGAGGCGTTCGTCGGCCCGCCGGCGCCCACGAGCTCTCCCGGCGTCAACGCGACGAAGCAGTTGGAACTCGCCGGTGGAGAGATTGTGTTCCACAAGCCGTTCTCGGGCGTGCAGGTCGCCAACGCGATCGCCTTCGGGCAGACCGACGAGACGCCGCCGCTGCACGAGGCGGCCAGCTGGCGGCTCGCGGTCGCGCTCGGGCCACCGTGGGATGAGATCGTCGTGCCATGCGTGCTGCGCGAATACGCCGGTGAGGATGGCTCGCTCTCGCTACGCGCGATTGGATGGCCACGCGATACGGCGCCGACCTTGAACCCGACATGGTGTCTGCCCGCGGCGTTCTTCGACTCGCTGATCGCGCAGCAGGACCGTCACGACGGGAACTGGCGCTGGGATGGCAATCGGCTGACGCTGATCGATCACGGCTACACCTTTGCGCTGCCGCGAGCCGTCCTCAACTACTCCGACTTCGTCGTTGCTCGCCACCGGCACGGCGCCGCGAGTCTGCTCACGGAGGAGCGCGAGGCACTCACTCGCCTGCTGAGCGACTCCGACCTGCTCGGAGCGGCGAGGTTCCTCCTGCCCGGCCGCGCCCAGGCACTGGCGGACAGGGCACAGCTGATGCTCCAACGAGGCGAGGTTCTGCGTCCGGGCGAGTTCTGAAGATGGCCGCCATACGTTTCGTCCGACGTGATAGCATCATAACTCAAGAGGTCAACCTGAGCATCCGATACTGAAGGAGCCTCTCCATGATCCAAGTCAACTTCACAACCTTCGAGCGCAACCGAGACACCAAGGAGTGGATCGAGCTGCCCGTTGCGCAGCTCATCGCCGACGGCGACAACGTAACGATCAGTGGGCCACACGCCGACTGGATCAACCCCGACCTGGCGATCATCGATCCCGCGACTGCGGAGCGGGTCACGCGGACCGACGGCGCCGAGCGCTGGGCACGGCTACAGTCCTTCGCCTACCGCAGCGGAGACCTCCACATCAAGGTCATCGAGGTCGCCGCGGTCGAGCCGGTCGCCGCTAGCTTCCACTACTCCACCGCTGCCTGAGTGTCGTGCCGCGAACCGCAGTATCCGAGATCCACGCGAAGGTCGTCGGCCGCGAGATCAAAGGCACACGCCACGCGCTCGGGCTGACCCAAGCCGAGGTCGCCGAGCGCCTCGGAGTCTCCCCTTCCTACGTCTCCGCCGTCGAAGCCGGCCGTCGCAACCTCACGCTCGGCCAGCTGGCCAATATCGCCAACGCGATGCGACTCGGCATCGACATCTCGTTCGTCCGCCCAGATGGAACGCCTGTCCGCGTCGACAGGGCGTGACGTCTTCGACAGGTGTCGGCGGCTGCAGCGAAGACGCTTAAGAACACAAGCCCCGGTCTCCCAAGGCTTGTCTCAAGATGGGCCGTAGGCTCACCTGAACAGGTGCACGACCCACGAGCAATGTAGCAATTTGGGGAGTAGCTTCGATCTGACGAACGGTGCAAGGTCGGAGAGTACAGCGGGAGCCCGGCTGGTTGCAGGATCCTGCAGAAACTGTTCAGTCTCTACCGGGTGCGCGCACAAGCGAATGGGCACCCTTGGTTATGCAGCCAATATGTCGTTGAGCACCTGCCGCATGTTCTCGGGTCTCTGTTCGGCCAGCGCCATGTTGTCCATTACGAGATTGCGGAACGGCTCATAGCTGACACTCGGGAGGTGCTCGGTTATGAATCGCTTGAGCACGTCCCGGCCCGGGAACCGCTTGATCCATTCTCCGTCGTCGAGGAAGGTCTGCATCTCCTCTGTGGCCGTCGTTACACGCGCGTTGAGCTTCTCGAACTCGTAGTCCTCGCGTTTGCCTTCGATCCGCGAGATCGAGCTTGTAATTGACGGCTCTATCTCGCGCGCGATGTCATCCGCGTCGGGAGCAGCCCCCACGCGGATGGAGCCGACGAGCTCCTCGTTGATCTCGGCCTGCAGCTTCTGCACCGCTAGTGCGTTCACGATCTCCACGGCTGCCGCCTTCAAGGCGCTCATCACGTCCTCGTCGGACTGGAAGAGCACTTTTCCGGCCAACGCCGCCGCCGCGCCCCTGATGGCAGCGGGTTCCAGTAGAAAGTTCTCGACATGATAGACGTCCCACGTGAACTCCTCGGCCGCAGTTTGCTCGGCCCTGAAGCCCTCTGCATCCTTGTCGACGATCGCGAAGAACCTGTTTGCCATACCCACCTGTAGCGCCGCGACGTTGAGCGCGGCGTAAAGGTCGCCGACGCGACTCTTTGAGCCTGCGCTCACAAGATTGACACGCTTAGCAAATTCGGGGAACAGCCTTCTGATGAACGTCTCGTCGAAGCCGTCCTCGCTCTTGCCCTCGAGAATCACAACCTTTGCGTGCGGCCGATACGCCGCGAGATCGCCTACGAGATCAACAACGGCCCGCTCAACGTCGTCGTCCAATAAAACCTCTGAGGCCTGGTTTCCGTCCGAGGAGCTCGCCGTAAGCATATGATAAACACGGTAGTTTGAGTTGCCAATTGCCTGACGCAGCAGCGTGTCGGAGTGAGTCACCAGCCAGAGCTGGTTCTCCTGAGCCACGCCCAGATGGCGATAGTAGAAGTCGGGGAAACCCTGAAGCAGGCTCGGATTGAGGTGGAGCTCGGGCTCATCGAGCAGGATCACGGAGCGTCGTGGGGTTGAGTTCCGAAGCCGAAGATACCCGTACAGAATCTCCTTCTCGCCAGAGCTAAGGTCGTCGATGTCATGGCGCTCGCCGCCGGGGAGGCGCACGGGAAACTCGAGGCTCCCACCCACAAGCGGACGGACGCCTTCGTACTCCTTGTCCGGAAAGAACGTGCGGAACAGCTCCTTGAGTGTCTCGTTCAGGTCCTCACCCTCGGTTTGCTCGCCTGTCTCGGCGGCGATCAGGTTCCGTAGGTATCCGGTCGCCAGCTCGGTCTTCACGTTCTGGTACTTCGCCTGCGCGTTGTAGAGAGACTGCTGGCGGCGCTCCTGTTCAAACGCTTTCGCGTCTAGGTTGATGCCTTGTAGCGCTTGGCGCGTGTACGAACGCGAGGCACCGTGATGCTCGATTATCCCTAGGTGGGCGGGTTGGTAAGCCTGAAACGAGACTTCGGCTGGTAGGCAGCGCGCCGTCGCTAAGTTTCCATTTTGGGAGATCTCCAGCGCAATCGTCTGTGTCGTGCTCACCAGCGCCTGTTTCAGCTCGGCAGAAAGGGTCGTGAGAAGCTGCTCGACGGCCTCACGGTACTGGTCTAGCTGCGTCGCGATCGCCATCCGGTTGAAGGACCAGTGGTCCATACGCTGGCCTGTGACACGCTCCCAAGCTAGCGGCCAGAGCAGCTCGGATCCCTGCTGCACCATGAACTGACACTCGCTATCCGTGAACTCCAACGTGGCAGAGATCTCGACCGGTTGCGCCGGATCACGGAACATGCGTCCCAGCGCATCGCGATCCTGGAGATCGATCGCGAACTCGCCAAACCACTGCATATACTCGTTCGCGGAATAGCCGCCGTACACAGACTTAAGAAGCCGAATCGCGTCGAACACACACGACTTTCCCGAGCCGTTCTGGCCGGCGACAACGATGAAGTCCTTCAGGTCATCTGCCTCGAACAGGCGCACCGCGCGCAGGTTAGCGACACGTAGTGAACGAAATCTCATTATCGATCACCTACGAAATCTCGGGCTGGGGGAGCATGCCACGAATCCGGGCCGTGAGAACACGGCGACCGGCGTTGCTGGAGAACGAGCCCGCCGCACCGTCGGGGCCAGCGCGCCAGAATTCTGCCCCACTCACGATGGACTCGTTGGCTGTCGTCTCCTGTAGACGGGTAAGTGGCTCTCGCAGCACCTCCTGATACGAGGTCGGGTCCAACACCGAAGCACCGATGGACCTGATGTACTCGATGACTGGGATCAACACGAGGTGGAGGACCTGTACGCCCGTGGCCTTCTGGATCGTGTAGTTGCCCGCGTCGTGGAATGCCTCGGGGATGGCCAAGCGGATTCCGCGCCAGTAGGCATCGAGGATCTTGACCTGGTTGCCTTCGTCCAACGCACCGAAATATGGGGTACCGAGCAAGGGCTTGATGGAGTTGACCATCCCGGAGTTGTTGATGGTTGTGGAGTCCTTGTCCATGCCGGGGAAGCGGATGCGGTCTCGCCACACGTCGGTCTGAGCGAGCGCCTCCGCCAGCTTCTCCCCACTGACCTTCCAGTCTTGACCACTCTCGATGATTCCCTTCATTGCCTCCGGGTCAGCCTCGGCGCGCTGCTTGAGTAGGTCGAACGCGAGGTCTGTGCGTACCGACTTCGCAGTGGAGTTGACGATGAAAAACTGCACCAACTCCTCAAGCTCGCTTGCGCCCATCATGCACGCAAACGGGATCTCGTAGTCGGCCCATTGTTCGCCACCCTTGCGTTTGATCAGCCGCGAGAGCGCCTCGATATGGTGTTGCCCATCGACGACGTACAGCTCCGCCCCATGGGGCACAAATACTGGCCCGCGCTCGGTGTCTACTAGGTGCTTCTCGGGGTCGAAGTTTCGGAGGTTGAGTAGAACCGCCGTGGGGAGATCCACTCGGTGGTTCTTGAGGTCCTCCATCAACTTGTTGACACGACTTGTGGAGACCGGGCGCTGGTAACCGTTACCGCCCTTGTGATCACGAACGGCGACCTTATAGTTCGCCGTCAATGCCCCGGCGGAGATGGCGATGTAGTTGTAGAGCTGATCGACACGTCGCTCGACCGCCTTCACGCGGTTGAGCTCGGCGGGATCCTCGGACGAATAGGCCACACGAAAGGCATCCAACTCGAAGTCATCGCCAAACTCTGCCATTGCCGTGCGCAGCGCAAGCAGATGGCGACGCACGTCGCTGACCCGATCGCCAATCTTCGCCTTCAGCGCCCTCGCACGTTGGATGTCATTCGCCTCGAGCGGAGCGGGGGCCGGTACGGCGGGAGTCATGCGGCGTGATGATCGAGATCGGGCTCGTCAATCGCAGCAGTCGAGGATCGCTCGGCACTGCGGGCAAGACGCCGCCACCTCGGAGCGCGCTCTCCCAAGGCGGACCAAAGATCCTCTCGATCGACGAGCACACGCCCATGATCGATCACGTCCGACATGAGCGCCGGCGAGGTCTGTGCGTCTGAAAGCCGCACAAGCTGCATCTCGCGACCAATGCGGCGGGAGAGCCGCTCGGCCAGCTCAGCCAGGCGGCTCACGTCCGGATCGTGCAACACAACCAGGACATCAACATCCGAGCGCTCGCCGTCGTTTCCGATGGCCGTCGAGCCGAACAACACAGCGAGCCTGACGTTGGGCTCGGTGCGAAGCGCCGCGCGCATCGCCCGCAACAGCTCCCAATGACTGCGCAGATACGCCTCCTCGCGAAATGTGATCCGAAACCGGCGCGGGCTCAGACGCTCTCCGTGCACCAGCCCCTCGGATACGGCGCGACGCAGCGTGCGCTCCGGGATCTCAAGTTCGGATGCGGCTAGCCCGAGCGACTCCATGCTACAACCATATCTTCGTATGGCCGATAATTCAAGCCAGTATGGCCGCTAAATGCTGATGGTATGGCCGATCCCGGTAGCCGTCGCGAATCATAATCCGCGTGTCGGGGGTTCGAGCCCCTCCTCCGGCATCAAGAAAAGCCCAGCAAATCGAACTTTTTGAGTGTACCAGGGGGTACGGCGGGGCGCTCAGATTTCTCTACGGATTTCTCCAGAGGGCCGCCCCGGGAGCGCGAGGCGGGCAACGAGCCTCGTCGTCGACGGCACGAGTCCGCAGTTCCGGGCTACTCGTGGGATGGCCAGAGCTGGGCAGCTCGTACAGATGGGCCGGAGTGCGGTAGCTCAAGGGGATGTGTCGGCCCCCGCGTCGTAACGCTCAGGTCCAGGTCGGCGGCTATACGCCGCACATGGTCTTACGCTGTAGATGTTCGACGTAGAGGCTCAAAGGGAGCACCGTGAGCGAGTAGCGAGTCGGGTGCGGGAGTTGGCTTGCCTGGCCATTGTCGCATCCTCCTCTGGGGATGCGGCCGGGGCTGTGACCGGTCCCGCACCGAGCGGGACCACCCCATCCAAAGGAGGGCGGCAATGTCCGCTGGACTCGCAGCCTCAGATTCGATGTTCTCTGTCCGCGTTACCCCGTGGCACGGACTGGGAGCCGTAGACCGCCGTGGTCGCAGCAACGACCCCGATCCGCGTCGTAACTGGCGAAATGCAGATATCCGTCTGGCCGGAATTGGCCTGGGCTCCGGTTGGTTGAGAGTCGTCGTCGCGCGAAGGGAGTCCGGAGGGCGAGCGGAGTGGGACGACGAGGCGCCTTCCGTCGGGAGGACAGCGCGACTGTTGCTGGCTTTAGCTCCAATACCGTTGACTTCAGGGCGGAAGCGGCGCCCGCCTATGGCCCGCACGATCTCTACCTCGAGGAGATGTGGAACGAGTCGGCCGAGGGTGTACTTGAAACCAATGAGCCCAAAACAGGAGGGTTGGTTTGCAGCCGAGAGCATCGCGACATCTACTTTCGCGAGCTGCCGCTTGAGGACAAGACAAAAGGAGTGACAAGCCGGGTTGGAATCGCCGGCTTTCAGGAAGCGATACGCCAAGAACACGAGCGGGTGGCCGCTGAGATAGCGGAGGCGATCACGATCGCCGTGGGAGATCCTGACGACGCCGCCGCGGACGTCGCCTTCGGCGACCCGCACGAAGAGCCGGTGCTTCGTCCTGGTCAGCGATGCGTACAGAACCTGTTTGCTCTCCGTATCCGTGCCGCAGCTGCCGGCACTCGATCCAAGCGCTGTGCCTGCGCGCCCGACGATCAGGATGGTGCTGCGCAAACACCTGCGGCTCACGCCTTGCGCGAAGAAAGTGCTCAGCGAGTCCTCCAGGTCGATGCGCCGCGGGCACTCGCATCCAGGCCCGCAGCATGTGCTCGCGGGGATCCTCGAGCTGCCGACGCCGGATCCCGCGGTCGAGCTGCTGCTGGCCGCGCTTGGCGTTGAGCGCGGCGCTGCCAGAGCGCGCCTGGCGGATCGCGATCGTGCTGACGATGCCGATGCGTGAACTACTCTGCCAGCGTGAACGATTGGCTGCCAGCGGGCGAAGCGATGTGCGCGTGGCTGGCGTGGGGCAAGGCGATCCGCGCGTGAGCTGGCGCCCGACGAAGCGATGAGCGCGTGACGGCAATCGTTCGCGCAGAGTCGCTATCGAAGCGTTTTGGCGGGCTGACAGCAGTCCAAGACCTGTCGTTCGAGCTCGCCGCGGGCACGATCACGGGCTTTCTGGGCCCCAACGGCGCAGGCAAGACGACGACGCTGCGGATGCTGCTCGGCTTGGCGGTGCCGACGAGTGGCCGCGCGCTCGTGTTCGACCAGCTCTATGCGCAGCTGCAACAGCCGGCGCTGCGGATCGGCGCGGTGCTCGAGGCCACTGACTTCCACCCTGGCCGCTCAGGCCGCGACCATCTGCGCACACTCGGCCTTGCTGCCGGCCTGCCCGACTCGCGCACCGACGAGGTGCTGGCGCTGGTGGAACTGAAGGACGCCGCCAAACGCCGCGTAAAGGGCTACTCGCTGGGCATGCGCCAGCGGCTGGGGCTTGCGGCGGCGCTGCTTGGCGATCCCGAGCTGCTGGTGCTGGACGAGCCTGCCAACGGCCTTGACCCTGAGGGCGTGCGCTGGCTGCGTGACTTCCTGCGCGCGTTTGCCTCTGAGGGGCGTACGGTGCTGATCTCGAGCCATGTGCTGGCAGAGGTCGCACAGACGGTCGACCAGGTGCTGATCATCAACCGCGGGCGGCTCGTTGTGGAGTCCTCGCTGGAGCAGCTGACAGCGCAGGTCGGCGGCGCGGTGCGCGTGCGCACGCCGGGCGTCGAGCAGCTCCGCCAAGCGCTCGAGCGCGAGCAGCTACAGACGACGGCAAGCAACGAGCATGTGCTGCTCGTGCACGGCACCACCAGCGAGCACGTCGGCGACGTCGCGCTCGCTGCAGGGGTGCCGGTGCATGAGCTCGTCACCGAAGGCTCCTCGCTGGAGCAGATCTTCCTCGAGCTGACCGGTGGAGACGGCAGCGCTGTCAGCGGTGCGACCCCGAGCGCCACCGTCCCCCCCGAGGCGAAGCCGTGATCGCACAGGTCAAAGCAGAGCTCTTGAAGGTGCGCTCGACGCGCACCACGCTTGGCTTGGTGCTGGGGATGATCGCGCTGATCCTGCTGTTTGCGCTGCTGACGGGGCTGCTGAGCAAAATCAGCGGCCTGTCCACGACCGAAGACCAGCGCACGACGCTCAGCTTGGGCAGCCTTGCGGGGATCTTCTCGGCGCTTGCTGGCGTACTGCTGGTGACCAGCGAGTTTCGCTTTGGCACGATCCGCCCGACATTCCTGTTTACGCCTGTGCGCTCGCGCGTGCTCGGCGCGAAGCTAATCGCGGGCCTGCTTGCGGGGCTCGTGTTCGGCGTTGTCGGCGAGGGCCTGGGCTTTGCGATCGGCTATCTAATCATCGACGCGCGCGGCATCACGTTTGTGTTGAGCGGCGGCGAAGTCGCACTGCTGCTGCTGGGGACGCTCGCCGCAACCGCCCTCTGGGCAGCGCTTGGCGTGGGCTTCGGCGCGATCGTGCGCAACCAGGTCGGCGCGGTGATCGGCCTGCTCGCTTGGGGTTTCATCGTTGACAGCCTGCTGTTCGGCCTGGTCCCGTCGGTCGGTCGCTTCACGCCGACGCGCGCACAGGACGCGCTGATCGGGCTGAAGACCGAACACCTGCTTTCGCCTGCCGCCGGCGGGCTTGTGCTGGTTGCATGGGTGGTCGTGCTTGCGCTGATATGCCTGCCGCTGGTCGCGCGCCGGGACGTCAGCTGAACGAAGCAGCCCGACTGGCTGACGTGACCGGTTGCGATGAGTTCATCCCAGATCGGATGACTCCTCAGTTGATGCCAAGCTGAGGCTAGAGAAGCCTCTCTCGTCCGCGTTGCGAGCGCTTTGCTTCGCATATGTAGACCAGCGAGCAGATCAAGCCTTACATGGAGCCCAGGGCGGCTCAATTCATCCGGGTCATAGCTCCTGGCCGGGGACCGATGTGGCGAGCCTTCCCGTGCTCTGTGCAGCACCCTCTCGAACTCTTCGTCGATCATTTTTTGGATCTCGCCCACCATGCGCTTGGTCTCATCCTTGATGCACTGGGCCATCCATCGTCGTGGCTGAATACCCGCGGCTGATGAACAGTCGCTCACCGGCGTCCCTGATCGCGGTCGCGGTGCGCACCTTACGACGCTCTGCGCGCGAGCCCTCGGGCTATCACCCGCCACCCGCCCTTGACTTCGTAATGGTTTCGATATAGGATTCGTAACAACTTCGTAAGCCCCTTAGAAAGGCCGCCAGATGTCGTCGAACACTCATCGTTACCGCGAGCTCCTGCTGGTCCTGCTGGCACTCTGCGCGAAGCGTCCTGTGGGCCGCGGCGATCTCGCGGCTGGGCTCACGCGCCGTGTGGGCCGCGACTACCGGCCCTCGCCGGAGCGAGTCGAGTACGCGATCGGGGCGCTGGTGGCTGAGAGTTTGATTGAGAGCGAGGCGCGCGACGGCGAAGTCTCCTATAGGACGACAGCAGCCGGGGTCAAGGCCCTGGATGAGCGCGCCGAGACGCAGATCGACACCTTCCTGTTCACCGACGTGGTCGGGTCGACAGCGTTGCTCGATCGCCTCGGCGACCACATCGCTCACACCTTTCGCCGCAGGCATTTTGCGCTGCTGCGCACGGCGATCGGAGAGCACGCCGGCACCGAGGTCAAGAGCCTTGGCGACGGGTTGATGGTGACATTCGCCGACGCGCGCGCGGCCGTCGCGTGCGCTGTGGCGATGCAGCGCGCGGTGGCGGTCTGTGGGGATCCAATGACCTTGCGGATCGGGATCGACATGGGTGAAGCCGTGCGCGAGCAGGACGACTTCTTCGGCAGACCGGTAATCGTCGCGCGACGACTCTGTGACATGGCGCAGGGCGGGCAGGTAGTCGTGTCCGAGACTGTGCGCAGGCTCGCCGGTTCCCCGAGTGCTCATCCATTCGAGCCTCTCCGTGCGCTCGCGCTAAAGGGTCTCAACGATCCGGTGAGCGCTACCGCGCTGCGCCCCGCAGCGGCCCCATCAACGATGCGAGATTCATTGTCAAACGAGCAGCAGTGGCGAGAGCACGCCAAACAATCCCCCGCCGAGAACATCGGCGTAGCGGTGGCCTAGGGAGCGGTTGCGTTGCCCAGGAGATTCTTCCGACACGGCGAGCTCCCGCTCGTGCTGCTCGCGCTGCTCACCGAGCGCCCGCGGCACGGCTACGAGATCATGGCCGAGCTGAAGCGTCTCTTCGGCCCCCGTTACCGTCCCTCGCCCGGCAGCGTCTACCCCGCGATCGAGGCGCTCCATGCCGAGGGGCTGATCGACGGTCAGATCCACGACGGTAAGACCACGTATCGCGTCACCCCGGCGGGTGAGCAGGCGCTCCAGGCACGCCGCGACGCGCTCGCAGCGCTCGAAGTTCGCACCGGAGCGCGGTTTGGCGACGCTGACTCGATCGAACTGGTGCTGGACCGCTTCAGAGCGCGGCTCGTGCCGCTGTCGGGGCGAGTGGACCCACAAGCCATAGCGGCCGTCCTGCAACGAGCGGCGGCCGACATCGAGAGTCTCGATGAGCTCCCAACAACGAAGGAGGCAAACTGATGGTCGATGCATTCGAGCGCGCCACCGAGCGCGCAGAAACCGAGTCGCGACAGCGCCGACGCGAGCGCTGGGCGCACGGCCATCGAAAGGGATTCCGGATCCACGCGACGGTGTTCGTCGCCGTCCAGATCCTGATCCTCGCCGTGTGGGTCCTGCAGTGGCAACTCGGAGGGAAGGCATACCCGTGGTTCATCTATCCGCTGCTGGGGTGGGGTGTCGGGCTCGCCGCGCACTACGCCGCGGTGCGCGACAGCTTCAAGGACAGACAACGCTCGCCATGAGCGTCCAAGCGCGGAAACCGCCCCACAAGCAACGGCAACCGAAAAGACAGGAGTCAAAGATGGGTCAGAGACCAGCAGTCGTTGATCGTGACGCACCGTCCATCCCACTCGCTAACCACGGGCTACGACCGGCAACCACAGAGGACATCGAACGCCTGAAGGCGGTGATGGCAGAGGCTTTCATCGAAGACCCGATCTACAGCTGGCTGATGCCCGAGGACAGCAAGCGACCGGCACGCCTGCGTCGCTACTTCGCGATCGAGCTCCGCCACCTCGGGCTGGCACGCGGGCGCGTGTGGACAAGCAGCAACCTCACCGGCGCCGCGCTGAGCCTGCCGCCCGGCGCATGGCGCTCGCCACTGCACATAACCCTGCTGGAGGGCAGCGCCTTCGGCGTCCACCTGAACCGGGCAGCGAGGATGGGAGCCGCGATGGAGTGGCGCCACATGCGTCACCCGCTGCGCCAGCCGCACTACTACATCCGTGACGTCGGCGTGCTCCCCGACATGCAGGGCCAGGGTCTCGGTAGCGCACTGATGCGCCCAACGCTCGAGCGCTGCGACCGGGAGGGCCTGCCCGCCTACATCGAGGCCTCCAGCGAACGCAACGCCGCTCTCTACGAACGCCTCGGCTTCCAGCTCATTCGCGAGCTGCGCGTTGGGAGCAGCCCCCCGCTGCGGCTCATGCTCCGCCCCTCCATGCCCAGCGGCGTGCAGCGATGATCAGCGTCGACACCAAGGCGGTGCTCTTCGCGGACACCGTTATGTTCCTCGTAGCGCTGCTGCTCGGAGTATGGAAGTACAGCCAGATCGCGAGTACCGAGGATCACACCTCACACATCTACGTTGATATTGCGCACCGCGCGGCGCTGCTCTACAGCTTTGCGCTGCTGCTGATCGCGACGTTCGTACAACTGAGCGGCTTCGGCGAGCTCGTGAACCTGCTGGCTGCCGGCACGATGACGTTCTACTTCTTTACGGCGGTAGTGACCTACTCTCTCCACGGCTGGCGAGAAGACACCGAGAACCAGTACCGCGACCCCGTCAAGGGAACACATCTGTTCATGGTCGCACTGATCTCCGGAGAGATCGGCGGATGGCTCCTCCTGACAGCAGGATTCCTCGACAAGCAGATCTTCTGAGCGCCGGCTCTATCACCGAACCCGCAACCAAAAAGAAAAGTCAAAAATGAATCAGAGAGCACCCGCCGTTGACCGTGACGCACCGTCCATCCCACTCGCCAACCACGGGCTGCGGCCCATGCGAGCCACGCCATGAACGCCGCCCCCTCCAAGCCTTCCCTGAACACGAGCTACGTCGAGCTATGGCACCGGGTCGGGATCGCGTTGCTGATCTTCACCGCGACGCTGTTGGTGGCGTATTGGGTCCTTTGGTTTGCTGACCGCGGCATCGTTGCCAGCGAGCACACCACGCAGTACATCGCCTTCGAGCAGGCCGTTCCCCTTGCGGATGGCTGGCTGGTCCTAACAGCACTCGCCGCTGCTATGCAGCTATGGCGTCGCCGGCCAAACGCCCTGATGTGGCTATGCATGTTCGGCGGAGCAGGCCTGTATCTCTGCGCACTGGACGTGCTCTATAACCTGGAGCATGGCGTCTACACCATGGGCCGCGGCGGCGCGAGCGAACTCGGTCTCAATATTGCCACCGCGGCGATGAGCATCGGAACCCTGATAGTTGGCTGGCATTTCCGGCGTGACGTTCTCGGAAAGCTTGGCGACGTAACGTGAGCTCGGTGAGCCGGTCGGTGTCGGCCATGCCAGCCTCATCGAAGTAGATCGTCGTGTCCGTGTCGATGTGGAGCTGGCCGCGCTCGACGCGCGAGACGAGCGCATCGACCGTCAAGGTCCGGCCGGCAGCAACTGTGGTGATCTCATCCCTTGTCGTCCTAGTCGGTGCGGCAACAACGATGGTCCAGGCGGACACGCGAGAAGAAGCGGGCCATCCTAGAGAAGTCGTGACGAGCTAGGCTAAGACAGTCATCGGCCGTCCCTTAAACCAGATCATCTTTCTCAGCTCGACGCTAGCGTTAGTACAAATCTCCTTCGCTCCGGCAATCTGCCAATCTGGGAATTGCTCGCCCAGGACCACTGCCTGCAAGCTTTCGCCGTAGTCGGCGAAGGCGTACTCGTCGTCGGTACTCGTTAGCAAGACTCGGAACTCGTACTCGGTAGCCCAGTCATCAGACTTTAGGAAAAAGAGGTCACGGCGCTCCTTGCTCAGGTAGTCGAGAACGGCTTGCTCTCGTGTGGCCGTCTTAAAGAGGCGGTCGTCAATGATGTCGTTGGCTGCGCTATCCGCGATCCCAACCGGCGTGTACTCGACGTCGCCGAACTCGACGTTTGCACCAAGGTCACGAGTAAGTGCGTTCGTAAACGCCTCACGGGAAAGACAAGGCACACGCCACGGTGGGCATCCGCGTACTGCTCCCAAACACGAGGCCGTGCCCAAACAGCAACCAAACGTTTCGCGTGACTCCGAGTAGTCCGTAACGTCACAGGTCGTCCTCAGCAGCCGCATCCGATCCCGTTCCTGCTTGATCAGCCCGAGAGCTTCGTACCACGCCTTCTCGTGATCGACGTCCGGCCTCGAGAAGAACGCTGTCGCGGGAAGCAAGTCCTTGTTCTCAGCCGGATCACGCATCACGTGCTGGGTCGTTCGGTAGTGGAGGTTCCGGCGGCGTCAAGGGCTTCAACGAAAGCAAGAGCCCCGCGGTGATCGTGACGGGCCCGATCACGATCAAATCAGGGATCGTGTCAATCCCATTGCGTTGCGCGGCTCCGTCTGCCAACTGTGCATCCGCGACTGCGCAGTTGACGATCGTGGAGCAATTGCGCAAAGGGCGTGTGACGGCACTCGCGGCGGCGAAGAAGGGGAAAACCACCAAGCGCACGGTGGTGATTGGCTCCGCGACGGTCACCCTCGGTGCCGGCCAGGCAGAGACGCTCAAGTTTTCCTTGAACGCGGCCGGGAAGAAGCTGCTCGCACAGCACCGGGAGCTCGCGGCCCAAGTGCAGATCACGTCCGAAAGCCAGACCATAAAGACCCAGGTCATTCATCTACGAATGCCAATCGATAAGGCCGGGAAGAATTAACGATTAGTACGGCACCCACGCGCCGGTCCGCCGCTAAGTGCTGAGCGCCAGCGCCCTCAAGATATCCATCGCGTATTCGACCGCTTTGGCTTCGGCGTCGGCGAGCGGTGCTTCCAGGCGCTTGGTGCGCTGCAGCAGCTTGACCTCGCGAGCGTTCTCGTAGGGAGCGAGCAGCCGCAGCGGGACCTCTTCGGCTTCGATGTTGGCTGCGACGCAAAGCTTGTTGTACTGCAGGGTGGCTTCCGGGAGAGCTTGGAAGCCGTCCGCGGCCCACGCGCGTGCGTCGGCGCAGATGTTTGCCGGCCCGAGCGCCGCGAGGTTGCGGAGCCTGGTGACGTAGGTCCGGACGATGCGCGTGAGCTTGTGACTACTCCAGCGCAGCCCTCCCACGGCGTGCGTGAAGGCCTCGATCGAGCTGATATCGGGGTGGTATGCCGTGGCGGCCATCGTGCCGATGATCTCTTCGCTGAATTCATTGGCGGCCTGGTCCAGGTGGGAGCCTTCGCCGACCAACGGGCATTCCTGAGCAGTCCGGCTAGCGAGGCCACGAATCGCGGCCTCGCTAGTTGCAAGCCGTGCGCGAGCGGCGCGAACAAGTGCGTAGTTGGCCTCGACGTACGTGCGCGTCGCAGCGCGATCGCCTGCGCTTATCGCCGCCGTCGCACTCGCCGCCGACACGAGCAACGCCGCCGCAACCAGCGTGGCGATCACAGCGGTCGAGACCCAGCGGCTAGCCGACGAACTAGTGAGGAGCGCGATAGACACTCCTCGAAGCTTATGCATTGGACACAGCCGGATCGCCAATCGTCCATTTTGCAGGCAAAATGGCAGTAATCGCTGGGCGATGCGTTAGCCTCTGCCCCCATGAGAATGCGACCTGACCGCGCGCGTGTCTTGGGTAGCCAGGGCTTCTTCAAGCGTCCCGATCGCTTCGAGGCCGCAGGCCCGCGCCGGCCCGCGGCGCGACACATCCGCACACTCTTGACCGGCCTGCTGTTGATGGCGCTGATCGCCGCCGGAGTCGCCACCGGCACGACGCTCGCGCACCACCACAACATCGGCAATCTGCTCGCCGCCAGCCCCTCGGGAGCGGTGACGCCCGTCGCACCGCCGCTGAGCCCAACGCGGGTTCTGCGGCTCCCTCCTGGGACGGCCACAGACGGAAGCGGCACGCTCGCGGTGACTCTCTCGGCGCCTCCGACACGCTACTCACCACGACCGACACTGAAACCAGCGGTCGCCGGCAGCTGGAGTACGACGGGCAACACCGAGATCTTCACCCCCAGCTCAACGCTCGCGCCGTGCTCGACCTACACGCTGACCGTGTGGGCAGACACGATCGCAACCGGCCACTCGCGCGTGGGTCGCAAACATATCGCGACGCTACAGGTCAGCTGCCCGCCACTGGCCGGGCTGCAACAGGCACTGGCGCGCCTGGGCTATCTGGGGGCGAAGCTGCACCCCACCTACGCGGTGCACCTGCCTCCCAACGCTCCCGAGAGCCCGCGTGAAGCCGCCGTCCACGCCTACCGCCCGTTCCACGGGCGCCTCGCCCCGGACCCACAGGACGCGCCCCCGGTGAAGATGGGGACACTCGACGTGACCACCAAAGGAGCGCTCGAGATCTTCCAGGCCGATCACAACCTGCCAGCGACCGGCGAACCCGACGCCGCGACCTGGCGGCTGCTGTTGATCGTGCAGGCGCTCTACCATCGCAACCCCGAGCCATACACCTGGGTCTCGGTGACGGAGTCGCTGCCGGAGACCCTGGAGGTTCACCGCGGCGACCGCGTTGCGCTCAGCACCCCCGCCAACACGGGCGTCGCGGGCGCGGAAACCGCGCAGGGGATCTTCCCGATCTACGCGCGCTACACCTCCACGACGATGACCGGCACGAACCCCGACGGCAGCCACTACAGCGACCCCGGCGTGCCGTGGGTCAACTACTTCAACGGCGGCGACGCCGTACACGGCTTCGTACGGGGCTCCTACGGCTTCCCCCAGTCAAACGGCTGCGTCGAGCTGCCGGTCTCCACAGCGGCCCAGGTCTTCCCGATGCTCGCCCTCGGCGACATCGTCTGGGTCACCTGAGACCTCGCCCCGGGCGGCGTATCTCCGACCATCCACCCCCCTTCGGCCGGCGGCGGTAGGCTGCCGGGCCCATGGAGAGCGACGAGACAGCCGAGACAGGCAGCGCGATCAAGCTCGAGCGCGACGGTGCGCTGACGGTGCTGAGCATCGAGAGTCCGCCCCTGAACCTCTTTGACGAGCGGCTGATGGGAGATCTCGAGCGCGCGATTGCGAGCCTGGCGGCCGCACCACCGCGCGGTCTACTGATCCGGGCCGAGGGCCGCGTGGTCAGCGGTGGCGTGGACGTACACGTCTTTGACGGCCTCAGCGTGGCGGACGCCGGCGCCCTATGGGAGCGGCTGCTCGGCATGGTGCACCGCGTCGAGGAACTGCCCGCGCCCACCGTCTTTGCCGCACACGGGCTCTGTCTGACCGCGGCCTTCGAGCTCTCGCTTGGCTGTGATCTCCTGCTCGCAGCCGAGTCGGCGCGTTTCGGCTTGGTCGAGACCGTCGTCGGGCTGACCCCAGCGATGGGTGGGACGCAGCGCCTGGCCGAGCGCGCCGGTCCAGCGCGCGCCCGGGAGCTCGTGATGACCGGGGAGCTCTACGACGCCGCGACGCTGGAGCGCTGGAATGTGGTCAACCGCGTGCTCCCCGACGCGGGCTTTGACGCCGCCGCGCGCGTCTTCGCGCGGCGCCTGGCCGAGGGTCCAACGCGCGCGCATGCCGCGACCAAGGCGATCGTGCGCGCCGCCCTGGAAGACGGCGGAGCCCGTGGCGCCGATCGTCGCGTACCGGAGCTAGCCGGCGGGCTGTTCGCTACCGAGGATCTAAAGGGCGCGGTGCGCTCCTTTCTGGAGCGCGGCCCCGGCCACGCTAGCTACGAGGGCCGCTAGTCGGTCTCGAGCGCCGGCGGGGTCGCGGACCCGGCCTGCGGCTGGGCGGAGCCATCCGGCTCTGAGGATGTCGCCGGCGCGCCGGAGGACTCGGACTCCGCAGGCACCGGTAGCGCGGACCCGGCCTGCGAAGAGTCCGGGGTCCCGGCAAGCTCATCGGCGGCCGCGGCCGCCGCGCGGTTCTCCTCCTTGACCGCGAGCCAAATCTCCTCGCGGTAGATCGGCAGCCCCTCGGGGGCCGCGATGCCCAGGCGCACGGTCTGGCCGCTGACCTCCATGACCGTGACCAGCACGTCCTCGCCGATGACGACGCGTTCTCCGGGACGACGCGTCAGTATCAGCATGGATCGGAATTATGCCGTATCGGGCGCTGCGAACAGGCGAGCCTGCAAGCCGGCGCCCGGCGCCGTGTTCAGGACCTGATGTCCACGGCGCTCCCATACGATGATCGGGGCACGCAAGTTGACCACGACATCAGCGGGGTTCGGAGCCGCACGAACCGTGACATACATCGAAGCAGCGTCGATGTCCTCCGCGCCGATGCGCTCGCGATCCTCGGCCGCGATCTGCAGGGCGAAGTTGTGGAAGAACCTGCGCGGATCGACCACCGGCAGCGCGAGGCCGGGATCCTCGACCGAGTGCAGCCACAAGAAGCCCGTCCCGGGATTGCGGTCGAGCAGCGTGTAGTGCAGGCCACCCAGCCCGATCAGACCGAGCGGGAATTCGAGCAGATCCTCCGGCGCGATCTGCAGGGTGCCGAAACGGGAGCTCTCGATAACGGTGTCGGACATAGGACTACTAGTGGAGGAATTCAAGGAGGGACTCCTGGACGATAGACGCACCGGCCCGTAGCGCGGCGTCGTAGGCTGATTGCTGGTTTGAGAATTCGATCGCCACCTGCGCAATGTTGGCGTCCTGCACATTCGAAAGCTGCGCGGTGGTCGTCGTCTGCAGGTCCTGGACGCGCGTGGCGGCGGTGTTCAACTGGTCGGTCGCGGCGCCCGCGTCGGCTTGGACGTTAGCGAGCGCTTCGAGGTTGGAGTCAAGTTTCGAAAGGCCGCTGGTACGCAGGCTCTGGATCGCTTCAGGCGTCCCTTCGCGCAGGCCTTCGGTGATGCTGCGCAAGGTATCGAGCAGCTTGCCATCGCCCCCCCCACCCTGACCATTACCCAGCACCGAGGAGAGCCCAACGCTGATGTTGACCGTGGAGCTCGGCCCGATAGCACGCGCGATCGTGCCTTCGTTGCCCTGATACGCATCGCTGGCTTCACCCTGTTCGTAGGGAGCCGTACCGGTGAGCGTTCCGGAGAAGACGTACTGGCCAGCGTACTGGGTGTTGGCGTCCTGCTTGACGGTTTCGGTGATCTGCTGGACCTCATCGGCGATGTCTTCAAGATCGGACTTGTTGTTGATTCCATTCGCCGCCTGCACGATCAGTTCCCGTACCCGTTGGGAGGCTTCGTTGATGTTCGCCAGCGCTCCGCTCGCGGTGTTCAGCCACGACACCCCGTCCTGGGCGCTCTTTTCATATGTCGTGAGCCCATCGAGCGTGCTCTGCAGCGTGATCGCCTGGCTGGCCCCGAAGGGGTTGTCGGATGGTTCCAGGATCGACCGGCCCGAAGAGAGCTCGCCCTGTGTGCGCTCCATCGCGACCTGCGCGTTGTTGATATCGGCCAGCGTCGAGCCGATCACCATATCCGTCGTGACACGTGTGCTCATAGCCCGACCGTCCCGGTGTGGCTGATCAGCGTCTCGAGCATTTCATCCATCGACGTCAGCGCCCGCGCCGAGGCCTCATAGCCGCGCTGGAAGGTAATGAGGTTCGTCATTTCTTCATCCAGGGAAACCCCCGAGATGCTCTGGCGCTGGTCGTTGATGGCGGTGACGACGGCCTGCGAGTTGGTCTCGTTGCTCTTGGCGCTCTGGACGTCGCTGCCGACCTGCGCGATCAGCGCGGCGTAGCGCTGTTCGGCGCTGCCACCGCGCAACCCGGCGATTTTCAAAGCGATTTCATTGCCGCCCGTGTTGCCCGGTTTTGCGGTCTCGACTTCGGAGGGTTTGACGGCAACGGCGATCGTGGCGGCCGTAGTGCCCGAGAAGAACGGCGTGGCGGTGTGCAATCCATTGACTGAGCTCGCAAGCGTTTCGGCCACGCCGTTTAGCGCTTCCTGGTATTGCGACAGCGCACCCGCGGAGCTCGAAAGTTCCAGGAGCGCCCCCAGCTTGCCACCCGCTGCTGTGGTGAGCGCCTGCGGCCATTTTACTTCCGAGCCTTCCACGAGCGGTTCGGCGGCGTTCCCAAAGGCAACGGTGTCGGTGCCGTCCGCTTCCTTGGTCACAGTCACGTTGCCCAGTTCGGAGAGCTTGTCTAGCAGCAGGTCGCGGCGGTCTTCGAGATCGTTGGGCTGCTGTTTGGCCTGCAGCGAGAGCTTGATCTGGTGGTTGAGTTGCGCGATCTGAGTCGCATCGCTCTGGACTTCGCCGCTGGGCCCGGTGATCGCGAGGTACTGTTCACCGGCCTGAGACTTGATCGTCTGCAGCTGCGAGCTGACCTGGTTCAGCGTGTCCGCCAGTTGGGCGCCAGCGCTCACAACCGCCACCTTTGCGGGTTCGCTGGAGGGAGAATCGGCTAGTTCACCCCACGCGCTCCAGAACGCCGAGAGCTGGCTCGAGAGCCCGGCGCTCGAAGGTTCATCGAAGGCGCTCTGTGCCTGTTGGAGCTCGTTTGCCTGAGTTGTCGCGGCGCCGAGCCCGCTGTTCTGGGTGCGGTACTGGGCATCCAGATAGGTGTTGCGGATGCGCATGTATGTCGCAACGCTGACGCCCGTGCCGAGCTGCCCGCCTTCGCCATTGGTGGGCGAGAGCGCCGCGATCCGCATCGGTTCGTTGGTCTGCAGGACCGCGACCTGGCGCGAGTAGCCTTCGGTGTTGGCATTGGTGATGTTGTGCCCCGTGGTATCGATCGCCTGCTGATCGGCGAGCAGCCCTGAGAGCGCGGTCTGTAGTCCCTGCAATGTAGGTATCGACATCGCAGTTACGCTTTCAGGTCGAGAAGGTGAAGTGCGCCGTGCTGCTGGCGCACGCGGCCGTTGCCGGAGCGTTCCCCGCGTGAGTCGTAGTCGTGCACCGCGCCGTCCAGTGCCAGCGACTTCATCAGATGGTCTAGAAACGAGAGCTCGATCTGCATCAGCGCACGGTTGCAAGAGTGCTCACGGCGCAGCTCGTGCAGAAGTCCCCGCAGATGCGCGCTTCGCGCCGCCGCAAGTTGCGCCGCCGCGACGTCCATCAGTGCACTCAGGCGTGTCAGCGTTACCTGCTCGGGTGCAATTCCCAATCGCACACCTGCACGTGTGAGCAACAGCGAGCGCTCGTTCTCGATCTGCTGGCGACGCGAGAGCTCGCCGTGCAGCAGACCCGCGAGGCGCACAACCGTGTGGACGTCGCGAGCGCGGATCGCCGCGCCCTGCTCGAGCACGATCTCTAGCAACCGCTCTGCCGATGCGATCTGCGCTTCGAGGTGATTCAGCACGTCCTCGCTCAGACGACCCTCGGGGTCGAGCGCTTCGGGCAGCACGACAATCGGTGCCGCGGTGCTCACGCCGATGCACCCCCCGTCGGGCCAGCGAGGGTCTGACCAGCGGTGTTGGCAGTTTCGGTGCCCGTGGCAGCCGGCGAAGTCGTGGCAGCAACGCCGCCGGCAGCGCCAACTGCGCTTGCCGCAGACTTGCCCGCGCCGGCAGCGGGGTCGAGCTCGCTCATCAGCTGTGTGGCCAGCCCAATGCCGCCCTGGCGCATGACCCCTTCGGTGAGCGTCTGGGGCATCAGCGAGGCGAGTATCCCCCCGCCGGATTCGCTGCTGCTCGAACCCGAGCCTTCCCCGCCTTCGCCTTCTCCTTCGCTTTCGCCACTGAGACCACTGCTCTGGACAAGCGTCTGGGAGAGTTGCTGCAGGAGCATCTCTTCAAAGCCCTGCGCGGTCGTGTAGGCCTGCTTGACCGCCGGCGAGCCATCCCTCACGGCAGCCGGTGCGCGCGTCTGGCTCGCGACCGGCAGGCCCGCGACCGCCGCGGAGGAGATCGCCAGCGGGCTGCTCATGAGCGCAGCTGGTTGGCGATCGACAGCATCTGGTTTTCGGTCTGGATCATGCTGCTCTCGAGCTGATAGCTGCGCTGCGTGCTGATCATCTTGACCATCTCGGTCGCGGTGTCCACGTTGGAGCCCTCCAGCGCTCCCTGGTGAATACTCGTGCCCGCAACCGGGCGCGGCGCGCCGCTGGCAGAGGTCACCGTGAAGAGACTGGCACCGGCCGAGAGTAGGCGGTCGGGAGAGGCGACCGTCACCAGTGAGATTTTGCCGAGCACGCCTCCCGCCCCGGGGCCGCGCACCGTGCCGTCGGATCCGATCGAGATTTCGCTGGGCGAGACGCCCTTGGGCAATGTGATTGGGGGCTGCACGAGGTCGCCTTCGGCAGTCGTGAGCCTGCCCTGCGCATCGACCTCAAAGGCGCCGTCGCGCGTCAGCGCGGTAGTGCCATCGGCCTGCTTGACGGTGAAGTAGCCGGGGCCTTCGATCGCGAGGTCCAAGGGATCGCCGGTGCTCTGAATCGCGCCCTGGGACTGGTTGGCGCCGATCGTTTCGGCGGCCGCGCCGGCGCCCGCCGACGTCGTGGTGCCGGCCTGGTCGATCTGGTTGTAGAGCAGGTCGCGAAAGCCGACACGCTCGGCCTTGTAGCCAGTGGTGGAGGCGTTGGCCAGATCGTTGCCGATCGCATCGATCTGCTGCTGCTGGGCGTTCATGCCCGATGCCGCTGCGTACATACCTTCGAGCATCCTCAGTCCTCCCTCAGCTCTGCCCGTTCAGCGAGCCGACCTGAGTCGAGGCCGCCTGCAGGGTCTGGTCGATTGCCTGGATTGCCTGCTGGCCGGACTGGAAGGTGCGCAGCGAGCCAACCATTTCGACCATTACCGTGGATGCGTTGATGCCCGATTCCTCCAGTACGCCCTGACGTACCGAGCCGAGTGTCACACCCGAGCCAGGCGCCCCAGCGTTGCCGGTAAAGAGATTTTCGCCCTGCTTGACGGCGTTTGGCACGTTGAAGACTCCGAGCGCGCTCGTGGGAACCGTACCGTCGGCGCCGACCTTGATCGGGGATCCACTCTGGCTGAGCACTTCCTGTCCGGCGTTTGTCACGAGCAGCCCCTGCGCGGAGGCGGTGAACTGGCCGTCGCGGGTGTAGCGCACGCCTTCGGGCGTCTTGACCCCGAAGAAGCCCGTACCGACGACGCCGAAGTCGAGCGGTTCATTGGTGGTCTGCATACCGGCGGGCGCCATGTCGGTGTAGGTCTTGCCGAGCGCCACGCCCGTGTTCAGCGAACCGATCTCCTGACCGTTGGCGCTGTTGCGCAAGAGCAGTTCGCCAAAGCTGTGCTGCGGGGTCGAGTCGGCCTTGAAGCCGGGGGTCGAGGCGTTGGCGAGGTCGTTTGAAAGCTGATCCTGGCGAGTCTGATCGGCGACCATGCCGGATGCGGCGATGAAGAGACCGAGGTCCATCGTGCACCGAGTGATCGGGCGCCGGCGCGGATTCTTTAGCCTATACGACGCTGAAAAGCGCCTCGTCACTCTTCAGGCGCTCGCGTAGGCGGCCGCGCAGCTCGGTGTGAATCTGGGAGACGCGACTCTCGGAGACTCCCAGCCGCGTGCCGATGTCACGCAGCGTGCGCCCCTCCACGTACAGCAGCACCGCGACCTGGCGCTCGCGCGCCGGCAGCTGCGCGAAAGCTTCGCGGAAGCGCTCCTTGGCAGCGTGACGCTCGGCGCTGAGCAGCGGGTCGGCGTGCTCGTCGGCGCTCTCGAGCGTGTCGATGCGCTCGATCGTGGTGCTGTCCTCCGAGCGGATCGTCTTGTTCAGCGAGCCGACCTCGGCAAACGCGAGCTCGTCGATGCGCGCACCCAGTTCCTCGGGGCTCATGCCCGCCGCCGCCGCAAGCTCAGCGCGGCTGGGCTGGCGTTCGTGCTCGGCGAGGAAGCTCTCCTGCGCGCCGTTGATGGCGCGCTCGGCACGGCGCAAGGAGCGCGGCGCCCAGTCGTGGCGGCGCAGCTCGTCGAGCACGGCGCCGTGGATACGCGTCCAGGCGAACTGCTCCAGCGTCGCGCCCTTCTCCGGGTCGTAGCGCTCGATCGAGCGGATCAACGCCTCCAGGCCACAGGAGAGAAAATCCTCCACGTCGCACTGAGCCGGAACCTCGCGGACCTTGCGATAGACGATGTACCTGACCATCGGCGTGAACGTAAAGATCAGGCGATCCCGCAGCTTGACATCACCCGTGCGCTTGTACTGCTGCCATAGGGTCAGTACCTCGTCTGCCGAGATCCTGGCGGCCCCCTGCTCTATATTTTTCATTGACTGCTCCGACTCTCGAGGGAAAGTGGTCGCCTCCAAAGCCAAACCCGAGAGTCTTCATCCGCAGAAACCCGGGGCTGTCCATCGTGGAGACCTCGCCCTCATCGGAGCGTTCCCGGCTTTGCTTGAGCGCCGGACGGTAGGTGGCAGCAAATTGGGCACTCCCACGTATCCGGATTTCCCGATACCCGCGATGCGCGACAAGCAAACCTCGACGCTGAAAATCCCTCACAGATCGGGGCATGCGGTCGATGACCGGGGCACCGGCAGGCGCCTCGAGGGAGGCCTCTGCCGCAAGCCACAAGCCCGCCAAGAATCCGCAAACCTGCATAGCCCAACCCCGCCTCCAGACGCTACGACAGATGTCCGCTCACGCCTCCGATCCACATTCCGCAGCGCCACTAGACCTCGACCGCGAGGAGGACATCGCTGCGCTTCCCCTGCGCGCCCAGGAGTTGCTGGCCGCCGAGAACCTCGAGGCTTACAGCGCGCTACTCACGCAGGTGCAGGGGATCGAAAGTCCCCACCGCCGCTATTGGGCAAGCGTCAGGCTCCTCGAGTGCGCTCTGGCAGCAGTCGCCACCTATTCGCGCAGAGACCTGCCGGCGCTCTACGCCACCCTTGCCACGGGCGCGCTGGACGCGCTCGAGCGCGAGCCGCGCGAGCCGGTGCTGCTCAACTACACCGGAGTCGCGCTGTACGAGCTGTGGGGGCTCAGCGCCGCGAGCGCTCTATTTGCGGCCGCCCAGCGCCTGGACCCCGAGTTGCCGCAGGTCACACGCAATCTCGCCGCGGCGCGCAACCGCGAGCGGGAGCGCTCGCGCAGCGCCGCGCGCGAGGTCCACGGATGGGCACCGCTGCACCCAGCGCTCCCCATCCTGGAGCGTCGCGCGCACGAGCTCACCGCGCGGGCGCAGCCGGCCGAGGGACTGCGCCTGAGTCTTTGCATGATCGTCCGCGACGAGCAGGAGATGCTGCCGCGTTGCCTAGCGGCGGTGGTCGACGTCGTCGACGAGATCGTCCTCGTCGATACCGGTTCGACCGACGCGAGCATCGAGATTGCGCGCTCCTACGGCGCGCGCGTGATCGAGCGTCCCTGGGACGGCTCCTTTGCGCAAGCGCGCAACGTCGGGCTCGACGCGGCCACCGGAGACTGGCTGCTGGTGCTCGATGCCGATGAGGTCCTCGTCCGCGAGGACGTTCCACTACTGCGCTCCCTGACGGCGCGCACATGGCGGGAGGCCTTCTACCTCGCCGAGATCAATCACACCGGCGATCTCGAAGCGGGCGCCGCGGTCACCCACGACACGCTGCGCCTCTTTCGCAACCGCCCCTCCTATCGCTATCGCGGGCGCTTGCACGAGCAGTTCGCGCACGCTCTACCCGGCTACCTGCCAGAGCGGCTGCAGGTCAGCGGGGTGCGCATCGAGCACTACGGCTATCTCGGCGCGGTACGCGACAACCGCGCGAAGTCCGAGCGCAACATCGAGCTGCTGCGACTGCAGCAGCAGGAAGCTCCCCCGAGCGCCTTTCTGCACTTCAACCTCGGCTCCGAGTACGCCGCCGCGGGCGACCCCCACGCGGCGCTCCCCGAGCTTCAGCGTGCGTGGGCCCTCCTCGAGCAGGACCCCGAAGCCGACAGCTATCACTTCACCCCCGCCCTCGCCAGCCGCCTCGTCGGAGCGTCGCGCGTCTGCGGGCATCTGCAGGAGGCGATCACAGTGGCCACACTCGCGCTGCAACGCTTCCCGGGCTTTACCGACCTCGTAATCGAGCAGGCCTCGGCGAGCCTGCAAGCCGGTGAGACCGAGCGCGCAATCGAGCTCTACGAGCGCTGCATCGAGATGGGCGACGCCCCCAGCCGCTACACCGCCACCGTCGGCTGCGGCACCTACCTTCCGCGTCTAGCGCTCGCCGAGCTGCACCTGGAGCGCGGCGAAACACAGCGCGCGGCCGAGCTGTGCGAGTACTGCCTGCGGGAGCACCCGCAGTTCACCGGCGTCGTACTCCCCTACGCCGCCGCCCTGCTCGCCGGCGGCGCCAGTCCCGCCGAGGTCGTGGATGCCGTCGAGGACCACCTGCCCGACCCCTCTGCCGCGGCCCGCTTCATGCTCGGCACGGCGCTCTGCGAGTGCGGCGCGGCAGGCGCGGCCGAGGTTCAGTTTCGGGCCGTCCTGCAGCGCCAGCCACACTCCGCACGCGCGCATGTCGCACTCGCCGAGGTCCTGCTCGCGCAGCGCCGCTACGCCGAGGCCGCCCAGATCGCCGCCGCCCTACCCAGTGAGGACCCGCTCGCCGCGGTTGCCGCTCGCAGTGAGCTATTCGCGCGCCTCGCCGGCAGGGAGCAGGCAACCGTCGAGGAGGCCCTGCAACGCGCGCGAACCGCGGGCATGCCCACCGCCGAGCTCGAGCTTTTCGGCGCCTGGCACGAGCTCACGAGCAGCGGCAGCACCGCGGTGCAGCTGCCAGCCACCGCCGTAGCACTGCTGGAGAGGATCCTGCGCGCGCTGCTGCGCGTACAGGACTTTGGACTCTTCGAGTCGCTGCTGCCCCTCCTCGAGCGCACGCCGCTCAGCCAGCGCGACCGCCGCGAGTTGCTTGCACAGGCATATCTCGACCGCGGCTTTCTCGCGTCGGCCGCCGAAGAGTGGCTCGCGGTCTGCCGCGAGCAGCCCGATGTTCCCGCCCTGCTCGGTCTTGCACGTGTCGCCGAGCGCCAAGGCCTGGGGACCGAGGCGATCGACTTCGCCCAGGCACTACTCGCACTCGACCCCGAGAACTGCCCCGCTCTGCAGCTGCTCGCACGAACACGGGCAAGCGAGTCGGCAGCCAGCGAGCTACAGGTCGCCTAAAGTTTTCCCAGGAGGCGCCGATCACCATGAGGAAACCCAAGAGCGAAGCGGCCCACGGATGGGACCGCGACCAATGCTTTCAGGAGGAAAACAGCATGAGCTCGCCGATCGCCCCCACCACGAACCCTGCCGCCAGCGCAACCGTGCGCAGCGCCGCAGTGCCACGATCCACCGGACCAGCTGCCGCGGGGGGAGCGCCGGCCGTCAGGCCTGCGGTGTCCTTCGAGGCAATTCCCAGCAGCCCCCCGGCCGAGGTGCTCGAGCAGATGGCGGGCGCCGCCGAGGTCTACGAGCGGCTCAGCGCCCAAGGTCGCGAGCTGCGCTTCGCGCGCGATGAAACCAGCGGTCGTACGACGATCGAGGTGCGCGACCGTCGCGGGAACATGCTGAAGCGGCTATCGCCATCCGAGGCGCTCGACGTCGCCGCCGGCGCACCGCTGGAGTAGACGCCATGTCTGTCGCCATCGGAGGCTCCCCGGGTGCGCCGGTCAACATCACCGGGCTCGCCTCCGGGCTGAACACCGGCGAAATCATCTCCGCCCTGCTCGCGGTCGAGCGTGAGCCCATCACTCGCATGAGCAACCAGGAGACGACCCTCGAAGGACAGCGCGAACAGCTGCAGTCCTTTCAGAGCGGCCTCAACCAGCTCACGTTTGCAGCCCAAGAACTCGGCTCCCCGACGCTCTTCCACAACATTCAGAGCGTCAGCTCGAGCGACACCAACCAAGTCACCGCAACCACGAGCGCCGGCGCCGCGATCGGGGGCTACGAGCTGGAAGTCACACAACTCGCGAATTCGGCCCAGCGCACCTTCAGCTTCAAAAGCCCCGAAGCCGAAGAAACGATCACGATCGACGGCCAGGAAATCAGCGTGGCCGCCGGTGCCAGCGCCCAGACGCTCGCAAACACGATCAACGCCGACTCCAAAGCGACCGTCTACGCAGCCGCGGTCAACGGCGAAACGCTGGTGCTCTCCACACGCGAAACAGGCGCCACGGGGACCGGCTTCATCCAGGTCTCCGACCCCGGTGGCACGCTCGTCGAACAGGCCGCCCTTGCCAAAGAAGGCCGCAACGCGGAATACAAGCTCGACGGCGTCGCCGCGAGTTCGACGACTAACACCGTCACAAACGCTATCGCCGGGGTCACGCTGAACCTCAAAGCGCTGACCACAACGACCGGGCCGGTCACGATCGACGTCCAAGCACCGGCGCCCAGCACGAGCGCGATCGTCTCACAGGTGCAGTCCTTCGTGAGCCTCTACAACTCGACGGTCAGCGCAATCGAGAAACAGTTGAACACCAAGCCCCCAACGACCCCTCAGAGCGCCGCGGAATTCAAGACCGGCACGCTGTTTGGGGACTTCGACTTGACCAGCGCACTGAACAGCATGCGCGAGACGATCTACGAACCGGCCAGCGAACTGCCAGCCGAAATGTCGAGCCTCGCCGACATCGGCGTGAGCACCGGGCCTCCATCCGGCTCTGCGACCTACTCGCAGTCCTCAGTCGAAGGCCAGCTGCAGCTCAACACCGCGCAACTGGAAGCGGCGGTGCAAGCCAACCCCGCAGGGGTACAGGAAATGCTCCAGCACTGGGCCACGAGCTTCCAGCAGGCCGTCAACGTCGTGGCGGCCCCCGGAGCCGCGCTGGAAACCCGGATCGAAGGTGACACCTCACAGGTCTCCGAACTGGCGAGTCGGATCAACACGATGAACGAAATGCTCGTCGTGCGCCAGAAGACCCTGCAGGAACAGTACGCCGCGATGGAAGCCGCGATCTCCAAGAGCAAGGCCGAGGGCGAATACCTCTCCGAGCAGCTCGCCGCGCTGAACTCGAGCTCCTCTTCATCGTCATCTTCTAGCGCCTGAGTCTCCGACGGTGATCGGCCCCGCGCCCACCGGCTAGTCGTCCTCGCGGCCTACTCGCGCAAATCAGGCGGCTGGTGCACAACACAGCCAAGCACCAAAGCCAGTTGCTGGGCAAGAGAACCGCACTCCTCAACTTTGTGCCCCTGCGACCGATCACCGGGCTGCGACGCAAACCACCCAGTAGCGACCGAGGAGCGCGATGACCCCACCGACAGCATCACCGCAGGCCTACCGCGAGAACACGGTGCTCTCTGCCTCGCCCGAGCAGCTTGTCGTGATGCTCTACGACGGCGCACGCCGCTTCCTGCGCCAAGCGACCGCCGCCATGCAGGCCAAAGAAATCGAGCGCGCCCACAACACGCTGCGGCGCGCCGAAATGATCGTCGCTCACCTCGACGGCGTACTCGACTACGAGCAGGGCGAGCCGATCGCCTCCCAGCTACATCCGATCTACCAGTATTGCCTCGGCCAGATGGGCCGCGCTCGCGTGGAGCAGGACGCAAGCAAGCTCGAGGAGGTCAGTGGCCTGCTCGGCGAGCTGCGCGAGTCCTGGGCGGAGATCGCGCACGGGTGAGCCTTATGGAGCACACATCTCAAGACAGAGGCACCGCCACGCCTGAGCTGCCTCCGCTACTGACGCTCGATCCCTATGTCGCGATCCTCGAGCTCGCCGAGCGCGAGCTGGAGCTCGCCAGAGACGGCAGGATCGAGGACCTGCGCTCGCTCGCCCCGCAGTGGGACGCGCTGACCGCCGAGCTCCCCGCCACACCACCTGCCTCCGCACGCGGGCCGCTCGAACGCGCCGCCGCCCTGCACGAGCGCACCAACGCCACGCTGCTATGCCTGCGCGAGGCGATGCTCTGCGATCTGAACACCACAGCCCGCGCCAGCCGCGCCGCGCACGGATACGCCCGCCAGGCCCGCCGGCGCACCCGGCGCCTCGATCAGAGCGCCTAGCAGCGCTAAAGCTCCGCGTCGCGCTGCCGATGACCGGAGGGTCCCGGGCCACAGACACACCCGGGGAGAACAAGATGACTCTCATGGATGAGGGTTGAATCTGGCCCAAGGAGGGCGCAAGCACACCGATTCGCCATCCATGTCCCTTGCTGACACCACCCAGCTCGCCCTCGATACAGCGATGCGCGGCGCCTGGACGCGCCAGACGCTGCTGACCAACAACATCGCCAACGCCAACACCCCCGGCTATCAGCGCGAGGACCTGAACTTCCACGGGGCGCTAAGCGCGGCCCTGCAGGCCGGCCAGTCCCCCACCGCAGTCTCCCTGACCCCCGAAGTCCAAGCCGGCTCCGTGGGCCCTGAAGGCAACGGCGTCGACGTCGACCAGGAATCCGCGACACTCGCCGAGAACGGCCTGGAATACGAGGCGCTCGTCCAAGTGATGGGCACGCGCGATGAAATCATGCGCTCCGCGATGGGCCTCGCCTGATGGGGCTCTTCGACGCGATCGACATCGCCGGTAGCGGCCTCAGCGCCGAACGCGTCCGCATGGACGTCACCTCCGAGAACCTCGCCAACGCTCAGACCACGCGCGCCGCCAACGGCCAGCCCTACCAGCGCCAGGAGGTCGAGCTGCAACAGACCGGCTCCCCAGACTTCAGCTCCACCCTGGCAGGCGCGCTTGGCGCCTCCTCCGGGGGCCCCGCCGGGGGCGTGCAGGTATCGGGCATCGTGGCCGACAAAACCCCCGATCAGCTCGTCTATGACCCCGGCAATCCCGAAGCCAACAAGCAGGGTTACGTGAAGATGCCCAACGTCAACACCGTCACCGAAATGGTGGACCTGATCTCCGAGTCGCGCTCCTACCAGTCCGACGTGACCGCGATGCAGACCGCCAAGTCGATGTTCACCGCCACGCTCGGGATACTCAAATGAGCCACGGTCGGCCTGAGCACGCACGGAGGCACCCATGACCGTTCTTCCAATCGGCGCCGTCGCCGGCGAATGGTCGGTGAGCCACATCGGCAAGCTCGGCGCCGCAGAACCCTCCCAGGGCGCCAGCCTCGCCGGTTCCGCTGGGACCCAGGGAACCAGTAGCTCGCTACTCAGCGGCGTCGAAGGCAGCAGCGGCGTCGAAGGGACCAGCGGTGTCGAAGGAACCACCGGCGCTGAAGGTGGTTTTGGCACGCAGCTCACAAACGCGATCTCCTCGCTCGAGCAGACCCAGCAGAACGCCAGTAGCGCATCCCAGGCACTCGCGACCGGCAGCGTCAGCGACCCCGAGAGCGCGGTCGTGACCGTCGAGGAAGCCCAGCTCGCGATGCAACTCGCCTCACAGATCCGCACCAAGGCGACCGAAGCCACCCAACAGATCTTCCAGACCCAGGTCTAACCCCTTATGCCTATCCGACAAGTCACCTCACGCCTCACCCCCCGCGGCTGGTTGATGCTCGCAGGCGGCGGGATCGCCGCCGTGCTGTTCGTCTATTTCTTCCTGCACATGGTCTCCCAACCGAGCTACGCCACGCTCGCCACCGGTCTTGAACCAGCGCAGACCGGCAAGATGACCAGCACGCTCGACCAGCAGGGCATCAGCTACGAACTACAGAACAACGGCACCGCGCTGGCCGTGCAGTCAGACGAGACCGCCCGCGCGCGCGTCGCGCTCGCCGGCGCCGGACTGCTCGGCAACGCCCAGCCAGGTTTCAAGCTCTTTGAAAAATCAAGCCTCGGCGAAAGCACCTTCCAGCAACAGGTCACCTATCAGCGCGCCCTGCAAGGCCAACTCGAACAGACCATCGACAACATCCAGGGCATCTCCGGAGCACAGGTCGAGCTTGTCCTACCCAACCCTCAGAACCAGCTCTTTGGTGAAAACCAGAACTCCGCCTCCGCCGCGGTGCTGCTCAGCGGCGCGAGCCCTGAGAGCTCCACCTCGGTGCGCGGCATCGCCCAGCTCGTCGCATCCTCAGTACCCGGCCTACGAATCGGCAAGGTCACGATCACCGACGGCTCCGGAGCACTGCTGTGGCCCTCCCCGGAAGGCGAAGGTACGACTTCAGCCAACGGCAAACAGGGCGCTGAAGAACGCTACGACGACGACATGGAGGCCAACCTCGACGCGATGCTCGCCCAGACCCTCGGTCCGGGCAAGGCCGAGGTGCAGGTCAACGCCTCGCTGAACACCAACCAGACCACGCAGGAATCGCTCACCTACGGCAAGGCCGGGGTACCACTCCAGCAGACCAAGAACCTCGAAACGCTCGCCGGCAATGGCAGCGGCGCGGGCGGCGGGACGACCGGCACCGCGAACATCCCGGCCTACGCCCAAACCGGCGCCTCCGGGAAGTCCAATTACAAGCACGAAGTGGGCTCATCGACGCTCGGCGTCGACAAGACCGTGACCCACTCCACGATCGCCCCCGGCGCCGTGGAAAGTCAGCACGTCGCGGTGCTACTCGACCACACCGTACCCGCCACCTCAGTGCCCGCGATCAAGGAAGCGGTCACCAATGCCGCCGGCATCCAAGCCAAGCGCGGGGACACCATTTCAATCGGCCAGATGGCCTTCGCCAAGCCCACCAGCACGACCGCAGCCGCAGCCGGCAGCGGACCACTCGGCTACGCCAAGTACGCGCTCATCGGCATCGCCTCAGCCATCTTCCTGTTCTTCACGACCCGCACCCTGCGCCGCCGCGAGCAGGAGCCGATCGATCACGCACCACCCTGGCTGCGCGAGCTCGAGCTGCCGATCCGGCTCTCCGAGCTGCAGCGCGAGAACCCCACCCACCCGACCGAGGCACTCGCACCGGCGCCGGTTGCCGGCGTAGGTGCCGGCGCCGGCAACCCCGTGCGTCGCCAAGTCGAGCAGCTCGCCGATAGCAGCCCCGAGAAGGTCGCCCAGCAGCTGCGCAGCTGGATGCAGGAGGACTGATGCCTCGCAGAGCGCTCGCGCCAGCTGACGCTGCCACCAGCGACCATATCCGTCACGACGCGATCGTGAGACAGAGCTGATGCCCATCGAGTTGCCAGCCGCCTCCGAGGAGCTAGGCGCGCTGCCGATGCGCACCGTCGCGCGGCTAGCCGGCCGCCGCAAGGCCGCGGTGCTGATGGCCGCGCTCGGCCCCGAGCGCGCCGCGGGCATCATGCAGCACCTGCGCGAGGAGGAAATCGAGGGTCTCTCCCTGGAGATGGCCAAGATGGGCTCGATCGAAGAGGAGACCACCGAGGCGATCCTCGGCGAGCTCGCCGAGGCAACCCGCGCCGACGGCGTCGGCGACGTCAGCGGCGGCATCGAGTTCGCACGCGAAGTGCTCGAGCGCGCGCTCGGCGCCGAGCGCGCCGAGGAGTTGCTCGGGCGCCTCTCGACCGTGATCGAGATGCGTCCCTTCGAGTTCCTGCGCCGCACACCCCCCGAGCAGATCGTCGCCTTCCTGCGCGCCGAGTCCCCCCAGACGATCGCCCTGGTCATCGCCAACCTGCACACCGTCCTCTCCGCGCAAGTGCTCGCGCGTCTGCCCGAGAGCCTGCAGCCAGACATCGCGCTGCGCATCGCGCGCATGGGCGAGACCAGCCCCACCGTGATCCAGCAGGTCGAGGAGGTCATGCGCAAGAAGCTCACCGCCGTAGTCGAACAGGAGTACTCCGCGGCCGGCGGCGTCAAGTCGCTCGCCGCGATCCTCAACCACGCCGACCGCCCAACCGAGCGCAACGTGCTCGACCACCTCGCCGCCACCGACCAGGACCTCGCCGAGGAGGTGCGGCGCATGCTGTTCGTCTTCGAGGACATCGTCAAGCTCGACGATCGCGCCATCCAACAGGTCCTGCGCGAGGCCAACCAGAAGGATCTCGTGCTCGCCTTGCGTGGCGTCCCCGATCCCGTCAAGGACAAGCTGCTCGAGAACATGTCCGAGCGCGGCGCCGCGATGCTCCAGGAGGAGATGGAGGTTCAGCAGCCCCAGCGCAAGCGCGACGTCGACGAGGCCCAGGGCCGCATCGTCGCCGTCGTGCGCCGCCTCGAGGAGGCCGGCACGATCGTTCTCGCCGGCGGCGACGGCGAGGACGAAGCGGAAGCGGTCGTCTGAGTTGTCCACCGCGTCCGCCACCCCCATCGCTCCCGCCGGCTATCCACTCGAGCAGCTCGAGCCCTCCGCGCCACCGCCCGTCGGCACCCCCGCGCGGATCCTCGCCGACGCTACCGCCGAAGCCGAGCGCATCCGCGAGCGCGCCTACGCCGAGGGTCACGAGGAAGGACGCGCGCAGGGGCGCGCGGATGGCATCGCCGAGACGCGCGCCGCCGCGGGCGCACTGTGTAACGCACTCGCCGAGCTGCAGCAGCAGACAGACCAGATCGCCCAGGCGGTCGAGCGCGACGCGATCGAACTCGCGCTCGCACTCGCCGCAAAGATCGTCGCCGGCACTCTCGATGTCCAGCCCGAGCGCATCCTCGACACCGTCGCCGGCGCACTCCGTCGGATCGCAGAGCGGCGCCGCATAGCGGTGCTCGTCGACCCCGAGGACCTCGAGGTCGTCGCCGGCGCCATCGGCGAGCTACAAACGCGCGCTGGCGGCATCGAGCTCTGCGAGATCCAGGCCGACCGCCGCGTCGGACGCGGCGGGGCAATCGTGCGCACCCTCGAGAGCGAGGTCGACGCCAGCGTCCAGACCCAGCTGGAGCGCGCCCGTGAGGTCATCCGCGCCGAGCTCGGCTGCGAGGAAGCCTCCGCGTGAGACCCCAGAGCGCTGGAGGCAGCAGGTGACCGGCGAGCTGCTCGATCGCGCCTCCGCGGCGTTGCGCAGCGCGGACCTCGCACGCTCGCACGGGCGCGTCAGCAACCTCATCGGCCTGATCATCGAGGCCACCGGGCTGCAGGCCGAGGTCGGCGAGGTCTGTCTCGTCAGCAGCGCCTCCCGCGGTGCCTCCGAGCGCAGCGGCGCGCCTGGCGCTCGCGCCGCCGTGCCCGCCGAGGTCGTCGGCTTCCGCGAAGGACGCACGCTGCTGATGCCGCTCGGGGAGCTCCACGGGATCGGCCCCGGAACGAAGGTGCTCCCGACCGGGGCGCCATTCCGCGTGCCCGTCGGCTCCGGCCTGCTTGGGCGCGTGATCGACGGCCTCGGCACACCACTCGACGGTCGCGATGCACCCACCGGCGCGGGCGCGCGCTCCACGATCGCCTCCCCACCGGCAGCGCTCGAGCGTCCTCGTATCAGCGAGCGCGTCGCCCTCGGCGTGCGGGCACTCGACGGCCTGGTCCCCTGTGGCCGCGGACAGCGCCTGGGCATCTTCGCCGGCTCCGGCGTCGGCAAGTCCTCACTCCTGGGAATGATCGCGCGCTCCACCAGCGCCTCGGTCAACGTCATCGCACTGGTCGGCGAGCGCGGCCGTGAGGTGCGCGAGTTCGTCGAGCGCGATCTCGGCGACGCGCTCGAGCATTCGGTCGTCGTCGTCGCCACCTCCGACCAGCCCGCGCTCGTGCGGATCAAGGCCGCCTTCACCGCCACCACGATCGCCGAGTACTTTCGCGATCAAGGGCACGACGTGATGCTGATGATGGACTCCGTCACCCGCTTCGCCATGGCCCAGCGCGAGATTGGCCTCGCGATCGGCGAGCCCCCCGCCACGCGCGGCTACACACCGAGCGTCTTTGCCCTCCTGCCCCGCCTACTCGAGCGCGCCGGCACAAGCCCCGCCGGCTCGATCACCGGCCTCTACACCGTGCTCGTCGACGGCGACGACATGAACGAGCCGATCGCCGATGCCGTGCGCTCGATCCTCGATGGACACGTCGTCCTGACGCGCTCGCTCGCCCACGCCGGGCACTATCCGGCAGTCGACGTCCTGCAAAGCGTCTCGCGCCTGGTCGGAGAGATCGTCTCTCCTGAGATCGCGCACGCCGGCCAGAGTCTGCGCGCGGCGCTCGCGGCATTGCACGAGAAGCAGGATCTGATCTCGATCGGGGCTTACAACTCCGGCGCGGACCCGCTGCTCGACGCGGCCCTCGAGCACCGCCTGCGCATCGACGGCTTCCTGCGACAGTCCGTATCCGAGCCCAGCGACCCCAGTCGCTCCGACACCCAGCTCCTGGAGCTGGCCGCCTCGCTGGACCAGTCCATCGCTCAGCGCAGCGGCGAGATCCTCGACGTCGAAGAGGTCACCGACGAGGAGCCGCCCGGCAGCCAATCCGAGCCAGGGCCATCCGCGATCCCCGCGCTCGGCTTGAGCCTGTAAGGCGCGACCCCAACCTGCGCTGCGCGAGCTCGGGACGCCCAGGTCGCGCCCCCGAACTGCATCCTCGCCGCATACCGACAAGGAGTCCCACATGGCACTCCAAGCCTGGACGCACCCGCGGATACCAAGCTGATCGGCGCATATCGCTTAGATCTCCACCGGGCGGTACTCACGTGTGGAGGGGTTCTGCTCCAGCAGACCCACAGCGCGCAACGTCTTCACGTAGCGGTGCGTCGTCGACGGCGACATACCCAACTGCTGGGCCAAGTCGATGATCGCCCGCCACGGCCGATCCGGACCGTACGACGCCAGAATCGCCAGTCCCCGCAGCAGCGATTGCGAGAGCTGCGGGTCACCCAGTGCCTCCTCGAGCGCCTGGCGCGTGGCTTTTTGCAGGGACGAGGGCTTGTTTCCATTCGTCGGCTGGTAGGCATTGTCGAGCGCAGCCAGCAGCAAGTTGGAGACTGTCCCGCTGCGACGCTGGCCGGCCTCGCGCATTACCTGCTCGACCTGCAAGGGAGAGAGCACGATCGTGATCTCGTCTTTTTTCTTCTTGCTCATTTTGTCATCCCCAGGGTGAGATTGCTTGGGCCCAAGTTGACCGTCTCTGCTCTGAACCCATGCCAAACGGAGCTCGTGAGGAGCCCTAGCCATAGATCCCGATACTTCGTTTGCGAATAGTTGGGTCGTTCGGATCACAATCCGTGTCACGAATACAACGATTTTATCTCGTCATTAATGCGGACTTTCCGGGAAAAACCGCAAATCAGCTGATCCATTGGCTCAAATTAAGCCAACCTTAAGGCCCGATCGAGACAGAAAATATTCGTGACAATCCGCACAAAGGCGGGGCTTAGTCGCGGTTCGCGCTCGGGGGTCTAGTCGCGACTCGCGCTCAAGAACAGCGCGCGGCGACCGATTACGCGGCCGTGAGCACCGGATCCTCGTTCCGCTTCCGCCTCGAGCGCGTTCGTGCACTGCGCGAACGCCGCGAGGACCTCGCCAAGCAAGAGCTCGCCAAGGCGCTCTCGCGTCTCAGCGGCAGCCAAGACCGCATGCACGCCGTCGACGCGCACCTCGCGCAGACCCTCGCCGACCAGCGCCTTGCCACGAGTGCCTCGGCCACCGTCGCCGCTGAGGAGCTGCTGGCCCGCCAAGCCTTCGTCGAGCACATCGAGGCGCAGCGCACCAGCGGGGCACGCGAACTCGAGCAGCGCGAGGCCGATGTCGCCGAGCGTGGCACCGAGCTCGGCAAAGCCGCGCGCGAGCACCGCATGCTCCAGCGCTTGAAGGAGCGCCAGCGCGACGAGCACGACCGCGAGGTTGGGCGCCGCGAGGGCATCGTGCTCGATGAGATCGCGATCGACCGTTTCCGCCGGAGTGCCGCGTGAGCACTCAGCCGATTCTCGGAGCCGCCGGTCCCGCCGGCGCGCTGGCCGCCGCCGAACACATGCAGCACTTGCAAGCACTGATCGCACAGGTCGAACAGGGCCCCGCGGGCTTTGCCGCGGCGCTCCAAGCAGCGCAGGCGAGTCCCGCTGCCGGCCAAAGCGCAAACGCCAACTCCAGCGCGAGTACCTACACAGGATTCGGCGCCTCCTCAACCGGTGCCTATCCTCAAATCGGCCAAAGCCCGGGTCTACCCACAACCGCCTACGCGAGCTACTCGAGCGGCGCCCCCGCCACGCTTGACAGCGCTGGGACCGCTGCCGGGGACACGACCGCTGCAGGCGGCGAATACACCCCGCTGATCGAACAGGCCGCCGCTCGCAACGGCGTGGACCCCGCGGTCCTGCACGGCCTAATCGAGCAGGAGTCGGGCTTTGACCCCAGTGCCACCAGCAGCGCCGGCGCGCTCGGGCTCACGCAGCTAATGCCGAGCACCGCTGCGTCGCTGGGCGTCTCCGAACCGCTCAATCCCGCCGAATCGATCGAAGGTGGAGCGCGCTACCTGGGAGAGTTGCTCAGACAGTTCGGCGGCAACACCACCGACGCGCTGGCCGCCTACAACGCCGGACCGGGCGCCGTGCAGCAGTACGGCGGTGTCCCCCCCTACACCGAAACGCAGCAGTACGTAAGCAAAGTGCTCGCCAATGCCGCCGCCTTCAGGCAGAGCACGGGCACCACCGCAAGTCCCGCCGGAGTCTCTAGCAACTCGGTTACACCTGGAGCACTCTCATGAGCGGCCCGCTGGTGACGCCCGCGCTCTCCGCGCCCACCGAGACGCCTCCCACTTCGGGCAACGCGCCACCCGGCGCTCCACCCGAAGGGTCGCGCTTCCAAAGCGCACTCGACGCCGAATCGGCCCGGACCGCAGACGCGGAAGGCCAGCAGAGCGATACGAGTCAGCTTCAGAGCCGCCAGCGGACACACGAACGCGAAGCGACCTTCGCACACCACCCCACACCCCGCACCCACGCGGGAGACCCACAGGCAGGAGCTAGCGAACAGCCCACGCCAGCGAACGCCGCCGCGGGCGCACTCGGCGCAGCGACTACCTCGAGCAACCCCAGCCCAAGCGTCCCCACGCAGGCAAGCGCTCCCGCCGGCGCAGCGCTCGACCCAGCTTCGACAGACGCCGCGGGCGGCAGCGTCGCGCAGCCCGCAAGCTCGCTCCCCGCGGGCGCTGTGTCCGCTTCCCCCGCCCCTGCATCGAGCACGCTCCCTGTGGCCGCCGGCGAGGGTTCTGGCGGACCCAACGCGGGCACGGCGACAAACGCCGCCGCACCCACCACTCCACTTCCAGAGAACCCCCACACGGACGCCTCAACGAACGCCGGCCAGCCCGCCACTCCCGCGCGAGCAAACCCCGCGCCAGCAACTGCCGGCACAAAGCCGAACCCCCAACCAGGCACCAGCGCAAGCAGCCCCACCACGGACGACGCGAGCACGGAGACGCCCAGTCCGGTGTCACCAGCTCCCGCCACAGCCTCCGATCAGGCCCAAGCCCCGACCACACACACCCCGCCCCCCCCGACCGCCGCGAATACCAACTCGAGCAGCACCGCTGCCTCCAACAACACATCCGGTCTCGCCACCGCCTCCAACCTCACCCCCACCTCAGGCCCCCGTAGCGGCGCAACCCAGATCGATGCCGAAGTGCAGTCGACCGACGGCACCCTCGCAGGCGCCCATCGCAGCACGAGCCCCGCGCGGCCCGCTACTAGCGCACAAAGCACACCGAGCCTCGGCGCCGAAACCCAGTCGGCCACACTCACGGCAACCGGGGCCTCCGCGGAAAGCACGCCCGAGCTCCCGGAAGCGAGCGGTGGCGAACAGGCCGCCCCGCAGATAACCGGCGGCCCGCTGGCGCAACTTGGGTCCTCCACATACGGAGTGGGGCTCGAGCGGGCGATCGAGACCGTGCACGCCACGATCGAGCTTGCCGCGCGCCAGGGACTCTCACAGGCCCGCATCGCGTTGCAACCAGAGGAGCTCGGCGAGATCCGCATCCACCTCACGCAGACGAGCGCCGGCCTGACGGCCCGCGTCACCGCCGAGAGCGCCAGCGCCGCACAGGCACTCGCCGCCGGTCACGCCGAGCTGCGCCAGTCGCTCGGGTCGATCGGACTCTCGCTCACGCGCCTCGACGTCGGCCACCTCGAGCAATCCGCCGCCAGCGGCAGCCAGCAAGGCGGCGAAGGTGCGCGCGGCCAAGCCACACCACGCGCCACCTCCGGCGCCGGACGCACAAGCGGCGCCGACCCAGACCCCGAGAACCCCACACCCGAGCTCATCGACGAGACGCAGCGACCGCCGGCCGCGGATCTCGGCGGCGCGCTCGTCGACGTGCTCGTCTGATCCAGCGCAAACCAGTCACCCATCGAGAGGCAACAGCCGAAATGACCATCACCAGCGCAACCCCCGCAATCGCGACCCCTACGCCCGCCGCGGCCACGCCGAACACCAGTAAGGAAACCGGTACTCCCGCGACGCCGGAAAACCCCAAAGGCGAACTCGGCAAGAACGACTTCCTCAAGCTCATGGTCGCGCAGCTACAGGCCCAGAATCCACTGGAACCGACTAACGACACCGAATACATCGCTGAGCTCGCGCAGTTCTCCCAGCTGGAGCAGACCACCAATATCGCCCAGACCAGCTCCCAGTCCGCCACCGCGCAACAGGTAGCCCAAGCGGTCGGGCTGATCGGGCACACCGTCTCCTATATCGACCCCACGACAGGCGCCACCACCCAGGGCAAGGTGCAGAACGTCGAGATCGGCAGCTCCGGAGCAACGCTCACAATCGAAGGCACCGCCGGTATCGAACCCGCGAGCATCACCGAGGTCTCGTGAGCGTCGAAGTGAATCCCGCGCTGCTGGCGCCGGCTCTGCAGCCGCTGCAACCCGGTGCCCAGACACAGGCACCCGCGCGCAGCGGAAAAGGGGCACAGGATGGCGCCCAACAGGTCAGTGGGCCTTCCTTCGCGGACGTCCTCAAGGACGCCTCGACAACGCCCTCCGGTACTCCGAGCCAGCCATCGACTGCTCCCAGCGGCTCAGAACCTCTGCACTTCTCAAAGCATGCCATACAACGCGCTCAGCGCCGCGGGATCTCACTCGATCCCACCACGCTCGGGAGGATCAAGGAGGGCATGGGTCGCGTCGCCGGCAAGGGCTCGCGCGACTCCCTCGTACTTGTCGACGGCACCGCCTTCGTGGTCTCCGTCGCCAACCGCACCGTCATCACGGCGGTCGGCTCCGAACACATGCGCGAGCACGTGTTCACCAACATCGACAGCGCCGTCATCGCATGAGGCGCGCCGCGATGCAACCCCAACCACAGATACCCATGCGATCGACGGACAGACCCGAGGAAAACTGACACACACGACGACCCGGCCGGACCTCACTGGAGGAGGCCGCGAAAGGAAGTGACGCCCTCATGATGGGTGGAATGTACGCCGCGATCAGCGGTCTCGATGCGAATCAAACGATGCTCAACAACACCGCCAATGACCTGGCGAACGTCAACACAGTCGGCTTCAAGTCGGCGCGCGTGTCTTTCTCGGATTCGCTCACGCAGGTGCTGCGTGGGGCCTCCGGAGTAACCGCCGACAACGGCGGTACCGACCCGCTGCAGGTAGGACTCGGGGTACAGGTCGCCGCGACCGAAAACGAAATGTCCGAGGGCTCCTTCCAGTCCACCAACAATCCATTGGACATCGCGATTCAGGGTGAAGGGTTCCTGCGCGTCGGCGCCGGCTCCCCGCCCGCCGCGCCGCCCTACACCACGGGGTTGCCCAAAAACGTCGACTACACACGCGCCGGCAACCTCTCGACCAACACCAAGGGTTTCCTGACCACTCAGGCGGGCCTCTACGTGGTTGGCCACAACGCCCTCGGGACCGAAACACCGACCGGCACCACCTACGCACCGGGCAAAGAAGAAAGCTACATCGTGATCCCCCCCGGCTCGGCCAACATCTCGATCGGCCAGGACGGATCTGTCACCTACACAGACGAGAACCCCGAATCGAAAACCTACCAGCAGCAGGTCACCGCGGGGTATCTGACACTCGCGCAATTCCCCAACGAGGCCGGCCTGCAACGCCTGGGCGGCTCGCTGTGGGCGCAGACCGCCAACTCGGGCGCTCCGCTCGTCGGCACACCCGACACCGGCGGCTTCGGCCAGACGATCGGCGGCGAGCTCGAGATGTCAAATGTCGACCTCGCTACCCAGATGACCGAAATGATCACCGCCGAGCGCGGCTACCAGGCCAACTCGCGCGTGATCACCACCGCCGATGAAATGCTGCAGACGGCGGTGACGATGGTCCAAGGCTAGTAGCGCAGCATAGGGACACTACGAGGCGCCCCGGGTGGGGCGGCAGCGACCAATCCAAATCGCTCGCCGCCCCACCTCAGGGCGAAGCTCAACGCGCCGCCCCGGCCACCGGCCGGATGCGGAGCGCGCCGGCCACGGCAGACCGCCGCCGGCTCACCAAGAGGAGGCCGCCAGATGATCACACTGCACCGGCTCGGACATACCGACGAGCCATTCCAACTGAATCCGGATCTAATCGTCACGATCGAGTCGACGCCCGACACGGTCGTCACGCTGGCGACAACCGCCAAGGTCGTCGTCGCCGAGACCCCCGAGCAGGTATCCACCGCGATGCGCGCCTGGCGCGTGGACGTCCTCTCCGAGGCGATGCGCAGCCGCCGTCCCGAGCATGAGCCCGCGCCTGTGCAAGGTTTGCCCACGCGCTCGCGAGCGAACTGAAGGATTCGCGGCAATGGCCGATGAACGAGGGCGATGAAGGCCGCTACAGCGATCGGAATCGGGGTTGCCTTCGCAGCCCTGGCACTCAGCTCCATGATGGATGGGACGAGTCCGGCTGCCTTCTTGAACCCCGAGGCGCTGCTGATCATCCTCGGCGGCACCGGCGGCGTGACACTCGCGAGCGTCGGGATGGACTCGATGAAGCGCATCCCGAGCCTCTACAAGCTGACCTTCTCCGCCGAACCGCCCGACCTGCGCGGACGCCTGGACCTGCTGGTCTCGCTCGCCGACCAGGCCCGCCGCGACGGCCTGCTGGCACTGGACGCGCAGCTCGCGGAGATCGAGGACACCTTCACCCGCAACGCCCTGCAACTGGTCGTCGACGGCACCGACCCCGAGATGGTGCACGCGATCATGGAGGCCGAGGTCGACGGCATGGCCGCGCGCCACGAGGCGGGCGCCGCGCCCTTTGAGAAGGCCGGCGGGTTCGCGCCCACGATGGGGATCATCGGCACCGTGCTGGGGCTCGTGCACGTGTTGCAGAACCTCGCCGCGCCCTCCACCCTCGGACCGTCGATCTCCACCGCGTTCCTGGCCACGCTGATGGGCGTCGGCTCGGCCAACGTGATCTTCCTGCCGATCGCCAACCGCCTGAAGGCGATCTCCGCCGAAGAGGTCGAGTTGCGCATGATGACGCTCGAGGGGATCCTCTCGATCCAAGCCGGCGATAACCCGCGCCTGGTCGCCGACAAGCTGATGTCCTACCTGCCCCCCGCTCAGCGCGACGCCGCCGATGAGCCCGAAATGGGCTCCGCGCGACCCGCTGAAGCCGAGGCCGCCTAGCGATGTCGCGCTCACGCGGACGCGGGCGCCGGCGCGGCGGCGGCGATCACGAGGAGAGCGGCGAGCGCTGGCTGCTGACCTACGCCGACATGATCACGCTGCTGATGGCGCTGTTCATGGTCCTGTTCTCGATCTCCTCGGTCAACATCTCCAAGGTGCAGAGCCTGCAGGAGTCCCTGCGCGCCGCCTTCTCAGGGGACATCCTGCCCGGCGGCAAAGCAATCGCCCACCCCGGCGCAACCGCCAATTCCAGCCACGCTCCGACCGCCACCGACATCCAGGCGATCGTGCCGCTCACCCCCCAGAGCGTCAAAAGCGTCGAACAGACCAACACCAGCCACTCCGCCGCTTCGCAAAATGTCGCCGCGGCCCAGCAGGAGCAGAGCAACTTCGTGCACCTCAAGCAGCAACTCGACAGCTATGCCGCCCGGCACGGGTTCGCGAACAGCGTCCACACGACCATCGAAAAGCGCGGTCTCGTGATCCGGGTGCTCACCGACAGCCTCCTGTACTCCTCCGGTAGCGCCACCCTCGACGCCCAGGGAGACCCACTGCTCAGCGAGGTCGCAGACCTTCTGAACGTCGACCAGGTCCATCCGATCGCGGTCGAGGGCAACACCGACAACGTCCCGATCCACGGCACCTTTCCCAGCAACTGGGAGCTCTCCGCCGCGCGCGCCAGCGGGGTCGTCCGCTATCTGATCGCCAAGGGCGTCGACCCCGAGCGGCTGACCGCCGTCGGCTACGCCTCTCTGCACCCGATCGCCAGCAACTCCACACCCCAGGGACGTGCGCTCAACCGCCGCGTGGAGATCGTCCTGCAACGCATCTACTGACCTCACACCAGATTCCACATCCGACCCCCACGCCACCATGTCCAAAAAGAAGCTACTGATCCCAATCGTGCTGCTGATCGTCGGCCTCGGCGCCGCCCACACCCTGGCCAAGCCGCCGAAACCACCCAAGCCGAAGATCGCCGGAACCATCTACGTGATGCCCCAGTCATTCCTCTTGAACCTCAGCGAAGGCCACTACGCCAAGATCTCCGTCGCGCTCGACCTCGCCCCCGGTCAGAGCGACGGGGCCAGCGCCACCGGCACCACGAGCGCGACCGAAGGCCCCGGGACACTCCCCGAGGAACCGGTCATCCGCGAAATCGTGACCAACACCGTCACCGGCGAGAGCGGCAGCACACTGGTCGATGCCCACGGCCGCAGCACCATCAAGCACCGCATCTTGATGGCAATCAAGCACCAGACCGACGTGAAGGTCGAAGCCGTGCTGTTCCCCGAACTGACCGTGCAATAGGAGCCAAGCCATGACCGATGCAGTCGTCTACGAGCAGTTCGACGAGACCGGTGAGAGCACCGGAGCGACAGCGCCCGATGCCGACCTGCGGCGTCTCAGCGACGTTCCGATGGAGTTGAGCGTCGAGATCGGCCGTACCCGCATGACCGTAGGCGAGACGCTGGACCTGCGCGTCGGCTCGATCGTCACACTCGACCGGCTCGCCGGAGAAGCCGTCGACCTGCTCGTCAACGGCACCCTGATCGCGCGCGGCGAGGTCGTCGTCGTCGACGAGCAGTTCGGCATGCGCGTGACCCAGATCATGGACGGTGAGACCGGAGTCGGCCTCGACGGCGGCGAGCACGCCGAAGCAGACGAGCAACCCTCGATCGAGGCTTAGCGCGAGGCCACCGTGAGCGAGACCGATCAGCCCGAGCAGGCCGATGTGCGCGACCCGGCCAATGTCGAGGTCGGCGCCGACGCCGGCGAGGGCACCGCACCCGACAGCGACGACGCTACGCCACAAGCCACAGGCGCCGTGGCGCAGGAGAGCGACAGCGCAGCCCAAGCCGAGGAGTCCGACGCCGATGGCGCAAACACGGAGGGATCGGCTGAGGATGGGCTAGTACCCGAAGATACAAGCGTGCCGCTGGTCGTGCGCCGCGCGCCGCGCATCCGCACCGTCGACTTCTCGCAGCCCACGAAGTTCACCGTCGAGCTGCGCAGGCGGATCGTGCGGGTGATGACCCCCTTCTGCGAAGCCTTCGCGATCCGTCTATCCAGCGAGCTGCGTGCGCCCGTCGAACTGGCGGTCGCGGACTCCAGTCAGCTGACTTGGTCGGCGGCGAAGGCGCAGTTGCCGCCGCACGCGATCGCGGTCGCGCTCGAGGTGCAGCAGATCGAGCGCCAGCTGCTGATGGGAATCGAGCCGGCACTGATCCTGCAGGCGCTCGAGTGTCTGCTCGGGGGCACCGCCTCCGAGGCGCCCTCCGAGCGCAAGCTGAGCGAGATCGACTGGGCACTGACGAAGCGCCTGCTGGAGTCCATGACCGCTCAGCTCACGCACGCCTGGCGCGACCTCGGTGGCCTGCAACTGGCGCTTGGGGAAGTCGACCTCGAGGGCGACGCCGGAGTGATCCGCCCGATCGGCGAACCGACCTTCGCACTGAAGCTCGCCGCCTCGATCGACGGCCTGCCCTCGACGATCTCGCTGCTGATCCCGTGGTCGGCGATCGAGCCCGTCGCGGAGGAGATCTTCGGAGCCGGACCCAAGCCCGAGGACGCCGACCCACACGAGGGCCGCGCGATGCAGCGCGGGCTCGCCGGGGCACACGTCCTGCTGCGCGCCGAGGTCGGCTCGGCGCGGATGCCCGTCGAGCAGATGCTCGCGCTGACCCCCGGCGCCCTGCTGGCGCTCGAGGACCGCGCCGAGAGCGGGGTGCAGCTGTTCGCCGAGGGCGTCCCCCTGGGCCGCGCGCGGCCGGGCCTGCGCGGTGCGCGCCGCGCGATCAAGCTGACTGCCGCTATGGCCCCCGGCGCCGCCCCCGCGATCGGAGCGCCAGCCAAGCCTGCCACCCCCGAGGGCGATCCCGAGCCCGCCCAGGACAGCCTCGCCCGCATGCTTGGCGTCCCGGTGCGTGTCTGGGCAGAGCTCGGGCGCACCACGATTCCGCTGCGCCACGCACTCGAGCTACCACCCGGCACCGTGGTCGAACTCGATCAGGGCGCCGAGGAGCCGATCGAGTTGTTCGTCAACGGCATGTGCTTCGCACACGGCACGCTCGAGGTCACATCCGAGGGCGGCTGGGCCGTGCAGATCGACACGCTCGTCTGAGTTTCCGCACATCTGAACGCAGCCCGGCGCGTGTTTCCACACATCTGAACGCAGCCCGGCGCGTGTGTGCAGGCGCACCGTCGCCGTGCGCCGCTAAAGGCATCCGGATGCACGCCGATAACCGGGAGCGACTCTCCTCGGAGTCGTCCCTCGATGACCATATCGATTACGCCTACGCGCGCGGTCCTGCGGGCCGCCATCCCTGCGCTCGGCATTGCCGCGCTTGCTTTCGCCTGCCCCGCGCAGGGGTTCACACCGACCTCCAAGGGCGGCGGTGAAGCGACCCCGCTGAACATCAACTCCAGCGCAAGCGGCTCGCACTCCGGCTCCACCAGCACAGCCGGGCCAAGCCTCGTGCGCACGATCGTCGGCCTCGTGATCGTGATCGCCGTCATCTGGGGGCTCACGTGGATCCTGCGCCAGGTCAAGACCGGCCGTGTCCGCAGCTCCGCGGGCTCGGGCCTGACGAGCATGGCCACGCTGCCGCTTGGATCGGGTCGCACGCTGCACCTCGTGCGCGCCGGACGCGACTACCTGCTGCTCGGCAGCGCCGAGCACGGTGTCGTGCCGATCTACCGCTACACCGAGCAGCAAGCGCTCGAGACCGGCCTACTCGACCTCGGCGAGGAGCCATTGGGCGAGGAAGGCTCCGATCCAAGCGTCGTCGCTCCCGTCACGAGCGCCGGCCCCGGCTCCGGGCGCGCACGCGCCATCCAAATTCCCGGCCAGGCCCGCACCACGCGCGCACCGGGTGGGCCGGCGACGATCGTCGAGCGGCTGCGCGAATGGACCGTGCGCCGGTGAACGTCTCCTCCTCAAACGCCGTTCAGATCCTGCTGCTGCTGGGCGGGCTCACGCTGATCCCAGCCGTCCTCTTCACGGTCACCGGCTTCAGCCGCATCCTGATCGTGCTCGGCTTCATCCGCACGGCGATCGGGACGACCAACGCGCCCCCCAACCAGGTGCTCGTCGGGATCGCCCTGTTCCTGACGATCTTCGTGATGGCACCCACGGTAGGCGCCATCAAGCGCGATTCCATCGAACCGCTGAGCGCGCATCACATCAGCACGACCACCGCGATCAAGCGCGCCGAGCAGCCGCTGCGCGAATTCATGTTCCGTCAGACCCGCGTCCAGGACATCGAGCTGTTCGTGAACCTCGCGCACGCAAAAACACCCCACACGCGCGCCGAAGTGCCAACCGAGGTGCTGGTTCCGGCGTTCATCGTCTCCGAGCTCAAGAGCGCCTTTCAGATCGGCTTCCTGATCTTCCTGCCGTTCCTGATCATCGACCTGATCGTCTCCTCGACGCTGATGAGCATGGGCATGATCATGCTCCCGCCGACCTTCATCTCACTCCCTTTCAAGATCCTGCTGTTCGTCCTGGTCGACGGCTGGGACCTGGTCATCAAGGCGCTCGTACAGAGCTTCCACTAGGAGCCAGCGACATGGACCAAGACACAGTCATCAACCTCGCCTCGCAAGCCATGAGCCTCGCGTTCAAGGTCGCCGGCCCGCTGCTGCTGGGCGCGATGATCGTCGGCCTGGTGGTCAGCATCTTCCAGGCCGTCACGCAGATCCAAGAGCAGAGCCTCACGCTGATTCCCAAGATCGCCACGATCGCGGCGATCACCGTGCTGCTGGGCCCGTGGATGCTCGACCAGCTCGTCGCCTACACCACCAACCTCTACACCGCGATCCCGACGATCGTCGGCTCATGAGCTCGCTGCGGCCTAGCCGCGCGCCCGGAGCGCAGCATGGTTGAAATCCTGCGCAAACTCGAGGGCAACGAGCTCGCCGGCTTCATCCTCGTACTGGCGCGCGTAACGCCGCTGTTCCTGATCGCGCCGCCGTTCTCCTCTCCAATCATCCCGCCGCGCGTGCGCGGCATCGTCGCTGTCGGCATCTCGATCGGCCTCGCTCCGATCGCACTGCACGGGCAGCACATACCCACCGACCCACTCACGCTCGGTGCGCTCGTAATCGAGGGAGGACTCGTCGGGCTCGGCTTCGCGTTCTCCTTCGCGGTGCTCTTCGGCGCCGTCGAAACTGCCGGCGCGCTAGCCGACCTCGGAGCGGGGTTCTCCTACGGCAGCCTGATCGATCCCTTCAGCGGCAACGAGAACGGCGCCTTCTCACACCTCTACTCGATAGTCGGGATCGCGGTCTTCTTCGTGATCGGCGGCGAAGCATGGGTGCTGCGCGGCCTCTACCGCACCTTCCAGATCGTGCCACTGACCTCCGCCCCACAGCTCACCACGCTCGTGGGCGGCGCCGAGCGCGTCTTCTCGACTGTCTTCACCTCCGCCCTGGAGGTCGCCGCGCCGGTGATGATCGCGCTGCTGATCACCGACGCCGCCTTCGGCGTCGTCTCGCGCGTAGTCCCCCAACTGAACGTGTTCGCGATCGGCTTCCCCGCCAAGATCGCGGTCGCTCTTTTGATCGTCGGCGCCACCATGCCGTTTGTCGCCGGCTGGATCTCCGAGCAGATGTCAACCAGCGTCGGCGCGGCCCTCGGGGCGCTGCACCTCGCCTGATGATGCGCCAAGGACAGGTGATCTGAGCGCCCATGGCACAGGAGGATCGCACCGAGAAGGCAACAGCCAAGCACCGCGAACGCTCGCGCAAGCAGGGCCAGGTCGCGCGCTCCTCCGACGTCGGTGGCTCGGTGGTGCTGGCCGCCGGGCTGTTCGCGATCAGCCTGCTCGGCCCACGGATCGTGAGCTCCGCCCAGGGCGCCTTCCGCCAAGTCTTTGCCCAGATCGCCAATCCGGCGCAGGCCACGAGCGCGGCGGGCTTGAAGGGCCTGATGGACACGACGCTCTCCACGATCGCCCTCGGCGTGGGCCCCGTCGCCGCCATCTGTCTTGGCTCCGGCCTGCTCGCGGGAGCCGCGCAGATCGGCTTTCGCCCCTACCCGCAAGCGCTGAAACTCGACTTCAAGCGAATCAACCCGATCTCCGGCGCGCGCAACGTCTTTGGACCCAACGTCATCTTCGAAGCGCTCAAGGCGATCGTCAAGGTCGGCGCCGTCGGGCTCGTCGCCGGGCTCGCGCTGATCCCCGGCCTCAGCAGCCTCGCCTCCGAAGTCGGCATCCCCCCCGTCGCGCTCGGCTTGATTCTCGACCGCCGCGGCATGGCGATCGCCCAGCACGCGGCCTTCGCCTATCTCGTGATCGCCGCGATCGACTACGGCTGGCAGCGCAGCCGCCACGAGCGTCAGCTACGCATGACCAAGCAGGAACTCAAGGACGAGCAACGCTCCTACGGGCTGCCCGCCGAGGTCAAAGCCGCGCAGCGCCGCCGGCGCATGCTCGCGGCCCGCAACCGCATGATGGCCGCCGTCCCAGAGGCCGACGTCGTCATCACGAACCCCACGCACTTCGCGGTCGCGCTGCGCTACGACGGCTCGCACACCGCCCCTGAGGTTGTCGCCAAGGGGCAGGACCTGATCGCCGCGCAGATCAGGCGCATCGCCGCCGAGCACGACGTGCCGGTCGTCCCCGATCCGCCGCTGGCGCGTGCGCTGCACAGCTCTACCGAAGTCGGCCAGTTGATCCCCGAGGAACTGTACGCCGCCGTGGCGCGCGTACTCGCCTTCGTCTACCGCATGGCCCGCCGCAGCAGGTACGCGCTATGAGCCGCCTGCCTGAGAACCCCAAGCCGTCTCACCGGGAGGTCAACTGATGAACCTCGACGCCGTGCGCCGCGGGTTGCGCCACACCGACCTGCTCGCCGCAATCGCGGTCGTGATGGTCGTGACGATGCTCGTCGTGCCACTACCCGCGGCACTGCTGGATCTACTGATTACGCTCAACATCTCCGCGGCGCTGACGATCGTGGTCGCGACGATGTACCTCGGCAAGGCCCTGGACTTCGCCGCCTTCCCAAGCTTGCTGCTGCTGACGACGATGTTCCGGCTGGCGATCAACGTGTCGGTCACGCGCCTGATCCTCACCACCGGAGACGCCGGCAGCGTCGTGAAGGCATTCGGGCAGTTCGTGGTCTCCGGCAACGTGGTCGTGGGCCTCGTGATCTTCCTGATCCTCGTCGTGATCCAGTTCGTCGTCGTCACCAACGGCGCCGGGCGCGTCGCGGAGGTCGGAGCGCGTTTCACCCTCGACGCAATGCCCGGTAAGCAGATGGCGATCGACGCCGACCTCAACGCCGGCTTGATCACCGACGAGCAGGCCCGCAACCGCCGCAAAGAGATCGCCCAGGAAGCCGACTTCTACGGCTCCATGGACGGCGCCTCCAAGTTCGTCAAGGGCGACGCAATGGCCGCGGTGATCATCACCGCGATCAACCTGATCGGCGGCATCGTCGTCGGGATGCTCCAGCACCACCTCTCCTTCGGCGAAGCCACGCACCAGTTCTCGCTGCTGACCGTCGGCGACGGCCTCGCCGCGCAGATCCCGGCGCTGCTGATCTCGGTCGCAACCGGCATCATCGTCACCCGCGCCGCCTCCGACCGCGACCTCGGAAGCGACATCGCCAACCAGATCCTGCGCCAGCGCAAGGCGCCGCTAGTCGCCGCCGGCGCGATCTGCCTGTTCGCGCTCGTTCCCGGCCTGCCAAAGCTGCCGTTTTTGATGATCGGTGGCATCTTCGGCGCGATCGGCTGGAGCGTGCGCAACGGCATGCCCGGCGAGGAGGACGCCGAGTCTGTAGAGGCGGGCGTCCCAGCGGCGCTGCCGGCGGGCGGGCGCAGCTCAGCGGAGGCCATGGAGCGACTTTCGGTCGACGCGCTCGAGCTCGCGGTCGGCTTCGGTCTCGTGCCACTCGTGGACGACAGCTCGAGCGGCGCGCTGCTGCGCCGGGTCAGCATGATCCGCCGTCAAATCGCCGGGGAGCTCGGGATCGTGATCCCCGCGGTACGCATCCACGATGAGCTCGGCATGGACTCGCACGAGTACCTGCTGAAGGTCCGCGGCTCGGAGATCGCCCGCGGACGGATCATGCCCGGGCACCTGCTCGCGATGGACCCCGGTGACGCCGTCGGCGGCCTGCAGGGAATCCCCACTACCGAGCCCGCCTTCGGGCTGCCCGCCGTGTGGGTGCACGAGTCCGCGCGCGCCGAAGCCGAGTCGCTCGGCTACACCGTCGTAGACGCCGAGTCGATGATCGTCACGCACCTCACCGAGACGATCCGCTCCCACGCCGCGGAGCTGCTCACCCGCCAGGACGTCAAGGCGCTGCTCGACCAGCTCAAGGAGACCAACGCCGCGGTCGTCGAAGAGGTCGTGCCCGAGGTCCTCTCGCTCGGGGAGATCCAGCGGGTCCTGCAAGCACTGCTCAGCGAAGGAGTTGCGGTCCGCGACCTCGGCACGATCATGGAGGCGATCGGCGACAAGGCGCGAATAACGCGGGATACGGGCCTGTTGACCGAGTACGCCCGCCAGGCGTTGGGCCGTGCGATCACGGCCCCGCATCTGGACGAGCGGCTCTGCCTGCGGGCGATCACCCTGGACCCCGCGATCGAGCAGGAGGTCGCGACCTCCATCACCCAGACCACAGACGGCGAGTACCTCGCAATCGACCCACCTCGCGCACAGGCGATCGTCGGCGCCCTGCGCGCCCAGGTCGAGCACGCCACCGCGCAAGGCGGCCGCGGAGCGGTCCTGCTCTGTTCCGCTCGCGTGCGCCGCCACCTACGCAGGCTGATCGCACAGGCCCAGCCGCACCTGCCGGTCTGCTCCTACAACGAGATCGCACCCGGCGTCAACGTCGAGACGATTGGAGTCATCCACGCATGAGCACGACAACCCTTACCGCCCCCTCCACCAACGGCGCTCCACAGGAGAGCCTCGGCGAGGCCGGTCTCACCCGCATCTACCGCGCGCGCACGGTCGAGGAGCTGATCCCCAAGATTCAGGCCGAGCTCGGCGCGGACGCGATCGTCGTGCGTCGCCACAAAGGTCTCAGCGGCGGGATCGCCGGCTTCTTCCAGCGACCGTTCGTGGAAATCGAGGCCAAGGCGGGCACCCCGCGGGTGGACCGCTACGACGAGGAAGACGCCGCACCGGCGTTCCCCGAACAGCTTCCCGGCCAACAGCTTCCCAGCCCACGGTCCGCGCGCGGCGCCTACGCGAGCAACGCGCTTGCCACCTTCGCCGCCGGGGGCGAGCGCGAACTCGAGCTGGACGACGCCCTCGAGCGACTCACCGGCGCGACCCCACAAGAGTTTCAAGAGCTCACGCCCTCCGGCCTGCTCGAGCGAGCCAACGGCAGCAACGGCGCACTACAAGCGACACAGGCCGGCGATCCCTTCGCCGCGGCACTCGCCGAGGCCGAGGCGGCGGTCCTCCCAGCCAGCTCACGCCACCTGCAGCAAACCGCGCCTACCCCCAGCCCCAAGCCAGCCACGACCGAGACGCCGACGCTGGCCCCACGCGGGCGCGCGCGCTCGAAGATCGAAGAGAGCCTGCTCGGCTACGGGCTGGGCGAGGATCTGGTGCGCGAGCTGATCGAGACCGCCGCAGCTCACGTACTCCCACTGATGCCGGGCCGCTCCAGCCTGGCCAGCGCCGTGCACAGAACGCTCGTGCAGCGGATTCCAGCCGCTCCCCCACTGCCCGTCGGCAGCGCGACGATCGCGCTGGTGGGCCCCGGTGGAAGCGGCAAGACCGCGTGCTGCGCGGCGCTGCTGGATGCCTACCGCGAGCGCAGCACGCTACCCGCGGCGTGCGCGACGATCCTGCCCGGCTCCACGCGCGGCGAGCTCGAGGTGCTACTCAGCCCCCACGTACTGGAACCCACACCGCTGGCCGCATCCGAGGTCACCCAGGCGCTGCGCGGTGCCCGCGAGGACGGCCTGCTGCTGCTCGATCTGCCGACCCTCTCCCCCGCCGATCGCAGCTCGATCCGCTCCCTCGCCGCGCTGCTGGAGTCCCAAGCGCCTGACCGTGTGATCCTGGCCCTGCCCGCCACCCTCGGCGCGAAGCCAGCAGCGCAGCTGCTGGAGGCCCTGCGCCCGCTGGGAGCAAGTGCCCTTGCGATCACCCACGCCGACGAGACCGACCAGCTCGGCGTCGCCGTGGAAGCCGCCTGCAGTTTCGGCCTCGCGCCGGAGTACCTACTGGACCGCGGCAGCGGCCGCGGCGGCCTGATCCAGATCGATCCGGCCTACCTGGCCGACAGGCTGCTGCCCTAGAGAACTGCACGACCGGAACACCCGAACCACGAGACCCGATGAAGCTGCGACGCGCCAAGAGCGATACCAATACCGAGCTGGAACTGCCCGCGCGCACGGACGTCGTGACGATCGTGCGGCCCTCCGGCGAACGGGTGCAGGCGCGCGTCGCCGAGGGCGACGGCCAGAGCCTGCTCGTGGCGCTCATGTTCCGCACCGAGCGCCCCTTTGAAAGCGGGCGACTGGACGGGCTGGTGCTCGAGTTCACCAGCCGCCGCGGGCGTATCCGACTGCAGGGCGCGGTCACGCTCGAGGACCGCGAGCTACTGCGCTTCAGGGAGCTGCACTCGCTGGAGGTCATCCAGGAACGCGAGTACGTGCGCGTAGCGGCGACCAGGCCGGTGGCGGTGACCGCTCCCAGCAATCGCAGCTCGATCCAGACCTTCTCGGTCGATCTCAGCGGCGGCGGGATGCTGCTGGCCGGGCCGGGCACGCTGAAGATCGGCGAGCAGATCCAGTTCCGGCTGACGACCGCCCAAGGCGGTCCACCGATCACGGGCACCGGCACCGTCGTGCGCACCGACAGCCAGGGCCGTCGCGCGGTCTGTTTCGATGAGATCGGCGAGGGCGACCACCGCCGTCTCGTGCGCTACATATTCGAGTGCCAGCGCGCCGAACGGCGTCGCGGGCTGGATCGGAACGAGCGCCATGGCCGCTAAGGACAAGGGCAAGGGCAAGGAGTCCAAGAAGTCGGCCGGCAAGAAGAAGGGCAAGTCCGCTGGCGGGGAGGGACCTAACGCGGAGGGTCTGAGCTTGGCCGCGCACCCGCGCGCGGTGCGTCGTGTCGCCGAGGCCAAGGCCTGGGGCGGTCTCGGCGGCTTCGTGCTCGGCGGGTACCTGTCCCTGCCGACCCACTCGACCTTCGAAGTCGCCTTGCGCGCGCTCACGGCGGGAGTCGTCTGCTACGTCGTGGTGTGGGCCGCCGCCGTCTTCGTATGGCGGCGCCTGGTCGTCGCCGAGCTGCGCCACGCCCAGCACGAGCTGCTCAGCAGCGAGCTGGCCAAGCTGCCCGCAGCAGACCCAAACGGCACACCAGCAGTCGAACGCCGCGGGGCAACCGCGGCTCGTTAGGGACGCGCCCCGTCTAGGAGGCCACGATGGACCCAATTCAGCCGATCGAGCCCCGTCACCCTTGGATCGAACCGCTCACGCGCGAGCAGCCCGAGCGCGGCGCACGTGAGCGGCGCGAGCAGGCCGCCCGTGAACGGCAGGAACGCGAAGCCCGCCGCGCGGCCCCTAAAAGCAAGGACGGGCCGGAGGATGATGGCCGTGAGGGGCGCCACATCGACGTGCGTGCCTGAGCGCTTGCGGCCAATCTGAGTGGACGCGCTCAAGTTCGCGCGAACCCTGACGATAAACCGGCGTGAGAAAGGGTTGACAGGGAGTCAGCCCGGGACTGATAAACAAACCGTCATCAAGGAGATGAACGCATGTCCCTGACTATTAACACCAACGTTGAGGCCCTGGATGCACAGCGGAACCTCAGCAGCACCGAGAACTCGCTGGCCATGTCGATGGAACGCCTGTCCTCGGGTCTGAAGATCAACTCGGCTGCCGACGACGTCGCCGGCTACGCCATCAGTGAGCGCCTGCAGAGCCAGATCAACGGCATCGGCCAGGCCGAACAGAACAGCCAGGACGCAGTCTCGCTTGCGCAGACCGCGCAGGGTTCGCTCAACGAGGTGGAGCAGATGCTCCAGCGCGTCCGCGAGCTCGCAGTTCAGTACGCCAACGGCACCAACTCGGCCTCCGACAAGGAAGCGATTGGCGGCGAGGTCTCGCAGCTCAACTCCGAGATCGAACGAGTCGGTGAAACGACAAAGTTCAACGGCATCTCGCTGCTGTCAGGCGCGACGTCGATCACCTTCCAGGTGGGAGCGAACGAAACATCCGGAAAAGCCGAAGAAACCATTTCGGTGAAAACGTTCGAATTGGCCAAAACGGTCGGTACGATCAGCCTCGGCGAAGCCAAAGACATCGAAAAAATCGAAACGGCGATCGCTGCCGTTGCGAAGGCCGCCGGCGAATTCGGTTCGGTTCAGAACCGCCTGCAGTACACCCAGAGCAACCTGGCGATCTACAGCCAGAACCTGTCCGCAGCGCAGAGCTCGATCGTTGACGCCAACATGGCGGCGGAAACGACGAACTTCACCAAGGACCAGGTGCTCCAGCAGGCCGGCGTCTCCGTCTTGGCCCAGGCCAAGTCGCTGCCGCAGGCAGTCCTGAAGCTGCTCGAATAGTTCAACACTCTTCCTCAGCGGCGGCGTCTTAGGGCGTCGCCGCTGCAGCGAGGCCGTCCGCGTTGGGTTCGCCCGCCGCGGACGGACATAACGCTTCATGCGGTCAGGGATGGCCAACAGAAGCCACATACCGCCGATTCATCGAGGGAACGGTGGTCGAGGCGGGCGACTCCGGTCGCCCGCCTCGTCGTTTTTGCGCTGGCGCCACACCGGCCGGCAGCGCTCAACCTCCCGTGAGCCTTGCCGATCACCCGTAGGGATGTCCGTCGAATCCGTTCTGCAGCGCGTCGCCACACTCGAACAGGCGCTCGCCAACCCCACAGCGCTACTCGCCGCCGCCGCGCGCAGCGGTGGCACCGCCGCGCCGGCCGAGACCGCCCCCGAAGCAGCGACCCCTTCCGGGGGCTCCTCCTTTGCCGAAGCGCTCCAGAGCGCTAGCGCCGGCTACCAAGCTCCCTCGCCAAGCGCCTCGGCCTTGGCCACCGCAACGGGTTCAAGTGGGGTCGAACCCGCGACTGCGGCGCTGGCCTACCCCACGCTCCCCAGTACCTACACCGGCGTCGCCGGCGGCTCAACCCAGCCGCCCTACAGCGCGAGCGGCCTCAGCGGCCTCTCCGTGGCCGGCTCGCCGACACCGACCCTGGGCTCTACCGCGGGCACGGGCAACACCGGCGCGCGCATCGTCGCGATTGCGGAATCTCAGATCGGCCAGAGCGAGCAGCCGCCGGGGTCCAACGAATCGCCCGCAATCGCGCAGTACCGCAGCGCGACTGCCGGCGCGATGCCGGGCGCGCCGTGGTGCGCCTACTTCGCCTCCTGGGCCGCGCGCCAGGCCGGTGCGCCGCTCGGCGCCCAGGGCGAAGGTCTCGGCTCGGTCTCGGAGATCTGGTCGTGGGCGCAGAGCAGCGGCCGCGCGATCCCCAACGGGCCGGGCGTGGTGCCACAGCCGGGCGACCTGATCGTCTTCGGCGGCGAGCACGTCGGCATCGTCAAAGACGTGCTCCCCAACGGGGACATCCAGACGGTCGAGGGCAACTACGAAAACAAGGTCGCCCAGAACACCCGCACCCCGACCGAAGCGACCGGCTACGTGAACATGAACTGAAGGCCCCGATGCCCCCGCTTCCCACCCCTCCACTCCCCGACCGCCGCGACGACACACCGCACCGCAACACGCCCCTGCGCGTCGGGGTCATCGGCGCCGGCAAGATGGGCGCTCACCACATCCGCGCCTACGGCGCACTCGGCGGCCTGTGTGAGCTCTACGGGATCCACGACCGCGACCGCGAGCGCAGTGCGTCACTCGCCAGCCAGTTCGACACCCGTACCTGCGAGAGCATCCCGGAGTTGCTTGCGCACGTCGACGCCGTTTCGATCTGCACACCCAGCGCGCTACACGTCGAGCACGCCTTGCTCGCACTGCGCGCCGGCGTGGACGTCCTGATCGAGAAGCCTGTTGCGCTCAGCGTCTCCCAGGCGGCGGCGCTGACCGACGCGCTGGCCGAGGACCCGCGCAAACTGATCGCACAGGTCGGGCACATCGAGCACTTCAACCCCGCCGTGCGCGAGGTCGCAAAGCTCCTGCAAGGCGAGCCGATGGTGGCCCTCGAGCTCCAGCGTCTGAGCCCGTTCGACGGGCGCATCGGCGATGCCGACGTCGTCCAGGATCTGATGCTGCACGACATCCACGTACTACTCACACTCGCCGGCTCGCGCCAGCTCTGCGGTGTGCACGCGGTCGGGCGGCGCGTGCGCTCCCCCGTCCTCGACGACTACGCGGTGGCGACTCTCACCTTCGAGGATGGGTTGATCGGAACGCTCGTCGCTAGCCGCGTGACCGAGGAGAAGATCCGCCGTCTGAGTGCCACCACCGAGCAGTCGCACATCACCGTCGACTACCTGCGTCGCACAGTCGAGCGCTGCCGCTCAACCCAACTGGGGGGCGACGGCAGCGGCTCACGCACCTATCGCCAGGAGAGCCTGCTCGAGCGTGTCTTCGTGCCCATGGAAGAGCCGCTGCTCGCACAGCTGCACTCGTTCCTCGACTGCGTCCGCGAGCGCACCGCACCAGAGGTCGGCCTGCCGACGGCGGTGCGCTGCCTCTCGGTGGTACAGGCCATCCGCGACGCGATCGCCACTGGGCGCAGAGCACCGACCCGGCAGGCGGTCGCGGCCTGAATCGCGCGCAGTCCGCTAGGGCTGCCTCGCGGTCAGGCGCGCCCCGCCTGCTCGGGCCCAGCCGCCCGCTCTGATAGACCCAATCTAATGAGCACCGCTACGCGACGGCCCCGACGCCTGCGAAGACGCGCGGGGATCGCCGTGGCCGCGATCCTGCTCGCGGCGATCCTCGCCTTCGCGCTCTCGCAGCTCGGCCTGCACCGTGTCGGGCACGCCCTCGCCTCGGCCGCACCCGGCTGGGTGCTGCTCGCGCTCGCCCTGATGTCGCTATCGCTGCTGCTGCGCGCGATCTCCTGGCACGAAGTCGTGCGCGCCGCGCTGCCGCACATCGCGATCCCCTGGCCGCCGGTCATACGCGCCACGATGATCGGCGTGATGGGCTCCGCCGTCTTCCCGGGGCGCATCGGCGAGCCCACGCGCGTGCTCGTTCTCAGCCGGCGCCTGGAGGGCTCCGCACGGCGTCTGCTGCCGGTGCTCGCCGGCACCGTCTTCTCCCAGACGATCATCAACCTGCTCGCCCTCGCGATCCTCGCAACCGTCACCTTCACCAGCGTCCAGGTGTTCAACCACGGCTTCTCCGGCCTGCTCGGGGTGCTGTTCGTGCCGCTGCTCATAGTCCTGCTGGTGATCCTCGGGCCACACCTACTGCGCCTCGCGCAGCGCTCGCGCTCGCTGCGCGTCGCGCTCGCCGCGGCCGCACTCGCACGGATGCTGCGCCTCGCGCGCCAGGGACTCGCCGCGTTCGCGCGTCCCCGCCACGGCGTGCCCGCGGTGCTCGCACAGCTGCTCGCCTGGACGCTGCAGTGGCTCGCCTGCTACGCAGTCCTGCTCGCCCTCGGGCTGCAGTCCCACGGCGGTCTCGCCGCGGCCGCCGCCGTGCTGCTCGCCGTCAACGTCAGCGCCGTCCTACCGGCGACGCCATCGAACGTCGGCGTCTTCCAAGCCGCCTGCCTCGTGGTCCTCGCCGCCTACGGCGTCGGTGCCGGACCGGCCCTCGCCTACGGGATCATCCTGCAGGCCGTGGAGTTGATCACCGCGCTCGCACTGGGCGTGCCCGCGTTGCTCGGCGAGGGCATGACCTGGCGCGAGATCCGCTCCAGCGCCACGATCGAGGGCGAGATCGTCGAGGAGGGCTGAAAGGGTCGGCAGCACGCCCTCCGCGAGCCCGGCGTGTGGTCGGCGAGCGCTGCCGCGCTAGCCGACCATCGCCCGCAGCGACTGGCGCAGCGAGCGCGTCGTCTGCAGCACCGCCGTCGGCTCGTAGCCGCAGTGCGCCATGCAGTTGTCGCAGCGCGGATCGCGCCCGCGGCCGTACTTGCTCCAGTCGGTCGTCTCCAACAGCTCTTTGTAGGTCTGCGTGTACCCGTCGGACATCAGGTAGCATGGGCGCTGCCAGCCGAACAGCGAGTAGCTCGGGATGCCCCAGGCCGTGCACTCGAAGTCCTCCTTGCCTTCCAGGAAGTCCAGGAACAGCGGGCTGTGGTTCAGCCGCCAGCGCTTGCGCCGGCCGTCCGCGAACGCCTCGCGGAAGAGCTCGCGCGTCTGGCGCACCCCCAGGAAGTGGTCCTGGTCGGGCGCTTTCTCATAGGCGTAGGCCGGCGAGATCATCATCTCGTCGACGCCGAGGTCGTCGTTGAGGAAGTCCAGTACCTCGCGCACCGTCTTGGGCGAGTCATGCGTGAAGAACGTCGTGTTCGTCGTCACGCGAAAGCCGGCCGCCTTGGCCGCCTTGATCGCGGCGACAGCCTTGTCGAAGACGCCCTCGCGTTCGACCGAGGCGTCGTGGCGCTCGCGCAAGCCATCCATGTGGACCGCCCACGCGAAGTACGGGCTCGGCTTGAAGTTCTCGAGCTTGCGCTCCAGCAGCAGCGCGTTCGTGCACAGGTACACGAACTTCTTGCGCTTGATCAGCTCCGCCGCGATCGTGTGGATCTCCGGGTGGATCAGCGGCTCGCCGCCCGCGATCGAGACCATCGGCGCGCCGCTCTCCAGCACCGCTCCCACCGCCTGCTCGACCCCCATCCGTCGCCGCAACGTGTGCTCCGGGTGCTGGATCTTGCCGCACCCCGCACACTCCAGGTTGCACTGGAACAGCGGCTCGAGCTCCACGATCAGCGGGAACTTCTCGCGCCGCGCCAGGCGCTGGCGCATCAGGTACCAGCCCATGCGCGTGCTCTGTCTCATCCGCGCCGCCATCTCGGACATCACAGTAGACGATGTCCGCGATTGTCTGCATGAGCCGGCGCTAAGCGCCGGTCAACCCTCCGGGGCCCAGCGCTGGACCGATCGCGCCGCGCGTGCCAGCGCCGCCGAGGCGCGTGCCACGCCGGCCACCGTCGCCAGCGGGCGCGTCAGCTCGCGGCCGGGTGTGTCGGAGATGATCCGCACCACCGCGAAAGGCCGCTCGCCGGCCGCCGGCGCCAGCCACACCGACTCCATGTCCACCGCGATCGCCCCCCGTTCGCGCAGCTCTGTGCGCGCGGCTCCCATCGCCAGGCGCTCCACCGAGGCCACGACCCCGCGCCGCACGGTCATGCCACCCGCCAGCAGTGTCGCCGCCAGCTGCTCAGCCCCCACGCAGGCGACCCGCTCGCCGTCAGGCCCCAGTACCTCCTCGGCGACGATCGCATCGCCGACCTCGCCAAATTCGTCCAGGCCACCGCCGAAACCCATCACCAAAATGCGCCGCGCCGGGTCCCCCGCCAGCGCCGCCTGCGCCTCGCGCGAGCGCCGCGGACCCATACCGGTCTGCTGCACCCGCGCTGGGCGCATTCCCGCTGTCTGCGCCGGCGGCGTGCCCGGCCGCGGCGTGCCCGCCAGCGGTGTGCTCGACGACGTCGCGGCGGGCTGCGTCGCCCCGCGCAACCCGAGCTTGATCATCGCGGCCTCCAGGCGCAGCGGCGCCGCGATCAGCAGGTCGCTCACAGCGCCTCCAGCACGCAGTCCGCCGCTGCGTGGCCGCTCAGCACCGCGCCCTCCAAGGTTGCCGGCCAACCCGTCGCCGTCCAGGCGCCCGCCAGCACCAGTCCGCGCGTCGCGGTTCGCGGCCCGCAGCGCAGCGCCGCGCTGCCCGGCTGCGCACGAAACGTCGCCGCGTGCTCGCGCGTGGCCACGAACTGCTCGACCCGCGCCCCCCGCGCCCTTGGGAACAGCTCCGCCAGGGCAGGCAGATAGCGCTCGCGCAACTCATCCACGCTCGCTCCCATCTCCCGATCCGCACCCGACAACGACACCGCGAGATATTGGCGTCCCTCGCCCACCCCGCCGGCCTCGCTGCGATCGAACACGTACTGCGCCGGGGTCCCGACGCCGGCCGCGAATGGCTGCTCGCACACGACCCGATCGTAAACCACGTGCAAGTTGACGATCGGTGCGTCGCGCAGTGCCCCCGCGCGCGCCGCCGCACGCCCATCGAGGTCCTCGATCAGCTTCGCCGCGCGCGCGTGGGGCAGCGCGACGACGACCGCCTCGACGCTCAGACCCTCCCCATCGCTGTCGCCCGACAGCTCGAAGCCGGACTCCGTGCGCGCCAGCCCCTGCGCGCGCCAGCCGAGCCGCAACTGCACCCCCGCCGCGCGCAGCGCGCGCTCGGCGGGCTCGCCCACGATCTCGCTAAGCGGACTGCGGTGAAAGCCGATGTCGCCCGCGTCGGCGCGCTCCAGCAGGCCCTTGCGGAACACGAACGCCCCCAGCTCCAGCGACGCCTGCGCCGCCGGCAAGTTGAGCGTCGGCAGCGCGATCAGGTCCCACAGCGCCGCGACCGCCCGCGGGCCCTGGCGGTGCGCGGCCAGCCACTGCCCCAGGGTCTGCTCGTCCAGGCCCCGCGTGCTCGGCCCCAGTCGCCCCAGCGCCAGCGCCGCGCGCCCCGCGCGCACGCGCTGGGGAATCGTCAGGTGCGGGTAGCGCGCGAGCGCCCCCGCGAGGTGCAGCGGCGCCGGCAGCCGCGAGCGGCGCAGCACCGTCTCGCGCCCGCCCGGGCTCACAACGGGAATCTCGAGGCGCCGCTGCACCTCCACCCCGCGCGCGCCGCCGATCCGCTCCAGCAGCGCACGGTAGGCGCCGCAGCAGCGCAGGAACACGTGCTGGCCGTTGTCCATCCGCAGGCCCGCGCGCTCGAACGAGTACACCGCGCCGCCCAGGCGCGGGCGCACCTCCACGAGCGTCACCCGCGCACCCGCTCGCGCGCAGTCGAGCGCGGCCGTGATCCCCGCAAGGCCGCCACCGACGACCACGACGCGCCTGCTCACCGCCGGCCACCGTCCGGCGCGGCGCAAGGCGCTCGATCCCGACCACGGCCGCCGGCCCGCCTCACGCTTCCTCTTGCAGGTGTTCGGCCGGGTGGCGCTCCGGGATGCCCTTGCCGAGCAGCCCCCTACCCGCCACCCACGCCTTCTCGCGCACCGAAAGCGACACACGCGCGGACAGCGCCGCGTCGGGGCGCTCCTCGATGCGGCGCAGCACGCGCAGGTAGATGCCCGCCAGCGCCAGCACGCAGGCCGCGCTGCGCCGATCCAGCAGGCCCACCAGCTCGAAGCCGCGGTGAAACCAGTTGCGCGCGCGCAGGCACTGAAAGCGCATCAGCGCGTAGAGCTGCCCCACGTCCTCGCCGCCGATGCCCGCGACCACCGCCGGCTCCGCAACGCGCCCCTGATCGGCGAGGGCCAGCAGCGCCGCGGCATCCAGCGGCCCCTCGTCGTGCAGGTGGTAGCGCACGAGATCCCTCGCCGGCAGGTACACACGGCCCCGCTCGGCGTCCTCGCGCAGGTCGCGCACGATGTTCGTAATCTGCATCGCCACCCCCAGGTCGTCCGCGAGCTGCGCGGCCGTGCGCGCCGGCTCCCCGCCAGGCGCCGGCGCGGGCTCGCGGCTGCCAAAGATCGCCAGGCACAGCCTGCCGATCGAGCCGGCCACACGCCGGCAGTAGAGCTCGAGCTCGGCGAAATTCGCATAGGAGGTCCCGTGCACGTCCATCCTGACGCCCGCGATCAGATCCTCGAGCGCCTCCAGCGGCAGCCCAAAGCGCTCGCGCGCGTCCGCCAGCGCCACCATCACCGGATCCGGGCCGGCCAGCGAGAGCTCGCCCAACCCACGCTGCAGCGCCTCCAGCCGGCGTAGCTTCTCCGCCGCCGGCAGCGTCCCGTCGCCGATGTCATCGACGCGCCGCGCGTATGCGTACACGGCGCACATCGCGCGCCGCTTGGGCGCCGGCAGCAGGCAGATGCCGTAGTAGAAGTTCGCCGCCGCCGAGCGCGTCAGCGACTCGCACTGCCTGTAGGCCAGGCGTATCCGCGCTGCCTCCTCGGCGCTCACCGCGGTGGCTCCCCGGGCCGCGGATCTACCTGCGCCGGGCGCGACCGCGCAAGCAACCGCGCCGTCGCCGCCACGCGCCGCGCGTGCGAGGCCCGCGGGGGCCCCGCGAGCACGTCGTAGCTGGCCCGCTCGATCGCCTCGAGCGCCGCCCCCGCGCCGGCCGCGAAGGCCGCGACCACCAGGCGCTCGCGACCGTGCAGGGTCCCCAGTAGTGGCAGCCCCTCCGCGAGCAGCTCGCGTGTGCGGGCAACCTCGAACGCCAGCAGGCCGCGCAGGCGCCAGCTCGCAACACCGCGACCTGCCAATTCGTGCTCCTCGCAGCCGAAGTGCGCGCGGTCCTGCGCCGGCAGGTACACGCGACCGCGCTCATAGTCCTCCGCCACGTCCTGCCAGTGCTCGGCCAGCTGCAGCGCCGTGCAGATCCTGTCCGAAAGCGCCACGCGCGCGGGCGTCGCGCACCCGAATACGCCGAGCACGAGCTCGCCCACCGGGTTCGCCGAGAGCTCGCAGTAGCCCAGCAGCTGCTCCCACGTCTCATAGCGAGTCACGCGCTGGTCGACGCGGTTGGCCTCGATCAGCCGCTGGAAGGGCTCGCGCGGCAGGCGGCACTCGCGCAACAGCGGCTGCAAGCGCACGAGCAGCGGATGCGAAGCCGCTCCGGCGTAGGCCCGCTCCAGCTCCCCCTCCAGCCAGTCGAGCGCCGCCAGGCGGTCCCCGGGGGCGGAGTCGCCCAGCTCGTCCACCAGGCGCGCGAAGCCGTAGAGCGCCAGCAGCCGCTCGCGGCTGCTGCGCGGCAGCAGGCGGCTGGCGACCGGGAAGTTCTCCCCCGCGGCGCGGGCCATCACGGTCTCTGGAGCCGGGGCGCCGCGCGGCGCATCGGCGAGCAGCGCCATCACGCCGCGCGCAGGCAGCGCCCGAGCGCCATCACCGGAAAGGTCAAGCGGTACAGGTGGTAGTTGATGTAGTAATCCGAGGGGAAGCCCGTGCCCGTGTACTGCGGCTCATCCCAGGTCCCGTCCGCGCGCTGCGTGGAGACCAGCCACGCGACCCCACGGGCGGCCGCCGGCGCACTCGCCTCGCCGGCCGCGTGCAGCGCCAGTAGCGCCCACGCGGTCTGCGACGCGGTGGAGTCCCCGCGCGCGACCCACGCCGGGTCGTCGTAGGAGCGCGGATCCTCGCCCCAGCCGCCGTCCTCGTTCTGGTGCTCCTGCAGCCACCGCACCGCGCGGCGGATCGCTGGGTCGCTCGGCGCGAGCCCCATCGCGATCAGCGCCGGTAGCGCGGCGCCGGTTCCGTAGATGTAGTTGATGCCCCAACGCCCAAACCACGATCCGTCGGCCTCCTGCTGCTCGAGCAGCCAGCGCAGCCCCGCCCGCGCGACCGCCGTGTCGGCGCGGCCCGCCGCCGCGAGCAGCTCCAGCACGTGCGCGCTCACGTCGGCGCTCGGCTCATCGATGACCTCGCCGAAATCCAGGAACGGCAGCTCGCGCACCAGCGTGCGGGTGTTATCCGCGTCAAACGCGCCCCAGCCACCGCCCGCGCTCTGCATCCCCTCGAGCCAGCGCGTGGCCCGCAGCAGCGCGCCCCGCACGCGCTCCTCGCCGGCCGGCGTCGCGCGCAACAGCGCCAGCGCGACCTCGGCGGTGTCGTCGGTGTCGGGGTAGTTGTCGTTGGCGAACTCGAACGCCCAGCCGCCCGCCGCCAGCCGCGGGCGCGCCACCGCCCAGTCGCCGAGCACGAGCACCTCCTCCGTCAGCAGCCACTCCGCGCCGCGCGCCAGCGCGGGGTGATCCGGGGAGAGACCGGCGTCCGCGAGCGCGACCAGCGCCAGCGCCGTGTCCCAGATCGGCGACTGACACGCCTCCAAGCGTCGGCTGAGACCCGGCGGCGCGCCGACTCCGACGGCGTCGTCGCGGTCCTCGACCATGAAGCGCTCCAGGCCCTCCAGGCCCCGGCGCATCACCGGGTGATCCAGCGGATAGCCGGCCAGGTGCAGCGCCATCAGCGAGTACACCCACGGTGGCTGGATGCCCCCCCACGAGCCGTCCGCCTCCTGACGGCGCACGATCCAGCGCTCCGCGCGGCCCAGCGCTAGGCGCCGCAGCGGGCGCAGCGGGCGGCGCTCGTAGAGGCGCAGCGCGCGGTCCAGTAATGCCAGCCACGCGCCCGCCGAGGGGCGACCGCGTAGCCGCGCCCGCCCCGCCTTGGAGGCGACTCGCGTGGCCGCGCACGACGCCTCCGGCGCCCCCGCAAGCTCTTGCAGGTCGAACGGCAATGTTCGCTGCGGCCGGTGCGTGACGACCAGCGTCAGCGCCACGATCGTCTGCCGCGCCCAGCAGGCGAAGTCGTAGATGTTCAGCGGCACCCAGGAGGGCAGCAGCACCACCTCCGGCGGCAGTGCCGGTACGCGCTCCCAGGGCCACAGCCCAAACAGCGCGAGCCATACGTGGGTGAAGACCCGTGCACGCTCGAGCCCGCCTTCGGCGCGAATGTAGTCGGCCGCGGTGAGCATGTGCGGCGCCTGGAGCTCATCGCCGGCCAGCCGCAGCGCCCAGTAGGCCTCGATCGTCGTGGAGAGGTCGCCCGGGCCGCCGTAGAAGTTCGACCACGTCCCGTCCTCGCGCTGCTGCGAGCGAATCCAAGCCGCCGAGCGCTCGGTCTCCGCGACGCTGCGGATCCCCAGGAACTCCCGCAGCAGCATGTCCTCGGCGTCCATCGTGACGTTGGTCTGCAGCTCACCTTTCCACCAACCCGAAGTGTCCTGCAGGGAGAGCAGATGCTCGCAGGCCCGCTCCAGCGCGAGGATGGCATCGCTGCTCCTCTCGACTGTCAACGGCGGCATGATCGACAAGCTAGATCCTTTCGCGTCCCATGAGCGCTCGCGGACGCCGTGATATCACGTTGCCGCCCGCTCCGCCGCGACGTTCTGACCAGCCGGCCGCGGGCCAACCGCGATCAGGGTGCGCCCGCGAGTGCGCCTCCACCACCCGCGACCAGCACCTCGGGGTGCGCGTGCGGCGTGATGACATGCGTGCGCAGCGCGACCTCCGACACCAGGCGCGCGACCGGCGAAGTGAAGCGGTAGACGATCAAGCCGTTGACGTCCGTGCGCGCAGCCAGATGAAAACCCGCGACCGGAGGTATACCGGCGCCGGGCCGCAGCGGCAGGTAGCCGGTCTCGTCGATCTCGCGCAGAGACAGCCGCGTATCGCGCGGCTGGTTGTGCAGCGGCGGCAAGTAGTACTCCAGCGGCGCCGCGCCAAGCTCGACGGTCGTGATCGCCGTCTGCGGCGGGGCCCCCCGCCCCGACGGCACGCGCGAGTCCCAGCCGCCGCGCAGCGCCTGCGCCAGCCCGCGCCAGTCGCCGCGCTGCAGGCGCGGGCTGAGATCCACGTCGACGCTGAGCGCCAGGAAAGCCACCGCGATCAGCGCGATGAACGCCATGCCCGCCCGGCCCGCCCGGCGCGCGGCGAGGATCACCGCGATCGTCGCGCTCAGCGGGATCATCGCCGCAATCAGGTTGCGCGGCGCGAGGTAGTCCGCGCCCAGCAGTGCGAGCAGCAGCGGTGTCAGCACCCCGCAGGCCGTGAGCGCGAGCGCCAACAACGCGCCATCGCTCTCACGCGGCGTAGGAGCGCGCCACAGCGCCAGGCCCATCCCGGCGAGGATCGCGAGCGCGACCAGCAGCTCGATGCCGTGACCCAGCGGCGCCGCCGAGTAGCCCGTGAGGTAGTACTGCGGGATCGCTTCCAGGCGCGCCGAGAGCGCCCATTCGCCGATCCACTGCGTGCCGTGTCCGCCCTGCGCGAGGATCAGCGGCACAAGCGCGAGCCCCACGAGCGCGAGCGCGAGCGCCGCGGCCAGGGCCGCGAGCCGCGCGCGGCGCGGCCACTGCGCCGCTCCCTGCCGCGGGCGCAACAGCCACAGCGCCATCGGGACCACCAGGAAGACCGCGAAGTAATGGCTGAGCAGCGCCAGCGCCGCACTGCACGCGAACAGCGCCATCCGTCGCGGCGTCGACCGATCGGAGATCGGCCAGCGCTCGGCGCGCAGCATGCACAGCATCGCGAGCGCCACGAACAGCACGAAGAGCGCATACGCGCGCGCCTCCTGCGAGTACCACACGAACAGTGGGTTGACCGCGACCAGCGCCGCCAGCGCGATCGCCGCGCGCCGGCCGCTGAGGCCACGCCCGGCGAGCTCCCAGCCGATCCCCCAAGCGACCGGCACCGTCGCGATACCGGCCAGCGCGGAGGGCAGGCGCAGCGCGACCTCGCCGGTACCGAGCACGCGCGCGAACCCCCAGACCACGACGTACCACAGCGGCGGCGTGTTCTCGGTGTGCACGAACGCCCGCAGCGTCGCCCCCAGACCCGGGTGCAAGACGTGCACCGGCGTGAAGGCCTCGTCGTACCAGAAGCTCTGCAGATCGAGCGTGCTCAGGCGCAGCGCGGCCGCCAGCAGCGTCAGCGCCGCCAGCGGCCACCAGGCCGGCAGGGCGCCCGCCCGCGCACGCGGCTCGCCGACCAACCGGGACCCCCTCGGGGGGTCCGCTCCCAACCCCTTCCCCGCACCCTCGGCGGTAAGCGCCGCGGGATCAGCCATCGGCCCCCGACACCGGGGCGTGCGGCGCACCCGTCGGCGTCGGCGCCGCGCACAGCCCCGCGGCTACGGCCGAGCCAAAGCAGGCGTAGCGGTTGATGCGTTTGTCGGGCGTGAACGGCGCGAGATAGAAGCCACCGTGGGAGGCGCGCGTGCCGTGGACGATCGGCCCCGTCATGATCAGGCACACCTGCGGCAGCGCGCCCGGCGGCCCCGGCGAGGTGTTGCCGCAGAGGACGTCGCGCGTGGTGTGGCCTTTGAGGTCCTGTTCGACGGAGATGTTGTGGTAATCGTGGCCGGTCAACGTCCGCCAGGCGCGCAGGTCGGCGGTGATGCGAGTTGCGACATGCGTCGAGAGCACGACGTCGTTGACGATCGCCACCGCGAACAGCAGGAAGGCCAGCACCAGCAGCGTGCTCTCCACGCGGCGCAGGTCCCCGCGGCCACGGCGCTCCTGCTCGCGGGGACGCAGCGGCTCGGGCAGGCGCTCCCAGAAGTCCCCGCGCCGCGCCGCCGCCGAGGCACCGCTCATGAGACCGATACCGGTGAGAACAGCGGGCCCGTCTGGTGGGCGATGAACAGGCCCTGCACCGCGAGCGTCGCGAACAGCAGGCGCCGGTCGCGCGAGACCACCGCGAGCGGCAACGACCACAGCGTGTACCACGCCAGCAGCCACGTCGAGGTGACCGCAATCGCCAGCAGCGTCCAGCCCGACGCCGCCACCCAGTCATAGCCCCGCCAGGTGCGCCACAGCAGGTGCACCACGATCACCAACAGCGCCAGCTTGAGCAGGTCGTGGTCGATCGGGAAGACCCCCGGCTTGCCGAACAGGTGCGCGATCTCGGTCGCGAAGCTGTCCGTCGAGACGAGCGCCGCGTCGCGATTGAGCGCCGCGACGACGTCGAGCCCGTGCAACCCAAAGACCGGGAAGGACACCAGCGCGGCCAGCAGCACCATCGCGAGCGCGCCGATGATCGTCGCGCCGCTGCGGCGCGAGAGCAGCATGAACGGCAGCAGCGCCGCCGCCGTCACCTTGACGAGCGCGCCCGCGACCACCGACGCCGCGGCCGGAGCGTCGCGGCCCGCGAGCGTGAAGGCCACCGCGGCCATCATCAGGAAGGTCATGATCAGGTCGTTGTGCGCCCCGCCCAGGCCATAGATCACGTACAGCGGGTTCGCGCCGACCGCGAGCAGGGCCGGCACCGGGTCGATCCCGCGCGCTCGCGCACAGCGCCAGGTCAGCACTAGCGTCCCCGCGCTTGCCAGCAACGCCTCGAACTTCATCACCCACAGCGCCGCTTTCAAGCCAAGCAGCGCGACCGGGTAGCTGAAGAGCGTGTAGAGCGGGCCATACGCCGTCGCCGTACGCAGCCAATCGGTGCCCACATACGTGTAGATCTCATCGCCTTTGATCGTGTGCGGACCATGCAGGTAGGGGTTGATCCCGTGCACCACTCCCATGCGCGCGTAGGCGATGTAGCTGAAGACGTCCGTCGAGAGCAGGATCGGCCCCGCGAACACGATCAGGTTGAGCGCCGCGACCAGCGCGATCACCCAGCGCGCCGGCAGTCGGCCCGCAAGCGCCAGCATGCCCGCGTAGGCCGCGCTGAACGCGAGCAGCGCGATCAGGAAGACGCGGTAGCCCAGGCGCTCGCCGACGCCCTGCAGCCAGGCGCTGATCTCCGGGGAGCGCGGGATCAACGGCGCGTGTCCCAGCGCCGCGTCGAGGACGATCTCCAGGGTCGCCGCCAGCAGCACCAGCGTGCAGACGCCCGCCAGCGCCCCCACCCAGCGCTGCGTGCCCGAGCCGTCAGCCGCCCGCGCGGGACCCAGCCCGCCGCGTGACGCCGGTGCGGCGATGCCCTCCGGACTCACGTGCGCGGGTTGGAGGCTCAATCCTCGAAACGCAGGACGTCGAGCGCGCCGGTGACCTCGAAGACGCGCTGCACGGAGGCCTCGCCGGGGCGCAACACGAGCTCACAGCCGCGCTCACGCGCGCGCGCGTCGGCCTGCAGCAGCAGCCGCAGCCCGGTCGAGTCGATGAAAGCCAGGCGCCGCAGGTCGATGACCAGCCGCGCCGGACACTCGCGCTCGACCTCGTCGAGGCTCGCTTCCAGCTGGTGCGCGCCAGCCAGATCGAGTTCGCCGGCAAGCGCGATGCTGGTCGCCCCGTCTTCGATCTCGCTGGTGATCACAAGGCTGCCGGGAGCCGGCGCGGGTGCGCTCATAGCGTGACTCTAGTGCACCCGGCGGGGGGTTGGCGACGACGCGGTCGGGTTGGTCGCGTGCACCACCCTGCGCGCGTCGCGACGCCTACAGCGCCGTCCAGACGCTCTTGGTCTCCAGATACGCGCCGAGGCCGTCCTGGCCGTGCTCGCGTCCGACGCCCGACGCCTTGAAGCCGCCGAACGGCACCGCCGGCTCCGCGTTGCCCCAGGTGTTGACGTAGACCATGCCGGCACGCAGCAGCGCCGCCAGGCGGTGCGCGTTGCCGACGTCGCGCGTCCACACGCCCGCGGCCAGGCCGTACTCGTTGTCGTTCGCGCGCGCCGCGACCTCCTCGAGCGTCTCGTACGGGGAGGCCACCAGCACCGGCCCGAAGATCTCCTCGCGCGCGATCTTCAACTCGTCGTCGGTGACCGCAAAGAGCGTCGGCGCGACGAAGTACCCGCCGCTCTCGGCGAGCGTCGCCTCGCCACCGGCGAGCAGCTCCGCGCCCTGCTCGCGCCCGGACTCGATGTACCCCATGACGCGCTCCCGCTGCTCCGCGGAGACGACCGGCCCCAGCTGGGTCTCGCCGTCCAGACCCGGCCCAAGGCGCGTGGCCTTGGCCTGCTCGGCGAGCGCGCCCGTGACCTCCTCGAAGCGCTCCCGCGGGATGAACAGCCGCGAGCCCGCGTTGCAGGCCTGCCCCGAGTTGAAGTAGATCCCCTGGTAGGCGCCCCTCACGGCCGCGTCGATGTCGGCGTCGGGCAGGATGATGTTCGGCGACTTGCCCCCCAGCTCCAGCGTCACGCGCTTAAGCGCCTGCCCCGCCTTGGAGCCGATCTCGCGCCCCACCGCGGTTGAGCCCGTGAACGCGATCTTGTCGACCTCCGGGTGCTCCACGAGCGCCGCGCCCGTGCTGCCGTCGCCCGTGAGGACGTTCAGCACACCCGGCGGCAGGCCCGCCTCCAGCGCCAGCTCGCCGAGGCGCAGCGCGCTCAGCGGGGTCTGCTCGGCGGGCTTCAGCACGACCGTGCAGCCCGCCGCGAGCGCAGGCGCGATCTTCCAGGCGGCCATCATCAGCGGGAAGTTCCACGGGACGATCTGGGCACACACGCCGACCGGCTCACGGCGCGTGTAGCAGTGCATGTTCGGCGCGGTCACCGGCAGGACCGCCCCCTCGATCTTCGTCGGCCAACCGGCGAAGTAGCGCAAATGCGCGATCGTGCCCGCAACGTCCACGTAGCGCGCCAGGTTGACCGGCTTGCCGTTATCCAGCGACTCGATCTCGGCGAGCTCCTGCGCGTGGTCTTCGATGGTTTGCGCGAGGGCGAACAGGATGCGCTCGCGGCCACTGGCGGGCATGCTCGCCCAGGGGCCGTCCGCGAAGGCAGCGCGGGCCGCGGCGAGAGCACCCGCGACGTCCGCAGGGCCTGCATGCGGGACGTGCGCGATCTCGCGGCCGGTCGCGGGGTCGAGGGTGGCGAAGGTGCGGCCGTCGGCCGCCTTGGGGCGCTCGGCGCCGATCAGCAGGCGGTGCGGGCCAGCGATGAAGGCGCGCGCAGCGTCGCCGAGGGCCTCGGGAAGTGTGGGGGCAGTGGTGTCTGTAGGCATGGCTGACAGGCTACTCGCCAAGCCGCCCCCGGTGACGTACATCGCGTCGACCGCGACGGGGCACGTCGCACTGTCTGCGTCGACAAATGGTGCCGGCAGGGTGTCGCAACCCCGCCGGCACCGTACTACAGGCCAGGTTATGGCTCGTGCTACTTACACTTCCAGAGTGCCGCCGCTCGCGGTGATCGATTGCGTGCCGCTGAGCGTCGCTTCCAATTTGCCTCCAGAGCCAACCAGTTCGCATTTGAGCTTTTCCGGGTCGTCGAAGACAGCGTTCACGCCGCCGACACCGTTGGTGGCTTCAGCCCGGAGAGCGCCGGTGCATACTTCGGTCTCTATGACCCCCAAGGCAGCGCAGCTCAGGCTGAAGGCGGGCGTGCCGTTGCCAGCGCCCACGATCTTGTCCTGAGCGGAGCCTTCACTCACCATTTCCGTGTTCCACGGAAGATGAAGCGCTTCGATACTCATGGGTTTGCTATTTTCACAGAAATGAACCGATTTGCAGTTCGACATGGTCAGTTTCGTGATCGTCCCGCCGCCGTACAACCCAGCGGTCGCTTCGGCGGTGTCTTCGCATTCGATACCAAGGTCTTTCGAGTCGACGACACTGAGTTTGCCTTTCCACGGTGTGGCAATCGATTTTGAGAGACCTACCCCGCTGAGCAGCCAGGGCACTTTTGTCGCCGAGGTACCGATCGAAAGTGTACCGCTGCTAGTTTTGAGCAGTTCGGATCCGGTCATGACAAAGTGACTGCCGTAGAAGCAGCTCGTGTGTTCTGAGATGCTGTCATAGGCCTGTTCGACGCCGCCGCTGACGTTAACCAGAGCGGTGCTGCGAGGAAGCAGACACCAGTTGGTGGTCACTTCGTGGGCCGAGTCTTTGCAGGTGATCTTCCATTCATGAGACGCCGTGAGCAGGTTACGCGATTCGGTGGTGATTTCGGTGTGCCATGGCAGCCCCACGGCTTCGATTTCGACCTGAGATTCACATTCGGTCCCGCTGTGCGTGATTGTGCACGGGATCGCTTTCGCGCCGCTCGGGCTCGTGATGCTCGTGAATTCTCCGGCCGCGCCCGGGCCCACGGTGCCTTTGCGCAAGATCGCGCAGCTGTAGCGAGAGCCGACTATGGTTTCAAGCGTCAGGGTCGATTCACCCGTGACGGCAGTCGCTTTTGTCAACGCCGAGCCGTTTTGCTGCCATTCGTAGGCTATCGCGCCGGTCGCGCTGATACCGGCGAACGCCAGCACGGCAACCAGCGCCAGTCCGAGTGTTCTGATCTTCTTCATTCGTTCCTCTCTGAGGTTTCAGGTTTGAGGTTTGACCCCAACAGCTATACAGGTACACGCACACTCACATCAAGATGTCACACAAGCGGCGGGCGGTCGGGATTGTGTAACTTGCACGGCCGCCTATGGGGCTTAGGGTGCAACCGTTGGTTCACGCTCGAGCGTGCGCGCGGCTTGCCGCCCACGCTCGCTTGCGGACCAGGCGTTGGGGCGCCCCGGCAACCCCGCGCACTTCTCGAGCAGACCCATACTCGCCAGCCGCGCCAGCAACGCCGAGGCCTGCGTGTGGCTTGCGATGCCGATCGCGGCCGCGATCTCGCGGTTGCTCACGCCGGGGTGCGCTGTCACATATGCCAGGCAGCCGCGCAGCCGATGCGCGCGCGGATGACGTAGGCTCGGCGGCAGTTCGACGGTGCTCTCGCGATGTTTGGCACGATCTCGCCGCGCAGGCCCCCCGGCTCTCGGTGCAGGCAAAGGCGGAAACCCGGACGACGCAACCATCAGCGCGCGCCCGGGTATCCAGACAGCTTCACGGCAGGTTGAACATGGCGCTTGATCGTGGCTTTGTGCTTGATCCTCAGGGGGCCGTGACGGCCCAGCTACCGACAGCCGTTCCACCTGGTTCGCCACCGCCGGCAGCACCCACGACAGCACCAAACGGATGAGCAGTGACCTGCAGTACGGGTGGCTTTATTTCAATTTCGGTGTATACGCAGAGATACCCTGGTTCGGCGGTGGGCGCTTCGGCGGTCCCCTCGCATCCAGTTTGCTTTTCGCCCGCCTTTAGATATACCGCGGTGGGCGCGGCTTCCAAGGGAATGTTGAACGAGATCGGCGCGCGAGAGAGACTAGTAGTGAATCCCGGTTCGACTTCAACGGGCGTGGGTACGGTTATCGTCCACGTCCCCATCTCGCTCTTTTCGGAGGGAAGTGTGCCGCCGGCGGTCCATGGCGAGCCTTCCTTGCCGGGTTCTCCGGATTTGCCGGAGGCGCCTGTTTCGCCTTTGGCGCCGGTTTCGCCTTTGGCGCCGGCGGGGCCCTGCGCCCCGACGGCACCCTGCGGGCCTGCCGGCCCGGCCGCGCCGGCGGACCCGGTGTTGCCGCGCGCGCCCCTGAGCGCCTTGAGGACCTTTGGGCTGATCTGACGAGTCGAGGTGATCGCGTACCTGCCAGCGGCGTACGCGCCGCCGCTCATCGCGAACACCAGTGCGAGCGTCACCGCTACGTTGGCGTAGGTGACCCGTCCACGTATCCCTTTGAACATCAATTGCCGCCTTTCCTCATCAAGATCTGTTTACGTTCAAGTGCACTTTCGCTGCCGCGTCGTGTGGGCTCTGCTAGCGGCCTCCCTTGCGCTTGGCGTGCCGTTTGCGCGTACGGCGGCTCCTCTTTTTACGGGTGGTGTGCTTCGAAGTGGCGTGCTTCGCCGCCGCCGGGATGGGGAACGCAATCGCCGGCACCGCTAGCAACGCAGGTGTGGTCGGTGCGCTCAGAACAACGGGTAAACCTTGTGTGATGAAGGTCAGTGTTTCGCCGTAGGCGGTGCCGTAGCCGCTTGTGATCTTGATCCGATAGGCGTAGGTGGTGCCCGGCTGCAAGCCGCTGAGGCCCACGCTCTCTGGGACCGCGGTCGTGGCGGCGTCTACCGCCGCGGAGGACACCACGCCGTACTGCGTCACGACGCCTTCATACAGCCCCGCTTCGAAACTGTACACGGCGGGTTGCCCGTCTGGGCTGACCGATCCCGTGATCGTCGCGGATGTCGTGCCGACCGCGCTCGCAGGTCCGCTGGCTGCCTGCGGTACAGGATCTGGGCCGGTGGTAAAGGTACCCACCGTGCCGGTAGCCACCCCGCCTTCGGATTTCCCCGCCACGAGGTGCTGGTTGCTGGCCAGCAGTCGGTAATGGTAGAGCGTAGCGGGTTTGAGGTCCCTGGCTTCGAGGATCGCCGTCGCCCGCCCGTAGGCAGAGGATTCAAGCGTCCTGGTGATCAACCCACCCGAGCACGCATCGAGGTTTTCACACACACCGTACTGAAACTCGTAAGCGGTGCTCGTGTTCTCCGGGTTCAGCTCGCCGGAGAACACGGCCGAGAATGGTGTGAGGAACGAGACGCTCGGCGCGCCGAGGATCTTCGGTGCGACGCTCGGCGTCACGAACGACACCATTTCGCCCGTGAGGGGACTTTCCGGTGCTTTGGAGTTTTCGTCTTCGCCCGCCAGCCGATCGTAGTACGTTTCATTGGGAACCAACCCCTGCACTCCTGCCGATACCGGCCCGGTGCTCGCGACCGACTGCTTGGCAGTCACTTCGCCAAAGGCGCTGGTGTGGCCTAGTTCGAAGAACGCTTCGGTTCCAGCCACGCCCTCGGGGTTCGCTTCCCCAGCCAACGTACACGCAAACGTCACATCGGAGCCATCTTCAACGCCCGACGAACAGACCGTGGCGCCGGTAGTAAGTTCCGCGACCGGGACAGGCCGATACGCCACTACCTCACCTTCTGCACTTTTGGCGAGGTACAATTCTTCGCTTGGCCCAAACGCACTACCCGCAACACCGGCCGCGATTCCTCCCGGCTCGCTGAATTCCGTAATCAGACGACCGGTACCGCCTTCCAAGAGCGACCCGAAGAACCTCAGTTCGAAGTCACTAGCTCCAGGGCCCGTCTGGACGTTTTCGACCTCGCCGACCGACAGACGCCCAGACGAGCTCACACTCAACGCCTCAATAACGAGAAACAGACCGTTGGGTGACCTGGCGCTCAGCGGGAAGCCCGCGATCTGCTGGCCGGCGGGGTCGAACTCGCGGATAGTGTTTTCGCCTTCGAGGTTCGCGCTCGCGCCGCGATAGTCGAGGTACACGTCGCCGGTTTCGTTGACCGCGAGCGCGCTCACCTCGCTGCCTTCGCTTGAGGAGATTGCTGTGAGCGGGATTTCACGCTTGTATTTGCCGTCCGCTTCGAACTCCTGAAGACGGTGTTCTTCACCAACATAGACCAGGTCTTCCGGCCCCCCGACGGCCACCGACCTTGGACGCACCAACGCGCCTGCTTCGGCTACCCCAGCCCCGGGGAATTCTAGTGGGTGTAGTGCAGGGCCTGTGCACTGCACGCCGTCTTTTTCGATTTCTTCGCGTGTGCAGGTGTTGCCTTTGGTGTTTGCGTTGACTTCCTGGCCGGCCTCGAGCACGAAGCGGCCTTCAGCCGTAAACTCCTGGACACGCCCACCCACGACAGTTTTGCCGGACCCGTTTTCGCCTATATCGTTTTCGACTGTGTATAGGTTTCCGCTTGATGGGTCGATAGCGATATGGAGGTTCTCTATGTCGAATTGGCCTGGTGCTGAGCCATGTGTGCCGGCTTGGCAGGTGTCTTTTGAGGCGGCGGTGCAGATGTTCTCTTCTTCGCTTTCGGCTTGCGTCGGGGTGCCGCCTTTGGCGTTGATCACTTCGGTCCTGGTCTGGTTGACCTGGCCGCCGAACATACTCACGAACGCTCCGCTGGCGGTGAGCTCCTGCACACGATGGTTGCCGCTGTCCGCGACGTAGATCTCGCTGTAGGTAGGACTGCTGGGGTCGTTGTTGACCGCGACGCTTTCGGGGTATTCGAAGCCGTTGTCGATGGTGCTTGTGGGTATGAGCTTGACGGGTGGTGTGTTGGCGTGTGCGATCGACGCGGTGGCTAGCAACAGGAGTACGGTGAGAGCTGCGAGGATGGCCGTGGGGAGGTTGGGTGTGTGGTGGGTGCTGGTCATTTGTGTGTCCTCCCGTTGGTGCAGCCGGTGACTTTGATCGCTGTGCTCTGGTGGATTACCGTGCCGTTCTGCGCAACAAATTCTGTTGGCATCTGCAGGGTCGCCGGGCGGCGCTCGCGCGTCTTGAGCGTGCGTTGTACGGTGCGGCCGTGTATGTGTCTGGTGAGGCGGTGCTTGACGGTGATGGTCTTGGTGGTGGCGCAGAGGTTCCCGGTTGCGGCGAGCGCGGAGTAGGGGCCCTCGGGGAGATAGAGCTCAAATGTGCCGACGGGTACGTCGGGCACGGTCCTAAACGTCGAGCTCGTGACCCCCGCCTTACTGATGAACGTAGAGCCCACGAGGTCGACCCGGACACCGTCGCCCTGGAGCACGACGACGAGGCTCGGGAACGCTTCACCACCATGGGAGACGAAGTACGCGGGGCCTTCAAGGCCGACCGGCAACAATGGTGTAGTGGCTCTTACGATTCCCACGACCGACGCTGGGGGGCACCCGGCGGGGTTGCTGGCGAACTGCGCGGCGGTGCACGCCTTCTGCAGCGTGGTTAGTCTTGCGGGGAGGATCTTTGGTAGTTCGACTTTGACGCGCGCGATGTTCGCCTCGCTACCAACCGACCCAGCGGGGTAAGAGACCTTCGCGTCAAGACTCGCACCACCTAGCCTGCTCGTACGCCCGCTGGTGGAGACCGCGAAGCCTGGTTTGAATGCGAGGCTTTTGCAGCCTGCCACGGCGAACGGGCTGCCGAGGTTGGCGGTGGCTTGTTGGGAGCCTGAGATCGTCGCGGTGATCTGCTGCTGGGTGCAGTTGGTGGGGTTGAACATGAACCCCGGCCGGTCGATGTTGACCGTGATGCGCTGCAGACGCAATGGGACACCGAAGATGATCTGCG
>DASXZV010000039.1:0-1654 GCA_036501715.1 Solirubrobacteraceae bacterium | reverse complement strand
AACTGGCCTTTGGCGTTTTGTCAAGCTTGGTGTTGGCAGGGGTGTTCGTCCGTGCTGTTGGCGCGGTTGTCGGGTGCTGCTGGCTGTGCTCGTTGCTGGTTGCTGGGAGCGGTGAGATGGCACGCCGTGGCCTGATTAGGTGCGCGTGCGGCCTTGGTGGCCAGGGGCCTTATGCGGTCTTTGGCGTGCGCAGGGGCCCTTGTTGCGGGCGCGAGCTCGAGGGCTCGAAATTGCGGATGCGGGCTTGCGCTCGGGTGTCTGGTGAGACGACAGCCGTGACGGGGTGTGGGCTAGCGGTTCAGTGCAGGGGCGACCTTCGCGGGGTTGTAGTCGACGTCGCTGTTGACCATGCGCCAGATCACGCGCAGCAGCCGGTTCGCGCACGCGATCACGGCTTGTCTGGCGGTGAGCCTTTGGCGCAGTGCGCGGTAGAGCGCCTGGAAGGCAGGGCACGCTTTGATGATGTGTCTGGCGGCGTGAAAGGCAGCGTCGCGCAGCTGGTAGCGGCAGCGCTCGGAGATCTTGCGTTTCGGGGTGCTTTGCCCGGAGTCCCTTGCGATTGGTGCGCAGCCGCCGAGCTTGCCGAGCGCGCGGGCCGAGCGCAGTCTGCGGACGTCGCCCGCGGCGGCGAGAAGAAGCGCCCGGTCGAGTGCTCTCAGACCCGGCAGGCTGTCCAGGCGTTGCGCTCCGGGGAGTCGGGGGTAGAGGTGCAAGAGCTCTCCCTCGAGCGCTTCGAGCTGGCCTTCGACGAGCGCGCGGCGCCGCATCAGCCGCTGCAGCCTGGCGGCGTAGGCGCCTCTGGCAGCGCGGTATCCGACCGGGCGGCTGGTCTTCTCGATCAGCTGCTTGATCTTGTTGTGGCCGATATGGCGGCCGGGTGCGGCTGCCCGGACTCGACGCTCAAGCTCTTGCGCGCCGAGCCTGGTTGCGCGTGCGGGGTCTCCGCCGGTGACAGCGATCACGGCGCGGGCTGTGACGCCCCGCTCGCCGCCACGGAAGGTCTGCAGGAACTCGGGCCAGATCGTGTCCAGACAGGTCTTGACCGCGCCGCGAAGCCGGCGGCGCTCGCGACGCAGCCGCAGCCGCTCGAGGCACAGCGCGTGCGCGCACGCCACCGCGGGCGTGTCGGGCCGCACGAGATGGGAGTAGTCAACGGCGCCGGCGAGGGTGCGGGCATCGACACGGTCGGACTTGGCGCCCGTGATGTCCCGCGCGCCGCGCAGCTTCGCGACGGTCGCCGCGTGAACCTGGCGGACCTCAAGGCCCTTTCCGGAAAGCTCCTCGGCGAGTGCCTGCCAGCGCGTAGCTGTCGGCTCGATGATCACCAAGACGCGGCCCTCAAGCCCGGCGAGCTCTCCGAGGAACCCGTCGATGCCATCGCGCGAATGAGTGAACCGGAGCCGTCGATCGGTCCCATCCGGTGCGCGCACCACCGCTTCGTGCGCCGCGCGGCGCCCCAGGTCGATGCCGACTGTCCACGCGGGCTCGCCCGCGTGGACAGTCGCAGTCACGTCCGTCATCCTCTGCATCCAGCCTCCTCCGACAGTGGTTTAAGCCCGCACACACCTGGGCCAATGAGCTACTCGAAGAGGAGGCTGACCTACGTCACGGCGGCTACCAGCGAACCCCAACTTCCGCGCCAACCTAATTCGTT
>DASXZV010000038.1:0-92351 GCA_036501715.1 Solirubrobacteraceae bacterium | reverse complement strand
CGAGCGCGATCGTCGCGGGATTGCCGTCGGCGTGCTTGCCGGCGTTCGTGATCGCCTCCTGCGCCACGCGCAGCAGCGCGAGACCGGCGGCGGGGCCGAGCGCGTACGGCTCCCCGGTGACCGTCAACGCACCCGGACGGCCATCGACGAGCGCGGCGAGCGCCTGTGGCAGCGGTGGCGCGTCGGTCCGCAGCGCGGTCACGGCGCGTCGGGTCTCGGTCAGTCCCTCGTCGACCAGCCGCCGCGCGCTGGCGAGCGACTGCAGTGCGCGGTCGATGTCCTTCCGCTCGGACAGCATCGCCTCCGCAGCTTGTATCTGGATGCCGAGCGCGCCGAGCGAGTGGGCGAGCACGTCGTGGATCTCGCGGGCGATCCGCGAGCGCTCCGTCAGCGCGGCCACGCGCTCGGCCTCGAACTGCGCCCGGCGCGTCTCGGCGAGCAGCGCCTGCGCCTGCTCGGTCTGGATTCGGTAGGCGCGCCGGTAGCGTCCGCCGACGGCCAGTCCCACCAGGAGCGCGGGATACCCGAGCACCGTACCGAGGTCCGTGTGGCCGTAGCTGATCGCGCCGATCTCGATCGCGAGCACGCCAGCGAGGAACACCACCAGCACCTGCGTGAGCGGCAGATCGGTGCCAGCGGCCAGCATGCTGACGATCGCCAGGGCAAGCACGCTGGTGTCGTTGTGAGAGGCGGCGGCAAAGCCACCCACCGCGGTGATCACCGTCAGACAGGCAAGCAGCGACCGCCCGGCCCACGGCTCCGGCAGGCGCTCGCCCGCCCACCAGCCGATCAGCGCCGCCGCCGCGACCGCGAGCTCCGCGCCGCCGGCAACGATTGCCGACTGGGCGCTGAGCACGACCGCGGCAACGAGCACGAACACGGCCCCGCGCAGCCGCCACTGCCACACCGCCAAAAGCCTCAGGCCCTCGCCGCGATCCGCCCGCTCCCACCAGCTGGACACTTTCGCTCAACCCTCTCGCCCGGTCGCGCGGGAGAACCAGCTGGCGCCGAACACGGTGCCGTCCTTCTCAGGTGCGAACGGGATGCCGGCCGTGATCGCCCGGGGGACGACCACCAACGCCTGAGCGACCCGGTTGAGACCGAGCATCAGCAGGATCGCGGCGGTCCCGGCAGCCACCTGCGCGCCGGTCCCGTGCGCGATGCCGATGATCGCCAGGCGACTGACGATCAGGCCACCCCACAGCCACAGACCCCGCTTGGGGAGCTGCGCCCACAGGTATCCATCGCGGCGCTCCAGGCGCGTCATCGTGCCGAGACCAGCGCCAGTCCCGATGGCAATTGCGGCACTCACGACCAGCAGCACGATATCCGTCACATCCGGATGCGCCTTGGAGCCGCTGATGTCGAGGATCCCGATCACGGTCAGGGCCGCGGGCAGTACGACCACACGCTTGCCGCTGAGTGCACCGCCGGCCACCTGCTGCCCGATCACGTACACGATGACTCCGATTGCTACCAGCACTGTCAGAAATGACATCTTCAGACTCCTTCGCGGGTCGATTGACGGTCTCTCCGACGCTATGGCGCCGTGGCCCCGCGCACATCGCCCCGCGGCCTGATCCGCAGGGTTGATTTCGGGTTGAGATCCAGGTTGAGAGCAGGTTGAGACCGGTGTTTCGATCGACCCACATCAGACTGCAAACCAGCCCGTGCGGCGATGACAAAGCGCGTAGCGTCGAGCAGTATCGATGGTGCAAATCAGCGACCCATCGAAAGCGAGAACACAATGCTCACCAACGCCCTCATCGTCAACGGACTCGTGCTGCTCGCCGTGCTCGAGTCGGACCTTGGCCCCGCCCGCAAGCTCAGCCGCTTCCGGCTGCTGCGCCCCCTACTTCTGTCTGTCTCGATCGTGCCCATGTTCCTGGAGGTCCTCGCCACGCATGGCATCGGCCTCGCGCTGGAGATCGGCGGCGGTGTTGCCGGCGTCCTGCTCGGCCTCACCGCGGCCAGCTTGATGAGCATCCGCCGCGAGCCCGCGACCGGCCGACTCGTGACCCGTGCCGGCGTTGCCTACGCGGCGCTATGGATCGCCGTGATCGCCGCACGCAGCTGCTTCTCGATCGGCGCGGTCCACTGGTTCAACCACCCGCTCGCGACGTGGATGATCGACCATCAGGTCACCGGCGCCGCGATCACCGACACCCTCATCATCATGGCCGTCGCGATGACGCTCGCTCGCACCCTCGGTCTCGCCGTCCGTGCCAACCAGACCCGCGGCTACGTCCCGATCGCCCCAATCGCCGCTTGAGGCCACGACATATGCCACCGGCGTGGTCCTGCACATCCACAGGCCGGCGAATTAGCGACGCACGGCTTCATGACATCTTCGTGTAGATCAGCTCGAAGTCGTGCTCCCAACGCGAGCCGTCGTTCGAGGACTCCCAGCTTCCGCGGATCGTTCGGCCGTCGTCGCTGAACGTCCCGGCGTAGCGCTGCGAGAAGTCGAGCGGCGAGAAATCGGCCGCGGTCCGCCACAGCTTCCACACGCCGTCGGCGAAGCTCATCTCGTACAACCTCGTGACACCCCGCGAGTCGAAGTAGTGCTGCATATATGTCCCTTTGCCCTGGTCCCAGCCGATGATGGCGATCCCGTCCGGCGCGGCAGGGTGAGGGACCTCCCAGCGCTGAACCACGAACTGTCGCCCGGCCATCCACTCGAACACGGTCCGCGCGACGTCCTGCGTCTCGGCGGTCTCGATCGGCGAGGTGTCCGGGAACACCGCTTGCATCCGCCATTCGCCGATGTACGGCGCCAAGCGCTCGATCGGATCGTTATCTGGCTTCTCGGTCATCTGTGGCCTCCTTCAGAGCATCGTTCCAGAGTGTCACTAGAGGCCGCCGCGTCACTGGAAACTCATCGCCGACTTTGTGAGGGTAGCGGTGAGGGTGGCTGCGAGCCATTCGGTGTATTGCTCTGTGGTCCAGCCGCACTCGTCGGTCAGAAGCAGGTAGGTGGTTGGGTTCGCGAGTGCGTAGATCACATCGGCAGCGCAGCCGACCGTGAGATGCGCATGCAGGCTTCGATGCTTTGCGAGCGCGTCAGCGATCTGCTGAAAGTCGGCGCGTACGTGCGTGTGCGCGTTGTCGCGACGAGCGGCTAGCTGGTCGTCAGCGGCAGCTGCGGCCTCAGCGACGGCGAGGATCCGCGCAATTCGGACCTGGACGGCACCGTTGAACTCCGCAAATCGGAGCAGGATCTGATGTGGCGGGGCGTCGAGCATCTCTTGCCACCTGGCCCGGCTGGCGATTGGCGTCTCGTGGTCGTCGCCGCGAACAGTGGTCCGGATGATCTCCGACAGCAGCGCCGCCTTGTTGTCGAACGCGAGAAACAGAGTCATTTCAGCGACGCCGGCCTCCCGTGCGATCGCCTTCGTCGTTGTCCGCGCGTATCCGTCGCGGAGAAACAAAGCCTCAGCCACAGCGCGGATCCGCTGGCGGGTCTCCAGCGACGCCTGCTCACGCTTGCGCGAGCGGTAGGCGCGGCGGGGGCTCGCGTCCGCCGCGTCGGTGCGCTTGGCAGGTTGCTCAGGCATTGACTAGTGTGCCACTATAGTGATTGACCAAACGGGACCTGATTTCAGAGGAGTGGCAGATGTTGCAACGCGATGATGTCGCGGTGTTCGATTGCGAGCAGAACAAGCTGGTAGTGCGCCGGCTGTATGAGGAGGTGTTCGGCCAGGGCCTAATCGAGCTCGCCGAGCAGCTCGTGCACCCTGAATGCCGCGATCTTCACGACCCACAGGACCGACGCGGCCCGATGCGCGTCAAGGAAGTCGCGACGATGCTGCGCCTCGCTTTTCCCGATCAACGGTGGGAGATCGAGCAGCTCGTCGCCGACGGCGATCACGTCGCGATGTACTGCAACTGGACCGGCACCCACGAAGGCGCCTTCATTGGCATTCCCCCCACCGGCAAGCGCGCGACTGTTCCGCACATGTACCTCTTTCGGCTAAACGCCGGGCAAGTCACCGAGTACGCAGCAGTTCGCGACGACCTCGGGATGATGCGACAACTCGGACTGATCCCGGGCCGTTCCTAGCGAGGAGACTAGACCCGCTCGATCTTCGCCAACCAGGCCGGTACGCCCTGCGCGGCGAACCTTGTCTCGATTCGATCCGGACTGACGCGGGCAACACTCCAGCCGTCGCAACGCTCGAACGCTGCTCTCAACTTCTCCTGGCTGACGGGATGCGGGCCGCAGATACCGGGTCCGACGTCACTGAAACAGAGCACGTAAAGATACCCCCCACGACTCGTCACGGACGCCAAGCTTGCCACGTAATCTCGCCGCTCGTCGCTGTCGAACGTGTGAAACAACCCGCAATCGAGCACCGTCTCAAACGCTCGGCCCAGACGGTTCAGGTGCAAGGCATCGGCAACCGCGAAGTCAGCATCGATGCCGCGCACAGCGGCCTTCTCCCGCGCGATCGACAGTGCGGTCTCAGCCACATCGACTCCCAGAACGTGCAGTCCCAGAGAGGCGACGTGCAGGGCATGCTCGCCTGTCCCGCATCCTGCATCGAGGACTGCGCCTGTGAATGCGCCTTCGCCCGCCAGACTCAGTATCGCTGGCTGCGGTCGTCCGATGTCCCAGGGCGGCGGGCCATCGACGTACGACGCATCCCACGGCTGATCCGCGCGTCGCTCGTGACTGGTTGGCTGTCGCCCGGAGAACGCGCTTAGGACGCGGCTGCGCAGTTCGCGTTGCGCCGCCGGAGCGAGCCCGCTGTGTCCAAAGACGCGCTGGCACAACTCTCCTGGTGCTCGCGTGCCACGCCGGCCGTGCGCGAGGGCGAAGTTGTCGAAGACCAACAGCTCACCGGGCCGAAGTGCGAGGTCGATCGCGACATCCTCGACGCGAAGGCCGTGTCCCGCGAAAAAGGCGAGCTCGGAGCGATGGCTGTCGAACTCCATCCCACAGAGGAAGTCGTGGTCTAGCTTCACACTCGGGAGATCGGGCGGGGTTCCGGCTGCAGCCTCGACGATTCGCGCGAGGCTCCCCTCAACGTATCCCTGGGTGTCATCCCACGCGCCGTGCGTTCGGCCGTATGCCACAAGGCGCTCGAGCAGATCGAAGCGCGTCGGCCAGGTTCGCTGTTGAAGAAGTGCACCGAGCGGTACGAGTCTCGTGATCGCAGAGACCTCGGGCGTTCCGGCCGGAATGTAGAGCGCGGTGTAGCGGGCGACGTCCTGGTCGAGCTTGGGATCGATCGGCAAACCGAAGTCGAAATGCAGCGTTTGAAAATCGCGCGTCTCAGGCCCATCTACGGGCGGGAGCACGAAATCGCCGATGATCGAGAGCGGGCCCAGACTGTTCTCGCCGTAGTCGGCCTCGATCACAGAGCTCGCGAGCGCAAAAGCCTCGGCAGCCGTGAGTAATCGCTTGTCGATCCGCACGAATCCGCTAGAGCTGAGGGTGGCGCGATCATCCTCCACGCCAGACATTGTGTCTCACCGGCGCGCGGGGAGTCTCACGGCCGATCTACATCCACACAGAAGGAAGCACGACCGACGAACAGCAGATCCGCGAACTGATCGCGCGCCGGGCCGCAGCCGCACAAAGCGGCGACATGGATGTCGTGCTCGTCGACCACGCGCCCGGCATAGTCATGTTTGACGTCCCCCACCGGAGCGAGGCGTCGCCGGCGCAGACGTCGCGTTCGCGTTTGCGCTGCTGCGATGTGGGACGCCCGCGGACTTTGAGCGCAACCCCGAGCAGCGGTTGCGTCTCACCGTCGGCCTGCGCAAGACGCGCGAGCGGTGGACCGTCACGCACGAGCACCACTTATTTGCCGACGCGACTGTGCCAGCAGATGGGGCGAGCGGCACTACCTAGCTCAATGGCCTCTGAGCTCGCCGACTAGGCCGGCGAGGACCCAGATGAACATCCCCGCTCCAAGGAGACGACGGAACCAGTTGACTCCGCTCACCGCCTCCTCCCACGCCCACACGGCGAGGCCCAGCGTGAAGATCGCACGACCGACCTCATGTGCGGTGCCACCGGACGCGCGCTCTAGCCCCCACCCCGCGAACGCGAGCAGCAGCGGCGGGTTCGGGAACTGCGCGATGGGGAAGCGTCGCGGCCAGCCCGTCTGCCCGCGACGCCAAAACTCGGCGGTGGTCACTGCGCCCATGCTCGCAGACCGAAGTACCTGGGGCGCTCGGAGGTGTCACAGCCGAGGCTGCTGTCTTGTCTTGAGGGTGCAGGGATCATCGGCGTCGATGTGCTCAACGACGAACTGCCGTCGTTGAAGCCCAGACCATGGGCCGGTAGCACCCCACGCCGACAGCTCAGGTGCGCGCGAAGTATCCGCGCAGCCGGCGGTGACGGTGCTTGAAGATCGCGGTGTATAGCGGCCGGAGCAGTAGGTCGGGGATTGGGAGGCGCGGTTGGTAGCGAATGCGATCGGTCAGCATCGACCCTCCTCCCGGTGTCTTCTCGATCGTTCGCGCGTGCTCCCATTCGCGTTGGGAGAGCATCGTCGAGCGCTCCAGGAAGGACGATGGCGGATCTAGTCGCTCGATGGTGATGTCGTCGTAATCCACCGGTAGTACGCCGAGCAGCAGCACCCACGAGCGGCAGACCCGCTCGCCAACGGTGACGTTCGCGAGACCATGCTCGCGCAGGTTCCGCGGTGCGGTCATCCGCAGGAACGGCCAGAGCTCATCGTTTATGCCCGCGGCGGTCGTGACGCGCGCCCAGATGTCTGCGGGCTCGGCCGGCAGCAAAGAGCGTGTCTGGATCGGCTGGCGCATTGCAGGCGAAGGCTAACAAGCTCTCAGCGGGCCTGTTATCGCCGACCCAGTCGGGAATGATCGCGCCGGCGGGGAGCAGCACTCGCACGATCCCGGCTCGTCGCCGGCCACGTCAACTGATCACCCTAAACTCGCGGTGATGTTGTTGCACCTATTTGCAGGTCTGCGCGTGCGGGACTTCCAAGCGGCTCGACCGTGGTACGAGCGATTGCTGGGCGAGCCGACGTTCTTCCCCCACGCCACCGAGGCGGTGTGGACACTTGCCGAGGATCGCTCGGTCTACGTCGTGGAGCACGCTAATGGCGCGGGCAACTCGGTAGTGACGATCTTCCTCGACGATCTCGATGCCCACGTAGCCGCGATCGCTGCCCGTGGGCTCGAGCCCGATGCACGCGAGACGTACTCGGGCGGCGTACGCAAGGTGATCTACCGAGACCCCGACGGCAACGAATTGGGGTTCGGGGGTACGTCACCCGACACCGCCTCATAGGGTCTGATCGCAGAGTCGACGGACCCCGTGGCGGTCGGTCCTCTATGACGCCCCGCCGTGGTCGGAGCAGGCGCCCGAGATACCTCCGTTCGAGCAATGCTGCCTTCAGTGCTTATGAGTACCCGTTGGCGAGATACAGACCAATCCACACAATCGCCAACGAGAGCAAGAAGACGATCGCCTCCAAGATGTGCCAGTCCGGGCGACGGACATGCCAGATCAGCAGCAGACCGACAAGCGCGACAAGGGCGAGCTTGACGTGGAAAGCGCCGTTGCTCCATAGATCGAAGTGAAAAGCCATTGCGGTACCGGTAGCGATCAGCACGAGTAGCGCGGCGAGCGTGCCGTAGCCAAACCGCCGGGCGATGGCGCGCAGACTCTCGCGATCATTTGAGCGACCTCCGACTGGGGCGACGACGGCCGCGAGCATCATCTGTCCACCTACGAAGAAGGCCATCGCCAGCAGGTGCAACCAGCGGATCACAAACCAGATGTGACTCATTCAGGGATGCACGACACGCTCGAGGGTCGCGGCGAGTGCCGGAATGCGCTGCAGGTGCTCGCGCGTGAGCACCTCCAGTTGCTCACGTCCGTGGATCGTGAGACTGAGGTGAATGCGGCGGTGGTCGATGGTGTCGCGCTCCCGGCGCAGGAGCCCAGCGGCCTCCCCCCGCTGGACCAACTCGACGGCGCTGTGGTGACGTATGTGCAACTCCTCGGCGACCTCCCCGATCGTCGGTCCGGGCGCCGTGAGGTGACCGCGCAGGACGAGCAGCAACTGATGCAGTGAGGACGTCAGACCGGCCTCGCGCGCGGTCTGCTCACTCCAGCTCAGAAAGCGGCGAAGCTCGCTGCGGAACGCGAGCAGGCGCCGGTAGTCCTCGTCGAGCAACGAGCGCTCACTCATGGGCGTGCTCATCGCGTGGACTCGCGGAGGGGAGCAACATGCCGAGGCCCGCCGCGAGACGCTGTGGTCGCAGTGGACGCTCACGGTGGCGCTCCTCGACTAGCACGCGCTCGTGAGCTCTGAGGAGGTCAAACTGGCTTACCAGTCCCTCCAGGTGCGGAGGATCCTCGCGATCGACCACGGGCAGCACGCCGTGCCCTGTGGCGACCATCCGGTCGGCGACCTCGCGTAGCGTCTCGTCGGGGAAGGCGAACGTGGCCTCGTGGGCCAGCGCGCCGGCCGATCGTGGACTCGCGGACTGGTGCGCGGCGAGCACGTCGGAGAAGGCCAGCACGCCGAGGACCGTTGCGTCGGGTCTGAGCACCGGGTACAGCCGTTGACGACGCTCATGGCTGCCCTCGGGCAGCCGTCGGTATAGCTCGGCGACGCCAAGCGAGGGCTCGACGGTGAGCACGTCCGAGTCCATCACGTCGCGCACGAGCAGGGCGTGCAGCGGGTCGATTTCGTACTCACGGGTGACGTGATAGCCGCGCCGCGCGACCTTCTCGGTCAGGATCGAGCGCTTCAACGTCAGCACGCTCACGAGATGCGCAATCGTGCACGCGATCAGCAACGCCAGGAGGGCGTTCACGTCGTGTGTGAGCTCCAGCGCGAACACGATGCTGGTGAACGGTGAGCGGGTGACTCCAGCCAGCGCCGCCGCCATCCCGAGCAGAGCCCAGGTCCCCTCCCCCGCTCCGGGCAGCACCGCGCCGAGCAATCCCCCCAGGGCGGCGCCGAGCATGAGCAGCGGGGCGAGAATGCCGCCGCTGGTGTTCGAGCCCAGCGCGACCGACCAGATCACGAGCTTGACGATCAGCAGCACCAGCAGCGTGTCGAGGGTCAGCCGCCCGGCGAGCTCCGCGCCGATCGTGTCATAGCCGACGCCCAGTGCGCGCGGATCGATCAGGCCGCCCACGCCGACCACGATGCCGCCCAACGCCGGCCACCAAGACCAGTGCAGCGGCAGTCGCCCGAATAAATCCTCCGCGCCGTAGACGCAGCGGGTCATGACCCACGCCAACCCGCCGCAGGCGATCCCGATGAGGATCGCTCCGCCGCTCACCGCCGCGCCCAGCTGCCCGTGCTGGGTCGTCGCGAATAGCGGCGCGGCGCGCAGCAGGCCGTGGTGCGCAAGCACTTCCCGGATGGCCTCGGCCGCGCACGCCGCGAGTGCGACCGGGATCATCGAGCGCGGCCGCCACTCGAACAGCAGAAGCTCGACGGCCAAAAGCACAGCCGCCACCGGCGTCGCGAACACCGCGGTCATGCCACCCGCTGCGCCGGCCACGAGCAGCGTGCGGCGCTCGGCCGCGGTGAGGTGCAGGAGCTGGCCGACGATGCTCCCCACGGCGCCGCCGCTGACGATGATCGGGCCCTCGGCACCGAACGGGCCGCCGGTGCCGATGCTCACGGCGCTGGAGATCGGCTTGAGCACGGCCAGCCGCGGTTCCATGCGACTGCCGCGCAGCAGGATCGTTTCCATCGCCTCCGGGATCCCATGGCCGCGGATGCGCTCCGAGCCCACGCGCGCCATCAGGCCCACGATCAGCCCACCGGCCACCGGCACCAGGATGCTCCAGCCCCCCAGCACACTGGTGTCGGGAGGATCGATGCCGGTGGCGAGCGTGCCGGTATAGACGAGATGCGTGATCAGGCCGATCAGGTCCAGGAGTCCCAGGGCGAGCAGTGCCACGGCCACTCCAACCGGGATCGCCACCGCAGTGAGCTTGAGGATCGATGGCGTCGTCGTGAAATCGCCCAGCGCGCGGTCCCTGGCCCCCGCGGGCCGCGTGTCTGTCGGAGCGATCGCGTCGCTGGGGAACCGCTCAACGTGGCCGTTGCTCGACATCGCCCAAACAATATCGGGTGGCGATATTTCCATCCTGGCGGTGCCTTTTGGGGACGCCGCTTGTATGGCGACGCCCCCGATCGAACCGAGGCGGGCCTCGAGAGCGCCGTTGCCGTCGCGCAACTCTGAGAGCAGAAACCGCTCGCCGCCCTCCGCGCCGCTCGATCAAGTTACAGCTGGCCGCGCCTGCTGAAAGTAGTGCCCCTGGTCGAGGTCTGCAATGAGCCCGGACTGGCTCGGCTGCCACCCGAGCAGCTCGCGGGTCAGTGCACTTGAGGCCGGGCTGTCGGCTGCGAGGAAGCCGGCCAGCCAGGTGAAGTGCTCGCCTGCCTGCTCGGGAGCGATGGAGTCCACCGGGATATCGAGATGCCTGCCGATAACGGCAGCGATGTCGAGGATCGGTACGCCCTCGTCGGCAACCGCGTGCAGCGTCGACCCCGCCGGCGCGTGCTCCAGCGCGAGGCGGAAAAGGCGAGCGGAGTCGAGGCGGTGCACGGCGGGCCAGCGGTTGCTCCCGTCGCCGATGTAGCCGGAGACTCCCCGCTCGCGGGCGATGCCGACGATGGTCGCCAGGAAGCCGTTGTCCCCGTCGCCGTGATTGGTCGGCGCAAGGCGCATGACGGACGAGCGGACGCCGCGGGAGGCAAAGGAGAGCGCCAGCTCAGCGGTCTCCCACCGAGTCCGCGGACCGCTGCCCAGACCGGCCATCGCCGAGGCGGGACCATGTCCGTCTTGCTCAGTCGCCACACGCCCTGGTGCGACGAACAGTGTCCCGGAGGCGATCACGAGCGGTCGATCGGAGCCCGCCAGCGTCTCGCCGAGGATCTCGACGGCGCGGCGATCCGCGTCGGCGGCGCCCTGGAAGTCTCCCGAGAAGGCGAGGTCGTGCTTGAACGCGAGGTGAATCACTCCGTCGGACGCGCCTGCCGCATCCCGCAAGCCGTCGAGGTCGTCAAGGGTGCCGCGCCGCACCTCCGCGCCCGCGGCGGCAAGGGCAGCGGCCGAGGCATCCGAGCGAGCCAGCCCGATGACCTGATGGCCCGCGTCGAGGAGCTCGGGAACGACGGCTGAGCCGATCCAGCCCGACGCGCCGGTGAGGAATACGCGCATGAGAAACCTCCATATAGACGATCGATGACAGCGACTGCCATCAGCGTAGCACCGATGTCAGCGACTGTCGTCCTCCCACTTTTCCGATAGAATCTGGGCATGGGTCGATGGGAGCCGAACGCGCGCGGCCGGCTTGCGCAGGCGGCCTTCGCGCTCTACGGCGAGCGCGGCTTCGAGCAGACCACGGTGGCGGAGATCGCCGCACGCGCAGGACTGACGGAGCGAACGTTTTTCCGCCACTTCGCCGACAAGCGCGAGGTTCTGTTCGCGGGCGCCGACGCGCTGCGGGAGTTGCTAGTCGACACGGTCGCCAAAGCGCCCATGCCACTGGGGCCGATCGATGCGGCGGCCGCGGGGCTCGAGGCCGCCGGCGCGCTCCTCCAGGAGAGCCGGGAGCTCGCGCAGCAACGCCAGGCCATCATCGCCGCGAGCGCCGAGCTTCGGGAGCGCGAGCTGATCAAGCTGGCATCGCTCGCTGCGGCGCTCGCCGAGGCATTGCGCCAGCGCGGCGTCAGGGACCCAGCGGCGAGTCTCACCGCCGAGGCGGGAATCGCTGTCTTCAAAGTTGCCTTCGAGCGCTGGGTGCAGGAGACCAACCAGCAGGACTTCCCGCGACTCATCCAAGAGTCCCTCGACGAGCTGAAAGCCGTTACCGCCGGCCGATAGGCTCACTCACGGGAGACCAGCGGTGATCCCGCGGATGTCGAGCTTTGCGACCAGCTCGGGGTCGTTAAATATGTCGATCGCGACCGCACGGTCGCCGATGACCATAAACGCGAGCACCGCGAACGGCTGCTCGCCGTCGAATGCAACCGCGCCGGCGGTGCCGTTGACCAACGCCGGACGAACGTATGGCGCAAAACGCCGCGCCATCATCGCCCCCTGCGCGACCCGTGCGGCGCCGTGCAGCTCGATCGGATCGCCATTGCGGCGGTGGGCACGCAGCACGACGTCCGGGTCGAGCACCGCCACCAGTGCCTGCAGGTCGCCCTCCCTGGCGGCGGAGAAGTAGGCGTCGACGACCGCCCGCTGGCGGGTTAGGTCGGGGTCCGGAGGCGGCGCCGCCTCGCGCACGCGACGACGAGCGCGGCTGGCGAGCTGGCGGGTCGCCTCCGGTGAGCGCTCGACCATCGCCGCGATCTCGTCGAACGGCACCGCGAACATGTCGTGCAGGACGAACGCGAGCCGCTCGGCCGGGCCGAGCGTGCCCAGCACGACCTGTAGCGCGATCCCCACCGAGTCTGCCAGCAACGCCTCGTGCTCCGGGTCGGTCCCAGCCGCCGGGTCATCGATGATCGGCTCCGGCAGAAAGCCCTCGAGCGGCTGCTCGCCTCGTGAGCGACGGGACCGCAGCATGTTCAGGCAGATCCGCGCGACCACCGTCGTCAACCAACCTTCGAGGCTGTCGATCTGCTCGGCGTCGCTCCGCTGCAGCCGCAGCCACGCCTCCTGCATCGCATCGTCGGCCTCGCTCAGCGAGCCGAGGATCCGGTAGGCGACCGCGCGCAGCTGGGGCCGCTGGCGGTCGAACCTGTCGGCCAGCTCGAGTTCGTCCATCGCTGTCACACCCCTTGGGTTTCGCGGGTCATACCGGATAGACCCGCGAAACCCAACCAACGTGACGGAGGTGCCCAATGGCACGCATCAACGGAGTACAGCAGGCTGAGGCCGGCCTCAAAGTCAAGCTCGTCTATTGGTTCATGCGCAAAGGCATGGCCAAGCTGACCGGCCGCGCACCTACTGCCGGTCGCTCCGGCATTGAGCCAATCGAGGTCTGGGCTCACCAGCCGAAGCTGCTGAGCGGCATGGGCAAGTTCCAGCAGGCCGTGCGCAAGGCGCACACCGTCGATGAGCGGCTCAAGAACCTCATCGAGCTGAAGGGCGCGCAGATGATCGGATGCCAGTTCTGCGTCGACCTTGGCTCGCAGATCTGCCGCAACTCCGGCTTCCCTGACGAGGAGCTGCTGGCTCTGGCGCATTACCGCCAGAGCGACCTGTTCACCGAGCGCGAGAAGCTGGCGCTCGATTACACGGTCGCCGTGATGCGGACGCCCGTTGAGGTCACCGACGAACTATTCGCCCGCATGAAGGAGCATTTCAGCGACGAGCAGCTAGTCGAGATCACCGCACTGCTGACCGTCGTGAACCTCGATCGTCTCAACGCCGCCTTCGGGATCGGCTCCGCCGGGTTCAGCGAGGGATTGGTCTGCGTACCGCCGGACCGCCCCGTCGCCAATCCCGCGCTGGCGGGGATCGCTTAGAGACCGGCCGGACCGCCGCGCCGGCGCGGTACCCCAAAACACACCTCGCGCCAGGGTTGCACGATTGAGATGCTCGGCATTGCGTATAGCCGATGATTCGTATAAACAGCTAGCCGTTCGCCGACCTAGACCTCTGACGCGCCGCGATGAGGCGGCCACGCTGCTGAATGCCCGAGCGGCAACCCCTGCGAATGCGGCAAGACCTCACTCACATGATCGAGTCGACTCAGGCCCGCTCGGACCCGCTCTCCGAAAGCGTCCGGCGACGGGCGATCAGCTCGCCGTAGGCGGTGTGCTGGGCGAGGTCGCGCAGGAGGTCCAGGCCGGGGCCGAGGTCGCGCTCGCCGATCAGCGTCCTGGCGAGATCGAAGACGCCCGCGCGGGCGGCGTTGACCTGCTGCTCGAGCTTGTGCCCGGCGGCGGTCAGCGAGAGCTGGACACTGCGGCGGTCGTCTCTGGGGATGTGGCGCTTGACGAGCTTCGCCGCGACGAGACGGTCGACGAGGCGACTGGGATGCCCGCCCTCCGCGATCAACAGGCCGCCTAGGTCTTTCAGCGCGAGCGGTTCGGCCTGGCCGATGACGATCAGCGCGTCGGCCTGCGCGCCGGTCAGCCCGAGCGGCGCCATCGCCTCGTTCGTGCGCCGCTCCAGCTCGCGCTGGATCGCCTTCACCGTCAACGCAAACTCAAACAAAGGGTCCATTGATCAGAGCCTAACGACAGATGCAACACAACACATTAGATGCTGTAGCATCAGTTCGCTGCACATCAATCTTCTGGAGGTGTTCCGTTGTCAGACGAGAGGTGGCCCGAGAACGTGGACAAGATCCTCGGCGGCGATCAGTGCATCGCGCTGGGGCATGTCACGCCGGCACAAGGCGTCGTTCTCACACCAGTGACGAACTTTGCGCAGCGCGATCGCCTGGCTGGCACGGTGACCGTGAACAGCTCGGTCGGGATGTGGAAGAAACTCCAGGCACTGCAGCGCAATCCCCGGGTCGCACTCGCGTTCCACACGCGCACGCACGGATTCAGTGCGCGCGCCGAGTATGTACTCGTGCAGGGCAACGCCAGGCTGTCATCGCTGTCCGAGACCGATGCGTGGCTCCAGACAATCGGCGAGAACTGGGAGCGCTTCAGCGGAGAGTCCAGCGATGTTGGGCTCTTGTGGGAGCGCTGGCTGCGCGCCTACCACTGGCGCGTGAACATCGAGATCGCGGTTGAGCGCGTGCTCGTGTGGCCCGACCTGGCCTGCCGAGGAGCGTACGAGGTATACGGCGCCCCGCTGCCCCCGGAGCCCCCGGCCGTCCAGCGCCCGCCCGCGAAAGGGACGGGGCCGCGCGTTGACCACGTGCGCGCCGCCAAGCGCGCGCAAGGACTCGCGGACGTGCTGCTCGGATGGACGGATGCAGACGGCTATCCCACGATCATCCCGGTGCAGATCACGGGCGCAGATGAGCGCGGGATCCTCCTCAGCTCCCCCGCAGGGCTCGTCCCCCCCGGGGGGCGCCGCGCGGGCCTACTCGCACACGAATTCTCACGCCACGTCGTCGGCCAGCACCAGCGCAAGCACACTGGTTGGCTCGAAGTGCACCCCGCCGAGCGGGACAAGGACGCCACGCGCGAGCTCGTCTACGCGCCGCACACGCAATCCGGCTATCGGCTCCCGGCTTCGCGCCTGCTGTTCAAGCTCGCCGGCGGATTCGTCAGCCATCGCGGCCTATGCGCCGCCAGACGCGCAGGCTTCCTCGAAGACTCCTCACAGCGATGACCTCGACCAACGCCGCCCGCAGCGACAGCGCACCGCTCGACGATCCACCCCGCGAAAGCGCGGCCATCGATGACGCGCTCGCTGCGACCGGCGGTATCCGCACGCGGGCACTACACGTCGACGGGCTGCGCACGCGCGCGCTGGAAACCAGGCCTTCACGTGGAAGTGAGGCGGTCGTACTGCTGCATGGCAGCCCCGGCGGCGCGAACGACTGGGACGAGCTGCTACCGCAAACCGGCGCCCTCGCACGCTCGGTCGCCTTCGACCTGCCCGGCTTCGGCCACGCCGACAAGCCTCGCGCCTGGCCCTACTCGCCCGACAGTTTCGCCCGCTTCGTCGCCGGCGCCCTACACAAGCTGGAGATCACGCGCGCGCACCTGGTGATGAGCGACCTCGGCGGCGCCGCGGGCGTCTTCTGGGCGCCAACCCAACCCGACATCTTCGCCAGCGCCGTGATCCTCAACACCGGCGCTTTCATCGACTACCGCTGGCACCCGATCGCTCAGCTAAGCGCGCTCTGTGAGGAAGCGATCGATTTGTTCGTTGAGCGCGCGCGGGCGCTCGAGCATCGTCAGGTGACCGGCGTCTTCGAGGAGCACGGTCCTGGCTGTCGGGGCGATGACAGCAAACGCTTCGAGGTCGGTGCTTGGGACGATGTGGTCGTGAGTGGCACCGAGCGAGAGGATCGGACACTGGACTTCCTGGAGATCCCGATAAGGGTGCGATCGCCCAATGGCGCGTGCGGTAGGTAGCACTCCCGGCGCACCCGCGCCCGCGAGGATTGCGGCGACTGTGTCGGGCCGCAACTCGCTGGGTCGATATACGTACGGCCACAGTGCCAGTCCCCGTAGCAGCGTGCGTTTGACGATCGCCTGCTTGAGGGGTCCTGGTAGCGGGATACCGCACGTCAGCACCTCGGTGTAAATCGCCGCGGTGTCCGACGGTCGTTCGAGTGCGATGCGTCGCACTTCGCGCAGCCCGAGCAGCGTGCTGAACGTCTTTGCGGATCCTGCGAGGAGGATCAAGCTGTCGGCGAGTGATGGGTGGCGAGTCGCGAAGCGCAATGCGATTGGGCCGCCCATCGAGTGACCGATGAAGACAACGCGCTCGAGCCCCACGTCCCTGGCGAGCTTCGCCGCCGTATCGCAGAGCAGCTCCAGCGTGATGGGACTTGACGGCATTTGCGACCCTCCGAAGCCGGGCAGGTCCAGGGCGATTGCCCGGCCGCGCCGCGCCAAGGACGGAAGGATCTCCGTGAACAGCTGCCAGGAGCCACCCATGCCATGCACGCACACGAACCCCGACGTGCCTGCGCCGATGTCCACGTAGTGCACGCGACGATCGTCGATCAGTGCCTCGCATTCGTACGCGCTCCAATCGATCGAGCTTCCCGGCGGATTTGCCGGGCGCCCGTAATCGCCGTTCGCGGGGACCCTCTCGATCACGGTTGGGGCGCAGCGAACAGGCCGAGGGCGAAAACTTCGCGTGAGCGGTCCAGCACTGCCTCGAACTGCTTGTCGGTGAGACCCATGTTCCCCGGTCCCAGATGGCTGCAGATCACGCCGTCCCACGCCGCCCACAGAAACCTCGCGGTGCTCTCCGCGTCGACGGGCCGCGCGATGCCTTCGCGGATGGCCTGCTGGATCTCGCCCGCCATGCGCTTGGTCTCATCCTTGATGCGCTGGGCCACCCTGGCGCTCGCGGTCGGGGTCAACTCCGCACCGGGACGATCCGACGGCGGAAAGCGAAACAGCTGGAAGTAGGCCGGGTGCTCGCGCGCGAAGCGCAGATAGCCCTCAGCCAGGCCGAGCAGCCGTTCGGCCGGGACGGTGCCCGCAAGAAAGCCCTCGTCGCAGTACTGCTTGTCGAGTTCCAGGGCTCGCTCGATCAAGGCGCTATAGACGCCCTCCTTGCTACCGAAGTGCGCGTAGATCGAGCCAACGGCGACGTCAGCCTCCTCGGCCAGTTCCTCCATCGTCGTCGCCGAGTACCCACGGCTGATGAAAAGTCGCTCAGCGGCGTCCCTGATTGCGGTCGCGGTCCGCGCCTTGCGCCGCTCCGAGCGCGAGCCCTCGCGCTCAGCTCCCGTGCCAGATGTCTGATGCGCGAGGCCCATTTGCAATATTCTAGCATTAGTGTAATCTAGTTCTACTTCTGTAGAGACACTTCAGAAAGTGGTGAAGCCGGTGGCATTGCTTGTGAAGCTGGGCATCTGCGAGCTCGCCCTCGCCGCACTCTCGGGCTGGGCGATGGTTGCGATCGTCGAATGGCCCGAGGCACTCAAGCGCGCTGGGTTTCGCCATCTCGGCCGCATCCGCCAGGCGCACCTCGATCTGCTCTTCATGGGCACGATCGTCACCGTCGTCGGCCTGGCCATCCACCCCATTCCCACCTGGGTCGCGATCCTGCTGGTGTTCGGGGCTTTCCTTCAACCCCTGATGTTCCTACCCCTCGCCGTCCGCCCCGCCCTTGGACAGCAGCTCGCCTACCGCGGCTTCGGCGGCCTGCTGTTCAGCGCGTCATCCGTCGCCTGGGTCTCGCTTGCGATCGTCGCGCTGTCTCGATGAGCCGCCTGTGCCGCAAGGACATGCCGCCGGCAGCATCGCTCGCCGAGCTTCCCCTGCCGGGCGGAGCACCCGACGCGACGCTGACACTGCGGCCGCTCCTGTGCGGGGAGATGTCGATGCCGCCGAATTGGTTTGAGCGAGGACGTGGACCCAAGGAGATGCTGAAGGCGTTCGGGGTAGGCGTGCATGCGAGTGACCTACGGACGATCCCAGTGCCGGCATACCTGCTCGAGCACCCGACGGCTGGACACGTGCTCATCGACACCGGCCTGCACGTCTCGATCGCACAGCGGAATGGAAGCAGCGCCGGGAGCTTCGGCCGCGACCGCGTGCGCAACCTCGGAGCCGTCGGCGCAGTGATGTCGCGCCACGCAGCGATGAGACCAGAAGCGACCGCCGCCGCGCAGCTGCGCACGCTCGGCGTCGACCCGCAGAGGATCGGGCTCGTCGTGATGACCCACCTGCACTTCGACCACGCCAGCGCTCTATCTGACTTCCCTAACGCAACGGTGCTCGCCGACGAGCGCGAGTGGCGGGCGGCGTGGGCGCGCGACCACCGCCTCCACGGCTACAGCACGGCGCAGCTGGACCCGCGCCCGCGCTACCGCACGCTCGACTTCACCGCGCCCTCGGTCTGCGCGCGTGGCCCGTTCGAGCGCACCCTCGACGTGTTTGGCGACCGCTCCCTCACACTCGCATCGACCCCTGGGCACACCGCCGGGCATCTCTCGCCGATCGTGCGCACCGCGAGCCGCGAGATCCTGCTGGCCGCCGACGCCGCATACACGATGTCCACGATCCGCCACGGACAGCGCCCCTGGCTCACACACAATCGCAAGGCGTTCGAGCACAGCCTCGGCCAGATCCAGGCCTATGACCATGAGAACCCGGACGCACTGATCATTCCGGGGCACGACATGCTGGCATGGCAAAAATTGCAAGCCACGTACTGAGAGGATTCTCTTCCCCGTCTCGCCTGCCTAGCCGCGGGTAATCGTGAAACTCAACTTCGCGGGCGCCGATTGCTTGCCCGCTGCGACGGCGGTAGCAACGAGTGTGTAGCTGCCGGCACCCAGCGTCTTGCGGCTGGAGATGCGTCCATCGAAGACCACCTTGTCGGCTCCCGCGTGCGCTGAAAACGGCAGGGCTCCGGCGATTCTCGTGCGCGTGCAGCGGCGCTTGCTCTTGTTCTTCTTAGTCTGGGCGACGCAGCTTTTCCCGCTCTCGCGTCCAGATGCCATCGTCGTGAACTCCAACGTGACGCTCGCCGCCTCGTTGAGGTTGAACGAGAAGACCGTGCCGAGCGGAACGGTCTTCTTCTTGTGGCTACTGATCTGGGCAAGCGCTTTGCCCGCGCGCCAGACTTTCCGGGTCTGACTCAATCCTGTGAGGGCAGGACTGAGCGACACCCCGGAGCCCGGCCCCGAGCTTGAACCCGAACTTGAGCCGGAGCTCGGCACGGTGATCGTCTGGCTGCTACTTGCCGCGCTCGAGCCGTTGCAGCTTGCCGTCTGTCCGGTGTAGATCACTTGGGTCGAGCAGCCCGCGCTGTCGGTCACGGTCAGTGTGACTGTGTAGTTGCCGGGCGCGCTGTAGACGTGGGTGGGCGCAGCGCCGGCGCTCTGCATGCTCGTCCCGTCGCCGAAGCTCCAGTCGTAGCTGGCCACGGTAACTTCCGGCGAGGAGGTCGAGGAGGCGGAGCCGTTGAACGCGGATGGCGAGCCGGCCGGCGCGGGCGTATCGCTGAATGCCGCCGCGGGACCCTGGTCTGGGGTGATCGTGAGCCCGAAGAAGCCTGTGTTCCCTCCGAGTACGCACGTCAGTTCGGGGCATTCGAGTTCGGACAGTTCGCCGCCGGACCCGATCGCGAACGCGCTCATGATGCCGTGTTCAAAGGGTTTGGTCAGCAGGACGTCTTCGCGGTCGGAGGAATACGCGAACCTCCCGTCTGGGCTCACCACAACCCCCTCGGGCTCGGCGCCATCGGTGGTCTCGCAATTGGAGCCGCAGCTTGCGATCGGGGTCAGAGCACCGTTCGACTGGATTTCAAACGCCGGGATCGAGGATTTGGGCATGTTGTTGTTCGTCGTGTACAGAAAGCGCCCGTTGGGGCTGACCGCGAGCGCGCGCGGGTTTGCCGCTGTTGTGCACGACGAACACGAGATCGGGGTGAGCGTGCTACCGGCCGCGATTGCAAACGCGGCTATTTCGTCGGTGATCGCCGTGTAGAGGAAGCGCCCGTTTGGACTCACCGCGAGCCCGAAGGGAGCCGATTGGGTGGCACAGCCCGACGTGCACGCAACCTTCGTGAGCGACCCGTTGGCGGCGATCGCAAAGACCGCGATGTGGCTGTCGTCACGTTCCTCGACATACAGGAACTGCCCGCTGGGACTTACCGCGACGTCTTCGGGATCGGAGTTTGTGACTTCGCATTCCGACCCGCAGGCGATCGGCGACAGGGCACCGTCCGCCGCGATCGAGAATGGCGAGACGGTGTGCGATTCGGCATCGGCCGAGTAGAGGAACTGCCCGTTGGGGCTCACAGCCAGGCCCACGGCAGGCGCCCGGCGTCACAGTCCGATGGGCAAGCGATCGGTGACAGCGCGCCACCGGATCCAATCGCGAACGCCTCGATCACGCCGCCAGCGACTTTGCCGTTGCCGTTGCTGTTGGCGACAAACACGAAGCGCCCGTTGGGGCTTGCGACGATGCCCTGTGGCTCGGACAGCTTGTCTTCGGTTTCACAACCCGTGCTGCACGCAATCGGTGACAGCGCGCCGCCCGCGCCGACCGAGAACGCCGAGATCAACGCATCGGTCGTGCTCGTCGCGTAGAGGTCGCTGGCGAGGGCGCCGGCGGGCAGCAGCAGCGGAGCGCAGAACGCGAGCGAAAGCAGCGCGGCCATCGCCAGCGCGCGCCACCACAACGCGGTCGCAGCCCCAGGTGCCTGCCGGTCGATCACCCCGACATCTCACCAGAGGTGAAGCTACATGTCAAACGTTGTTTGGGTGTATGTTGGTTCCACCGAACGCGAGGAGGTTCCCATGTATGTACGTGTCGTGAGATTCACCGACGTAAACGCCGAGCGGATGGAGGCGTTGCTGGCCCGCATAAAGGAGTCAGATGGGCCACCTCCCGGAGTGCCCACCACTGGCTTGAGGATCCTGTTCGACGAGGCGCGGGGCACGGCGGTAGTCCTCCAGCACTTTGCGACGGCGGAGGACATGAGCGCAGGCGCCAAGGCGTTCAGTGCGATGGATGCCTCCGAGACGCCGGGTGTCCGCGCCTCCGTCGACATGTGCGAGATGAAGCTCGAACTCGAGGCCTGACAGGCGCACCAGCCCCGCACGCCGCTTCACCGAATTGGTCGGTATGCCGCCCAGCACCTACCGGCGCCACGCGACGCGGGCGACGGCGGGGATGCCGTCGTAAGTGGCGAAACAGGTGACCAAACCGATCAGGAATCGAGAAGCGCCGGTCACCGCGCCGCAACTAGAGTGACCGCCATGAACACCACGACTCAGGAGTGACCATGACCAGCTCTTCCACCGAGGGAATCAAGACCGTGCTACATCCCGTGTCCGACCTGGCGGCGGCCAAGCCGGTGTACGCCGCCCTGCTCGGCGTCTCGCCGCAGGCCGACGCGCCTTACTACGTCGGTTTCGAGGCCGCGGGCCAGCACATCGGGCTGGTGCCGGGCGGTGGACCGCAGGGCATGACCTCGCCGGTGGCCTACTGGCACGTGCCAGACATCGAGGCGAAGCTGGCCGAGGTGACCGCTGCGGGCGCCACCGTGAAGGAACCCGCGCACGACGTCGGTGGCGGGCGCCTGGTGGCCACCTTCACCGACCCGGATGGCAACGTCCTCGGGCTGCTTCAGGACCCTGCTTAACAGATGAAGACACGATGAGCAAGGCCGGGACGCAGTCGCCTGCGCCGCACGCTGCCGACAGCCACGAGCTGATCCGCGTGCGGGGGGCGCGCGTGAACAACCTCAAGGACGTCAGCGTCGAGCTCCCCAAGCGGCGGTTGACGGTGTTCACCGGCGTCTCGGGCTCGGGCAAGAGCTCGCTGGTGTTCGGCACGATCGCCGCTGAGTCGCAGCGGCTGATCAATGAGACCTACAGTGCCTTCGTGCAGGGCTTCATGCCGACGCTGGCGCGGCCCGAGGTCGACCTGCTGGAGGGGTTGACCACGGCGATCGTCGTCGACCAGGAGCGTATGGGCTCCAACCCCCGCTCAACTGTCGGCACCGTCACCGACGCGAACGCGATGCTGCGAATTGTCTTCAGTCGGCTCGCAAAGCCGCACATCGGCTCGCCCAAGGCGTACTCCTTCAACACCCCCTCGGTGAAAGCCGCCGGTGCGATCACCGTCGAGCGCGGTTCCCGGAAGACCGTCAAGCGAATCTTCAGCGTCACCGGCGGCATGTGCCCGCGTTGCGAGGGCATCGGCAGCGTGACCGACCTCGATCTGGCCCAGCTCTTCGACGAGAGCAAGTCGCTCTCCGAGGGCGCGATCACCGTCCCCGGCTACACCGGCGGCGGCTGGAACGCTCGGCTGTACAGCGCGTCGGGCTTCTTCGACCCCGACAAGCCGATCCGCAAGTACACCAAGAAGGAGCTGCACGACTTCCTCCACCACGAGCCGGTCCGGATGAAGATCGCGGGCATCAACATGACCTACGAGGGGCTGATCCCGCGGATCCAGAAGTCGATGCTCGCCAAGGACAAGGAGGCGATGCAGCCGCAGGTCCGGGCGTTCGTGGATCGGGCTGTGACCTTCACCACCTGCCCCGACTGTGGCGGGACCCGGCTAAGCGAGGGCGCCCGCTCCTCGAAGATCAAAGGCCTGCACATCGGCGAGGCCTGCGCGATGCAGATCAGCGACCTGGTCGACTGGATCGCAGACCTCGACGAGCCGTCGGTGGGGCCACTGCTGGGCGCAGTGCAGGAGACCCTCGAGTCGTTCGTGGAGATCGGCCTGGGCTACCTCTCGCTCGACCGGCCGACAGCCACGCTGTCCGGCGGCGAGGCGCAGCGCGTCAAGATGATCCGCCAGTTCGGCGCCTCGCTCACCGACGTCACCTACGTCTTCGACGAGCCCACCACGGGCCTGCACCCCCATGACATCCAACGAATGAACGATCTGCTGCTGCGGTTGCGCGACAAGGGCAACACGGTGCTCGTCGTCGAGCACAAGCCGGAGACGATCGCGATCGCCGACCACGCCGTCGACCTCGGCCCCGGCGCCGGTACGGCGGGCGGCGAAGTCTGCTTCGAGGGCACCGTCGAGGAGCTGCGGGCTAGTGACACCATAACCGGCCACCATCTCGACGACCGGGCCGCCCTCAAGGAAACCGTGCGCAAGCCCACCGGCGCGCTCGAGATCCGCGGCGCGAGCTCGCACAACCTGCGCGACGTAGACGTCGACATCCCACTCGGGGTGCTCGTCGTCATCACGGGCGTCGCCGGCTCCGGCAAGAGCTCGCTCGTGAACGGATCGATTCCCGCCGGCGCGGATGTCGTGTCGATCGACCAGGGCCCAATCGGCGGCTCGCGACGGAGCAACGCGGCGACGTACACCGGACTGCTCGACCCGATCCGCAAGGCGTTCGCGAAGGCCAACGGCGTGAAGCCGGCGCTGTTCAGCGCCAACTCCGAGGGCGCCTGCCCCAACTGCAACGGCATCGGCGTCATCTACACAGACCTCGCGATGATGGCCGGCGTCGCCACCACCTGCGAGGTGTGCGACGGCAAGCGCTTCCAGGCATCGGTGCTGGAGTACCACCTCGGCGGGCGCGACATCAGCGAGGTGCTCGCGATGCCGGTGACCGAAGCCGAGAAGTTCTTCGGCGCTGGCGAGGCGCAGACGCCGGCCGCGCAGGAGATCCTCGAGCGGCTCGCCGACGTCGGGCTTGGCTACCTCAGCCTCGGCCAGCCCCTCCCCACGCTGTCCGGTGGCGAGCGCCAGCGGCTCAAGCTGGCCACCCACCTCGGAGAAAAAAGATCCCACCCACCCGGTCTCTACGTCCTCGACGAGCCGACCACCGGCCTGCACCTCGCCGACGTCGAGCAGTTGCTCGGCATGCTCGACCGGCTCGTCGACTCCGGCAAGTCGGTCATCGTCATTGCGCACCACCAGGCGGTCATGGCGCACGCCGACTGGATCATCGACCTCGGCCCCGGCGCCGGCCACGACGGCGGGCGGATCGTCTTCGAGGGCTCACCCGCCGACCTCGTCGCCGCACACTCCACGCTTACCGGCGAGCACCTCGCGGCCTACGTGGGCGCCTGACCGAGGTCCGTCGTGTGTGGCACGATTTTGCATGTGACCAGCAGACCCGCCACAGCGCAGCACCTGCGCGACCTCGCGTGGCTGCGCCGCGTCCGAGACCGGATCGACCGGGAGTACGCGCAGCCTCTGGACGTCGAGGCGCTTGCCCGCGGTGCGCATATGTCAGCCGGGCACCTCAGCCGCCAGTTCCGGCTCGCCTACGGAGAGTCGCCCTACGCCTATCTAATGACGCGGCGTATCGAGCGCGCGATGGCGCTGCTGCGTCGTGGCGAGCTCAGCGTCACCGAGGTCTGTTTCGCGGTCGGGTGCTCGTCGCTGGGCACCTTCAGCACTCGCTTCACCGAGTTGGTCGGTGTGCCACCCAGCACCTATCGGCTCCAGACAGCTCGCGCCGCGGAGATGCCCTCGTGCGTGGCAAAACAGGTGACCAGACCGATCAGGAATCGAGAAGCGCCGGTCACCGGAGTCACCTAGAGTGACCGCCATGAACATCACCATTCACTGGACCTTCCTCCCGCATGACGACCCTGATGTCTCCCTGGCTTTCTATCGCGACACCCTCGGCTTCGAGGTCCGCAAAGACGTCGGATACGGCGGCATGCGCTGGATCACGGTCGGCCCCGCCGACCAGCCCGACACGTCCATCGTCCTGGAGCCACCGGCTGCCGACCCCGGTGTCACCGACGAGGAGCGCCGCACTATCGTTGAGATGATGGCCAAGGGCAGCTACGCCCGCATCGTCCTGGCCACCACCGACCTCGACGGTACCTTCGAGCGACTGCAGGCCAGCGGCGCCGAGGTCGTCCAAGAGCCGACCGAACAGCCGCACGGGGTTCGCGACTGCGCCTTCCGCGATCCCGCGGGCAACCTGATTCGCATCAACCAGGTGCGCTGAGCGATTCGGCGATCGCAGGCATAGCCTGCACAGAGCTAAAGCGGCGGGACCTGGTTATTGACCTGCGTTCCGTGGTACAGGTGGTCGTGGTCCCTGCAGGCGGCTGGGAAGCTGAACTGGACGCTGTCGCTGCGCACGCCGTTGTAGCTTGCGAACAGGGTCACGTGGCCACGGGTGCCGACCTTGCACTGAGGGTCGGTGCTGCTCTGCACGCGGACGATGATCTTCATGATGTTTCCGGGCACCCCCCACATTGTCGCGTAGTGCGAGTGGTAGATCAGGTGGCGCTCGACGGTCATGATGATCAGGCGGTCGGGCTGGTTGCGAATACGGTCGACCTGGCAGAGGATTCCTGAGACGGTGTTGGCAGTCAGATTGATTCACCGTGGCCGCGGGCGTAGCTGCCGGTCGCTCCCGTGATGGGGGCACCCGTGTGGAAGCCCCATGGCGGAATCCCGCCCACGATCGGGATCTGGGCGCAGTACTGAATCTGGGAGCCGGCCGCAGAACCGGCCATATTGCTGAGCGCCAGCAGTGACGTCAGCACCAAAACTGTGAGTCCATTATGCCTGGTGACGTGGTTCCTCCGTGTCATGGGGCCGACTATAGCTTTCGCGGCCGGTAGTCTGGTTCGCCAACGCTGTCAAAGCTCACCAGAAGTGGTCATTGCTATGGATAATTCATGCCGGCTCGATTGGGTCTGCTACGTGGCCAGCACCTATCAATGATGACTGCTGCGTAGTTGGCAGAAATGGCATCTACGGCTCACCCGGTAGCCGAGTCATCAAACCGATTACATGCCCTAAGAGCTATATGCCTAGCTTTGTATACTATAGTGATGTCCACAGCATTCGCAGTCCTTGCCGAGCCTCGTCGGCGGGAGCTCCTCGATCTGCTCTTGGAGGCAGAACGTCCCGTGGGTGATCTGGTGCGCGTGACCGCAATGAGCCAACCGGCGGTTTCCAAGCACCTACGGGTGCTTCGCGACGCGGGGCTAGTCGACGTCCGGATCGATGCTCAACGCCGTATCTACAGAGTTCGGACTGATCCTCTGCGAACCATGGACGAGTGGCTGGAGCCCTATCGCCAGATGTGGGCATCGCACCTTGACGCGCTGGAGCGGCACTTGGGAACGATGGAAGACGACGACTAAGGAGCGAGCACATGACCGAGACAGGCGCACCTGAGGAGCGCGATTACGGACGGCTGGAGCGAGATCACGAGCGGGCCATCGTGTGCTACACACGCCGACTCCCGCACCCTCCAAGCAGGGTCTGGCGCGCATTGACCGAGCCCGAGCACCTAGCCACCTGGTTCCCGACGACGATCGACGGCGAGCGCGCAGCCGGCGCGCGGCTCATATTTCGCTTCGCCGACATGAACCTGCCGCCGATGGAGGGCGAGATACTCGCGTTCGAGCCGCCGTCACTGCTCGAATTCCGGTGGGGCCCGGATCTCCTGCGATTTGAGCTCGTACCCGATGATGAGAGAACGACCCTCGTCTTCACGGCGACGATGGAGGAGTTTGGCAAGGCGGCGCGGGATGGGGCCGGTTGGCACACAGCCCTGGATCTGCTCGCTTACGAGCTCTCCGGCGAGCAGCCTCCAGTGACCTCGAGCGAGCGCTGGCACGAAGTGAACGGTGCCTACGCCGAGCGCTTCGGACCCGAGGCATCGATGATCGGCCCACCTGAGGAGAGGGAGCAGACGCACGGCGAGATCGATTCAGCATGAGTCCATGGCGCATAGGCTGCCGCGATGCCCACAAACGCCGCCGCCCAAACGAAGCCCGCGTTAGCCGAGGTCTTCCGGGAGTGGGGCTGGATTGGTTGCGTTGGCTTCGGAGGCCCGCCAGCCCATGTCGCGCTGTTCCGTGAGCTGTGCGTTACGCGCAGGCAGTGGCTGACCGATACACAGTTCGAGCGCGCGATCGCCGCCACCAATCTGCTGCCGGGACCAGCGTCGACGCAACTTGCAATCTACTGCGGTTGGAGACTTCGTGGTCCATGGGGTGCGCTGATTGGCGGGCTGAGCTTCATCCTTCCCGGGCTCGTCCTGATCCTTGCCCTGTCGACCTTATTTCTCGCGGGCCGTCCGCCGTCGTGGGTGCGGGGCGCGGGCATGGGAGCTGGCGCGGCCGTGGCCGCGGTCGCCGTGCAGGCAGGACTCGGGGTGGCGGTCCCGATCTGGAGACGCGCCCACGCAGATCAACGCCTCCGTGTCTTTGGCTATGCATTGGCTGGAGGGACCGCAGCCGCCACGGCGGGACCGTGGCTCGTGGTGGTTCTGCTCGTGTGCGGCGCGCTCGAGCTCGGTTGGCGACGGGACCCTGCACGCGATCTCGGTCTACACGCCTGGCTGCTACTCGCCACTGCAAGCGATCCTGGCGGGGTCGGCGCGCTGGTGTGGACGGCTCTGAAGGTGGGCGCGCTCGCGTTCGGGGGCGGGTTCGTGGTCATCCCGCTGATGCAAGCAGACGCGGTCGGTACCTACCACTGGATGACGCACAGCCAGTTCCTCAACGCGGTCGCACTTGGACAAGTCACACCGGGACCCGTGACTCACACGGTCGCGGCCGTCGGGTACTCCGCGGCGGGGCTCGCAGGAGGAGTTCTCGCCGCCGCGGTCGCATTCGCGCCCTCGTTCTCTTTCATCCTGATCGGCGCTGCACGCTTTGAGCGGCTGCTCTCGAACGAGCGGGTCGTCGCATTTCTGGCGGGAGCGGCACCTGCCTCCGCTGGGGCGATTATCGGCTCGGCAATACCTCTCGCGATGAGTCTCTCAGAGGCCTGGCAGTACCTGATACTCACCGCCGCGGCGATCACTCTGCTCATATTGCGAAGCAACGTCGTGCTGGTCCTGCTCGCAGCTGGAGCCGTAGGCGCTGCGGCCGGTCTACTCGGCGCCCCACTCCCCTATTAGGCGCCGACAGTCCGGTATCGCTACCCGTGCCGACGGTCTCACCTAGCTGAGTCGCGGGCCGCCTCATGCCCGCCAAGCCAGGCTGCTCTCGTCGGTGAGACATTGCGCCTCCAGCGTCTGCTTGACGACATTCGTCCCTTGCTCCATCAGCTCACCGGTACGCTCGGCGAGGCTGTGCGGTAGCAGATCGGCGATCCAGACGAATCGAGCGCGGGTTCCACCCTCGACAAAGACTTGGGCCGATGCGTTGTGGTGCGTATAGGGCCCGTCGGTCACAGACCAGACGAGACGACGAGCCTCATCGTCGAGGTCGACGAGCACCTCGCGAAGCACCGTGCCGTTGAAGAAAGTGACGATCCTGTCCTCGCCGTCAACGCGGGTGTCTACAACAAAGCCCGGCACGAGACGCTCATGCAACGCGCCCCAAGCGCGAACGGCCGCCCAGACATCCGCGGCGGTAGCGTCGATCGAGATCTCCCTACGGATGGAAGCCATCCATGTCCCCTATCTTGTGTCAGTTGTCAGGTGGATGCCGCTATTTGGCGTCCGTATCCTGATGAGCATCGCAGCAATCGTTTGGGCGGTCTTGGACATTCGTGCGCGTCTGAGAGAATCGTCTAGATGCTGACTGCGCATACGTTCTTCAGTCGCGACGGGATCGAGATCGCCGATGTCGCCTGCAGACACAAACGCGGCCGCGGGCTCGCCGACGAGCAAGCCGGCGGCCATACAGTCGTGTTCGTGCGCCGTGGATGCTTTGTTCGCAGCGTCGACGGAGTAGAGGCCCTGCTCGACCCGACCGTCGCCTACTGCATGAGCCCAGGAGAGGAGCAGCGTTACGACCACCCCTACGACCACGGCGATGACTGCACGTCGCTGTCCCTGAACCTGGATTTGGTGGCCTCGATATGGGGCGGCGACCCAGCCCTGCCCTCCCAGCCACTAGCTACCTTGCCGGAGATCTACCTCGAGCATCGGCTGCTCTTGAGCACGAGTCGCCGAGGCGCTGACTCCCACGAGCTCTTCGAGCGAGCGATCGTACTGGTCTCTCAGACGCTCAGGCAGGCCGATCCCAGTCGTGTGGCGTCTGGTGGGCCCACCAGCGCTCGTGCGCACCGCGAGATTGTCGATGGTGCGCGCGAGATCCTCGTGGCAAGTCCGGAGCGCCCATTGCCCGACCTCGCTCGCATGCTGGCGATCTCTCCTCACCACCTCAGCCGTATCTTCCGCTCGGCAACCGGTCACACCATCTCCCGGCACCGCATGCGCCTACGCACCCGCGCTGCGCTGGAGCGCCTGGCCGGCGGTGAGAAGGGTCTCGCACGCCTGGCGGCTGATCTAGGCTTCGCCGACCAGGGCCATCTCTGTCGCGTCATTCGCCAGGAGACAGGGCACACCCCATCGGCGCTGCGCCAGGCCCTCACTTGCCTAGAGGGATGAGAGATATCTGCCTGTGGAGATCCGGCGTGGCTTCGATCCGGAGCTCTAGCTTAACTCCCACGGCAGGTTGACCCCGAGCAAGTGTCTTTAAGGCACAAGCCGCCATGCCGGTGCTAACGTGTCGCGCCATGTCGAAATCGATGCTTCGACTGGAGTTCGCGTCCCGTAGGCTCGCGGCCCGGACATCGCTGGCCCTCATCGTCTTGGTTATGGCTGGCGTCGGTCCAGCGTCTGCCCGAGCCGACGTATTTACAGACATCTCCCCTCCGACCATTAGCGGCTCGGCCGTTGAAGGGGAAACTCTCAGCGAGACTCACGCCACCTGGAGTACTCCACCCTCTAGCTACTACGTGCAGTGGCAGCGCTGCGCTAGCTCGGGCAACCGCTGCCAATCCATCGAACACGCTACGGCGCAGACCTATCGCCTCACGAGCGCAGATGTTGGCTTCACTATCCGAGCCTCGGAGAGTGCTACCAATTCCAGCGGTGCCGTTACGCCTTCCGTGTCGGACCCGACCGCTGTAGTACAAGCACGCGCATCCGGCAATAACGGTGGTGAACCAGGCCATGGGGGCGGCAGCAATCCCCCACCGGGTAACACCGCGCCCACACACGTAGGTTCCGCTGAGATCAAGACCTTGCTCGCTCGCCAGCTCGTGCCCTCCGGGAGGGCAGCATCGATCTCAAGACTGCTCAAAAGTGGAAGTCTGAGCATGAGCTTCAAGCTCCCCGAGGCCGGCACTTTGGTGGTGGGTTGGTATCTCGTGCCGGCTGGAGCCAAACTCGCCAGCAAGACAACAGCCAAGCCGATTCTGGTGGCAGCCGGTCAGGTTAAATTCGCGGCAGCGGGTACGCTAGTAGTTAGGCTTAGATTGACGGCCCAAGGCAGAAAGCTACTCGGCCACGCCAAGAAGATTCGCCTCACGGCGAAGGGCGCTTTTACGGCCAAGGGCGAGGCCGCGGCCAGCACGACAAAGAGCTTTACGCTCAAGCGCTAGACATCTGCACCGCGCGTCAAGCGCGTGCCGCCGCTCACGCAGCTCAACACACAGTAAGCGTGCCAGGGTCTTGCTAGTTGGCCTCGGAGGGCGCAATGACCACCGCGGCCTCAGGCGTGAGCACCCGAAAGCTGTAGGACTCCTCCAGATAGAGAGAGACCGAGTCCCTGTCGTGAGATGCGTAGCCGACCGCGATGTCTTGGCCGCAGTCCAAGGCGAAGTCGCCACCGCGCATGCTGAGCACGATCGCGCCGGACACACCCGGCGCCCAGACGATCGGTCCCTGCAGGATCTTGCGGAGGTGATCGAAGAGCGGATAGCCGCCGTGCTCGGCGGTCTCGACGACGCGCGTGTACTCCTCCCGGCCCAGTGCCAGGCCATAGGGCCCGGCGACTCCTGCACGCCGCAGGAGCTCTACTGCGCGCGCGATTCTGGCCGGATACTCCGCGGTCGCTCCACCGGGGATCACATCGTGGGGGGTGCATTCAGAGATGCCCTTCATCCCCACCTCGGGCCAAGCATGGAATACGGATGTGTTCTCGGCCTCCACGATCCGCTGCGCGGCGGCGTCGAGATCGGCGAAGTCGACATCCTCGGCACCACGGTCACCCGCCGCTAGCTCCTCGCGCGACACGGCGAAGCCGGCTCGCAGCTCGAGAAGCGCCAAGACGATGCGGCGACTGGCCTCAACGCCCGCGAGAGCGGTTGCCCGTACGGTCTCCGCGCGGCCCAGATTCGTGGCCGAATGCTCCCAGCCGTGAGGGCCTCGGAAGTCAACCAGCCGGCGGGCCGCCATACCGGGAAGCAGTCGCTGGCGTGCCTCCTCGTCGATCATTTGCCAACCCGCTGCTGTTATCGGTGCGTGCTCGCGCAGCAGGTGGGTGGAGCTCATAGTCCCGTCCCCCTCAGGCTGCCGATTCCTAGCGAGCCTTCGGAGAGCGCGGCGCCGCTTGACTCGCTCCTCGTCGCGTCACCGGAGTCACCAGCGGCCGCCTCGGCGGCCTCCCCATTCTCGACGATGTCGCCCGCCTGAAATAGCACTCCCTGCGCGATCTCCCGCCACTTCGGCGTGCGCCGCAGCAGGAACTCGAGATCCATGCTGAAGTGCTTGTACTCCTCGCCGACGGCGTCGGCCATGACCGCACGCGCCTCGGCGTCCCGCTCGACTGCCAGACGCTGCTCGTACCAGCCAATGGCTTCGGCCTCCTCGGTCAGCGACGCGCAAAGGCGCGCAAACGTTCGAGTCTGCTCGGGCAACTCTTGCGGAGGCTCGTGATATTGGTCGAAGCCCATTGCTTCCTCCTGACGCGAATTCGCCATCTCGACGCCAAGTGCGCCGTTGGTCCTGATCCTAAACCTTCGCGAAGGCGGAACGCAAAGTCATGGCCGCGACGCTGAGCAGCGTGCCGGGTAAGGTTGTGAAGATGTCCCCCGCGCGGCGATCCGGAGGAGGCACTCGGTGCATCCCGACCTAGAACGATGGAAGGCAAAGGGCGAGTATTTCGACTACCTCGGCTTCGATGTGTTCTTCGTCAAGGAGGGCGCTGGGCCCAACCTCCTGCTCGTACACGGATACCCCTTCAACTCCTACGACTGGTCGGGGATCTGGACGGAGCTCACGAGCCACTTCACGGTGATCGCGCCGGACATGCTGGGCATGGGCTTCTCGGAGAAGCCGGCGGCGTATGAGTATTCCGTTCACGATCACGCGGATATGCACGAAGCACTGCTGCGTAAGCTCGGCGTCAGCGCGTGTCACGTGCTGTGCCACGACGTCGGCGTCTCCGTCGTCCAGGAGATGCTTGCCCGACACGAGGAGCAATCTTCCTCGGTACCCCCGCACGACTCGCTTGGGATCGACTCCATCACCTATCTGAACGGGGGCCTCTTCTACGAGGCCTACACCCCGAGGCTCGCCCAGACGTTGGCGTCGCGGACGCCACTGGGAGGTGTTCTCGCCGGACTCCGGCGCACATCTGTGTCCCGGAAGTTGACCACGCGCACGATCGCGGAGATGTTCGGGCCTCACACCAAGCCCTCACCAGAGCTATTCGTGAAGTTTCACGAGATCTTGGAGTACAACGACGGTAAGCGGGTCCTGCACAAGGTCGGCCGGTTCATGCTCGACCGCGAGCGTCACCGCAACCGCTGGGTGCAGGCGATGCGGAACACAAGCGTGCCGATGAGGCTCATCAACGGCCCCTACGACCCCAATTCCGGACAGCACATGGCTGACCGCTACCTCGAGCTCATCCCAGCGCCCGATGTCATTCTGCTCGACCCGACGATCGGACATTGGCCTCAGATCGAGGCCCCAGAGGCCGTTGTCGAGCATTTCCGCGAGCATGCAAGTCGCGGAGCCAGGAGCCTGCCTACCGTTGGTGACGCCGGCACGCCTACTTGATTGAAGGCGCTTCTTAGACTCGAGCGGTCCGGCCCCGCGCCGACCGCTCAGACCAGCGTGATCGGGATCACCTCGGTACGAGCGATGGCCGCCCCGCGCAGCTCCGCCAAGGCGGTGCGGCGCTCATCTGCCATGTAGTCATCCAGAGCCACTTGCGAAGGAAACCGCAGGATCTGGACCTCGAGGGGCGCGCCGTCCGTTCCGTCCGTCCCGTCCGTCCGCGCTCGCTGAAGCGTGCACGCACCGTGATCGGCCAGCAACTCCAGCACCCTGTCCTCGTACTCCACGAGCGCTGCCGCGGCATGCGGCTTGGCCCAGAGCAGGACGCACAAATCGAGGCTCATCTTGTGAGCCTAGCCACACAGATCGGGTCACCCGCCCAGCATCTGCACGACGGACTGGGAAGATCCTGACCATGCCTGCCTGGGACCCCGAGGTGGACGTCGATGAGAGGCTCGCCCGTACGCTGATCCGCACTCACTTCCCGACGCTTGATTGGCACACCTTGCGACGTATCGGCGCGGGTTGGGATAACACCGTGTGGGCCACAGCCGACGGGATCGCCTTCCGCTTTCCGCGTCGCGAGATCGCAATCCCAGGAGTCGAACGGGAGATCGCGATCCTCCCCGCCCTGGCGCCACACCTACCGCTTGCGATCCCTGAGGCAACCCACGTGGGTCGCCCATCGGACCTGTTTCGCTGGCCGTGGTTCGGCAGCCGGCTGATCACAGGCTGCGAGCTCGCCGAGGCGCGCTACAGCGAAGCGCAGCGCACCGCGCTTGCACCTCTGCTCGGGCTGTTCCTGCGTACGCTGCACAACCTGCCACTCCACCTTGCGCAGGCGCTCCCCGTCGATCCCCTGCGCCGAGCCGACATGGCAGTGCGTGTGCCGATGACCAGGGAGGCGCTTGCCGAGGTCGCAACACAATGGGCCGCACCCGGCTGGGTCGGCGAACTGCTCGAAGAGGCCGAGCAGCTCCCCGCGGCGGCGCAGATCGTACTTGTCCATGGCGACCTCCACATCCGACACCTGCTGGTCGATGAAGCCCGAGGGCTCACTGGCGTCATCGACTGGGGAGATACATGCCGCGCTCACCCCTGCATAGACCTCTCGCTCTACTGGAGCCTGCTTCCACCGGCGGGGCGCGCCGCCTTCCTCACGGCCTACGGGTCGATCGAGCACGACGAACTAATCCGCGCCCGCGTATTGGCGCTCTTCCTCTGTGCCACGCTCGCGGCCTACGCCCATGCTGAGGGCATGCAAGAGCTCGAACGCGAGGCGATTAGCGGCCTTCAGCGCGCCGTCCTCTACTAGGGACTGGCTTCGCCAAATTGTCAAGCGGCTGCGCTCGGTACCGCCACAGTGGCATCTCGAGTCCCCAGCCCAAGACTTAGATCAAGCCGATCGCGGTCGCGAGAAATTCACGTGAGGCTGCTTGCGTTACCGCCGGCAGGGCGCGCCTCAGCGTGCTCCTGTTCGAGCTCTGGCTGAGAAGACGTTTCGCAGCGCTCGAGAGCTCATGCTGCCTGTAGAGCGCCGTGATGATCAGCTTCAGTTCAGCCGGTCTCAGCTTGTCTGCGCCGGCCTGCAGCCCGGCGGTTGACATTTTCTGCGATAGGACTTCCTGAAGACTGATCGCCCTGGTCGGCGCTGTCGCTTCCATCGCAACTATCGCCTCGCCCAACTCTTCCGGGGTGTTGACAACGTCTCGCGCCATCAGCTGCGCCGTTTGGCTCGTCGACAGTGCGCCCGGGGCACGCAACGCTTCCTGCCCGGCCCGGATCTGCTCAGGCGAGAACGTCACATCCACTCTCGCGCTCTTCAGCGTCCGAGCAAGTCTGAGCGATGTCTGATTGCTCGCTTGAAATGCGCGGGCGGCCTCGTCATCCAGGACCCTCGTTACAGCCCGCTGCAACTTCATCTCGGGTTCCTCAGCCGCCTTTGCCGCCGTCGCGAAGCGGTTCGCCGTGATCGCCAGTGCTTCGGTGATCGACGCCATCCGTTCCGACGCGCTGCGGTATGCCCTGCCTGCCTTGTGCAGAGCTGCGCATGCGTGCCTCTGGGGCGCGCCAGGCGCTTTGCACCTTGGTTCGCTCAGGGGCTTGCGTTTGAGCGGAAGCGCCACCGATTCGCCGTGGGGATCCCGAGGATCGATAACAAGCAATATCCCGGCAGCGACCGTCTCGGCCGCTCCCTGCGCACAGTTTCCGAATGCGAAGTCAAAAGCCTTGCTGACACGAGCCTCCAACTCCTCCGCCTGTGCCTCGTTGATGAGCACCAGGCCGTTGGCCGTCTCGCCAAGACCAGGTACAAGGGTATCTCCTATGAAATAAGCAAGGGTTCTCCAGTCCTTTAGACCGAGCGACTCCGAGAACTGATCCAAAGTCAACTTTGCTCCGTACTCAGCGAAGCCAGCCTCGGCTGCACCGGCGAGAATGGCGGCACTCACTGCGCACCCAACTGCCCCGTTCTCCGCTGCGTCGGCCCCATATCCCGCGATATCTACCTTTTCTCCCGGACTAAACAGTTTCCATCTTTCCGGTTCAAGCGGTCTCAGGAGCGTTATTTCATCGAGGAGCAGGTCGACGGCGCACGAAGAGCCACTGCCTACGCAGACGTTGCCATGCACCGTCGTGAATCCAAGCTGGTGATGGTTGCCGTCGGTGGTTGCGCTCAGCGTCACCCGCGTACCTTTTCGATAGTAGGCTTCGCATTTACTCGGACAATCGATTCCTACTGGGCTGCTCGTCACCTTGCCCCACCCCGGAGAGATCTCGAGCCGAACCATCTGCTCTTCTTCATGCTTCTTGGCTTCTTCTTCAACCTTGGCGGTGCGTGTCTTTGCTGCATTTTCCTTTGCGAGTTCTTCTTCGAACGCCTTCGTCTTCGTGGCTTCTTCTCGATCTAGTTCTTCCAGGCGCCTGATGCCTTCTTCTTCGCGCTGTTCGGCTTCCTTTAGGCACGCAGGGGTTTCACAAACATGGCAGCTGGGGTAGGCGCCTTCGAGGCCCTCCCCTTGGCAGGTAGGAGCAAGGCAGTTCGGCGATTCGCCGCCTGGCCGGATTTCGCACCGATGCAGATCGTACGTCATCGATCCGGAGTCTTCACAGCGCGCTTCCGTCGCTGGTACGCACACATTTCCCGTCTGAAAGTACTCGGTGCCGACAAGGTGGTCAGGATCGGCACCCACCGGTTGAAACGGGATCGAGTCGGAACTGCCTCCGAAGGCGTCGCTGAGAACTGCGTGTTCGCTTGGGTCGCCGAAGTGGAAGCCGAGACCGTTGCCATCGCAAATGAGTGGTTCGGTGACCTGCGTTTCTGGCCCATAGCCAAAGACGCCGACATCCCAGCCGGTAAGCACCCGATACCCGGTATTGTCTTGGTTGTGTTCGACGAGGATTCGATGTTCAGTCGAGGTCCACTGGAGCTGGTTGACCGTCAGAAACCGTTTGCAAGCTTCCCCGTTCGCGGCCGTCAACGATATCGTTCCTGTCGGTGGTGGTGGCGGCGGAGCGCCGGGCATTTCGGATAAATATTCTTCGGGAGTAAAGAGGGAGAATGTCCATTCGCCGATGACCTTTTCGAACAGCTCTTCTCCCCCAAAGTGCACGTCGTCCGGGTAGTATTCGTTTTCGCCTAGCTCCGTCACCGTCACGGTGCCGCTCCAACACCCATTCGGTTCGCAGTCCTGGGTCGAAAACGCATTCGCGGCAGCGGCTGCCCCGAAACCCATGAGGGCTCCGCTCATGACCGCGACCCAGAGCAACATACGCCGAATACGGACTACCGCCACCAACTGACTCACACACACCCCCTAGTTGGCCACGAAGGCTACACAGTCGTGCATGAATGGTCATCTTGCCCTCTGTCGTTCACCGGCTTCTGTGGCGCGAGATAGTCAGCAGCGACATGAACAGCAGTAAGCAGCATCGCGAGGTCGGCATCCATCAGGAGGCCGAGCGGCGACCGCTGACCCGTGGGCAGCCGTCAGCGTGTCGCGAACCGCTCGATCACAAGCGCAAGTGCCCGCGGCTGGTCCTCCGGCGTAAAGCTGTAAGCATCGGCGATCAACTCCACGCGCCCATCGGCTAGCTGGGCGGCGTAGCGTTCGGCGTGCGCCACCGGGAAGACCCGATCCTCTGGGCTCCAGGCAAATAGGACCGGGCGTGAGAACTCTGCGATCAGGCGGCGACCCGCGCGATGCACCGGAGCTGAAGCCGCCGTGCTCATCACCTTGCTCGTATCGCGCAAGACATCGGGGTTGTGCAGGCAGGCAAGCGCGTAGGAGTCCGAGACGACGTCATCGACCGGGTGCTTGATCAGCAGCCCATAGGCGAGCGGCGTAGCCCGTACCTCACGGTCGCGCAGCGCCCCGAATAGGTTGCCCAGGACCTCCGTCTCCCGGGCAGCCTGCGGCAGCCCGTCGAAGGGCGGCGGCGGGAACTCGTCGAAGGGCGTCTCGCACGAGTTCAGCACCAGCCTGGCTATGCGAGCAGGCCGCGCCGCGAGCGCGATCTGCGAGTACGCGCCACCGGAGTCGTTGCCGATCAGCGTTACATCCGCTAGGTCGAGTGCCTCCAGAGCATCGCCGATCAACCCACCGCAGCCGTCCGGGGTGAGATCGGCCGACTCGCTCATCGCGACGCGGTGGGACCCCAGTGGCAAGTCCAGGGAGATACACCTGAAGCGCTCGGCGAGCAGATCGACGACTGTCCGCCACAGGTTCGCGTTGGCCAGCCATCCGTGGGCGAAGACGAGCACGGGACCCTCGCCGCGTTCAAAGTACTGCAGCGGTCCCTGCCTGAGCGTCAGCTCGCGTAGCTCGCCGAGCAGTGGGGAGCGCCACAGATATGGCGCCAAGGTGGCCTGCTCAGCCGGGGCGTGCTGATCTGACAAGGGCCTCTCCTATCGCGAGTTTGCCTAGGGCACGCCTGATCTGAGTCAGACGCCGATGCGGTTCAGAGGATTTGCCGCCACGCGCTCGGCGGCCTTGGGCAGGCGCTGCATAAAGGCTACGCGCGAGTGCGGCCGGGTCTGAGCCTGTGCGAGGCTTGGCGCAAGCAGCCCTTCGGACAGTCCCGCGCGCGGCCAGCGCTCCAGGACTTGGTGCATGCTCGCCGCTGGCAGCTCGTTCGCGTAGCGGCCGATCACGTCGAGCATCGCGCCCTTGTTGACCAGATGTGCCTCGCCGCCCGCGCTCCTGGGGACGGTGATGTTCAAGTGCATGCAGATCGCCTCGGCGACCGTAAGCGCGCGGTCCTCGTGCTCACCCTGCCCAAGCAGCAGGCGATATGCGGCGCGGGCGCCCTCCACGGCAAAGCACTGCGCCGCCGGTTCGACGTGGTTATGGGGCTCGGTAAGGCCGATGTCGTGCAGTATGCACGTCAGATACAGCAGCTCCTCATCATGGGCGATCCGGTCACGCTGCGCGAACAGCGTCGCAAACAGCCACGTGCGCTCGCAGTGCGCGTACAGGCCCGCTGTCGATAGCTCTGCCACCCGCTCCTGTGCCGAGCGCGCCAGCGCGCTATCGGGAGGCGCGGGCAGTGTCAGCGAGAGCTTCTCCCCGAGCAGCGCACGCCGCCAGGGTCCGGGCAACTGGGCAAGTTGAGCGAGTGCCGCCTGGCGTATCAACTGTGCCCGGTCGCGCCGGCGTAGGCGCCCGTGCGTCCGCTGCGCCCACGCCCAGCTTCCAAGTGAGCCGCTCATCTCATGCTTCCCCACGGACGCTGGCGGCGAGGCGGTGCGGACGCTCGAAGTTCATCGCAAGACTTCTAATGCCAACGGCGAGTGCCATCCGAGAATATGTCCGGATCCGAGGGTTAGTGGTCCTTGCGGACTGAGCCCTCACGCGCGAGACTATGCCTGTGAGATCTCGTGAGCGTCGAGTCGTACTCGTAGCCTTTGAGGGTATGCAGCTGCTTGACCTCGTCGGGCCCGCCGAGGTCTTCGACGCCGCCAACCGCGTACTCGGGGACAGCCGCTATCGCGTACTCCTGGCCAGCCGCGGCGGTCGTGCCGTGAGGAGTGGCTCGGGGCTGCGCATCTCGGCGGACGTCGCGCTGGCAAACGCGCAGCCGCGGGGCTTGGACACCGTCATCGCCGGGGGCGGCATGAACATCCGCGAAGTCATGACCGATGCGCGCCTGCTCGACGGCATACGTGTGCTCTCGACGGGCGCGCGACGCACCTGCTCCGTCTGCACCGGCGCCTTCCTGCTGGGCGAGGCCGGGCTGCTGCGCGGGCGCCGCGCGACGACTCACTGGGCGTTCTGCGCAGAGCTGGCGCAGCGCTATCCCGAGATCCGCGTCGAGCCGGACCGCATCTTCGTGCGCGATGGCTCGACGACGACCTCGGCCGGTGTCAGCGCCGGCATCGATCTCGCGCTCGCACTCGTACAGGACGATCATGGCGCCGAGGTGGCTCGCACGGTGGCCCGTTGGCTAGTCGTCTTTCTACAGCGGCCCGGCGGGCAATCGCAGTTCTCCGAGCGCCTGTCGCTGCCGGTGACGGTCGGCGCACAGATTCGAGCGGTACTCGATGAGATCGTCGCCGATCCGGCGGCCGACCACCGCCAGACCCAGCTCGCACGACGGGCTGCGCTCTCCGAGCGCCACCTGCGGCGCTTGTTCGCAGAGCAGACGAGTACGACGCCCGCGCGCTTCGTCGAGCGCGTGCGCGTCGAGACGGCGCGCGCGCTACTCGAGGACAACTTCGTCCCGATCGAGGCCGTGGCCTCACAGTGCGGCTTTGGCAGCGCCGAGACGATGCGCCGCGCATTCCTGCGCATCGTCGGCATCGGACCGGCGGAGTACCGCGAGCGCTTCGGGCACACCGAGCACGTCCCCCTGAAGGCCGCATTGGCGTCCTGATGCGTGTAAGCGCCTAATCCGAGGCGTGGTCTGCGTGACGCCTGCTCGCCAGCCCCAGCAGACCATAAGCCCAGCCGCTGAAGATCAGCATGAACTTCACGGTCGCACAGGCGCGGGCGAGCGCCGGTAGTCGCTCACTGCGCCCCGCGAGGACCCCGAGCAGCGCCGCGTTCTCGATCGCATCGAAACCGCCGGCCGCCAGCTGCCCCCAGGCGAGGGCCGCTGCGGCACCGCCGCGCAGCTCGAAGCCCTGCCGGCGCATTGATTCGCCAGCCATTTCACACGCGATCGCCTGCAACGTCGCGTACCCCACCAGGTACGGGTAGTCCAGGAGCAGCGAACGCCGCGCCGCTGCTTGACCGGATGCGCCCCAGCGCTGTGTGATCCGCTTGGCACGCTGCTCGCTGCCCGCGACCTCGAACGGGATGATCCCGGGGCCGCCGGTCGCTTTCATCTCGCGCTCCAGCGCGAGCAATGGAATTAGCAGTGCGACCCAGCCAGCCACGGCTGCCCACAGAGTGCCGCGGCGTGCGCGCGGCGGTAGTCGCGCAAACGGTCCACTCCGAGTAGTTGCCGCGTTCATCGCCGCTGCCCGCATGCTCTCAGCTTATAGTTCCCCGGCATGGGTGCGGCACAGGACTTTTCGGTTCGTGAGTTGCTTGTAGGCGAGACGCAACTCGCTCATCCGGCGATGCACTCGCTGCGCAGCGCCTTCGCCAGCGAGCAGGAGTTCGTCGAATATATCGATGGCGTATTGCGTCCCGGCGGCTACAGGCTCGTAGGCGCCTTCACCAGCGCTCGCGCCGAGGCCCTTGCGGTTGCGGGCTTTCGTGAGTGCGACAGCCTGGCGGCAGGCCATTTCCTCTACATCGACGACCTCTCAACTGCACCCGGCGCCCGCCGCCAAGGCCGCGCCGGCGCGCTGCTCGACTGGCTCGAGCAGGAGGGCAAGCGTCTCGGGTGCGCTCAATTGCACCTGGATTCAGGTACCGGCCCAGAGCGCTTTGACGCGCACCGTCTTTACCACAATCACGGGTTGGCGATCTACTCCCATCACTTCGCTCGCGGGCTGTAGTCTCATCCGTGCCGGGGGCACGGACCCCTATAAGCGGTCGTAACCGTTTCGCCGCTCAAGAACTTCAGTTCCATCTTGACCGAATAGCCGCCTTTGGGACAATGCTTGGGCAAGGTCAGATAGGACACTGTCTTCTTGCCTTTCCGATAGGCCGCGCCGACCTTGACCCGGAAGGACAGGATCGATGCGTCGTTGGCTCCGGGTACGGTTTCGACAAGCGGCACTTCAACGGCAAGCTCCGGCCCATAGGGCGCACGGGCGGTGCCCCATGCTGCTTTTTCGAGAATTTGAAAGGACGTCGGCGTGCTGCCTACGACATAAAAGCTCAGGCCGCCGCTCGGAGCAAAGAACCCTTGGATCGACACCTTCTCATTGACCCTTTCAGAGCCAAAGCTGACCACGCCCAGTCCTTCCCCGATTGGGCCGACACGCGAATCCTTGGGACAACCCCCGGATCCGTCGGCTTCGAGCACTGCTGGCGCGCACGTGGGAAACCCCGCGGATTGCACTTTGACGCCCGCCGGAGCGTAAAAGATGGCTTCGGTGAGCGGGGATGGGTAGCCGCCGTATTCGCTGCCGCTGATCCTGACCTGAACTTCCACTGCCGTGCCGGCACCCAGGATGTCACCCGTCCCGGGGAATCCTGGGATCGGGAGAGGGGTCACTATGAGGGTCGCCGTTGGTGTGGCGGCCGCACTGGCCGCAAATACCAGTGCCGCCGTGACGAGCAAGCCCTGCAACAAGAACGCCCTGCTGCGCATCGTTCACCTCCGGCTTCGCGGGTCTTCTAAGCTCGCTCGGTCTCTCTCACCTCGCAATAGTCCTAAACATACCGTCCGAATCGGATTAAGTCAATGGCCTCCCAGACCCCTGCACAGATAGAGCTCACCCCCACCTCCCACATCGTGTTGGGCCTGCTCTCGCTATCGGGACAGGCCACTCCCTATGACCTCAAGCTGATGGTCTCAGCCTCCGTCGGACACTTCTGGTCGCTCCCCCACTCTCAGCTCTACGCCGAGCCGGCCCGGCTGGCACGCGCCGGCTACGTGACCGAGCAGCGCGAGCAGGACGGTAGGCGCCGCAAGCTCTACTCGCTCACCGACCGCGGTCGCGACGCCCTGCAGGTCTGGCTGGCTGCCCCGACGACCGAGCTCTACATGTTGCGCGACCTGGCGCTGCTCAAGCTCTTTTTCGGCGCCGATCCCCGCGCGCTGGCCGAGACGCAGATAGAGATCCACCGCCAGCGGCTCTCCGAATACGAGCTGCTGCTCTCGCAAAGTACCGCGGACGGCCCGCTCGGTGCTCGTCTGGCACTCGAACTCGGACTCCGTCACGAGCGCGAGACGGTCGACTTCTGGGCGGGGCAGCTGCGCTAAGCCAAGAAGTCGACCAGCGAGCGCGAGAAGTTGGGGTCACCCAGAGCTTCGACGTGGTTGCCTGCGAGCGTCTGCAGGCTGGCGTTCGGGATCGCCTCGGCGAGGACCTCGGGACGTACTGCCATCGGATCCTCGCTGCCAGCCAGGACCAGCGTCGGAGCAGAGATGCGCTGTAGGTCCACGCCTCCCCTGTAGACAGACCTCGCCTGGGCCGAGAGCGCTATCCGGTCAGCGTGCAGGAAGTCCGCCAGGTTGCGGAAGGCGAGGGCCTCGGGGCTCTCGATGCCAGCTGGATCGTCGGTGTCGAGCGCCTCGACGATTGCATCGTTTGAGACCGCTCGTCTATCTACCCCGCCGCACTCGACGACGCCCGCGCCGACACCTCCCACCACCAAGCGCCGCACCCGCGCATCGCAGCTCGCGCAAAGCAAGGCGACGATCGCTCCCATCGAGTAGCCGACGAGATCGACCTGCTGTACTTCGAGCCTGTCGAGCAGGACGGCAAGATCGCGCACCATCAACTGCTCGCCGTAGCACGCCGGATCGTGCGGCTTCTCGGACTCTCCGTGGCCCCGAGCATCGAGCGCAACGACCCTGCGACCCGCTGCGAGCAGCGCCTGCACGACGCCTGTCGCTACCCAGTTCGCTTGCGCGTTGGCGACAAAGCCGTGGTGCAGGACCGCGGGCATCAGCGTAAGCGTGGTCTCCGTGCCCCATTCCTGGTAGGCGATCTTGGTCCCGTCCCAGCTCTCAAAGCGCATCACGGTGCCTGAGCTTGACAGACACCTCAGCAATCCGTGGATTCGCGCGGCGGCCGTGATCCGCAGCAATCGGCCCACCAGACCGCCAAATTAGGGTGCCCTAAGTATGTGATACGGTGCCCCGCATGATACCCGAGTCATCCAGTCGGATTTCATGCCGATACCCGTCTGGCGGAAAGCCAGTCCGACCAATCCACCGTTGCGACCGAGTCCCCGCTGGCCGCGGACTCGAGACCCACTACACGGAGGCCACATCTAGATGAGAAAGCATCACCTGGGCTTGCTCGCCGCAGGACTCGTGTTCGCAGGAATCCCGCTGTCTGGCTGCGGCAACTCCTCCTCGGACTCTGGCCAGTCGCTCGTCCTTTACAACGGCCAGCACGTACAGACGACGGACACGCTTGTCACGGCCTTTGAGAAGGCCACCGGCATCACCGTCAACGTACGCAGCAACGACGAGGACACCCTCGCCGACCAGATCGTCACCGAGGCAGACAACTCGCCGGCGGATGTCATCTACACCGAGAACTCCCCGGCGCTGGAGTACCTACAGAACAAGAACCTGCTCTCCCCCGTGGACTCCGCGACGCTCGCCGTCACACCCAGCAAGTTCGATTCTCCCCAGGGCAAGTGGCTCGCGGTTTCGACGCGGGTCAGCGTGCTCATCTACAACCCCAGTCTGATTTCCGCTAGCCAACTCCCGAAATCGGTTCTCCAGCTGGCCAATCCCGAGTACAAGGGCAAGCTCGCGATCGCGGCGGGCGAGACGGACTTCCAGCCGATCGTCACCTCGGTCGCTCGTACCGATGGCCGCGCCGCAACGCTGAAATGGCTCGAAGCGATCAAGGCGAACGCCAGCGGTCACATCTACCCGGACAACGAGACGATCGCGAGTGAGGTCAACCGCGGCGCCGCCGCCTTCGGCGTGATCAACCAGTACTACTGGTACCGCATGAAAGCTGAGCTCGGCTCTGGCAGCATCCATTCCAAGCTCGCCTATTTCGCACCGCGGGATCCCGGCTATGTGATCGACGTCTCCGGTGCAGCGATCCTCAAATCCTCGAAGAACCAGAGCGCTGCGCAGAAGTTCCTCGCGTTCCTCGTAAGTCACCAGGGACAGGAGATAATCGCGCACTCACTCAGCTTCGAGTATCCGGTCGTTCCCACGATCACCACCGCCGCACCCGAGACCCCCTTTGGGAAGCTGCAACCAAACTCGATCACGATTCCGCAGCTCGGCGACGGATCGACCGCGATTGGGCTGCTACGCGAAGCGGGACTGTTGTGAGAAGCAGCATGCGAGGGCTTCACTAGAGATGGGAGTACCGGCAACCACTACCGTCGCGCGGCCGCCGGCGGTCCCTGCCAGTCCTCCCCCTGCGGCGCGGGGAGCCCCGCGGCCATGGGTGCTGGTAGCGCTCAGCGCAGCCGTCGCCGTGGTCCTGCTCGCGCCGCTCGCTTTCTTGCTGTTCGAGGCGCACGGGGCCGGAGTCTCGACAGTCCTGCATCTCATCTTCCGGGAGCTCACGGCCAGCCTGCTTTGGAACACGGTCCGGCTTACGGTCGTGGTGACCGCCCTGTGCGCCGTAATCGGCACGGCGGCGGCGTGGTTCGTCGAGCGAACCGATCTGCCCGGTCGCCGCGTGTGGGCCGTGCTGGTGGTCATTCCGCTGGCGATTCCCGACTTCGTGGTGAGTTTCGGATGGGCGTCGCTCAGTACCTGGATCGAGGGCTTCCGTGGCGCTGTGGTTGTGATGACCTTGGCGGTCTATCCGCTTGTTTACTTGCCCGTCGCGGCCAGCTTCCGCAACGCCGACCCCGGCCAGGAGGAGGTGGCGCGCAGCCTCGGCATGGGCCGCCTGCGAGCCTTCTGGCGAATCACGCTCGGGCAGGCGCGGGTGGCGATTCTGGGTGGCTGTCTGCTGGTCGCGCTCGTGCTACTCGCGGAGTACGGGGCTTTTGAGATCCTCGGCTATCAGACCTTCACTACTGAGATCTTCACGGAGTTCAACGTCTCCTTCAACGTGCCGACAGCCTCCGCGCTGTCGCTGGTGTTGGTGCTCATCAGCTTCCTGGTGCTCGGCGGCGAGGGCCTGGCGCGAGGCCGCGGCCGGCAGAGCAGATCCGGTCCCCACGCCCAGCGCGTCGCCCGCCCTCATCGACTAGGTCATGCGAAAATGCCCGTGCTGGGCGGCTTCGCGGTGCTCGTCGGCTTGGCCCTCGGAGTCCCGATCGGCTCGAGCGTCTATTGGATCCTCCGCGGGGGCCAGGCCTTTCTGACCGGAGTTTCGCTGCTGGACGCGACCTGGCACACCGCGCTCTACGGCGCGATCGCCGCGACTCTTTCCACCGCAATGGCGCTACCGGTGGCACTGCTTGCGATCCGCCACCATGGACGTGTGTACCGACTGCTCGAGCGCAGCACATTCCTCGTGCTGGCGATGCCTGGGCTGGTGATCGCACTGGCGCTCTCCTACTTCAGCGAGCGCTACGCGAACGGCTTCCTCTACCAGAGCGCGCCGCTGCTGGTAATCGCCTACGCGATTCTGTTCTTTCCGCTGGCGCTCGTCGGTGTGCGAGCCTCGATCGCACAGGCACCGGTTGGCCTCGAGGAGATCGGGCGCTCGCTGGGTCGCGGGCGTCTCGCGGTCCTCTGGCGGGTCACGCTGCCGCTCATAGCCCCAGGCCTCGCTGCCGCCTTCTCGCTGGTTTTCCTCTCAGCCGTAACCGAGTTGACGGCCACGCTGATCCTGATCCCGACCGGCGTGCAGACGCTCGCGACCCAGTTCTGGGCCTACCAGCAGAACCTCTCCTACGGGCAAGCCGCGCCCTTCGCGCTGGCGATGATCGCGATCGCAGCCGTCCCGAGTTACGTGCTCGGGCGCTTCTTCGACCGGCTGCCCGCCAATGGAGGGATGGCACGATGAGTGGCATCACCGGACAAAGCGAGCGAGCTGAGGATCCTCTCCTGGGCGCCAGCACGACCGATGTGCAGGTCGCGCGCCCAGCGCCGGCGAGCGGACTCACGATCAGCGGACTCTGCAAGAGCTTTGGGGCTCATCCTGTCCTGGCCGATCTGGATCTAAGCGTGCCAGCGGGATCGCTAACCGCGATCCTTGGAGCGTCGGGAAGCGGCAAGACGACGCTGCTGCGGTTGCTTGCGGGCTTCGATCGACCGGATCGAGGAAGCGTGAAGATCGGCGAGCAAGTCGTAGACGACGAGGGTGCTCACATCCACCCCGAGTACCGCCGGATCGGCTACGTCCCCCAGGAGGGCGCCCTCTTCCCGCACCTGACGGTTGCGGCCAACGTCGGGTTCGGGCTCTCGCGGACACTCCGGCGCAAGCGTGCCAAGGACATGCTCGAGTTGGTCGGCCTGGCGGATCTCGCGCGTCGCTACCCCCACCAGCTCTCGGGCGGACAGCAGCAGCGCGTTGCGCTGGCGCGAGCGCTTGCCATCGAACCCGACATCGTGCTCCTGGATGAGCCATTCGCGTCGCTGGATGCGCACATGCGTGTCAGCGTCCGCGAGGAGGTCCAGCGCATCCTCAGCGCGTCGGGAACGACGACGCTGCTCGTCACCCACGATCAGGACGAGGCGCTCTCGCTGGCCGACCTGGTCGCCGTGCTCCGTGATGGTCGGATCGCTCAGTGCGCCACACCCCAGAGCCTGTACGCGCGCCCGATCGACGATGAGCTTGCGCGCTTCGTCGGCGAGGCGAACCTGATCGAGGGCGTACTGGACGGCGCATTCGTCGAGACACCCTTCGGGCGACTTGCCGCCCTCTGGCATGGCGATCCGCTGCCAAACTCATCCGCGGTGACCGTCCTGGTGCGCCCCGAGCAAATCGAGCTGCACTCCGCCGAGGCACAGGAGGGGCTCCCCGGGCGGATCCTCCGCAGTGGATACCACGGCCACGACGCAGTCCTGCATGTACAGATCGGGGACGAGCAGACTAGGCAGCCCCTGCTCGTGCGGACCCTCGGCGACTCCCGGCTAGCGCCTGGGACGAGCGTCAGGCTCAGCGCCTCGGGGCCCGTCCTGGTGTGGTCGCAAGCCAGCGCGGGTCAGTGACTTCAGGGGGAAACTCCCGGCTCATGCCGGCGCTTGTGCCCCACCCAGACCCTCGACGGTGAGCTCCGTCTCGATTGCCGAGCGCAATGCCTGCAGGGCGTCTCCGCGGACGCGCAGCTTGGTGGCGGCGTACGCGGCCGGATTGAGCCCAGCCAGGCGACCGGCCTCCTCGATGCTGGCGGCGCGCAACTCCTCAGCCGTAACCACGCGGTCAAGGAAGCCGGCAGCGATGGCATCGGTCGGTCCATACATCGTGGCGCCGATGACGGCCCGTGAGAAGTGCGCCGGTGCGAGCCGCTGACGTGCGAGTTCGATTGCAAACCAGGGCACGGTCAGCCCGATCTTCACCTCGTTGAGCCCCATCTGGAAGGGCCCGTCGACACCGATGCGCGTATCTGCCGCGAGCAACATGAACGATCCCGCAGCGACGGCGTGGCCAGTGCAGGCCGCGAGGACCGGGGTCTGGAACGCAAGGATGCGCTCCGCCAATGTCGCCCCGAGGCTCAACATCTCGATCACCCGATCCACCTCGCCGCTTGCGAACACCTTGAGGTCGAATCCCGCCGAGAAGTAGTTCTCACGACCGCTCAACACAACCGTCGCGCGGTCGCGCTCGGCCTGATCGAAGGCCGCGTGGATCGCTTGCAGCATTGGGATCGAGAAGGCGTTGACCTTGCCGTCGTCCATCGTGATCGTGGCGACCGGCCCGTCGAGCTCATATGTCGCAAGTTCGCTCATCGCTTACCTCCTGTGTGCGCTGGGGATGGAGCCGTATCCTATAACGTAACGACGTTCCGGAACATGGTTCCGGGTATGGTTGTGTCATGCCCAGGCCCAAGCAGCGGACTCCCGAGCTGCACGACCGCGTGCTCTCCGTCGCCGTCGAGCTGCTGGCCAGAGATGGGGTGGCGGGCTTTACGACCAGAAGCGTCGCTCGCGAGGCGGAAACCTCCACTCCCGCGGTCTACGAGCTGTTCGGCGACAAGGCCGGGCTCGTTCGCGAGGTCTTCTTCCAAGGATTTCGGTTGCTGCGCCGCCAGCTCCAGGAGCTTGCGGACTCCCCCGACCCGCGCGAGGATCTGCTGAGAATCGTCGCGATCTACCGGGGTTTTGTCCGCGAGAATCCGACGCTCGCGCAGGTCATGTTCTCGCGGCCCTTCAGCGATTTCGATCCCAGTCGCTCCGAGGAACAGGCCAGCGGTTCGGTGCGAAGCTTCATCGTCGAGCACGTGCGCCGCTGCACCGATGTCGGCCTCCTGCACGGCGAGGCGACCGACATCGCGCACGTGCTTGTCGCCCTTGCCCAGGGCTTGGTCGCCGCCGAGAACAGCGGGCGCCTGGGCACGACGCAGGAGTCGATCGATCGTCGCTGGGAACTCGCGGTGAACGCGGTCCTCGACGGCCTCAGTTGCTGTCCTACCCCCGAGCGGGCAGCGACCGTTGAGCGCCATCCGGATCGCTGAAGAACACGATCAGGCCCATGCAGGCCTTGTTATACTTGCGCTAGCAACTAAATGAGACCGAGCTGGTTGGAGCTTGGCCTCATCTCTCCCCGAGAATCGAGGACGGCATGCGCTCAATCGATGGCATCCATCACATCAGCCTGATCACAGGTGACGCCCGCGGCAACGTCGACTTCTATGCGCGGGTACTAGGCCTGCGGCTTGTCAAGCGAACCGTCAACCAAGACGACCCGAGCTTCTACCACCTCTTCTACGCCGACGAGCGCGGCACGCCCGGCGCCGACATCACATTCTTCGAGTACCCCGGAGCACGCCCCGGACGCGCCGGCGCGGGCATGATCTCCACCATTGTCCACCGCGTCGGCTCTGAGGCCACACTGGACTTCTGGAACGCACGCCTCTCTGCCGAGGGCGTCGCGGTCGAGCGCGAGCCCACGCGGCTGCGCTTCGCCGACCCGGAGGGCATGACCCACGAGCTCGCGATCGTCCACAACGACGATGAGCCACTGCGCGCACACTCGTGCGAGGTTCCCACCGAGCACGCGCTTCAGGGCTTCGAGGCCATCCACGCACTCGTCGCCGACCCCGCTCGCAGCGAGACCCTGCTGCGTGAGGCACTTGGCTTCTCCGCGCTGACCCCGCACGACTGGGAGGCGCGCGGCGAGCACCGCGGCGGGCGCATCCACTTCGAGCAGAGCACAGAGCGAGGCGTGCCCGGCGCCGGCACCGTGCACCACATCGCGTGGTCGGTCAACCGCAGCGAACAGGAGGACTGGCGCCTGCGGCTCGTGCAAGCCGGTATGCACCCGACGCCGATCATCGACCGCTTCTACTTCGAGTCCGTCTACTTTCGCGAGCCGGGCGGCATCCTCTACGAGCTGGCCACCTTCGACGGTGCGGGCTACACGGCCGATGAGCCCCTCGAAACTCTGGGTGAGGCGCTCTCGCTGCCGCCACAGTTCGAGCCGTTGCGCGACAGACTGCAGCCGATTCTCACCCCCCTGCCAGATATCCGCCAGTGGCGTCCGGCTGCGGCACAGACGGCCAGCGGCCAGACATGACGGCGCCCAAACAGGCCGCCGCTGACCTGGGCTTCGAGCATGTTTTCGAGCCGGGAGTCAGTGGCTGGACGCTACTGCTGCTTCACGGCACCGGCGGCGACGAGCACGATCTCCTACCTCTCGGCCACACGCTCGCGCCGCAGGCCGCACTGCTCTCGCCACGCGGCAAGGTCCTCGAGCAGGGGATGCCACGGTTCTTCCGTCGCCTCGCCGTCGGTCAGCTGGACATTCCCGACCTGCTGGCGCGCACCGAGGAGCTCGCCGGTTTCCTGGAGTCGGCGGTGCTCGCCCATGAGCTCGATCCTCAGCGACTCGTCGCGCTCGGGCTCTCCAACGGCGCCAACATCGCGGTTGGTCTGCTCTTGCGCCGGCCCGGGCTGCTGCGCGGCGCCGCCCTGTTGCGCCCGGTGCTGCCATTCGAGCCCGAGCGGCGCCCAAAGCTTGCCGGCACCGACGTGCTGATCGCCTCTGGCTCAGAGGATCCCTACGCGCCTGCGGCGCAGGCTGCACGACTCGCAGAGATCCTCAACGCCGCCGGTGCGCGCGTCAGCGCTTACGTCGAGCCGCACACCGGACACGACCTCACGCAAAACGACCTCTCCCGCACGGCCCGCTGGCTGGCCGAGCTCATGTCGCCAGCAGGCGCACGATCGCGGTGAGACCAACCACCACGATCAGCGCTCGCAGCGCGGCCGGCGGCAGTCGCCGGCCGTAGCGCGACCCGATCTGGCCACCGAGGATCGAGGCGCCGGCGATGATCGCGGCCGGCGCCCACTCGACGTGCGCGGCGAACATGAAGTAGACGCCAGCCACGCCGTTGACGAGACCCGCGAGCACATTCTTGAGGGCGTTGGTGCGATGCAGGTCTTGCGCGAGCGCCACGCCGAGGATTCCGAGCAGCAAGATCCCTTGGGCCGCACCGAAATAGCCGCCGTAGACACCGGTCGCGTAGATCGCGAGCGGAAGCAGCACGCGACGCTTGTGCGAGCTGCTGGCTGGGCGCGCGGCCAAGCGACGGTTCAGATACGGCTGCAACACCGCCAAAACCAGCGCGATCGCGATGAAGGCGGGCACGATCGCGGTAAAGGCGGCCGCGGGCAGTACCAGCAGCAGGATCGCGCCAGTCACGCCGCCGAGGACCGACATCGTCCCCAGGCGCAGCACGCGGCGCCGCTGCCCGCGGAGCTCGCGCCGATAGCCGATCGCGCCCGAAACCGAGCCCGGGACCAAGCCAATCGTGTTCGAGACGTTGGCCGTCACCGGCGCGTACCCAAAGGCAAGCAGCACCGGGAAGGTGATCAACGTCCCGCTGCCCACGACCGTGTTGACCGTTCCCGCCGTGAGCCCAGCAAGGGCAATCACGAGTATCTCGCCGAGGCTCACGCCGCCGACTCGCCGTCGCTGCGCCCGGCGCCGGTATGCATCCGCTCCTCATCGCGTATCTGGGGCTCGCAGTCCACTCATTGCGGCAAGCTACACGTCATCGCGTCCTCGCCGTCGCGTTAAGCTCATGGGGTGATCGGCCGTTCGCCCCGCTATCCCCGTGGCCGGCTGCGCCACTACAGCCACCTACTCTCGCCCAGTGGAGCAGCAGGCATGCGTGTTGCGCTGGAGCGCGACGGCGGGCAGCGCCTGCGGCGGCTCCTGGCGGACGCTGGCGACCGTGGCCGCCAGCGTGTGCACGCCACCCGCCCGCAGATGCGTGCACTCAGTGCCGCGCCCGGCGGGAAGCTGAGCTGGAGCCACGCGCCGGCGCCACTGCTGCCCGGGCCGCAGGGCGCGATTGTCCATCCGATTGCGGCCTCCACCTGTGACCTGGATTGCCCGCTGGTACTCGGGGCCACCCAATTCCCGCTGCCGCTGCACCTCGGGCACGAATGCGTCGCAGAGGTCCTCGCGGTCGGCGAGCAGGTTATGAAGGTGCGCGTCGGCGATCGCGTGATCGTGCCCTTCCAGATCAGCTGCGGAGCCTGTCCCCCCTGTCTTGCCGGACATACCGGCAGCTGTGCGAGCGTCCCACCGGTGTCGATGTACGGCTTCGGCCTCACCGGCGGGCACTGGGGCGGTGCCTTCTCCGACGAGCTCGCGATCCCCTACGCCGACGCAATGCTCGTTGCGCTTCCCGCTGGAGTCGATCCGGTCGCCGCCGTCGGGGTGGCGGACAACATCTGCGACGCCTACCGTCACCTCGCGCCACACCTGCCCGGCCTGCTGGAGCGCGACCCCGATGCGGAGGTCTTGATCCTCGCGGCGGCGAACTCGCGCACGCTGTTCACACCCAGCGTGCCGCTATACGCCGGTCTGATCGCACGGGCCCTCGGCGCTCACAACATCCAGCTCGCCGATAGCCGCGCCAATGTCCGTGCGCATGCCGAGCGCCTGGGCTTTGGTGCCCTGCATCCGCGCCAGCTGCGACGGCGGCCACCCGCTCCGCTGGTCGTCGACGTGAGCGGCGACGCGCTTGGCCTGGCGCTGGCGAGCACCGCCCCAGACGGCGTCTGCTCGAGTGCCGGCGGGCTGCACCGCAGCGCCCGCATTCCCTTCCTCTTGATGTACGGGCGCAACGCCACCCTGCACCTCGGCCGCACGCACGTACGTGCACTGATGCCCGAGGTGCTCGAGCTGATCGCGCAGGGGCGCCTACACCCCGAGACCCTCACAACCTCTCTGGCCCCGCTCGACGACGCCCCGAGCGCTCTACGCGAGCATTTCATGGGCGACGGCATAAAGACGGTCTTGACCACAGGATGAGCTTCCTGCGCGATGCCGCGCGCACCGTCTGGCCGGCAGCCGGCGACCGGCACGGTCCACTGGCCCCGCTGCTTGTCACGCTCACCGTCGCGACCGGCATCGTCGACGCCGTGAGCTATCTCGAGCTCGGCCACGTGTTCGTTGCGAACATGACCGGCAACGTCGTGTTCCTCGGCTTCGCGCTGGCCGGCGCCGGCGGCCTGTCGGTCTCCGCTTCGCTAGTGGCACTCGGCTCCTTCCTCCTCGGAGCGCTCGCGGGCGGCTGGCTCGGCGCCCACTATCACGCCCATCGCGGGCATCTGCTGCGTGCCGCCAATGCGATCCAGGTAGTACTGCTCGCCGCGGCAGTACTGGTCGCGGCGCTCACGCACGAACCGCTCGCGCGGGACGCCCGCTACTTGCTGATCGTGCTACTGGCGCTCGCGATGGGGGTGCAGAACGCGGCCGCGCGACGACTCGCGGTTCCCGACCTCACGACGACCGTGCTCACCCTCACCTTGACCGGACTCGCATCCGACGCGAGCATCGTCGGGGGCCCTGGCTCCAAGCTCGGGCGTCGCGTCATTGCGGTGAGCGCGATGCTGCTCGGCGCGTTCCTCGGAGGGCTATTGGCGCTGCGCGTCGCAATCGCCGTCCCCCTGGGCGTCGCGCTCGCGTTGGTAGCGAGTACTGGCCTCGCGGTGCATTCCCTGTCGCGCTCCCCGTCGGCGTGGACGCGAGGCTAGCCGGGATACTCGTCGTCGCGTCGGTAGCCCAGTCGCGCGGAGATTCGATCGGCCGTGGAGATCAGATGCGGACCGAGCTCGGTGAGCAGCCCCTGCAGCGAGATCGTCGAGCTATGCGCCGCCATGCCCGCTGCTGCGACGACCTCGCGCGACTCCGAGCGCACCGGCGCGGCGATCGCCAACAGACCCGGCACGAGCTCCCCGTCGCTGCAGGCCAAGCCTTCCAAGGGGATCGCTTCGAGCTCGCTGCGCAGCGCCTTCTTGCTGGCCCCGCCGCGGACCGGCTGCAACCCGGACATCAGCTCGCGCTGCTCTGGCGGTGGCAGGTAGGCGAGCAGCAGCTTGCCGGCGGCCGTGCGGTGAGCCGGCAGCCGCGACAGCTTCGCGAGCCTGAGATCGACTGCGCGTTGACCGCGACGGCGGCCGCCGACGCGATCTACGCAAAGGATCTCAGGACCATCTAAGACAGCCACGCCAACGGTGTAGCCGCAACGACGCCCAAGCTCCTCGATGTGCGGTCGAGCGTGCTCACGCAGGCTGGTCGAGCTCATCGCGGCTAGCCCCAAGCCGGTCACCCGCAGCGCCAGCCGGTACTTGCGCCGCTCCCCTTGCCGCAGATATCCGAGGGCGACCAACGTGATGACGTAGCGATGAGTAGTGCTACGGCTCATGCCAAGCGCGTCGGCGAGTTCCGCGATCCCCTGCAGCGGGCGCTCCGGGGTGAAGCACTCCAGGATCGCCAGACCGCGCTCCAGCGACTGGGAATAGCGGGCTTCCCCCGTGAGCGTCAGCGGCTCATCCCACCCCGCCTCGAGCGCCGGATCGGTCAAACGGCGGCCGTTCGAGGTCGCCGCCGGCAGCGCGCCACTTGACTTCACCTGCGTATCGTGGGTACTCATCTCGGCGCAATAAATAGCAGACAGTTGTCTGCATTGCGTGCTCGTCCTCGATCCCCGTGCCGATTGCGCAACAGTTGACCGCCGCGCGTGTTGCATCTCAGCATGCGCTCCCATACCTCCGCAATCGCCCGGCCCGCCGCGCTCGCACTCGCGCTTCTATGCGCACTCTGCTGCGCCGCCGCCGTTACTGCCCGAGCCGAGGCCTCACCCTCGCTGAGTTGGTCGGCGCCACTGGACATCGACGGCGGGCAGGCCCTCAGCGGCATCTCGTGCGCGTCGCTCTCGCTGTGCGTGGCCGTCGATGGCGCCGGCGGCGCGATCGTCAGCACCAACCCCAGCGCCGGCGCCGGGGCCAGTTGGAAAGCGCTCGACATCGACAGCTCCCGAGCCGTGACCGCGATCTCCTGCCCATCCGCGGCGCTCTGCGTCGCGGTCGACAGCGCAGGCTATGCGGTGGTCAGCACCAACCCGGGAGCGGGTTTCCCGGCAGGCTCCGGCGCCACCTGGAAAGCCCTGGAAATCGACGAAGGTCATGCCCTGAGCGCCGTCTCCTGCGCTTCCGCGACGCTGTGCGTAGCCGTTGACGGTGACGGTCACGCGCTGGTAAGCACAAACCCCGCCGCCGGCTCGTGGAGTGACCCCGCGGGCTCGGACATCGACGGCGCCAACCAGCTCAGCGGGGTCTCCTGCTCCTCGAACACGCTCTGCACGGCGGTGGACGGGAATGGTCAGGCGCTCCTCAGCGCCAACCCCGCCGCGGGACCGTCGACTTGGCATGCGCGCGAGATCGATCCCAGCCTTGGACTGCAAGCCATCTCTTGTACCGCAAGCGGCGTCTGCGTGGCTGTCGATAGTGCCGGTAATGCGCTTGCGAGTAGCAACGTCGGCGCTGCCATCAGCGGCGCCGCGGGCGCGGGCTCGGGCGCGACGTGGAGCTCGACCGCCTTTGACGCGCTAGGCACTCCGACGGCAGTCGCATGTGCGGCCACGGGCCTGTGCGTAGCCGCCGACCACACGGGTTATGCCTTCGCGAGCGACAATCCGGCCGCGGCGCCGCCATCGTGGCTGGCAAGCGAACTTGACATTCCCAAGACACTCAGCGGCGTCGCCTGTGTCCAAGAAGGGCTGTGCGCAGCGGTCGACGCGAATGGCCGCGTCTTCATAGCGACGACTCACGCGCCCTCCGCGACGACCGGCTCAGCCCTCGAAATAACTCACACCACTGCGATCCTCACCGGTCTCGTCAACCCTCAAGACGCGGCGCTGAGCACCTGCCGCTTCGAATATGGCCTCAGCACTGCGTATGGGTTGAGCGTGCCCTGCTCGAGCTCCCCGAACGGCAGCACCGAACAGGCCGTGAGCGCGCCGGCACCGAACCTGACCGCCAACACGACCTACTACTACCGGCTGGTGGCCAGCACCGCGAGCGGCTCGAGCGAAGGTACCGGCCAGACCTTCAAGACGCTGGCCCCCAACCTCGTGGAACCGCACCCCTCGATCAGCGGCACGCCCGCTCCGGGCCAACGCCTGACGTGCAAATCAGGCGTGACCGCCTCTGGCGTCGCGCTCACCTATGCCTGGCTGCGCGACACCCAGGTGATTGCGGGGGCAAACGGCTCCGCCTACCTGGTCGCCACCGCCGACATCTCCCACCACCTGCAGTGCCGAGTGACGGCGAGCACGACCGAAGGTGCCAAGAGCACCACGAGCGCCTTTGTGACGGTCCCGGCGGGCGGCCTTGGCACGATCTCCGAGACGACGGTCGGCACGCCGCGCGCCGGCCGCGGCGCGGTCAGCGTGCCGCTGAAGTGCTCCGCGCAGGCAGCCGGCAGTTGCACGCTGAAGCTGCGCCTGACCGTGCAGGAGACCCTCAGTGGCAGCCGGGTCATCGCTGTCGCGGCGCGCACCCGGCGCGCGACGGTGACCGTCGGGGCGAGCACGGTCCACCTGAGACCGGGCCAGCAGTCCACCGCGACGGTCACGCTGAACGCGACCGGCAGGCGGCTGCTCACGCGGATGCGGCACCTGGCGGTCAAGCTCTCGGTCAGCGGTACCGTCGTCGGCGCGATCAGCGCATCCCTGAGAAGCGCGACGCTCACACTCGCCGCTCCCGCGAAGGCGTCGGCACACAAAGCTTCCTCGCGGTGAAGGCCGCAACGCAGGTGGCAACCTCGCCTCACAGCTCGCCGATCGCACGGATATACGTGCTCGCCCTGCTCGCACTAACGATGGCCCTCTCGCTGGCGTTGCCAGGAGCGCCCGCGGAGGCACGCACCGCGCGCGCGGCAAGCGGTGGCGCGACTCCCTCCAGCGTGCTCGCACCCACTCCTTACATGGGCTGGGACACCTACTTCACCTTCGGCGCGCACTACGACGAGGCCACCGTGCTCACCCAGGCCAGCCAGCTGTTGACTCGTGGCCTGGCACGCAAGGGCTATCGCTACGTCTGGCTCGATGTCGGCTGGTGGCAGGGCACGCGCAATGCAGCCGGTGAAATCACGGTCAGCCCCACGCAATGGCCCCATGGCATGAAGTGGCTGACGAGCACGCTACACGCAGCGGGGCTAAAGGTCGGCCTCTACACAGATGCCGGCAGCGAAGGGTGTGGTGGCTCGCGTCAAGGCAGCTACGGGCACTACCAGCAGGACGTGAACACATTCGCGGCGTGGGGCTTTGACGCGGTCAAGGTCGACTTCTGCGGCGGCGTACGCCAAAGTCTGGAACCGGCGACGGCCTATCAGGAATTTCACGAGGCGATCGTTCATAACGCAAGCCACCGCCCGATGCTGCTCTCAATCTGCGACTACCTGCAACCGGGCCAGTTCGCAACCGAAATCCCGAGCCTTGTCAACTCGAGCTTCGCCTCTTACACATTTGGTCCGAGCAGTGGCAACAGCTGGCGCACCGACACCGACGTGGGCGTGCCCGGCAGCGTCGAATTTGGCTCGGTGCTGCGCAACCTCGACGCCGACGCGGCCCAGCCACAGGCGGCCGGGCCGGGGCACTGGAACGACCCTGACTACCTGGGCCCCGACCAGGGCATGTCGGCGGCGCAGTTCCGCTCGCAGTTCAGCATGTGGGCGATGCTCGCGGCGCCACTGATGATCAGCGCCGATCTGATCTCGCTCTCTAGCGCCAGCGCGACGACGGTCTCCAACAAGGAAGCGATCGCAATCGACCAAGACCCAGCGGGCCTGCAAGCGCGGCTGCTTGCGAGCAGCGGCAACGGCGAGGTTTGGGTCAAGCCGCTCAGCAACGGCTCACGCGCCGTGGCGCTGCTCAACCGCGGTTCGAGCACGCTGCGAATCGCGACCACGACGGCCGCCATCGGCATGCCAGCGGCGAGCGGCTATACGCTGCGCAACGTCTGGACGGGTGCGCTCTCGAGCGTCGGCTCCAGCGCGACGATCGCGGCGAATGTCGCGGGCGATACGACGGTCCTATTGCGCGTTTCGGCACGATAGGGCTCACGCGGCGAGCCCTCCCCCCTTCGCGCTCAGTCAGGCGTCGGCTGCGCTTCGGGCGTCCCCGGATTCTCCTGCTGGCGGGTCGCGTAGACCTTGAGGTTCTCGAACTCCTCGACGCTTGCATAGTTGGCCAGCCCGCGGCGCTGGGGCGCTTGTAAATGGGACGGGAGCGTGGCGCGCAGCTCACCCGGCAGCGCTTCGCTTTCCAGCGTGCTCCACAGTTCCTCTTCCAGGGCACCCTGGGCCCCGGCGCTGTTGACGAGCTCGGCGCGCCCGGACGGTTCGCTGTAGTCGTAGAGCTCGAATTCCTGGCCAGCCGCTTCCAGCTGGGTCGTTTCCGGAGCCCAGTTGGAGTAGACCGCGAGCTTGCCTCGCTGGGTGCGCAGCGCGACGACATGGCGGGGCGCTTCGGCGGCGTAGGGTTCGGTGGCGAACTCCGTGACGTCCTCGTCGGTGGCGTGCAGGATCCAGTCTCGCCCCGGCGCCGCCGGGTGGGCGCAGATCGCGGCGAGATCCTGGCGTCCGGCGAGATGCGCATAGCGGCGTTCGCGACGCCAGCGCTCCGAGCCGGTCGCCAGGCTCAGCAGCAGTCCGACGACATCCACCGAAGAAGTCAGCTGCGCGCGCGAGATTCCGCTTGCCGCCGTCGCGGCGACCTGCGCGGGGCGCAGGTCGCGCACCGAGAGCGGTACGCGGATCGCCTCCTCGTAGGCGGAGGCGCCCTTGCCACGCATCCCGTGCGAGCCGCCGTACTCGCCGTGATCGGAGGTGAACAACACGACCGTGTTCGCGCGCACCGCCGGCTGGGAGGCAAGCGTCTGCAGGACGCTGCCGATCTGCCGATCGACGTAGTTTTGGAGCATCAGATAGGTGTCCATCAAGCCGGTCCACATCGGGATCATTTCGGGGCCGCCGAAGGGGACGTTCCCGAAGGAGCGGTCAGCTGTGTCCTGCAGCGAGTGCTGCAAGCGCGGCTTGCGTTGCGCTTCAAGCATTTCGGGAGTCTCGAAGTTCGGCGGGAGCGTGCTTGCCAGCGCGGGCGGCGCGCTCTCCTGCGCGATCTTGCTGGTAAAGCGATACCACCAGGCGACGTCGTGCGGGTTGACGAAGGAGACCGTCGTGCACCAGGGACCGTCGCCGCCGGCCTCGCGAAACCATTCGGCGAACTGCGCAGAGATTTCGGGGTCGACCGCCGTGCCCTGCCCCGGCGCCCCGTTGGGCGAGGGATAGGTGCCGCCGGCGAAGCCGTAGGGCTCCAGTGAGGCGTTGGGTTCGGGATTGAGATGCCACTTGCCCCACCAGCTCGTCTGGTAGCCGCGCTCGCGCAGCAGCGTGCCCCAGGTGGGAAAGCCCGGGTCCAGATGGCTGTTGCCGGTGATCATGCAGCCGGTCTGGTGCGAGTAGAGCCCCGTCAACAGGGCTCCACGCGAGGGCGAGCAGTCGTTGGAGGCCGTGTAGTGGCGTTCGAAGTTGACCGCGCCCTTCTGCAGAGCAGTGAGGTTCGGCATCAGCGCAGCAGGCAACACGCCCTGGGGCATCCAGATCGGCGTGCGCAGCTGGTCGACGAGGATCACGAGGATGTTCGGTGGCCGACGCGACGCCTTCGGATGGCGATGCGCCGCGTGCTTAGGAGCGGCTCGGCGCCCACCCCCGGAGCGGGTGCCCCCGCCAAGCGCGATCGCGCCCGCGCTTAGCAGCCCCTGCTTGATGAAGGTCCGGCGATCACTGTGGCGCTCGATGTCGGTCGGTTCGTCATGCATGCCTCGGGTATCGACAACAACGCTAGTGGCTGGATGTAGCGCTCTCACCACCGCTCAACGCAATCTTAAGGAGCTCCGACCTCTGAGGTCGCCTTGGCACTGCGGGTTGAGCCCCACCGGATGGGACTCCGCACTTGCCACCTAGCCATCCGCGAGCGCTACAGTCCTCCTCGATGGCCAGGCTCGACCCGCAGTCGCTGCCGCAGCACCTCGATCGTCTCTATCGAGCCGCCTGGGCGCTCTGCGGGTCCCCCCACGACGCCGAGGATCTCGTGCAGGAGACGTTCACGCGCGTGCTCGCGCGACCGCGGTTCTTGCGTGGCCAAGACGAGCTCGCCTACCTGATGCAAGTCCTGCGCAATACGTTCCTCTCGCAACGTCGCACCGCCGCTCGGCGCCCACGCACGGGCACGACAACCCTCGAGGACATCGAGGCCGTCGACCCGCGCACAGGGGAGCGCCCACAAGAGGCGCTGGAGGCGCAGGAGGTCCTTGCGACTATCTCCTCGCTGGCCGAGAACCATCGTCTGGCGCTGGTCGCAGTCGACGTCGTGGGGCTTTCATATCGCGAGGCGGCGGCGGCACTGGGCACACGCGAGGCCACGATCGCCACCAGGGTTTTTCGCGCGCGCGAGCAGGTCGCGCAGGCGCTTGGTCAGACCCGTGGCTCACAGGATGCGCCGCCACCACCCGCGGCTGTACACGAGAGTCGTCGTCGCAGCGGGAAGATCCCGGGCTCCGGCGGCGTCTTCTCAGGTGAGGTCTCCCATGAGTCGTGAACATCCCAAGAGCACCCAGACCACCGAGCTCGAGCAGCGAGCCCTGGCGAGCTTGCGCTCGCTGGAGTCGGTGCAGGCGCCAGCCTCGCTGCGGCGCTCGATCGAGGAGTCGACACGCGAGGCCTCCTCCCGTCGCCGTACACGGATCGCCCCCCGTCTACGCCTGGCCGGTGCGGGTGCGCTGACGGCGGCAGTAGCGGTGACGATCGCGTTGCTGCTGAGCGCGGGAACCTCGCCACATCCGCCGAGCGTCCTTGACGCTTCGCGTCTCGCACTGAGGCCAGCGACCCTGCCGTCCCCAGCGGAGAGCTCCCGTGACCGCGAGGTGTTGGAGCGCTCGGTGGAAGGCGTGAGCTACCCGTATTGGGGTGGGCGCGGCGGCTGGCGGACTGCCGGAGCGCGTGTGGATGAGCTCGGCGGGCAGCGGATCACAACGGTCTTCTACGCCGCGCGCAGCGGCGGGCGCATCGGGTATGCGATCGTCGCGGGGCGACCGCTGCCGGTTCCCGCGGGCGCCACCAGTGTGGAACGCGGTGGCGTGCGCTTCGGCGTACTGGGCGCTGCGGGCGCCACAGTCGTGACTTGGCGGGAGTCCGGCCACACTTGCATCCTTGTAGCGCGCGACGTTCCCGCGCACACGCTGCTGCGCCTGGTCAGCTAGGGCAGGCATCGTGCCCGAGGTGTTGCGGCACTCCTGAGCAGTGCGCTACCTTCTCGGCATGATTGGTGGGGGCCAGATCGATGATGGTTACTTCCCGCGCGGGAGCTCGATGCTGCGGCGCGTCCACGAAGAGAAGGCCGTCGGTCTCATGTACGGCCAGCGCGCGCTGTGCATCGGCGCAATCAAGCCACTGAACTACGTGGGGACGAGCGAGCACACGCACAGCAAGTCCACGCCGTTTCGCCGGATCTCGCACACCGGAGCGATGTTCGAGGCCGTCTTCTTCGGCTCCCGTGCCGAGGCCGACAAGGTGCTGGAGGGCGTACATCGCATGCACGAGCGCGTCGTGGGTACGCTCCCGCAAGACGCCGGCGCGCACTACCCGGCGGGTACCCCTTACGCGGCGCTCGACCCGGAGCTGATGTTGTGGACAGTCGCGGTCATCGCGGACTCGGCGGTCTGGTTCTATGAACATTTGGTTGGCCGCATGAGCACACAGGAGCGTGAAGCCCTGTGGCAGGACTACATCCGCTTCGCCGAGCTCTTCCAGACCCCGCGCACAGTGCTACCTCCAACCTACGATGCTTTTCGCGCTTGGTACGAGGACCAGCTGGCCGGGCCCGACCTGTTCCTCACCGAGGAGGCCCGCTACATGGGTCACGCCTCGGCCTTCGAGATTCCGGTCTCTGCGCACCGGATGTTTGCCAAGCGCCTTCACGACCTCGTCATGCTCGGCTCGCTGCCGCCACGCATACGTGAGCTCTACGGCCTGCGCTACACCCAAGTCGACGCCGCGGCATGCGCCACGGTGCTCATGGCGAGTCGTCTCTCGAGGCCGCTACTACCCGCCTCGCTCAAGCGTGGATCATGCATCCCGGAGTTTGAAGGCGTGGCCGCAGTCGAGCGTCGGCGGATCGAACGCGGCCAGCCGACACCACAGATCGTCTAGCTGCATTCACTGCACTCAAGCGTCTCGCGCGGTTAGTCGATGCGGTCGACAATGCCCGAGCTATCGATCAAGTCACCCGCGCGAGCCGCGGGCCAGCGTCCCTCCGGCAGACCCGCGACGAGCCTAGTCGGCGCACGCGAGCGTGAGCGGCGCGCGGAGGCCCTGCGCCGTCATCGCGCGGATACGCGCGCGCAGATGATGGCGAGCGCGGGTGAGCTGACCTACCTGCGCGCCCAGCTGCGTGTCGCCGCCCACCTCACAGCACGCCTGGCCGGCACGCACGAGGTCGAGGAGATGGTGAAGCTGGTCGTCGAGGAGCTGCACTGCACGTTCGCGTTCTACCTGGCCGCGGTCCAGCGCCTGGACGGCGACGGGATGCTACGCCTGATCGCAAGCGCCGGGCCACTGGCCGAAGTGATGACGGAGTTCCTGCTCATCGAGCAGCCGGTTCGCGAGGGCGTAAACGGGCGGGTAGCACGCTCGGGCAGCACGGCGCTAGTGCCGGACACGCGCGCAGACGCGGATTACGTGGCCCGTGACCCCCAGACCGATCCACGCTCGGAGCTCAGCGCGCCGATCTTCGTCGACGGGACCGTATGGGGCGTATTGAACCTCGAGGCGGTCGAGCCGGGTGCCTTCGGCGAGGCCGATGCGGTGCTCGTGGAGACGATCGCCGCGAGCCTCGGTGCGGCGGTGCATCGCGCCGGTCTGATCGCCGACATGGAGCGCACTTTCACGACAACGCTCTCGGCGTTGACGAGCACGGTCGAGGCCAAGGACGACTACACGGCAAGCCACGGCGAGGACGTCGCCGACCTGGCCGCGCGGGTGGCACGACGCATGGGCTTGACGCGAGCGCAGGCACGCGACGTGCGTTATGCGGCGATGCTCCACGACATCGGCAAGATCGCGGTGCCCAGCGAGATTCTGCTCAAGCCGGGCAAGCTCACCGAGGAGGAGTGGGTCGTAATGCGCAGCCACGCCGCTGTCGGGGGCGATCTGGTGGCGCGCATCGATGCCTTCGCGCATCTCGCGCCGGCCGTGCGCGCAAGTCACGAGCGCTGGGACGGCGGGGGCTATCCAGACGGGCTCGCCGGCGAGCGGATCCCACTGGCGGCGCGCATCATCGCGGCCTGTGACACCTACGACGCGATCATCACCGACCGCCCCTACCGGCCTGCGCGCACGCCCGCGGAGGCCACCGCGGAGCTGCGGCGTGTCGCAAGTACGCAACTGGACGGGCAAGCGGTCGAGGCGCTCCTTGCGGAGCTGGCCAGCGGCCAGTAGACACAACCCGCCGTCAGCACGGCAAACCCTCGCCTGCGCCCATCGCGCAAGCAGCTCGACCGCCGAATGTCCAGATCGTCGCCCGCGAATTCCGACTGCGGGCCATACATCTCTGACTCGCCCTGGACGACGCTGTAAGCGGTCGACCGCTTGGAGGAGCAAACTAGCGATGCAGTCCCCTACTCCCCAGATCGTGGCACTTGGCGGAGGCGGCTTCTCGATGGAGCGCGAGAACCCCCTGCTCGATGACTATGTGCTGTCGCTGACGGGCCGCGCGCGGCCACACGTCTGCTTTTTGCCGACGGCCTCAGGTGACGCCGATCACTATGTGGTCCGTTTCTACCGCCGCTTCTCGGCGAGCTGCGAGGCAAGCCACGTCTCGCTCTTCCGCCGCGATCAAGGCACCGGCGGCGTGGAGGAGAACCTCGGAGAGCACCTGCTCAGCCAGGACGTGATCTACGTGGGCGGGGGCAACGTGGTGAGCATGCTCGGCGCCTGGCGCGCGCATGGCCTGGATGCCGTGCTGGCACGCGCGTGGCGCCAAGGGATCGTGCTGTGCGGACCCTCCGCTGGTTCGCTGTGCTGGTTTCGCGACGCGCTCAGCGCCTTCCATGGCGCCTCGCGGCGAGTGCGCGGCCTCGGGCTGCTGCCTTACTCCAACTGCGTGCACTACGACGCTGAGCCCGAGCGGCGCGCGGAATACCACCGCTTCGTCGGCGATGGCATGCGCGCGGGCTTTGCCGCGGAGGACGGCGTGGGTTTGCATTTTTGCGGAACCCGCCTGCAGCGCGTGGTCAGCTCCCGCCCCGGAGGGCGGGCATACCGCGTGGAGCCAAGCCAGGATGGCCACGTCTTAGAGGTGCCGCTGGAGGTCTCCTACCTCGGCGCCAAGCCGCCGGGGGCCGTGTTCAACGCCGAGTGCGCAGCGGCATGAGCTCGCCGGCTACGGTCGCACCGCGAGATCGGCAGATCTTCGCGATGGGTGGCGGAGGTTTCACGATGGAGCCCGCAAATCCACTGCTGGACGACTATGTGCTCTCGCTCGCCAGCGCGCGTAGCCCGCGTATCCTGTTCCTGCCGACCGCGGCGGGCGATACGACCGGACAGATCAACGCCTTCTATGCGCGCTTCGCGGGTCGTGGCTGCGTGCCAGAGCATCTCTCGCTGTTCCGCTTGGCCGAGATCGAACGCCCCCTGGCAGAGATTGTGCTCGAACAAGACATCGTCTACGCGGGCGGTGGCTCGATGCGCAACCTGCTCGCGATCTGGCGTGCGCACGAGCTCGACAGCCTGCTGATCTCCGCCTGGCGAGGGGGCACGGTGCTCGCCGGCTTGAGCGCGGGCGCGATGTGCTGGTTTCAAGGTGGGGTCACACGCTCCAGTGGACCGCCCGCCCCAATGGCCGGTCTGGGGCTACTGGAAGGGTCGCTGACGGTGCACGCCGACGGCGAGCCCGAGCGGCTACCGATATGGCTGGCCGCCGTGGGCGCCGGGGATCTGCCTGGCGGCTGGGCACTCGACGACGGCGTCGGCTTGCTGTTCGCGGGCGCGCGCATGGTGCGCGCCGTCAGCTCGCGGCCCGGGGCCGGAGCGCAGCGGGTCGATGCCATCGCGGGCGAGCTCGTGCGCCGTCGCATCGAGCCCGAGTTGCTCGGCGCCGACGGGCGGGCGCACTCTGCGGACCTCGACGAGGACGTCCAGGAGCTGCGCCGTGTCCAACGCCTGCGCGCGCGCATGGCACGCGAGCACTGAGTGGACTAGTCAGAAACATTTGACCTGAGCAAACCCCACAGCTTGCGGCTGAGTGTGTTGTATTGTCGAACGCAGGGTGAGGGGCACCACAGCGAACGGGCGTGCGACCCTCGTCACAGCACTGCTGGGGGCGATCATCGCGCTCTGCGCGTGGTCGGCACCGACGGCGTACTCGGACCCCATTGTGAAGCTCAGCGCCGCCTTGACCCCCGAGCACCTGGGTGGCGGCACAACGATCCATTTTGGCTTCACCGTCACGGCATCAGCGGGCCAAGCCAATGTTCCGATTAGGCAGATCGACCTGCTCTACCCGGCAAACCTCGGAATCGCCACGAGCGGCCTCGGGCTCTCAACCTGTCGTGCGGCAGTGCTCGAAGCCCAGGGACCACCAGGTTGCCCGTCGAACTCGATCATGGGTTACGGCTCGGCACTTGTAGAAGTGCCCTTCGGCCCAGAAATCCTCCAGGAGAACACCCGCACCACCACTTTCATGGCGCCCCTCCAGAAAGGCGAGCTGGGCTTGCTCTTCTTCGTCGATGGCGAAGCCCCGGTGTCGGCGCAGTTCGTCTTCCCAGGACTCGTGCTACCGGCCCCGGATCCGTTCGGCGGCGATCTCAATGCGAGCCTGCCACTTGTCCCGAGCGTTCCGGAAGCTCCCGATGCGGCGCTGGTGCGACTGACGACCACGCTCGGCCCCAGCCGCATCACCTATTACGAATATAGAAAGGGCCACACGATCCCCTACCGTCCGCGCGGCATCCGGCTGCCACGCACCTGTCCCCGCGGAGGCTTCCAGTTCGGTGCGCGCTTCACCTTCAACGACGGCACTAACATGAGCGCCGCGACCACCGTTCCGTGCCCCAAACGCTGAAGGCCTGCCAGCCCGCGTGCCCGGCTCAGCTTGGGAGCCGATCGCGCACGACCAGCAGCAGGCCCGCGCCACATGGCACGACAGCCTCGGTAACCCGCTCCTCGGAGCCGATTAGCAAACGCAAGTCCGCAACCTGATCGGCGTGCGAGAGCACGTTGTCCACGGCCAGCAGCCCTCCGGGTCTCAGTACGCGCACAAGATCTGGCCAGTAACCCACGTAGGCCGGCCGTTCGGCGTCCAGGAAGATCATGTCCCACGTCTCCTCGCCCATCGCGCGCAAGCTGAGAGCGGCGTCCTCGACACGCAGCTCCACCAGCTCGCGTAGACCGGCGCGGTCGAGATTCCGCGCGGCCTGGGCGCTGCGCGTTTCATCGACGTCGATACTGAGCAGTCGGCCCCCGATACTGCGGCTCGCCTCGGCCAACCACAGCGTCGAGTAACCGTTGGAGGTCCCGAGCTCGAGCAGCCGACGCGCACCGGTGGCACGCACGAGCACGGCCAGCAGCTGGGCCGTATCGGGCTCGACGTTGCGCAGCCGCTCGAGCCGGTCGGCCTTGCCGGCGTCGTGCTCGACGCCAAAGCGATGCAGCTCGTCAAGGACAGTTGCTAGCGCGTCATCCATCGTTTTCTCGCGGCTCGACTCAGCGCGGTGTCGCAGGCAGGGTTGCGGTCCTGCTGGCCGTTGGCCGCTCAGCGGTTCGCGCCAGCGCGGCGGCGGCGAGCACTCCGCCGATCGCTCCGAAGAGATGCGCCTGCCAGGAGATCCCGCTGCGCGGGACCAGATCCGAGAGCAGCGCGCCCCCGAAGAGCAGCGCGACGAGCACACCGAGCGCGATCTCGCCTATCCGCCGGTCGAACAGGCCGCGGCTGACCAGATAGGCCGCGTAGCCGAAGACGATGCCGCTCGCGCCAACCGTGACGGTGCCAGCCGGCGCGGTGAGCCAGGTCCCGAGCCCGCTCACGAGCGCCACGATCAGGCTCACCAGCAGCAGCCGGCCGGCCCCGGCGAGTGCGATCGCGAACCCGAGGATCACAAACGGAACCGTGTTTCCAAGTAGGTGCGAGAAGCTCGCGTGCAGAAACGGCGCGAATAGAACGCCATCCAGATGCGAGGCGCTCCGCGGCACGATCCCGTCGCGGTCCAGGCGGTAGTCGTCGAGCACGTTGACGAGCTCGACAGCCCACATGATTGCGACGAGCGCGAGGAGCGCCCGCAACCCCTCGACTTGCACCCCGTAGCGCTCACGAACCTTCACAGGTCAAGCACGTTAGCGATCCACGCTCGAGCGCTACTGTTTCGCGGGGGAAGACCGCGAGAAGACCCTGAGCCCAACCGACCCCCACGGCAGCACCGATCGCAACGGGCCTCGAGCCCGGGTCCGTAGCGCTCGGCCGCAGGAGCTCGAAGTCGGCCACCTGACGCTCCACGGCCACCGCGTGGCTTACCGACAGGCCGGCAGCGGGCCGGTCGTAGTGCTCATCCACGGCGTCACCTCCAGCTCGGCCAGCTGGGGGCGCGTCGCGCCTTACCTGAGCCGTCGCTTCACGGTGCTCGCCCCGGACCTGATTGGCCACGGGGAGTCGGCCAAGCCCAAGGGCGACTACTCCCTCGGAGCCTACGCCAGCGGGCTGCGCGACCTGCTGGGCGCCCTCGGGCACGAGCGCGCGACCTTCGTCGGGCACTCGCTCGGCGGTGGCATCGCGATGCAGCTCGCCTACCAGTTCCCCGAACTATGCGAGCGGCTCGTGCTCGTCGACAGCGGCGGCCTTGGCCGCGAGGTGAGCATTTTCCTGCGCGCCGCCACACTGCCCGGCTCAGAGTTCATCCTGCCCTTCCTCGCGGCCTCCCGGCTCTTGGACGCGGGGCGGTTCGCGGGCGGCCTGCTCAACCGCGTGGGGGTGCGAGTCGGGACCGACGTGGAAGAGATCGCCCGCGGTCATGCGACGCTCGCCGATGGCGAGAGCCGGGCCGCGTTCGTGCACACCCTGCGCGGGATCGTGGAGCCCGGCGGCCAGCGAGTCGATGCGTCGGACCGTCTGTATCTCGCCCAGCACATACCGTTCCTGCTGATCTGGGGCCAGCACGACTCGATCATCCCCGTCAGCCACGGGTACTCGACCCACGAGCAGGTGCCGGGCAGCCGCCTGGAGGTCTTCGCCGACTCGGGGCATTTTCCACAGCTCGACGAGCCCGAGCGTTTCCTCGACGTCCTCATCGGCTTCATCGACTCGACCGAGCCAGCCACGGTGGACGCCGTCCGCTGGCGGCAGATGCTCAAAGATGGCAGGGCCGGCCCGATTCAAGGCACTTAGCCTCGGCCAAAGGGTCACTTCTCGAAGCACGGTCACTCCTCGCATTACTGTCAACCGTCCGTCGCAGGCATCAATCCGAACATTCGTCGATGTCGCGTGAGCGGTCTCGGCGTGGCGAGTCTCTTGGCCAGGACAAAAAACTGCGCGGCGCCCACTGTCGTGGTGCAACGCGATCGTCAACGAGGAGCGACGTGTTGTTTGAAATGCATCTCCAGAGTCCCTGCGGAGCGATCGAGGCGTCGAGGGTAGTCGGAGCCGACGCCGAGCTTTTGCGATGCGTGTGGAGCAACCATCCCGACCACACCCTCGACTGCCGGGCGTGCATCCCAACCGAGGCCGTCACAGCCGCCTGGAGGAGAGAGACCGATGAGTACCGCACGCCGGAGGGCTTCTTCTACTTCTCCTGGAGCGGAGCCCTGTGGCTCGCATATGGCTTCCACAACGGGCACGTACGCGGCGTGTACTGCCCAACTCACTGCGCGGAACGGACAGCCAACATCCTGCGCGCGGAGCGGGCGATCCAGCCGATTCTGTGATCGCTTTATAGTTGCGCGGTGTCGCTCGCCCAAAGCGTGTTGAATGTGCCCCTGGCTCATGGCTCGGCCGACCGGGCCAGCGTGGAGCCCAAGCTGCCATGAGAGCCATCCAGATCGTCGACCTCAGCGGCCCCGCCGGCGCGCTCGCGCTCGTCGATGCGCCCGAGCCGGCCGAGCCGGCCGCGCACATGCTGACGCCCGGCGAGGGCGTCGTGATCGACGTGCACGCCGCCGGCGTCTCCTTTCCCGAGGTCCTGCAGACCCGCGGCGAGTATCAGCTCAAACCACCGCTGCCCTTCATCCCCGGCAGCGAGGTCGCCGGCGTCGTGCGCAGCGCGTCTCCCAACGCCGGTGTCGAGGTCGGGCAGCGCGTGGCCGCCTTCTGTGCCCTCGGGGCCTTTGCCGAGCGGGCCGTCGCTCCCCCATTTCTGACCTTCCCCCTACCCGACGCGCTGGACTTCGCCCAGGGAGCGGGGCTGATCCTCAACTACCACACCGCCTACTTCTCGCTCATCCTGCGCGGCCGCCTGCGCGAGGGCGAGACGGTGCTCGTGCACGGCGCCGCCGGCGGAGTCGGCACCGCGGCCCTGCAGGTCGCGCGCGGTCTCGGCGCGCGCACGATCGCGGTTGTCTCCAGCGACGCCAAGGAGCAGATCGCGCGCGCGGCCGGCGCCGATGAGGTCCTACGCACCGAGGCTCCCTGGAAGGACGAAGCCAAGGCTCTCTCGGGCGGCGGCGTGCACCTCGTACTGGATCCCGTCGGCGGGGAGCGCTTCACCGACAGCCTGCGCTCGCTGCGCGAGGATGGGCGACTGGTCGTCGTCGGGTTCACCGGCGGCTCGATCCCGGAGGTCAAAGTCAACCGCCTGCTGCTCGGCAACACCGAGGTCATCGGCGCCGGTTGGGGCGCCTACGCGCTCGCCAAGCCCGAGCTCTGCCGTGAGATCGGCGCTGCGCTCGCACTGCTGATCGAGCGGGGCATCGTGCGCCCCCTCGTTGGCGCGCGCTTCCCGCTGGAGCGCGCCTCCGAGGCGCTGCAGGTCATCGACGAGCGGCGAGCCACCGGCAAGGTCGTGCTCGACGTCCAGCCAGACACGGCGTAGCGCTGCGGTGGACTTCGAGCACACCCCTCGTGCGCGCGAGCTGATCGAGCGCCTCGACACCTTCCTCGCGAGCGAGGTCGCCCCCCGCGAGGAGCCCTACCACCGCGAACTGCTTGGCGGCGAGAACCCGTGGTCGGTGCTGCCGGTCATCGACGAGCTCAAGCGCAAGGCTAGGGAGGCCGGCCTATGGAACCTCTTCCTCCCGGACGAGCGCCACGGCGCCGGTCTCTCAAATGTCGAGTACGCGCCACTGGCCGAACGCATGGGGCGCTCGCTGATCGCCAGCGAGGTCTGCAACTGCAGCGCGCCCGATACCGGCAACATGGAGGTCCTGCTGCACTTCGGCTCCGAGGAACAGCACGAACGCTGGCTCGTGCCGCTGCTCGCGGGCGAGATTCGCTCGGCTTTCTGCATGACCGAGCCCGACGTCGCCTCCTCCGACGCGGCCAACATGCAGGCCACGGCGACGCTCGACGGCGAGGAAGTCGTTCTCAATGGGCGCAAGTGGTGGAGCACCGGCGTCGGGCATCCCAACTGCCGCGTGGCGATCTTCATGGGGCTCACCGACCCCGAGGCGGATCGCTACCACCGCCACTCGATGGTCGCCGTACCGCTGGACGCCCCCGGGGTCAAGGTCGAGCGCATGCTGAGCGCGATGGGCTTCCTCGACGCCCCCGGCGGCCACGGCGAGGTTTCCTTCAGCGACGTCCGCCTGCCGGTCAGCGCGATCATCGGCGGCGCCGGCCAGGCGTTTGCGATTGCGCAGGCCCGCCTCGGGCCCGGCCGCGTGCACCACTGCATGCGCCTGATCGGACTCGCCGAGCTCGCACTCGAGCTCGCCTGCAATCGCGCCACGCAGCGCGTAGCCTTCGGTAAGCCGCTGGCCAACCTCGGCGGCAACCGCGAGCGGATCGCGGATGCGCGCATCGCGATCGACCAGGCACGCCTGCACGTCCTGCACGCCGCCTGGCTGATCGACCGCCAGGCACCTGAGATGCTTGGCGCGGTCTCTCAAATCAAGGTCGCCGTACCGAACATGGCCCAGCGTGTCGTGGACATGGCGATGCAGATGCACGGCGGCGCCGGCCTCAGCGACGACTTCCCGCTTGGCGCGGCCTGGACCATCGCGCGGGCGCTACGGCTCGCGGATGGACCCGACGAGGTCCACCGCGGCGTGATCGCGCGCCTGGAGCTCGCGCGCCACGGGCAGGGGAAGTGGTCTGCGTGAGCGGTTGCCTGCGACGCTGGGGAGCACATTCCGCAGTCGACCGCGGATAGCCGTTTGTCCGCCGCCGGCGCCGCCATCCTGTGGCGGTGGCACACGCTGGCTCCTCCGCACCGGAAAACAAGCGCCCGCTCGAGCATCGTTACGGCGTAGTCCTCGGCCTGACCATTCTCGCGGTCCTCTTCTCGATCCTCGCGCCCGATACACCCGCTGGCCGTGGCGTTGCGGTGCTGCTGCAGAGCGCGATGCTGCTCGCCGTGATCGCGACTTCCCGTGAGAGCCACGCCACGCGCAACACGGGCACTGCGCTTGTTTTCCTCGCGCTGGTAACCCTCGCCGTTCTTGTAGGGCAGTCCGTCATTCCTGGCTGGGTTGGCGCAGCTGCCACCGCCGCGGCCGTGCTCGCGGTGCTCGTCGTGCTCACCCGTGGGATCGTGCGCCTGATCCGCGACCGCGGCGTCACGCTGCAGGCCGTCGCGGGGGCCCTCACCACATACCTGCTGATCGGCCTGCTCTTCGCGCTCGTCGTGCGCGTGCTGGTCGGCATCAGCCCACACCAGTACTTCGAGCAAGTGTCGAGCTCTGCCGTGACGCAGAGTCAGGAGATCTACTACAGCTTTACGACGCTCACGACCACGGGCTACGGCGACCTCACTCCCGCCTTGAGCATCGGGCGCGCGCTCTCGGTGCTGGAGATGCTCATCGGGCAGATCTACCTGGTGGCCGTCATCGGCCTGCTGATCGGCAACTTGCGGCGATCCCCGGCGCAGACGGGCGGCTAGTCGCTGCTCTCCTGCTCCTCATCCTCGTCCTCCGCGTCCTCCTCGCCCTTGCCCTGCCCGCGCAGCCACCCCGCTAGCTGCTGGCCGATCGAGTTGATCGACTCGCCGGCATCCCGGAAACCGTCGCGGAAGCGCTCGGCGTAGAAGGAGACCGCCTCGCCGCCGTCGGCGCGGGCGTCGGTGGGTTCGCCACGCTTGGGGTACTCGCCACCGGCGATGCGCTCGAACTCGCCGGAGCGCACCCATGCCATCAACTCGTGCGCGCGGCGCACCGGCAGCGGATGGGTGACCCCCAGGTCGAGTGCCAGTCGCGTCAGCCGCTCGAGGCCGCCGCCCCCCTCTGTGTATTCCAGGCCCTGTCGCATGAAGGCATCGAGGTCGAGCTCGTCCACCATCGCGCCGCCGGCGAGCGACATCAGCGTGCGACAGACCACGAGTGGGTCGCGCACGACGAGCGCCGCCGCGCGATCACAGCTCAGCTCGCTCGCGCGGCTCCACTCAAGCAGCGCGGTGCGCACCGGCGCGAGTGGCAACGGCAGCCGCGCGGTGCGCGTCAGGCCGATCAGGATCACCAGCGCGGTGCGGTAGAGCACGTGATCGGAGAGCACGTGGGCCGCCTCGTGCGCGAAGACGGCACGCCGCTGATCGCCGTCGAGCAGCCGCACGAGCTCGGACTGCACGACCACCATCGGCTTGCGCGCGCCGATCGTCAGCGCGTTGGCTGCGGGAACCTGAGTCAGATACAGATCGGGCACCTCGGCCATGTCGAGCGTCGCGTAGGCAAGCGCGTGCTCACGCCAGACAGGGGCCAGCTGCTCCTCGGAGAGTCGCACCGAGGAGCCCAGGTAGCTCTGGCGCAGTGCGCGCTCGTAGCCGAGCTCGATCAGCTTGCGCACGACCTTGTCCAAGTGGGGTATTGCTTTTAGAGCCGCCGTCGAAGCGCGGTCGGCGGGGTGCTGGAAGGCGCGTGGGGAGATCCCCGTCAGCCTGTAGCCCTCCGCGGGCGTGGTCGAGCCGGAGGATGCCATCAGTCCACCCTACCGGGACTGCAGTGCTATCCGCGGAATCGACTTCTGCTGTATGGTCGAGCCCACATGAATCGCAAGAGCGCGATCAAAAACCTGGCGGGATTGCGCCTGGCGGTCGGTATCGGAGCGTGGGCCACGCCGCGCGTCGCCGGCAAGCTCTTCGGTCTCGATGCCGAGGCAAATCCACAGGCGCCTTACCTGGCACGCCTGTTCGGCGCGCGCGACATCGCGCTGGCGTGGGGCGCGCTCGCCACCGAGGGCGACGCGCAGCGGCAGTGGCTACTGGCCGGCGTAGCCTGCGACCTCGCCGACGCGCTGGCGGGCATCGCCGGCGGGCGCAGCGGCTATCTACCAAAGCTCGCAAGCGTGCTGGTCACCGGCACCGCGATCTCAGCGGCCAGCTTGGGCGCGACGGCGCTGCGCGACTCCTAGAGATCAGCACCCGAGGCGGGCAGAGCTCCATGTCCAGCCAGTCCCCAAACGGATCCCCGGCCTCCTCGCCGCCGCTCGTGGCGCTCGTAACCGGCGCCTCCAGCGGCATCGGCGAAGCCACCGCGCGACGCCTGGCGACTGAGCCCAACATCCAGCTCGTGCTGGTCGCCCGCCGCGAGGAGCGTTTGCGCCGGCTCGCCGAGACACTGCCGGCGCCGTGCGAGATTCTGGCGCTCGACCTCACCGACGAGGACGCGCCCGAGCGCGTGCTGGCCCACCTGCGCGAGCATCACGACGGGCGCCTGGCGCTGCTCGTCAACAACGCCGGCGCCTCCTGGCGCGGAACGTTCGCGGAGGGCGGTTACGCCAACGTGCGACGCACGATGGAGGTCAACTTCGACGCGGTGCTGCGCCTCACCGAGGCGCTGCTGCCCCTCCTGCGCGCCTCATCGCCGAGCGCGATCGTCAACGTCGCGAGCACCGCCGCGCGTGTCACGCGCCCCGGCACCGGCGCCTACTCGGCCAGCAAGGCCGCACTCGCGGGCTGGAGCGACGCGCTCTACGCGGAGGAGCGCGAGCACGGCGTGCATGTCGGCCTGGTGCTCCCGGGCTTCATCGCGACCGAGGGTTTCCCGGCGAGCGAGCTAACGGCGCGGCCGCTGACGGCATGGATGGTCTCCACTCCCGATCGCGCCGCCGAGGCGATCGTGGAGGCGGGCCTACGCGGGCGCCCAGAACGCTACGTGCCCCGCGCATACGCGCTCTTCTCCTACACCCGGCTCTTGGCGCCCGGACTCGTGCGCCGCATCATCACCGGCGGGCGCGGCGCGATCCTGACCACCAGGACCGGGGCCGAACAGACCGCCGCGAGCGACTCGCAGTAGCTGTACAAACGCGCACTCGGGCGCCCCTGAATTTGCGCCAATAGTCCAAATGCGTGCCGGCCGGGGCGCGGGACAATGCCGCGGTGGGCTCTGATGCGATCGCGCTATCGACCGAGATCTACCGGCCTCCGACGCCCGGCTTCGACGAGCTCTTCGAGCACGACGGCTCGCCACGCCCCGCTGCACGGGCGCTGATCGACGAGCTACGCCGCCTGGGCCCCGAGGGCCTGCTGGAGGCGGGGCGTCGGCGCGACGCGGTCTTCGTGCAGCAGGGGATCACCTTCGAGACCAGCGGCGAGGATGGCCCTTCCCATGAACGACCCTTCCTACTCGATCTAATTCCACGGGTCCTGTCCGGCGATGAGTGGCGCGCGATCAAGCGTGGACTCGCCCAGCGCATCCGCGCGCTGAACCACTTCGTCGACGACGTCTACCACGCACGCGAGATCGTGCGCGAGGGCATCGTCCCGTGGCGGCTGGTCGCGGGCTGCCCGCACTTCGCGCGCGCCGTGCATGGCATTCGCCCACCCGGCGGCGTCTATTGCCACGTCGCCGGCTGTGACCTCGTGCGCCACAGCGACGGCACCTGGAAGGTGATCGAGGACAACGTGCGCGTGCCCTCCGGAATCTCCTATGTGCTGGAGAACCGCGCGGCGATGGCGCGCCTGGTACCCGAGCTGTTCGCCTCCTACCGCGTGCGGCCCGTCGAGCACTATCCCCAGTTGCTGCTCGGCGCGCTGCGCTCGGTCGCACCCTCGGCGGAGAGCGAGGCGACGGTTGTCGTGTGGACACCGGGACCGGCCAACTCGGCCTACTTCGAGCACGCCTTCCTCGCGCGCCAGATGGGCGTTGAGCTCGTCGAGGCCTCCGACCTGGTGGTACGCGATGACGTCCTCTACATGCGTACGACTCGTGGCCTCGAACGGGTCCACGCGGTCTATCGGCGCCTGGACGACGACTTCGTGGATCCCCTCGAGTTTCGTGCGGACTCGATGCTCGGCGTCCCCGGTCTCGTGCGCGCCTACCGTGCCGGCAGCGTCGCGATCGCCAATGCGCTTGGCACCGGCGTGGCCGACGACAAGGCGATCTACTGCTTCGTTCCGGAGATGATCCGCTTCTACCTCGGCGAGGAGCCGATCCTCGAGAACGTCAGGACCTATCTGCTCTCCGACCCCGAAGTGCTCGAGCACGTCCTCGCTCGCACGCACGAGCTGGTACTCAAGCCGACCGGCGAGTCCGGCGGGCGCGGTGTCACGATCGGCCCGCACGCCGACGAGCGCGAACTAACCGCGCTGGCGCGGCGCGTGCGCAGCCACCCCGAGCGCTGGATCGCACAGGACGTCGTGCGCCTCTCGACCGTACCCACCGTCACCGGCGATGGCAGCCTGCAACCGCGCCACGTCGACCTGCGTCCCTTCGCGGTCTTCGGGGAGCGCATCGACATCGTCCCCGGCGGGCTCACGCGCGTAGCACCGAGCGAGGGCTCGCTGATCGTCAACTCCTCGCGCGGGGGCGCCGCAAAGGACACCTGGGTGCTGGAGAACGGCGAGGAAGCCGATCGCGCGGGGGTGGGTGGGTTTCCAATATCCGACACCCTGCCCCCCGCGCTGCCCGACCTGCGCTACGGCCGTTGGAGCGAGCAGCAACAGCAACAGCAACAAAGCACGCCGAGCAGCCACTGATGCTCGCGCGGATCGCTCACGAGCTGTACTGGCTGGGGCGCAACCTCGCGCGCGCCGAGTTCACCGCGCGGGCGGTCGAGGCCGTCTTCCAGGCCGAGTTGCAGGGCGCTGCCGACGCGCTGCCCGGCGTCAGCTTCGGCTCGGGCGGCCTGCTGGCGATGCTCGACAGCGTTACCAAGCATGTCCCCGCCGGCGCCGAGACGCTGGGCCGCCTGACTGCCGACGCCGAGCTACCGGGCTCGATGCTGGCAAGCGTCGAGCGGGCCCGCGCGGGGGCGCGCACCGTGCGCGACGTGATCAGCGCCGAGATGTGGGAGGCGATCAATACGACCACCCTTACCTTGCGACGCGACGGCGCCGCGGGTTGGGGCGCCCACGCCCAGCCATATGTGATCTCGCAGTACGTCAAGCAGCGCACCGCGCTGATCTGGGGTGTCGCCGATCGCTCGATGCTGCGGGATGAGGCCAAGTGCTTCCTGGATGCCGGTGGCTTGATCGAGGTCGCGGACATGGTGCTGCGGATGCTGCGGATCGCGCTACCGAGCGACGAAGTCGAGCAGGCCGACGGCTCGGCGCTGATCCTGCTGCAGGCGGTCGGCGGCTTTCACGCCTACCTGCGCGCGGGCACCGCCCCACCCAACGCACATCCGGTAGCGCGCTTCCTACTCTTCGAGCGCGCCTACCCGGACAGCGTGGCCGCCTGCGTGGACTCGCTGCACGAGGTCTTCTCCACGGCCGACGCGGGCCCGCGCAACTCAAAGCCCGTGTTGCGCGTAAGCCGGCTGGCCGCCGACCTGGACTTCCAGCGCCGCGCGCTGCCCGACGGCGCCGAGCTGACCGGCATCTGCACGAGCACCCAGCACGAGCTCGCGCGCATCGACCAAGACGTATCCGAACGCTACTTCGCGGGCGCCGTGCCCGCCGGATGGGGGTAGGCAGTGCACCTGGCGATCCGCTATCTAACTGAGTACAGCTACGACGCTCCGGTCTGCGACAACCTCAACGCCCTGCGCGTGCGCCCGGCGACTACCTCCTCGCAGCGCTGTGACGAGTTCCACGCGCGCATCGACCCCGAGGCGCGCGTGAGCCGCCACTTGGACTACTTCGGCACGGAGGTCCTGGAGTTCGGCATTCCAACCGGCCACGAACAGCTGACAATCGACATGCGTGCGCGTGTCGTTACCTCCGACCCGCCGCCACCCAGCGAGGGTGACTGGGAGAGCCTGCGCAGCGGCGCCTACCTCGACGCCGCCGGCGAGTTCGCGCTCCCCTGGGAGGATCAGCCGCTAACTCCAGGTCTCCAGGAGCTCGAGGCTGAGCTGGCCAGTGCCACGGGCCCGCTGCAGGCGCTGCTCGAGCTCTGCGCCCTGGTCCCGACGCGCTTTGAATACCGCAGTGGAGCGACCTACGTCGGCTCGACTGTCACCGACCTACTCAACGCCGGCGCCGGCGTGTGCCAGGACTTCGTGCATCTCTCGCTGATCCTGCTGCGCCGCCGGGGCATCGCGGCGCGCTACGTCTCCGGCTACCTGTGGGCCGCGCCCGAGGACGGCGGCGCCGATTCGCTCGAGGTCGATACCCACGCCTGGCTCGAGGCTCTGTTGCCGGGAAGCGACGGCCGCGGCGAGCCGGTCTGGATCGGCGCCGACCCCACCAACCGCCGACTCGCGGATGAGACCCACGTGAAGATCGGGCACGGTCGCTTCTACGCCGACGTGCCGCCGGTCAAGGGCGTTTACATGGGGGCCGCCGCGTCGGAGCTCCAGGCCAACGTCACGATCTCGCGTCTGGACCCCCAGACGGGCGCCCGCGCCTAAGCCCCAACCACCTGGCCAGCGCGACCGCGCGCCGCTCGCGCGATTGCGCCGATGATCCGATGGTGGCAAAACAGCGCAGGTTTATACGAGTGACGCGCGAATAACAGCCTCATAACCGTGCGGAGGCGTGGGTCAAGGACCTTTTCTGGGTAGAGAGGGCTCTGTGCAGAGCAACTTTCGGGCCGCCGAAGGGCTCAAGACAGTACGAGATGGCCGACTTCGCGGGTGCCGCCGCTCCACCAAGAATAATTGACAACGCAACTATTGTGCCCTATAATTCCGACTCCAGGCATCGGAATAGAGGGCGGCGCTGACGGCCACATGCCGGCGAGCCAGGCCCTTCTTCAAGTAGAAAGACAGCATCATGCCAGACACTAAGCGCCAGATCACAACTCTAGACACTCTCGATACCGCTGAGCAGGTCTCCCCACCTGCAGCGCTCGATCCTGTTTTCGGTGCGGAGCGCGCGAGCCGCGCCGAGGCTGCGCTGCGCGCGCGCCCGGTCGCAGCCGAGAGCTTCATCCCGGAGTCGGTCGACCAGCTGCTCGCGCACTCGCGACGCTACCCGCTGCTGACGCCCCACCAGGAGATCGAACTAGCACAGCGGATCGAGCGCGGCGACCTGCACGCCAAGGAACTGCTCGTCAACTCCAACCTGCGGCTGGTCGCCTCTAACGCACGCCGCTACCAGAACCAGGGACTGCCGCTGGCCGACCTCGTCCAGGAGGGCATGCTGGGGCTCATCAGGGCCAGCGAGAAGTTCGACTGGCGCAAGGGCTTTCGCTTCTCGACATACGCGACGCTCTGGATTCGCCAGGCGATCCAGCGCGGCCTCGAGAACTCCGGGCGCACGATCCGGCTGCCGGTGCACGTCGCGCAGCGCACCCGCAAGGTCGGTCGTGTCGAGCGCGAGCTCTCGGTGCGCCTCGGGCGCGAGCCCACGGCCGAGGAGATCGCGACGGAGACGGGCCTCGAGCTCGAGCAGGTCGAGGAAGTGCGCCATCAGCGTGCTGCCTTGGTGAGCCTCGATCAGCAGGTTGGCGAAGACGGCGACACGGCTCTCGGAGACCTGCTGCCCTCTGACCAGGTGCCGCCCGAGGAGACCGCCTATGAGAATGAGCGCGAGCGCCTCGTGCACCGCGCGATCGCTTCGCTGCCCGACACCGAGCGCACCGTACTGACCCTGCGCTTTGGCACCGGCCGCGAGGAGCCGCAGACGCTCACCGCAATCGGCAAGCGCCTTGGCTTCTCCGCCGAGCGCGCCTCGCAGCTCGAGCAGCGCGCGCTGAAGAAGCTCGCCGAGAGCCCAGAGCTCGCGGCACTGCGCGAGGCTGCGTAGCCAAATCCCCTCGATCGTGGTTCCAGCCGGCGCACGCGCCGGCTGGCGGGGACGTGCATGCACGTCCCCGGTCCTCCTGGCGCATGCGCCAGGAGGCGCCATGCCGCATGCGGCATGGCGAACCGCCGCCCCACCGAGTCGCGTCATAAGCTGAGCGCCGACAGCATCGACACACATTGGAGGTCCACATGTCGAAATCTTCGCTGTGGGATCGCGTCGTCCGGTGGACGATCGTGGCAGGCGAATGGATCCTCGCCCCGATCGAGCGCTTCATCGGCAAACGCTCGCTGGTCGGCGACGCGACGTTCTTCCCACTGGAGCGCTTCCCGTGGGTGAAGCACGTCGAGGACAACTGGGAGGTCATTCTCGAGGAGCTCCAGGGAGTGCTCGCCGACCGCGAGGCGCTGCCGAACTTCCAGGAGATCTCCAAGGACCAGATCGAGATCACCGACGACGACCGCTGGAAGACGTTCTTCCTCTACGGCTACGGCTTCGAGGCGAAGTTAGGCGTAGAGATGTGCCCGCGCACGGCGGCGCTGATGCGCGAGATCCCGGGGATGACGACCGCGATGTTCTCGATCCTCTCCCCGCACAAGCACATCCTCGACCACCGCGGACCCTACAAGGGAGTGCTGCGCTACCACCTGGGGTTGATCGTGCCCGAGGACGCCAAGCAGTGCCGCATCCGGGTTGGCGAGGACTTCCGCCACTGGGAGGCCGGCAAGAGCATGGTCTTCGACGACACGTTCAACCACGAGGTCTGGAACGACACCGAGGAGACGCGCGTCGTGCTGTTCGTCGACCTCATGCGGCCTCTCCCCTCCCCCGAGAACAAGATCAACGAGCTGATCGTCAAAGCGATCGGGATCTCGCCCTTCATTCGCGACGCTAAACGTAATCAGGAAGCTTGGGAACGGCGGTATCGGGAACGGCGCCGCGACACCCCCCGAGCGTCGCAGACCGCCCTAGCCAGCGACGATCGATGCCCTTGAGGCCACGCTGCCGTCTTGGAGCGAGCGGACAGCCCGCGAACTCGACCGCGACGGCGCTTCCACGACTTTTGCCACATGCTCGCTCGCCGGTGCTGCGGTGCTCGGCTGGGGCGCCCAGAGCAACCTGCCGGGCACCTGTGCGTGCAAGCGCTCATCGCGTGGGGTCGGTAGGTCTGGTGATCTAGCTTTGGGTGGACCGGCGCGTCGCCGAGAGCACCAAGCCGTAGAGCAGATGGTCGGCGGCCAGCGCGATGCGGTCGACGGGGCGCGCCCGCTTGGCCTGGCTGAGACCCAGGGCGGGGGCGATCCCCAGCTCGAAGCCCAGCCACACCAGCAGGCCGTATGCGGGTCCTGCCCAGGGGTGGCGGCGCAGCGGGCGCGGTAGTGCACCGAATGCCGCTCCGCCGCCTGCGCCGAAGGCCCAGTGGGCGGCCTCGAGGAGTCCGCGGCGCTGCTTGCGTGGCGCTCGTCGCAGGAGGGCGCGCACGCCGCGCGCTCGCTGGACGCTGAGTGCCTGGGGTGGCGTCTGCTCGACCAGCCCTAGCTCAGTCGTGATCACTCGCATTCCCGTCATGGCCATCGCACCGACAATTCCGCACGCGGCGCCGCTGAGCACGTCCCCGATACGAGAGCCCACGTTCACCTGCGGACCGGCTGTACTCCTCGCCTCCATGTTCGTCTCCATCTCATTCCCTTTTGATAGTGCAATTTACGTCCTTAGCGGCGGGCGAGGCGACGGCCGCTCTCTGTGCTTGGGGGTGTGTAGTTGAGCTCATAGTGGTGGTAGAGGGCCGACTCGTCGGCCTGTGAGAGCTCCTCGCCCTTCAACTCGATGTTGGGCGCGTCCTGGACTTGCTGCTTGGTGACCGCGACCTGCAGGTCGTCGGGACCAACCTTGATCCCACCGAGCGGCACGAACGTCAGGTGGCGTCCGATCAGGCCCTCCTTGACGGTCGCGAACTGCGGCAGGTCGGTCTCGACGTCGACGTAGACGTCCTCGAGCTTGGCGATCTTCTCGCCGTTGACGTCAACCAGCGTCTTGCCGTGCCATTCGGCGACGTTCCACTCGGCCTCTTGTTGTGGCTCGTTCATTTTTCCTCTCTCTCTCTCTCTCTCTCTCTCTAGATGCGGCCGGTAGGGACCCATGAACGCTAGATCGGAATGGAGGGTGTTCCGGTGCCCGGTATCTCGACCCGCGAGAAGCCTCCTCGCAGCACGCACACCACGAGATCGTCCTCGTAGTAGGACTTCGCGCGGGTCGGACCACGCCCGTAGAACTCCTTGAGCAGCGCGACCATCCCGTCGGAGATTGCCGTGAGTACGTCTCCGTGACTGCTCGGCTTGCTCTGCAGGCCGCGTGATGGATCATCGCTTGTGGATCTTAGCCCGCTGGAACGCTCATGAATGCGAGCCGCATCGCGCTACGTTGGGGGCTGATCGCTCGTCGGGTTCTCGCCCTTCTGCCTCGCGCGCGGATCCCCATCTGGAGGACGAGAGAGACGCGCTGGAAGGGTGTTGACGTCAGCAGGTTTCGCGTGCTTCTGCCGCATCAGACTGGGAATAGCTCCGTCGGCGTAAATCGCCCCCACATTCCTTACCCCGCACCACCACGACCGGGATTCAGTTGCAGGTCAGACGCTCGAGACGTCGAGCCCGGTGCCCTGCAGCAATGCGTTCGCCTTGGCGTTGAGGATCGTGAACTCTCCCGTCAAGATCAACAACCCGAGCACGATCATGACCGCGCCCCCGACTCCCACGATTACGGGGAAGTGGCGCTTGACGACCGCCAGCGCACCGGTCATGCGCTCGAAGGCCAGCGCGATCAGCAGGAACGGGATCGCCAGTCCGGCCGAGTAGAAGGCCAGCAGCAGCGCCCCGTGGGCGGCTGAGTTGGAGACCGCCGCCTGCGTGAGGATCGCGCCGAGCGTGATGCTCGTGCACGGTGTCCAGGCGACCGCGAACGCGGCACCCGCCAGCAGCGGTCCGCCGCGGCCGGCCAGGCGCAGCAGCGTCTCGGAGTGCCACTGGAAGTTCAGCGCATCGACGAATGGCGTCGCCAGGAAGATCACCCCCATCGCCACGATCAGCACGCCGCCGACGGTGCGCAGCGTGCCGATGTGGTCGGTCAGCAGCGAGCCGAGCTGCGTAGCGGTCAGCCCGAGCAGGATGAAGATCAGCGAGAAGCTCGCGATGAACAACAGGCTCGGGACCAGCACGCGCCGTGTCCCAGCTCCACTGATGTCCGCCGGCGCGACCCCGATCACCGTCGAGAGGTAGCCGGGTACCAGCGGCAGCACGCACGGCGAGAGGAATGACACCAGGCCCGCGGCGAGCGCCAGCGGTATGCCGACGCCGGTGGCCGTGTCCGAGCTCGCGCTCGCCGCGAGAATCGGGAGAGCGTGGATCACGGTTCGGAGGAGCCGTTGGGTCGCGCCGGCCAGGAGCCCGAGTGCGCCGGCTCACGCGCGGGCGGCGGCTGTGGCTGCTCGCCGCCGGCCAACCGCTCCCCCGCCGACTCCACGGGCGCACCTGGCTCTCCCAGCGCCGAGCGCAGCTGCGCCAGCTCGCGCTCCAGCGCGGCCACGCGCCGCTCCAGGGCATCCAGTGCGGTGGAGGCGACGCCACCGGCGCGCGGCTCAGCGGGCTGGGCTTGCCAGGCGGCCGTGTGCGCGGTCACGGGGAGCGTCTCCGCGGAGACCGCAGCCTGCGGCAACGAGGAACCAGCGGACGCCGGCTCGGCATCGTGATCCTCGAGCATCTGTGTGTAGCGCTCCTCCTTCTGTCCCGGGCGGCGCTCCAGGCGCACAGCCAACTCGCGTCCGATCAGCCGCTCCAGTGTCTCGTGCACCTCCCCCAGCTCGCCGAAGGAGTGCATCCGCTCGGCGCGCTGCTTGAGCTCGCCCGGCGTCTGGGGCCCGCGTAGCATCAGCACGCACATGACGGCCTGTTCGTCGGAGGCCATCGGCAGCGCTTCCTCGAGCAGGTGGCGATACTTCGGCGTGCGGCTACCGGCGCCGCTGGCAAAGCGCGTGTAGCCGCGACGCTCCAGGCGGTGCAGGGCGTCGCGCAGGATCGCGTCGTCGTACTCCACGACCGGCTCGCGGTTGGTCGACTGGTTGCAGGCGAGGCGCAGCGCGTTGAGCGACAGCGGGTACTGGTCGGGGGTCGTGCGCTGCTTTTCAAGGAGGCAGCCCAGCACACGGATCTCGGACGCGGAGAGGTTCATCGCCCTTAACCCTAGTGCGCGCGGCGATACAGTCGTCCGGATGGCCTCCCACGGCGAACGCGGCGGCGGCGAAGGGCGCGGCGGCGGCCGACGCAAAGAGCTGCGCCCCGAGGACATACCGGCCGAACCGGTGTCGCTGCGCCGGGTTGGGCGGCTGTTCGTCCCCTACCGCACGCGCCTCGGCGGGCTGCTGGCGCTGATCTGCCTGACCTCGCTGCTGAGCGTCGTCTCGCCGTTCCTGCTGCGCGGCGTGATTGACAATGCGATTCCCGAGCACAACGTCGAACTGCTCTCGCTGCTAGTCGGCGGGATGATCGCGGTCTCGATCATCAGCGGAGTTTTTGGGGTCGTGCAGACCCTGATCTCAAACCAGGTCGGCCAGCGCGTGATGCACGACCTGCGCGCGGCGGTGTACGCACACCTGCAGCGGATGTCGCTGGCGTTCTTTACGCGCACGCGCTCCGGCGAGGTGCAGTCAAGGATCGCCTACGACATTGGCGGCATCGACGATGTCGTGACGAGCACCGCGACCTCAACCGTCTCGACCGTCACCACCGTGGCGGCAACGCTCGTCGCGATGCTCGCGCTGAGCTGGGAGTTGACGGTCTTCTCGCTGTTCCTGCTCCCGTTCTTCGTATGGCTCACGCGCCGCGTGGGCAACGAGCGCCGCCGTATTCAGTCGGTGCGCCAGGGGCGCCTGGCGGACATGTCGACGCTGGTCGAGGAGTCGCTGTCGGTCTCGGGCATCCTGCTCGGCAAGACGATGGGGCGCTCGCAGGAGCTCGTGGATCGCTTCAGCGGCGAGTCGAGCCAGCTGGCCGACCTGGAGGTGCGCGCGCGGATGGCGGGGCGCTGGCGGATGGCCTCGGTGCAGATGAGCTTCGCGATCATGCCCGCCGCGGTCTACTGGTTTGGCGGCTACACGATCGCGCACGGCAACACCGCGCTCTCGATCGGGACGATCGTGGCCTTCACGACGCTGCAGACGCGGCTGCTGTTCCCGATGCAGTCGCTGCTCTCGGTGGGCTTGGAAGTGCAGACCTCGATGGCGCTCTTCGGGCGCATCTTCGAGTACCTGGACCTGCCGGTGGACATCGTCGAGCGCCCCGGCGCCCGTGCGCTGAGCGACGTCCGCGGCGACGTGCGCCTCCAGAACGTCTCGTTTCGCTACGAACCCGACGCACCCTGGACGCTCAGCGAGATCAACGCCGAGATCCCGGCCGGCACGCGCACGGCACTGGTCGGCGAGACCGGCTCGGGCAAGACGACGCTGGCCTATCTCGTCGCGCGGCTGTACGAGGCCGAGCGCGGCTGCGTGAGCATCGACGGCGTGGACATCCGCGACATGACGCTCGTCTCGCTAGCCGGCACCGTGGGGCTGGTCTCCCAGGAGACCTATCTGTTCCACGCCTCGATCCGCGAGAACCTGCGCTTCGCCTGTCCGGAGGCGAGTGATGAGCAGATCGAAGCGGCCGCGCGCGCGGCGCAGATTCACGAGTTGATCGCCTCGCTCCCGGAGGGCTATGACACACCGGTGGGCGAGCGCGGCTACCGCTTCTCGGGCGGGGAGAAGCAGCGCATCGCGATCGCGCGCACGATCCTGCGCAACCCGCCGGTGCTGATCCTCGACGAGGCGACGAGCGCGCTTGACAACGAGACCGAGCGCGCCGTGCAGTTCGCGCTGGACGAGCTCAGCCGCGGGCGCACGACGATCGCGATCGCGCACCGCCTCTCCACCGTGCGCGACGCCGATCAGATCCTGGTGCTCGACGGCGGGCAAATCGTCGAGCGCGGCACGCACGAGGAGCTGCTGGAGCTCGGCGGGCGCTACGCCGCGCTGACCGGGCGCGCCGGCGCGCAGGAGACCGGCGAGGGCGACACTTCGCCGGCAGCATTGGCCTGAGCTAGAGGCCCGTCTCAGAGCGTGGTGCAGCGCCGCGGCTGCACACCGGTGAGGCCATCCTGGTGTGTCACGGTGAAGGTGTCGACGTCGATCCGCAGGCACTGCGGCCGTCCCCTGACCGTGAGCCGCACGAGCCAACGGTGCGGCTGAGCGGCGCGGCCCTGGACCGCGACGGCACAGCGCCAGTGGCAGTCCTCGCCTTCGAGCACGATCACGGCGTCGGCGTGCGCGAGTTGGCTTTCGGGCGCCCGCCAGCCCACCGCGTCGCGATCGCGCAGATAGACCCAGGCGAGCAGACAGGCGCTCGCGGCAAGCAGCGCGACCGTGAAGCTCAGCCACCTCATAGGCGCTTGAACCTGAAGGCCTGCACCTCGCGCTGGCCGTCGCGAGCGCGGAACAGCGGACCGATCGCGAGCACCTCCGCTCCTGTTCCAGGTCTCGCGGTGAAGTCGGGCAGGCGCACGATCACGATGTGGAAGTCGCTGAGCAGCGCAAGGTGCGCCTCACCCGGCGCGGGCCCCGCGGTTGAATCGAGCACGCGGCCCTGCACGCGCGCGCAGAAAGCCAAGCGCGTGCGGTCCTGGCGTGGCCGACCGCTTGTGCACCAGCGCTCCCAGGTCGGCTGCGTGGCCGCACCCGACCCGGCACTCGTCGGCCGCTGGGTAAGGATCGTGAGCGAGCCCTGCGCGCAGGCGAGCAGCACCGCGCACAGCAGCAGCGCCGACAGCGCGGCGGTGACCCGCCACAACTTCGGCCGATCCAGGACGGCGCGAAGCGTGGCGGCACCACCGCGTGCAGAGCGCACTGCGCGAGCCGGCGGTCAGGTCGGCCCGTGGCCTACAGGATCAGGTCCCCAGGGAAGCTCGTCGGCAGCAGCCGCGAGAGCTGCGCGGCCAGCCCAACCTCCAGCGATCCGAGCGCGCGGTTGAAGACCTTGACTTCGTCGATGTTGCCGCTGAAGTCCGAGCTGGAGCACCAGGGGTAGGCCCCGATCTCGAGGTCATTGGACGTCGGCAGCCCGTAGGGGATCGGCGCGGTGTCCGGCGTGCCGGAGCCGATCTGGCGCCCGTCCAGGTAAAGCTTCACGCTGGAGCCGTCGTAGGTGCCCACGACGTTGTGCCACTGTCCGTTCCAGATGCTGGAGGGTTCGACCGTCGGCGAGAGCGTCCAGGCGTAGCCGCCATCGCGGGAGACGTAGAACGCGATGCCGCCGCCGGGCCCGGTGTAGAGACCGTAGGAGGCCGCCGAGCAACCATTGCCGCCCTTGGCGACGATGTAGCGGTAAATGCCGGGGCTTGCGCTGCTGTTGACCCAGGCGCTGACCGTGACCGCCGCGGGTTCCAGTAGCGGGCTGTCGGGAACGTCGACTCCGGCGGTGCTGCCGTCGAAGCTCAGTCCGTCTTGAAAGCGCCCTTTGGTCCATTGCGCGAGGCCTTCGAGGTGGCCATCGTCGTGGTGCCCAGAAGAGTCGCGCGCAACGCTGCCCTTGCCTTCGTTGAAGGACCAGGTGCCGACCGGGAGAATGTCCGCTCCCGCGGGCGCTGCTGCTACTAGAAGGACCGCTATCGCGAGTCCCAGGGCCGTCTTGCCTGCCCTCATGAAAAACCTCCGTGTCGCTCAGGGATGTAGGCCACGCCTGCCGCGCGTCCGAGAGAGACAACTGATTGCAGTCGATGTTCCTTTTGCGAGGCGTGTGCCGCGCTAGGCGCGTGCGTCGATGTTCAGACGCACGTAGTCCACGATGACCGGCTCCCCGAGCTCCTCCAGGACGGTGTCCATGAAGGGCTCGCGCAGCTGCACCGGCAGACGCTGGTAGTGCGGACCGAGCACGATCGTGGAGAGGAACTCGCGCGGGTGCTCGGGCTGCTGCGGGGCCAGCGCCAGCCAGCACTCGGCGGCGGCAAAGCCGGCGGCCAGCAGACGTTCGCGGGTCACCTCGGGGCCGGCGTAGTACCACGGCGGCTTCCAGTCGCGGAAGTGCTCGGCGTAGGGCTCGCGCTCGATGACCGCGTGCGCGACGCCGCGCAGGACGTCGATATTGCCCTCTCCCCCGCACTGTGCGACCAGCCGCCCGCCGGGCCGCAGCGCGGCGTGCAGGCGAGCGAAAAGCAGCTCGTGGTCTGCAATCCAGTGAAAGGTCGCGGTCGAGAAGATCGCGTCGATGGGCTCCCCCAGCTCCAGCTCGAGCAGGTCCGCCTCGCGCACCTCGGCGCGCTCGCCCAACCGCTCGCGCGCCGATTGCACCATCGAGGGGGAGGCGTCGAGTGCGATCACATGCCCGCGCGGCAGCCGCTCGATCAGCGCCTCGGTGACGCGCCCCGAGCCACAACCGGCGTCGAGCGCGGTCTCATCGCCGGCCAGCTCCAGGCGGTCGAGCACCGCGCGCCCCAGCGCCTCCATCGGCCCCGAGATGCGGTCATAGCTGGCACCGTCCCACTCACGTACTGACATACGAGCGTATGTTATCACGCACGCCCGGGACGGTCGTGCGCCCAGCCGGCACGCTCCAGCAGCTCGAGCAGCACCTTGGAGAGTTGCCCCCCCTGCCACGCGATCGGCGAGCGCGCCGGCGGCCCGCCATCCTCGACGGTGAGCGTCGCCCCAGGGATCGCGGCGGCGTAGCGTTCGGCCAGCTCGAGCGGATGCCCGGGATCGACCTCGTCGCGGCTGGCGACGAGCACCGTCGGCACGGCGATCCCCCCCAACTCTCCCATGCTCTGGAAAGGCCGTGAGTGCGGCAGCGCTTCCATCGCGTCGGCGACCGCGTCGGGATGCTCATGTGCGGAGAGGCGTTGGTAGATGACGCGCTCTACCGTCTCCCGCCAGGCGGGGGGCACGCTGGTGAAGTCATAGGCCCCCACGAAGCCCTCTACTCCAGCGGCGCGCAGTGCCTGCGCGAGCACGTAACGGTCACCTTCGGGCGCGGCAGCCGGCGGGGCATCGGGGTCGTAGGCGGGCGTGATGAGCCCCAGGGCGGCAACGCGCTCGGGGTGCTCCAGGGCGAAGCGCAGGATCGTGTGGGCACCCATCGAGGCGCCAGCGAGCGCCGCGCGCTCGATGCCCAGCGCGTCGAGCACCGCCGCCAAATCCCGCGCCAGCCACTCATAACCGTAAGCCTCGGGGTCCGGCGCCGGACTGGAGTGGCCGTGTCCGCGGGAGTCGTAGGCGATCACGCGGTAGCCCGCGCGCTCCAGCAGGCGCGAGCCCATCACGACGTAGCGGCGCGTCGCAGTCAGCCCGTGCAGCAACACGATCGCCGGCGCACCCGCTGCGCCGGCCTGCTCCCCGGCGAGCAGTACCCCGTCGGGGGTACGGACCTTCAGCTCGCGCGCCGCCAATGGCCCTACGCGAGGACGGTGGCGTGCTCGCGCACGAGCTCGGCGGAGCGCTCGGGCAGCTCCCAGAAGAAGAGGTGCCCGATCCCCTCGAGGATCTCGAGGCGCGAGCCGGGGATGTGCGCCTGGATGACGTGCGCGTTCTGTACGGGGATCATCTGGTCGGCGGTGCCGTGCACGATCAGCGTCGGCATCGCCAGCTCGTGCAGGCGCGTGCTGGTGTCGTGGGCCACGCAGGCCTGCATCTGGGCCATGATTACGGGCACCGGGACGGCGCGCTGGGCACCGATCGCGCGGAAGGTCTCGAAGGCCGGTCCGTCGACGAAGCCCGCTGAGACGTTGACCTCCCAGGCCGTCCGCACCGCCAGCGCGCGATCCCCCGAGGACATACCTTCGGCGAGCCGCTGGATGACCTCGGGGCTCGCGAGTGAGCTGCCCTCGCCACCGCAGTAGGTGCAGCCGAGCGCGAGTGTGCGGATCTGCTCTGGGTGCGCGAGCGCGAGCTCCTGGGCAACCATGCCGCCCATCGAGATGCCGAGCACGTGCGCCGAGTCGACCCCGAGCGCCCCCAGCAGGCCCGCAGCGTCGTTCGCGAGCTGCGCGATCGTGAGCTCGCCATCGAGCGGACCGCTCTCGCCGACACCGCGGTGGTCGTAGATGATCACTTCGAAGCTCGACCGCAGCCCCTCCAAGAAGGGCTCGGCCCAGTGCGAGTAGGTGCCGCTCATGCCCATGATCAGCAACAGCGGCGGCCCGGACCCGCTGCGCTCGAAGGAGAGATCCACCTCGCCGGTGCTCGCAAGCGGCATGGGCAGCATCCTACCGTCCAGAGACCCGCGTAAGATTCGGTTCATCGATAAAGACGATCGCAACCCCGGGCGATAGTGGTGATCGTGACCGATCGAGCCGTCCCCCACCGGCCCCTGCGCCGGGTGGCGCTGCGCAGCCTTCCGCTGCTGGCCGCAACCATCGGCCTCTGGGTCACCCCGGTGGCCGGCGCACAGACACATTTCACACTCACCGCAACAGGGTCGTTCGCACACGCCGCGGCCTCCGAAACCGCGCCCCCCGCGCCAGCGAACGACGAAGTCGCAAACGCACAGGCCATCACAAGCCTCCCGGCGACGCTCAACGGGACCGTGGTAGGCGCCACGTCGGTGCCAAGCGAACCAAGCTCCTCCTGCGGGAGCACGGTCAACTCCGTCTGGTACACGCTGCACACCTCGGCGAGCCCGCAGCGGATCGGCGTAGAACTGGCGGCTGCGGGCAAGCTCGACGCGACGGTCGACGTCTACCGCGCGGTGCGCTCCTCGCAGGGAGAGGTCAAGTGCGAGCAAACCGAAGAAGAAGGCAAGGCCTCGCTCACCTTCAGGGCAGCCAAGAACGCGGTCTATGAGATCCGCGTCGCGGCGCTCGCGGACTCGCAGCTCGCCGGCTTTACGCTCAACGTCTTCCTCCCCACCCCCGCGGTGACCCCGCCCGGGCCGGCCCTGCCCGCAAGCGGCGTGAACGGTCATGTCGACCGCATCCAGAACATCAACGCCGCGTACTCCGTGACCCTACACGCGGGCGTCAGCTACATGATCAGCCTCGCCAACCGGACCAGACACGGTGCCTGCCCACGCGCGGCGCTGTTCGCGGCGGGCACCACCTCCTTCGAAGGCAGCCAGGCGCTCCTGAGCATCCAGTGTGCGGGCTACCAGCTGTTCACCCCCGGGCCCGGCATGGGCGGGCGCTACAGCATCGAGATCACCCCGCGCACGCAGCACGCGGGCGTCCAGAGCTTCCACCTGCAAGTCGCGCGCGCGGGGGCCGATGAGACGGCGCCGGGCATCGCGCTCGGCAACTACGGAGTCGCGCACGCGCGCCTTGACGGCTCCGGCGTGCAGGTCCTGCGCCTCTACCGCCTGGATGTCGCGAGCCACTCCAATCTGACACTCAGGTTGAGCGCACCGAGCTCCGCCGAATTCAACCTGCGGCTGCTGGGCCAGGACGGCAGTCAGATCGCCTGCCAGTGCGGCGGCAGTGGCTCGCAGAAACTCCAGCAGAAGCTCACCGCCGGCCGCTACTACGTGGCGGTCGCCGTGCGCAACGGCAGCGCCGGCAGCTTCACGCTGGAGCGTGAGTCGCGCACGATCACCCGCACGACCGTCTACTTCGCCAGCGCCAGCTCGCACGCCGGCCGCGCGGGCGCACACTTCGACCGCGCGACCCCGATCCGCGTGCACGTCTCAACCGGCGCCTCCGGTCCGGTGACCGTGAACATCGAACGCTTCGACCCCGTCTTCGGCTGGCAGTTCTACCGCCAGGTTCGCGCCCACGTCAGTGCCGGCAGCGCCTCGATCCCTTTCACAGCGCCAGCCGTCGGGCAGTGGCGTGCAAACGCCACCTACGCCGGCTCGCGCGTGTCGAGCCCGAGCCGAATCGGCTTCAGCTACCTGCTCGTCAACTAGAAGACGGGCAGCGTCAGCTGATCGGTAGCCGGCGCCACTTGCGGTCCCGCGAGCGAAGAAGCCTCACCGTCGCAGCCCGGGCCGAGGCCGGCGACGCGCACCCCCAGCAGGCGCACCGGGCGCGGCGGGGCGTACTCGCTCAGCAGCCGCTGCGCGACCGCGTCGACGACCTCCCGATCGCAGGTCGGCTCGCCCAGCGTCTGCGCGCGCGTGATCGTCGAGAAGTCATCCAGGCGCACCTTGATCCCGATCGTGCGCCCGCGCCGGCCGTGAGCGGCAAGGCTCGCGCACAGCTCCGCCGACATCCGCGCGAGCTCACCGCGCAACTGCTCGATGTCGCGGATGTCGTAGTCGAAGGTGCGCTCGCGCGACTCTGAGACGACCTTGCGCGCGGCGCTGACCTCGCCGTCGTGCTCGAAGCGCGCGCGGCGGCGCAGGTCGCGGCCGAGGTTCGGCCCGAAGCGCTTCACGAGCACCTCCTCGGGTGCCGCGGCGACCGCGGCCAGCGTGCTCAAGCCCAGCTCGGCCAGGCGCGCCACGGTCTTCGGACCGATGCCCGGGATCAGCCCCGGCGGGGCGCCCGCGAAGCGCACGCATGCCTGCTCGCGGCTCAGCACGACGAAGCCCGCCGGCTTCTCCGCGTCGGAGGCGACCTTGGCGACAAGCTTGTTCGGGCCGAGGCCCACCGAACACGTCAGCCCCGTCGCCGCGCGGATCTCCGCGACCAGCCGCCGCATCGCCGCGCGCGGCGAGTACAGGCCGCCGACATCCAGGTAAGCCTCGTCGAGACCGACGACCTCGACGTGCTCGACCTGCGCGCGCACGAGATCCATGACCCGCCGCGAAACCTCGCGGTAAGTCGGGAAGTCCGGCGGCAGGAAGACCGCGTCGGGGCACAGGCGTCGCGCGCGCGAGGCCGGCATCGCCGAGCCCACGCCGAAGCGCCGCGCCTCGTAGCTCGCGGTCGTCACGACCGCGCGCGGGCCACTGCCCGCGACGACCACTGGGCGCCCGCGCAGCTCCGGGCGGCGCCCCAGCTCGATCGAGACATAGAAGGCATCCGCATCGAGGTGGGCAACCTTGAGATCCAGAGAGTCCGCAGGCATCGCAAGACCGAATCTAGCGCCGGGCGCGGCGCCTGTGGCCGAGCTCTGCGAGCCGCGCGGCCCTCCCTGGTCACAAACCACTGACGCCCGTCGTATACCCCTCTATATGGTGACCGATTTGAGCGACGAGGAGTTGCTGCTCGATGACGACGCGCAAACGTTTGCGCTGCTCTACGAGCGCCGCTGCCCGCTGATCCGAGGCTATCTGCGCCGCCGCGTCGGCCCCCACCCGGAGCTGGTTCTGGATCTCGTCGCGGAGACCTTTGCGCGCGCTCTGGAGCGCCGCGAGCAGTTCGACGATCGAAAAGCGGGTGCTCGAGGAGGAGCCCTATGCCTCGATCTCAGCGCGCATCGGATGCTCCGAGCAGGTCGTGCGCAAGCGCGTATCGCGTGGCCTGGCGACCCTCAGACGACGGATCAAGGAGAGCGTATGACAGACCCCTACACAGCCCTCGGACGCGAGTTGGCCGCCCCACGCACCACACGACCGCACCACGGAGATGGTTCACACCGACGCGCAGCCTGCATGCCCCGGTTCATCTGGCGCTGCTGGCTCAATCCCACGCAGCCTGCAGCAAAGCCTTCCTGACGGACCCCTGCTACAAGGGAGAGATCGAGTTCACCGCGCCCTACGCAGTCACCACGGCGGCCACCGATTACCTAGTCGAAGCGCGTGCGAAATGCAAGCTGGGGGGCCGCCCGGAAACCGCCTGGGGCCTGGAACGGGACGTCAAGCTGCACGAAACGGTGAGAACCGTCTCGCTGGGGCTCTTCAAGTTCACGCCGGCCTGTGTGGCCAACGAGTCCTTCAAGGTCGAGTATCAAAACCTGCACGGACCATCGCCCCACGCACCCCACGAATCGATCATCGTCGGCG
>DASXZV010000037.1:0-116613 GCA_036501715.1 Solirubrobacteraceae bacterium | reverse complement strand
TGACCCTCCGGCAGCCAATCCCGCGGATCCGGCGGCATCAAAAACACCTGCTCACGATCACACTCAAGAAAGTTCTGGGGCATACCAGAATGGTCCTCAACCCCCCGGACAGACCCCCGGTTTGCGCGACACCCACCGTCCGATGCGAGCGTGAGGGCGCCACTCGCTCGGACGGTCGCTTGCCCCTGAAAACCGGCAGTGCCGGGGCTGTTTTCCCCGATCCTGGTGCAAGCGAGCGCCGCGCCTAGTGAGCGATTCACGTCCGACTCCTTGAGAACTGCTTTACGATTTCTTGCTCGGGAGTCTTATTACGGGGGCCGCGGTGTCGGAGTCGGTTGAGCTTGCGACGATCCTGCTGACCGACCTGGTCGGCTCGACTCGGCTGGCGACTTCTGTGGGCCCGGGGCGGGCGGATGAGCTGCGCGAGGAGCACTTCGGGTTGCTGCGCCAGGCGATCGCCTCAACGGCGGACGGGAGGTCAAGAACCTAGGCGACGGCCTGATGGTGGCGTTCGGTTCGGCCTCTGGCGCGGTGAGCTGTGCGGTGGCGATGCAGCAGCTGTTCGAGCGCCGCTACGGTCAGGCCGAGCAGGGACTGCATGTGCGGATCGGGGTGGGCGCCGGCGAGTCGACCGTCAAGGACGGGGACTACTTCGGGATGCCCACAGTCGAGGCAGCGCGGTTGTGCGTGCAGGCCCCTGCGGGATGGGATTCTGATCTCGACACTTGTCAAGACGCTCGCGGGGCGCTGCGAGGGTATCGAGTTCCGGTCGGCTGGCATGTTGGAGTTGAAGGGCCTCCCCGAGCCGGTGGAGGGCGTTCTCGGTTTCCTGGGCTCCGCTCGGCGAGGAGGCTTCCGTGGCTGGGGACTGGCCCCTGCCCGCAGTGCTGCGCTCGGTTCCCCCGGTCTCTTACGTAGGTCGCATCGAGGAGCGCGCCGCGATCGAGGAGGCGAAGGTCCTTGCCCGCGACGGGGCACGCCAGGTGGTGCTGCTCTCCGGCGAGCCGGGGATCGGCAAGACGAGGCTTTCAAGCTACGGTGCCCACCGCGCCCACGCCGAGGGCTTCGCCGTCTGCTGGGGCGCTTGCTCTGAAGAGCTGGCGGTGCCGTATGAGCCATGGATCGAGGTCTGCTCGCAGCTTGTCGAGCACGCGCCGGAAGGGGTGCTGAACCGCCTCGTAGAGCGGCACAAGGGCGAGCTCGGCCGACTGGCGCGCAACCTGGAGCGGCGCGTGGAGGACCTGCCATCGCCGCAGACCTCTGACCCCGAGACCGAGCGTTACCTGCTGTTTTCGGCCGTCTCTGGACTGCTGGAGGAGGTCTCTCAGACCGTCCCTCTGTGCGTGGTGCTCGATGACCTGCATTGGGCGGACGGGCAGTCGGTGGCACTGCTCAAGCACGTCGTGCGAACCGTCGAGCAGGGCGCGCTTCAGGTGATCGCCACCTACCGCGACTCAGACCTCGGCAAGGATCACCCGCTGAGCGCGGTGCTCGCCGACCTGCGGTCCATCGAGGGCGTCCTGCGCCTCGCGCTGCACGGCCTCGGCGCCGACGAGGTGGCCCAGATGATGACCGTCGTGGCCGGGTACGAGCTCGACGAGGACATCCTTCAGCTGGCGGGACAGATCGCCGCCGAGACCGGTGGCAACCCATTCTTCGTGGGAGAGATCCTGCGGGGCCTTTGGGAGTCCGGGGCACTGACCTTCGACGAGGCCAGTGGGCGCTGGAACATCGACAGCTCCGCGGCCATCGCGCTGCCCGAGAGCGTGCGCGAGGTGATCGAGCGGCGCGTCGAGCGCCTGGGCAATGAGGCCCTTGAGGTCCTGACCCAGGCGGCGGTGATCGGGCGCGTCTTTGATCTCGAGCTGCTCGAGTCGATGCTTGAGATCGGGGAAAGCCGGCTGCTGGACCATCTCGAGGCAGCCGTCGCCGCCTCGCTGCTGGACGAGTCCTCCGAGCGGGTCGGGCGGTTTCGCTTCGCCCATGCGCTCATCAACCAGACGCTGTATGAGGGCCTCGGCGCCACCCGCCGTGCGCGCATGCACGGGCGGGCTGCCCAAGCGCTCGAGGATCTCTACGGCGAGGACCCGGGCGAGCACCTGGCAGAGCTCGCACTTCACTGGCGGCTCGCCGCAGTCTCGGTCGACAGGGCCAAGGCGGCTGACTACGCCCTCAGGGCCGGTCAGCGCGCGCTTGAGAGCCTCGCGCCGGCCGAGGCCCTGAGGCTGTTCGCCAGCGCTGTCGAGCTCATTGGCGATGTCGACAGCCCCGAGCGTTGTCAGGCGCTGATCGGGCTCGGGGAGGCGCAGCTCCAGAGTGGGGAGGCTGCCTACCGCGAAACGCTGCTCGACGCGACGCGGATCGCGTCCGCCCTCGCGGACGCCGAGCTCGCCGCACGAGCGGCGCTGGCGAACAACCGCGGAGGGGTCGCAAGCGCGTTCGGTGAGGTCGATGCAGAGCGGCTCGCGGCGATCGATAGGGCGATCGAGCTCGATGACCCGCCGAATCGCGTGCGCCGGGCGCGACTGCTCGCGCTCAAGGCGATGGAACTCACGTGGGACCCGGACTCTGACACGCGTCGCGCGCTTGCCGACGAGGCGATCTCGCTTGCTCGTGCCACGGAGGACACGAGAACGCTCGCCGAAGTCCTCCAGAACGTCCACGAGACGATCCGAGCACCGGATACCCTCGCCTGGCGAAGCGATCTTGTCGAGGAGCTCGTTGGCTGCGCCGCCGAGGTAGGTGATCCTGCGCTTAGCTTCTGGGCGCACAACGACGAGATGCAAACTTGCTTCGAGCGGGGGGAACTCGAGCGCGCAAAGGTCGCACTAGAGCAGTGGCAGCTGATCGCGCACGAGCTCGATCAGCCCACAATGAACTGGCTCACCACGTACACCACGGCCGGTTGGGAGCTCATGCACGGCGATCTGGCCGCCGGCGAGCGCCTGTTCGAGAGCGCGTTCCGGATCGGGCAGGAGGCGGGAGAGCCCGACGCCGTCCTTGTCTACGCCGCCGCGCTGCAGCAAGCGCGTATCTATCAAGGCCGCGCGCAGGAGATCGTCGAGATGATGGAGCAGAGCGTGAGCGCCTATCCGGCGATCGCGGCCTGGCGAGCCGGACTGGCAGCGACATTGTGCTACCTCGATCGAGGAGTCGAGGCCGCGAAGATCCTCGAGCACGCTGCGAGTGACCGCTTCGAGCACATCGCGCCGAACGCGCCCACGTTGACGGCGCTGGCGCTGTATGCCGAGGCCGCCGTGCTGACCAACAGCTCAGGCCCCGCCTCGATCCTGTATGAGCTGATCGAGCCGTGGGCCGACCAGGTCGTCTGGAACGGCGTCATCGGATACGGACACGCCCGCATGTGGCTCGGCCTGCTCGCCGCCTGCACGGGAGACCACGAGCAGGCCGATCAGCACTTGGCGTTCGCTTGTGATTTCCAGGAGACCAACGGCTTGCTTCTGTGGGCAGCCCGCGCCCATTTGGGCTGGGCGGAGGCGCTCGCCGGGCGAGGCGGCGATGCTGCGCGAGCGATGCCCCAAACTGGACGACACGCGCGTCACGATCTCCTCCGCCGGAGCGATTAAGGACAGATTCTGACCTAGATGGTCCTTAGCGTGCATCGCGATATCAACACACGAGCCGGAAGGAAGCAATCAATGCTGGAGCGAGATGGATACGTGCCTGGGGTGCCGTGCTGGATCGACACCGGCCAACCCGATCCGCAGGCTGCTGTCGCCTTCTACAGCGGTCTCCTTGGGTGGGATTGCGAGGACACGATGCCGCCGGGCTCCGCCGGCAGCTACTTCATCGCCCGACTTCGCGGGGGCGACGTAGCGGCCGTAGCATCGCAGCCCGGAACCGCGCCGTCGACGGCGACCTGGAACACGTATATCTGGGTGCAGAGCGCCGACGAGACCGCCTCGAAGGTGCTGGATGCCGGAGGACACGTAATCACGGACCCCTTCGACGTCGGCAACGCGGGGCGAATGGCCGTATTCACCGACCCCGCAGGCGCCGCGTTCCGCGTCTGGCAGGCCAACGAGCACAAGGGGGCACGGATCGTCAACGAACCCGGCTCCTTGAACTTCAACGGCCTCAATACCCGCGACGTCCAGGGCGCGAAGTCCTTCTACGGCTCGGTGTTCGGGTGGGAAGCACTCACTCTTGGCGGCGGCGCCGAGATGTGGCGTCTGCCGGGCTACGGCGAGTTCCTCGAACAGCGCGATCCCGGGCTCCGCGAGCGGATGGCACAGAGCGGCGCTCCCACGGGCTTCGAGGACGCGGTCGCGACACTCCACCCGATCGCCGACGATCAACCGGATGTGCCCCCGCACTGGAGCGTCACGTTCGCAGTCGACGACGCCGACGCCACAGCCCAACGCGCTACCGAGCTCGGCGGCCAGGTGCTCGTCGCGCCATTCGATGCCCCCTGGGTCAGGATGACCGTCATCGCCGATCCGCAGGGAGCGACATTCACAGCGAGCAAGTTCGTCCCGGAGAACCAGGACCTCGCGGCAGGATAGGCTGCGTCGGTGCGCTTCGGTTACACGCTGATGTGCGAGCAGTCGCGGCCCGACCAGTTGGTGCGAGACGCGCGCATGGCCGAGGAGGCGGGCTTCGAGTTCGCGACGATCTCCGATCACTTCCAGCCGTGGCTGGCCGCGCAGGGTCACTCGCCCTACACGTGGGCGGTGCTCGGCGCGGCCGCGCAGGCGACGGAGCGGATCGAGCTGATGACGGCGGTGACGTGCCCGATCCTGCGCTACCACCCGGTCGTCGTCGCGCAGAAGGCCGCGACGGTGCAGATCCTCTCGGGCAACCGCTTTCGTCTCGGGCTGGGCGCGGGCGAGCGCCTCAATGAGCACGTCGTCGGCCGTGGCTGGCCGTCGGTCGGGACGCGCCACCGGATGTTCGCGGAGGCCGTGCAGATCATCCGCGCGCTGCTCGACGGCGAGTGCGTCAACTTCCACGGGCGCCACTTCGACGTGGACTCGGCGCGGCTGTGGGATCTGCCCGACGAGCGCGTCCCGATCGGGATCGCGGCCTCCGGGCCGCAGGCGTGCCGGCTGGCGGGACGCTACGCGGACATGCTCGTCGCCGACGAGCCGAAGCCGGAGTTGCGGGAGTTCTTCGACGCGGCCGGCGGCGCGGGCAAGCCGCGCGTGGGCCTGGTCGCGCTGGCCTACGACGGCGACCGCGAGCGCGCGGTGCGCCGCGCGCACGAGCAGTTCCGTTGGGCCGGCCTAGGCTGGAAGGTCAACGCCGACCTGCCCAATCCCGACGCCTTCGAAGGGGCCACCGAGACGGTGGCGCCGGCGCAGGTCGCCGAGTGGATCGCCTGCGGGCCGGATGTCGCGGAGCACGTCGCGAAGATCCGTGCGTTCCTCGACGCGGGCTTCGACGAGATCGCGCTGCTGCAGATCGGCGCGGATCAGCAGGAGCAGTTCATCGGCTGGGCCGAGCACGAGCTGCTGCCGGCGCTGCGGGGGCTGTAGGAGCGGCGCGCTGCGCATCCTCGCGGCAGCCGATGCACCATAGCTTGCAGGCAAGGCCCCCGGCGCGAGCGCCTGCCGATACGTAATTTGCCACCGCGGGCTCCGCGATAGCTACGCGACCTCGCACGTGACGGGCAAACATGTCCAAACCTGAGCGTCACCATTCAGGTTCACCCGTCCGGGCGCCGATGCAGCGGACGTGGGAAGTGCCCGTATCGCAACGTCGCGCACCGCGGCCGTCCTCAGGCTGTGCGCCGCGGCCCTTCTGCTCAGCTGCGCGATCGTCCTGCTGGCAGCGCAAATCTCGACAGCGGCCGCTACCTCGCCGGCGATATCGAGCGCGACGCCTGCGGCCCACGTCTCCGCGGTGCGCGCCCGCGCGGCCAGCTCGTGCCCCAACGCCAACCTGACGCCGCAGCCGGGCAACCTGGGCCAGATCCGCGCGGCGGTCCTCTGCCTGATCGATCAGGAACGCGAAGCGCGCGGCGAGAGCGCGCTGCAGCCCAACACGAAGCTCACCCGCGCCGCGCAGGGCCACAGCGAAGACATGTCCAGCGAGGACTACTTCTCGCACACGGCACCCAACGGCGAATCGCCGCTCGACCGGATGCGCGGCGCCGGCTACATCTACAGCTCGCGGATCGGCTACGAAGTGGGCGAGAACATCGCCTGGGGCACGCTCTGGCTCGCCAGCCCGCAGTCGATCGTCAACGCTTGGATGGCTTCGCCGGGGCACCGCGCCAACATCCTCGATGCGCACTACCGCGAAACCGGGATCGGGGTCTCGCCGCACCCGCCGGCCGCGATGGCCGACGGCCAGGCCGGCGCGCTCTACACCCAGGACTTCGGCACGATCGTCACGACCGGTCGCGCCGCGCGTCATGTCCCGACGCAGTCGAGGCACCGCGGCTCCGCGGGGCGCTCGCGGGCGCTCACATCCCCCAAGCGCCCACACCACCGCGGCTCCGCGCGGCGTTCACGGGCGCACCACTCCTCCAAGCACCGCTCCTCCGGACGGTCGCGACGGATAACCTCCGGCGCCCGAACCCCCGAAAGGAGCCACAAAAACCATGGGAGTACTCGACGGCAAGTCCGCCATCGTCACCGGGTCCGCGCGCGGCATCGGTCGCGCCACCGCAGAACTGCTCACCGAGCACGGCGCGCAGGTGCTCATCAACGATCTCGACGGAGACATCGCCAAGCAGGCCGCTGAGGAGATCTCGGGCGAGACCGCGGTCTTCGCCGGCGACCTCACCAAGCCCGGCGTCCCCGACCAGCTCGTGCAGACCGCGGTCGATGCCTTCGGCAAGATCGACATCATCGTCAACAACGCCGGCTACACGCTCGACGCGCCGATCCACAAGATGACCGACGAGCACTTCCAGGCGATGCTCGACATCCACACGGTCGTGCCGTTCCGCGTGCTGCGTGCCGCCGCGCCACATCTGCGTGAGCCCGCCAAGGCTGAGCGCGACCAGGGCCAGGAGGTGTTCCGCAAGGTCGTCAACGTCTCCTCGACCTCGGGCACCTTCGGCAACCCCGGACAGGCGAACTACTCCGCCGCGAAGGCCGGCGTCGTCGGCCTCACCAAGACGCTCGCCAAGGAGTGGGGTCAGTTCAAGATCAACGTCAACGCCGTCGCATTCGGCTTCATCGACACGCGCCTGACGCAGTCCAAGGATGACGCGAACACGATGGAGAAGGACGGCGAGAAAATCCAGCTCGGGATCCCCGACCAGCTGCGCCAGATGGCCTCGATGCTGATCCCGCTCGGACGCCCCGCGAGCCCCGAGGAGGCCGCCGGCGGCGTCTTCTTCCTGTGCAGCCCGTGGTCGAACTACGTGCACGGACAGACACTGCACATCACCGGTGGGATGTTCGGCGGGATGACCGGCTAGGGATTAGCCCCCACGGCGCGGAGCTCCGCTGGGAGAGCTCCGCGCAGTACGCCTAGGTGGTGGCCGAGGAGCCGCGCAGGACGCCTAGGTGGTGGCCGAGGAGCCGCGCGGGACGCTAGACGGTGGCCGAGGCGCCGCGCAGGTCCAGCAGGCAGCCCGAGAAGTAGGCACCGGCGGGCGAGGCCAGGTATGCCACCAGCTCCGCCAGCTCACGGTTCGCAGTCGCTGCCCCCGGAGCGATCGCGACCGTGGTGATTCGCTGGCGCGCCCACTCGATCGAGAGCGTGCGCGCGAGATTCTGAAGGCCCGCGCCCGCCGCGCCGGCGTGCGTGCCGGCGGCGGGCGCCGGCGCCAAGAAGACGACGCGACCGCGCGGCTCGGAGGCTTGCAAGAAGGCCTGGTTGACGGTTGCGCGCGTCGCGTTCCAGGCGCCATCCATGCAGGCACGCAGTGCCGCGTGCCCGTCACCTCCCCTGGCGAAGAGGCTCGCCCCGTCGACCACCAGCATGTCGATCCCGCCGGCATCCCCGGCGGCTGCTGCGACCGCGGCGTCAAGCGCGGCCTCCGGCGCAACCTCGGCACGATCGGAGAGCGGCTCGCAGGTCGCGACCCGCGCACCCAGTGCGGTGCACACCTCGATCACCGCCGGCGCGGCTGCCCGCTGAGCACCATCCCCCTCGTGCGGGGGGGCGCCGGCGAGGAGCAACGAGACCCCCTCGAGCAGCCCGGGCCGCAGCAGCGCTGCCTCGGATGTGGTGATCGCCGCCACTCGCACGGGACCCTACAGCCCGGCGCGCGCGGTCAGGGCGCGGCGGGTGGGAAGGGGCCGGCTTGGAAGGCGCCCGTCTCCTGCACATGATCGGCTTCACCGCGGTCGCGCGCGGCGCGCAGCTCGAAATACAGGACAGCCTCGGCGAGCGCGGAGATCGGAGCCGTGAGCACCCCCACGACCACCGTCACCACGAGTCCCAGCGAAGCGCTCGCGCTGTAGGCGAGAAGCCCGACCGCGGCCCCCGCGACACCGAGCAGTATCACCAACAGCAGGTTCACCCAAAAGACCCGCCAGCCGTTACCCCGCACCAGCGCACGACTCCGTCCGAGGGCGAGCAAGCCGCCGGGGCGCTCCAGCACCACGATCGGGATCGCGACCGACCAAACCGTCAACAGGTACAGAGCGGGAATCAGGAAGAGCAAGACACCGACGGCACCTCCGACGATGGTGCCGGCGGCATCATTCCCACCCTTAAGCGCACTCCCAATGGCCAGCGCAAGGACCGAGAGGACTCCCACCGTAAGCAGCAGGCCGACCACGAAGACGATCGCCAGGCCGACCAGGATCAGCCGGCCAAGCACCGGCCTGACGGCCTGCAGGAGCCGCGCGACGTCCGTGTCGCGCCGGCCGTCCTGCACGTCGGCGACGAGCTCCACGATCATGCCGGTGAAGAGCGCCAGGGCCAGGACCCTGATCACCAGCGCGAGCGAGGCCAGACCGGGTGAGGAGGCGATCAGGACCGAACCGAGGACGCCGCTGATCGCGAACACGACCGCGGCCGCCGGCATCAGCACCGGCGCCTGGTCTACGTAGATCCGAAACGTACGCCGGATGACCGCTGCGACACGGATCGCCTGGTTGGGGCCCTCCATTCCGATCTCAGTGCGCCAGTGCGATCACTGCGGCGGGGTGCCAGCGCCACCGGGCCGCGGAGCGCTGGGCGGCGCGGGCGGGAACTGCGAGGGGGCGGACACCGACGGGGCCGCGGCGAGTTGGGGCGTACGCGCGACGAGCTCGCCGGTGTTCTCCATGATCCGAAACAGCGCGATCACGACCTCCAGCAGGACGCGGGTATAGATCAAGGCGACCAGCGAGACGAGCGGCGCGATGATGATCAGAACCGCGATGCCGAGGCCCGTGCTCTGGTGAAAGCCGGCCGCGATCCAGAAGATCGCCTCGAGCCCGATCAGGACGATCGCGAGCACGTAGAGCACTTTGATGATTCGCGTCGTGATCAGCGAGGTAAACGACATATCGAAGAGAGCCCCAAAGAACCCGCTAGTTTCGTCCATCACAACTCCCCTTCTGTTGGTAGAAAAGAAGGGACCCTAGACAGGACCGCGGCGGCAGCGGACCCGTAGCGAACGGCGTCGAGCTCAGGCGAACGGCGCCGAGCTCAGGCGAACGGCGTCGAGCTCAGGCGACCGCGGTCCCCTCGGTCCTGCCGCGCGCCGCGCGCCGCTCGGCGCGCACGCGGCGGAGCACGCCCTTGCGTCCGTGCTCCTCCAAGCCCGCATACAGGCGCCGGATCTCGGTGAGGATCTCATCGGCGACGGCCTGCTGCTGCTCGTGGCTCGGGTCCGCGACGCGCTCCCAGCGCAGCGCCTCGCCGTACTGGATGGTGATCTCGGGGAAGCGCAGGCGCTTCCAGTTGCGGATGCGCGAGGAGCCGTGGATCGCGATCGGTACGACCGGCGCGCCGGACTCCAGCGCGAGACGGCCGATGCCGCGCTTGGCCTGCTCGGCCAATTTGCCGGTGCGCGAGCGCCCGCCCTCGCAGTACATCGTGATCGCCCCGCCGCGCGCGAGGATCGTCTCGGCGGTCGTGAAGACCTCCTCGTCGCGTGCGCCGCGACGCACGGGGAAGACGCCGCCGTGGGTGTAGATGAACTGCATCGGTCCTTTGAAGAGCTGCGACTTGGCCATGAAGCGGACCTTGCGGCGGATGTAGCAGCCCATCAGGAAGTGGTCCATGAAGGAGAAGTGGTTGGGCGCCAGGATCACCGCGCCGCGGCCGGGCACGTTGTCGGTCGCGATCGAGCGCGCGCGCAGCAGCGTGTAGGCGTACAGCGAGGTCAAGAGGCGCGTCAGCTCGTACGCCCAGTCCGGTTCGCGCGTGCGCGCGCGCTCGTGGAAGCGGTCGAAGTGCTCCTTGGGCCGCGGGTCTGAGTAGACCTGCTCGCGCATCGGCGCCAGGTCGCTCATCGGCAGCCGGCCCCGCTCGTATGTCTTGCCCGCCTCTCAGACACTCTGAATGGACTACTTACCAGAGACGCCATGGTTACGCGCGCCCCACCGCGCGGGCCACCGCGTCGTGCCACCCGGCAAGCAGCGCCTCGCGCTCCCCCGCGCCCATGCGCGGCTCAAAGCGCGCGCGCTCGCGCCAACCGTCGCCGACGTCGCCGACGGTCCACAGCCCGACCCCGACCCCCGCGAGATACGCGGCGCCGAGGGCGGTTGTCTCGGTGACCTCGGGCAGCAGTACCGGCACGCCGAGCACGTCGGCCTGGAACTGCATCAGCCAGCCGTTGGCGGTGGCGCCACCGTCGGCGCGCAGCTCGCGCAGCGGCTCGACACCGGCGCCGGCTTCCATGGCGCGCACCGCGTCGACCGTCTGGTAGGCGATCGCCTCCAGCGCCGCGCGCGCCAGGTGCGCGCGCGAACTGCCGCGCGTGAGGCCGACGATCGTCCCGCGCGCGTCGGGGTCCCAGTGCGGGGAGCCGAGGCCGGTGAGCGCCGGCACGAAATAAACGCCGTCGTTGGAGTCCAGCGAGGCCGCGAGCGCCTCGGTCTGCGCGGCGCGCTCGATGATCCCCAGCCCGTCGCGCAGCCACTGGACCGCCGCACCGGTCACGAAGATCGAGGCCTCCAGCGCGTAGCTGAGCGCGGGTGTTGGCGCGCCGATCCCCCAGGCGACGGTGCTCAGCAGCCCGGGCGCGGCCGCGGGCGCGGTGAAGCCGGCGTTGAGCAGCACGAATGAGCCGGTCCCGTAGGTGTTCTTGCCCATCCCCGGATCGATGCAGGCCTGACCGAAGAGCGCGGCCTGCTGGTCCCCGGCGACACCGCTGACGGGCACCGCGTGCCCGTGCAGCGCCTCCGTGCGCGTGCGACCGAGCTCACCGGCGCTGGCGCACACCTGCGGCAGCGAGCGCTCGGGCACCCCGAAGAGCTCCAGCAGATCGGGGTCCCAGCGGCCTGTGTGGATGTTGAAGAGCAGCGTGCGCGACGCATTCGAGGGGTCGGTGGCGTGCGCGCCTGTGAGCTTGTAGATGAGCCATGCGTCGATCGTCCCGAACAGCGCGCGACCGGCGGCGGCGCGCTCGCGCAGACCCTCGACGTGCTCGAGCAGCCACTGCATCTTGGTCGCCGAGAAGTACGGGTCGAGCACGAGGCCCGTGCGCGCGCGGATCAGCGCCTCGTGTCCGGCCTCGCGCAGCTGCGCGCAGCGCGCGGCGGTGCGGCGGTCCTGCCAGACGATCGCGCGGTGCAGGGGCTCGCCGGTCGCGGGGTCCCAGACACAGACCGTCTCGCGCTGGTTGGCGATCCCCACGGCCACCAGCTCGCCGGGGCGCACCTGCGCGTCGGCGAGCGCTTCGCCGGCGAGGCGCTGTGTGACCTCCCAGATTTCGCTCGCGTCATGCTCGACCCAGCCCGGCTGCGGGAAGTGCTGGGCGAACTCCCGCTGGGCGCGTCCGATCAGCTCGGCGCGCTCGTCGAAGATCAGGCAGGTGCTGCCGCTGGTGCCCTGGTCGATCGCGAGGATCACGGGCCCGGGAGCCTACCGGCGAGCCAGCGCTTCGTCCCATCCGCGGACGCGGGCTCTATTGTTTCGCCCATCGTGGCGATCCCCACCCGGAGGTTCCTGTCTTGACCGCTGTAGAGGCTCACATCACCGGCACCGTCTGGAAAATCGAGTGCGCGGTGGGCGATGAGATCGAGGAGGGCGACACCGTCGCGATCCTCGAGTCGATGAAGATGGAGATGCCCGTCGAAGCCGAGGACGGGGGCACCGTCACCGAGATCCTCTGCAAGGAGGGCCAGGCGGTCAACGAGGGAGACACGCTCGTGGTGCTGGAGTAGGCATGCCTTCCAGCGCTCCCCCACGCGAGCTGGCCGGCGGCAAGCTGCTCCTCGACGAGCCGGCCACCGGCGTCGCACGCCTGACGATCTCAAACCCAGCCAAGCGCAACGCCCTGGATCACCCGATCCTCGACGCGATCACCGCAACGCTCGGCGAGCTCGGCCACGCAGACTCGCCGATCCGCTGCCTCACGATCACGGGCGCCGGCGGCATGTTCTCGGCCGGCTACGACATCGGCGAGATCCCGGAGGAGGAATTCGAAGAGCGCGCGGAGCGGCTGGTGGCGCACCCGTTCACCGAAGCGATCGACGCGCTCGAGGCCTTCCCGTGGCCCACGCTCGCAGTACTTCCGGGCCACACGATCGGCGGGGGCCTGGAGCTCGCACTGGCCTGCGACCTGCGCGTCGCACGCGCGGAGATCAGGCTCGGGATGCCCCCGGCGAAGCTCGGCCTGGTCTACTCGCACACCGGCCTGCGCCGCTTCATCGACGCGATCGGCGCCGCGCGCACGCGCGAGCTGTTCCTGGTGGGCAGCTACATAGACGCCGCGACCGCGCTGCAGTGGGGCCTGGTCAACCGCGTCGTGCCGGATGCCGAGCTGGAGTCGCTCGCGCTCGCGCTCGCGAGCGAGCTGGCCGGCAACGCGCCGCTGGCGCAGACCGGCAACAAGCGCGTGATCGCCGCGCTGCTGGAGGCGCGCGGGGAGCTGCCCCAGCTGCTGGAGCAGGAGCTCATCGGGCTGCGCCAGGCGTCCTTCGCCTCGCGCGACATGCGCGAGGGCATGAGTGCCTTTGCCGAGCGCCGCGCTCCTCGCTGGCGCGGCGAATAGGCGCTCTCGCGCAGAGACCGTCGTCGACTCCCCGGCGGCACGTGTGTGTTAGCCCGGCCGCAAGGGCTCCCCGGCGGTACGTGTCAGCCCGGCCCTGGGGACTCCCCGGCGGGCAGCGCGACGGCTGTCAGCAGGAGTCCGTCGCGCACGAGCCAGCGCCCGGCCAGCAGCTGCAGCCGGCGGGCGGCGGGCGGCGGGTCGGATACCAGCAGCCGGACGCCAAACGAGCGCTCCTCCAGATCCACGCTGAGGGCGACGTCCTCGAACCCCAGCCAGCGCCGTGCCAGCGGAAACCAGGCCTTGTAGACGGCCTCCTTGGCGCTGAACAGAAACCGGTCCCAGCGCACGGCCGGTTCGGCGCGCACCAGGTCTCCCAGCGCGTCGCGCTCCTCGGCGAGGGCGATCTCGTCGAGGACGCCCGCCGGCAGCGGCTCGTTGGGCTCGGCATCGATGCCGAGCGTCGCGATCTGGAGCGCACGCGCTACCGCGCACGCACGGTAGCCGTCGCAGTGGGTAATGCTGCCCACGACCCCCTCCGGCCACAGCGGCTCTCCCCGGTCACCGGTAGCGATTCCCAACCGCGGCAGGCCGAGTTGGGCGAGCGCCCGGTGTGCGCAGGCGCGAGCGCTGATGAACTCGCGCCTGCGCTTCTCGACGGCGTCTCCGAGCGCCGCGCGCTCCTCCGGGAAGAGCTCGCTGTCGAGCAGGTCCTCGCGTGTGTCGACTGCCACCGCACCCGCCGGCAAGATCTCCTCGATCACGCCGGCGATCATAGGCGCCGCTCGGGGCGCCCTGAGGGCTCCGCTCGGAGCGTCCCTGAGGGCGCCGCTCGGAGCGCCCTCAGGCGTGCTTGCGAGCTCGCCTCCGTTTGCCGCCACCGGGTTTCGCGTGATGAGTCGTGGCCCGCCACGCGATGCCCCTGAAGGAGATGTCCTGGAAGGGGACGCCGTGCAGGGTTGCCTCGAGCGTGAAGTAGTTGGCACCGGCCGCGAGTAGGTGCACGGGTACGGCATACGCGCCGTTTGCGCCGAGGTTCCCGGCGACGCTGACACCCACCCCGACCTGATGCGGATGCGAATGCCGCACGATCCTGACCCGCACGCCGGGCGGCAGGTTGAGCGAGCCCCAGCGCAGCAGCACGCGGCGGTGCGCGGCAAGCGGGTGGCGCTTGGACCCGCCATGCCCGATCGCGGCGGCGTGGATCAGCCGGATGCGGCGCACCGTTTGGGCGTGCACCTGCAGAAGCGCATGCGTCCCCGGCGCTGCGCCGATGCGCCAGATGCCGGCATGCGGTCGTAGGACCGTGAGGATCGTCAACCCGAATTGCGCCTGGTGGGAGACGAGCACCGGCCCCCGCGAGCGCGTGGAGCCGTAGACCCTCCCGTCGGGGGCGCGCAGGCGCAGCGCCGGCGAGCCTTCCGAGGCATGCACCGCGAGCAGCAGGAGCGAGCGGCCGGCTGGGACGCGAATCGCAATCGGCGCTCCGGCCGCGGCGACGCCCGGGACTGTGATCAGGCGCTGTGGATCGCCGCCGATCATGTCGGGGACGTCGAGCGAGCCGATCTGCCTCCACGTGCCGGCGAAGGCAAGCGATTGGCAGATACCCAAGCCGAAGAGCTTTGGTGTGCACAGCTGACCGCTGGCGCCCATGCCGGCGTCGGAGATCACGGCTTGGCCGCTGCCGCTGAGACCAAACACGTGCAACTCGCCGCGCTCGGAGGCGGTGAAGTGCTTGGTCGTAAACCCGGCGCCGCCGGAGAGCTTCAGCGAGACCCCCGGCAGGCTGCCTTCCGCCGAGAGTCCTCCCGTGGCTCCGAATGGCGAGAACGACAGCTGCAGATGCAGTTCGCCGTTGATCGGGCTGTCGTTTTCAAGCGCCAGGCTCACTTTTCCCGAGAGGGCAACCGAGCCGCCAAGGTTGAGCGTGACCGTCACGTGCTTCAGGTAGAGCGGCTCGACGGGCAGCTTGGGGGCACCCCAGAAGCCACCGGTGCTGGCGCTGATCTTCAGCGGGCCCTTGGCGAGACCGCTGACGCCGCCGCCGAATTCGGAGAAGAAGAAGCCCGTGTCGCCGAGCGGGACCGCCTGACCTCCGATTTCGACGCCGAGCGAGTTGAGCTGCCCGTTGACGAGGCTGCCGTCGGCATGCAGCGAGCCGATCGGGACCGCCAGTCCCCCGGACGCCGTCCAGGTGTCGCTCGGCTCCTGGTAGGAGAGGTCGAGGCCTTCGAACTTCCAGCCATCCCCGAGTTCGACCGCGCCGAAGCTCACACCCGCACCGAGCGCGACCACGGGCGCCGGGGAGTTCGCGTAGAAGCCGAGGCTCAGCGCGGCCGAGGTGTGCAGCTGCCCGAGCATCGGCAGATCGAGGGTGCCCGCGCCGATCAGCCCGCCGTCGAGTTCGTTGTCGAGATACATCGTCACGCTCCCGCTTAGCGGCAGCGTGAAGGGCAACTCGCCGACGCGCAGCGTGCCCAGCGGGCCAAGGTTGGCCCCGGTCAACGCGACCTTCGCCAGGCCCGTCTTGCCGGAGACCGGATCGGTGCTCCCGGCGGCTTCGATCGTGAACGCCGCGCTACCCAACGCGAGCGCCCCACTGCGGCGCAGCAGCGAGATCGGCAGGGGCGCCGGCGCCGAGAGTTCCTTGGTCGACTGGTCGATGTTCAGCGGTCCTTCGCCGACCGCGATCCCGCTGTCGAGCACGACGTGACCGGTGGCGACGGCTTCTGACCCGGTAATCGCGATCTTCTGCGCGCAGATCCCCACGACGCCGACCTTCAGCGCCTCGCCGCCACAGCGCGCCACCGGACCGCCGCCACCGCCGGCGGCGGGGGTGGAGTGCGGCAGGTCATCCGGGTTCCACTGCTGGTCGAGCTCCTGATACCAGAGCTTGCTCGGCCAGCTGACACCCGCGGGGAAGATCACTTCGAACGAGTCGTCGTCGAGGCCGTTGTAGATGATCAGGCCACCGTCGGTCGCGTATGCCTGGACGGCGCCGTTGACGTTCTCGCTGTTGGTCGCGCGAATATCGACATCCCAGCCTGGAGCTTCGGTGATCAGCACGTTCGCGTCGCCAACCGCGTCGCTGTTTACCGGCAGTTCGTCCACGTCGACGTAGTCGGGCGAGGAGGGGTCGTTGCTGACGAGCGTGTTGTTCTCGACGACTTCGACCGAGCCTTCGGTGTCCCCGCAGTTAGAGCAGGACGCGCCGGTCTGCGCGGGGGCGGGCAGCCACGAGTAGTCGTTGCCTTCGGTGCCGTCCGCGTCGTGGATGATCAGCTTGCCCCCCGCGGTCACGAAGTCCGAGAGCGTCTGCTCCTGGGCCGGCGAGAGGCTGCTGGTGAAGACCTGGTTGAGGACCACGGTGTCGTAGCCGGCCAGCTTGGCCGGTTCGATTTCTTCCTGGTCGATGTATTCGAAGCTGAACTGTTCGAAGGAGTCAGCCGGGGCGCCTTCGACGGCGCCCGTCGTCTGCAGGGGAGGCGTGCTTTCGTAGCCCCCACCCTGCACGATCACGACCTGCGCGCTGCGCTGCTCCACGGCGGCGGCCGGCGTGGCGCCCCGCGTCAGTACGACAGTCGCGAGCACGGCCACCAGCAGCAGCAAGCGAGCAGGCGCAGCGCCCATCCTCAGGCCCGTCATTTGCGGGTCCCCCCCTTGTCGAACAGTGGAACAGATCAGTAACTAAGAATAAGATATGGCAATCGATCTGTCAGGACAGGCTCCGAGGTGCGCCTCGTGTCCGCCGATCGGCAACCCACGCCGAGGCCAGCCGCGGGACGGGCGCACCGGCGACGGTGTACCGTCCGCCTATATCCCCAACTTGCGCCGTCAGACCCGCATTTCGACTTTAGGAGGTCGCGTCCCAATCATGCCCCTGATTACTCGCGAGGAAGCCCTGCGCTTGGGCGAGATCGAGGACCACTCCGAAATCGAAGCGCTCGTGCAGCGCGCCTGGGAGGCGCGCGTCGAGAGCTTCGGCGACTCGACCGACATGTGCTCGCTGGTCAACGCCAAGTCCGGCGGCTGCGCCGAGGACTGCGGCTTCTGCGCTCAGTCGCGCTTTGCGGAGGCCGAGACTCCGATGCACGCACTGATGGAGCCGGAGCAGATTCTCGAGCACGCGCGCGCGGCCGAAGCGGCGGGGGCGCATCGTTTCTGCATGGTGACCCAGGGTCAGGGGCTCTCCAAGCGCGACTTTCAGAAGTACCTGGAAGGTGTGCGCCTGGTCAGCGAGCACACCAACCTCAAGCGCTGCGCCTCGGTTGGGCACATGTCGGTCGAGCGCGCGCAGGCACTTAAGGAGGCCGGCGTGCAGCGCGTGCACCACAACGTCGAGACCGCTCACAGCTACTACGACGAGGTATCGACGACCGTTCGCTACGAGGGTCGGCTACGAACCATCCAGGCGGTCCGCGAGGCGGGCCTGGAGACGTGTGTCGGTGGCATCCTCAACCTGGGCGAGAGTCGTGCGCAGCGCGTCGAGATGGCCTTCGAGCTCGCCGCGCTCGATCCCACGAGCGTGCCGATCAACCTGCTCAATCCGCGCCCCGGCACGAAGTTCGGCGATCGCGAGCTGATCGACCCGTGGGAGGCCGTCAAGTGGATCGCGATCTTCCGCCTGATCATGCCCGCCGCGCTCTTCCGGCTCTGCGGCGGGCGCGTCGAGAACCTCGGCGAGCTGCAGCCGCTAGCCGTCAAGGCGGGCCTCAATGGGGTCATGATGGGCAACCTGCTGACGACCCTCGGAGCCGAGCCCGAGGCGGACCTCGAGATGTTCGGCGAGCTCGGCCTGAACGTCGCGCGCCAGCCCGACAACGCCGCAAACCCCCGTCCCGACAATCGCAGCGGCTGGCTGGAAGGCGAGACCCCCGACATCCTCGCCGCGCATCTCGACGGCCCCCAGCCGACAGCGGTCGCGACTCATCAGAGCGCCGGCGCCGCACCGGAGACGATCGATCTGAAGATCCGCCTGTGGGATCCCTCGACGCAGCTGCGCTACCGCGCCAAGCGCAAGGTCCCACGCCGACCCGACGGTGCGCCCAACGCGAACCCGCAACGCCGCAGCGAAGCGGAGGCGAACCCCAAGCCAGACCCCGCTGCCGACCTCGTGAGCGCCGGTTAACGCAAGACGAGGCCACGAGATGTCTTCTGCAGGAGAGATCGAGGAGCGCTTGCGGGAGATCGAGCGGCTCGGCCTCAGTCGCCGCCTGCGGACGATCTCCGGACCGCAGGGAGCGCGCGTGCTGCTCGATGGCGAGCCGGTGCTGCTGCTGTGCTCGAACAACTACCTCGGCCTCGCCGACGATCAGCGCGTGCGCGAGGCCGCGGCACAGGCCGCGCTGCACTGGGGCGTCGGCGCCGGGGCATCGCGGCTCGTTTCCGGGACGATGACGATCCACCGGCGCCTGGAGGAGCGCCTGGCGGCGTTCAAGGGCAGCGAGGACTGCGTCCTGTTCGGCTCCGGCTATCTCGCGAACCTCGGCGCGATCGGCGCGCTCGCCGGTCCCGGCGACACGGTCTTCTCCGACGAGCTCAACCACGCCTCGATCGTCGACGGCTGCCGGCTCTCGCGGGCGCGCGTCTGCGTCTATCGGCATCTCGACACCGAGCACCTGCAGTGGAGCCTGAGCCGCCACGGCGGCAAGGGGCGACGGCTGATCGCGACCGACTCGGTCTTCTCGATGGACGGTGATCTCGCGCCGCTGCCGGAGATCGTGGAGCTCGCGCGCGCGCACGACGCACGGCTGCTCGTCGATGAGGCGCACGCGACCGGCGCGCTCGGTCCCGGCGGCCGCGGCGCCGTCGCCGCGGCCGGTCTCGAGCGCGAGGTCGATGTGCTCGTCGGCACGCTCGGCAAGGCGCTCGGTTCCTACGGGGCTTACGTCTGCGCCGACCGCGCGATGGTCGAGTACCTCGTCAACAGCGCGCGTGCCCTGATTTTCTCGACCGCGCCCGCGCCGCCCGCGATCGCCGGCGCGCTCGCCGCGCTCGAGCTGATCGAGGAGCGCCCGCAGCGCGTGCGCCAGCTGCGCTCGCACGCCCGCACCCTGCGCGCCGCGCTCGCCGCCGAGGGCTTCGCGGTGCAGGAGAGCGAGATGCAGATCGTGCCGCTGCTCACCGGCGCGGAGCGCACCGCAAGCGCGCTGTGCGAGGGAGCCCTGCGGCGCGGGGTCTTCGCGCAGGCGATCCGCCCGCCCTCCGTGCCCAGCGGCACCTCGCGCCTGCGCCTCACCGCGATGGCCACGCACACCCCCGCCGAGCTGCGCCGCGCCGCGCGCGTGCTCGGCGCGGTCGCACGCGAGCAGGGACTCGATCCCGCGGCGATCGGCGGCCCGCCGCGCGGGCGCGCGTTCGTCCGCGCCGCCTAGCGCCGCCGATCTCGTGCGCGGGCTGTTCGTCACGGGCACCGACACCGGTGTCGGCAAGACCATCCTCAGCTCCGCGCTGCTCGCCGCGATCGCCGCCGCCGGCGAGCGCGTACGCGCGCACAAGCCCGTCGTGACCGGGCTCGACGTCGCCAGCGAGCCCGATCCTAGCCCCGCTGAAGCATGGCCACCCGACCACGAGCTGCTCGCCCGCGCCGCCGGGATGGCGCCCGCGGATGTCGCGCCGCTGCGCTACGGCCCCGCCGTCTCCCCGCACCTCGCGGCGGCGCTCGCGGGAGAGCGCATCGAGCCCACCCAATTGTTGGCCGCCGCGCGCGGGCGCGCGGGCGCGCGGGCGCGCGGCGGGGCTCGCACAGACAGCAGCACTCTCGCGGACCGCAACACTCGCGCGAGCGACGGCGAGTCCGCAGATGCGAGCATCGTGATCGTCGAGGGCGTCGGCGGCCTGCTCGTCCCGCTCGCCGAGGACTACACCGTGCGCGACCTCGCCGCTCAGCTCGGCCTGCCGCTGCTGATTGCCGCGCGGCCCGGACTCGGCACGATCAACCACACGCTGCTCACACTGCACGCCGCGCGCGCGGCGGGGCTGGTTGTGCGCGCCGTGATACTCACCCCCTGGTCCGACACCCCCTCCGTCATGGAGCGCTCCAACCGCGAGACCATCGCGCGGCTCGGGAACGTCGAGCTCGCGGTCCTGCCGTTCGTGCCCAACGCAACCGTCGAAGCACTCGCCCGTGCGGGCGCGACGCTGCCGTGGCGGCGCTGGCTGGAATAACTCAGCCGCCGGCCGCCGCCACGACCGCTGCCGCCACGACCGCGAGATCGTCGTCGCCGATCACATACGGCGGCATCGTGTAGATCAGATCGCGAAACGGCCGCAGCCACACCCCCCGCTCGACCGCTGCCGCGGTGGCCGCCGCGACATCCACCTCACGCTCGAGCTGCACGACGCCGATTGCGCCGAGCACCCGCACATCGGCCACCCCCGGCAGCTCGCGCGCGGACGCCAGCCCGATGCGCAGTCCCCGCTCGATGCGCGGCACGCACTCGCGCCAAGCACTCTGGCCATCCGCCCCGGATACATCACCGTCACCACCGCCCCCCACAAGCAGCTCCAGTGACGCCAACGCCACCGCGCAGGCCAGCGGATTGGCCATGTACGTCGGTCCGTGCATCAGCCCGCCGCCCTCGCCAGCCGAGATCGCCTTGGCGACCGCGGCGGTGCAGAGCGTCGCCGCAAGCGTCACGTAGCCGCCGGTCAGCGCCTTGCCAACGCACATGATGTCCGGGGCAATCCCCGCGTGCTCGCACGCGAACAGCGCTCCCGTGCGACCGAAGCCCGTCGCGATCTCGTCCGCGATCAGCAGCAGACCGTGCTGGTCACAGACCTCACGCAGCAGCGCCACGCACGCCGGCGAGTGGAAGCGCATCCCGCCCGCACCCTGCACGACCGGCTCGACGATCACCGCCGCGAGCTCGTCGGCGTGCACCGCCGCGAGCTCCCGCACCTGTGCCGCCCAGTGCTCCCACCGCTCGCCCGGCGGCGCGTCGAACCCATCCGGCGGGCGCTCCGCGAAGACGTGCTCGGGGAGTGTGCCCGTGAACAGGCTGTGCATCCCCCCCACCGGGTCGCACACCGCCATCGCCCCGAACGTATCCCCGTGGTAGCCGCCGCGCACCGTTAGCAGCCGCCGGCGTCGCGCGCTCCCCACCGCGCGCTGGTACTGCAAAGCCATCTTGATCGCGACCTCCACCGCGACCGAGCCCGAGTCCGCGAAGAACACGCGCTCCAGCCCCGCCGGCGTGAGCTCCACGAGGCGCTCCGCCAGACGCACCGCCGGCTCGTGCGTGAGCCCGCCGAACATCACGTGCGCCATCCGCCCGAGCTGCTCGCTCACGGCCGCGTCCAGCGCGGGATGCCGGTAGCCGTGCACCGCGCACCACCACGACGACATCCCGTCAATCAGCTCGCGCCCATCGGCCAAGCGCAAGCGCACACCCCGCGCCGAGACGACCGGCAGCGGCGCGCTCGCCGCCGGCAGCGCACCGTAGGGGTGCCACACGTGCTCGCGGTCGAGCGCGAGCAGTGCCTCCCAGTCGGCCAGCTCAGTCCTCGTAGAGCGTGAAGTCGCGCTTGCGCGCGCCGCACACCGGACAGAACCAAGTGTCCGGGATGTCCTCGAAGGCCGTGCCCGCGGGGATCCCACCGTCGGGATCGCCCTCCTCGGGGTCATAGATGTAGCCGCAGGACTCGCAGATCCAGCGCTGCAGGGTCTGAGTGGTCATAGCCAAAAGACTACCGATCCGCCAGCCCAGCGGGTAGGGTCGAGCGATGAGCACGAAGCCCGTCGAGGATCGCCCCGCGCCGGGCGAGGAGTACAACCCCGGACCGCCGACGACCCCCCGCCAGGCCGCGACCGTGATCCTGCTGCGCGGCGGCGAGCGTGCGCTCGAGCTGCTGCTCGTCAAGCGCAACCCCGCCGCGCGCTTCATGGGCGGTGTGTGGGTGTTCCCGGGCGGCGCCGTCGAGCAAACCGAGGGTAAGGACGACAGCGCGCACCGCGCGGCCGCCGTGCGCGAGCTGCGCGAGGAGGCCGGCGTGACACTGCCCGATGCCGCCGCGCTCGTCAAGTTCTCACGCTGGATCACTCCGGATGTCGTGAAGACCCGCTTCGACACGCATTTCTTCCTGGCCTCCCTGCCCACCGGGCAGGAGCCGCAGGTAGACGGCGCGGAGTGCGTCGAGCTCGGCTGGTTCACTCCCGGTGGCGCGCTCGACGCCTACGCCGCCGAGGAGATCGCGCTGGTCTTCCCAACGATCAAGCACCTCGAGCAGCTGAGCGCCTTCGCAAACGCCGCCGAGTTGCTCGCGTACGCCCGCGGGCGTACCGTCGAGCCGGTCCAGCCGCACATCGTGCTCGCCGGCGAGGTCGCGCGCGTCGTCTTGCCCGGCGAGCCGGGGTACTAGGCGCTCTGCTGCGCGTCGACCACATGCGTCACCGCATTGATCAACGCCAGGTGCGTGAATGCCTGAGGAAAATTACCCAGCATCCGCCCCGAGGAGGCCTCGAGCTCCTCGGCATATAGCTGCAGCGGCGAGGCGTAGGTGAGCAGTCGCTCGCAAAGATGCTCCGCGTCATGGGCCTCGCCGATCTCCGACAGCGCCGAGACCAGCCAGAACGAGCAGATCAGGAACGTCCCCTCCTCGCCGCTCTGCCCGTCGTCGGTCTCGTCGGTGCGGTAGCGCAGCACGAGGCCGTTCTCGGTGAGCTCCTCCCTGATCGCGCGCACCGTCGCGCACACGCGCTCGTCATCGGGCGGCAGGAAGCGCACGAGCGGGATCATCAGGTTCGAGGCATCGAGCGCGTCGGTGTCGTAGTGCTGGCGAAACACCCCGCGCTTGTCGACGCCCTTCTCCAGGATCTCCGCCGAGATTTCACTGGCGACCGACTGGAAGTGGCTGGCATTCTCGTCCTCGCCGCGCCGTTCGGCCAACCGCGCGCCGCGATCCATCGCGACCCAGCACATCAGCTTCGAGGACACGTAGTGGCGCGGCTCCCCGCGCGCCTCCCAGATCCCCTGGTCCGGTTCGCGCCAAACCCGCTCGGCGCACCGGATCTGATCGAGCAGCACCGGCCACAGACGCTCGGGAATGTGGTCGCGCTTCTTGGAGTGCAGGTAAACCGAGTCGAGCACCGCACCGTAGACGTCGTTCTGGCGCTGGTTGTAGGCGCCGTTGCCCACCCTCACCGGACGCGCATTCTGGTAACCCTTGAGGTGATCGAGCGTGGACTCCGCGAGCTCTTTCTCGCCCGTGATCCCGTACATGATCTGCAGCGAACCGTCCTCGTTGCGCTCCAGATCGGCCAGGTACTGCACGAAGTCATCCGCCTCCCAGTCGAGGCCGAGCGCGTGCAACCCCCATAGCGTGAACGTCGCGTCGCGCATCCAGCAGTAGCGGTAGTCCCAGTTGCGCGACCCCCGCGGGGTCTCCGGCAACGAGGTCGTCGGCGCCGCCACCAGCGCACCCGTGGGCATGAACGTCAGGCCCTTCAACGCCAGCGCCGAGCGCTGCAGGTGTATACGCCAGGGGTGGTCGGGATAGGTGCCTTCCGCCAGCCACGAGCGCCAGAAGTGGTTGGTGCGCTCCAGGTGGGCCTCCGCCTGCTCCACCGTGCGCGGGCCCCCCAGGCCCTCCGTCCAGGAGATCGCACAGAAGCGCTTCTCGCCTTCCTCCATCGTGTGGCGAGTGTGCACCCGGTTGCCCTCGACCCCCATGCGCATGTCCGAGAACAGGCGGAACGCGGTCCTGCCATCGATCGCGTCGAGCGCGCCGGGCGTCTCCTCCACCGCCTGCCACTGCGCCATCGTGGCTCCGTAGTCGAGCATCGGCTCGCACACCATCTCCACCTGAACCTGTCCCTGGATGCACTCGATCACCCGCACCAGCAGGTGATCGGCGTCGTAGTCGGTCGGCGGGCGCGTGTGGCTGGAGCCCTCCTCGTTGTCGTGCCACTCCCCGATCGTGAGGGCGTCGATCACACGAATCCAACCCTGCGCGGTCATCCACGTGGTCTCGACCACATTTGTGCCGGGCAGGTAGCGCCGCCCCGCCGGGACGTAGACGCCGTAGGGACCAACCCGGAAACGTCCCGCTCCACGATCGAGCATCGCCGCGAACACGCTCGGCGAGTCGAAGTGCGGCAAGCACAGCCACTCCACCGAACCGTCAGATGCGACCAAGGCGCCTGTATGGCAGTCCGACAGAAAGGCGTAGTCGGCGATCGGCGGGAAAGGCGAGTCTTCCACTAAAGGAAGCGCTCTTCCCGAGGAGGATCCTCCCAGGAGGCTCCCTCCCACATCGAGGGGTCCCAGTGGGGGTACTCCACCCCGTCCGGCAGCGTGCCCTCTTCGTCGAGCTTGTCCAAATGCGCCGCCAGCGTGATGGCCGCCGCCGGGCGTAGCTCGGCGGGCACGTCCGACCAAGCCTTGTCCAGCAGCTCCTCGATCGTTCGACGGCCTTCCGCGAGCGCCATGATCAGGCGGTGCTCGCGGTCGTAGCGATGCCCCACGCTGTCCTCCAACTTCGCCAGGGGCTCCCAGACAGCGGGTCCGTGACCGGGGCAGAGCACATCGAGGTCGAGCGTGCACAGGTGGACCAGCCCGTTGAGATAGCCGCTCATCGCCCCCGCATAGGGAGCGATGAAGACGCTGCCCTCACCCAGCACGGCATCGCCGGTGAAGCACACGCGATCGGCCACCAGTGCGATGTGCTCCGGGGTATGACCCGGCGTTGGCACCACCCGCAGGGGGCCGAAGCGCACACCATCGGAGAGCGCTACGTCCACGCCCTTCCCGCGTACCGCCGCCAACGGCGCCGGGCGTAGCTCACGCAGGGCCGCAACCGATTCGGTGTGATCGGGGTGATGGTGTGTGAGCGCGATCCCACCGAGACCGCCACGGGCGTCCACTGCCTCCACGACCGCTTGCAGATGATCCTCGAGTTCCGGACCCGGGTCGATCACATAAGCCGGGTTGCGATCGACGATCCAGGTGTTGGTCCCAGACAGCGTCAGCGGCCCCGGGTTATTGGCGCGCACCCGCAGCACGTCGTAGCCCGCCAGGCGTCGCGCCTCGGTCTCCGGGTCCACGGCGAAGCCGAGATCTTCGCCGAAGACGAGCTCGAACTCCGACGGCGCGTCCGTCCCGTATGAGTCGGGAGCGCGCCCCGCCGACGCTGGGAGCTCGGGATCTACTGACGCGGGGTCGGAGTCGGATGCCGGATGCCGATCGGAACCTGAATCGGAGTCCGATGACGAAGAGGAGCGCATACCAAGACGGTAGCTCGTTCGGTCGACGAATGTCAGCACATGGGCCGCGTTTTCGCCCCCAACGAGCTCCGCACCCGTCGCACGCACTCGACCGCGCGAGCATCGAGCCAAAACAAACTTCCAGCCGCCCATGCCGCATACAACCGTCTTCGTAAATACCCGTTGCCCCACGCCCCGCATACCTCAAGCCCATGCGCGGGCCGGCCGAAGGGGTCGATATGAGCGAGGGAACTTCATGGCTATGCCCCACCGAGCTTGACCGCACCCGCGTCGTCGACGCCAATGAGCGCGTGCGCATGATCCGCCTCATCGGCTCAGGCGCTGTGGGCGCGGCGCTGTTGATCGCGGCCCCCTGGATCGGTTGGTGGACGCTGGGTCTGTTCGCGCTCTCAGCCCTGAACTTCCTCAACGTCGACCGCCGGCTGCGCACGAGCCGCCACCCCGAGCGCGTCAGCGCCACCGCAATCGTGATCACGCTCGTGCTGCTCGGCGGCGGGGTCATCATCAGCGGCGGTCCACACAGCCCGGCGCTGCCCTGGCTGGTGCTACCCGCCGCAATGGCCGCCGCGCGCTTTCGCCCTCGAGTAGTGGTCGTCGGAATCGTGCTGACGGTGTTTCTCATTCTGGTGGTAACGCTCGGCGTCGACCCCGGCGCCACCGTCGAAGACCCCGTTCCAGTCATCGCCACACTCGCCCTGCTGGCCGGCGTGGTCTCGATCGTGTGGGCGCTACAGGCCGCCGAGCTGCACCATCGCGATGAAGCGATTCTCGATCCACTCACGGGCCTGCTCAACCGCCACGCCCTCGCGCCGCGCTTTGTGGAGCTCTCACATCAGGCGCGCCTCACCCATCAGCCGATCTGCATGCTGCTCTGCGACGTCGACAGCTTCAAGGCCGTCAACGACCGCTACGGTCACGACCGCGGCGACGCGGTCCTGCGCGACATCGCTTACGAGCTGCGCAAGCGGCTGCGCTCCTTCGAGCTCGTCTATCGCCTCGGCGGCGAGGAGTTCCTGATCGTGCTGCCCGGCGTCTCGCACATCGAAGGACAGGAGATCGCCGAGCGCCTGCGTGCCGGGATCGAGCACACCAACCCCACTGGCATCGCCGTCACGATCTCACTCGGCCTCAGCACCGGCAGTGGCGAGTCCGTCGTCTACGAGACACTCTTCAAGTCCGCCGACCGCGCGCTCTACGAGGCCAAGCACGCCGGGCGCAACCGCGTCGTCGCCGCGCCTGAGCCGATGCCCGCCGCAGCGATCGCAATCAACTCCCCCGCAGAGGCGATTACCGGCGGGGAACTCGCCGCGGTCTCGCTCGCCGGTTAGAGCCTCGCAGCGCCGATCGAGGCTCTAGCCTGCCCGGTTCTCCCACGGGAGATCAAAGACACGGGGTCGCTGCACCTTGCAGCCACCCTCGACCAGGAGGCAAAATGATCCATCTTTCACCGCGCCGGGCACTGGGACCGCTGCTCGGAGTCGCCCTCTTGGGCCTCTCCGTCGGACCCGCCCTCGCACAGGGTGCCGGCGGACGCCACGAGCCGGTCGCACATCACGCCAAGAAGAAGAAAAGCAAGAAGAAAAGCGGCACGCAGGTCACCGTGCGCTGCGCATCGGTCGCCGTGACCTGTAAGGGCACGACCGGCCCACAGGGTCCAAGCGGACCGATCGGACCAGTCGGACCGGCCGGCGCCCCCGGCGCAACTGTCGTGCTGCGCGCCCGCGGCACTGCCGCCACCCTGGCCGCAGCACCAGGCTCCTGCGGGGAGATCTTCTGCGGCGGGAGCATCGCGGTCACCCCAGATCTCTGGACCGAGGGTGCCGAAGAGGACGATCAGCTGATCGGCACGCTCACGGCCACGATCCCCAGCACCGCGGAATGCGGCTACGAAGAGTCCTCGACCCCGCACACGGACGAAGTCATCCTGACCGTGCTGGTCGACGGCAAATTGGACGGTATCGCCGAGCTCGAGGGCGGTAGTTCGGAAAGCACGGTCACCGCGCCAATCGCGTTCGACCTCGGAATCGAGGCGGCCGAGGCGGCCCAGGAGGGCTTCGGTACAGGTTTCCTCATGAGCAACGGCACAAGCCAGACGCACGTCCTAACGGTGCAGGGCTCAGACAGGTGCACGACCGTGCACCACGCCACCATCAGCAGCCTGGCGATCGATGTGCTCGGGACCTCCTGATCCGATGCGCGCACACAGGCGAATGACAATCGGGCGCGTGGCGCTCGCGACGGTGGTCGGCATGCTCACGCTCGCGTTGGGAAGCGTCCAGGTGGCCGCGGCAAGCTCGACACATCACGCCCTCCACGCTAAAAAGAAAAAGGGCAAAGCCAACGTACTCGTGCACTGCGCGTCGGTCACGATCAAGTGCAAGACCCACGCCGGCACGACCGGACCGGCCGGCGCGACCGGCGCGTCAGGACCGGCCGGAGCACCTGGAAATGGTGTTCCCGATCGGCTCCGTTGGAAAGGAGCGGTCCTCAGCAGCACCAGCACTCCCACAACCATCGAACTCTCCCCCTTCGAACAGGCCGCCGGACAGGATGAGCGTCTGCTGGGTCTTGCAACCGTCACCTTCCCCACGGGGGAATGTGAGGTCTCGAGCAAAAAAGAAAACCTCGGGGAATTCAAAGGCCTGGTGTCGCTGGACGGACAAGTGGCCGGCGTCATCCAAGTGGGAGCAAAAGAAGACTCCTACTCACCGGGTGCCCCAGTGACGGTCCCAATCGTCTGGACCAGCGCGATCGAAGAGATCGCGACGATTACCGGCCTGGTGCCGATCAGCGCCACTGCCCAGACACACACGTTGACAGTCGCAGCTGAGGACGACTGCAACGCAAGCGGTGCAACCCATTTCACCGTGGACAGCGTCGCGGTCGATGTGCTGAGCGCTACCTAGTCCAAAGACACAAGCGGCTGGAGGGGTCTGGCGCACCTGCGCCGGGCCCCTCCGCCTGCCAACCATTTCATGCAACAAGCGAGCGTTACGATGAGGCCGTGACTCTCTCGCCCGCGGCCCAGCCGGCACGGTTCAGCGATCTCGAGGGTGCCGTCGCAGTCCTGCGCGCGCAGGGCCTGCGCGTCTCGATGGCGCGACGCCTGATCCTGCAAGCGCTCTTCGCCGCCGCCGGGCCACTTTCAGCTGAGCAGATCGTCGCGGCCGGCGGGAACGGGTCCTCCACATCCGCTGGCCGGGGGGCAACGCTCGACGCCGCCTCGGTCTACCGCAACCTGGAGGCCTTCGAGCGTGCCGGCGTGGTCCGCCACGTGCACCTCGGCCACAGCCCGGGTCTCTATGCCCTTGTCGGCGAGGGCGAGCGCGAGTACCTCTACTGCGAGCGCTGCCATCGAGCTGTGGGGGTCGCCCCGCCTGAGCTCGAGAGCGTACGCGAGCTGATCCGCGAGCGCTTCGGCTATCGCGCCCGCTTTACGCACTTTCCGATCGTCGGGGTATGCGAACGCTGCGCCGCGGAGTAATCGCGATTAGGTTGCAATAAAGCCGGGTAATGTCGACTCGATGGGTCGGCTGACCTCCTCGCAGTGGAGCACCGTGGCGATGATGGCGACGGTCGTGATCGGACTGCACGCGCTTGGTTTCTTCCTCCTGATCGCGCTCGTCGCACCCCACCACTACCGCCTCGGCGGCGCGGGAGCGTTCGCCGTCGGGACCGGCGTCACCGCCTACACGCTCGGCCTGCGCCACGCCTTCGACGCCGACCACATCGCGGCGATCGACAACACCACGCGCAAGCTGATGGCCGAGGGTAAGCGCCCGCTGAGCGTCGGCTTCTACTTCTCACTCGGGCACTCCACGATCGTGTTCATGCTTGCGTTCCTGTTCGCGCTCGGCGTCAAGGCGCTCAACGGCCAGGTGCGCAGCGGCCACTCCCAACTGCACGACGTGACCGGCTGGATCGGAACCGGCGTGTCGGGCACGTTCCTGTATGTCATCGCGGCGCTGAACGTGGTGATCCTGTGGGGCATAGTCAAGGTCTTCCGCGAGATGCGCAGCGGTAGCTACGACGAGGCCAAGCTCGAACATCAGCTAGACAGCCGCGGGCTCATGAACCGCTACTTCGGGCGCTTCACCAAGACCATCACCAAGCCCTGGCAGATGTACCCGATCGGGGTGCTTTTCGGTCTCGGCTTCGATACCGCGACCGAGGTCGCACTGCTCTTCCTCGCCGCGGGCGCTGCAGGCGCCGGCCTGCCCTTCTACGCGATCCTCTGCCTGCCGGTCCTATTCGCCGCCGGGATGTCGCTGCTGGACACGATCGACGGGTCGTTCATGAACTTCGCCTACGGCTGGGCTTTCTCCAAGCCGGTGCGCAAGGTGTTCTACAACCTCACGATCACGGGGCTCTCGGTCGCTGTTGCGCTCGTGATCGGGACGATCGAGCTGGCGGGCCTCCTCGCCCAGAAGCTGAACGCGCCAGGCCCCTTCTGGAACTGGGTCGAGAACATCGACATCAACCAGCTCGGCTTCATCATCGCCGGCCTGTTCGTAGCGACCTGGGCCGTTGCGCTCTCGGTCTGGCATTTCGGCCACATCGAGGAGCGCTGGAGCGCGCAGGTCAGTCAGATATCCGCGCCGCTGCCACAGCCGCCTGCCCGTAGCTGATCGCGCCGTCGCCGGGCGGCAGTCGCTCGGGGACCAGTGGACGCAGTCCTGCCCGCTCGCACTCCGCGAGCGTGAGCTCGAGCAGCACCCTGTTCTGGAAGACCCCGCCCGCGAGGACCACGACCTCGAGGCCTCGCTCGCTCGCGAGCAGAGCGCAGGCGCGCGCCGTGGCCCGCGCGAGACCGGCGTGAAAGCGCGCTGCAACCTTCCCGACCGGCACCCCCGCCGTGCGCTCGCGCAGGACCTCGGATATCGCGACCCGCGGGTCGAGCTCGAGCACACCACTGCGGTCTTCGAGCTCGATCGGGTATCCGCCGCGCTCGGTTGGATCGACCCGCGCTTCGAGCTCGATCGCCGCCTGGCCCTCATAGGTAACGCTCGCACGCAAGCCACACAGCGCGGCTACAGCGTCGAAGAGACGCCCCGCGCTGGTCGTGACCGGTGCCAGCTCGCTGCGCGCCAGCCGCGCGATCGTCTCCCAGCGCTCCCGCGTCACGCCGGCCACCAGCGCGCCGGGAAGCAACGGCGTCCGTCTCTCCCCGCTCGCCTCGACGAGCCACGCACAAGCCATGCGCCACGGTTCGCGCACCGCCTGCTCGCCACCCGGTAGCCGCACCGCGCGCAGATGGCCGACCCGCTCGAAGTCGCGCAGGCCGCCAACCAGCAACTCACCGCCCCAGATCGTCCCGTCGCTGCCATAGCCGGCCCCGTCAAACACGGCACCCACGGCGGGGCCAAGCTCGCCGTGCTCGGCCAGGCAGGCGGCGAGGTGCGCGTGGTGATGCTGGACCGCGAACAGCTCAACGCCCTCGCGCTCGAGCGCGTACTTACTCGAGAGGTACTCGGGGTGCAGGTCGTGCGCGAGCACCTCCGGCACCACCGAGAACAGGTGCTCGAAGTGCTCCACGCCCGTGCGGAAGGAGTTCAGCGTCTCGTAGTTCTTCAGATCGCCGACGTGGTGAGAGACCCAGGCCTGCTCGCCCCTGGCCACGCAGAACGTGCTCTTCAGCTCGGCGCCGCACGCAAGCAGCGGGCGGCCCGCCGGAACGGGCAGGCCGATCGGCGCCGGCACGTAGCCGCGCGAGCGGCGCAGCAGCAGCGGCGGCCCGCGCGAGGTCGTCCGCGCCACCGAGTCGTCGGTGCGCATGTGGATCGGGCGGTCATGCAGCAGGAATGCATCGGCGATGCCCCTCAACCGTGCGATCGCGTCCTCGTCGGCGTAGGCGATCGGCTCGTCCGAGCAGTTGCCGCTGGTCATCACGAGAGCCTCGCCGAGATCGGCGAGGAGCAGGTGATGCAGCGGCGTGTAGGGCAGCATCACCCCCAGATCCGGGATGTGCGGGGCCACCGCATCCGCCACCCGCGCCTGCTCGCGCCGGGGCGCAATCACGATCGGCCGGGCCCGGTCCTCCAGCAGGGCCCGCGCCTTTGCGCTCAGCCACACCAACTCCTCAGCCGCTGCCAGGCTGGGCGCCATCAGCGCGAACGGCCGATCCTCACGGTGCTTGCGAGCACGCAGCGCCGCGACCGCCGCCGGCGCATCGGCGCGGCAGGCAAGATGGAACCCACCGAGGCCCTTTACGGCCAAGATCTGCCCCTCCTTCAAGCTGGCCGCCGCGGTTCGCAGGGCATCCGTGGTTGAGTGCTCGACCCCGTCGGCACCCACCAGACGCGCGCTGGGACCACACTCCGGGCAGGCGTTGGGCTGGGCGTGAAAGCGCCGGTCAAGCGGATTCTCATACTCGGCCCGGCAGCGCTCGCACATGACGAAGGCCGCCATCGTCGTCAGCGCACGGTCGTAGGGCACGCCGCGCGCAATCGTGAAGCGCGGTCCGCAGTTGGTGCAGTTGATGAACGGATAGCGATAGCGCCTGTCCTTTCGATCGAGCAGTTCGACCAGGCAGTCCGCACAGGTGGCAGTGTCCGGGGAGATGAGCGCGGAAGGAGCGAGAGCGGCGCTCCCCTCACGATCCCGCGAGCTTGCGCGAGCCCACCGGCTGGCCGCGATCCGGAACCCATCCTCGCCCGTGGGCGCGATCTCACCGGGCTCGACGTGCTCAATACTCGCCAGCGGCGGTGCTTCGACCAGCAGGCGCTCCATAAAGCGCTCGACACTCGCCTCGGCGCCCTCGACCTCCAAGAGAACCCCCTGCACGTCGTTGAGCACAAAGCCGCTCAGTCCGAGCTCCTGCGCCAGGCGATAGACATACGGGCGGAAGCCGACGCCCTGCACAACCCCTCGCACCCGCGCGCGCAGGCGGCGCCGCGGACTGGAGCCCTCGAGGTCATAGAGCGGCTCGCCCGCGACCTTCATGCGCGGGCCTCGCCTCCCACCAGCTCGCACAACACGTGGTAGGCCGACGCCTGGGCCTCCTGGATACGCGGAATGTGCTCAGAGCGCACGACCACGACGTGGTCGGCGAGCTGCTCCTGGTAGATGCGCCCGCCGTCGTAGCCGACGAGGGCGATCGTCGCCAGCTCGCGCGAGCGCGCCTGCGCCAGCGCGTGGATCACGTTCGCCGAGCCTCCACTGGTGGAAAACGCCAGCAACACGTCCCCGGGACGTCCGTGGGCAATCACCTGCCGCGAGAAGATCGCCTCCGTGCCGATGTCGTTGGCGATCGCGGTGAGGATCCCCGTGTCCTCGGTCAGGTCGAGCGCCGGCCGCTGCGCGCTGTGCAGGTCCGCCACGAGGTCCATCGCGTCGGTGGCCGAGCCGCCGTTGCCGAGCGCCAGCAGACGGCCACCGCCGTCGAAGCTGCGGCGCAGTGCCAGCGCGGCGTCCGCGAGCGTGGGCGCAGCCTCGGTAAGCGTCTGCGCGCGCAGCGCGGATGCCTCCCCACCCTTCATCAGGACCGAGGCGCGCACGTCCGCGATCACCGCCTCGATGTCGTGCTCCTGCTCACCGAGGAACGGGTAGAGGAAGCTCGACGCGCCGGTGTCGTGCACGTGTCGCTCGCTGCGCCCCTCCAGCAAGCCACGATGCTCGAAGAAGACGTGCACCAGCTCCCACAGCACGTGGTAGAGCGTCTCGGCCAGCTCCTGCTCGACGTTTGCATCCTCTCCCGGCAGCTGAAAACTCCAGTCCACCTCGCCCGCGGCGTGCACCTCGCCGCCAACTCCCTCGCAAGCGCCCGCGGCGTGCACCTCGCCGCTGACTCCCCCGCAAGCAATTGTCAGCGCACCCCGCTCGCGGGCGATTCCCAATGCCTTGCGCGTGGACGGGTCGCGCTCGGCACCGAACGCGATCACCATGTCCTGCTCGGCGGCAAGCAGCCCGAGCTGGCATGCGATTGGCCCACCCTCGGCTGTGAGCGCCAGCGCGGGCAAGGCGCGCTTGCCAACGATCACCGGGTGCACGAACTCGACGGCAACGTGGCGGGCGTCCGAGCGCGAAGCCGGATCGGCGCCGAGCGCGAACAGGCGCCCGCCACGCGCGAAGCGCTCGGCCATGCGATGGCACAGCCGCGCGATGCGCTCGGCCTCACCCCCAAAGAACGCCTCGCCCGCCAGCCGGCGACGCTCGATGGCGGCAGAGGCCAGCGCCGGCATCATCACACCGCCGCGCGCGCCCTCACACGTCCCAGCAGCCAGTAGCGAAACGCCTCCACCCCCTCACCGGTGCGGGCGCTGGTGAGCAGGTACTCGATGCCGGGGTGCACGGCCTCGAGGTTGCCGAGCAAGGTGTCGAGGTCGACGTCGACGTGCGGGAGCAGGTCGATCTTGTTGACCACCGCCAGCTCGCAGGCACGGAACATGAGCGGGTACTTCAACGGCTTGTCCTCACCCTCGGCGACGGAGCAGACCATCGCCCGCGCGTCCTCGCCGACACGAAACTCCGCCGGGCAGACGAGGTTGCCGATGTTCTCGATGATCAGCAGGTCGATGTCGCTCAGCGGCAGCGAGTCAAGCGCAGAGCGCACCATGTTCGCGTCTAGATGGCACTCACCCCCGAAGCCTCCCGAGGTGTTCAGCTGGACCACTGGGACGTGCAGCGACGCAAGCCGCTCGGCGTCGAGCGAACCCTCGACGTCGCCCTCGAGCACGGCGACGCGGATCTCGCCGGTGTCACGCAGCGCATGCTCGAGCAGCGCGGTCTTGCCCGCTCCGGGGGCACTCATCAGGTTGACGACCGTCACGCCCGCGCGGTCGAAGTCCGCGCGGTTGGCCCGCGCGATCGTGTTGTTGGCGTCGAGCGCGTCCTCGACGACTCTGACTCTGACCCGGTGCATCGCTACATCGACCGGATCTTGAGATAGCGCTGGATCTCGGGCAGTTGTTTGGCCGCAATCGATCCGATCGTGCCCAGGATGCTCAGCAGCAGCGCTACCTGCGCTGGGCGGTTGATGGTGATGTCGCTCATGGTGGCGATCCCTTCCTTTCCTTCGGGTCTGATGTGAGGTCTGCCAAGAGGTCCTCGACGAGCCCCACCGCCTGCTCCAGCGAAGCGCGCACCGGCTCGCTCAGCTCGGCCACGATCTGCTCGTCCTCGGCGCTCATGCGGGTCTGCGGCTCGCAGCCGACGATCAGCGTGCGTGGTAGCGACTCGGCCCCAAGGGCGCGCGCCAGCGCCAGCACCTTGACCGGGTCCATGCCGTGCGCGTCGATCGTCATCTCGATGTCATCGAGCTCGGGCTCGATCACGTACAGGGTGCCGGGCGGCTCGCCGCGGGGCGTGGCGTCGAGGAAGACAATCGCGTCGTAGCCGTCCTGCATCGCGTAGGCCAGATCCATACCCCGGATGCCGAAGTCGACGACATCGACGCCGCGCGCAAGCGTACGGGCCGCTAGACGTCCGGCCAGCGCGACGCCCCAGCCGTCGTCGCCCAGGAAGACGTTGCCGACACCCGCCACGAGCACCCACCTGCGGGGCTCCTCGTCGACCGCGCTCGCCGGATCGAGCGGCTCGACCTCGGCCGGGTCGAAGAAGAAGCGGTGTCCAGGCCGCCGCATCGCCCCGAGGTCCTGGCCGGGGTCATCCACAACGATCACCGCGAGCTGCACCCGACCCTCGTAGTCCTCGAGCACCTCGTGCACGATCGCGATGCGCCCCGCGAGCGCCACCTCGAAGATATCCCCGCCGGTCTGGCGCGGCGCCAGCCGCACCACGCTGCCCGCCCGCACCGCCACGCCGGCGACGTCCACGAAATCCGGCCCGCGCCGCTCGATCATTTGCCGGTCCTCGGTCATCTGGCGCGTACCAGGCCAAAGTCGCGCACGGCGCCGTTCAGGCGCATGATCTGAGCCTCGCTCAGCGCCTCGGTCCGCTGCAGGATCTCTCGGGCGCGGGGATCGGCGTCGCGCATCTCGCGGCGCTCCTGCTCGGTCATCGCCAGGATGTTCAGCACGAGCATCTGGTCGATCTCCCCGGAGTCGAACAGGTCGCCGGGGCTCTCGGGCGCGATCTGCGGATGGTCGGGGAGGATGATCGGCGAGGCCAGCATCGCGCTGCGGTCGCCCTCTTCGCCCACCAGCACCGGCCAGACTCCATCGTTCGCGCACGCCTGCGCTTCGGCGCGCAGAGACGCGGGCGGGTCGGTCGGCGAGACCCACGCACCGTTCTTCGCGGACAGGACGGCATGGGTCGAGCAGAACGTCTGACGCAGAGCCTCCTCGCGGTGGGCGCCCTCCCAAGGAGTCGTGTTCGCAACACGCAACGTGACACGCCAGAGCCCCGCTCGAACGGGCTCCCGCGCGACCGAGACCTCTCCCTGCAGCGCCCGCCAGGAGCGTCGGACCGCACCGCCCGGTATCGCTTGGAGCTCTTCGCCCGCAGGTATGCGGATCGGACCGGGCGCGACCTCGCGCTCCACCGCCTCATCCCAGGAGACCCAGCGCTCGCCGTCCGCCTCCAGCTCCTCGACAGGCACCTCGCCCTTCAGCACCTGACGTGCAACCACGTGCAGAAAGCGCACCCGGATCTCGACCTGCACGTCCGCGTCGCCCTCGAGCAGCACCTGGGCCTGCATGCAAGAGCGGTCCTCCCAGGTCGGCGGGTAGACGCCGCCGAAGGTGAAGCGCTGCTGGTTCTTCAGCGCGGACTTGCGATAGGGCCACAGCAAGTAGCCCTCGTAGAGCACAGCGTCAGCGATCCGGCGCACGCGGTCGCTCGCCATTCCGCTACCCCTCTCCGATCAGGCGATCTACCGCGTCCTCGAGCGTCCGCAGCCCGTGCTCGGCCTTGTAGGCGCGGAGGTTGTCGAACGTGCTGCGCCCGAGTCGCAGCCACGCGGCACCCGGGAAGTGGCGATCCATCGCCGCGCGCCACGCCGCCACCGGCAGCCGGTACTCGGCCTCGCGGTCCCAGGAGATGCGCACGGTCTGGAGCATCCCGCCGGGACCCGCATAGAACACCGACCCGGAGAACAGGAACTCGAGCGGCACCTCGCCGTCCTGCAGCCCGGACAGGTAGCTCGCGGCGTTGACCTCCAAGTCGTAGGAGCACGCGACCGGCAGCGTGACCTGCACAGAATCGGCGAAGGGTGGCACGACGAGTGTCGTGCGCGTCCACAGCAGTGTCCGCAGAGTCGTGCCCCAGCGATCCGGCGTACCGAACAGCTCGAGCAGCCACGCTTGCTCGGCCTCTCCATAGGGCCGCCGGCGGGCGGCGATCTGAATCTGGGTGTCGAGCAGGATCGAGCGCACCTGCCCCCCGCCGACACGCTCGATGCTCACCGCGAAGTTCAGCGTGGGAGCCGCCGAGTAGCGCTCGGCGACAGCGTCCGTCACCCGAAAGGCGAGCTCCGGCATCGCCTCCGTGGAGGCCCCCATGGGCTGAGGTACGGCCGACATCCGATCCCTAAGCCGGGGAGAGATTTGGCATTCCGGCAGCGATCGGTTCGGTTTTCGCGACGCCCGTCGAGCGCGCCGCAGTAGAGGTGCCGTCCGGCTTGTGGCCCTCCATCCGCCCATAGTTGCCCTTGGCGTTGCCCTGCTTGATGCCCTTCACGTGTGTGGGCTTCTCGATCCCCGTGTACGGGGCACCCGTATTCGTCTCAGCCATGATCATCATCTCCTTGCCGTCGCGCGCCGCGCGCGACCATCGAGCTCATCGAAGAAGCCGTCAATCTCCCGCCACACCTGGGTGCCGCCGGTCAGTCCTCGCCACTGCGTGCGGATCAGCCCCACCAGGCCATAGCACTCGTCCAGAGGCACAAGCCAATGCCTGCGCGCCGCGCGGACGCGGTTGACCAGCAGTGCCTCCACATCCGCCTCGAGCTCGGAGAGGATCTGGTTGGCCCGCTCGAGCTCCTGCCAGGAGCTCAACTCCAGCTGGGACTCCGTCGGTCCCATCGGCCCCGGGTAGTACGCCAGCACCCGCTCGGCCTCGCTGGAGTGGAAGAAGAACGCAATGTCGACCGGGATGCGCAATTCCTCCCACGCCTGATCGCTCATGGCGAAGTCCTCCAGGCGCAGCCGGCGCTCGGGCACCAGCTTGTAGCGGCCGTTGCTCGCGCCGCCGCGATCGAACAACAGCGAGCAGGGGCGGCAAGCGCATATCAGCTCCCGCGAGGAGAACTCCAGCAGGTGACGGTGTGCACTGGGGATCGGCCGGTTGCAGAGCTCGCAGCGCTCCTCGCGCTCGGTGGCAAGGGACGCCTCCGCCGCGCTCTGAGCAAGCCGCCTCAGACGTGAGCTCGCGAGGGTGCCGGAGGGCGCGTCGGACATGGCCTCAGGCCGCCGCTCCGAGCGCAACCTTGACGAGGCCGGAATCGTCCACGAGCAGCGGCACCGGCTCCAGGTGCAGCTGCGGCGCGTCCAGGCAGCGACCCGCCCGCAGGATGTCGTAGCGGTTGCCGCAGCTCGGGCAGGTCAGCTCGTTCGCGTGCAGAGTCGCCTGCGCGAGGGTGTCCGCGCAGGCGGGACAGCCGGGGCGGTAGGCATAGATCCGCTCGCTCGGACGCAGGAACAGCACCGACTCGCCGGAGATCTCCTTGAGCAGCACCCCGCCACCCGGGAGCTGGGGCATGCCTCCCGCCATCGCCCAGGCCCCGGGTGATACCGAGGGCGCCGCCGCCGGCTTGACTACCTCCAGCTGCAGCAGGCCGCCCGCCGGCCCGCCGGACGCCACCGCACCCTCGGCTTGCACCTCCTCGACGTCGGGGGCGGCCTTGAAGATGGCGTCCTCGATCGCGAGCTTGAGCGTCATCGAGGAGGAAGGACAGCCGGCACAACTTCCCTCCAGGCGCAAATGCACGATCCCTTCCTCAACACCCAGTAGTTGCACATTCCCGCCGTGGGATTCCAGGTATGGGAGCACCCCCTCGAGCGCTTCCCTCACCCGCTCCTCCACGGACACCGGGTGCAACCCGTGCAGCAGGAGTAGATGGGCGACGAGCTCGTCCTCGCTCAGCTCGCGCGCGAGCGTGCCGTCATCGTGTGCGGCAAGCACCTCGACAATCCGCCCCAGGCCCTCGCCGTAGAGGTCGAGCAGCGCCTGCACGACCTCCGTGGCCGTCTCGCGCGCTTCGGGGTCCGGGAGCCTCTCCAACCGCTCCAGCAAACCCTCGACGCGGGTGACTCGATCGGGTATCGGCTGCTCGCCCATGCCCGCCCTCTAGCTGTGCTGGGCGCCGAACATCGGGGAGTGCACCTGCTTGAGCGTCCGGCCCTTGCCCAGGTACATGTGCACGCCACAAGGCAGGCACGGGTCGAAGGACCGGACGGCGCGCATGATGTCGATCCCGCGGAAGTTCTCCTGCCCATTCTCCTCGAAGATCGGCTGACCGGCCACCGCGTCCTCATATGGCCCCGGCGTCCCGTAGGAGTCCGTCGGCGAGCCGTTCCACGGGGTCGGCGGATAGGGGTGATAGTTGGCGATCTTGCCCTCGCGGATCACCAGGTGATGGGAGAGGACCCCGCGCACCGCCTCGTGGAAGCCGCAGCCGATCGCCTCCTCGGGGACCTCGAAGTCCTCGAAGACCTTTGTGCGCCCCGAGCGCAGCTCGGTCATCGCCTTGTCGAGGAAGTGCATCGCCATCGCCGCGGAGTAGGCCACGAAGTAGATCCGCGCGCGGTCACGCTCGATCGCGTTGGACCACTTCGGTACCTTCCACTCGAGCGTCTGCTCGGGCGTGTTGGGCGTCTTGGGCAAGTTGATCAGCACGCTGTTGCCGGTCGCTTTCACGTAGGGCGTGTCGACCTTGTTGGCGAGCGCCGTCGCCCACAGTCGCGCCAGGGCACCGCCGCCGGTGTCCAGGGCGAGATGCTCACCCGAGCGCTTGTCGAACCAGCGCGGGCTCATCACCCAGGAGTAGTTACCGCCTTCCAGATCGCGTTTCTGCGGCTTGGGGATCGTCGTCTGGTTCCAGGGGTGATGCTTGTCCACCGGGTTGCCGAGCGGATCACGCGCGACGAACGTCTCCTCGTTCGTCCAATCCTCGTAGTAGGAGGAGCCGAGCAGGATGCGGATCCCGAGGTTGATGTCGACGAGGTTCGTGGTCACGAGCTCGCCATCGACGATCACGCCAGGGGTGACGAACATCTCGTTGCCCCAGTTATCCATGTGGCGATAGTCGTAGTCGACGTAGTCGGGGTTGTTCCACGCCCCCCAGCAGCCGAGCAAGATGCGCCGCCGCCCGACCTCCTCGTAGCCCGGCAGAGCCTCATAGAAGAAGTTGAACACGTCGTCGTTCATGGCCACGGCCGACTTGATGAAGTCAAAGCAGCGCAGCAGCCGTGACATGTAGTCGGTGAACAGCGTCGGCGTTGCGACAGTCCCGACCCCACCGGGATAGATCGTCGAGGGATGCACGTGGCGCCCCTCCATCAGGCAGATCATCTCCCGCCCGATGCGGCTCATGTGTAGAGCCTCCTTGTAAGTCTCCCCGGTGAACGGGTTGTAGGACTTCATGATGTCGCCGATCGTGCGGTAACCGTGGATGTTCGCGCCCGGCGCCTCGGTCTTCTCGGCCTTGGCCCACACCTTGGGGTTCGTCTCGCGGACCATCTGCTCGCAGAAGTCCACGAAGACGAGGTTGTCCTGGAAGATGATGTGGTCGAAGATGTACTCCGCGGCCTCGCCGAGGTTGACGATCCACTCGCCCAGCGGTGGCGGCTTGACCCCATAGGCCATCTGCTGGGCGTAGCAGGAGCAGACCGCGTGGTTATCGCCGCAGATGCCACAGATACGGCTGGTGATGAAGTGCGCGTCGCGCGGGTCCTTGCCCTTCATGAACACCGAGTAACCCCGAAACATCGAGGAGGTCGACTTACAAGTCGCCACCTGGCGGTTCTCGAAGTCGATCTTCGTGTAGATCCCGAGGTTCCCGACGATGCGGGTGATCGGATCCCACGACATGTCGACCAGCTTGCCGGCCTCCGGCTTGACGCGCTCGCGTGTGACGGCCATCGCTCTCACTCTCCTCTCTTTATTAGTTGCCCCAGCGGGGGCTGTAGCCGGTCGTCAGCTCACGACCGTTGTGCCGCCACTTGGTCTCCTTGTTCATCGTCTTGTTGGTGATGCCGCGCAGCTTGCGCATCACCGGCCCGTAGAGGGTGGTGACACCCGAGGAGATGCCGCCGCCGGGGGGCGCGTCCATGAACGGCATGAACTTGTCGGGGAAACCGGGCATCGTGCAGCCAATGCAGATACCGCCGACGTTCGGGCAGCCGCCGATGCCGTTCATCCAGCCGCGCTTGGGCACGTTGCAGTTCACTACCGGCCCCCAGCAGCCGATCTTCACCTGGCACTTCGGCGAGTTGTAATCCTTGGCGAAGTCGCCCTGCTCGTAGTACCCGGCGCGGTCGCAGCCCTCGTGGACGGTCTTGCCGAACAGCCACTGCGGGCGCAGCGCCTCATCCAGCGGGATCGTCGGCGCGAGCCCGGCAGCCTGGTAGAGCAGCCATACGAGCGTCTCCATGAAGTTCTCGGGCTGCACCGGACAACCGGGGACGTTCACGATCGGCAAGCCCGCAGCCGAGCGGAAGTCCCACCCGAGATAGTCGGCGAGCCCCATGCACCCAGTTGGGTTGCCGGCCATCGCGTGAATGCCACCGTAGGTGGCGCACGTGCCGATCGCGACCACGCCCCAGGCTTTGGGCGCAAGCCGATCGAGCCAGTAGTTGAGGTTCAGCGGCTCGCCGGTCGCCTCGTCGTTGCCGAACGAAGTCCAGTAGCCCTCGCCGTTGATGTTCTCGTTGGGGATCGAGCCCTCGATGACCAGCACGTACGGCGCCCCGAGCTCGTCGCGCACGGCTTGGCGGTAGGGCAGCAGGAACTCCTCCCCGCCAAGCGTGGGTGAGAGCACTTTGTTGTGCAGGTGGACCTTTGGCAGCCCCGGGATCGCTCCGAGCAGCACGTCCTCGATCGAGGGCTGGCCAGCGGCGGTGATCGAGACCGAGTCGCCATCGCAGCTCATGCCCTCGGAGATCCACAGAATATGGACCTCCTCGACGCCCGACGGTTTTGCTTCAAACGTGGCTGCCATGACCCATCCTCTCGTTCGTCAGTTCATCCTCGAGCTCGAGCGCATCGACCAACAACTCCTCGCCCGCGAGCACCTCCACATCGAGACCTCCGCAGCGCGCGCAGCACAGCGGGAAACCATCCATCACGCTCTCGGCCTCGCACTCGCGGCAGCGGCCCGCCGCCGGGATATGCGCGATCGACAGCTCGGCGCCGTCGAGCGCCGTTCCCTGCGCCACCAGCCCGAAGGCGAAGCTCAGGGAGTCGGGGACCACCTGGCGCAGGTGGCCGACCTTGACCTCCACCTTGACCACCCGCCGTCCCGCGGCATGACGCGCGGCGACATCCACGATCGACTCCGCGATCGAGAGCTCGTGCATCAGCAGATCCTCGGCAGCGGGTCGCCCACGAGCTGGTCCATGACGCGCCGCCCGCCGAACGCCGTCTCCACGAGCACCATGCCCGGGGGATCGGTCTTGACCTCGCCGATCTCGGCCGCGGCCTCTCCGCCGGGGACCGCGCGCAGCGCGGCGAGCGCCTGCTCTGCCTGCTCGGGTGCGACGAACGCGACGAACTTGCCCTCGTTGGCCACGTACATCGGGTCGATCCCAAGGATCTCGGCCGCGCCGGCGACGGCGGGCTGGACCGGCACGTCCACCTCGCGGATGACCATCGCCACACCGGCGGCGCGGGCGAGCTCGTTCAGCACTGAGGCGACACCGCCACGAGTCGCGTCGCGCAGACAGCGCAGCCCTGCTCCGGCCGCGTCGAATAGGCCATCGACCGCCGGCCATAGCGAGCGGGTGTCGGACTCGATGTCGGCGTCGAGCCCAAGCTCGCCGCGAGCGAGCATGATCGCGGTGCCGTGCTCGCCGATCGTGCCCGAGAGGAGGATCCGGTCGCCGGGCTTCAAGCGATCGGGCGCAAGCACGGCGCGGGGATCGCTGCGGCCGAGACCCGTCGTGCAGATGTACATGCCGTCGGCATGCCCACGTTCGACCACCTTGGTGTCACCCGCGACGATCTGGACCTCGGCTTCGCTTGCCGCGCGCGCGATGGCTTGGACCTCTTCCCGCAAAGTCTCCGCGGACAGGCCCTCCTCGAGCACGAGCGAGAGCGTCAGCGCGAGCGGCCGCGCACCGGCCATCGCGAGGTCGTTGACGGTCCCGTTGACCGCCAACTCGCCGATCGAGCCGCCCGGGAAGCGCAGCGGCTTGACGACGAACGAGTCCGTCGTGAGCGCGAGCTCGAGCCCATCGACGTCGACGGCGCCCGCATCGGCCATGGCTTCCAGCGCGGAGGACTGGAAGGCAGGCACGAATAGCCCCTCGATCAGCGTGCTCGTCGCCTTGCCACCGGCGCCGTGGGACATCGTGATGTGCGGATCACGGAACTTGGCTCGCTTGGCCCGAGCGGTTTCGATGATCCCGAGGACCTTGGACTCACGATCTGAAACGAGCTCCGCCATCAGGCGACCACGCGCTCGCGGGCGAAACGCCCGTAGTTGTAGTAGGCCGCGCAGGCGCCCTCTGGCGAGACCATGCAGGTGCCGATCGGCCGCTCGGGCGTGCAGGCGGTGCCGAACACCTTGCACTCCCAGGGCTTGATCACGCCCTTGAGCACCTCCCCGCACTGGCACGCCTTCGGATCGGCAACGCGCACGCCGGGTACCGAGAAGCGCAGCTCGGCGTCCCACTCGGCGTACTCGTCGGAGAGCCGCAGCGCGCTCTGGGAGATGAAGCCGAGCCCGCGCCACTCGAAGTGCGGACGCAGCGCGAAGACCTCGCTCATGATCTCCAGCGCCCGCTGGTTGCCCTCCCAGGGAACCACCCGAGAGTATTGATTCTCAACCTTAGCTTGACCCTTAGCCAACTGTCGAAGCACCATCAACACAGACTGCAGGAGGTCGAGTGGCTCAAAGCCGGAGATTGCCACCGGCTTGCCGTACTGGTCGGGAAGGAACTGGAACGGCCGGGCACCAACGACTGTGGCGACGTGGCCAGGGCCGATAAAACCGTCGAGGCGCAGATCGGGCGACTCCAAGAGCGCACGCAGCGGCGGGACGATCGTCACGTGCGAGCACATCACCGAGAAGTTCCCCACGTTCTCGGCCTTTGCGCGGCGCAGCGTCAGCGCAGTCGAAGGAGCGGTGGTCTCAAAGCCGATCGCAAAGAACACGACCTCGCGGTCAGGGTTCTGCTTGGCGATTCGCAGCGCGTCCAGCGGCGAGTAGACGATCCGCACGTCGGCGCCCTCGGCCTTTGCGTCCAGCAGGGTCTGGCTCGAGCCCGGCACGCGGAGCATGTCGCCGAAGCACGTGAAGATGACCCCCGGCTCGTGCGCGAGCGCGATGCCGTCGTCGACACGCCCCATCGGGATCACGCAGACCGGGCAGCCCGGACCATGGACTAGCTCGACGTTGGACGGCAGCAGATCGTCGATGCCGTACTTGTAGATCGAGTGCGTGTGCCCACCGCAGACCTCCATGATCTTGTAGTGCCGGTCGGGCTCGACCGCCGCGAGGATCTCCCCGGAGACCACGCGGCCGAGCTCGGCGTCACGGAACTCGTCGAGGAACTTCACGCCTGCGACACCTCCCGTGCGGCCCATCCAAGAGTCCTACCGTCATCAAGTTGCTCGGCCCGCCGGAGGGTCTTGCCACCCTCCAGCTGAGCGGCCCGTCCGAGTGCCGTGCCGGCGTGCACCAGCAGCACCTCCTCGAGCGCCACGGGCTCAACAAGCGCGATCTCAACGCTCGAACGCTCGCCCTCTGAATCCGCGCAGAGGGCAAGCCCCCGCTCGGAGTCAACCTTGACGACCCGCATGGGGATCGCCTCGTCGCCGCAGGTGATGCACCCGTGAGCGGCGACGCCCTCGGTCATGGGAGCCAGTCGCTCATGCGTCGTGCCCGGTCATTCGATCGCGCTCGCCTTCAACTCCTCGAGCTCCAGCTCGTACTCCGCTCCCATCTCCCGCAGGAGCCTCAGCGTCGCGTGCGCCTCCTGCTCATCGATCTTCGAAAGCGCGAAGCCCACATGGATCAGAACCCAGTCGGCGGGACCGGCAGCCGTGCCATCGACATCGAGCAAACCGATGTTGACGGTCCGTCGCACTCCAGCGACCTCGACAACCGCGAGCCGGTTTTCCTCATCCACCACCTCGACTACCTGTCCTGGGATCGCTAGGCACATCTTCAGCTGCTCCTCCGCTATTTAGGCGATGGCGCACTCCTAAGAAGACCTACTACCCATACGCCGGAAGTTCTAACAATGGATTAACGAGCACCCGGCGAGCGACACGAAACATCTGCGCCTCCCTACACTGCCTCGATGGTCCTCTACACCTGCCCGGCGCGGACGCACGGAGCTAGTGCGCCGCTGATCAAGCACCCCTGTGGCGTCGCTGCCCAGGCACTCGATCGAGCAGGGCACTCCTACACCGTCAAGGTCGTCGGCGGCTTCAAGCACATTCCGCTGAGCCGCAGGGGCAAGCGCGAGGAGATCCTTGCGCTCACCGGGCAGCAGGACGTGCCGGTCCTGGCGCTCGACGACGACACGACGGTATGCGGCCATAGCGCGATCGTCGCGTGGGCCGCCGAGCACTCCTCGATACACGCCGCCTGACCCCGCCGCGCCCGCGCGACGCGCGCGCCCGCGCTAGGGGCGCAAGGCCCTCAGCCCAGAACCGCGGGCGATAGGCGACGGCGCGGAGATTTTTGCTCAGGCGCAAAAGCTGACCGGGTCAGACACGTTCTGTCATCGGATGCTCATATACAACGCCTCAACTCACGCACGGACCGCACGGTTCGGCCTCGGCCTGCTGGCCGCACTGATCGCCGCACTCGCCGCGATCGCCCTGTCGGGCCCCGCACTCGCCTCTGCCGCAGTCTCCTGCCCCAACGCCAACCCAATCGTCAACGAGAACAACTGCATGGGCGAAGGCACGACGGCCAACCAGTCCGCGATCGAAAACTACAGCGAAGACCTCGGCGGCTTCACGCCCCAGACAAGCTATGAGCTCGGCGAAAACGTGCCGCTGAAGATCGGGACCGACGAGCCCTCCTTCCCCGGCACGAGCGTCAACATCGCGGTCTACCGGATCGGCTACTACAACGGCAACGGCGCCCGCCTGATCGCCACCGCCGGTGCGAACAACGTCAAAGTCAACAACTCCTTCCAGTGCAACCCCGAAAACAAGACCACCGGGGAACTGAGTTGTTCGAACTGGAACGTCACCTACACGGTCCCGGGGAGCGCGCTGCCGATCTCCGGCATCTACGAGGCCGTCTTCACCGACGTCGCCGACGGCGGCATCGAGAACTACGTGGTCTTCACGGTGCGCAACGACAAAGTCGCCTCGGAAGTCCTGTACGTGCTCCCGACGGCCGACTACGAGGCCTACAACACGTGGGGCTGCAAGTCGCTCTACTACGACGCCTGCGGCGGCGCCGACACGGTCGCCGGCGACCCGCGCGCGGTCGCGGTCTCCTTCGACCGCCCCCAGGCCGAAGGCGAGGAGCAGATGAACCGCTTCTTCGGTCCCGATGACATCACGGTCGCATGGCTGGAGGAGCAGGGTTACAACGTCAGCTACACCGACGACGTCCAGACCGACGCCAACGGCAGCTCGCTCCTGAACCACAAGGTCGACCTGATCTCGGGCCACAGCGAGTACTGGTCGGCGGCGACCTTCAGGAACTTCAAGGCAGCGCGCGACGCCGGTGTGAGCATCATGTCGCTCAGCGCCAACACCGCGTACTGGCAGACGCGCTACGAAAACAACTATCGGACGCTTGTCTGCTACAAGACGATCCAGGGCTCCTCCGACGGCAACCCCGGGGCGACACCCAACGACCCTGCCGCAACGGGCCCGAAAGGGGAAATCCGGCCTGAATTCGCGACCACGACGCGCCGCGATCCCGGCGCCCCCGCCGGCGATCCCAACGCCCCTCCCGGAGGACGCATCGGCCCGAATGAACCCGAGAACTCGCTGTTCGGGATCATGTACATCGGCGACAACGACGATGAATCCTTCAAACTGACGATCCCCGCCGGGAACACCAACGGCGAATACTCCTCCAACCGGATCTGGCGCAACAGCGGGATCTCGAGCACCACCTCAACGACGCTGCCCGAGCAGGATGTCGGCTGGGAGTGGGACCAGATCCCGACCCAGCCCGGCTACCTGGCTCAAGAGCCGGCGGGCGTCAAGCGGGTCACGCTGACCAACGTCGCCAACCCCGAAGACTCCTTCATCCAGGACGCCGGACGCGCGCGTGCCTCCACGCCACCACCCGGCGAGAAAGCCGAAGTCAGCGCAGCCGAGTACCGCGCTCCCAGCGGTGCGCTCGTGTTCGCCTCGGGCACCATGGAGTGGGCCTACGGCCTGGACGTGGACTCGGTCATCGACCAAGCCACGTACAACATCCTGACCGAAATGGGGGCCACCGCGGCCACGCCGGAGAGCGACATCAAACCCGAAGCTCCAGGCACCCCGCAGCCGCCGTGGCCTTCGTTCACGGCCACGCCGAGCTCCGTGTTCGTCGGCCAGACGGTCAGCTTCAACGCCTCCGCCTCCAAAGACCCGGACGCGACGATCACCGACTACAAGTGGGATCTGGAAGGCAAAGGCACATTCGCCACCGACACCGGTACCACGCCGACCCTTACGCACGTCTACACCACGCCCGGCACCTACACCGTGACGCTCAAGCTGACCGACAGCAAAGGCGTGACGGAAACGACACAGCGCACGGTCAATGTCGCCAACACGGCCGAAGCCGCGATCGCGGCTTCGATGAACCCCGTGGGCGTCAACCAAACTGACACCTTCAGCGCCGCGGGCTCAACCGATAGTGGTGGCACGATCACGGACTACAAGTGGGACCTGAACGGCACCGGCAAATACGAAACCGATACCGGCACCACAGCGACGATCACCAAGGCCTTCACGACCACAGGCGTGCACACCGTCGGCGTGCAGGTCACCGACAGCAAAGGCGCGACTTCGACCGCGACGATCTCCGTGACCGTGATCAGCCAGGGCGTGAGCCGCTACTCCGACGCCGTCCTTGCGACCCCGGGCCTGCTGCACTACTACGAGTTGAGCGAACCCACCGGCCCGAACATCTCCGATAGCAAGGGCAATGACCCCGGCATCCTCGGCGGAGCTACGTTCGGCGTGCCCGGTGCGGTCAACGGCGACTCCTCCACCGCGGTCAGCTTCGCTGGCAACGGCGATCCCTTCGAGGGCCAGGCCGGCTCCTACGGCGCGATCCCGATGAACCTCTCGGGGCAGACGACGATCACCGTCGAGTTCTGGCTGAAGTGGAACGCCTACGGCAACAACGACGCGCTCGCGATGGAGTTCACCCCGAACTACAACGAAAACGTCGGTGGCTTCATCGTCGATCCCGACTCGGCCTCGTTTGGCGGCACGTTCGCCGTCGGCATCGGCACGGGCGGTACGCGCAACACGGTGTTCTTCGCCCGCCCCAGCGCCGGCGTGTGGCACCACTACGCGATCGTCCTGAACACCAGCGCGCCCGCGGCGACCGAGATCACCCCGTATGTCGACGGCCAGCCCGTGAGCTACCAGAAGGAAGCCAGCACCACCGGCCAGGGGGCGTTCGCCAGTTCGACGCTCTACCTCTTCTCACGCGACGGCAGCACGCTGTTCGGCAGCGGCTCGCTCGACGACCTCGCGATCTACGGCGGCGAACTGAGCGCCAGCCAGATCCAGGAACACTTCAACTCCAACGGACCCGAGCCACGTCCGGTGGCTTCGTTTACAGCCTCGCCGAACCCGCCGCGCGCGGGCCAGACCGTGACGTTGAACGGTTCCAGCTCGCACTACGGCAACGGCACGATCACCAACTACAAGTGGGATCTCAAAGGCACCGGCAAATACGAAACCAACACCGGCTCCACACCCACGGTCACGACGAGCTTTCCCAGCGCCGGCACCTACACGGTCGGCCTGGAAGTCACCGACAGCGATGGCGCCAGCGCCCACACGACCGAACAGATCTCGGTGGGCAACTTCCCGCCGGTCGCGCACCTCGCGGTCTCGCCGAGCCCTGCGCTCACCGGCCAAACGGTGACGCTGAACGCGGGCGAATCGACCGACCAGGGCACGATCACCGACTACAAGTGGGACCTGAACGGCACCGGCAAATACGAAACCGACACCGGCACCACCTCCAAAATCACGACGTCGTTCCCAACCGTGGGCGCACACACCGTCGGCGTGCAACTGACCGACAGCGAAGGCCTTACGACCACAACCACAGCTCAGGTCACAGTCCTGGGCCAAGGGGTCACAAGCTACGAGGAAGCAGTCCAGAACACCACCGGACTGACCGACTACTACAAGCTCGGCGAGTCTCACGGCCCGACGATCTTCGACAGCAAGGGCTCCAGCAACGGCACAATCACCGGCGGCACCTTCGGGCTGCCGGGTGCCGTACAGGAAGATCCCACGACCTCGATCGGCTTCAACGGCTCCAGCGACTCGGGTGCGATCCCGCTGAACCTCTCCGGCACCAGCCAGCTGACGATCGAGTTCTGGCTGAAATGGAACCAGTACGCCAGCAACGACGCGCTCGCGATGGAGTTCACCCCGAACTTCAACGAAAACTCCGGCGGCTTCCTCGTCGACCCCAACGCGGGACAGTTCGGCGGCACCTTCGGGATCGGGATCGGCAGCGGCTCTGATCGCAACAGCATCTTCTTTGCCCGCCCCAGCGCCGGCGCATGGCACCACTACGCGATCGTGATCAACACCAACGCGGAAGCCAACCAAGAGATCACCCCCTACGTCGACGGAGTTCCCGTCAGCTTCCAGCAGGAAGGCTCCGACACCGGGCAAGGGGCGTTCGCGAACTCAACGCTCTACCTGTTCTCACGCGACGGCAACTCGCTGCTCGGCAACGGCTCACTCGACCAGCTCGCGATCTACAACCAGCCGCTCAGCGCCGCGACGATCTTCCAGCACTACAACTCCTACGGGACCGCCAAGGCACCGACCGCGGCGTTCTCGATCTCCGCCAACCCCGTACGCCCCGGCCAGAGCGTGACGCTCAACGCATCCGGCTCCAGCGATCCCGACGGCGAAATCGTCGAATACCAGTGGGACCTGAACGGCAACGGCAAATACGAAACCCACACCTCGAGCCCTGAACTAAAAACCAGCTTCGCGACCGAAGGCACCGAGAACATCGGGCTGCGCGTAATCGACAACCACGGCGCCAGCGCCAACGTGACGCACACGCTCACCGTCGGCAACCTGCCGCCAGTAGCCAAGCTCAGCGCCTCGCCGAACCCGGGGCTCGTCGGTCAGACGGTCACGCTGAACGCGAGCGAATCGACCGATCAGGGCACGATCACCGGTTACAAGTGGGACCTGAACGGCGAAGGCACCTACGAAACCAACACCGGCACCACACCGACCGTCACGACCAGCTTCAAAACACCCGGGACGCACACGGTCGGCGTGGAAGTCACCGATAGCAACGGTCTCAGCACACGCACGACGATTGCCGTCAACGCGCTCGAACAGGCGCCCGTCGGCTACTCCGAAGCTGTCCAGAACACTCCCGGGCTGACCGACTACTACAAGCTGGGCGAACCGCAGGGCCCGACGATCGCCGATAGCAAGGGCTCCAGCAACGGCACGATCACCGGCGGAACCTTCGGGCAGCCGGGTCCGATCCAGGCGGGCACGGCGATCGGCTTCAACGGCTCCAGCGACTCGGGCGCGATCCCGCTGAACCTCTCCGGGACCAGCCAGCTGACGATCGAGTTCTGGCTGAAATGGAACCAGTACGCCAACAACGACGCGCTCGCGATGGAGTTCACCCCGAACTTCAACGAAAACTCCGGCGGCTTCCTCGTCGACCCCAACGCGGGCGAGTACGGCGGCACGTTCGGAATCGGCATCGGCAGCGACTCTGACCGCAACAGCGTCTTTTTTGCCCGCCCGAGCGCCGGCGTCTGGCACCACTACGCGATCGTCATCAACACCACCGCCGAAGCCGGCAACGAGATCACGCCATACGTCGACGGGCAGGCCGTGAGCTTCCAGCAGGAGAGCTCCAATACCAGCCAGGGTCCGTTCGCGAACTCCACGCTCTACCTGTTCTCGCGCGATGGCAACTCGCTGTTCGGCAGCGGCTCGCTCGATGAACTGGCGATCTACAACCAGCCGCTGAGCGCTACCACGATCTTCGAGCACGATCACTCGAACAACGTCGACTTGGCACAGGTGCCTGCGTTTACGATCAACCCAGCGCCTGCCACCACCGGCCAGAGCGTGACCTTCAACGCCTCCGGCTCGACCGACTCGCAGGGCTCGATCACCGACTACAGGTGGGATCTCGACGGCAGCGGCAACTACGCTACCGACAGCGGCTCCAGCCCAACCCTCACCCACGCCTTCACGCAGCCGGGCACCTATGTGATCGGCCTGCAGACCACCGACAGCACCGGGGCGATCGCCAGGACGACGCACACGCTCACCGTCACCCAGGCACCCCCGTCGACACCTGTACTGACGCTCTCCGGTGCAACCGGCAACACGCTCCTCGCCGGCAGCACGGCCTACACCAACCCCCAGAGCGGGAGCTCGGGCAGCTTCACCGTGAGCGCCCAGACAAGCGATCCTGGCTCGGGCATCAAGAACGTCGTGTTCCCCGCACTCACCGGCTTCAGCGGCGGTGGCGGCACGCTGACCGCGACTCCCTACCAGAGCACCTATACGTGGTCCGGTGCAGGCGCGGGCGCCTCCGGCCCACAGACCGTGACCGCGAACGACAACGCCGGCCTGAGCGCCAGCGCCAACTTCACGGTGGTACCCGACACGACAGCTCCGACCGCTGGCGCGCTGAGCGTCAACGGAGCGGCCGCCAACTCCGGCGGCACCGCGAGTTACAACGTCACCGGGAACTTCACGATCGCGCGCACCGACTACAGCGAGACGCAGTCGGCGAGCCAGTCGGGTCTGCGCTCCAGCACGCTCACCCTCTCCTCCGCGACGCTCTCCGGCAACGTCTGCGGCAGCTTCAGCGCACCCACCACGATCACCGGCAGCCCAGCCCAAAGCGAGCCGACCGGCTGCTACCGCTACACGCTCACCGGCGTGGACAACGTGGGCAACCAGACCAGCATCTCCACGACCGTGCTCGTGGACACGACCGCCCCGACCACGCCGTCGCTCAGCTTCAGCGGCCTGTCGTCGAACACCTACTACAAGAGCTCGACCAACGCGCTCTACTTCAATCCCTCCCCCGGTGGCGCATTCACGCTGACGGCATCCTCCAGCGACCCCAATACGGGCATCGCCGGCTACACCTTCAGCTCGCTGAGCAGCTTCGGCTTCACCGGGCTCCAGAACGGGGGGCAGATGGCCTACTCGTTCGGCGTCTCGGCCACACAGCCGCCCAGCGGCCCGACGGTGTCCGCAGCCAGCAACGCGGGCGCCACCTCGTTCGCCGCCAACTACGCACTGATCGCCGACGCCACGCCGCCGAGCGGTGGTGCGCTGAGCGTCAACGGGGCGGCCGCGACCGGCGCGGGCTCCACCAGCTACAGCACCTCCGGCAGCTTCACGATCGGGACCCGCACTGACTACAACGCGGACACCGGCTCGGGCCTACTCTCCTCGGTGCTCACCCGCGCCACGGGGACGCTCTCCAGTGGTGTCTGCAGCGCCTACGGCACTCCGGTCACGCTCACCGGCAGCCCCGCCCAAAGCGGGCTGGCAGCCGGCTGCTACCGCTATGTGCTGACCGGCAGCGACCGCGTCGGCAACACGGCCACGCTGACCACCACCGTCGAGGTCGACAAAACCGCCCCGACGGCCACGATCAACGCGCCGAGCTACACCAACGCAGCCGTCGCACTGACCTTCAGCGCGAGCGACTCCGGATCCGGGATCAAGAGCTCGACCGGCCAGCTGCGCCGCGCCAGCGCTACCTACACCCCCTCCACCGACACCTGCGGCGCGTTCTCCGCCTTCGCCAACCTGGGGGCGGCCGGGCAGTCCTCGCCGTACACCGACAGCACCGCGTCCACCGGACACTGCTACGAGTACGAGTACACGGTCTCCGACAACGCCGGTAACTCGACGACCTCGGCGGCCGCCATCGTCAAGCTCAACACGACCAAACCGAGTCTGACAGCGATTGCTGACACGACTCCGGGCAGCACCGCCGGCCTGCCGCAGGTCGGGGATGCGCTGACGCTCACATTCAGCGACTCGATCTCGGCCGCGAGCATTCCAAGCAGTGTGACGCTCACCTACACCCAAGCGCTCACGGGAGTGACCTCGATCGCGGTCTCGGGCATCAGCTCGGGCAACTGGTCCACGGGCACGCTGACCAGCGCGCACTACAGCAAGGTCGGCGGGACCTCACCGGTCATCACCGCTAACACTTCCGTGAGTGGCAACACGGTCAAGCTGACGGTCACGAAAGTCACCGACCCCAGCGCCGATCTGACCGCAGGCGGCCCGGCGACCGTGACCGGAACGCTGAACTCCTCGCTCAAGGACGCATTCGGCAACACCCCGAGCACCAGCTCGTTCACGAGCACAAGCATCAAGCTCTTCTGAGTCGCCGCGCCGACTGGCCCAGGATAGGTCCACGCACGCCGTGAGTGGAGCCCCCAATCAGCCGGGGACTCCACTTGCAAGCGGAGCTATGCGTCAGTGCGTCAGCGCCAGCTTCAGCGCGACGGCTGAGAGCGACTGGGCGGCGTTGCCGACCTGCCGCGCGATCGTGATCTTGTCGGCTTCGGTTAGCGCCCCGTAGAGCGCGAAACCCAGCGGCGTGTTGCGGCGGTAGCGGTTGAGCTCGAGCTGGACCGCTTTGAACTGCTGCGCGATCGTGGCGGCAAGGGCGGCCTGCCCGGTGCGTTCCATGGCGGGCCGCACGTATTCGAAGGCCTTGCGCGCACCAAGCAGGTTGCCCTGGAAATCGGAGAGGTCGGTGTGCGAGTAGCGGTCCTCTTCCCCGGTGATCTTGGTGTTGACGATCTCATTGAGTAGCCCCACCGACCCGTTGATCAGCTGCGTGGCCGAGAGCGGCAGAGTCGGGACTTTCTGGTTGAGCGTCTGCACGTCGGCCAGCAGCAGGTTGGCAAAGTGCGGGGCACCCTCGAGGGTGTGCTTGGCCCACATCAGCATCTCGATGCGATGGAAGCCCGTCCACTTGGAGTAGTCGCCGTTGACCGTCGGGGAATCGATGCGCGCATCGATCGCCGAGTCCAGGCCCACGAAGCTCTCCGCCACCGGCTCGATCGCCTCGTAGTGGATGCGCGTCGGCCCAAATAGAAGCTTCGCTTCGGCGAGGTTTCCCTGCTCGATCGCGGCTACGAATTTGCGCGTATCTTCGAGCAGTTCGCTGGTCTGACCCTCGACGTAGGTGCGGTACTGGAGTACCGCGGTCCGCAGCAACCCCTCAGCGGGCCCGCGCTGCGGGAAGGGCTTGCCGGTCACGATCAATTTCCCCTGGGTCACGTTGCCGTCGGGGCAGTTGAGGATGTAGGAGCCGGGCTGCAGGTCCAGCGAGAACGAGCCCGAGAGTCCCGGCAGCAGGTTCTCGCGCTCGCCGAGGATGATCCCACTCGTATTCTGCAGCTCGAGCTCGGTGACCTTGGGATCGCCCCCGTTGGTGACCGAGATCGTCACCGGGCCGGAGCGGACCGACGCCTGGCTCGGAGTACACCCCTGAGTCGTCAGCGTGAACTTCAACGTGGCTCCGCCACCCGATCCGCTGCCCGCGCATGCGGTGAGACCGAGCGTGACGAGGGTCGCCAATACCGGCGCCGAGCGGTGCAGGCGCGTCTTACGGCGCGATGAGGAGAAAGGTCGCAAGCAGTGGGCTCCTGATCCGTTAGGTAAAGAGAGAATCCGTCGGAAAGCGCGATTAGGGTACCCTAAACCAGGCCAATGAGGTAGGAGCATGCACCCGAAGTTCAAGCTGCTCGTTACAAGGCGACCAGCGAGTATGTGCACGCAGACCCCCACGGCCCTCATGCGCCTGGCCGGCATCTGCCTCATCGCGCTCACGGCCATGCTCGGGAGCGTCACCGCCGCAGCGGCCGCCGGCGAGGACGCTCCGCAGGCACCCGCGCATTTGACGGCCAGCGCCGGCGCGGCGCGCCCCGCCACCGCGACCTCCGGCATCACAGCACTCGAAGCGCAGGGCCTGCAGCTCCTGCTCACGGTCCTGCCACAGCGCTACGCCAGCGCCGACCCCACCCATGAACCGACGCTCGCCGCGGTGAGCCGAGTCCTTGCCCGGGGAGTCCAACGACGCGTGCTGGCCTCCCAAGCACTACTCCACGCCCGCGATCCGCGCCGCACGGAGCAGGCCGTTCATGCACTGGCACAGTTGAGCACGCTGCTGCAGGCCACCAAGACGCGCTATCAGCCCTGGCCGCTGACGCTCCAGGTGAGCGCACTCAGCGCGCTAGCGCAGCGCGAGCTGGGGGCCGTGTTGCACCCCCCGGCGGCGCCCGCCAAGCCCTACCGCACGATCGAAGCGACACTCGATCAGCTGGACAGCGCAGCCGCCGCTGGACGCAACGAAGAAGCGCGCTTCGCGGCCCTCCGCGCGTACGCCCTGTACGCAGCCGGTCCCGGTCAGCGCCTCGTAGTCGGCGATCCGCAGCTCGATCAGAAGATCACAGGCAGGCTGCTGCAGGGCAGCGCAAGCGCCCCGGCGCTACTTGAACTGCTCGCCGATGGCGCCCCGCTAGCTGCCGTGCAGCGGGCTAGCGCCACCGCGCGCACGGACATGGGCCTGGTCGCCGAATCACTCGCGGAAGTCACGATCAGCCACACGACCATCGTCGTCAACGCCGCGATCATCGTCTTCCGCGAGGGCTTGGAGGCGGTCTTGATCCTCGCGGCGATCACCGCCTCGTTCGTTGGGGCCAAGAGTCGGCTGAGGCGCCCTGTCTTCCTCGGCGCGCTAGCCGGGCTCGGCGCCACCGCGCTCACCTGGGTGATCGCGCAGATGATCCTGCACCTGCTCGGCAACGGCGGGCTCGAGCTACAGGCCGTCACCGGCCTGATCGCGATCGGCGTCCTGCTGCTGGTCACCAACTGGTTCTTCCACCGCGTCTACTGGAGCGAGTGGATATCGCGCTTCAACCGGCGCCGCAAAGCGCTCGAGCGCTGGGACCGGCTCGGCTTCTTCTCCGGCCAGGTACTTGGATTTGCGCTGCTCGGCCTCTCGAGCGTTTACCGCGAGGGCCTGGAGACCGTGCTCTTCCTGCAGGCGCTGCAGACCAGCGCGGGCACCGGCGCCACGGCGCTCGGGGCGGGCATCGGCCTTGGCGGCACCCTGATCGTCGGCGTGGCGACCTTCAAGATGCAGCGCAAGCTGCCGTTCAAGCGCATGCTGATCCTCACCGGGGTCCTGATCGCCCTGGTGCTGGCGGTGATGGTCGGCACGACGGTTCACAACCTCCAAGGCATCGGCTGGGTGGCGAGCACGCCCACGAGCTTCCGCGTGCCGCTCTCGTGGAGCATCTGGCTGGGCGTCTACCCGACGTGGGAGGGAATCGTCGCCCAACTCGGCGCGCTGGTGTTCGTAGTCGGCTCTTACTTCGCGGCCCGCGAGATCCAGGTCAGGCGCCCCCAGCGCCAGCACCGGCAGGCCGTCCTCGGAACCGCTGTATCCGAGAGCTGAGCCGGCTCTCAACCTTCGGCGAGCGGAGCGACGTAGCGCAGGAACGGCTCGATCTCCAGAGCGCGCCCGGTGGCGTGCTCGAGCAATGGGATCGTGTCCCGGCGCCGGCCGTAGCGATGAACGCGCTCGGCCAGCCACGCTTGGATCGCGGCCACGTCCCCCCCACGCAGCTCTTGCTCGCGCGAGCCTATCTCGGCCTCCATCGCCTCCCACAGTTGGGCGGCGATCAGGCAGCCGAGCGCGTAGCTGGGGAAGTAGCCGAAGCTGCCGGCGGCCCAGTGCACGTCCTGTAGGCATCCGAGCGCGTCGGATGCAACCTCGACGCCCAACAGGCGCTGCATCCCCTCGCGCCAGGCCGCGGGCAAGTCGGGCACAGCCAGGTCGCCCTCGATCAGCGCAAGCTCGAGTTCGAAGCGCAGGACGATGTGGAGTGGATAGGTGAGGGGATCGGCGGAGACTCGAATCGCCGAAGGCTCGACGCCGACCAGCGCGGCATGCAGCTCCGCGGGAGCGACCGTGAACCCACCGTCCCGTAGCTCGGCGGCCAGGACCTCGGCAAACGCGGGGCTGCGCGCCACGTGGTTCTCCCACAGCTTGCTCTGGGACTCGTGGATCGACATCGAGGTCCCACATCCGAGATTGGTGCGCTCCAGCGCCGGATCGACCTGGCGCTCGTAGAGCGCGTGGCCGTACTCGTGCAGCGAGCTGAGCAGCGACTCGACCTCACCGTCGCTGTAACGGGTCGTCAGGCGCGTGTCGCGGCGGCCCATCCACGCCGTAAAGGGGTGCGCGGATACGTCTACTCGCCAAGTGGCGTCCTCGACTCCCAGCCGGCGCAGCGTGCCCGTCACCGCCGCCTGCTGGGCGCTCACGGGCACCGCCAGCGTCCGTCGCGGCGAGTGCACGCTGGCCGCGGCCGCGAGCGCCGGCAGCTGCGCGGCGAGCGCACCGAACACGTGGCGCAAATCCACCACGCGCAGCCCGAAGTCGTAATCGCCGAGCAACGCCTCGTAGGGGCTCTGGCCGTCCTGCGCCAGGCACTGTCCCTGGGCACGCGCGAGCTCGACGTTGCGCTGCAGTGCCGGCACGAATGCGTCAAAGTCATCCTCGGCCCGCGCGCGCTGCCAGACCTCCTGGCCCGTAGCGCTCGCGCGAGAGAGTTCGACCGCGAGGTCTCCCGGAATCCGCCCGGCCCGCTCCCAGTCGCGCCGTGCCAAGCGCACGATGTCGCGATCGAGCTCCTCGAGCGGTACTCCGTCGAGCTCCTCCAGCCAACCGCCGATCTCGGCAGCAGTCGCGCGCGCGTGGGTCAGACGCGCCAGCGTGCCGAGCTGCTCGGCACGGCCGACGGCGCCGCCGGAGGGCATCGTGACGAGCTGATCCCAGCCAAGCAGCATCTCGACGGCGCCGAGGTCGACGAGCTCGGCCAGGCGGCTACGAAGGTTCTCGAGGGCCTGCATGCGTGGGAGGGTATGCAAACGCGCCGGTCACCGCCGGGGCGAGCAGTGGATACCGGTACGCTGTGAGGATGGAGGAGGCGAGCATCGACGGGCTGGTCAAGGTCGCCGACGGCGGCCCCGCGGTCGACGGGATCGTCTTCGACATTCCCAGCAGAGCCAAGGTCGTGGTGGCCGTCGTGGACCCCAAGCGGGGTCCGATGTTCCGCACGGTGCACCCGCAGACGTTGACGGAGCGAGCCGAGGACGGCCCCGCCGATCGCGCGCTGCGCGCCCTCATGCGACGCACACCCTCACCCAGCCGCGGGAGCACTCGCGGCGGTGCCAGCGCCGGGCGCGAGAGCTCCGGTCATGCGCGCGGAACGATGCACCGCACCACCGGTAAGTAGTCAGACGGGCGAGTCGGCCGGCAGGCCAGCCAGCTCGACACTGCGCTCCCAAAGCCCCTCGGCCAGCCCCTCATCGCGGGCCTGGCCAGAGGGCACCAGCACCTTCTCATCCTGCACGTACTCGCCGCTGAGGTCCGCCGCCTCCTCGGAGCGCGCCAGCCAGACGAGCGAGCGCGCGCCACGACCCGGCGAGCGAAAGAACGGCCCGGCGAGGGTGGTGAGGACCTTCCAGATCCCGTTCTCGTTCTTGCCGAAGCCGGTGCGCACGACGCCGGGGTGGAAACAGTTCGCGTGCAGCTCTGGCGCGCGTCTTGCCAGTTCGCGCGTGAAGAGGATGTTGCAGAGCTTGGAGGTCCCGTAGACGCGCATCGCGGCGTAGGACTGCTGGGACTGCAGATCTTCGAGGTTCAGGCGCCCGGACTTGTGCGCGTCAGATGCCGTCGTCACCACGCGCCCACCACTCAGACGATCGCGCAGCAGGCTCGTGAGCAGGAACGGCGCGAGGTGGTTCAGCGCAAAAGTCCGCTCGAGACCCTCGGAGGTCTCCTGCCGTGAGGCGAACAGCGCCCCGGCGTTGTTGGCGAGAACGTCGATGTGCGCGTAGCGCTCTCGCACCTCCTGCGCCAGCGCTCGTACCTCGGCCATCAGCATCAGGTCCGCGACATGCTCGTGAACCCTCGCCCCGCCGCCGGCGCCACGCGCCTGCACCGCCACCTCTTTCACGCGCTCGGGGTCGCGGCCGACCAGCGCAACCTCGACGCCTTCGCCGGCCAACTCGATCGCGGCGGCACGACCGATGCCGCGGGTGGCGCCGGTGATCAACACAAGTGTCACGCCGCGGACTCTACCGCCCTCCCCCACGTCCGCACTGCGCGCGTTAGACGTGAGCAGGTCCGCTGTGCGGCAGACCTACCGCCCAATCAGCGCGCGCGGGCATCGGCCACGATCAGCGCGTGGTCGAAAGCCAGCTCAGGCAGCTCCTCGACGTCGAACCAGCGCGCCTCGCTCGCGTCGTCCGCGCCGATGACCTCGCTCGCGCCCTGCACGCGGGCTAGGTACACGACCGACACCGTCCAACCACGGGGATCGCGCCCCGGCGTGTCATAGACGCCGAGTAGCTCCAGCGCACCCAGGCGCAGGCCGGTCTCCTCGGCCAGCTCCCGCGACGCGGCCGCGGCGACTTGCTCGCCCTCCTCGACAAAGCCCCCCGGAAGCGCCCAGCCCCCCTCGAACGGTGGGTTGCCGCGCTGGATGAGCAGTATGCGCAGCGTCCCGGCTTCGGCGGTCAACACGACGACGTCGACCGTCAGCATCGGACGCGGATATGAGCTCGACATGAATCGCCTTTCTGGGCATATTTCGACTGTAAGATTTCGCTTGCGGGCTGGACTTTTCGTTGGCCGTATCTGGGTCGACGACGTGGCCGCAGCAGCACGCGCCATCGGAGTTCTATGCTCTGCGGGTGGCGATTAGGTCGACCCACCCGGGCGCTGCAGCGTACGAGCATGGTCGCAGTCGCGCTCTGCTCGGCGTTGGGATAGGCGTTGCGATTCTGATTGTCGTGCTGGCGATCGCGATCGTGGAGCTCTCAGGTGTGACGCTTGCAAGCGACTCGACGGCGCTCGCAAGGGTAAACGTGCAGTTGTTGGGTGGCAAAATCGAGCACGTCCGGGCATTTGGTCCGGGCGGTCGCAGGGTGCCGCTCACCGTCGACGGTGGACTCCTGACGCCACTGCGGCGGCTGGCCCCCGGGGAGCAGGTGTCTGTCGATGTCGAGGTGCGCCGGCCGGGATGGCTCAGCTGGGTGCTGGGCAGCGAGCGCCAGGAGCGACTGACGCTGCGCACCCCCGTCGCGCACTTGACCGAACGCTGGCTGACGGTTCCAGCCGGTTCTCGAGTCAACGTGGGCTTTGACCAGCCGGTGAGCGCAATCGCCTACGGGAGCGTGGGCGCATTGACTCATCGCTCTCTGAGTAGCGCGCGCGCGTCGGTCTCGCTCGGCATGCAGCCAGCGACGGGCGCCACCGAGGTCGCCGCCGCCGCGCGACCGTGGGAGCGGGTCGGCGCTCCTATGCAGGTGAGCTGGTTCCCACCTTCACGCTCACCGGTGATGGCCACGATCCCCGCCGTGGGCGCCCGCATCTCCTCCTATACACCGATCTATCTCACCTTCTCCAAGCCCGTCGGCGAAGTGCTCGGTAGCACGCGCCCACAGCTCTCACCCATCACCCCTGGACACTGGCGCGAGGCGAACAGCCACACGCTCGTATTCACCCCCTCGGGCCTCGGGGTGGCGCTTGGCTCGCAGCTGCAGATCCAGCTCCCCCATCCGGTGGCGGTAACCGCGGGCACGGGCAGCGGATTGCGCACGACCAGCCAGGTCGAATGGACGGTGCCACCCGGCTCGACGCTGCGCCTGCAGCAGCTACTAGCCCAGGAGGGCTACCTGCCGGTCGACTGGCAGCCCGCCGGGGCCCCTGTGGCGCGTACGCCGAGCGCCGAGGCGCAGGCGGCTGTCGAACCCCCGCACGGCAGCTTCGACTGGCGCTATCCAAACACCCCGCACCAGCTGCAAGCGATGTGGTCGCCCGGCCAGGCCAACACGATCACGCGCGGCGCGGTGATGAAGTTCGAGAACAACCACAACCTCACCGTTGACGGCCTCGCCGGACCGACGGTCTGGCACATGCTGCTCGACGACGCGATCGCCGGCAAGCACTTCGGCGAAGGCTACAGCTACGTCTATGTCCATCGCGAAGTCCCCGAGACGATGACGCTGTGGAGCGCCGGCCGCACGGTCCTGAGCTCGCCCGCGAACACCGGCATCTCCGGGGCGGAAACCGAACTCGGGACGTTCCCCGTGTTCGAGCACCTCCCCGAAACTACGATGAGCGGCACCAACCCCGACGGCTCGCACTACGAAGATCCCGGCATCAAATGGGTCAGCTACTTCAACGGCGGCGATGCGCTGCATAACTTCGACCGCGCCTCCTTCGGTTCACCGCAGAGCCTTGGCTGTGTCGAGCTCCCGCTCGCGGCCTCCGCGGAGATCTGGCCCTACACGCCGATCGGCACGCTCGTCACGATCGAAACCTAGGTACTGGCCGCTAGCGGCAGGGCCGGCCGCGGCCGCGGCGAGTCTCCCGCGGAGCGCAGCCGCCGAATCCCACGGAGGTCCTCGCGAGCGGTCGCGAGGATCGCCACGCGCGAGTCCGGATCCTCCACCCAGCGAACCGGAACCTCGTGGATCGCCAGCTTGCCGCGCTGGGCCTCGTAGAGCAGCTCGGTGTCGAAGAACCACGAGTCGTCCTCGACGCGCTCGAGCAGCGGCAGGAGCACCTCGCGGCGGGCAGCCTTGAAGCCGCACTGGGCATCGGAGAAGCCAACACCCAGTGCGAAGCGCAGCAGGGCGTTGTAGGAGCGCGAGATCAGCTCGCGCTTGAGTCCGCGGGTGACCTCCGCGCCGGGCGCCAGCCGTGAGCCGATCGCGATGTCCGCGCGCAACTGGAGCAGCGGAATCAGCAGGCTCGGCAGCGCCGAGAGCTCCGTGGAGAGATCGACGTCCATATAGGCAAGCACGTCCGCCGCGCTGCGCGACCAAGCGGCGCGCAAGGCGCGCCCCCGGCCCTTCTGATCCAAGTGCAGCACCTCGACCTCCGCGAACTGCGCCGCCAGCGCGCGGGCCCGCTGGAGCGTCGAGTCGCTGCTCGCGTTGTCGGCCACCGTGATCTGGAACGGAAAGGTGAATTCGCGCTTCATGTAGCGGTGCAGCCTGCGCACGCTCGCCTCCAGGACGCGCTCCTCGTTGTACACGGGTATCACGATCTCGACGACCGGCGCGCCCGTCGCCACAGAGTTCGGCGTGGAGGAAGCAGGGGATGTCGAGGTGTTGATTTGTGGAGTGATTGAGTTCATGGTGGTGATCATCGTGGAGCCGCGTAAGCGGGCGCTAGGCGTAGGCTGAGAGCTCACTGAGCGAGACGACAGGCGCAGCCGGGAGAACTTCGTGGGAGCCGTCGTCGAGCACGATCACGCCCCCGTGCGGAAGCCATGAGCGGGCCGCACGCGGGCCGGCAAGGATCGCGGCCTTGGCGTAGACCTCCGCCAACAGCGCGCTCGGTGCCAGGGCACTCGCCTGCACGATGCCAGTAAAGGCCGGACGTCCAGTCGCGGGGTCAAGCAGATGGTGCCCCGGGCGACCCTCGCCATCGATCCAGCTGCGGCGCCTGATGCCACTCGTGGCGACCCCGCCGCGCGTCAGCTCGAAGGTATGCAGCGTCTGCCCGTCAAAGGGGCTCTGGACCTCGACCGGACGCACCCGGGACTCCGAGCCGCCGAGCGCCAGATCCCCGCCGCAGTTGACCGCGAAGCTCGCGCGCCCGGCGAGGCGCTCGGCCAGCACGTCGGCAAACAGCCCCTTGGCGAGGCCGCCACTGTCGAGTCCCACCCCCGGCGGGCGCCGGAGCGCGCTGCGAGGAATATCCACCTCCAACAGCCGCCAGCGGCCGCGCGGGTCCGCGCGTGCGGGGGTGCGCGACGGGGCGAGCTCGAACAGCGTCTGCAACGCGACGGGTGCGGCGAGATCGCCCTCGTACCCGGCGCGCTCGATCTCCTGGAGCTGGGTGGCATCGACCAGCCCATCGCTCAGTGCTCCCGCGGTGAGGGCGGCCTGCGCGAGCAGCGCCATCATCCGGCTCACCTCGATCTGCCCGCGCGGATCGCGGTTCAAGCGCGAGAGCTCGCTGTCCGGGAGAAAGCGCGAGAACTGCGCGTGCCAGCCACGCAGCTCGCGGTGAGCCATCGCGGCGGCCTGCGCCGCGGAGCTGCGCTCGCCGTCGCCGATCACGCAAACCGCGCACGAGGACCCCAGGCAGTCGAAGCGCTCGATCGCCTCGCTCATGACTGCGAAGTCGTTACCGCCGAGGGCGCGCCGGTGGACTGCGAGGTCCCCGACGTACCAGAGGTCACCCTCACCGCCCCTCGTCGCTGCGCGGAGACCGCGAGCGCCGGGTCGTGACCGCTGGCGAGCTGTACGTAGATGCCCGCGAAGGCTGCGATGAACAGTGCGAGCGCAAGTCCAGCGACGGACTTGCGGATGCGCTTTGCACCGCGCCGCAGAGCGACATGCTTGGCGAGGGCGCGCGCCCTGGCTTCAGACCGTGCGCGGTCTTTAAGTGCTTCCGGGAGTGCGGCATGAGTGCTCATCGTGTCTCTCCAATCGAGGTCGTGGAGCTGCCTGCTAGTAAGCGTCCATCGCACCAGCGGTACCCCAGCAGTGCCAGCGCCGGCACGACCACCAGGGCGCTCATCGCCAAGAACCAGGCCTGTCCCGCGTCGGTGCCCTCGCCCAGCGAGTGCACGATCCCGAGGATCCAAGCCAGGGCCGCGAAGCGGTGCAGTACCCGCCAGCGCTGAACGCCGATGCGCTGGCGGGCGTAGTAGGAAAGCCCCAGCACCAGCAGCATCCAAAATGCAACGATTCCGGCGCTGGTCCACAAGGTCTCATAGCCGCTCATGAGCGGCATCGAGATATCGCCGATGCTCGGGTGCAGATAACCGTCGCCGAGCAGCGACAGCCCGTGCACCGCGAGCGCGGCGAGGGTTGCCAGCGAGAGCGCCTCGTGCGCCACACGCAGCTCCGCTCCATGACCCCTTACGAGGTGGCCGCCCAGCGAGAGGCCCACGCAGACCGCGAGGCTGGAGAGCACGAGCGCCGCAACCCCAGCCGCCCGGCTTGCGATCCAGTAGAGGTGCGGAGCCACCGCTGTGCCCGCGAGAGCACTCTGCGCGGTGAACATCTCAGCTCCTCGCGCTGAGGTCGTAGACCGTCTCGCCACCGATCGTCTCACCCTTGAAGTGAGCCTTCACCCAGCTGGCGATGTTTTCCGTCGAGCCGCCGCCCGGCCCACCCGGCCCGCCGCCGCCACCACCACCACCACCACCACCGGAGGCGATGTAATAGTGAATTTCCCCACGCGCGACGTAGCGCTCGAACGCGGCGAGGCTGAGTTTGCCTCCCTGATTGCTGAAGCCGCCGATCGCCATGACCGCCTCGTCGCTTGCGAGCTCGAGGCTCGCGGCGCTCTGCGACCCCGACGTTGCAGCCACCCAACGGAAGCTGCTGGCTTCGCTCTGCAGGGCCTTGACCAGCGCCGCGGCGACCTTGCCGCCGGCCCCACCGGCACCGCGACCGCCCGCGCCCGCACCGATTGCGCCAGGTGCACCTGTGGGCGCTGCGCCGGAAGTGCCGGGCCGGCCGCCGGCGCCGAGCGCACCCGGAGGGCCGCCGGCCGAGTTGCTGGGCGGCGAGCCGCCGAACAGACCCGGAACGCCACCCGCGCCAGCGCTCGAGCGCGATGGCCCACCAAGACCCGCTCCGCCCGCCCCACCGCGCGCCAGCCCGACTGCGCCGCCAGGAGCGCCGGCGCCGATGCCTGCGCTCGCCGGGCCGGCCGAAGGAATCGAGCCGGTGTGGGCACTCGTCACGGTGTCGGCCGCGTAGGCGAGCGGTCCCGCGATGCTCGCGGCGGCTCCGATGATCGCCGCGGCGATCATCGCGCGGCGGCCGAGGCGGCCGAGCGCCGGCGCAAGCAGCAGGACGAGCACGGCCAGCGCACCGGTCACCACGATCAGTGTTCGCAACCACGGCTGCCACGAGGGTGTGCGATCGAGCAGGATGTACGCCCACGCGACGCTCACGCCAACGGCCACGGCTGCCATCAGGCGTGCTACCACGTGCTCGCGCCGCGACCACAGCAACGCGCCGCCGATCGCTACCAGCGCGCCGATCGCGGGCGCCAGCGCGACGGTGTAATAGGTGTGAATCACGCCCTGGCCAAAGCTGAAGACGGCGCCCGTGACGATCAGCCAACCACCCCACAGCAGCAGCGCCGCGCGGGTCTTGTCGGTACGCGGGGCACCGCGCGTGACCCACAGGCCGCAGCACAGCGCCAACAGGGCCGCCGGCAGCAGCCACGAGGCCTGGCCGCCCATCAGCTCGTCGAACAGCCGCAGCGGACCGGTCGCACCGCTGAAGTTGGCACCGCCACCACCACCGCCGCCAACAGCACCACCGCCACCACCGGGACCGTGGCCGCCACCGGGGCCGCTGCTCGAGAAGATCCGCCCGAGGCCGTTGTATCCGACGATCAGGTTCAGGATGCTGTTATCGGGCGAGCCGTCGATGAACGGGCGCGAGCCAGCCGGCCACAGCGCGACGATCGCCACCCACCAACCGGCGCTGAGAAGCACAGCCACGCCGCCAGCTAGCAACTGGCCGATGCGTCGCAGCAGCGTCGTGGGCGCCGCGACCACGTACACCAGCGCGAACGCCGGCAGCACCAGGAAGGCCTGCATCATCTTCGCCAGGAAGGCAATGCCGATCATCGCTCCCGCGGCGAGGATCCAGCGGGTGCCGGCGCGCTCCAGCGCGCGCGTCATGCAGTAGGCGCCGGCGACGAGCATCAGCAAGAGCAGCGCGTCGGGGTTGTTGAAACGGAACATCAGCGCCGCGACCGGCGTCAGCGCAAAGAGCGCCCCGGCCGCCAGACCGGCTACCGGACCGGACCAGCGCTTGACCGCCGCGTAGAGCAGCCCGACGGCCGCGACACCCTCGAGCGCCTGTGGCACGAGCATGCTCCAGCTACTGAAGCCGAAGATCCGGCCCGAGAGCGCCATCACCCACAGCGAGGCCGGGGGCTTGTCGACGGTGATGAAGTTCGAGGAGTCCAGCGAGCCGAAGAAGAACGCCTTCCAGCTCTTGGTGCCGGCCTGCACCGCCGCGGCATAGAACGAGTTGGCGTACCCCGAGGCGCTCAGATCCCACAGGTAGGTGAGGGCGGTAAGCGCCAGCAGTGCCAACAGCGCCGGGCGCACCCAGGTGGGATCGGCGCCCCGGACGGCCGCTTGTGTGTCGGAGCGAGTGCGTGACGGGCGGGCGGCGGATGCCGGCGTGTGGCGCAGGGGATGGAGCAGCTGTGTAGTGGTCATGTGGCCATGCTCGCCGGCCAAGCTGTGGCCCACCCACAGGGACGCTGTGAGTCCGCTGAGAGCCACCGCGGCGCTTGTCTGGGAGCCTCGTCTGGATGCTTAGACGTCGGACCCCGCCGCGCGCGCGGGCGCGGGCGCGGGCGGCGGTGCGGGCAGCTCAACGCGGAAGACGGCGCCACCGCCGGGGGCGTCCTGCACGTCGATCCGGCCGTGGTGGGCCACGACGATCGCGCTGACGATCGCAAGCCCCAGTCCCGCTCCCGCGCGGCCCCGCTCGCGTCCTTTCTCGGCGCGCCAGAAACGCTCGAAGAGATGCTCGCGCGCTGCGAGCGCAATCCCCGGACCGTGGTCGCGCACGCTGAGGTCGACCGTCCGTGCGTCCTGCTCGACCGCGACCTCGATCGGCGTACCCGGCGGCGTGTGGATGAGCGCGTTGCGCAGGAGGTTCGCGAGCACCTGGCGCAGTTGATGGGGGTCTCCCGAGACCGCTACCACCTGGGGGGCGCGCAGCTCGATCTCGCGGTCGGGCGCAGTGACGCGGGCGTCCTGCACCGCATCGCGGGTGAGCGCCGCCAGATCGACCTCCTGGTGGCGCAGCTCGGGTGTCTCGTCCAGTCGCGCCAGCGTCAGCAGGTCCTCGACGAGCACACCCATGCGCGCCGACTCGTCCTCGATGCGCCGCATCGCAAGCTCGGTGCCGGCGGCATCGCGAGTGGCACCCATGCGGAACAGCTCGGCGTAGCCCCGGATCGAGGCCAGCGGGGTGCGCAGCTCGTGCGAGGCATCGGAGAGGAACTGCCGCAGGCGCTCTTCGCTGGCGGTCCTATCCGCAAAGGCCCGCTCCAGCCGTTCGAGCATCGCGTTCAACGCCAGTCCCAAGCGTCCGATCTCGGTGCGCGGCGTCGCTGGGCTGACCCTGCGGGAGAGGTCGCCCGCGGCGATCTCTCCCGCCGTGACCTCAAAGCGATCCAGGGGGCGAAGCCCCAATCGAACAACAAAAAACGCGCTCACGCCGAGGGCGAGCAGCACGCCCGCGATCACCAGCCCCTCGACAAGCAGCAGGCGGCTGAGCGTCTGGTCCACTTCACGCAGCGGCACCGCCGCGAGCGTGAGCGCGCTGTCCTCGGGGTCGCGGTGCACGTAAACCCGATAGCGCAGCCCCGAGGAGCCGACCGAACCGACGGTGAAGAGCTTTTCGATCGGTACGCGCACGGGAATCTTCGGCGCCGCCGCGGCCGGCTTGACGTAGGAGATCTGTTCGGTCCCGAGGACCTTGCCCGAGACTTCGCGGCGCTGGCCGTAGGTGCCAGGTGGCAAGTTCGGGCCCGGGCCGCCGCCGGGCCGCCCGCCGCCATGCGGAGCACCCCCTGCGAGTTCGCCCCCACCCACCCGAGCTTCGTTGGGTACAGGAGCACCGCCGCCAAGCGGACTAAAGCCACGGCTGTCGAGGATCTGGGAGAGCGCCGGAACCGCTTCCTTGACCTGCCGATTAACCCGTTCCTGCAGGAAAGAGCTCTGCTCGGTGTACGTCACGAACCCCAGCGCCACCAGGCCCGCCGTGGAAAGCAGAAGCACGCTCGCCAGGACGCGCGCGCGCAGCGAGGACATCAGGGACGCGGGGCCTGCAGGCCGTAGCCGACCCCCCGCACGGTCCTGATCAGCGTCGACCCACCCACGTCGAGCTTCTTGCGTAGATAGCTCACGTAGGTCTCAAGGACACGCCCGTCGCCCCCGAAGTCGTAGCTCCAGACGTGATCCAGCAGCTGCGCGCGCGTCAGAACCCGGCGGGGGTTGAGCATCAGATAGCGCAGCAGCCGGTACTCCGTCGCGGTCAGCTCGACCACGACGCCCGCACGGGTCACCTCGCGCGACTCCTCGTCGAGCTCGAGATCCCCGAACACCAGCCGCCCCGACTCCGGCGCGACCCGCCCCGTGCGCCGCAGGATCGTCCTGATCCGCGCCACCAGCTCCTCGAGGCTGAAGGGCTTGGTCATGTAGTCATCCCCCCCACCGCTCAGTCCCCGCACCTTGTCCTCCGTGGAGTCACGCGCCGTCAGGAAGATGATCGGGACGCCCGCGCGCTGCGCGCCGAGCCGCTCCGCGACCTCGAAGCCTTCGATGTCCGGGAGCATCACATCGAGCACAATCAGATGCGGGTTGAACCTGCCCACCGCCGCGATCGCCTCCCTGCCGTCCGCGGCCGTCTCGACGAGGAACCCCTGGAAACGCAAGGCCATCGAGACCAGCTCGACGATGTTCGGCTCATCGTCGACGACGAGGATCCGGCTAGCGCCGGCGGTTGTGTGCGTTGCCCGACTACCCGTCGGGTCATCTGTGCGGGACATGCCTTCCTCCGTTGCTCGAGCTACGTGAGTGCAGCGTCGCGCTCGCGCGTCAGAGTAGCCCGAGAAGTTGCTGAGAGGTTCCTGAGAGATCGCAGACGCTGGTTACAGACGCCGTATTCATCCGTCGAGCCCGCGAGACTCCCTCGGCCAGCCTGCCGAAGCCGCCAATCTCACCAGATGGTCGGTACCAGCCGCGTTTTATGGATAGCGTCGTCTCTGGTGACAAGCGGCAGGGCAAGCGCGCGAGCGGTCCCCACGATGAAACGGTCCCACGGGTCAGCGAGATCGTCTCGTGAGATCGACGTCGTGGCGTCCACAACAGCAAGATCCACCGGCTGGAGAGTGAACGCGGCCGAAGAGAGGAGCACGTCTCGCAATGCATCCAGGTGGGCAAGCGTGAGCTTGCGGGTCGTCTGGGTCACATACCACAGATCAACTAGGGTGGCGACCGAGACCACCACGCCATCGGTCGCTTCAGCCTCGGCAAGCGTCTCTGCTGCGGAAGCCGAGAGACGCCGGGAGCCCTGTAGATGCCAGACGACGGCGTGCGAGTCAGCAAGAACCCTCACGTGGCCGTGAGATCACGCTTTGCGAGCGCGCTTGCGTACTCGAACTCCTCCCACGCCAGATCCGGGAAGTCCGGCAGCGACCCAGCGAGCCTCCCAGCCTGGCTCGTCTGTACCACGCGAAGATGGGCACCGGGCGCGACGCCAAGACGCGCTAGCTGATCGGCGGGAATACTCCCGTCGGGGGCGACGACCAGATCGTGGCCGGCGGGCTCGCTCGCTGCACTCATACTGCCGAGTTTACTGCGCAACGGCACCCGCAAAGCCCCCCTCGGACTATCGGAGGCACGTTCCCGTCGCGGGTCAACGAGTTCGCTCAGCCGCCACGACGCCCGCTCGCAACTCCTTGCGCCACACAAACTTCAGACCTGACCAGTCCGTGTCGAAGGCTGCGACCTTCACGTCGACGAGCCCCGTTGGCAAGACGATCTCGCGGAGCTTGTTCTCGCTGATGTCGCTGACATGACCGGCGGCCTTGCGCGGCCACGCGATCCAGAGACTGCCCTCAGCCGGCAGCGCGCGTATCAAAGCCGGCAAGCGGCGCTCCAACTCGGCCAAGGCAGCGAAGAACGCGACGACGACATCGAGCGACCCCTGCACGCGCTTGCGCAAGGTGACCCGCTCGGGGAGATCCTCGATGCTCCAGCCGGCGGGCGCGCCGACCAGCGCCACCGCGCATCCCTCTCTGATGCCCAGCTTCCGCCAGAGCGGCGTGCCCGAGTAGCCCGCCATCGCTTACTTCGCTTGCCGTCGCTCATCGCCCGGCCAAACGCCAGTGAAACGCGCGAAGCCGCGACGGGCACTCTGGTCGAGGAGACCTTTCACGACGCGGAACACCGCACCCTCGACCGCGAGCGCCAAGGCCAGCCGGCCTAGACCGGCCTGTCGATTCGCGGGCTTCGGTGGCTCCCGCTTATCGATCCTGCCCCACAGCAACTTGAAGAACTTCTTGCCGAGCCGTCCCGCGATCAGTCCGCTCACAATGTTTACGGGTAGATAGAGAAGCTTTGCCATACCAGGAGTCTCGCACGAAGCTACTGCCGGCCCTGCGAGGCCCGGCGGCGACGCGCAAGACGCGCCAGCGGCGCGAACGCAAGCGGCTGCAGCGCCGGCGGCGGGAACGGGGGCGGAAAGACCAGGACACAGGTGTCCTTGTAGCGATCGATGAAAGTCGCACCGTCCAGAAGCGCCCCAAAGCTGGTCGGGATACCAAAGCTCGTGACCTTCCGTTCGCGGTTCAGTGCCGCGGCCTCGAGTAGGAACGGTTCGAGCTCGAGTGCCGGTTTGATCGTAAAGCGCAGCCGCGCGGTGCGGTCGCCGACATTCTTCAGCGCGTGCCTGACACCCGCCGGCACGAGTACCTCTTCTCCCGCTTCAAGTAGCCGCTTACTCCGCCCCAGCTGGAACCGCGCCTTGCCCTCTCGGACCGTCCAGAGCTCATCCTGGCGCGGGTGAAAATGCTTGCCGATGCCGCCACCCGGCTCGACCTCCACCTCGCCGGCCAAATCCTCCGCCAGGCGTTCGAAGCGCATACGCAGTTTGAGGGCGGGGTCCTCGATCCACTCGGGCATCGGCTGCTCTCCTTTCTCGCTAGATCGCTCTAATGATGCAGGATATACTGCCAACCATGCAGGCGACCCCCACACGTGAGCGCATACTGATCGCCACCGCCGAGCTGTTCCGCCGCCAGGGCTATACGGGGAGCGGACTCAAACAGGTCGCAGCCGAGGCCCAGGCGCCCTTCGGCTCGCTCTACCACCACTTCCCCGATGGCAAGGACCAACTGGCCGCGGAGGTCATCCGCCGCTCCGGCGCTCTTTACCTGCAGCTGTTCGCCACCATCGCCCTGCAGGCCCCCGACGTCCCGACCGCGGTCGGCGAATTCTTCAGCGGCGCGGCGCAGACGCTGCGCGACACCGACTACGCCGATGCCTGCCCGATCGCGACCGTGGCACTGGAGGTCGCGAGCACCAACGAGCCCCTGCGCGAGGCCAGCGCAGAGGTCTTCGCGAGCTGGATCGACGGCGCGACCGCGCTCTTCGCCACCGCCGCCATTCCCCGCGAGCAGGCACACGCGCTCGCGCTGTCGATGCTCTGCCTGCTAGAGGGCGCGTTTCTGTTCAGCCGCACGCTGCGCACCACCGAACCGATGCTGGTCGCCGGCGAGAGCGCCGTGGCGGCCGTTCGCGCAGCCCTGGCCGACGCCTCGGAGGTCGACTGAACGCGCGGGCGCCACGCTCGGGCCGGAATACTGCGATAGACCCAACTTTCGCCGTGAGGAGCCACGGGGTGCGGCGGTAGAATCGCGGTACGTGGCTGCGGCCAGCCGACACTCTCGCCGCGAGAGCCTGCTAGCCGGCATCCGCAAGCTGCTCGCAGCCATCCAGGACGACGACCAGGCCTCGCTCGACGCACTCCTGCGCTTCAGCCGCAGACGCAGGATCTATGCGCCCCTCGCATTCACGATTGGCGCGTTTGCGATGCTCTTCGAAGGACTGAAGCTGCTCCTCACCAACTGGCGCCTCGTCCTGATCCAGATCCCACCGGCTGTTTGGATCTGGCTGGCAATGCTCGACCTCAAGGTCCACGTACTCCACGGGAGGTCATTTCACACGATCCGTGGGCCAATCCTGATTCCGATCTGCCTCCTGATCGTGGTGATGACGGTCGGCGCCTTCTTTCTCAACGCGGTGTTCGCGTGCGCGATGATCGGCCCACGCCCCCCCAGCATCTCGCAGGCTCTCAGCGCCGCGCGATCGCACCTCACCCCCGTCCTGATCTCGGGGTCCATCGTGGGAGCGATGCTCGCGGTGGGAGCCACCGTCGCCCCGCGTTGGGGCCCACCGTGGTTCACGGTCACACTGGGAGCGGTGGTAGGCGTGATGATGGTCTGCTACGTCGCGGTGCCCTCACGCCTGCTCGGGGTCAAGAAGGTCCAATCCCGGCGCGACAAGCTGACCGCGTCGCTGCTCAGCAGCGCGCTCGGCGTCGCCGTTTGCACACCCCCTTATATGCTCGGGCGGATCGGGATCCTGATGCTCGGATCGCGCCTGCTGCTGGCCCCCGGGATCGTGGTGATGCTGGTCGGGTTCACCCTTCAGGCAGGGGCCACCGGCGCCGTGCGCGCCATCAAGATGGGGGCAGTTTTCGCCTCCGGCGCCTCCGAGGGAGAGACACCGGCGCGGGCCGTCGATCCATAGCCCGCACCGAGCGCCACTGCAGCGCCCAGGCAGCGTCAGGCCGCCACCGGCTCAGCCATGACCCCCGGTGTCTCGTCGTGGCGCAGATCCTCGCCGCGGACCAGCAGCAGTGCGAGCACCGAACCCAGCAGCGCGAGCCCGGCGCCCGTGAGCAGGATGGTCGAGAAGCCGTGAATAAAGCCCTCGCGCGCAGCGTGAACGACCGGCGCCGGCGCGCCTGCCGGCAGCGTGCCGGAGGAGACGGCTTCGGCCAGGCCGCGAGCGCGGTGAGCGCTCACGTGCGGGAGCAGCGCCCGGATCCGCTGCTGGGAGAGCGCCAGGAACAGCGCACCCAGGCCCGCCGTGCCCGACGCGATCGCGACCTGGCGGAACGTGTCGTTGATGCCAGAAGCGACACCGCTCATCCGCTCCGGCACGGTCGAGAGCGCGACGTTCGCGAGCACGGGGTTGACGAGACCTACGCCGAGACCGCCGACTATGAAGCCCGGCAGCAGAACCGTCCAGGAGTCATCCGCCTTCGCGCCGCTCATCAGCACGAGGCCGAGCGCGGTGATCGCGAGACCGCCCCCGAGCAGCACACGCGGCGGGACCTTGCCCTCCAGCGATGCCGTGGCGCCCGCGACGAAGAACGAGCCGACGGTGAACGGCAGGTAGCGCAGGCCGGCCGCCAGCGGCGAGAGGTGCTCGATCTCCTGCATGTAGAGGGTGAGATACAGAAACAGCGCGAACATCGAGCCGCTGAGCGCGAAGGCCGTGACCTGAGCGCCAGTGAAGGCGGGGCTGCGAAAGAGGTGCAGAGGGAGCATCGGCCGCGCGACGCGCAACTCGATCACGACGAATGCAACGAACAGCACGACCGCCGCGATCAGCAGCGCAAGGATCTTGCCCGAGGTCCAACCGTCGTCGTTGCCGCGCAGCAATCCGAGCACCAGTAGGGCGTTCGCGGCCGAGAAGGTAACGGTGCCGCCCCAGTCGATGCCGCGCGCGGTCTCGTCGCGCGATTCGGCGACCTTCAGGACAGTCGCCACAATCGCGGCGATACCGATCGGGACATTCAGGAAGAAGATCGACTGCCATCCGATCGCCGTGGTCAACGCTCCGCCGACGAGCGGCCCGAGCGCCACCGCGACGCCGATCGTCGCACCGTAGATCGCCGTGGCAGTCGCGCGCTCAGGGCCGCGCCACTCCTGCGCGAGCAGCGCCAACGAGACCGCGAACATGATGGCTCCGCCGACGCCTTGCAGTGCCCGCGAGAGGTTCAAGACCGTCGGCGATCCAGCCAGCCCACAGAGCAACGAGGCGAACGTGAAGATCCCAACGCCAACGACGAACACGCGCTTGCGCCCGAGCCGGTCGGCGAGCGATCCCGAGGTGAGAACGAAGGCCGCGAGCGTGAGGGCGTAGGCGTCGACGACCCACTGCAGGTCGGTGAAGGATGCGTTGAGGTCCTTGCGGATACTCGGCAGCGCCGTGTTCACAACCGTGATGTCGAGCAGCAACATGAACGTCGCCACGCAGACGGCAATCAGAGTCCACCACTTGCGTTCCATCTCTTGAGTCCTTCCCCCTCGGCGGGTAGAATCGTAAGGAAGCCTTGTAGTCAGGCTACCTTACCAAACAAGCTCCGCACCCCCCATGCCCACCGTCACCACCACCCAGCACCTCGTGGCACTCCTCGGCTCCGTCAAGGAGGAGTTGCTGGAGGAGATGTATCGCCGTGTGGCCGCCGCGGGCTACGGGGGCCTGCGCCCGTCGCATGGCTGCATCTTTCGCTACCTGGACATCGATGGCTCCAAACTCTCCGACCTGGCGGAGCAGTCAGGAATGAGCAAGCAGGCATTTGGCGAACACGTCGCCAACGTCGAGGCGCTCGGCTATGTCGTGCGCCAGCCCGATCCCGAGGACGGCCGCGCGAAGCTCGTCGTCCCAACTGCACGGGGTCGCGAGGTACTGCTGCTGGGCTCCCAGGTCTTCGCCGAACTCGAGCGTGAGTGGGCCGAAGCGGTCGGCGAGGACCGCGTCGCCGCGCTGCGCGACACGCTGGAGGAGATCCACGCGCTGCAAACGGCGAGGTCCTCTTCCGCTCGCTAGAGGACTAGCGATCCTCGGGCGTCGAGGAATCCGGCGAACCCCGCAACGGTTAGGATGGCCAGATAGTGACTCGCATCGTCATCCTGGGTGCTGGTTTTGGTGGTCTCGAGCTCGCGACGATGCTCTCGGAGGCGCTCGGCGACAGCGTCGAGGTCACGCTAATCGACAAGAGCGACTCGTTCGTGTTCGGGTTCTCAAAGCTCGACGTGATGTTCGGTCGCACCACACCCGCTGCCGTGCGCCTGGCCTATCGCGAGATCGCCAAGCCCGGCTTGCGCATAGTGCGCGAGACGGTCACCGCAATCGACCCCGAGACTCGGCGCGTGAGGACCGACGCGGGGGTTCACGAGGCCGATGCGCTCGTCATCGCGCTCGGAGCCGACTACGACATGGACGCCACGCCGGGCCTCACCGAGGGTGGCAACGAGTTCTACTCCGTGGCGGGCGCCGAGCGGCTGGCCGGGATCATCCCCACGTTCTCGCAGGGGCACATCGTCATCGGCGTCTGCGGTGCACCGTTCAAGTGCCCACCGGCACCGAGCGAGTGCGCGTTGCTGCTCGACGAGGCGCTGACCGCACGGGGAGTGCGCAACGCCTGTCAGATCTCGTTCGTGATTCCCCTCGGGACGCCTGTGCCGCCCTCACCGGAGACCTCCGCTGCCTTGGTGAAAGAGTTCGCCGCGCGCGATATCGCGCTGATCGCCGGTCGCCGTGTCAACGCCCTCGACCCGGAGCGCAGCGTCGCGATCCTCGACGACGACACGGAGTTGCCCTTCGACCTGTTCCTCGGCGTACCCAAGCACCGCGCCCCCGATGTGGTCATCGCCAGCGGCATGACCGAGGACGGCTATATCCCCGTGGACTCGGCCACACTCCAGACACGCTTCCCCGACGTGTACGCGGTCGGCGATGTCGCCACCGCGGGCGTGCCGAAGGCCGGTGTGTTCGCCGAGGGCGCCGCGCGTATCGTGGCGCAAACACTGATCGCCCAGTTTGGAGACGGTGAGCCTCCAGGCCGGCATCTTGGGCGCGGTACTTGCTACATCGAGTTCGGCGCGGGTCGCGTTGGCAGCGTGGACATCGATTTCCTCTCAGGTCCCACGCGGACCGGAACTTTTAACGCGCCTTCAGTGGCCCTGGTCGCCGAGAAGGAACGCTTCGGCTCCAGCCGCCGCAGCCGCTGGTTCGGCACCTGACCCAGTCCGGGTTACCGTCAAGCCGCCACGCGCGAGCCTAGAGCGCTTAGCGCCAAGCCGCTGTCGAAATCATATCCGCGGCAATATTCCGACTACCGAAAACGTTAGATTCGGGGGGCATATCCTGTATGCTGCTGCTGACGTCCAAAAGTAGTCGGGGGGTCACATTCGTGTGAGCATCGAAGCAACGACGGGGATCCACACCGGACAGCATCGTCCACGTGCGGCTCCGCGTTGTTCCACGGCCGCAGCAATCGCTGTCGCCTCGAGACGCTTGCGCCCCACACTCGATCAACCAGGCATCACTCAAGGAGAGGAAGGTGAGGGCGGGTGATTCTCGCTACGAGCTATCCGTTTCTCGAAGTCGTCTGGACGATGTTCGTGTTCTTCGCGTTCATTGTCTGGCTCTGGATTCTGTTCACTGTGTTGGCGGACCTATTCCGTCGCCACGACACAACGGGCTTGCACAAGGTTCTGTGGATTATCTTTATCATCGTGCTGCCCTACCTTGGCGTGTTCGTCTACCTGATCTCCCAGCACAACGGGATGACTGAACGCGCACTCCAGCAGCATGAAAAAGTCAAGACCGAAGTCGATCAGTACGTTCGCTCGGTCAGTACCCAAGCAGACCCAGCGGAGCAGATCGCAAAGGCGAAGGACCTGCTCGACCGCGGGGCGATCAACCAGTCCGAGTTCGAGCAGATCAAGCAGAAGGCACTCGCGAGTTAATAGCCGCGCGCGTACGCCCTCGCATCGGAGGGACATGCCCAGCAGGCCGTGGACACGCGGCCTGCTGGGGCACGCGACTGTCGCCGAGCACCTAGCGCGGCTCGATCACAGCCTTGAGGATCGCCTTTGCCGTATCGCCCACCTCGGAGAGCGGTTTGCCCTCGTGCGTCGCACGCGCGATGAGCTCCGCGACGCCGCCGATCAGCATCACGGCCGCGTCGGGTGCCACGGGCGCGACACCGGCGCGATGCATCGCCGGTCCACTGGTGATCTTCACGACGAGACGCGCAAAGCGGTCGATCCCCTCGTGCTGAAGCGCCGCGCCCCGTTCCCCCAGCGTCGGGAGCTCCCGTGAGACCGTGGCGGTGAGTGCCGGATCCTCGGTCAGCGCAGAGAGGTAAACGTCGATCGCGCGGTCGACCTGCGCATCCCACGGCGCCTCGGGGTCGACCGCCGCATCGACGAGCGCGAGGATCGCGATGCTCGACTCGCGAATGAGCTCCACGAAGGCGGACTCCTTGTCGGGGAAGCACTCGTAGAAGGTGCGTCGCGACGTGCGCGCATAGCGCACGATGTCGCCGATCTGGGTGCGCTGGAGGCCCTGCTCGCGCAGCGACTGGGCCAGCCCCTCGAGCAGGCGACCGCGGTAGTCGATCTTCGTCTCGTCCGTTGCCACGAGCACACGCTACCCGGCAGCGCCGCGGGCGCCCATTTGGTCTTCGCGTGCAGGTAGCTTGCAATTCACGGTACTCACCGATACCATGCGCGCCGAGTCCGTCGGTACTCGCAAGTACCCGCATAGCGACAGGAGACGTGATCGGCATGGCAACAACAGTCGCACCCCCCATCAGCTCCGTATCCCAGCTGCCCCGCGGGCCGCAGACGCCGCTATTCCTCAACGGCTTGCTCTTCCTGTTCGCGCGGAGTTGGCTCATGGGCCAACTCGCGCGCCGCTATGGCGATGCGTACACGATCAAGCTGCCGATGATCGGCACAGTGGTCGCCGTCTCGCATCCGGATCTCGTGAAGGCGGTGTACACCGCCAGCCCCACGGTCCTGCACGCCGGCAAAAACCCCCTCGGGGAAATACTCGGCCCCGGCTCGCTCTTCTCGATGGACGAGGAGCGCCATCTGAAGGAGCGCCGCATGCTGCTGCCGCCATTCCACGGCGAGCGCATGCGCTCCTACGACGGGCTGATCGAGGAGGAGACGCTGCGCGCGATGGCTTCATGGCCGGAGAACGAGGAGTTCGCCACACTGCCGACCTTCAACACGATCACGCTCAGGGTCATCCTGCGCGCCGTGTTCGGCGCCGAGGGAGCCGAGCTGGCGGAGCTCCAAACGCTGCTGCCGCCGCTCACAGCGGTCGGCCAGCGGCTCGTCACAGCGAAGTTCCTGCGCCGCGACCTAGGACCGTGGAGCCCCGGTGGCCGCTTCAAGGCGATGCGCTCTCACTTTGACCGCCTCGTCGAGCGCCTGATCGAGAAGCACCTCTCCGACCCGCAGCTCGACGAACGCACCGACATCCTCGCGCTGATGATCGGCTCGCTGCGCGACGCCGGTGAGGAGATCGATCGCAGCGCGATCGGGGACGAGTTGTTCACGCTGCTCGTCGCGGGCCACGAGACGACCTCCTCCTCGCTTGCCTGGACCGTGGACCGCCTGCGCCGTCACCCGGATGTGCTGCGACGCCTCGAGCAGGAGGCCGACGGCGATTCCTCGGCGCTGCGCACGGCGACCGTGCTGGAGGTGCAGCGCCACCGACCAGTGATCACCGCCACCGCGCGCGTGGCGGTGAAGCCCTTCCAGCTCGGCCAGTGGCAACTACCGCGAGGGACCGTGATCGTCACGGCCGGCTCGATCATGCAGGCGGACGAGCGCTTCTACCCGCATGCCACGAGCTTTGACCCCGACCGCTACCTCGAGCGCAAGCCCGACACCTACTCGTGGATCCCGTTTGGCGGCGGCACGCGCCGCTGCCTCGGCGCCGCCTTCGCGCTGCTCGAGATGGACGTCGTGCTCCGCACGATGCTCCGCCAATTCGAGCTGCTGCCCGCGAGTGAGAAGGAGGAGCGCGAGAGCTTCCGTGGTGTCGCGTTCGCCCCCGCCAAGGGCGGCAGGGGCCGCGTCCGACGCCGCCGCCGGCCGCTCGGCGAGGGAAGTGCCGCGGCGTCGGCGGACGCCGCGTGCCCCGTCGACCACGACGTGGCCGCCGCGCAGTGCCCTGTCGAGCACCCCGCACCCGTGGCGGCCGAGCGATGAGCACCGCACAGCAGAACCCTCACGTCCCGCCCACGCTCGAACAGTGCGTACAGGTGAGTCCGGAGATCGAGCTGTGCTACCGCGCTGACGGTCCCCCGGAGGCTGCGACGATCCTCCTGATCGCCGGCCTCGGCCAGCAGCTCAACGTCTGGCCTACAGGCTTCCTGAACGCGCTGCTCGAGGAGGGCTACCGAGTCGTGTGCTTCGACAACCGCGACGTCGGACGCTCGAGCCGCAGCGGCGTGCGCCCGCCGACGCGCAGCCAGATGCTCACGCGGCGCCTCGGCCCCGAGCAGTACACGCTCGCCGACATGGCGCTCGACACGCGCGGGCTGCTCGACGTACTCGAGGTCCCGGCCGCGCATGTGATCGGTGTGTCGATGGGTGGGATGATCGGCCAGACGCTCGCCGCGCGCTTTCCCGAGCGCGTACTGACGCTGACCTCGATCATGTCCAGCACCGGCGGCCGCCGCGTCGGGCAGACCGCGCTCTCGACCCTCCTTCAGGTCCTCGGCCGCCGGCCACCCACAACCCGCAGCGCCGCCGGCGATCGGGCCACCACTGTCATGCGCCACATTGGCTCGCGCGGCTTCCCGTTCGATGAGGCACAAGTCCGCGCGGTCGCGCTCGAGGCCTGGGATCGCGGCGGCGGCGTGAGCACCGCAGGCGTCGCACGCCAGATCGGCGCGATCTTCAAGTCCGGCAACCGCACGGCCGAGGTAGCTCAGATCAAGGCTCCAACGCTCGTTATCCACGGTGACCGCGATCCGATGGTCCATCCATCGGGCGGCCGCGCAACCGCTGAGGCGATCCCGAGAGCGCGCCTCGTGACGATCGCGGGAATGGGCCACGACCTGCCCGCAGGGGCATGGCCACAGCTGATCCCGGCGATCGTGCGTCACGTGCAGAGCGTGCCGCAGGCTGCGGAGACGGCCGCGTGATCCCAGACCCTCGAGCAGACCTCACCTGAAGGAGAACAATTGGCACGTCGTGCGCAGCGTCCCCTCGCGGGACAGTCAGTAGTGATAACCGGAGCCGCGTCCGGTATCGGCCGCGCGCTTGCAAAGCGCATGTCCGAACACGGATCGCCCGTCGCGATCGTCGACCAGGACACCGATGGGCTCGAGGAGACCGCGGCGACGATCGATACGCCGATCCTCGCCGAGCGCCTCGACGTGCGTGACCGTCAGGCGCAACTCGTGTTCGCCGCGAAGGTCGCCAAGTGGGCGCCGGCGCCGATCGGCGCGGTCTTCAACAACGCCGGCGTCGCCGTGGCCTCGACCGTCGCGGCCGCATCGATCGAGGACGATGAATGGCTTCACTCGATCAACTTCGGGGGCGTCGTCAACGGGGTCCGCGCCTTCCTGCCGATCCTGCTCGAGCAGCGCTCCGGCGCCATCGTCAACACCTCGAGCGTGTTCGGTCTTGCCGGTATCCCGCACCAGAGCGCCTACTGCGCCTCGAAGTTCGCGGTGCGCGGCTTCACCGAGTCGCTCCGTCACGAGCTCGCCGGCACGGGTGTGCGCGCGATCACGGTGCATCCCGGGGGCGTCAAGACGAACATCGCGCGCAGCGCGCGCATGCACACAGATCCGCGGGGTCTCGATCGCACACGCGAGCAGGTAGCCGACGAGTTCGAGGCGCTGGCACGCACGACGCCCGAGCGCGCGGCCGAGATCATCCACGCCGGCGTCGACGCCGGCAAGGCCCGGATCCTCGTCGGGCCCGACGCATACGTCTTCGACTTCCTCACACGTCTCACACCCACGCATTACTGGACGGCCCTCGAAAAACTCCAGGGTCTCGCGACCCGCTCGCGCACATGAGCACCAACCACTTCGACGTCCTTATCATCGGAGCCGGGATCTCCGGGATCGGAGCCGCCGCCCACCTCACCCAGAAGCATCCGGGCAAGAGCTTTGCGATCCTCGAGGCGCGCGCGGCAATCGGTGGCACTTGGGACCTCTTCTCCTACCCAGGAATCCGCTCGGACTCGGACCTGCACACTTTCTGTTACGAGTTCAAGCCGTGGCTCGAGGACCGCGTGATCGCCGACGCGAGCGCGATCCTCAACTACATCCACGAGACCGCCAGCGAGTACGGGGTCGGCGAGCACATCCGCTTCGGGCACGCAGCCCGCGCGGCCCGCTTCTCAACGCAAGACGCGCGCTGGACCGTTGACGCCCAGTGCGGAGACGAGCAGCTGCAGTTCACCGCGAACTGGCTGTTCTGCGCCGGTGGCTACTACCGCTACGACCGCGGCTACACGCCCGAGTTCCCCGGGGTCGAGCGCTTCCCCGGACCGCTCATCCACCCACAGCACTGGCCCGAGGAGCTCGACTACGACGACAAGCGCGTCGTCGTGATCGGCAGCGGCGCGACCGCGATGACGATCATCCCCGCGATGGCCAAGCGGGCCGCGCACGTGACAATGCTCCAGCGCACACCGTCATACGTGGTATCCGTGCCCGCCGTCGACCCAATCGCCGAGCGGCTCAAGCGCTGGCTCGGCCCCGAGCGCGCACACCGCATCGCTCGCCGCAAGAACATCTTCCTCAGTCGCGCCATCTACAAGGGCTCACGGCGCTATCCCAATCAGCTACGCAAGCTGATCCGCGCGGGCAACGTGCGCTCCCTACCGGAGGGCTACGACGTCGACACCCACTTCAACCCGCCGTACAACCCGTGGGACCAGCGGCTGTGCTTGGTCCCCGACGGCGACTTCTTCCGTGCGATCCGCGCCGGTAGCGCAACGGTCGTCACAGACCAGATCGAGACGTTCACCGAGACCGGCATCGAGCTGCAGTCCGGCGCGGCGCTCGAGGCGGACATCATCATCACCGCGACCGGGCTCGACCTGCTTCCCCTCGGCGGCCTCGCCTTCAGCGTCGATGAGACCCCGATCGACTTGCACGAGACGGTCACCTACAAGGGCATGATGCTCAGCGGCGTGCCGAACTTCGTGTACGCGATCGGCTACACCAACGCATCGTGGACGCTCAAGGTCGACCTCGTCTGCGAGCACTTCTGCCGCCTACTCACGCTGATGGACAGGCGCGGCTACGCCTCCGGCGTACCGGATGCCCCACCCCCGGGCTCGCCGGCACGGCCGATCCTGGACTTCGGCGCCGGCTATGTCAAGCGCGCGATCGATCGCTTTCCGCAGCAGGGCGCGACCGCGCCTTGGGAGCTGAACATGGACTACGTACGCGACCGCAAGGTCCTGCTCGATGGTCCGATCGGCGATCACATGGGCTTTGCCTCACGGCAGGCCAGCGCACCGCTCGCCGCTGCCGCCGTGACTGCCTAGCGGCGCAGGGCCAGATCGCGGTAGCGGCTCACTGATGAGCGCCGAGCGCAAGAGGCTGCGCCAGCTCGACAGTCCTTGATAAAGTCTAGAATCTCGATAGATTTTATGTACAATATTGGCCATAGCGGATACCTTGCGCCAACCAAGTCACCGCCAAAGTCCCAAGAAGGAGCTTCGGATGCCAAGAATCATCGTCACCACCGACCAATCCCCTTTGCCCGCCGACGCACCTGTCTGGCTCGACGAGCACGTCCAGTCGGTGCACCTGAGCACCGACCACGCGGCGGCCCAGTTCGCCGAGCGGGTCGCCTGGGCGATCAGCGACGCGGAGAACACCGACGGCGAGCAGACCGGTCATCGCGGGCGCGTCGGGCGACGGCAGCGGCGAGGGAGCTCCGCCGCGCGCTCCCGCAGCCACGTTCGTGTGCGCGTCTAGAGCAGCGCAGCGCGCCGGTCTCCGAGCCGGGACGTGTACCTAGGACCGGGACCCGCAGGCATGTTCCCGTAGATGTGGAGAGCTTGATCGAGACCTCCCGTCCTCGCGAGGACGGCGAGCGTCATGTGAATCCAGAGGCGCAGCCGCACCGCCAGCTCGGTAAGGCATATCCGAGCCGGCGGCAAGCCGCAATCGTCAGTCGGCGACGAGGCCGGCTGCAAACGCCCCCGCAGGCAGTGGCGTGGGTGAGCTGGGCAGCTCGGTGAGGCTTCCGCCATCCACCGCGAACGACGCGATGACGTTGGCCTTGCTTCCGTTTACCAACAGCGTCCTGCCGTCGGGAGACAGACGGGCGTCAACGGCGCCCGCTCCGACCGAGCCGAAGGATGTGCTCCCGAGCAAGACCAGTGAGCCATCGGGGTTGATCGAGTAGCTCGAGATCGTGCCCGACGCAGTGTTCACTGTGAACAGGAACTGCCCGTCGTGGCTGATCTCCACCCAGCAGGGAGCTGTCTGAAGATCGGCGAATGGGGATGCGCCGATCGAGGCCAACTGGCCCGTGCTGCCGCTCGCCAAGAAGACGGAGACCGCTCCGTTACCCGCACCACCGTGGGCGTTGCTGACAAACAGCTGTGAAGGATTGCTCGGCCGGAACTCCGCACCGAATGGTCCTGCTCCTTGCGCCGCGATAGGTGAGCCCGGAGCGGCGACGAGCAAGCCATCGTGACGGACGTGAAAGCTTGCGATCGTAGAGGTGTTGTCGAGGTCAACGACGAGTCTCCGGCCCCTGGGGTCGATCAACACGTCATCCGGACCCGAGCCGGCCGGCAGCGAGACAGTCGAGCCCGGTAGCGGGTTTAGCGATCCGTTCGGAGCAAGGATGAATCCGGTGATGTTCGGCGCGCTCGCGCCGGCGTTGGCGACATACACGAGATTGCCGGAGACAGCGATGCTGAGTGGTTCGCTGCCGCCGGAGGACACAGGAGTGCCAACCGGTTGGGGCACGCCACCCGAGCCAACTCGCGATACCGATATCTGGTTGCTGCCGGCATCAACCGCGAGCAGGTAGCGCCCGTCACTGGAGAGCTGGATCGCGCCCTGTGACGGCAGGCCGGCGCCGAGTCCTGCGCCGCCGACCGGAAAAGGAGAGCCGGAAATTGGAGTGAGCGACCCGTCGACGTGCCGGTCGAAGCCCGCCACGGTGTTCGACACCGCGGTGTTGTCGTTGACGTAGGCGTGACCGACGACTGCGGATTCATGGTGGCCAAATTCATGCCCCTCATGGGCCGCGGCGGATGTCGCCGTGGCGCCGGCCAGGGCCAGCGCGAGCGGGATAACGAGATGAGGCAGCTTCATAAGTGAACCTCCTGGACTGAGCGGGGATCATTCCCCGACCACGGGCACGATGCCGGGGACTCCTAACGTGCCGCTTGCACGGAGATGAACATTCCATGAATGGTTGCGCCGCCGAGGAAGCGATCAGGCGATCGCGGAGGGCTCTGCGATGGGAAGCGTAAACGCGAAGCGTGCGCCTCCCTCGGGCCGGTTCTCCGCCCAGATGCGGCCCCCCTGGGCCTCGACAAAGCCTCGTGCGATGGCGAGCCCCAACCCAGCGCCACCGCTCGCGCGGGTACGTGACGCATCGCCGCGCCAGAAGCGCTCGAACATACGCTGCTGGGCTTCCTTACTGAGACCGACACCCGTGTCCTCGATCGACACCTCTAGCTCGCGATCGTGCCGTTTTGCTCTGACCAGTATCGAACCATCCGAAGGAGTGTGCCGCAGTGCATTGGTCACCAAATTGAGGAGCACGCGTTGCACATGCTCCGGAGCGCAACGAACATCGGGCAACGCATCATCGAGCTGGCTTTCGAGACGCACCTGCCGCGCTCGCGCATCGGCCTCCAGGCCGCTCACACAGTGGGAGACGAGCGGCGGGAGCTGGGCCTCTCGAAGCTCGAGGGTAAGCGCACCCGCATCGATGCGCGCGAGCTCGAACAGATCGTCGATGAGACTCGCGAGCGTTTGCGTTTGCTGGTGTAGTGCTGGCAGGTACTCGTCGAACGGAGCGAGACCATCCTCGACCGCTTCGAGCATCGCTTGAATTGAGGCAACCGGCGTGCGCAGATCGTGACTCGCCCAGGCGACGAGCTGTCGACGCGCGTCGAAGAGCGCCTCGATATTGCCCGCCATCACGTTGAAAGCCTCCCCGACGTGCGCGAGCTCACGCGGCCCCTCAGTCGGCGCGCGAGCCTTCAGCTCCCCACAGGCAAGCCCGTCGGCCGCCACCTCGAGCCCACGGATACGCCGCGCGATCTGTCCTCCGAGCAGCAACGCCGCAGCAAGCGCCGTCGAGGCTGAGGCTGCTGCCACGGCCAGGATCTTCACGTCGTCGTGCATATGAAACATCACAAGACCACCCAGGATCACGGCCGCGAGCGGCAAGCCCACCGCCAATAGCGCAAGTCCCACGAGTTGCATGCGCACCGTCGGCAGCAGACGCAGCGCCAGGGCCAGCGCGACACCCGCGACGAGCGTGCTCGAGGACACGATGAGCGCGAACGCGATCACGGCGTGAACCTGTAGCCAACACCAAACACTGTCTCGAGGTGACGCGGACGCGAAGCGTCATCCTCGATCTTCTTGCGCAAGCGGCGAACATGGACCGTCACCGTCCCCGTGTCGAGGGCGCTCGCATATCCCCACACACGGTCCATCAGCTGATCGCGTGAGAATACCTGCCGAGGATTCGACGTAAAGAACAGGAGCAGGTCTAGCTCCTTCAACGTTAGCTTGAGCAGCTCGCCACTCTTACGAGCCTCCCGCGCCATCGGGTCGATCACGACGTCGCCGAAAGCGATCGTCTGCGTTCTAAAGACGATCGGCTGCGCCGTGCGGCGCATCAGCTTGCGAACTCGAACCGCAAGCTCTCGCGGCGAGAAAGGCTTGGTCAGGTAGTCGTCAGCCCCAAGCTCCAGACCAACGATCCGATCGGCCTCCTCGCCGAGCGCCGTCAGCATCACGATCGGTACCTCAGAGCGCGAGCGAATCCAACGGCACAACTCGAGCCCACTCACTCCCGGCAGCATCACGTCCAGAACGACCAGCGATGGCCACTCACGCTCCAAAAGACTCCGAGCCTCATCGCCAGTGGCGGCCTCCAGCGTCCTATGCCCGTCGCGCTCGAGATAACGCACGACCACGTCACGCACGATCGGCTCATCGTCAACGACAAGGACAGTAGACATACCGAAATTGTTAGCGGCAAAGATTACACGCACCTTAAATCAAGCGCGCCGCGCGACGCGAACCGGCGAAGGCGCCCACACGACTTCGGGGCCACGCAAGCGGCGCCGGGGTGGTGGTCGCCGACGCAGCTGTCCGCGACAGGCTTCAGCGCGCAAGCCCCGCGGGTGAGCGTCGACGCGCGCGGGGACGTAGTCGCGGTGTGGCGCCGCAACGGGATCGTCGAAGTCTCGAGCAGGCCAGCGGGCGCCGCGTGGCGCCAAGGCAAGACTCAAGCGTCGGCACGCTCCTCACTGCACGCGCACGTTCAACGTGGGCAGACTTACACGCGCGCACGCGGGCCAGGGGGCCGACAGCATCGCCTTCAGCGGGCGCATCGGCACGCATGCGCTGACGCAGCGCGCCCACCGGGCGACGCTCACGGCCACCACCAACGGCCTTACCTCGACGCCGTCGAAGCTCGCGCTGACGATCGCTCCCTGACGGGTGCAGCTGCGTCCTCGTCGGCGCCTACGTCGTCCGAGAGCAACTGCGCCGCGAAGCGCTCGGCGAGCATCGTGCGAGTATGGCGGTGAATGAACCCGATCTGCTTTGGCCGACAAGCACGAACGATGAGACGCAGCCGATGACGCAGGGCGCCTCGGATCTCGAGCAGGCGACGCGGATCGAGGCAAAGAACGGCGGGTACGTCGCGCAGCTCTCCGAGGCGTGGGAGATCTGGGGCCCAAACGGCGGCTACCTCGCAGCCATCGCGCTGCGCGCCGCAGGCACGGTCGCTCAGATTCGCAAGCCGGCGAGCTTCTACTGCCATTTCCTCAACTCGCCCGCCTTCGACACCGTCCAGCTCGAGGTCAACGTGCTCAAGCGGGGCCGCCGCGCCGAGTCGTTCGCCGTCGAGATGACACAGCAAGGCAAGCCGATCCTCCACGCGCTGGTGAAGACCGCCGCCGACGCGCCCGGGTACAACCATCAACACCCCCAGGCACCCAAGGTCCCCGCCCCCCACGCCCTGCGAAGCCGCGAGGAACTGCTGCCTCCTGAGCAACGTCCAAGCTTCAGCTTCTGGAATAACGTCGAACGGCGGCCCGTGGACCCGAGCACTACGGGTGAGCCCACGGCGCCGGTGCTCCGCGAGTGGACCCGCTACCGGCCACGAGCGTGCTTCGAGGACCCGTTCCTCGACGCCGCACGCGCCCTGATCCTGCTGGACACCTACGGTTTTCCGGCCGCCTACCAGCATCACCGCAGCTGGGAGTACCTGGCTCCCAACCTCGACACAAGCGCTTGGTTTCACAATTTCAGCCCGCAGTGCGAATGGCTGTTGATCGACAGCGAGTGCAGTGTCGCCGGCCGCGGTCTGATGGGAGTCAGCGGCAGGGTGTGGGATCCCGAAGGAAAGCTGCTCGCCACGGGATCCGCACAGTTGTGCTGCATCCCAGGAAACCGCTGATCGCATAGCCAAGGCGGCAGCTGCCGGCACCCCAGACTGCGCCCCGCCGCTCACGCTGTCAGGCGGGCGATTCACGGTCCTGGCGCTCGTACGAGCGCCGCTCCATCTCCCGGAGCATCTGTGGGTAGACGACCAGGTACCGGAACGGCTTGATCGCGGCCATGTAGACGTTCCCCAGGAAGCCGTTTGGCCTCACGTAGACCGCCATCTCGCCCCGGTAGCCGCCGCTCCCATCGGCGACCCAGCCGAGGTGCATGACGCCGTGCATCGTTTGGTTTGCGATCTCGGCGGCGAACTCGTCGTCGGTCAGGTAGAGCGAGGTGAACGGGAGCGTCTCGAATTCCGGCCCGGCCGCGGCGCGCAGGTCATCGGGCAACCGCTCGCGAAGCGTCCTCACCCTCGACCCGAGTCCCGAGCCCGGGTCGTCCAGGCCAAACAGGTCGCCGAGCTTCCACCGCAGCGACCACAGCGCCCGCGCCGCACCGGACAAGATCTTCGCCGGATCAGCCGAAGCGAACCCCTCGACGAGGATCGGGAACTCGTCGGCTGCACCGGGCGTCGGCAGCGCCCAGACATCCTCGAGCCGAAAGTCGGGGACAATCCCATGGATCCGCCAGGGACGTGAGGTGTGCGCGGTGTTCGGGAGCCTCATCGGTAATCCTCCATCCATACGGTGACGTATAGATGGAGGATAGGCGCTCTCTTCGGCGATGTCAATTTGGCAGCGGATGCGATAGAGATAGGCGATGGCCCCCCCGACCCGCACACCTCGCAGCACGTGGATCGAGGAGGGGTTGCGGGCCCTTGCTGCCGGCGGCCCGGAGGCCGTACGGATCGAGCCGCTCGCGCGCGCGCTGGGAGTCAGCAAGGGCGGGTTCTACTGGCACTTCAGCGACCGACAGTCGCTGCTCGAGGAGATGCTGGACGTATGGGAGCGCACCTGGGTCGACGAGGTGATCGAAGCCGTCGAGGATGGGGACGAGGACGCGAGGTCGAGACTGAGGCAGCTGTTCGCGCTGGCCGCCGCCTCAGGCGGCGAGCTGTTGAAGATCGAGCTCGCGATCCGCAATTGGGCCCGGCGCGAGGAGGCGGTTGCCAAGCGATTGCGGCAGGTCGACAACCGGCGAATGGACTACATGCGCTCCCTGTTCGGAGCCATCTGCGAGGACGACGACGATGTCGAGGCTCGCTGCCTACTAGCCTTCTCGCTGTTCATCGGCAGCCACTTCGTCAGCGTCGATCACGGCGGGCGCAGCCGGGCGGAGGTCCTGGAGCTGGCCCTTGAGCAGCTCACGCGATAGGGGAGCGGGCTCCCGAGACCGACCCGCGGCCAGGCGGGCTATAAGGCCCACCTGACCGCCGTCGGTGTGGCTACACGCGGTCGCCTACTTGAGTCCCGCGCGTGGTACCGCAGTACTGCTATGAGACCGACAGTTTGCCGCCCGATTTCAATTCCATGGTTTGGCTTCCTTCGATCTTGCCTCCCCCTGATCTGTATTCGCAGTTACCGTATTTCCAGAATTCCGCAGTCACACCGGCGAGCGTGTTCGTGAGGGTCATGGGCGGCATCCACTTGCATTCGTCCGGGAAATTTACACCGCCGATCAAGCATTTCCACTTGAGCCCAGGTTTGCTGCCCCCCGTGCCAATCATGTTCTCGACGCTGCCCGCGACGCTGTACAGTTCAGTGTGCCACGGCAGTCCCTGCGCTTCGATTGTCGGGCTTTCACAACCTCCGCGAACCGTCGAGCACCCCGACATTGCCCATGTCGTCATTTCGCCGAGTTCGAACGGCCCGGCGTATCCGGTGCCTACTGCTTCGCATTCAATCTCGGCTTCACCCAAGGGGTAGTCACTCATCTTGACCTTCCCTTTCAACTTGATCGCCGTCGCACTGCTCAGCGGCGCGCCACCGGCCTCCCATGACGGTGGAGTTTCCAGTTCGGCGCTGAGTTTTTCACCGTTTACCGCTTCGACCGTATTGCTGCCTTCCAACACGCCGGCGCCAGTTTCCCCATATGTGCAGTTGAGTTTTTCACCCGCGAGGAACGTGGCGCTCACGCCGCTCGTACCATTGCTCGTGCTCTGGCTCAGCGACGCGGTGCAAGTGTCTTCGGATTTGATCCCGAAGATCATGCAGCTCATCTTAAACCCCGGCGCGCCTTTCCCGCTACTCGACAGCTTCTCATCGACGCTCGAGCCGGCCGCGACCAGTTCTGCCTTCCAGGGCAAGTTCACGGCTTCCATCGTCGGCGTGTTTTCGCATTTGGCGTTGGCTTTGACGCATTTCGACAGCGTCCATTTTGTCACTTCACCTGCCGTCGCTCCGATGGCGTCACCTTCGATCGAGTCTTCGCATTCGACTGCCATGCTGCCAGCGATCGGGACTTTTGTATCTGTCAGCTTTACCGTCCCTTTGCCCTTCGTCGCAATCGTTTCGGTGAGCGGCACCCCGCCTAGCCGCCAGTGAACTCGTGCGCTGGCGAGTGCCGGCGCGACGCCGAGCAGCAATAGCGCAGCGACCGTCGCGAACACCACCCGCCGCATGGCTCCTGCGCGAACGGAACCCGCACGTCCCCCAGGGCCAGCAATTACATCGTCCATCTGCTACCTCCATGTGTGAACGTCATTTTCACGCACGGCATACCAGGCCAGCGGAGACCGGCATCGCCGGCCAGCGGCGACCCGCATGCCGCGTCTTCCCTACCACAATTAACCTATGGGCGGCCCAAGCCACCGTCAAGGTTTACGCTACGTTCGCGGGGCGTTCAGAGGCCGTAAGGGTCCATCCGTCCACGCCCGCCCCTGAATGGTGAAGTAGGCACGCGGCCATCGTGTAGGTACTGAGGTACCCGCAGGCTGTGCGCGACACTCAGGCCGCGCGGCGAGGCAAACCACGCATTCGGGCCGCCGGGGCGACCGGCGTGCTTGACCAGTAGCCCCATACTCGCCAGGCGCGCGAGTACCGTGGAGATGTGGGTGTCATGCGCGACGCCCGCGGCCCTCGCAATCTCGCGGTTGCTGGCCCCGGGACACTCCACGAGGTACTGCAGGCACGCGCGCGTCCTGTGCGCTCGCGGGTCCAGCAATGCCCGCGGGACATCCACTACCTCATCATCTCCAGGGGCCGCGGGTGCGAGAGTGCGCCCCAGCACGATCGCGCGCGCGTGCGCGTCGCCGCGTTGGATCTCCACCGCAGCCGCTTCCCGGTCGAGATACACGGCGGTGATCAACCCCATCAGCGGGCCGAGCAGCTCGATTAGCGGCTCGCGTCGCCCGGACAGCAGGCCAGTGTGGATCACGCCCATCACGAGCTCCATCGTGCCCGTCCCGGCGAGCGGATTCACCTCCGCATCCGCGGGCGGCGGCCAGCGCTCGGTGATCTTGCGTGTCAGCGACGCGAGGTGCCGTCCGCGGTGGCGCAGCGCCCAGTCTCCCGCGGCGAGCGTCTCGACGAACCACACGCGCGCGAGCAGCGGCTCATCGTCCAACAGCACCAACAGCGCGCCCAGCGCCGCGCGGATACCCTCTCGCCAGCACCGCTTCCCGGCGAACGCACGGTCGATCAACTCGCAGGCCCGCCGGGCTCCTTCATCAATCACCGCGACGAAGCACTCCTGGAGCCCGTCGAAGGCCTCGTAGAACGTGCCGCGCGAGACCTGTGCCTGCGCGCAGACCGCGCTCACCGTCGCGCGCGTATATCCCTGCTCGCCGACGGTCAGCATCATCGCCTCGAGAATCCGCGAGCGAGACGTCGGCCCCCCGGCCCCCCCGAAGCCCGTCCCGGTCACCCCTTCTTGGCGCGGCCCCTCCGGACCTGAGCGCCCTGGCTGCGCTTGCCCTTGGCCTTTGTCTTATGGGTCTTCTTTTTCTTCTTCTTGGCCTTATTGCCCTTCTTGGACGTCTTCCGGGACACGGCCTTGGGGAAGGCGATTGTGGGTGTCGCGACCAGCCCGAACACGGGAGGCGCCGACAGCACCGAGGGCACCCCGGCTGTCGTGAACAGCGCGGGCGCGCCGTGCTCAGCGTTTTCGCCGTTGTGGATGTAGCCACTGTGAACAGTGACGCGGAAGGCGTACGTGGCCCCCGGCTGCAGGCCGCTCAGCGCGTAGGCCTCCTGCACCTGAGCGGTTCCGGCGCCGGCGGGCCCGGAGAACACGACCCCATACTGCGTCGCGGTGCCTTCGTAGACCCCGACTTCGAAGCTGTACGTAGCCGCCAGCCCATCGGGGTCAACGCTGCCGGAGATCGTCGCGGACGTCGCGCCGACCGCGCTCGCAGCGCCCGTCACCGCCGTCGGCACCGGCGCCGGCGCAGTTGTGAATGTCCCTTCGGGCAGCGCGGCGCCACCCGTTTCGCTGACCGCCCCACCAGCCGCATTTTCGGCCATCAGCGCGAAGCGGTACGTCGTGGCGGGCTGCAGCCCAGTGGCTTCTAGCGTCGCCCCGGTGTTCCCATAGATCCCGGATTCCTGGACGGCGGTCCGCTGGACCCCAGGAGCCTGCGCGATCGCGGGACAGACTTCTTCGCCGCTCGCGCAGGCCGGGGCGTACAGGAACTCATACGTCGTGTTCGCGTTCTCCGGGTTCAGCGCCCCGGAGAGCACGACCGAGGAGGACGTCACGAACGACGCGCTCGGCGCGCCCACAACCCGCGGCGCAACCGCCGGCGTTTTCACAGAGGTCCGTTCGCTCGTGAGCTCTTCGGGTGCCTGCACCGGTTCGTCGTAGCCCGCGAGCTCGTAGTGGAGCGTTTCGTTGGGCCGCACACCGCTGATCGTTCCCTGCACGGGTACGGGCAGCGCGCCTGTGGCGATCGTCTGCTTGGCCGTAGTCTCCCCGAGCGCTTCAGTGGGTCCCCATTCGAAGAACGCTTCCGTTCCCGCGACACCCTCAGGGTTAACTTCGCCTTCAAGCTCGCAATCGAACGCGACCAAGCTGCCACTCGCCATTCCCGGCGTGCACCCCGCGGGGCGCGCGAGCAGTTCCGCGACCAGATCCGGGGTGTAGGACAGCACCTCCTGAGCAACTGCCGCAGTCACATACAGCGAACCTCCGCTACTGAATGCCATCCCGTCGAGGCCCGCTTGGCTGGGAACCGTGAACGTCGTGATCCGATGGCCGGTCACAGCATCGTAGAGCACGCCAACTTCGAGGTTTTCTAGACGTCCACTCGCGTAACTCGTTTCGATAGTGATGGCGGCGAGATGACCTGCTGAGTCCACCCCGAGCCCCCGAACCTGGATCTGATTGCCCGCCTGCCTTGGAGCTACTGCGAAGCTCGCGGCTTCGCCGCCAGCCAGGTCGAACTCGTGGATCGTATCGCTGCCGGCCTCATTGCTGTATTCGAGATAGAGATCGCCGGTTTCCTGGTCGAGCGCAAGTGCCCTCACAAAGTATTCCGGTTCGGCCGAGATCGATGTGAGCGAGATTTCGCCAGCCCACGCGCCGTCGGCATGGAACTCCTGTACACGGTGCTCATCGCCGACGTACAGCAGGTCTTCGGGGCCGCCCGCCGCAAGCACATACGCGCTGCCCGATGCGAAGTCGAACACACCGTGTGCTGCGCTTTCCGCACCCTGGACACCCGCCTCGCATGTGTCTTTGGATTCCGCAGTGCAGACGTTCTTTTCGGCTTCACTCGCACCCGCCGTCTTGTCCTTCGTTTCGTTGACTTCGCCGCCTATCATCAACACGAACTGGCCTTCTGCGGTGTACTCATCGACACGCCAGTTTTCCCTGTCCTGCACATAAACGTTGCCAGTGTTGGGATCGACGGTTACGCTGAAGATCGCATTGAACGCTTCGGCGCCCAAGCCACTCACACCGACCTGGCAGGTGTCTCCGGATGCAGCAGTGCAGATGTTCCGTTCGGCCTGTGTTGCGTGAGCTTGGACCTTCGTCTTGTTAACTTCCCAGCCGAACATGGCGACGAACATCCCGGCCGCAGTGAACTCCTGCACCCGGTGGTGCCCTTTGTCCGTAACGTAGACGTTCCCCTCCGCAGGGCTTTTTGCGTCGTCGTTCACAGCGACACCTTCGGGGTATTCGAACCCATTCGTGATGTGCCCGGAGAGTACGAGCTTGACGGGTGGCGTGGCAGCCTGTGCCACACCGGCATGCATCAACACGGCGGCGCTGGTTGCAAGGATTGCAGCCGCGAGGATCGCGCGGGTGAGCGTCCTCTTGAGGTGGTTGGCGCTCATCGTCCGTTCCTCCTGTCGTGCTTGCTAGCTCGGGCGTGTGCGCGCGCGGCCTTCGCTCTGCTCGTGCAGTCGTTGACGGCGATCTTGGTGTTCTGGTGGATGACCGTGCCGTTCTGGGCCAGTATTTCGGTCGGCATCCGCAGCTTGCTCTGCTCCTTGCAGAGGCTGCCGTTCGCCGCGAGCGCGGAGTGCGGGCCCTCGGGCAGGTAGAGCTCGAAGGTGCGGACCGGCACGTCGGGGACCGTCTTGAAAGTGCTGCTCGTGATCCCCTGATTGCTGATGAACGTGCTGCCGGTCAAATCGACGCGCACGCCGTCGCCCTGCAACACGACGATCAGGCTCGGGAAGGCTTCGCCGCCATGCGAGACGAAGTACACCGGGCCCTGCAACCCGACCGGAAGCACCGGAGTAGTAGCCCGCACGATCCCCACGACCGACGCAGCGGAGCAATTCGCGGGATTCGCCTGGAACGTCGCGGCTGGGCACGCCTTCTGCAGCGTCGTCAGCCGGGAAGGGAGCTGCTTTGGTAGTTCGACTTTGAACCGCGCGATGTTCGCCTCTTCCCCCGGCCGGCTCGCCGGATAGGAGAGCTTCGCGTCGAGACTCGCCCCACCCACACGACTCGTCCGCCCGCTCGTAGAAACCGTGAACGTGGGTTTGAACTCAAGGCTCCGGCACCCCGCCGCCGCGAACGAACTCGCGACATGCGCCACGGCCTGTTCGGTGCCGGACACGGCCGCAGTGATCTGCTGCGCTTTGCAGTTCGTTGGGTTGAACATGAACCCCGGCCGGTCGATGTTCACCGTCACGCGCTGCAGACGCAGCGGGACGCCGAAGACAATCTGCGGCAACGGGTCGCTCGTGACCGTCAACGCGCTCGTTTCCGGGTCGACGTCGATCCGCGCGCGCACGACCACGAGCCCCAGGTTGAACGGCCCCGCGACCGCGTCGGTCACGATACTCAAGCCGAAGGGCGCGCCCTTATAGCCCGTCGTCAAGTAGACGCTACCGCCGATTTCAAACGGGTGTGACCCCGCCCCAGAAGCCACCCGCGTGGTCCCGATCTGCGACGCCGCAGGACAGGTGCCCTGACTCGCCGCCGGTTCCCCACACAGCGGCACGCTCGAGAGCATCCCAAGCAAGCCGGGCGGCGTGTGGATCTGCAACCCCGCGAGATCCTGTTCACGATCCCGGCGCGAGAGGTTCAGCGTGAACGCGCTGAACGCGCCCGCCTCCGGGCTGACCGTCCCCGCGGTGAACCCCGGACTCAAGCCCGGCGGGCTACCACAACCTTCCACGTCGTAGAACGAGGACGGCGTCGCATCCGCTGTGCCGGCGACCGCGAAGCCTTCGGGAGTGAGGCCCGGCGCGCTCCACGGCGTAAAGTCAGCCGTCGTCACAGCCTGCCCACACACCGCGGGGTTATCCAGCGGCGCACGCGGCCCGCCATTGAGATCGATCTTCAGTTCACTGAACGGCGCCTGCGGATTCTCCAAGAACTTGGTCGTCAGCTGCCCCGTCGCCGGGTTCGCCTCCGTATACCCATGCGCCTTGATATTGATCCCCGTATCCGCCAGCGCACCGGTGCCCCCCAATTCGAGGTAGAGCTGGTAAAGGTGCCCGTCGAGCGCGTCTTCGTTCGTACACGCGCCCTGCCCCGCGCCGCCACACAGTGGCCGCGCGAGATACACATGACCCTTTACCGGCTCCGGCAGCAGCGGCGTGACCGCTTCCGCGGTACCAACGATCGAGGCGTCCGGACAGTGCCCCGCCGCGAGCTGCAATTCCCCATTCGGACCGACTTCTTCGGATTCGGAGCCTTCGAAGTTGATCCCCTGCGGGCCGCTTTCATCGCACGCCTGGATCCCATCGACAATCCCCGGGCTAATCGAGACACCCTCCGGCAACGTCACGACCGCATCGCGCAAGTGCGGCGTCGCCGTCGTCCCCGGCTGCTCGGACTGGGGCACCTTCACATCGACCCCCATGCCGACAGGTTCGTCCGCAAGCAGCGTGTCCGGCTGGACTTCGATTTCCGGCGCGAAAGACAGTTGGTTGCAGCCCGTCACCGCCGGCAGCGTCGCCGTCGCTTCCGCATAACCCGTATAGCGACCTTCACGCACACTCCCCGGTTCCGCCCACGAATCCGCACGCAAAGTCGCCGTCTCCGGACCCGCCGCGCAATCCGTCGGCAACGATAGGAACGGCACCGGCGGAAGACCGGACACTTCACCACCGCCAGTACAGCTAAAAGGATTTTGGGCGGAGCTTTTGCTGCAGTGCCGTCCGCGCATCGGATCGTGGCTCGGGTCCGCAGGTACACCCCAGAACGTAAGTTCGAAGCCTGTGAGCCCGGCTTCCGGAATCTCGTTGCTGACGACCGTGAACTCATACGTCCCCTGGGCGGAGCGCACGAGATGGGCCGTCAAGAGCGGGGTGGCCCCTTTCGCTTCGTCCTCGAGCACGAACTCCGCCGATTGACCGGCTTCAGGCGTCACATTGACGATGGGACCAATAAACCCCTTTGAGCCGCCTAGAAGCGGAAGTCTATATGTCCCAACCTCAGTATCAACCGGGCAGAATTCCGCGGTGGTCGTAACCTGGGCCAGCGAGCAGCGCGGCACGGCCTGCGGGTTCCCCAGCAAGCCTGGCGGAAGACCCGCCACGACGTCCTTTGGTTCGCGCGTCGGCGAGAGCACGACTTCACCTGCATTGCCATGTGTGTTGAGAACTTCTTCAGTAGTGAATTCGCCTGTCGTCGTCAACGCCCACGGATGGCCGCCGGCTTGGGTGTAAGTATAAGGCTTGTTGATGAATACGAAATTTCCGCCGCCCAGTGGGGTTTCTTCGGTTCGTTCGGTCGTCTGGATCGTGAACTTCGTGATCCCCAGCGGCGTCGCTTCGCGCGCCCACGCACTCGCGGGCGTCAGCAACGCGCCGACCGTCAACACCGCACCACACACGCCTCGCAACGCCCTGACGTTCATCGCTTGCTCCTTACAGACGATCCCCTGACTTTCCCGTGCATCTTCATATGCCTACTTTTGTGTTTCTTCACCTTTAGCTTGTGTTTCGACTTCGGCTTGGACTTGCCAGCGACACTCGACACAGTCGGGCTTTCTTCGGCTGCCTGGGAGAGGCTGCCGGGTAGCAACAGCGGAGTGGGATTCGTCAGCGGGCCTTGACAAGCGTCGCCCGTGCACGCTCTCGCCTTAGCGGGCACCGATGGAAAGCCGCCGTCCAGACGCGCGTCGTAGATGTCCGGCACGCCGTCGGTGTCCTGCGCAACCAGGCCCTGCACCGTCGCGAAGAACACATCGTTCCCCGACGGGGAGATGACGACATCCGCGACGGGCTCTTCAGAACTGCCGCCCGAGATCAGCGACACACTACCTTCACTATCCGCTTGTTCGTGCCATTCATACACGTTAGTCAGGCCGTTCGTCGCATCGGGCGACAGCGGCTCCGCGGTCTTGAACACGATCCGCGAGCCGTCTTCACTGATCGCGCGACTATTCATTTCGTATTGCAATCGCACCTCATGCTCGGCGCCGCCCCGGTTACCATCGGTGATCGTAGCGTCGAAGCGATCGTTGTTGCCGTTTGCGTCATAGCCGGCTTCCCCTCCCGAAACACGGTCGAGCACTCCGGTCGCGGCGTCGTAGCGGTACACGTCCTTCGCCGTATCGGTGTCGCTGGATACCAGCTGCGCGTAGGTCGAGAACACGAGGAACCCGCCATCCATGCCCGCCGTCTGCTCTTCGTTTTCGGTACCTAGCCAAAGGCCCTCGTCGCTCTGCGACCCGCTCGGACAGCGTGCGTCGGCGATGGTGCCCGAATTGCCCTGTCCCGAGCAAAGCTCCGCGACGAACGCGACGCTGTGCGTAGCGCCATCGTACACATACAGGTTATCGGCACCTTTCACGGCGGAGACGCCTTGTGCATTTTGCGCTTCGCCGAGCACGCCCTGCGCGACAAAATACACCCGCGAGCCGTCGGGCGCGACCGCGACAACGCCCTGAACATTGGCCGCTTCACCAGCGACTGGATCGTGGGAAACCTGCGTCATCGCAGTCACGATCCTTTCGCTCGCAGCGCATTCCGGCTCGCCTTCGGGACAGCCAATCTGGGCCATGTAGAGGTCATCCTCCGAATCCGTGTCGTCCGCGCTCAGCGGCGCATCCGTCGTGAAGAACACCCGTGACCCGTCTTCGGAGGCTCCGGCGAAATTCGCGCTCGCACGCGCCGCGGCGCCCGCACACGGCACTTCCCCGCAGACTGGCTCCAACGGCCTAGACACTTCGAGCGTTCTGGTCGCGCCCAACCGCACAAATAGCTGACTGGACGAGCCTTCACCATTTACGCAGGTCGTGAAGAAGATCTCCTGCCCGTCGGCAGAGATCGTGTTGTACGAGCTGGGCGTGCCTTCTTGATTGCCAAGGATTGGCCGGCATGAAGGACTGAGCGCGCTCCCGCTGTTGTTCGACGCCACGAGATGTAGCGACGCAGGTTCACCGCCGCAACCACGAGCAAGATCGTAGAGGGGCTGGTTGACACCTACCGCTTCCGGCAACAGGGCTTCGCTTTCACTAGCTTTGCCTTGCTCGTTGGAGAACACGAGATGACAGAAGTCGACGCTCGCACCACCATATCCAACTTCAAAGGGCGCTTCCGTGAGGGTCTTCAACGCCAGGCCCCCCAGTTCCCAGTTGGCACTCGTATCCGGTAGGCGTGTCGCGTGAAACTGGAACTCCACTTCGGCGCCTTCCTGAAATGCGCTTTCGAGGTTGGATCCAGGCTTACCTTGAACCATCATCGATTCCAGTGACGGCGAGACGTCGGTATCGCTCACATTTGCCATCACGTCGTCGGGCACCATCAGCGGCGTCGTCGACCAACCCGACGCGCCGCGGCGAGCGATGTAATCGATTCCGTGGGCGCCCGCCGGCGCCCCCGCGAACGCACCCGGCGAGAAGAACGCCACGCTTTCGCCATCCGCGGCGACCGCTTCGATCTTGCCGGCGCCATACCCGCCCTTGTAGACGGGACTAACCATCTCATACACGCGACCTTCGGGCAGCGCCAGTGCCGTGGCGGGCCCCGCGATCGCGCTCAGCGCGAACAGGCTGAGCACCGCGAGCACTCCGTTCCCTGCGCCACCGCGCAGGGAACGGAGCATGCCGAGCACGCCTGCCTTGACACGCGGCAACTTCGGCGAGCGCTTTGTGTCGATCATGCGGTTCACCCGGTCACCGCCCAGTTGCCCCAGCCTTTGGGTTCTTTGGATTCGCCAACTTCGGTTTTGAATTCCAGGTAGGCGCCGGCCGTAGCGGCTCCTTCAGTTCCAAATGACCCCGGGTTGACGATCTTGATGAACGTCGCTTCGGATGGACCGACGGCGTACACGCAGAGTTCACCTGACCGGGCCGTCGGTTTTTCGGGCGTACCCGAACAGCCAGCGGGCGCCGTGCCACCGAACGATTCCGAGAGAGTGACGAAATGAACATCGCTCGGTTCCAGGACTTTGGCAAGCTGAATCGGGAAAGAGATAGGAGCTCGCACCACGCCTACTTCGGACGCCGCAGCGAATGCCCAGGACCCCGTCTCGGTCTTCCCCACTGGCAGCGTGCCACCCAGAGTCCAGGGTGAGCCTTCTTTGCCTTCTTTGCCTTTTTCCCCGTTTTTCCCCGCCGTGCCTTCTTTACCCTGCGGCCCGTCATTTCCCTGTGGGCCGACGGGTCCGGCCGGACCCTGCGGACCGGTGCCTCCCTGCGCCCCCGCAGGCCCTGCGGCGCCCGCCGGCCCAGTCGCGCCGTGAAGTTGTTTGAGCACCTTCGGGCTAATCTGCTTGGTCGAGGTGACCAAGTAACGCCCCGCGGCGTAGGCGCCGCCGCTCATCGCGAACACGAGCGCGAGCGTCGCAATCGCGGCGCTGGGGCTCAGGTGCATCCGGCTACGTATGGCTTTGAACATCGGGTTCCTCCCAGATCGAAGTTTCCGGCGCCCTGCCCCATCGGGCGGGCGCGCATGGCGCTGCTATCACTGCCCTGCTGTCAGGTGATGCGATGTGGCGCCACCTCCCATTGCCTGCCAGCAGCGCGACGCATGCGACCGCTCCGCGTGCGGTGGCCTACTTGAGGGCGCATCACGCGGCCTCGCTCCGGTGGCCGGGACTGATCCGCAGTTGCCCCGCTACCTGCCGGCCGAGTGGGGTGAGTTGCCAGGCGTTGGACTCACCTTTGGTATGCGCTCCCTGGCCCGTGTTCTGCAGAAGTCCCAGCCTCTCCAGACGCGCGAGGAGCTTTGAGATCTGCCCCTGGTCCTTGATGCCTGCGCTGTCGGCCACGTCACGGTTACTGGCACCCGGCTCGCGCTCGACACACTCCAGCACGCGCGCGGTGCGGTAGGTCACGCGCATCGGCAACATCTGCAGGGGGTCGCCGTCTGCTAGCGCGAGCGCGGAGCGCGAGGACGGCGAGCCGCGGCCCGCACTGCGCGGCACGGCACGGGTCCGCTCGGCGCGCGCCGCCGCCGGACCCCGATAGGGCAACGCGATCATGCCCATCAGCTCACCCAGCAGGCCCGTGAGCGGCTCCTGCTGCTCACGGGCAAGGCGCAGGTAGACAATCCCGAACGCAGCGCCGACGAGCCCCTCCGCGGTCAGGGGGGTGCAGTCGGCGACCCTCGATCCCTCCGCGCGGCCCGTATCGATGATCTGCGCCAGGCGCGCGAAGGCCTGCTCGCGAAGCACCTGCACCTGCGGCCCGCCGCGCAGCGCCTGCACCACAACCATCCGCGCAAGTGCCGGCTCACGATCGAAGAAGGAGAGGATCACCCACAGGCCCCCGCGGACTCGCTCGCGCCACCGCAGACCCTCCAGGCTCACCTGCGCGAGCTCAGACTCGACCATGCCGAGGATGTCTGCCACCAGCGCCGCCAAGCACGCTTCGCGGTTCTCGAAGAGCTCGTAGAACGTGCGCCGTGAGACCTTCGCACGACGCGTGATGTCACCCACCATCACCGCCGCATACCCCTGCTCATCGACGGCTCCAAGCGCACCCACCAAAAGCCGCGAGCGCTGGATCTCCGACACCTCCTCACGCGGCAGACCACCACGCGAGGAGATCCGTTTCGTGAGCGCCGGCCGGCGCTCACGCACGCTGACGCGCACCGGCGGAGCCACGCCAGAGCGCACACGCCGCGCCACTACACCCACCCCCCACAACAAGCCGGGGACGCAGAAACCCAAAGCCCCCTAGACGGGGCACCCGGGCGGCGCGCTAGCGCCGAACGACTAGAGCTAGCAGCCGGAGGCCGAGGCGAAGAGAGAGAGAGAGAGAGAGAGATGTGTCAGAGTGCTGACGCATCTAGCTTCAGCCCCGCCACCAGCGGCGCACAGCCCCACCACGTATCTCCCTCCAGAAACCACGCTAAACAAGCTCCCTCATCGAAAACCAGCCCGGCCCTCTCCCAGATATCTACACACTGCTAGCGCCCCAAAGTCAACCACAACAATGCAGATGACCCAAACCAAACCCTATGTCTACCGGCAACCCCGCCAACGAGAAACCGGACGACATCAAGCGTAACGCACTAACTGCACAAATGTCAAGTCCAAAACGCCAACGAGACGCCGAAGGAAGAACAACACGACACACTACGACACAATCAATCCGGGGCTAAATCCAGGCGGCTACACATGATCCAGCGGCTCGCCTGGAGACCACAAGGAGGACCGGAAAGAGCACCACCATCCCCGTCGCCGAAAGGCGCGGCCGCCGCGAGTACGAGCATGTCACGTAGTATCAGACCACCTGGCAGGTGGACCACCACCGCAGACGTGCCACTGGCACCGCTCACGCGCAGGCACAGGAGTGCGCGCCCACAGAGGCTCGGGGATCCCGTGGAGGTCCTGGAGTGCAGCGCAAACCCCTAAGTCTCGACTTCGCTAGTGACGCTTTCTCAGACGCTCCGCTTCGCGCTAACGCTCAGCTTCGCGCAGCGGCTGCCTCCCACTGCGCGAGAGCGGTCGCGCATGGTCGCCGCGCGGGATGTGGACCGTCACCTTGCCGAGCGCGGTGAAGGCGACGTTGTCGTCGATGCCGCGCGTGTAGTCGAGCGAGATCTTCACGGAGCGTGAGCAGGCGTTGGAGAGCGCCGGGGCAATGCTGAGATGCAGGATCGCCCCCTTCGCGACGTCGTGGTGGACGCCTTCTCCGCTGAGGATCCCTCTGCATCCGTACGCATCGACGGAGTAGCTCTCGGCTGCGCTCGTCACGGGGTAGGGCGCGTGGAAGACGAGGTAGGCGGAGGTGATCGTGTGGTCGTGGACCTCGAGCTGGACGTGCAGCGCAACGTGGACGACCGGGAGCGGCTTCGCCCTCAGCGGCCCTTCGGAGAAGCCGCAGGCGCTGAGGGCGTTGCCGTGGCCGATGACCTTGCACGTGCGCTTGCCGTAGTTGTAGGTGATCGCGGTCAACGTCCCGTCGGGGTCAACGGGGTCGCCTTCGGGCGCAGGCGACTCGCTGGCTTCGCCGAGTTGACCGCCGTGCGTCGCGCGCTGCACGATCAGGTACGCGCCAAGGCCGGGGAGCACCTCCGCGGTCTTCACGCCGTCTTCGGAGCGATAGGCGATCTTGCGCGCGTGCTCGCCAAGCAGGCCGAAGGAGATCTCCCTCAACGTCGCGCGCGCGACGTTTGCGCTCGTGTTGCTCGCAACGCTTGGCTGGAGGCCGACGGCGCTTGGCTGGAGGCCGACGATCGCAGCCGCGAACCCCGACCGGCCGGCGGGCAGCTCGCAGTTGACGCCAGCCGCCTGTACGCCGAGCGCGTCGACCGGCAGCGGATGGAAGCGGCCGTCGTCGTGGAAGGCGCCGTCGATGCCGAGCTCGCCGAGCATGCCGTCCTGCACACGCGCGATCTGCACGCAGAGGTAGCCGCGGGTGGTGCGAACGATGCGCATGCCCCAGGGCAGCCCGCCCGCGGGGTCCGGCGCGCGCAGCGGCAGCAGCTCGCTGCCACCGCGCGTCGGGACGCCGAGCTCGTAGCCGGGACGCAGGTGTCCGGGGGTCGGAACGTTCGAGCCGGTGAGGATCACCCCGCTGGCGGCGAGCGCGATCGTCGTCGTGCCCAGCAGCGCGAGCAGCGCAACTGCCGGCAGCCGCAGCGACCTCGCGCGGATGCGCGCAAGACGCTTTCGGCCTCGGGCGGCCTGGTCGCGGGCAACGGCCTCGAGCAGCGCGTGCTCGACCTCGGGCAGCAGCGTCATCGGTCGACTCCTTCGTGTTGGATGTGCCTTCGCAGCGTGCGCAGGCCGCGACTGACGCGCTTGCGCGCGACCGCGGGGCTCACCTGCAAGCGAGCCGCCAGCTCGCGGTAGTCGAGGTCTTCGAGTACGCGCGCCCGCACCGCCTCACGCTGATCTGAGGGCAGCTCGGCGAGCAGCCGCATCGGGTCCTCGGCCTCGAGCTCCTCGAGCGCGGCAACGCTCGCCGCGCAGAGCTCGATTACATCGACCTCGAGCCGCTTGCGCGCGGACGCCTCGACGCGCGCGCGGCGCATGCTGCGCAGGAGCTTGTGGCGTGCGATCCCAAGCAGCCAGGCCTGTGCCGGCTGCGGCCCGGGGCGGAAGCGCGGGGCGGCGACATAGGCAGCGGCAAAGACCTCCGCGAGCAGATCGGCGGCGAGCTCCGCACGACCGCAGCGGCGCATCAGCCAGCTCGCGACGAGACGCTCGTGGCGACGGTAGAAGACGGCGAAGGACTCCTCCTGCGCGTGGCAGGCGGCGAGCAGCTCCGCGTCGGTGGCGTCCTCCCAGGTTCTCGGCATCACAACCTATCTTCCGCGAGCGCTGCGGTTTGTGACCGCGACCGGACCTGGAGGCAACCGCTCGCAACCGCTTCGCGCTTTCGCTGTCAACGTCGTCCGCTCAGCCGAAGACGCACTGCGGTTGCCATTTTGGTCACACCCGCGAGGTGCGACGGCGCGCTACCGCCCGGGACGGCCAGCACGGCCATCCCGGGCGGTAGCGGTTGGCGCTCTCTAGCGAACCTTGAAGGTGGCGCTCGCTGCCGAGGCCGCTCCGCTCGCCGGCCTGAAGGCGGCCCTGAGCTGGATCTTCAGCTTGTGCCTGTGACGGACATCCGCGACCGCGGCGTTGGTGAGAGGGATCTCGAGGGTCATGGTCCCGGCCCTCTTTGGCTTCCTGAGCTCGCGCTTGGCGTGCGCGCCGGTGACTGTCAGCTCACCTGCGGAGGGAACGCGCACGACCAGCACGAGCCTGTGTCCCTTGACCCTGTGGCTGATGATCTTCACCTTGCCGGGCGCCGTCGAGCTCTTGCCGGAGGTGGCAGCACCCAGGGTGGTGGTGCTCGTCGTGCTCGTGTTGTTCGTCGTCGTTGTCGACCCGCCGTTGGTGGTCGTCGTGCTGCCTGGAGTGTTCGGCACGGTGGCGAGCGTCAGGCCGGCCGGGCCCGCGAGCGTGTCGAGGACGCCGCTGAGCGATCCGAGTGGGGTGCTCGTTCCGGATGCCGCCTTCAGGGCTTCTTCACCCAAGCCGAGCTCGCTCGCGAGCTTGCTGGCGGTCATCCCAACGGTCGTGGCGGCCTGGCTGCCGGTCGTGGCAGCCGTGGTTCCGAGCTCGCCCAAGACGGTGGCGAGCTCGCTGTCCAGTTCACCATCTGCGAGCTTGTCCGCAAGCGTGGCTGCCAGTTCCGCCGGGCTGCCGGTGGCGCCGAGCTGGCTCTCCAACTGCTGAAGCTGGGCCGGTGTCAGTCCGCTGATGAGATTCGTCAGGACCGCCTCGAGTGCGCCCGCTTGAGGTGTGCCGTGGAGGAGCGAGGCAGCCTCGCCGAGCAGGTGCGAGAGGACATCCGGGTTGGCGGCGGCGTCGCCGAGCACGACCCCGATGGCTTCGCCGGTCGTTACTTCCACGCCGGTCGCCGCCTTGACTTCGGCCAGCAGGTCCTGAAGCGTGCTGTTCGTCGGCAGCCCCGCGATCAGCGAGTCGAGTGTGCCGGTCGGCAGGGCGCTGAGCGCGGGCACTTTCACCAGAGCGCTCGCCAGCTCGCTCGATTCCAGGCCGAGAGCGGAGATGTCGATGTTGGCGAGTTCTCCGGTGTCGATGTTCACCGACGCAGGCGTCACCGGGGGGGTCCCTCCCGCGGACGCGCCGACCGGCGTCGCCGCCAGCAGCGCGGCCACCGACATGGCCGGCACAGAGACGGCCAGACGGGAGCGCAGAACACTGCGCGGGCGGCTCGTACGGTTACTCAAATGCAAGAGGATCGCCTCCTGGGGATCGCGGAGAGGACAGTTCTTCCGGGTGGACCTTCGCCACCGCAACAGCCTCGTTACCCCGACCCGAGGACTGCTTCGAGTGAGCGGACGAATGTTCCTTCCCTGTTCCTCCAATTCGGGGGACTTCCGGCGAGACGGCGAGCGAGCCTGACACTCGCCCTCCGATCGGCTCGCGTGGGGCCCTGGTAGTAGTCGCATGCGACTTGAGTCGCATGCGGTGAGGCGCAAGATGGTCCTTCGGGTCGTTGTGCGGGCGTGCTTGGCGCCGTACTGTGATGGCGTGATCGACGTTCGAGGCGTGACCAAGCGGTACGGCGAGAAGGTCGCCGTGGACGATCTGAGCTTTTCTGTCTCGCCAGGGATCGTGACCGGCTTCCTGGGTCCCAATGGGGCGGGTAAGTCGACGACGATGCGGTTGATCCTGGGGCTGGATGCGCCCACGAGTGGGACGGTGAAGGTCAACGGCCGTGCTTACCGCGAGCTGTCCGCGCCGCTGCACGAGATCGGCGCGATGCTCGAGGCGCACGCGATTCACACTGGGCGTTCCGCATACAACCACCTGCTGGCGCTAGCCCAGACCCACGGGATCTCGCGCAGCCGCGTGGAGGAGGTAATCGAGCTGGTCGGCCTGCGTGAGGTCGCGCGCAAACGGGTCGGCAGCTTCTCGCTCGGCATGGGCCAGCGCCTGGGTGTGGCCGCCGCGCTGCTGGGCGACCCCGCCACGGTGATCCTCGACGAGCCGGCCAACGGCCTCGATCCCGAGGGAATCCACTGGATCCGCAACCTGCTCAAGAACCTCGCCGCCGAAGGGCGCACGGTGTTCCTGTCATCGCATCTGATGAGCGAGATGGCCCAGACCGCCGATCATCTGATCGTGATCGGGCGCGGGCGCCTGATCGCCGATACCTCCGTCGCGGAGTTCGTGCGCCGCGCCTCCTCCGAGGCCAACGTGCGTGTCTGCTCGCCTCGTGCAACCGAGCTGCGCGACGTGTTGGCCCGAGGTGAGGCCGAGGTGCATGGCATCCAGGAGGGCGTGCTGGAAGTCAGCGGTCTCACCGGCGAGCAGATCGGCGAGATTGCCCTCGAGGCGCGGATCGTGATCTCTGAGCTGACGCCGCTTCAGGCTTCGCTGGAGGAAGCTTTCATGAGCCTCACCGGCGACGCGGTCGAGTACCACGCGAGCGCCGGCGAGGGGAACGAAATAGCCGAGAACGTGAGGGCCACGGCGTGAGCGCCACCGAGACACTCCCCGCCACCGCGGCACCGATTCAGCGCGCTTTCACCGGCCGCGTCACCCAGGGACACGTGCTGCGCTCGGAGTGGACGAAGCTGTGGTCGCTGCGCTCGACGCGATGGTCACTGCTATTCGCGGTCATCTCGATGGCTGGTCTCGGGGTGTTGATCGCAGCGGTCACGATGAGCCGCTGGTCGCATCTCAGTCCGGGCGATCGGGCGAGCTTTAACTCGATCGACCGCAGCCTCGGCGGCTATCACCTCGCGCAGCTCGCGATCGGCGTACTCGGAGTGCTCGTGATCAGCGGCGAGTACTCGACCGGGATGATCCGCTCGAGCCTGATGGCGGTGCCGCGACGGCTGCCGGTGCTGTGGGCAAAGATCGCGGTGTTCGCCTCGGTGACGTTCGTGTTGATGCTCGCGAGCGCCCTCGTCGCGTTCTTCGCTGCCCAGGCGATCTTCACCGAGCATCACGTCAACGTGACACTGGGACATCCGCACGCGCTGCGCACGCTCGTCGGGACGGTGCTGTTCATGACCGTGACGGGCATCCTCTGCGTCGCGCTGGGCACGATCATCCGCAGCACCGCGGGCGCGATCGCGACGTTCGCCGGCCTGCTGTTCGTGCTGCCTGGGATCGTCGACATTCTCCCGGGCGAAATCGGCGACTCGATCAACCCCTACCTGCCCTCCAGCGCGGGAGGAGCGATTGCCAAGGCCATCCCGGACCCGCACACGCTCTCGCCGTGGGGTGGGTTCGCGCTGTACTGCGGATACACGATCGTGCTGCTGACGATTGCCGCGTACATGCTCGTACGCCGCGACGCATGACGGCAACTGCCCAGCCCATCAAGACAGCCCGACTGGCTGTGACGAAGGTCCCCGAGATCACCGTGATCTTCTGGGTCCTGAAGCTGCTCACGACCGGCATGGGCGAGTCGATGTCGGACTTCCTCGGTCAGCAGAGCGTGCCGATCGCCGGCGCGATCGGGATCTTCGGCCTGTCGTTCGCGATCTGGCTGCAACTGCGCCAGCGTGAATACCGGGCACCGGTGTACTGGTTCGCGGTGATGATGGTCGCGATCTTCGGCACGATGGCCGCCGACGGCATCCACGACGGCGCGAGCATCCCCTATGCGGCGACCACGCCGCTATTCGCGCTCGTCACGGCCGCCGTGTTCTGGCGCTGGCATCGCAGCGAGGGCACGCTCTCGATTCACTCGATCACGACCCGCCGCCGCGAGAGCTTCTACTGGGCCGCGGTGCTGGCGACGTTCGCGCTCGGCACCGCCGCGGGCGACCTGACCGCGACGTCGCTGAAACTGGGCTTCTTCGGCTCGGTGATCTTGTTCGCGGGAATCATCGCGATCCCGGCGGTGGGCTGGTGGCGCTTGCACATGAACCCGATCGTCGCATTCTGGTTTGCCTACATCATCACGCGGCCGCTCGGCGCCTCCTTTGCCGACTGGTTCTCAAAGCCGCACGCGATCACGGGCCTCGGTCTCGGGGACGGCACCGTCAGCGGCCTGGCGCTGATCCTCTTCATCGCGCTCGTCGCATACGTCGCCGTGACCAGGGTCGACGTGCAGGACGCGAGGCACTCCGAGCGTCCGCACCTGTACCTGGAACCTCATCCTGAACTCGTACCCGAGGCCGACTGAGCCGTCAATATGGACATATGAAGCGCGAGGCAGATCAACTGGCGTCGAGGTGGCTGGCCCGCATCGAGTTCGACGCTCGCCGCGTCGCGGCTCATCCCTTCGCCGTGGACCTGGCCACCGCGACGGGTGTGGCGCTGCTCAGCGTCTTCGCCCTGGCGACTCAGCACCGGCTTGACGCTGTCACCGTGGTCTTCTGCGTGCTGCTCTGCGCGCCTCTGCTCCTGCATCGGCGCGATCCCCGTGCGTGCTTTGCGCTCGTCGCGCTCGTCGCGTTCGCCCAGTGGCTGCTCTCCGCGCCGCAGCCCGCCGACGCCGCGGTGTTGATCTCGCTCTACTGGGTCGCGCTCGAAAGCGATCTCGCGGAAGTCGCGGTTGCAGCCGCGGTGGTCGCGGCGGGCGCGATCATGGCCGCGCTGCGCTGGTCGCCGTCTGAGCCGCTGAAGATCTGGGTCGGACTGACCGGCCTGGGGACAGCGGCTGGCGTCCTCGGCGTCACGATCCGCCAACGGCGCGCCCTGCTGATCTCACTCCACGAACGCGCCGCCCGCCTGGAAGTCGAGCGCGATCAGGAGGGCCGGCTCGCGGCCGCCGCCGAGCGGGCCCGTATCGCCCGCGAGATGCATGACATCGTCGCGCACAACCTCAGCGTGATGATCTCGCTGGCTGACGGCGCCGGCTACACGATGACATCCGCGCCGCAGCGCGCGAGCGAGGCGATCGATAGGGTCTCGGCGACCGGCCGCCAGGCGCTCCTGGAAATGCGCAGGCTGCTCGGCGTGCTGCGTGAGGACGCGCTCGAGCAGCCGCTTGCGCCGCAGCCGGGCCTGGATCGGCTTGACGATCTGTTGGCTCAGGTCCATGCCGCCGGCATCCCAGTCACGATGGATCTCGACGGCGACCCGCACGACTTGTCAGAGGGCGTCCAGCTCACCGTGTTCCGTGTCGCGCAGGAGGCGCTGACGAACACGCTCAAGCACGCGGCGCGTCCCACGAGCGCCCATCTGGCGCTGCGCTGTGAGGCGCGCAGCGTCGAGCTGGAGGTCACCGACACCGGACAGGGCGCCGCGCGGATCGGGCCACGAGCCTCGCTCGGCGGGAGCGGGCGCGGACTCAGCGGTATGCGTGAGCGCGCCGCGGCCTACGGCGGCAGGCTCGATGCCGGCCCTGGCCCGGATGGAGGCTGGCGTGTTCACCTACGCCTGCGGCCGGACGCAGAGACCGTCGCACGATGACCACAAGCTTGCTTTTGGCCGATGACCAGGAGCTGATGCGGATGGGATTTCGCATGGTGATGGACACCCAGGCGGACCTCGCGATCGTCGGCGAGGTGGCGAACGGATTGGAGGCCGTCGATGCCGCGCGCAGGCTGAAACCGGACGTCGTGCTGATGGACGTGCGAATGCCCGAGATGGACGGCGTGCAAGCGACGAAGCTGATCGTCGAATCCGGCAGCAGCGCGCGCATCATCATCTTGACGACGTTCGACCTCGACGAATACGTGTACGCGGCGCTGCGCGCCGGGGCGAGCGGATTTCTCCTGAAGGACGCGCCGCCCGGCGATCTGCTCTCCGCGATCCGCGCCGTCGCAAGCGGCGACGCGGTGGTCGCGCCCAGCGTCACACGCCGGCTACTCGCGAACTACGCCCACCGCCTCCCCGTCCCCGTTCGATCCGCGGACGATGAGGACGAGCGTCTAGCGCTATTGACCAGCAGGGAGCGCGAGGTACTGCTGCAGGTCGCGGCCAGCCTCTCAAACGCCGAGATCGCGGAGCAGCTCGTACTCTCCGAGGCCACGGTGAAGTCCCACGTCGGTCGCATCCTCTCAAAGCTCGGACTGCGCGACCGCGTGCAGATCGTCGTCTTCGCCTACGAGACAGGGCTGATCACGCCCTCGCACGGCTGAAGTGGGCGCTTCGAGTGGCTTCTGGATGTCCGGGCGGACGAGCGCGAGGTAGGAGACTAGGACGAAGACGGCGATGGCGAACACGATGGCCGTGGGGCCGTCGCCGAAGTTGATCCCGCTGGTGTTTTTGGGCTTGCTGATGTAGTCGGCGAAGGACGCACCGAGCGGCCGCGTGACGATGTAGGACATCCAAAACGCGGCGATACCGTTCAGGCCAAACTGCCAGTGCGCCAGAGCGGGAATCAAGATGACGACCGTGAAGAGGATGCCCGAGTCCAAGTAGCCGAGGTTCAGCGAGGTCGCAGTGAAGTCTCCAAGCGCGGTTCCGAGGGCAAAGGTCGCGAACACCGTCGCCCAGTAGTAGGCCTCACGCCGCTGGGTAGTGATGCTGTGAATCGACAGCGTGCCCTCGCTGCGCTGCCAAACCCAGAAGATCGCCGCCAGGACCACCGCCCACAGCAGGGTCGTCCCCGCATAGGGGATATGGACATCGAGATGCAGGAAATCCGAGACGCCGGTCCCCGTGATCGCGATCGCAAAGGCCAGGGACCAGTAAGCAAACGCTCGGTAGCGACGGGTGCCGAACTGCAGCAGGAGCCCCACGACGATCACGAGCACCTCGAGCCCGCCGCCCCCGAAGTTGCCGTACGTCTTCAGGTAATCCGACGTGGCCTCCCCGCCAGCGGTCGTCAGGATCTTCACGACCCAGAAGATGAGGATGACCTCCGGTACCTTCGCCGCGGCCGGTGCGGGAAGGAAACGACCGATCAGCGGAAGCTCGGCGTCTCGCTTGCCCAGATCTCCCGACTCGATCACTTCCTTCACGATAACTGGAGCGCCCTGGATATCAATCAGCCCAGAGGACCATTTTCGGCGATCCACTTCATCCGCAGGGATGACTCGTCTCGTCATGAGGCCCTGGATAGGGCGGTGCTGAGAAAGGCTCAGCGATGTCGAGGCCGCCTCCGGGCGGCTCGCGCTGTGATCGTGGCGCCGTGGGCGGTGGCGATGGCGCCCGGCAGCAGACCAGGGACATACACAGGCGTAATGTGCGGTGCAAGGCGCGACTATGGAATCAATTCCAACAACGGAGGTCAGCATGAGCACCATCGACCAGGAGATGGTCTTGGCCCATTTCATCGTTTCAGATGATGTCGAGCGTTCCCGCCGCTTCTACACCGACGTACTCGGCGGCAGGATCGTCATCTCAGGCGAGGGGGATGACGAGGTGACGTACGTAGCGCTAGCCAACAGCTGGATCATCATTAACGTCGGAGGAGGTCCGACCGACGACAAGCCGACCGTCACGCTCGAGACGCCGCCCGACCCGGATCGGGTGAACAGTTTCCTCAACATCCGGGTTGCGGACATCCACGCGGTGTACGCTGAGTGGAGCGAGCGGGGCGCCCAATTCCTAACGCCGCCGAAGAAGCACGCGACCGAGATACGCTGCTACATCCGCGATCCTGACGGCTATGTGATCGAGGTGGGCCAGACGACCCTGGCCAGGGGTTGGCGTCCACCGTCTTGATCGCATCGCCTGTGTGGGCGCTGAACACGGTCTCGTGCTCCGCGCCGTCGTACTGCGTCACCGGCGGGCTCGACCTCGTCGTGCAAGACCACGCCCTGCGGTCAGATCTCAGCGCACAGCTCTCCCCGAGCACGGAAGAGATCGCCTCTATCTCGTGCGCATCCAGCAGCATCTTCTGCGCAGCGACCGACGACAGCGGCGGGGCTTACACGCTGTAGGGCGAGACCCTTTCCGCTCGCACTCAACTCGCCGCCAACGGGTTCGACGCCGTCTCCTGCCCGACGACCTCGTTCTGCATGGCCATCGACGGCACGGGCGACACGTTCAAGTACAGCGGCGGCTCCTGGTCACCGGTGGCAACTCTTGGGTCGCTGCCATCGGACACCTCCGACCTGCAGGTGTCCTGTGTGTCGGCCCAGTTCTGCGTCGCCGCGCTGCCCGGAAACGGCAGCAACGAGAACTACTACACGTACAACGGCGCGAACTGGAGCGGGGCTTCCGTCCTGGAGCCGACCGGCGCCGTGGCGAGCGGGCTGTCGTGTATGTCGAGCACGTTCTGCGTCGCCGCGGACACCTCGGACAACACGGAGAAGTTCAACGGGTCCACCTGGACGGCTCCGCAGCGTCACGGGGCAGGGACCGCGCTCGACGATCAGTTCTCGGTGTCCTGTGCCGGAACGTTCTGCCTCGCCGACTCGTTCGAGGACGGGAGCACGTATCTCACCAGCGATGGGACGACCTGGTCGTCGGGATCCCTCCAGCCGGGTACCTACAGGCAGCTCACCGTCTCGCTCAACGCCGCCGGAAAACGGCTACTCGCGGTGCGACACACACTCACGGTCGACCTGTCGGTGATCCAGAATGACACGTCGCCGATCACCCGGCACATTGAGTTCCAGGCAGCGCGCAAGAAGCACGAGTAGGTGGGAACGACCTCGAACCGAGCATGGTGTGGGGTCTCGCAAAGCCGGTACCCTGCGCGAGAACGCGGGCCGCGACCCACGGACCAACACCCGATCCCAGTCGTACTCGCCCAGCTGCAGCTGTTGTGCCGGCGGGGTGTCGAGACCCCGCCGGCACCGTATTTACGGGCCGCGCTACGGCTTATCGCTCGTGATCGGCAGCCACCGCTATTTGGCGCTGAGATTTCCCGTCAAGGTCCTCAGCAGTTCGGTTCCGCTAGTGCTTAAAGCGTTTCCCCCATCGACAAGGCATTTTGTTTTGGGTGATTCGTGGTAAGTCTCTTCCACGCCGCCGATGGCGTTTGTGATGTCCGCGCTGGATGCAGCAGAGCAGACGTTTTCTCGTAGGCCGCCGCCTGCTTCATGGCATTTTACGATCCATGCCGCGCTGCTGCCAATGGTAATAGTGTTGCGCAGTTCACCGGAGACCGTGGCGAGTTCAGTGTGCCATGGCAGATTCTTCGCTTCCACGCTCACCATCGACTTGCACTCTAAACTCGACTGATCCAGTGAACATGAGATCACGTTGCTGCCCGTTTCGCCCTTGATACTGGTGATTTCGCCCTTGCCTTCCGCGTTGACGTAGCCCTTGGTGGCATAAGAGCACGCCATCGCGTACCCCTCATCAACGTTTTCGAAAAGCATGTTCAGCGCGAGCGATTCATCCGCAGTCCGGCTCGTTACTTCGGAGCCACCGACCAGCCATGTATGGGCGGATGCTGCGGTTGCTGTCAGGCTGAGGGTTGCGAGCATGATGGTAAATGCCGTGGACAGCATCTTGACTGTCTTCATACGCACCTTCCTGTGCTTGAGGGTTACCCAGGGATGTGATCTACAGCCGGCCCAACGGTGTGATGATTTTCACCGCTGGGCCATGAGTCACTAGTTGATCCTACCCGCGAGCGGAGCTTCCCGTCAACGAGTTGATTCAGTTAAACGCGGGATTTGATGGTGTTCTTGTCGTTGATGTTTAGGGGGCGGTAACGGCCCAGCTGCCGTAAGCCGTTCCACCTGGTTCACCATTCAAGGCGCCTAGGACAGCGCCAAACGGGTATGTCGCGCCAACGGCCAGTCCGGGCGGTGGCTTTACTTCAACTTGGGCGTAGACGCAGAGGTATCCTGGTTCGGCGGTGGGTTCTTCTGCGGTCCCCTGGCATCCAGTTTGTTTTTCGCCTTCCTTTAGGAATACTCCGGTGGGCGCCGTTTCCAGGGGGATGTTGAACGAGATCGGCGCGCGGTCGAGGCTGATCGTGTGTTCTCCTGGCGCGGGTTCGACGGGTGGGGGTACGGTTATCGTCCAGGTGCCCTTCTCGGTCTTTTCGGGGGGAAGTGTGCCGCCGGCGGTCCAGGGGGAGCCTTCTTTGCCGGGTTCTCCGGGTTTGCCGGGGATGCCTGTTTCGCCTTTTTCGCCTGTGGCACCAGTTTCGCCTTTAGTACCGGCGGAGCCCTGCGCGCCGACGGAGCCGGCGGGGCCCTGCCCGCCGGCTGTACCGGCGGGCCCGGTGTTACCGCGGGCGCCTTTGAGTGACTTGAGTACCTTTGGGCTGATTTGTCGGGTGGAGGTGATCGTGTACCTGCCGGCGGCGTATGCGCCGCCGCTCATCGCAAACACCAGCGCAAACGTCACTGCGACGTTGGCGTAGGTGACTCGTCTACGTATCCTTGTGAACATCGCTTGCCGCCTTTCCTCATCAAGATCTCTTACAGGGCGCCCCGCGTTTACCGGTGCCCCTTCGTTTAGGGTGCGCTTCGCTGCCGCGTCGTGTGGGTTTTGCTAGGCGCCTCCCTTGCTCTTGGCGTGCTGTTTGCGCACGCGGCGCTCACAGGCCGAGCGCTTGCCCGGCGCCTTCTTCTTGCACGCCTCCAGCGCGGCGGAGAGGCTGGGCGCGCCGCTCGTCTTTTTGCGGGTGCTGTTCTTCGCCCTCGCTGGCTTGGGGAACGCGATCGCCGGGATGGCGAGCAGCACGGGTGTGGGTGGTGCGGTCAGGACGGCGGGCAGGCCCTGTGTGGTGAAGGTGAGTGTTTCGCCGTAGGCGGTGCCGTAGCCGCTTGTGATCTTGATCCGGTAGGCGTAGGTAGCGCCCGGCTGCAAGCCGCTGAGTCCCACAGTCTCCGGGACCGCTGTCGTGACAGCGCCGACCGTTGCGGTGAACACGACACCGTACTGCGTCGCGGCGCCTTCATAGAGGCCGGCTTCGAAGGTGTATACCGCGGGTTGCCCGTCTGGGTTCACCGATCCCGTGATCGTCGCGGATGTCGTGCCGAGCGCGCTCGCGGGTCCGCTGGCTGCCTGCGGGACAGGCGCCGCGCCGGTCGAGAAGGTGCCTACCGCGCCGCTGACCACACCGCCTTCGGGCTTGCCCGCGACGAGGTGCTGGTTGCTGGCCAGTAGGCGGTAGTGGTAGACCGTGGCGGGCGTTAGGTCCCTGGCTTCGAGGATCGCTGTCGTCTGCCCGTAGGCAGCGGATTCAAGCGTCCTGGTGCTCAACGCGCCTGGGCAGGCATCGAGGTTTTCGCACGTGCCGTACTGGAACTCATATGTCGTGTTCGTGTTCTCCGGGTTCAGCTCACTGGAGAACACAGCCGAGAATGATGTGAGGAACGAGATGCTCGGAGCACCCAGGATCTTCGGCGCGACGCTCGGCGTCACGAAGGACACCGTTTCGCCCGTGAGACGTTCAGGCGCCTTGGCGTTTTCGTCTTCGCCCGCTAGCCGCTCGTAATAGGTTTCATCAGGAAGCAACCCCTGTACACCCGCTGATACCGGACCCGTGCTGCCGACTGGCTGCTTGGTAGTGACTTCACCAAGCGCGCTCGTGCGGCCCAGTTCGAAGAATACTTCAGTTCCAGCAACACCCTCAGGGTTCGCTTCCCCAGCCAACGTACACGCAAACGCCGTATCAGACCCATTTTCAACACCCGGCGAGCAAGCCGGCGAGCCGGTAGTGAGTTCCGCGACCGGAACAGGCCGATACACCAATACACCTTCTTCGATTTTGACGACATACAGTTCACCGCTTGAACCAAACGCACTACCCCTAACACCCGCAGTGTGCGATTCCGGCTCGCTGAATTCTGTGATCAGACGACCACTAACGTCTTCCAAGAGCGACCCAAAGAACCTCAATTCCGATCCAACTCCCGGGCCCGGTTTGACATCTTCTACCTCGCTCACCGCCAGACGACCAGACGAGCTCACACTCAATGATTGGATAACGAGAGACAAAGCGTCGGGTGACCTGGTGTTCAAGGGGAAGCCCGCGATCTGCTGGCCCGTGAGGTCGAACTCGCGGAGCGTGTTTTCGCCTTCGACGTTCAAGTCGGTGTTGCGGTAGTCGAGGTATACGTCGCCTGTTTCATTAACCGCAAGCGCTGTCACCTCGCTGCTTTCGCTTGAGGAGATTGCTATTAGGGGGATTTCGCGCTTGTACTTGCCGTCCGTTTCGAACTCCTGGACGCGGTGTTCTTCACCGACATAGACGAGGTCTTCGGGGCCCCCGACGGCCGCCGATTCTGGAGACGCAAACCCACCGGGTTCGGCTACCCCAGCCCCGAGGAACCCTGGCGGGTGCAGTGCGGGGCCCGTGCACTGCACACCGTCTTTTTCGATTTCTTCGCGTGTGCAGGTGTTGCCTTTGGTGTGCGCGTTGACTTCCTGGCCGGCCTCGAGCACGAAGCGACCTTCGGCCGTGAACTCCTGGACACGCCCACCAACGACGAGCTTGCCAGAGCCGTCTTCGCCGCTATCCCGTTCGACTGTGTAGACGTCGCCGCTTGATGGATCGATAGCGATATGCATCGGTTCGCGGTCGAATTGGCCTGGTGCTTGGCCTCTTGTGCCGGCTTGGCAGGTGTCTTTTGAGGCGGCAGTGCAGATGTTCTCTTCTTCGCTTTCGGCTTGTGTCGGGGTGCCGCCTTTAGCGTTGACCGCTTCTGTCCTGGTCTGGTTGACCTGGCGGCCAAACATGCTCACGAACACGCCGCTGGCGGTGAGCTCTTGCACGCGGCCGTTGCCGCGGTCCGCGACGTAGACGTTGCCGTAGGTCAGGCTCGTGGGGTCGTTGTTGACCGCGACGCCTTCGGGATATGCGAAGCCATTGTCGATGGTGCTTGTGGGTATGAGCTTGACGGGTGGCGTGTTGGCGTGCGCGATAGACGCGGTAGCCAGCACCAGGAGCACAGTGAGAACCGCGAGGATAGACATGGGGAGGTGGGGTGTGTGGTGGGTGTTGGTCATTTGTGTGTCCTCCCGTTGGTGCAGCCGGTGACTTTGATCGGTGTGCTCTCGTGGATTACCGTGCCGTTCTGCGCAACGAATTCCGTAGGCATCTGCAGGGTCGCGGGGCGGCGCTCGCGGGTCTTGACGGTGCGCTGTACGGTGCGGCCGTTTATGTGTCTGGTGACGCGGCGCTTGACGGTGAGCGTCTTGGTGGTGGCGCAGAGGTTCCCGGTCGCGGCGAGCGCGGAGTAGGGGCCCTCGGGGAGGTAGAGCTCGAACGTGCCGACGGGTACGTCGGGCACGGTCTTGAACGTCGAGCTCGTGACGCCGTTCTTGATGAGGGTGGTGCCGACGAGGTCGACCCGGACGCCGTCGCCCTGGAGCACGACGACGAGGCTCGGAAACGCTTCACCACCGTGCGAAACGAAGTAGGCCGGGCCTTCAAGGCCAACCGGCAACAGCGGCGTAGTCGCCCTCACGATCCCCACGACCGACGCCGGGGGGCACCCGGCGGGGTTGGCGGCGAACTGTGCGGCCAGACACGCCTTCTGCAACGTGGTCAGCCTCGCGGGGAGGATCTTTGGTAGTTCGACTTTGACGCGCGCGATGTTCGCCTCGCTACCGACCGACCCCGCGGGGTAGGAGACCTTCGCGTCAAGACTCGCACCATCTACCCTGCTGGTATGTCCGCTGGTGGAGACCGCGAAGCTCGGTTTGAATGCGAGGCTTTTGCAGCCTGCCACGGCGAACGGGCTGCTGACGCTGGCGGTGGCTTGTTGGGAGCCTGAGATCGTCGCGGTGATCTGCTGCTGGGTGCAGTTGGTGGGGTTGAACATGAACCCCGGCCGGTCGATGTTGACCGTGATGCGCTGCAGACGCAATGGGACACCGAAGATGATCTGCG
>DASXZV010000036.1:0-2507 GCA_036501715.1 Solirubrobacteraceae bacterium | reverse complement strand
TGTGGGCTATTGCTTCAGGAAAGCGGCTGGCGGCCGTATGGGCATGGACGCTGATGATGGCGCTACTCGTCGCGTGGTGCGTGTTCACTGGTGTCACCTCAGTCGCCATCGACTTCTCCGGCACCAACTCGCACTGGATGTGGCTCGCCGGCGTCCTCTGCGCTTGTGTGGGCGGCCTGCCCGGCCTTCTTGCCGCGCGCCGGAAGTGACTATCGCTCATAGCGAACGGCGCTCATCGGGCACTCACACGACACCACGAGTGCCTTGCCATGTGCGACACGAGGTCGCACATCACGAGAGAACTACCGGATTGGAGATCGACGGATGTGAGTTGAGCGGTAGTTCCAGGTCCGTGCTCGATGGCCTGTCTCCACCTCGGCGTGCGTTGTCGGCTCTTGGTCGGCGGGGTGCGAAGCCCGGGGGAAGCCCAAGGGCGGCCCGTTCCATCCGGGCGGCCACAGGCGAGGGAAGATCGGACGGGCGAGCACGTGTGAACCTCTTGGTTGATGCCTCGTTAAGCGAGATCCCTGTCGATGGGAAGTGCGGCGGGGTGCAGGGACTGGCCGCTGCGAAGCGGCGGGCGCCGGCCGGGAAGTGGCTTCGGTCCGGGGTGAGCACCGTTGTCCCCGGGGCACAGAGGGCGCCCTGCACGGTCGCAGCTCGTGCGTGCGGAACGCGGTAACCCCGTCGAGGTCCGGACCCAGGTTCCGGTAAGCCGACCGCAAGGAGGGCCCAACTCCTCGGCGGGAACAGGATGACCGAGAAGCGAATGCCGGCAGCCGAAAGATGTCATGTCCGGTCCCCCGTCTGAGAGGTTCCGGGAAGGCGCGTGAGGTCGCGGCGTGCAGAGGTGGCCGGGCCTTCGTGTCGAACAGCATAGGTAAGGCGCGCGCGGGTTAGAGGCCGCGCGGCCGGACCGTTCAACAGAAGGCACCGACCGTGGCCCAACGCTATCGATGGGTCGGGCTGGACGCTGCCGTTGTTCGCCCCGCTCGGGTGGTGCCGCGATGAAGGAGGCGTTGGATGTCGATCGTGATGGGCGTGGACCAGCATCGCGCGCAGATCACCGCCGAGTGGATCGATGTGGTCAGCGGCGAGATCAGCCGCGCGCGGGTAAGGCCGGCGGATCGCGCCGGCGTGCGCCGGTTCCTTGAGCGGTTCGCCGGTCAGCAGTTGGAGGTCGCGCTCGAGGCGACGACCGGCTGGCGGTTCTTCGTCGAGGAGTTGCGGGCGGTCGGCGCAGTGGTGCATCTCGCCGAGCCGGCGGAGACCGCGGCGCGGCGCGGGAACAAGCAGCGCGCGAAGACCGACCGCGCCGACGCCCGCCATCACCGTGAGCTGCTGTTGGCCGGGCGCCTGCCGGAGTCGTGGATCCCGCCCGATCACATCCTCGATCTGCGCGCTCAGGTGAGGCTGCGTCACACGCTGATCGAGCAGCACTCGGAGTGGCAGCAGCGGATCCAGGCGGTGCTCTATCACCACGGCTGCCCGCAGCGGCGTCAGCTGATGAAGGGCGACGGCCGTGACTGGCTCACAGCGCTGACGCTGCCGCAGACAGCGCGCCAGCAGCTCACCGTCTCGCTGACGCTGATCGACGCGCTCGACGCGCAGCTCGAGCCGCTCAGTCGAGAGCTGCGTTCGTACGCGCGCCGGCAGACAGGCTGCAAAGCGCTGATCGACCGGTACTACGGGATCGGGGAGATGTGCGCGGTCACGATCCTCGCTGAACTCGGTGACTGCCGCAGGTTTGACAACAGTCGTGATGCCGTCAGGTACGGCGGCATGGACATCACCGTCTACCAATCCGACCGCCATCGCGCGCCCGGGCGCCTCAGCCGCCAGGGGCCGCCGGCACTGCGCTGGGCGCTGTACGAGGCAGCCCAAGCCGCGCGGCGCCCCGGCTCACCCGACCGCGAGTACTACGAGCAGGCAGCCGAGCGGCTCGGCGGGAACCGCGCCTGCCTGGCGCTCGCGCGCAAGCTGCTCAAGCGCTGTTACCACACGCTACGCGAACTCGGCGAGGACGCCCTAACGCCACTCCCAGACGAGCGGCCAGGCAGCGGAGCCGCGCGCCGCGCGTCAAGCGGCGGTGCTCGCAAGACCGAGCGTCCAGCAACCCGCGAGCCTGCAGATGCCCTGGCCGCTTGACCCGCGCTTCGGCTCCGCTGTGCAGCAACGAGCGCCGGCCAGCAGGCCGGCGCAGCAGACCACGAACTTCCTCCCAACAAGCAGATCGTGTGCGCGCGTCAAGTCCTCACTCACACTGATGCGCCGCGGCCGGCTCCCTCACTGCTGCTGCCGACACGTTCGCGTGGACGGCCTAGAAAGATCGAGCGGCCGCAACGCTTCCCCCAGCGGGATCACCCCATCAAACATCTTGTCGCCGGCCCCGGAGCCAACCCGAGGGTCGTGGACCGAAGTAAGGCCGGGCGCCCGCGCGCACACGATCCGCTCGATCCAACGCGCACACGCACCGCCAGCCGGGAAGGCCTTGACGCGTCACCAAG